>LSFY01000003.1 GCA_001584565.1 Alkalithermobacter thermoalcaliphilus JW-YL-7 = DSM 7308 | reverse complement strand
TTTTTCACCTGAAGATAATATTTGTTGTTTTTTTCAGAATCCCTAAAGTATAATGTATAATCTCCTATTTCATATAATAAAGTGTACCCTGTAAAATCTGACTCATTATCGTCCCACTCTTTAAGTGGTTTTCCTAATTTTGATATGATAGAATCATAATCTGCTTCAAGATTTATTCCAAGAACTTGTGTACCATCATTGAAAAATATACTACTTACCTGTTCATTTGATATAAATATTATTTTCTATTCCATCTTTTAAGGTATCTTCTATCAAATTCAAAAATCCCTTAACTTTATATATATTTGATAATTCAATATAAGGCTTATCAAATCCAGGCTCTTCATTTATTATTTCTTTGTATATTTTAATAGCCTCATCATATTTTCCTTTTTCAGTTAAACTCCTTGCTTTTTCTATTTTGCTTTCAATACTGCTACACCCTTTTTCATATTTACCTCCTATTTTTTATATATGTATATGTATTATAAAAAAAGTCTGCATCCTTATTTTAAGATAAAGATGCAGACTTTTCCACTAATATTTTCTAAAAAAAATATGTGGCTACGTCCTACTCTCCCAGGAGGCTTCCCTCCAAGTACCATCGGCGCAAAGGAGCTTAACTTCTGTGTTCGGAATGGGAACAGGTGTATCCTCCTTGCTATAGTAACCACATAATATATTAGCACTTTCAAAACTGCATAGCATTTTTGGTCAAGTCCTCGACCTATTAGTACTCATAAGCTAAACACATTGCTGCGCTTACACCTTGAGCCTATCAACCAAGTAGTCTTCTTGGGGTCTTACCTTAAAAAGTGGGAAATCTTATCTTGAGGGTGGCTTCGCACTTAGATGCTTTCAGCGCTTATCCAGTCCATACATAGCTACCCAGCTGTGCCACTGGCGTGACAACTGGTGCACCAGAGGTATGTCCATCCCGGTCCTCTCGTACTAAGGACAGCTCCTCTCAAATTTCCTACGCCTGCGACGGATAGGGACCGAACTGTCTCACGACGTTCTGAACCCAGCTCGCGTACCACTTTAATGGGCGAACAGCCCAACCCTTGGGACCTACTACAGCCCCAGGATGTGATGAGCCGACATCGAGGTGCCAAACCTCCCCGTCGATGTGGACTCTTGGGGGAGATCAGCCTGTTATCCCCAGGGTAGCTTTTATCCGTTGAGCGATGGCCCTTCCACTCGGTACCACCGGATCACTAAGCCCGACTTTCGTCCTTGCTCGACCTGTATGTCTTGCAATCAAGCTCCCTTTTGCCTTTACACTCTATGCACGATTTCCGACCGTGCTGAGGGAACCTTTGGGCGCCTCCGTTACTTTTTAGGAGGCGACCGCCCCAGTCAAACTGCCCACCTGACAGTGTCCCAAGACCGGATTCACGGCCTGTGGTTAGAATCCCAATACTACAAGGGTGGTATCCCAAGGATGGCTCCACCGAAACTGGCGTCCCGGCTTCTTGGCCTCCCACCTATCCTGTACATGTAGTATCAAGATCCAATGTCAAGCTACAGTAAAGCTCCATGGGGTCTTTCCGTCCTGTCGCAGGTATCCAGCATCTTCACTGGAATTACAATTTCACCGAGTCCCTTGTTGAGACAGTGCCCAAATCGTTACGCCTTTCGTGCGGGTCGGAACTTACCCGACAAGGAATTTCGCTACCTTAGGACCGTTATAGTTACGGCCGCCGTTTACTGGGGCTTAAGTTCAGTGCTTCGCAAAAGCTAACACATCCCCTTAACCTTCCAGCACCGGGCAGGCGTCAGCCCCTATACATCATCTTTCGATTTAGCAGAGACCTGTGTTTTTGGTAAACAGTCGCTTGGGCCTATTCTCTGCGGCCTCCTCGGGCATACACCCTAACGAGGCACCCCTTCTCCCGAAGTTACGGGGTCATTTTGCCGAGTTCCTTAACAAGGGTTCCCTCGCTGGCCTTAGGATTCTCTCCTCACCTACCTGTGTCGGTTTGCGGTACGGGCACCTCTTACCTCGGTAGAGACTTTTCTTGGCAGCATGAAATCAGCTACTTCGCTACTTAAATTCGCTCCCCATCACACCTTAGGATATGTTAAGACGGATTTGCCTATCTTAACTCCCTTGATGCTTGGACCTACGCGACCAGCGGTAGGATAGCCTATCCTTCTGCGTCATCCCATCCCTCAAACGGTAATTGGTGGTACAGGAATCTCAACCTGTTGTCCATCGCCTACGCCAATTGGCCTCGGCTTAGGTCCCGACTAACCCTGAGCGGACGAACCTTCCTCAGGAAACCTTAGGTTTTCGGCCCGTGGGATTCTCACCCACGTCTCGCTACTCATGCCAACATTCTCTCTTCTCTAAAGTCCACTAATCCTTACGGTTTAGCTTCAGCCCTTAGAGAATGCTCCCCTACCCATCCTTACGGATGCCGTAGCTTCGGTGATGAGTTTTAGCCCCGGTAATTTTCGGCGCAGGATCACTCGACCAGTGAGCTATTACGCACTCTTTAAATGAATGGCTGCTTCTAAGCCAACATCCTGGTTGTCTGTGCAATCCCACATCCTTTTCCACTTAACTCATACTTAGGGACCTTAGCTGACGGTCTGGGCTGTTTCCCTCTTGACTATGAATCTTATCACCCATAGTCTGACTCCCGAGCAAAAGAATAAGGCATTCGGAGTTTGATAGTCTTCGGTAACCCAAAGGGCCCCTAGGACAGTCAGTGCTCTACCTCCTTTTCTCTAAGCTCGAGGCTAG
Source organism: Alkalithermobacter thermoalcaliphilus JW-YL-7 = DSM 7308 (assembly GCA_001584565.1). GTDB lineage: Bacteria > Bacillota > Clostridia > Peptostreptococcales > Peptostreptococcaceae > Alkalithermobacter > Alkalithermobacter thermoalcaliphilus. The sequence continues at coordinate 59,055 of LSFY01000003.1, read as the reverse complement.
CCCTAAAGCTATTTCGGGGAGAACCAGCTATCTCCAAGCTCGATTGGAATTTCACCGCTACCCACAGCTCATCCCCGCACTTTTCAACGTGCGTGGGTTCGGACCTCCACGAAATTTTACTTTCGCTTCATCCTGTCCATGGGTAGGTCGCCTGGTTTCGGGTCTACGGCAAGTAACTAAAACGCCCATTTAAGACTCGCTTTCGCTGCGGCTCCAGACCTTAAGTCCTTAACCTTGCTACTTACCGTAACTCGTTGGCCCGTTCTACAAAAAGTACGCGGTCACACTAAAAATGTGCTTCCACAGCTTGTAGGCACAGGGTTTCAGGTTCTATTTCACTCCCCTCCCGGGGTTCTTTTCACCTTTCCCTCACGGTACTATGCGCTATCGGTCACCAAGTAGTATTTAGCCTTGGGGGGTGGTCCCCCCTGCTTCCCACAGGGTTTCACGTGTCCCGTGGTACTCTGGAGTATGCTCAAAAGGTTTCGTGTTTAATCTACAGGACTGTTACCTTCTGTGGTGGGCCTTTCCAAACCTCTTCGACTACACTACTAACTTTCTAAAGAGCATATCCGCAACCCCTACAAAGCGAAGCTTTATAGGTTTGGGCTAATCCCCTTTCGCTCGCCGCTACTTAGGGAATCGAATTTTCTTTCTCTTCCTCAGGGTACTTAGATGTTTCAGTTCCCCTGGTTCCCCTCCTTAGACTATGTATTCATCTAAGGATACCTAGACATTACTCTAGGTGGGTTTCCCCATTCGGAAATCTCCGGATCAAAGGTTGCTTGCACCTCCCCGAAGCTTATCGCAGCTTACCACGTCCTTCATCGGCTCTTGGTGCCAAGGCATCCGCCCTGCGCCCTTAATAACTTGACCAGCTATAATGCTATGCAATTTTCAAAGTGCTAAAGCACTTTAACTAAGTGCTAATTGGTGGAGATGAGGAGGATCGAACTCCTGACCCCCTGCGTGCAAGGCAGGTGCTCTCCCAGCTGAGCTACATCCCCACGTTTTCAGCAATGAACGCTGAAAACTAAACAGCAGGTAAAACTCCTTAGAAAGGAGGTGATCCAGCCGCACCTTCCGATACGGCTACCTTGTTACGACTTCACCCCAGTCATCGATTTCACCTTCGGCAGCCCCCTCCTTGCGGTTAGGTAGCTGACTTCGGGTGCCCCCGACTCCCATGGTGTGACGGGCGGTGTGTACAAGACCCGGGAACGTATTCACCGCGGCATTCTGATCCGCGATTACTAGCAACTCCAGCTTCATGCAGGCGAGTTTCAGCCTGCAATCCGAACTGAGACCAGCTTTAAGGGATTAGCTCAGCCTCACGACCTTGCAGCCCTCTGTACTGGCCATTGTAGCACGTGTGTAGCCCTAGGCATAAGGGGCATGATGATTTGACGTCATCCCCACCTTCCTCCGAGTTATCCTCGGCAGTCCCTTTAGAGTGCCCAACTTAATGCTGGCAACTAAAAGTAAGGGTTGCGCTCGTTGCGGGACTTAACCCAACATCTCACGACACGAGCTGACGACAACCATGCACCACCTGTCACCTCAGTCCCCGAAGGGAAGGCTCCGATTAAGGAGCTGCCTAAGGGATGTCAAGCCTAGGTAAGGTTCTTCGCGTTGCTTCGAATTAAACCACATGCTCCGCTGCTTGTGCGGGTCCCCGTCAATTCCTTTGAGTTTCACTCTTGCGAGCGTACTCCCCAGGCGGAGTGCTTAATGCGTTAACTACGGCACCGAGAGGGGTAACTCCCGACACCTAGCACTCATCGTTTACAGCGTGGACTACCAGGGTATCTAATCCTGTTTGCTCCCCACGCTTTCGTGCCTCAGCGTCAGTTGCAGTCCAGAGAGCCGCCTTCGCAACTGGTGTTCCTCCCAATATCTACGCATTTCACCGCTACACTGGGAATTCCACTCTCCTCTCCTGCACTCAAGCCCAACAGTTTCAAAGGCTTACTACGGTTGAGCCGTAGCCTTTCACCTCTGACTTGAAGGGCCGCCTACGCACCCTTTACGCCCAGTAATTCCGGATAACGCTAGCCCCCTACGTATTACCGCGGCTGCTGGCACGTAGTTAGCCGGGGCTTCCTCCTTGAGTACCGTCAGAATTCTTCCTCAAGGACAGAACTTTACGACCCGAAGGCCTTCATCGTTCACGCGGCGTTGCTGCATCAGGCTTTCGCCCATTGTGCAATATTCCCCACTGCTGCCTCCCGTAGGAGTCTGGACCGTGTCTCAGTTCCAGTGTGGCCGATCACCCTCTCAGGTCGGCTACCCATCGTCGCCTTGGTAGGCCGTTACCCCACCAACTAGCTAATGGGACGCGGGCCCATCCTGTACCGCAAAAGCTTTGATCAAAAGAAGATGCCTTCCTTTGATATCATCTTGTATTAGCACACCTTTCGGTGTGTTATCCAAGTGTACAGGGCAGGTTACCCACGCGTTACTCACCCGTCCGCCGCTGAGGCAATACTTAACATTCAATACTCATCATGTGTTATGCTTTATTTTGCGTAAAGCTCGCTATCGCGTGCTTGACGCGGCTAGCTGATAATCTTTTCAGATAAATACTCAATGTTAAGCATTGCCTCCGCTCGACTTGCATGTGTTAGGCACGCCGCCAGCGTTCATCCTGAGCCAGGATCAAACTCTCAAATATAACTTTTATATTTAGTAACTGGCTTAATTACCTGCTGTTTAATTTTCAAAGTTCATTTAAGACTATGTTGTCTATTGTATATCATTTATCTGTTTCTGTCAACAAGTTTTTTCTCATCTCATCGACAAGTAATAATATATCATGTTAATCAATCTATGTCAACAACTTTTTTAAAAAAATTATTTTGCAATTTTTTGGTATGTATATTGCTCTTGATAGCTTGGTCTTGTAACTTTTTTCTTAACTTTAGTTTTATTCATATCTGCGATTGCGCTCATGTATAGGTACATCATAACTTGTCCTATAAGAGCAAGTATAGAAATAAAACATATCCAATTTAATATCATTCCAATTATCCCCCTATGTGCCTTAATGTAGCTACAAACTTAATTATAGATTTATTTGACAAAAAGTCAACTATCTTTAGTCTATATTAATCTAATTCTTTTTTGTATTCTACTTTGTACCTATTTTTCCTCTTTTTTGTATCAAAAAAGACCTAGAGATATCTCTAGGTCTTTTTGTTATTCTTCAACTATAGGTTTCATAGTAGGGAAAAGTATTACATCTCTTATAGATGGTGAGTCTGTTAAAAGCATCATAACTCTATCAACACCTATTCCAAGTCCACCCGTAGGAGGAAGACCTACTTCTAGTGCATTTAGGAAATCTTCATCAAGCATTTGAGCTTCTTCATCTCCTAGCTCTCTTTGTCTTAATTGCTCCATAAATCTTTCTCTTTGATCTATTGGATCGTTAAGCTCTGAGAAAGCATTAGCTATTTCCCAAGTATTTACAAACGCTTCAAATCTATTAGTTATAGTAGGGTCATCTGGGTTACGCTTAGCTAAAGGTGATACTTCTACTGGATGATGTGTTATAAATGTTGGTTGAACAAGGTGCTTTTCAGCATATTCTTCAAATAAAGCATTTATAACATGTCCTCTTTTCATACCTGGAGTTATTTCTATATTTTTTTGTTTTGCTACTTCTAGTGCTTCTTCATCAGTTTTTATGGTATCAAAATCTACTCCTGCATATTTTTTAACTGCTTCTTGCATGCTCATTCTATTCCAAGGTGGAGTAAGATCTATTTCTTTTCCTTGATAATTTATTTTCGTTGTTCCTAAAGCTTTTTGTGCCATATAAGCTACTATATTTTCTGTAATTTTCATCATCTCTTCGTAATCTGCATAAGCTTGATAAAGTTCTATAGCTGTATACTCTGGATTATGCTTTATAGACATACCTTCGTTTCTAAACATTCTTCCCATTTCATAAACTTTATCAAAACCACCTACTATTAGTCTTTTAAGGTATAGTTCATTAGCTATTCTTAGATACATATCTATATCTAAAGTATTATGATGAGTTATAAATGGTCTTGCAGAAGCACCACCTGCTATTGTATTTAATATAGGAGTATCTACTTCTATAAAACCTCTTTCATCTAAGTATTCTCTAATCGCTTTTATTGCTTTATTTCTTATTAAAAATGTATTTTTAACTTGAGGATTTACTATAAGATCAACATATCTTTGTCTGTATCTTAAATCTGGATCTTTTAAACCATGCCATTTTTCTGGTAGGATTTGAAGAGATTTACAAAGTAAAGTAACTTGATTTGCCTTTACTGATATTTCTCCTTTTTGAGTTTTAAATACCTCTCCTTTTATTCCTACTATATCTCCTATGTCATATGTAACAAATAATTCATATTCTTGTTCATCTAATCTATCTTTTCTTACATATGACTGGATTCTTCCTTCTTGGTCTTGAATATCTATAAATCCAGCCTTACCTTGAATTCTTTTACTCATTATACGACCAGCTATAGAAACTTGTTGTCCTTGTAGCTGATCAAAATTTTCTTTTATATCTGTGCTATAATGAGATACATCGTATTTTTCTATTTTGAACGGGTCTTTTCCCATCTGTTGTAACTTAGATAATTTCTCTCTTCTTATCTTTAGCATTTCATTTAAATTTTGTTCTTCTTTTATCATTTTCTCCCTCCAGTTTGTCTTTTTATATCTAGTATTTCAAATTTTATAGTTCCATCTGGAACTTGCACTTCAACTATTTCACCTACTTTTCTATTAAGAAGAGCTTTTCCTACAGGTGATTCATTTGAAATTTTGAATTCATAAGGATCTGCCTCTGCAGCACCAACCATTGTATATTCTACCTCTTCATCATAATCTAAATCTTTAACTTTTACTGTTGATCCTATAGTAACTACACTTGAGTCTATGTTTTCTTCATCTATTATTACAGCATTTCTAAGCATATTCTCAAGTTTTAATATTCTTTCTTCAAGCTGTGCTTGTTCATTTTTAGCTTCATCGTACTCAGAGTTTTCTGATATATCTCCAAAAGATATAGCAACCTTTATTCTTTCTGCAACTTCTTTTCTTCTAACACTCTTTAAAAATTCAAGTTCATTTTCTATTTTTTTATATCCTTCTTCAGTCAATAATACCTGCTTTTTATTTTCCATTCCCATCACTCCTCAATATAAAAAACTTTTTATAATTTTATTCGCTATATTATAAGTTACTATTTATCATCTGTCAAGGATTGGTTTAGATATGAGTAAAGTTTTTCTAACACTTTATCGTATTCTGTTATCCTATTTATTTCATCTCTAAGCTTAGCTGATCCTTTAAGTCCTTTTAAGTACCAACCTATATGTTTTCTCATTTCTCTTATTCCTACATATTCTCCTTTTTCTTTTATATCCATTTGAAGATGCTTTATAGCTGTTTGAATCACTTCTTCTGCTGAAGGCTTTTTCAGTAGCTCATTAGTTTTTAAATAGTGTGAAACTCTTTTAAATATCCACGGATTACCTTGTGCTCCTCTTCCTATCATAACTGCATCACAATTTGTTTGATTTATCATATCTAGTGCATCTTCTGCTTCAAATATATCTCCATTTCCTATAACAGGTATACTAACTGATTGTTTTACCTTTCTTATTATATCCCAGTCAGCTTTTCCTGAATAAAACTGCTCTCTAGTTCTACCATGTACAGCTATAGCACTTACTCCACAACTTTCTGCTATCTTTGCAATTTCAACAGCATTTACACTGTTTTCATCCCAACCTTTTCTTATTTTTACAGTTACAGGTTTTTGTGAGTTTTTAACAACTTCTTTTAATATTTTTTCTACTAAATCAGGTCTTTTCATAAGTGCTGATCCGTCTCCATTTTTAACTACTTTAGGAGCTGGACAACCCATATTTATATCTAATATTTCATTGTCATATTCATTTAATATATACGCAGCCTTTGCCATAAATTCCACTTCTGATCCAAATATTTGTATAGCTATAGGATGCTCTCTTTTGTCTATTTTAATCATAGATTTTGTTTTTTCATCTCCATAACAAAGAGCCTTTGCATTTATCATTTCTGTATATAAAAGTCCACATCCCATTTCTTTACACAAAAGTCTAAATGAAAGATCTGTAACTCCCGCCATAGGGGCTAAAAACACATTATTTTCTATTAAAACATTTCCTATTTTCATATTTTCACCTTCTTTCAAGAAAAAAGCCAGGCATCTGCCTTGGCTTTATTCTCTGTTCATTTCATATATAAGTCTTAATCCTTCTAATGTCAAGTACTTGTCTACATGATCTATTGTTTTGCTTTCTGTATATATAAGGCTAGCAAGTCCTCCTGTTGCTATAACTTTGACATTACTGCTTTTTAGCTCTTTTTTCATAAGTTCAACTATATTATCTACAAGACCTGCATACCCATATATTATTCCAGCTTGCATAGCTGAAACTGTGTTTTTGCATATTACCATATCTGGTTTTACAAGTTCTACTCTAGGAAGCTTAGATGCTTTCTGAAACAGTGCTTCACTTGAAATTTTTATACCCGGAGCTATTGTTCCTCCAAGGTATTCTCCTTTTTTAGATATTGCGCAAAATGTTGTGGCAGTTCCAAAATCTACAACTATTATAGGGCCTTTATATTTATCATATGCAGCAACAGCATTTACTATTCTATCTGCTCCTACTTGTTTTGGATTATCATATTTTATATTTATACCTGTCTTTATTCCAGGGCCTACTACAATAGGTTCTTTTTTGCAGTATTTTAATGAAAAGTTTTCTAAAGAATGCATTACATTAGGAACTACTGAAGATATTATTACATCTTCCACTAGATTTAAGTCTAATCCTTCATATATAAATAACTGTTTTATAAGCATCCCATATTCATCAGATGTTTTATCTTTGTCTGTACTTATTCTCCAGTCTTTTATAAGTTTTTTGTCTTTATACACACCTACTACAATATTTGTATTTCCAACATCAAATACTAATAACATTCTTTAACCTTCTTTCTTATCTTTTGGTCAATTTAAGTCCTTTCACTACACCTGTAACAATTAATGCTGAAACTATCATCTCAGGTATTCCGTTGGTTACTCCTATTCCAAATATAACTTTTCCAGCACTTGATGGGTCTAATCCTAGCTTTTCCACAAATTTTGTTCCATATAGTATATATATCATTGAAAGTACTCCAACCGTATTAGTAAGAGTACCTAATATTGCCGATATAGCAACAGATAATGTTTCATTTTTTATGATTTTTTTTGCTGTAGTATAAACATAATAAGCTACAAGTCCTATAAGTATTCTTGGAACTATAGAAACTAAAGGATTCCAAAATACAAACGATACAGGAGTAGGTGTTGTTATACTTCTTATTAAACTAAATATTCCAAATATTAAACCTACCAACATTCCTGCTATAGGACCTTCTAATATACCCCCTATTATTACCGGTATGTGCATTATAGTTGCATTAACAGTCCCAACCGGTATAAATCCTAGTGGAGTCATTCCTAATACTACAGATATTGCTCCCAACATTCCTATGATTGTAATTTTTCTTACTTGTAAATTTTCCTTAAACATAAATACACCTCCGCTCCAGCTCCTTGTCAGGATGCCGGTCCTTTGTTTTTATATTTTTTAAGAATTTGTCAGGCTCATTTTGATGCCTGCCACAACGATTTTATTTTAACAGTAATATTAGTAACTTTCAACTAAATTTTATCGAGTTATACATTTTTGAATATATCCTTATAGGAAGGTATTCCTTTTACACTTTCACTATTTTTAACAGCATTTATTATACTCTTTTGAACAGCTTCTGCTGCCATTGTTCCTAACAAACTAATATCACACTCTATTTTTCCAGTAGCTATTGTAAATATTGTATCTCCATCATACATTGTGTGTATAGGAAGTATAGCTTTTGCATATCCATTATGTGCCATTTGTGATACTTTTGTAGCCTCAGCTTTGTTTATTTTTGCATTAGTTGCAACAATTCCTATTGTTGTATTGTTTATGCTAAACCCATTTAGTTTTTCTTTTTTCTTCATCTGTTCATAGGTATTTATAAAATTTTTTTTATCAAAATCTAAAGCTCCTGCTATTATTTTTCCATCTTCATATATATCTCCAAATGGATTTGCTGCAACTAAGGCTGCTACTACAAGACCATTTTCTAACTTTATAGAATAGCTTCCTATTCCTGTTTTAGTAGCGTATTCAGTTCCATTTATTTTCCCACAAGTAGCTCCACAACCTGCTCCATAATTACCTTGATTTAAAATTTGATCAGATGCTTGTTTGCACGCTTTATATCCCATATCAAAATCTGGTCTTATTTTATAATTTCCTACATGAAGGTCAAACAAAACAGCACTTGCTACAATAGGAACTTTAGTTACTCCAACATCAAATCCTATATTGTTTTCTTCTAAATATTTCATAACACCACTAGATGCATCAAGTCCAAATGCAGATCCTCCTGATAAAACTACTGCATGAACTTTATCTACTAGATTTATAGGATTTAAAAGATCTGTCTCTCTAGTACCAGGAGCAGACCCCCTTATATCAACACCACAAACAGCTCCTTTTTCACAAATTACTACTGTACATCCTGTTAATGCCTCTTTATCTTCAACTTGTCCTACTTTTATACCTTCTACATCTAAAATATTTCCTTTATACATATTCACTTTCTCCCCTTATAGAAACTTCTCCTGATATTAATTCTTTAATAGATCCATCTTCATACTGAACTATTAAATTGCCCTCTTTGTTTATATCTATACATTTTGCTCTTTTTCTGTCATTGAATTGAATAACATATATATCTTTTCCAATAAGTGCTGAATACTCTTTGCACATATTTGCTATAATCTGTTTATTTTTTGTATTTATATAATCTAAATAAAGATTTTCAAACTCATCAAGTACAAGAGTTATTATATCTAGTCTATTTAAATTGTATCCTTCCTTTAGTATAGATGTTGCAATATTTTTTATATCTTCACTAAAATCTAAAGTTTTAACATTTATTCCTATTCCTAATACTATATAGTCTATTCTATCTATTTCTATACTCATCTCAGTTAATATACCACAAACCTTTTTATTATTTATGAGTATATCGTTAGGCCATTTTATTTTTGCATCTACATTAAGCTTATTTAGCGCCTTTACAACACTAAGTCCCGCTATTTGAGTTATTATAGGAGCATCATTTGGAAGAATATCAGGCTTTAATATTATGCTCATATATATTCCATCTTTCTTAGATGAGTGCCAAAACCTACCCATCCTTCCTTTTCCTTTTGTTTGTTCTTCTGATATAACAATTGTACCCTCACTACTTTTTTTGGCTATCTTTTTTGCGTAGTCATTTGTTGAGTCTATAGTTTCAAAATATATAATTTCTTTTCCTATGATATTAGTTTTGAGTTTACTTTTTATTATTTCACTTTCCATCACATCTGGGTAGTCTATTAGTTTATATCCTTTTTTAGTTACTGATTCTATAGCATACCCTTCATCTTTTATTGCCTTAATATGTTTCCAAACTGCACTTCTTGATATATTTAGTTTTTCAGATATATATTCTCCTGATATGAATTCTCCTTTATTTTCTAAAAGGATTTTAAGCGTTTTTTCTTTCATCAAGACACCTCTTTTCAAGATTGTAAAACTACAAAAAAGACGGCACAGCCGTCTTTTTTATCCAAACAGAGCTAATAATACCCCTGCAGCTACTGCTGAACCTATTACTCCTGCTACGTTAGGTCCCATGGCATGCATTAGTAAGAAATTTGAAGGATTAGCTTCTTGTCCTACTTTATTTACAACTCTAGCTGCCATAGGTACTGCAGAAACTCCCGCAGCTCCCATTAAAGGATTCATAGGTTCTTTTAAGAATTTGTTTAGTATTTTTGCAATTATTACTCCCGATCCTGTTCCCACTCCAAATGCAACCATACCAAGTACTATTATCTGAAGAGTTTCTGGTACTAAGAAATATTCTGCTTTAGCAGTTGCTCCAACCGATACCCCTAAGAATATAGTTACTATGTTTATAAGCTCATTTGTAGCTGTCTTAGATAATCTATCTGTTACCCCGCATTCTTTAAATAAGTTTCCAAGCATTAGCATTCCTACAAGCGTTGCTGCTGAAGGTAAAAGTAATGATACAAGAATTGTAACCAATATAGGAAATACTATCTTTTCCTTTTTAGAAACTGTTCTAAGTTGTCTCATTACTATTTGTCTTTCTTTTTCTGTTGTAAGAGCTTTCATTATAGGAGGCTGAATTATAGGAACAAGTGCCATATAAGAATATGCTGCTACAGCTATAGGCCCAAGAAGCTCTGGCTTTAATTTAGTTGTTAAGAATATAGCTGTAGGTCCATCAGCTCCACCTATTATTCCTATAGATGATGCAGCTTGAGCATCAAATCCTAAAAGTATAGCTCCTAGGAATGTGAAAAATATACCAAATTGTGCAGCTGCACCAAGTAATAAGCTCTTTGGATTTGCTATAAGTGGACCAAAGTCAGTCATAGCTCCTACCCCTAAGAATATAAGAGGCGGGAATATTCCTAGCTTATTTCCTTGATATAAATAGTGTATAAGCCCTCCTGGAATATTTGTTATATGTCTTACATTAAATAGACCTTCTTGTGCATTAATGGCTGCTTCTTGTGTTTGTATAGCTTGAAATTGAATAGCAGTTTCTGGATATTCCATAACTCCTGACAAAGGTAAATTTGTAAGGAGCATCCCAAATGCTATAGGAACTAAAAGTAACGGTTCAAATCCTTTACCTATTGCTAAATAAAGAAGTATACACGAAACTATTATCATAACTATTTGCTGCCAAGTTATAACAGCAAATCCTGTTCCTTGTAAAAATTCAACTACAATTTGTCCCATGGGTGCATCACCTTTCCTTTATTTTGTTTAGTTTAAAGATACTAATACGTCCCCTGCATTTACAGATGCACCTTTTGTAACATTTACAGAAGCTACTACTCCATCTTGAGGAGCCATTATTTCATTTTCCATTTTCATTGCTTCAAGTATTACTAAAACTTGCCCTTTAGTAACTTTATCTCCTTGTTTTACCCTAACATCATTTATAGTTCCTGGCATTGGAGCTGTTACTGTAGCTGCTCCTTGAGGTACTGCTTTAGGTGCTTGCTCAACTTTTTTAGGAGCTGAAGGTGCTTTAGTTAAAGTTGGCTCTTTATATTCAGCCTTTTGAGTAGATACTGATCCGTCCTTTATTTCTTCAACCTCAACATTATAAGTAACTCCATTTACTGTAACATTAAACTTTCTAATCATACTTATATCCTCCCAAATCAATATATTTTTTTCATTTGCTCTACTCTTCCAGCTTTTGACCACGCTGGATCTATTGAATTAGTTCTTATTATATTTCTAACTACTATATTGCTTGTAGATGTATTTAGTGATGCTGCAATTGCACTAGTTATTACAGCTATTAACTCTTCTTCGTTTGTATCTTCTTCTTCATAAACTTCTTCTTTTAAAGACACACTTTCAACTTCTTGCTTTGACTTTTGTCTTTCAATTAATACTCTGTTCATAAGGCTAACACAAAACATTATAAGTATTAATACTACAAATACTATAACCATCGCAAGGAAAGTTGCTGTTAATCCTCCTACTAATCTTTCCACTGCAGTCAAAGAAGATATATCTGTACTCATTTTGTCTATCAAAATCGATAAATCCATTTATTTTCACCGCCTTAAGCTTATAAAGGTATATTCCCATGTTTTCTGGCTGGTTTACTATCTCTCTTAGATTGAAGCATATCAATTGCATCACAAAGTCTCATTCTTGTATGAGCAGGCTCTATAACATCATCAACAAATCCTCTTTCTGCAGCCTTATAAGGAGTTGCAAATTCTTTTTTGTATTCTTCTATTTTCTTATCTCTCATCTCTTGAGGATTTTCTGCTTCTTTTATTTCATTTCTAAATATTATGTTAGCAGCTCCTTCTGGACCCATTACTGCAATCTCCGCAGTAGGCCATGCATATACCATATCTGCTCCTAAATCTTTAGAACACATAGCTAGATAAGCTCCACCATAAGCTTTTCTAGTTATTACAGTTATCTTAGGAACTGTAGCCTCGCTGTAAGCATAAAGCATTTTAGCTCCATGTCTTATTATTCCGCCGTATTCTTGAGAAGTTCCTGGTAAGAATCCTGGAACGTCTACAAAGTTTACTATTGGTATATTAAATGCATCACAAGTTCTTATAAATCTAGAAGCCTTATCAGATGCATTTATATCTAAACATCCAGCCATAAACATAGGTTGGTTAGCTATTATTCCTACAGATTGTCCATTTATTCTAGCAAAACCAGTTATAATATTTTTAGCAAAGTGAGGATGAACTTCAAAGAAATCTGAATCATCTACTACATATTCTATTACTTTTTTCATATCGTAAGGTTTATTTGATCCTTCAGGAATTATTTCATTTAGGTCATCTATTATCTTATTTATATCTTGACTTTCATACATAGGAGGTTTTTCCATATTGTTAGATGGTAAAAAGCTTAAAAGTCTTCTTATATCTTTTATACATTCTTCATCATTAGCTGATATAAATTGAGCAACTCCTGATACGCTGTTATGAGTCATTGCTCCACCAAGCTCTTCAGCTGAAACTTCTTCTCCTGTTACAGTCTTTATAACTTGTGGTCCAGTTATAAACATTTGGCTAGTTTTATCTACCATAAATATAAAGTCTGTAAGTGCTGGAGAATAAACTGCTCCACCTGCACAAGGACCCATTATAGCTGAAATTTGAGGTATAACTCCTGATGCTAAAGTGTTTTTATAAAATATTCTTCCATATCCTGATAAAGCATCTACAGCTTCTTGAATTCTTGCTCCTCCAGAATCATTAAGTCCAACTATTGGAGCACCCATTGTTAAAGCTAAATCCATAACTTTTTCTATTTTTTTAGCGTGCATTTCTCCTAAAGATCCACCTACAACAGTAAAATCTTGAGCAAACGCATAAACTAATCTTCCGTCTACTTTACCATATCCAGTAACTACACCTTCAGCTGGAGCTTCTACTTTTTCCATTCCAAAATTTGTACATCTGTGCTTTACGAATGCATCTATTTCAACAAAAGTGTTTTCATCAAATAAAAGGTTTAGTCTTTCTCTTGCTGTAAGTTTTCCAGCACTATGCTGCTTTTCTATTCTTTTTTGACCTCCACCAAGCTCTATAGTTTTTCTTTTTTCTCTTAGCTGTTCTAATTTTTCTAAAGACATTTTGCTACCTCCTATTTTCTTTCGCTCAGTTCTAGAAGAATACCATTTGTGCTCTTTGGATGACAAAATGCTATTTTTGCATTTCCAGCTCCGTATCTTGGTTGTTCATCTATCATTTTTATTCCTTTTTCTTTCATTTCTTCTATAGCTTCTTGTATGTTATCAACTCTTAAAGCTATATGTTGTATTCCTTCTCCTTTTTTTTCTATGAATTTTGCTATTGGCCCATCTTCTGATGTAGATTCTAAAAGTTCTATTTCAGTATCTCCAACTGGTAAAAATGCTACCTTTACCTTTTGCTCTTCGACTACTTCTATCCCTTCACATTTTATTCCTAGAACCTTTTCATAAAATTTTAAGGCTTCATCTAAATTTTTAACAGCAATTCCGATATGATCTACTTTTTTTATATTCATTTTCTACATCTCCTTTACAATTTTTTGTATTATTTGTTCACTTATAGTATATGGGTCAATTTCTTTTGTCATAGTCTTTTTGATAAGATCTTCTATATGATCAGTTTCCTGTATATATCTAATTTTTCTTTGTATTTGTCTATAAACAATTTCATTTATTTCTATTTTGTTTCTTTCAAGCCTTTTGTTGTATAAATTTTTACTTTCTTCAAGATATTTTCTGTGTTTTTTTATGTTTTCTAAAAGCTCATCTATACCTTTATTTTCAGAAGCTACAGCCATACTAACAGGTGGCCTAAAATCCCAATCCTTTTTAAAATCTAAAGCCATTTGTATTTCAAGATAAGTTTTCTTTGCTCCATCTTTATCCGATTTATTAATAACAAATACGTCTGCAATTTCCATAACTCCAGCCTTTATTGCTTGTATATCATCTCCAAGGCCTGGAACCATAGTCATTACTGTTGTATCAGCACTTTTTACTATATCTACTTCTGACTGACCAACCCCAACAGTTTCAACTATTATATAGTCACAACCAAAAGCATCAAGTACTTTAATTGCACCTTGAGTAGCTTTTGATAGTCCACCTAAGTGTCCTCTTGTTCCCATAGATCTTATAAATACATTTTTATCAAGCATTATATCAGACATTCTTATTCTGTCCCCAAGTATTGCTCCTTTTGTAAAAGGACTAGTTGGATCTATTGCTATTATTCCAACTTTTTTATCTTCTTTCCTTAGTGCTTTAACAAGCTGGTTTGTAAGTGTTGATTTTCCTGCTCCAGGTGGTCCTGTTATTCCTATAATGTAAGCGTTTTGTGTATATTTATAAATATCTTTTAGTAAACTTAAGTATCCTTCTTCTTCGTTTTCTATTAAAGATATGGCTCTTGCACAGGCTCTTTTGTTTCCTTCAAGTAAGCTTTTTATAATTTCCATGCTTATCCCGCCTTAAATTCCCTTGCCCAAAAGGGCAAGGTATTATTTTCTTTTTACATTAGCCTTTATAAACTCTATAGTAGTTGATGTTGGAGTTCCTGGTGTAAATATTTCCGCTATACCTTTTTCTTTTAAGAAAGGTATATCATCATCTGGAATAACCCCTCCACCTATTACTAACATATCGTCTAAAACTCCTTCTTCTCTTAAAAGGTCAACAACCTTTGGAAGTAAAGTATTATGTGCTCCTGATAGTATACTCATTGCTACAACATCTACATCTTCTTGTACTGCTGCTGCTACTATTTGCTCTGGAGTTTGTCTAAGTCCTGTATAAATTACCTCCATTCCAGCATCTCTTAATGCTCTTGCAATTACTTTAGCTCCTCTATCATGCCCATCAAGTCCTGGCTTTGCAACTAATACTCTTATAGGTCTATCCATTTTATTTCCTCCTCAAATTAGATAGGTTTTTTATAATTGAACTGATTGTTTATACTCTCCGAATACTTCTCTCATAACTCCACAAATTTCTCCAAGTGTAGCGTATGATTTTACAGCGTCTAATATATATGGCATTAAGTTCTCATCTGAAGAACATGCTTTTTTCAGTCTTTCAAGATTTTGTTTTACAAGATCGTTATCTCTTTCTTGTCTTAACTTAGCAAGTTTTTGTTTTTGAAGCTCTCCAACTGCTGGGTCAACTTTTAATAATCCTTTTGGAGGTTGCTCTTCTATTTGGAATTTATTTACTCCAACTATTATTCTCTTATTTTCTTCTATCTCTTTTTGATATTTATAAGCTGAATCCATTATTTCTTGTTGAATATATCCCATATCTATAGCTTTTGCAGCTCCGCCCATTTCATCAATTTTTCTTATATATTCCATAGCTTTTTCTTCTATTTCTTTAGTCTTAGCTTCTATATAGTACGATCCTGCTAGTGGATCTACAGTATCTGCTACTCCACTTTCGTAAGCTACTATTTGCTGTGTTCTAAGAGCTATTCTAACTGATTCTTCTGTAGGAAGAGCTAATGCTTCGTCTTTTGAGTTAGTATGAAGTGATTGAGTTCCTCCAAGTACAGCTGCAAGTGTTTGTATAGCAACACGAACTATATTGTTGTCAGGTTGTTGAGCTGTTAGTGTAGATCCTCCAGTTTGAGTATGGAATTTAAGTGCCATAGATTTAGGATCTTTAGCATTAAATCTTTCTTTCATTATTCTAGCCCAAAGTCTTCTTGCAGCTCTAAATTTAGCTACTTCTTCTAAAAGATCATTGTGTGCATTAAAGAAGAATGATAATCTAGGAGCAAATACATCAACATCTAATCCTGCTTTTATAGCAGCTTCAACATAAGCTATACCATCAGCTAATGTAAATCCTACTTCTTGAGCTGCTGTTGATCCTGCCTCTCTTATGTGATATCCTGAAATACTTATAGTGTTCCATTGAGGAACTTTTTTTGAACAATATTCAAATATATCTGTTATAAGTCTCATTGAAGGCTCTGTTGGGAATATGTAAGTTCCACGAGCTATATACTCTTTTAATATGTCATTTTGTATAGTACCTCTTAATTTATCTGGAGTTACTCCTTGCTTTTCAGCAACTGCTATATACATAGCTAAAAGTACTGCTGCTGGAGCATTTATAGTCATAGATGTTGAAACTTTGTCTAAAGGAATTCCATCAAATAAAATTTCCATATCGGCAAGAGAGTCTATAGCAACTCCAACTTTTCCTACTTCTCCTTCTGATAGCGGATGATCTGAGTCATATCCTATTTGAGTTGGAAGGTCAAAAGCAACTGAAAGTCCCATAGAACCTTGCTCTATTAGATATTTATAACGTTTATTAGATTCTTCAGCTGTTGCAAATCCAGCATACATTCTCATAGTCCAAAGTCTTCCCCTATACATATTTGGTTGAACACCTCTTGTATAAGGGTAACTTCCTGGCATTCCTAGATCAGTCATATAGTCAAAGTCTTCAATGTCTACTGGTGTATAAACAGTCTTTACAACTTCACCAGAACCACTTTCAAATACTTCTTTTCTTTCTGGTCTTTTCTCTAATGTCTTTTGAAGTTTCTCGCTGTACTTGTCTAAACTTTCTTTGACTTGGCTTAGCTTTTCCTTTTCAAACATGAAAATTTTCCTCCTAACAAAGTATTATGTTAATTTTGTTTTATGAAATTTTAATTTCAAAAGCAATGTTTGTTGAAATTTAAGTTGCATATAATTTTTCTACATTCATAGCCTAAATCCTTCTTTTTTAAAGCTTATAATTTTATATATGTATTAATGTATTGCAACTTACGACATTATTATATCATTTATTCCAGATTTTTTCTAGAAAACGTTTTTCTTTTATCAAAAAGAAAAAAAGGCTGAAAAATTTCAGCCTTTTAATTGTTGTCTTCACTTGAATTATTCTCTTCATCTAAAGGCAACTGTCCATTAAATGCCTTTTCAAATTGATCTGTATCTAAAGTTTCATATTTTAAAAGCGCTTTTGCTACTAGGTGAAGTTTATCTATATTTTCTTTTAAAAGTTTCGTAGCCATTTCATAAGCTTCATCTACTATTCTTCTTATTTCTTTATCTATTTCTGAAGCTACTTCTTCTGAGTAGTTTCTCTTTGTTGTTAAATCTCTTCCTAAGAAAACTTCATCAGATGAATCTCCAAAAGTCATAGGTCCAAGTTTTTCACTCATACCATACTTTGTAACCATAGCTCTTGCTATTTGAGATACTCTTTCAAGGTCATTTTGAGCTCCTGTAGATATATCTTCAAGCACAAGTTCTTCTGCTATTCTTCCTCCTAAAAGAATTATTAAATTTTCTTTCATTTGAGTTTTTGTAGCATAGTACTTATCTTCCTTAGGAAGTTGCATAGTAAATCCGCCAGCTCTTCCTCTTGGAATTATTGTTACTTGGTGAACAGGATCTGCAGTAGGTAATAGCTTAGCTGCTACTGCATGGCCCGCCTCATGGTATGCAGTTAATTTTCTTTCTTTTTCACTTATAACTCTAGACTTTTTAGCAGGTCCTGCTATAACTTTAGTTATAGCTTCTTCAATAGTTTCCATTTGAATTTTTGTTTGTCTTTTTCTTGCTGTAAGTATAGCTGCTTCGTTCATAAGGTTTTCTATATCTGCAGGTGTAAATCCTGGCGTTCTTCTTGCTAATACTTTTAAATCTACATCATCTGCTAAAGGCTTAGTTTTTGAATGAACTCTAAGAATTTGCTCTCTTCCCTTTACATCTGGAGGTCCTACTGTAATTTCTCTATCAAATCTTCCCGGACGTAAAAGAGCTGGGTCTAATATATCTGGTCTGTTAGTTGCAGCCATTATTATAATCCCTTCATTTATTCCAAATCCATCCATTTCTACAAGTAATTGGTTTAAGGTTTGTTCTCTTTCGTCATGTCCTCCACCAAGTCCTGCTCCTCTTTTTCTACCAACAGCATCTATTTCGTCTATGAATATTATACAAGGCGCATTCTTTTTTGCCTGTTCAAATAAATCTCTTACCCTAGATGCTCCAACTCCTACAAACATTTCAACAAAGTCTGAACCACTTATGCTAAAAAACGGAACTCCTGCCTCTCCAGCTACAGCTTTTGAAAGATATGTCTTTCCTGTTCCTGGAGGTCCTACCATAAGTATTCCCTTTGGTATCCTAGCTCCAAGTTCTATATATTTCTTAGGATTTTTAAGAAAATCTACAACTTCTTGAAGTTCCTCTTTTTCTTCATTTAATCCTGCAACATCATCAAATGTAACTTTATGCTTTTCATCTGGTTTATGCATTTTTGCTCTAGACTTACCAAAATTCATAACTCTACTTCCTCCACCCTGTGACTGTTGCATAAACACAAACCAAAATACTATAAATATAAGTATCA
This sequence comes from Alkalithermobacter thermoalcaliphilus JW-YL-7 = DSM 7308, assembly GCA_001584565.1. Lineage (GTDB taxonomy): Bacteria > Bacillota > Clostridia > Peptostreptococcales > Peptostreptococcaceae > Alkalithermobacter > Alkalithermobacter thermoalcaliphilus. Next base: position 40,416 of record LSFY01000003.1, on the reverse strand, counting down.
TAAATATAGATGGAAGAATTTCAAAGAACCAAGGTGTTTTTGGTTCTGGCTGTCCACTTAAAACTAATTTTCCTTGAGAAACTTGCTGTAGTAAAATATCTGAAAGATTATCTTTACTTACAGGGTAAGGAAGATAAGATCTAAACCTTTGACCTGTACTTTTAATTTTTCCTTCTATTATCTCATTAGTAAAGCTAATCTCACTTACATCTTCTTTTTCTATTTTTTGATAAACTTGCGAAAAGTCCAGCTGTATAACCTCTTGAGCAGGCTTCCCATAAAATTGAACTATAGATACTATTATTATAAATATAAGTAAGTAAAAACTTGCTCCCCTAAAAAATTTCTTCAAAAAGAGTCCTCCTCTCCTAGCTGAATATATTTTCTTATTGTAACATAATTGTTGTTAAAGTACAACACAGATAAGTTACACATTTTCAATACTTACCCTTAGTACTTTCTTTGTCGTTTTATCGATCTTATAATCCTCACTCATCCTATATCCAACAAGCCAAATGATCCCTTTTTCATCACATAAAATAGGAATTTTTCCTCTTTCATCTTTTGGAATTTTTAAGTCAATGAATAAATCTTTTAGCTTCTTACTCCCCCCTAACCCAAGTAATTTTATTTTGTCTCCATCTTTTCTATTTCTAATTTCAAGTTGCCCTGAAATCTTGTCAAAATCAAAATACTTTGTGTATTTATCTTCTTTGTTTAATTCAACTTCATGTTTGTCTAGCATTTTAGTTTCAACTATCATATTTAACTCTTTTATTTTTATAAACCCACTTTTAGGTACTTTATATGAATAGTTTATCTGTTCATGTTTTATTTCTTTATCTGTAAATATAATTTCTTCATCTTTTTTATAGACTATAAGTCCTTTTGGTAGGTTTATCTTTAAGTCCGTTTTTTGGTTTTGAATAAGCTCTAGTACATCTTCTATATGTTTTTGCTCTATTCCTTTTATATTTCCTATTACAAAATTTATGCACTTTCTTATAATTCTATTTTTAATAGCTTTATGAACACCGTTAAAAGTGTTTACATTAATTTTTATTGTTTGACTATCTTCCTTTTTGCATATATCATTAAATACTTTTTCAGATTCTTTATCTAAAAAGTCGCTGTCATCTTTTAATAGGGTTACCATTCTTGATATTGATTCATTTAAGTTTGGATTAAAGTTTTCCTCTATATAAGGAATTAATCTTAATCTAATTTTATTTCTTGTGTATACATCTTCTAAATTTGACTGATCTATCCTAGGATTTAAATTGTTTTCGCTGCAGTATTTTTCTATTTCATCTCTTTTTATATCAAGTAAGGGTCTTATTATAACATCATCTCTTTTGTGCTGTATACCCTTTAGTCCATCTAATCCTGTTCCCCTTATAACTCTCATTAGTATAGTTTCTATTTGATCATTTAAGTTGTGTGCTACTGCTATTTTATTTGCACCAACCTTTTGTTTTATTTCAAAGAACATATTATATCTTAAAATTCTTGCACCTTCTTCTATCGAATAACCATTCTCTTTGCAATATTTTGGAACATCTATCGCTCTTATAAAGCAATGTATGTTCATATCATCACATAATTTTGCACAATAAATTGCATCTTTTTGAGCTTCTATACCTCTTATTTTATGATTTAAATGAGCTGCATATATCTTTAGATCGTATTCTCTTTTTAACTCATTTAATATATGTAAAAGACAAACAGAATCAGGACCTCCTGAAAGTCCTACTACTACGCTGTCTTTATAATCTAATAGATTATATCTTTCTATAGTTTTTCTTATTTTATCTATTATCATACTAGTTCCCTCTTGTAACTTAAATTTTAATTCTATTTAAAATTCGATTTAACAACCTTCTTTCCTTCTAAAATATAAAAATATATTTAATGTGCTATATTTATAATACCATTTTTTAATATAAAATAACAAAGGCTTTCTTTAAAAGATTTAAAAAGAAGCCTTTGTTGAAACACATTACGGAAATTATAACTTTCTCACAATTTATTAAAGTATATAATTTCCTATGTGTTATAACAAAGTCTTTCTTTGAAAGATTTAAAAAGGTAGTGAAATTCACTACCTAAAAAAATTGAGCTATTTTACTTCCAACTAAAACTCCTAATACTCCTACAACTCCAGGAAAAACAGGAGGTGCTGGAAGTGGTAATTTTAATTTTTGAAATATAGCGCCTAGTATAGCACCTGCTATAGTAGCTTTTATTGCTAATAAAATATCCATAATATCACCTTCTTTTATTTGCTTAATCTATCGACAATTGCTGCTCCAGCCCACACTCCAAATATACCCATAAAAGCTTCTATTGTTGGAGGTGCTGGAATTGGAAATTTAAGCATTGTAAATATTATTCCAACTATAATTCCTGTTATCATAGACATAATAACTGTTTTCATACTTTCACTTCCTAACTTACACTTATAGTCATTATATTTTTCCCCTCAAATAATCCAGATATGTTTATATCATAAATTATATCAATATTTATATTATCAAGATTTTCATCTTTTTTAACATCAACTACTTGAGTTAATGTTTCCATTTTTAAGCTTCCGTAAGAAGTTTTGTAGCTTGTTTTAAACCTTTTTCCTTTCTCGAAGATCATCTGAGAATTATTATTCCCAAATCTTTTCATTACAACAGAGTTATCTCCTATTTTAAGAGTAGTAGTAGTTCCCTCCATACCTGAAAGTTTTGTTTCTTCATACATTATATAAATAAAATTGTTTTTAAAATATACTTTTCCATTTGTTATAAGCTCTATTTCTTCTTTTTCTCCTTTTGAATCTATCTGAGTAGTCTTTATTTTTATAATTCTTTCATCTTTCATAAATTCACCCCATCTAATCAACGGTTAAAAAAATTAGATCACCAATTGGCAATCTAATTTTACGCTTGATTATTCTATCACTAATACCTGTGGATTTCAACAAGATTTATATTGTCTATAGTTTTTTTCAAGAAATTTTCGCCTATTTGTTTGAACTTATCTGGTCCATCCGAAACATAATACTCATATTTAGGAGTTTTATTTTCTTCTCTTAACAAGCCTTCCTTCATTAAAACATTTTTTAAATCCTTAGCTGTCTCTCTAGCAGGATTAACAAGTGTTACGCTATTACCCATAACTTTAGCTACTGTATTAGTTAAAAGAGGATAGTGAGTACAGCCTAAAACTAAAGCATCTATATTTTCATTTTTTAAATCCTGTAAATACCTAGTTGCAGCCATATATGCTATATCTGTATCTGCCCAGCCTTCTTCTACTATCGGTACAAATAAAGGGCATGACTTTCCTATTATACTTATTTTAGGATCTATTTTCTCTATTTCAACTTCATATGCTCTTGAGTTTATAGTACCTTCTGTTCCTATTACACCTATTTTTTTATTCTTCGTAATAGAAGCTGCAGTTTTAGCTCCAGCTTCTACAACTCCTATTATAGGGATGTCATATTTTTCCTTTGCCTTATCTAAGCTTCTTGCCGTAGCAGTATTACATGCTATAACTATAGCCTTTATATTTTTAGTAAGTAAAAAATTTATACACTGAAAAGTATATTTAGTTACAGTTTCTTTTGATCTAGGACCATAAGGAACTCTAGCTGTATCTCCAAAATAAACTATATCTTCATTAGGAAGAACATCCATAATTTCTTTTAATACAGTAAGTCCTCCTATACCTGAGTCAAATACTCCTATTGGATTATTCTTCACACTCTACACCGTTACAGAAAACTTATAAAACTCTATAAGGTTCTTATCAAACCTTATAAAAGTTTATGTTTCCTTCCTTGTTCATCGTGTCCAGTTTCGAAAAATCTACTCCTGTTTGGTTTAACACTCCGAAGGCTTAAATTCCCGACTGCTACAAGTTTTAGATGAAGGATAGAATGTATCTGCAAGTATAAATTTTATATCATTTAAGGCGCATTTATATCCCATTTGTCTTTTAAATTCGTGAAATAGCTGCTCTTGTATCGATTTTGATAATCTTTTATTCTTTAACATCCCACAAGTATTTAACTTTTCCATAACTACATATTCTGGCTTGGCTTTCACCAAAGATGCAGTTATTTGATGAATATAATTATGCCTTATGTTTTTAAGCCTTCTTCTCATTTTTAAAACAAGGAATTCTAACTTTTTTATATTGTTAGTTTTTCTGTAACGGTATTCACCTCCGTTCATTTGAATTTTGTTTAATTCATATTTTTTAGATAGCTTTTTTTGTAATCTTTTTTGTCTTTTCTCAAGTTTTTTAACTTTACTTGTTTTATTTATGTTTTTGTACTTTTGTCCTGTACTTATTGTATCTTGATAAAAGCTTGGCTTACTTTTCTTTTTTGACTTAAACTTAGGAAAGTTTGCTCTACCTTCAAAGAAGTTTTTATATGCAATACAGGCATCTTTTATAGCTTGTTTTGTTATATTATTTGAGTAATTGTTAAGCCATGAGTATTCTTTTTGTTTTTTTAACTCTGTTAATCTTTTTCTAATCTCACCATCGTTTAAAAACTTACCACCCTTTTTATAATTTTCTTGCTGTGTTGCTAACGCAAAGTTATATGTCCATCTTGCCACACCTGCACACTCGAATAGCTTTGTTCGTTGTTTATTGTTAGGTAAAAGCTTAACTTTGTAAGTCTTAATCATCTTCTAATAGCACCTTAATCATTTTCTTAGCTTTGTTTGCTCTGTTTTTCCTATCAACTTAGCAAATTCACCTATACTATAATATTTCATTTCCATCACCTCATAATAATCATAACATGATATTATAAAAATTATAAGGTTTTTATATGAATTTATAAATATTTTTTAACTATTTACACACCTCTTTACTGTTTTTTTGGTTAAATCTTTCGATTGCAAGATCTATAAGTTTATCTATTAAATCTTTATATTTTATACCCGAAGCTTCCCAAAGTTTTGGATACATACTTATTTTTGTAAAACCTGGCATTGTATTTATTTCGTTTATATATATTTCATTAGTATCCTTGTCTATGAAAAAATCTACCCTTGCAAGCCCACATCCATCTATCATTTTAAAAGCTTTTATAGCCATATCTCTTACTTTTTCCATTAAATTTTCATCTATTGAAGCTGGTATTAAAAGTTTTGAAGACTCACTTATATATTTTGCTTCATAATCATAAAATTCTTTTGCTGGTATTATTTCTCCCGCAACAGATGCATAAACTTCATCATTTCCAAGAACAGATACTTCTATTTCTCTTGCATTTATTCCTTGTTCTATTATAACCCTTCTATCATATTTTAAGGCCTCACTTATCGCTTTTTCAAGCTCGTCTTTAGTTTTAACTTTTGATATTCCAACGCTTGATCCTAAATTAGCAGGTTTTACGAACATTGGGTATTTTATTGACTTTTCAATATCTGATATAACTTTTTCTTTATCTTTTTTAAATTCAAATTCAGTTGTATATGCAAATTCAACTTGAGGTAAATTTCCTTCTTTAAATATCTTTTTGCACATAATTTTATCCATTCCAATGCTTGAAGATAAAACCGAGCACCCTACATAAGGGATATTACTTATCTCAAATAACCCTTGTATAGTTCCATCTTCTCCATAAGGTCCATGAATAACAGGGAAAAAAACATCTATTTCATAAAACTTATCTTCAACTTCAATTCCAATTTTTTTATCCTTAGTTGGTATTAAGTTTATTTTAGCATTTTTATTGCTTAGATTAACCCAATTTCCATTTTTTATATTTTCACTATCTCCTTCATAATACATCCAATCTCCCTGTTTTGTAATTCCTATAGTATATATATTATATTTTTGTTTATCTATATTGTTGTATATCGAACAAGCTGAACTTAGTGAAACTTCATGCTCTCCAGACTTTCCACCAAAAATTAATGCTACATTTTTTTTCATACAAAACACCTTCTCTCAAAATATATTAATTTATATTATATGAAAAATTCACTCTACTGATTATATTTTATTTTACAAAAAAAATAAAGAAGCTTTAAGCTTCTTTATATCGTTAATGTTCCATTTTGATTTCTTATAAGCTGAAGTATTTTTTGTTGTTTTCCTGTTAATGCATCTACATATATTAAAAAGTCTCTTCCTTCATAACTAACTTGGTATTCATAACAAAGCCTTTCACTTTTTCCTTCTGTAGGAATTATAGCAAGTTTTGTCTTTTTAACCTCAGCTCCCTCAACAATACTTTGCTGTCCCTCTTTAGGTGTAATCTTAGGCTTTGGAATATCTCTTTTGTGGTGACTTGTTAGATATCCTTGAGATTCAAAACCTATAATGTCTCCATTGTCAAGAGCTACTTTAACTTTTATTAAATCTGTATATACAGTGACATTTCCTTGTTTGTAAGCAAAATTTACAGTCATCTCACCACCTACTGATTCAAAGTATGTGGCTACCATATTCTCAAATCCTTTTTTATCTAAAAATTCCCTAGCTATTTTAAGTGCATCTTGTCTTGATATTTTAGGTTTTCCTATATCTCTTGAATCTACCATTAATATAGGTTTTCCAGCTTTTTCACTCATAGTTATGCTTACAGATCCTTTTGTAAATACATAGCCAGGTATAGAAACATTTTTTATTTTTCCTTCGTACACTAGATCCTTTATATTTTTATCCTTTAAAAACTCAAGGGCTAGCTTTTTCGCCTTGTCTTTATCAACAGTTGGCCCTTCAAGTTTAGGCTTTATCTTGTCTATATGTTCTGAGAAAGGTCCATCATATATAAGCTCTGGATATTCTTGCATTCTTTCTTCTATTCTTGCTGCTGTTGTAGCTATCATATCTTTGTTTACTTTCTTGATTGTTTTCTTTGCCTTTCTTATATCAAAAGCTTGTACTTTACCTGATGATATATTCTTTGATAGTTTTCTAAGTTCATCACCTAACTCTTTAGCATGAGTTTGAAGTTTATATAACATTTTTCTTTCTTCATCTGATAGCATTTTATCTTCTAAAGCATTTTTAGCAAGTGCAGTTGCATAATCTCCTACCTGGCTTAAGAATTTCTCTGTTTTTGTAATTGATGCATGATCAAATGGCAGCTGTGACATTTTTTCCTGTGCCCAGTAACATTGACTAGTTGTACTAGTTAAAAGCATTATATTTTGCCTTGGAGATGTACTTACATTTATCTTTGCAAGATCTGTTTCAATATTTTGTATGTGCCCTACTAAATCAAAAAACATTCTTTGATACTGATTATCTAAATGAGTTTTGTAATCAACTTTTTCTGAGTATTGAGCTATTCCCCATAAAAGTGATACTATAAAAACTCCAAGTATTATATTAAACCTTGTTTTTAAACTCAAGTTATCACCCCTTTAATAAGGTCCTTTTGCAAACCAGTGTTTACCTATTTTTAGTGTAGGTTTTAATCTCCATATCCATTCACTTGTAGACCTTGCTGGGTTCCAAAAGTAAAGAGCTCCTCCTGTTGGATCCCATCCATTCAAAGCATCTCTTGCTGCTCTAATACAAGATTCTACAGGTTCCATATTTATCTGACCATCAGCAACAGATGTAAATGCTCCTGGCTGATATATAACCGATGCTATCGAGTTTGGAAATCTAGGATCTCTGACCCTATTTAATATAACTGCTCCTACTGCAACTTGTCCTGTATACGGCTCTCCTCTTGCTTCTCCTGTTATAGCTCTTGCAAGAAGGTAAACATCATCTGATCTACTACCTCCTCTACTAGCAGGTGTAGCTACTGGCATTCCCAAAGCTTCTCTAGTCTGAGGCCCTACTATTCCATCCACTTTTAATCCATTTTTTTGCTGAAAGCTTCTAACTGCCAAGAAAGTTCTATATCCATAAATTCCATCAACAGCTCCATCATAATAGCCCCATCTTTTTAGTTTATCTTGAACAATTCTTACTTCTTCTCCTCTAGATCCCCAAAATATATTTGATTGCGCATAAGATATATAGTCATTTATAAATACAGTAACTAAAGAAAAGCATACTATAAAAATCGTACAGACTATTAAAAGAGCTTTTCGCATATTTAACCTCCTTATCGTCCCATCGTTATTTGAAAACTTGTATTTTTCAATTTCTCTATGACCTCTACTATTTTAAATTTAAGTTTTACTTCATTTGTATCTACTACAATCATGCTGTATTCTTCATCTGTAAGTACACTCTTTAAATTCTGCTCTGTTTTTTGATCTGTTATTCCACTGTTTATGTCTATAAAACAAAGTGGAGGAAACATAACGCACCACCAATTCTTTCCAATTCCATCTCCTATTATAACTTTTAAAGTTTGATAATTTCCTGCTGGTAAAACTATATTAGAATATTTTCTAGTTGGAAAGTTGCTATATCCTAATTCAACTGCTACATCATAATCTAAATCATTTCCTAAAACCTCTTGTTTTGCTATACTTTTTATATTTTCAATATTTTCTTTTATTATCTGTTTAGTTTCTTCTATACTCTTAGAATTTTCTAGCATTGGAGATAAATACTCTATTACTTTATCTCTTACCTTTAATTTAAGATCTTGATCTTCTTTTGAATCGCTGTTTGCAATTACATGAAATCTTATTAGTTTAGCTTTATAGTTTTCTTTATTTTGATATATATCTTTTAAGTATATTCCTAAAGATACAAATAAAAAAATAGGTATAATGATAATAATAAAACTTTTTTTCATAATTTATTCCCCCTTAAGTTTTGTACTATTATCATTATTTCCTATTTTTATTTAACTATACCTACTCTTCTAATTTTGCTATCAATTTCTAGGTTTACTTTCATCGCACTAAAATAATCGTTAAAATTATCTTCTATTTGCTTGTAAAATTTAGGATTATATTTTTTTAGATATATCCTAACCCCTAATACATCAGTTTCGAATTCTTTTTGCAGTTTTGTTATTACACCCATAAATCTTTCTTCTATTTTTCTTTCAATCATTTTTTCCATTTCTTGTATTGCTTTATCATCAAGTGTCAATCCTATTATTCCTATTTTGTGCTGAACTATATCTCCTTCGGTCTCTATTTTTATGTTTAAAACTAAATTATTATCCTCTACATCTACTTTAAAACTATTTTTTGTATTATAAACTTCATAGCTTGTTAAAATGCCTTCATATATTATATCTATTTCTCCTACTTCTTGTGTTTTCTTTGTTAAAGCATTAAATCTTACGGCCTCTTTGTAGGAAAGCTCCCCTATTAGTTCATTATCTCTAAGTACATATGCTCCCATTATTTCTATTCCTCTTTTGTCTTCAGAAACCCTTATATACGGCCAAATAGATGAACCACTTTCGTGTATTTGATACATTATTTTATTTAAGTTTCCATCTATTGCTCTTCCTTCTTTTATTTCAAGATCTAATATGCTTTTTAGATAAATCCCAACTAGAGGATTTTCTTTAGGCTCTAATTTTAAGATATCTGTTGCATATTTTTCAGCTCCAACAAATATCATTTTTCTAGAAAATCTACTATCCCTTTCAATTCCATCTAGTACTTCTATTAAAGTATGAGAATCTTGTAGTAGCGACTTTCCAAATACTATAACCTTTGTATGATCTAGTGTTATATTAAACGGTGCCTTAGCTGTTATTTTTTCTATTGTAAAACTTAAATTTGATCCTATTTCTTCGTAATAAAAAGAAGATTCTGTTCCAAGCTCGCTTTTTCCTGATATTAATCCTACATTTGGAACTTTAAGCGAAACCTTTATTCTATCTTTCTCACTTTGCTTTTCTTCTTCTGTTACTTTATCTACACCTATTACAAGTACAAACCCTCTTTCATCGATTTCTACTTTATCCCAGCAACCCGATAGCATAAAAGTATTCACCATTATCAATATAAATATTAAAATTTTATTCATATTTTACCCACCCTCTTTTTTATCAAAAGAGATAAATAAAGTATAATAGGAGTTATTATTATAATCGTAGTTTCTAGTACTATAACTGCTATGTGCGAAAACATATCATAAAGTTGTGCAAGGTTACTAGGGTATAAAGCAAGAAAATAAATTATTGGAGCTAATGGCATTACTAAATAACTGTGTTCTTTTGAGTTTAATAAATCAGTCATCATTATAGTAGCGCTATACATAGTAAGAACTATACTCATAAATATAAGAATAACCCACGATGCCATAACTACAGCATCTAAGTTTTGTAAAAACGCTCCTGGAATATCTATAAGTTTTACTAAAGTAAGGGTTGGCCATAGCATATGAGTTACTTCTACTTGCCCAAACAATGCTACTGATGAAATAAATATAAAAATATAAAACAATCCAACAGGAATTATAGTCTTATATTGTATTTCAAACCCCCTTGAAGGCCTTGATAAAAATACTCCTATCAAAAGCATTATCTCAAATCCTGCAAACGAAAAAACTACATTTCGAACTGATGTTGCAAGACTTAAAGGACTTGATTGAAAAAAGGGAAGTAAATTTGAAAAATCTGCATTTCTAAGTTCTGGAAGTATTACTAAAACTATTGGAATTATTGTTAGAGGAATAAATATTTGAGATAGTCTAGCTACTGGCTCTATACCTGCTCTTATAGCATATAAGCTTACAATTAACATAGTTATTATTATAACTTCTGTTGGTGTATTTCTTAGCATATACATCTTTGTAACTTCTGCTAATATTCTAAATATAACTGACCCAAAGATTATATACGTAATTATATACATGAAAGAAAGTACGTAAGCTACAGGTTTTGTCAAAAGTATTGAAGCTATTTGAATAAAGCTTTTGTTTGGGAAATAGCTTATAACTTTATAAACGCAATATCCTAAAGAAAGCATTATAGCTGTAGATATAATAAGTACTAATAGCCCATCTCCTCCAACTTCATCTACTAAAACTCTAGGTAAAGTTAGGGTTCCCGATCCTATTATACATACCATAAGAAATGTTATTGCTTGAGATGTTGTTATTTTCTCTTTTGAAGATATCATCTATCTACATCATCCTCTCCGTACTGTTCTTTTCTTTTATCTTGTGATCTAACTAAGTTTTTATTTGTAAAAGACCTTGGTCTAAATTTCATAGTAGATAGCGGGCTTCTAAATACTGCATCCTTTAAGTCTAAGGTATGCTCTCCCATTGCACTGAAAGGCTCAAAATATGGAATTCCAAAGCTTTTTAAACTTGCAAGGTGAATTGCAACAACCAAAAATCCAATTATTATTCCATAAAGACCCAAAATAGATGCTAAAATCATAAACATAAATCTTAATATCCTAAATCCTATAGCCATGTTATAACTAGGCGTTGCAAAAGATGATATAGCAGTTATTGCTACAATTATAACCATAAGGGGACTTACTATTCCTGCTTCAACTGCTGCTTGACCTATAACAAGCCCTCCTACAATACCTATTGTAGATCCTATAGGACCTGGTAGCCTTATTCCTGCTTCTCTTAAAAGTTCAAGAGTTCCTTCCATTAAAAGAGCTTCTGTAAATGCAGGAAATGGAACTCCCATTCTAGTTCCTGCCACATATAAAGTAAGAGCTGTTGGTAACATTCCTGGATGATATGAAGTTACAGCTATATATAAAGCTGGAAGAAAAAGAGATGCACTAGTTGCTATAACTCTAAGAGTTCTTATTATTGTAGATATTATCCATCTTTCATAATAGTCTTCTGGAGAATGTAAAAAAACATTTAAAGTTGCTGGAGCGATAAGTGCAAATGGCGTATTGTCTACCATTATACAAACTCTTCCCTCATATAATGCTGCTGCTACAACGTCTGGTCTTTCTGTGTTTTGAATTTGAGGAAATAAACTTAACCAGTTATCTTCTATTAACTGTTCTACATCTCCACTTTCCTTTATAGAGTCTATATCTATAGTATTTAGCCTATCTTCTACTCTTTTTAGAACTTTTTCATTTACTATATCTTCTATATACATTATTACTGTATCTGTTTTTGATCTTTTTCCTAGTGATAATGTTTTAACTTTAAGCTTTGTATCTCTTATTCTTCTTCTTACTAAAGATGTATTCATCTTTAAAGTCTCTGTAAAGCCATCTCTTGGTCCTCTTATAACTGTTTCTGTTTGAGGCTCTGATACAGATCTTGTAGGCCATCCTCTAGATGATAAAACTATTATTTCTTTTACATTGTCTATAAAAAGAACTGTCTCTCCTGATAATATATTGTCTATAGCTTCATTTATATCTTCTATTTCTTTTATTTCTGTTATTGCTAATGTTTTATTTTTTACAAACTCTTTTATATCTTCTTTTATCTTATCAGGCTGAGCTATTCTTGAACTTACTATTAAATTTTCAAGTGCACTATTTCCTACAAGAACCTTATCTGCAAGTCCGTCTATGTATACAAGAGCCATTTTTACTTCATTTTCCGATCCAACTTCAAACTCTCTTATAACTAAATCATCACAGTCTTTAAACTCAGTTTGAATGATTTCAAGCTTTGAGCTTAACTGATGTGATTGTTTTAATATTTTCAATCAAATCACCTCCTTAATCCTGAATAAACTAAATATCCAAACGATCCTATGATATACACTAACCCTAAAAATTTTGCTATTTTATATTCTTTAATAAGCCCTTTAATTTTTAAAGTTTTTGCGTCGGCAAAATATAAAAATACCCCTGAAAACAAAATAAGAAAAAAACTATACATATGTATCATCTCCATAAAACTGTTATGTATTTTTAATTTTCCCAAAACATTTTTTTTAATACAAAAAAATAAGATCTAAAAATTTAGACCTTATTTTTCTTTCTAAATCTTTCTATTATGAAGTTTTGAGCATTTTCTATATGGTGCATAGCATATTTCATTGCACTTTCTGAATCTCTATTTATTATAGCTTCTACTATATGTTTGTGTTCTTTTAGTAAATCTTTTGATGTATCAAAATCTGATATATAAGTAATTCTAAATCTATGAACTTGCTCTCTTAATGAATTATTCATTTGTATAAGTTTTTGATTGTTTGTAGATTGAAATATTAAATCGTGAAATTCTACGTCTTTTTCAATTATTTGTTGTAAATTTTGCTTTTCTAAGCTATCTTTAAATTGATAAGATATTATCTCTAATTTTTCAATATCTTCATCACTCATTCTATCTGCAGCAAGTGAAGCTGCTAACCCTTCAAGTGCTGATCTTATTTCTAAAACTTCTATAATATCTTTTAAAGATACATCGGCAACATATGCTCCTTTTCTTGGTATCATTACTACAAGTCCTTCAAGTTCTAACTTTCTTATAGTTTCTCTTACAGGAGTTCTACTTACCCCTAGCTGTTCTGCAAGTTGCACTTCCATAAGTCTTTGTCCAGGTTTTAATTTTCCTGTTAATATAGCCTCTCTTATATGTTCAAACACTATTTCTCTTAAAGGTTTATAATTTTCAAGTTTTAATTTTTCTAACTTATCGTCCAATTTCAATCCCTCCATTATAGGTAGCTACAACATATGTTTCTTTGTAGTTATTCTTTAGTATATCTTTTGCATAGTTTGCCTTTTCTTTATCTTTATATATACCAAATACAGTAGGTCCACTTCCTGTCATCATACTTCCTAATGCTCCATTTTTTAACATTTCATCTTTTATTTTTCTTATGACAGGATATTTTTTTTCTGTAACACTTTCTAAAACATTTTTCATATTGCTAGATAAACCTAATATATCCTTTTCCTTTATATAATTTAGTATCTTTTGTGTATTAGGTCTTTCATTTACAATTGACATATCTAGTTGTTTGTATACATCTTTAGTGGATACAGATATATCTGGCTTACATATCAATATGAAAATACCTTCAACAGTATCTATAGGAGTTAATTTTTCACCTATTCCTTCAGCTAGTGCAGCTCCTCCTTTTATACAAAATGGCACATCAGCTCCAAGCTTTAGCCCTAAGTCTAAAAGGTCTTGTTCATTCATATTTAAATTCCAAAGTGTATTTAATCCAACTAATACAGCAGCTGCATTTGAGCTACCTCCTGCCATGCCTGCAGCTATTGGTATATTTTTTTCAAGGTTTATCTTTATACCTTTTTCTATATTAAATTTTTTCTTTATCATATCAGCTGCCTTGTGCATTATGTTGTTTTCATCAAGAGGAACACATTTATTTTTACTATGTATTATTATTTTGTCTTCACATATTTCCTCTATGTAAATAGAGTCATATAAATCTATGGTCTGCATTATCATTTCAACAAAGTGATAGCCATCTTCTCTTTTTCCTACTACATCTATTGATAGATTTATCTTTGCTCTAGATTTTAACTTTACACCCACCATAATACCTCCTTATAATCTATTACACTATATTATACTACAAATTGAAAATTTAAAGAAAAAAAATAGGGCAAAGCCCTATATTTCACAAACTACTTTTTTCTCTATAATTAAACACTGCCCTTCTTTTAATACTGAATTAACTTCTAAATCATTTGCACTAGCTATTTCTTCTAAAGTTGCATTATATCTTTTTGCAACATCCCATAAAGTTTCTCCTTCTTTACTTACGTATATAGTAATACTTGCTCTTTTTACATTATCTAATGTTTCCTGAAGCTCACCACTTACTAAGAATCTATACTTTTTATTTTCTTGGACTTCATAACTGCAAATTCCTTTTATTTGAAGCTCTATTTCTCCTTTTAAAAGATTATAATTTATATCTTTTATATAAACTTTATTGTATGGAACCATTGTTTCTTGACAATTTTCTATATCTATTGAATATTTAAAAGGAATTTCTTCTTTTATGCTATAAATAGGTCTTAATGCTTCTTCTGGAACATAATCTATGTTTACTGATATAATTCCTTCTATTATGTTTTTGCCTTCTAAAATTATGTTTTCTGTCACTAGTAAGTCTGATGTTACATTTAGTATTTCTTTTATTTGTATATCATCTCTATCATTTTGTATTGTTTCTTTTATTAAAAATTCTTCTTTACCTGATGATACAACTTTGCTTAAAGTTACATCTTTTCCTTCTAGTTTTAATTTTCTATATGGACAATAAGCATCTTTTAATATTTCTTTTGTTACATTTTCTGATACTTTACATTTTGATCTTATTGTAGATTCAATTTCTAGCAATGATATTTTTCCATCTTCTTCTTTTAGGTTAAATTTAACTTCAGAAATATTTAATACTATATCGTCTCTCATTCCCTCACAAGCACCTGGAACTTCAACAAATTGTGTAAAGTCTATGCTCTTGTTTGAGTATTTTACTATTTTACCTTCTTTTGATAAAAATACTGGATAAAGTTCTAAAGCTCCCCCTAGTATTAACTTGTTGTCTGATATTCTTGTTTCTTTTAATATAACTTTTGGACTTAACGATATAACTTCAGATACATCTAAATTTTCTTCTAAGTGTATAGTTTCTCTTACTGTACTTTCTCCTGTTTCTATTCCTATTATATTTTCATACTCTATCTCTTCTTTATATGTTTGAATATCCTCAAGTTCACTTATTTGTCTTATTATATCTATTTTTTCTCTTTCAAATAAATGTCCTTTTACGTTTACAACTGCCCCTAATTTAAGTTTTCTCTCATTAGTTATATTGCAGTCTATATGCTCTATTTCCGTATCTAAAAGTGTTCTCATTCCTGATTTTACAAACTCTTTTTCAATCGCCTGATTAAAATCTGTTTTTCCAACTAAACTAACAACTTTTTTATCTTGTGTAAGGTAAATTATGTTGTAGTTTAAGTCTCCTCTTAGAACTATTTTTCCATCCATCACATCTTCTTTTTTTAGTGATATGTATCCTTCTGCTTTTACGATCTCAAATACATCTTCTTTTATATCAGGAACTAGTACATCCCATTCTAAGAATGTTTTATGTCTTCCTAAATCTACCTTGCTGTCTACTTTTATTGTATCTTTTATAAGCTCCATTATTATCCCCCCTAAATTATATATATTCACTCATACTATAATGTATTTTCAAATATAAAAAAAAATTCCACCAAATTAATTTGGTAGAATTTTTAAGATACATTTGTTTTTGTAGAACTTTTATAAACTTGTAATTTTACTGTTGATGTTAGTATATCTGAATAACTATATGAAACTCTTGTATGATTGTTATTTGAACCGTCAATTCTAACTACAAATACATTTGGGTAAGCATTTTCTATTACTCCATGCTTA
This sequence comes from Alkalithermobacter thermoalcaliphilus JW-YL-7 = DSM 7308, assembly GCA_001584565.1. Classification (GTDB taxonomy): domain Bacteria; phylum Bacillota; class Clostridia; order Peptostreptococcales; family Peptostreptococcaceae; genus Alkalithermobacter; species Alkalithermobacter thermoalcaliphilus. The sequence goes on along the minus strand of LSFY01000003.1, from coordinate 24,171 downwards.
ACTACAATCTTTTTTCTTCCCTTATTAGCTTTTAAAACTATTCTTTCTCCTAGGTGCTTTTCTATACTTTTTCTTATTTTGTCTAAAGTCTGTTTTGTAGCCAAAAGATCACCTTCTTTTTTTGTGGTATGTTTACATAATACCACAAATTCTTCTATTTGTAAATACTTAAATTGTTTATTTTATATACTTTTTACGTATATGTCAACATTTTATTTGAATAATATTTCAGTATTCCTTCGCATGCCAATGTTGCCATGGTCTGTATAAAATTATCATCTTTTAGTTTTTCTTTTTCATCTTCATTAGATAAATATCCTATTTCAATATATATTCCACTAGCTATACTTTCTCTTAGTATATAAAAATTTCCTTGCTTTACCCCCCTATTTTTCACCTTTATACCTTCGCTTATACTCTCAAGTATAACTTTTGCTAGATTATATGCATCTGTATCTCCCCAGTAATAAAAAGCTTCTATTCCACTTATTGTTTCAAATTTAGATTTGTTTACATGAACACTTATTAAAAAATCATATTTTTCCTTTTTTGATTTTTCTATCCTATCATCTAATGATACATATTCATCACTATATCTACTTAAATTGACCTTCATTCCGTATTTTTGTAATTCTTCTTTTAATTTTATAGAAAAATTTAGAACAATATCTTTTTCACATATATTATCTTCTGTAAAATTTCCTTTATCCCGTCCACCGTGTCCTGGATCTATAAAAATCTTTTTTCCTATTAAAGGAAATTTAGAATTAAATTCTTCAACTGTACATATATTTATATTAGTGTAGTAGTAATTTAAAATTTGTTCAAATGTCCAGTTATTCTTTGCTTTTTCGTTTGCTCCGTACTGACAAAGCCCAAGTCCACTTCCTATTCCCTTTGAGTAAAATCTTATTTTAAGAGGTATAAATCTAAATCTTGTAGATTCTAAGTTTAAACTTTTTATAAAGTCTAAAGGCTTTACTTCTTTATTAAAAACCTTTAAGTTTTTAACTCTGTCTTCACCATCTCTTTGAATAACTTTTAATATTTTATCTATATCACAAATATTTATATTTTCTAAATCTAACTTTATGTTAAATATATTTGCTAAATCTTGTATATCTATATCTATTTGTTGATCAAACTCTTTTGTTTTTTGACATTCATTGCAAATTACTTTTCTTAGATAATCAACTTGATAATTTATAATATTTTCACTATTTTCTGTACTTCCACCACAACAAGAATGATAATATGCCATTATTGGATTATTGTTTATCATTATTACTAAATTTCTTGTTTGATCTACAGCTTCATAAGCTCTTTTATCTATGTTTTCTTTATCTATATCAAGTGATATACTCTCTTTATTTTTTATTTTTCTAAATAACAAAGTTCTCTCTATTATTGCTTGGCACTTAAGGGCTTGTTCGTGGTAGTCTAGAGGAATGTTTTTGCTGACATTATATGCAATTAAATCTCTGTAGATACTATCCATACTATTCGTATAATGATTTTGGCATTCCCATTCTGTATTTTCCTCTAGTTTCTAATCCACCTACCCCCTTAGTTCCTGTTATTGTGCTTTCAAGGATTTCTTTTAGCATTATTACTGTATTTATTCTCGCATAAGCTATTTTTTCAACCACTAAAACAGGATCTAGACAATGTATAAGAATTCTATGTGGCGAACTTGCAAAGTTTGCTCCACTTTTTAATAAGGCTTCAAAATGTGATTGACAAGCTCCTGCAAATATTACTAAATCATCTATATTTGGTTCATATTTTCTAGCTTCTTTTACAGCCTTTATAAAGTTTAGTGAGTTTCTGTAATTAGATATATCTTTAAAATCCCCTGAAAAATTTAAAATTGCATCGTGTCCTGTAACTACTAATATATCAGGTGAATGCTCCTTTAATAAGGATCTTACTACCTTATGCTGATCACTTTCTGCAACTACCATTCCTACAGCTTCTATTTGAAGTTTTTGATAAGCTTCTAGGCATATTTTTAGATATTCAGCATCTCCATCTAGGTGTAATACCCGCCCGGGATTACCAAATCCTTCATCACTTCTTTTGTATTTTCTTTGTCTGTCTGCTCTTTCTTTTAATATTCTTTCAAATAAATTTTCTATTCTTTTGCTAAAAACATAGTTTGTAGCCTCATCTTCTCTTATTTGTTCTAGATCATCTATTGGAGAATCTGCTAATAGTCTAAAATTGATTCCTTTAAGGACTGCATTCTTTTTCCCATTTTCATCTTCAAGTATATCAACTATTCTAAAAAGCACATCTTTACCGTGTGATTTTCTTACGACTAAGTCTCCCTTTTTCATATTAATCCCCCCCTTTATGTGGATTAATATATGTTATGTTACAAAATAAAATAAGGTGTTGCTTTTTTTAGCAACACCTTTTATTCAGATAAAGTTAATCTATTATCAATGTTCCAGTAAGCCCTTTAATACCTTCTTTAGCTTTTTCTAAAGACGTTATAAGTGCTTTTCTTCCTTTCTTTGATCTAGCAAACTCAACAGCAGCTTCAACTTTTGGAAGCATTGATCCTGGAGCGAAATGTCCTTGTTTTATATATTCACTAGCTTCTTTAGTAGTGATTTTATCTAACCATTTTTCATTTTCTTTTCCAAAGTTTATAGCTACTTTCTCAACAGCTGTTAATATTATTAAATAGTCTGCATCTAATATTTCTGCTATTTTTTCACTTGCAAAATCCTTATCTATTACAGCATCTACTCCAATTAAGCTATTTCCTTCTTTTATAACTGGGATTCCTCCACCACCTACTGTTATTACAACATGACCACTATCAACTAAAGTTTTTACTACTTCTTTTTCTGCTACATCTATAGGTTTTGGTGAAGGTACTACTCTTCTATATCCTCTTCCTGCATCTTCTTTCATTATGTATCCTTTTTGCTCTGTTAACGTTTTAGCCTCTCCTTCAGTATAAAACGATCCTATAGGCTTTGTAGGGTTTTCAAATGCCCTATCAGACTTATCTACTATAACCTGTGTTATTACTGTTGCAACAGGTTTATTTATATTTCTATTTAGTAATTCTTCTCTTATTGCATTTTGGAGATGATATCCTATATATCCCTGACTCATAGCTCCACACTCTGGAAATGGCATTTCAGGAGTTTTAGCTTCTGATTTTGAAGCTGTTTCCATAGCTAAGTTTATCATTCCAACTTGTGGTCCATTTCCATGAGCTATAATTACATCGTTTCCTTCTTCTATTAAATCTACTATTGGTTTTGCTGTATTTTTTACTAACTGTAACTGTTCTTTTGGTGTATTTCCAAGTGCATTTCCCCCTAAAGCTACTACAATTTTGCTTTTCATATTCCTACCTACCCCCATTTTATATATTTCCAATAGTTGCAACCATAACTGCCTTTATTGTATGCATTCTGTTTTCTGCTTCATCAAATACAACAGAATGTTTAGATCTAAACACTTCATCTGTAACTTCCATTTCTTTCAATCCAAATTTTTCATATATTTCTTTTCCTATTTTAGTTTCAGTGTCGTGGAATGAAGGTAAGCAGTGCATAAATATTACATTTTCATTTTCAGTTTTCTTTATCATATCCATATTAACTTGATATGGCTTTAATAATTTAATTCTTTCTTCAAATTGATCTTCTTCTCCCATTGATACCCAAACATCTGTATATATTACATCTGCTCCTTTAACAATATTTATATCTTCTGTTAAAGTTATACTTGCACCAGTTTCTTTAGCAACTTCTCTCATTTCAGATACTAACTTTTCTGATGGCCATAGTGATTTTGGAGCAAGTGCAACAAAATCCATTCCCATCTTAGCTGCACCTATCATTAAAGAGTTACCCATATTGTTTCTTGCATCTCCAACGTATACAAATTTAACTTTATTTAAAGGCTTATTAACATGTTCCATGATAGTTAAAAAGTCCGCAAGTATTTGAGTTGGATGATACATATCTGTAAGTCCATTCCATACTGGAACCCCTGCATGTTTAGCTAATTCTTCTACAGTTTCTTGTTTAAATCCTCTAAACTCAATTCCATCGTAATATCTTCCTAAAACTTTTGCAGTATCTTCTATGGATTCCTTTTTTCCCATTTGACTATCACTTGAGCCTAAAAACGTTACATGTGCTCCTTCATCTAATGCTGCAACTTCAAAAGCGCACCTTGTTCTAGTTGATGTTTTCTCAAATAGTAAAACTATATTTTTTCCTTCTAATAAGTTTCCTTTTATACCTGCTCTTTTTTTATTTTTAAGATCTCTTGCTAGATCTAATAAATATTTTATTTCTTGTGGCGTAAAATCTTTAAGTGTTAAAAGACTTCTTCCTCTTAAATTTACTGGCATTTAAATCCCCCCTATTTTAATTTTTCTCTTATAATTGGCATTGACATACATCTTGGTCCCCCACGACCACGAGATAATTCTGAAGATGGCATGATATGTAATTTTATTCCATGTTCTTCAAGCAATCTATTTGTTACATGATTTCTTGAATAAACTATAACTTCTCCAGGAGCTATTGCTAATGTATTTGATCCATCATTCCACTGCTCTCTCCCCGAGTGAATTTTATCTCCATTTCCACATCGTATTAATACTACATCATCTAGGTTTAAATATTTTTTGAGTATATCTTCTAGCTTCATAGTTTCTTTGTTAATTGTTATCTCTTCATCAGACTTTTTGTTTATTGAATATATAGTAAGTGGTTTTTCTATCTCTGGATGTATTGTGAATTTATTGTAATCTACCATTGTAAATACAGTATCTAAATGCATAAATGCTCTTTTTTTCGGTATGTCAAAAGCAAGTATTGTTTCAAAACTTTCATCACTTGAGAATATATTCTTTGCAAAGTTTTCTATAGCATCTGGGCTTGTTCTTTCTGAAATTCCTATAGCTATTATTTTTTCATTTAAAACTAGTATATCTCCACCTTCTATTGGCTCATCATTTTCTCTTTTATACCAAAATGGGATATTCTCATTTTTAAATTCTGGATGATACTTAAATATGTACTTTGAAAATAATGTTTCTCTATTCCTTGTAATCGTTTTCATCTTGTTTAAACATATGCCTCTTCCTATACTTGCAAAAGGATCCCTTGTAAAGTATAGGTTTGGCATAGGATCTACTATAAACGGATATTCTGTATCTATAATATCTATTAGTGATTTTTTCTGTTTTTGTTTTATTTCTTCTTTTCTTATACCTTCTATCATTTTTGCTATCATTTCTTTTGTATCATTAAATTCAAGAAGATATTCTTTTATAGCTTCTCTTTTTTGTTTGCTGTTTATATTAGCTTCATCTATAAATTCATCTATAAACATATTTTTAATTTCATTTTCTTTTATTGCCTGCGATACTAGATCATCTAAATATAAAACCTCAACTTTATTTTTTCTTAGTATATTTGCAAACTCATCGTGTTCATTTCTTGCTACTTCTAGATAAGGAATATCATCAAATAATAATCTTGACATTATTTGAGGTGTTATATTTTCTATTTCTCTGCCTGGCCTATGAAGTAAAACTTTCTTTAATTTTCCTATTTCTGAATAAACACTTATCTTCTCCCTTTCCATCTCACTCCCCCTTTTGTCCATTCTCAATACAATACTATGCTTTTTTCTAAGAAATAATGACAAGCATTAAGTATATTTTTACTTGAAAATATTATTGTAATCGTATATTATAAACTCAAATTATTTATTCTAGGGGGTATATTATGGATTTTAAAAAGAGAATTGATGAGTTAAGAGATGAGATGGTATCTTCAATTCAGGAGTTAGTAAAAATACCTAGTGTATTATCTGAAGGAGATGATAAGTATCCATTTGGAGAAAATATAGATAAAGCTCTAAGGTATACTTTATCACTTTGTGAGTCTTTGGGATTTAAAGTTTTCTATGGAGATGGATATTATGGATACGCAGAAATTGGACAAGGTGATGAAATGATAGGTATATTAGGTCATCTTGATGTAGTTCCTGAAGGTGAAATTGACAGCTGGAAATTTCCTCCGTTTGCTGCAGTTGTAAATGACGGAAAAATATATGGTAGAGGTACACAAGATGATAAAGGACCTACTATTGCTGCTATATATGCTGTTAAAGCTTTGATGGATATAGGTTTTAAATTTAATAAAAGAGTTAGATTTATATTTGGAACTGATGAAGAAAATCTTTGGAGAGATATGAAAAAGTATATTGAAAATGAGGAAATACCATCTTATGGTTTTACTCCTGATTCTACATTCCCTATGATTAATGCTGAAAAGGGACTTTTGCAAGTTATATTAAGATCTAAAAATATATCGAATGTTTCTTTTAGTGGTGGAACTGCATTTAATTCTGTTCCTGATAAAGCTGTATATTCTGGTGAAAAAATGATTGATTTAGCTAAAGAGCTTGATAGATTAGGGTTTGAGTATGAAATGAATAAAGACAGTATACTAGTTACAGGTAAGTCTTCTCATGCTGCTAAACCTGAATATGGTATTAATGCTATATGTAGGCTTTTTATAGCTTTAAAAAATATAGGTATAAGGTCTAATTGTATAGATTTTGTTGCCGATATTATAAAACAAACTTATAACGGAGAAAACATATTGCCAAACTGTGAAGATAATGCTTCTGGAAAACTAACTGTAAATGTTGGAAAAGTAACTTTAAATAAAGATATAGAAGAAATTGGCTTAGATATTAGGATTCCTGTAACTTTTGATAAAAAGGTAATAGAAGATGCTATAAAAGAAAAGGCTAAGTCTTATAATCTTGAATACATAGAACATGATTTTCTAAAGGCTATATACCTTCCTGAAGATCACGTTTTAATAAAAACTTTAAAAGATGTGTTTGAAAAAGAAACAGGTCTTGATCCAACTCCTTTATCTTCAGGTGGAGCAACTTATGCAAGAGCTATAGATAACTGTGTTGCATTTGGAGCAGTTTTTCCTGGAAAACCTAAGGTTGAACATCAAGCTAACGAGTATGTTGTTATAGATGATTTAGTTAAGGCTGCAAAGATATATGCAAGTGCAATATATGAATTAACAAAAGAATAGGAGGTATATTTATGAAAAAATTTAAAATGCCAAGTGCTTATACTATTTTATTTTCTATAATAATAGTTGTAGCACTACTTACTTGGATAGTTCCTGCTGGTCAATATGACTATGTAGACCCTACTGCTTCGAAAAAGGAACCTATCCCTGGAACATATCATTTAGTAGAGGCATCACCTCAAGGAATTTCTGATATTCTTATGGCTCCTGTTAATGGTTTTTATGATGCTAAAGATGTAGCATTATTTGTTATCATTATAGGTGGTTTCCTAGGTGTTGTTATGAAAACTGGTGCCATAGATGCAGGAATTGCAGCTATTACTGCAAAGTTAAAGGGTAGAGAAAAATGGATGATACCAGTTCTTATGATATTCTTTGGTATTGGTGGAAGTACCTTTGGTATGGCTGAAGAAACTATAGCTTTTTACCCTTTACTTTTACCTGTATTCATTGCTGCTGGGTATGATTCTTTAACAGCAGTAGGTACAATTCTTTTAGGTGCTGGAGCTGGTGTTTTAGGCTCTACAGTAAATCCTTTTGCTACTGGTATAGCTTCTGGATTTGCAGGAATATCTTTAGGACAAGGTATTGGAATTAGACTTTTAGTTTTAGTTCTTGCTGAAACTGCAGCTATTATATACGTTATGAGATATGCAGAGAAAGTAAAAAAAGATCCTTCAAAATCTTTAGTTTACGATATGATGGAAGATAATAAAAGACATTTTGTAAATCAAAATACTAGATCAGAGTTTCCTGAACTTAACTCTAAAAGAAAGCTTATACTTGCTTTATTTGCACTTACATTTGCAGTTATGATATTTGGTGTTATTCCATTTGAAGATTTAGGTATAACTTTTGTTCCTACTTTATGGTGGTGGTTTGGAGAACTTACTACACTATTTTTAGTTGCAGCTATTGTAATAGGTCTTGTTTATGGAATGAATGAAGATGAGCTTATATCTTCATTTGTAGGTGGTGCTAGAGATTTACTTGGAGTTGCCCTTATAATAGGATTATCTCGTGGTATTACTATAATAATGAATGCTGGTAAAATAACTGATACTATACTTAGTATAGGTGAGCAAGCTCTTACAGGCGTTGGTTCATTTGCATTTATAATTCTAACTTATTTATTCTATATACCACTTGCATTTTTAATTCCATCTACATCAGGACTTGCAACTTTATCAATGCCTATAATGGCTCCTCTTGGAGACTTTGCTGGAGTTAGTAGAGATTTAGTTATAACTGCTTATCAGTCTGCATCTGGTACAGTAAACTTACTTACTCCAACAAGTGCTGTAGTTATGGGTGCACTTGCTATAGCTAGAGTTCCTTACGATAAGTGGTTAAAATTTGTATTTAAATTCTTACTTGTAGTTATAGCAATAGTTATAACTGCTTTAAGTTTAGGTATATTACTTGGATAAAAAGCTGACATAAATTATGTCAGCTTTCTTTTTGTACAACTATTTTTACATTTTGTTTTCTAGGTTTTTGAACTAAATATACACCAAATAGTATAACTATTGTAGATAAAACAACACTAAATGATAACGGCTCGCCTAAAACAATAGCTCCCAAAAATACTGCAACAATAGGATTTACATAAGCATAAGTTCCCGCTTTAGACGCTGGCCACTTTTCAAGAACATATATATAAGATCCATAACCTGCCATAGAACCTATAAATATTAAATAAAGCATTGCCCAGATAGCACTTTTATTAAAGCTAACTTTAGATAATTCTCCTAAAAGTATTCCTACTATACAAAGACCTATACCTCCTGATAACATTTGTATTCCTATATGAGTTACTATAGATCCAGAAGGTTTAAATGTTTTAGAATAAACCGATCCTATACCCCAAGATAAAGAAGCTATTAAAAGTAATATTCCACCTTTTATATCTATAGATCCTGCCCCTTTTCCTGATAAAACTAAGAATATAACTCCAGCAAATCCGACTATAAGTCCTATCCATGTTAGATAGTCGATATCTCTTCTTTTATTAAATAAAAAGTCTACTATGGCAATAAATAATGGTACAGTTGCAACTAATATAGATACAGCTCCTGAATGAACCCACTGACTTGCAAAAACAACAAGCCCATTTCCTCCTAATAAAAGAAAAAGTCCTACTATACATATCTTTTTTATATCTGATAATGTATTTGGAAATTCAAGTTTTCTTATCTTTGCAAAAACTATTACTATAAATCCTGCTATTAAAAATCTTATTCCCGCAAAAAGCTGAGGTGGGAAACTCTGAACCCCTATTCTTATAGCAAGATATGTTGAACCCCAAATAATACAAACTAATATATAAGCTATTACTACTTTTAGTTCTTTTTTTTCTAGTTTCATGAAACACCTCCCTTAGCTATTATACTACACAGATACTCCTTGAACAAAATCTTTCTTTTAAAGATTGAAAAAAGGTGAGCTTATAAACTCACCTTTATATATTTTCTATAAATTTTTTCTTAGTAGGTACCTTGTTCTTTTCCTTTATCGAAAAAATCATAAACATAAACCCTATAATAGCATACCCTAGGACATATTGATAATCACTTACTATAGATAACTTAGGAGCGTGCATAAACCCAACTAATGATAATAAACTTCCTACTATTGATACATAAGCTGCTTTATCAAATTCATAATCAATTATATAAACTAATATAGCACCCCATATAAGACCTGTAAACATTGCCCCTTGTCCTAAAGGAACAATTGCTGTAGATAAATTATTTACAATCTCTCCTGCTGAACCATTGAATCTAGTCATAATATAATTTGCAAAGTAAGGGAACATAGCTATAACTACTGCTGGGTAATGCTTTTTATCAACTGATGAAAATGCTTGAGATACCATTGAAATTCCAACAAATACTAATATAGGTGCTATAACAGGAACCGGAATAATTTTTGACATTGCTGCTATGATACCAAATGTTGATGCAATCAAGAATACTATTCCATTTATTATACAATATCCTCTTCCTGCATTCATCCACTTAGACCCTATAGAAGCTATATAAACAGTTGTAGGGAATACTCCTCCGAATAAGCTTCCTATCATAGTTCCAAGTCCATCTGCAAATTGAGCTTCCTGAACATTATAGCTATCTCCTGCAGCTGACATAGCCTCAACATTATTCATAGTCTCAATAAAATTATATATTGATATCGGAATAAGTATTGCAAACAATCCTATCATAGGTCCCATTAGATATGATATTCCTGATAAAAATCCAAAAGTTGGTATTGGAATATAAAATCCAACAGTTGAAAATCCTTCTGCTATTTGGCTAGGATCGGCACTTTTTATAATATAAGCTAAAGTAGTTCCTATTATTATTGCAAATAAAGATGTAGGTATTTTAAAAGGCATTGACTTTTTTCCTATAAGTCCTATTAATATAAAAGTTAAAACAACCATACCAACTACTGGCATTTCGTATGTTTTAAAGAATAACTCTCCTCCTATAAATGCAAAAGCTACTCCTGCTAAAGCTCCTAACATAGATGCCCTTGGCAAGTGATCCCTAATCCACTTTCCAACAATACTTCCTATAGCTTCTACAACTCCTCCTAAAAAACAAGCAGCCATCCCTATTTTCCATGCAGTTTCTGGATTACCTGTTATATCTAATGCAGGTCTTAAAACTCCAAATAAATATATAAACATAACTGGTGTACTTATACCATAAGAAAGCGCAGTAACATCTGATCTATTTTCCTTTTGAGAAAGCTTCTTTGCCATATGAGCGTAATAAAGATTACCAAAAAGAACAGATATAGCTGCTCCAGGAATAACTCTTTTATAAACAATCCATTCAGGATATCCCATTCCAATCATAGCAACTGCAATTAATACAAAGTTAGCAAGATTATTTTGAAATAGTGCAAAGAAACCATCAATATCTTCTTTTTTAAATAGTGGATAATTAACTTTATTCATCTACAGTTCCTCCCTTTATAGTCTTTAGTCTATCTAAATATAATCTGTCCTTTACTCATAGAGTCTACAATTACTAGTGATTCTATATTAATACCAGCTTCTCTTAATATCTTTCCCCCCTCTTGAAATCCTTTTTCTATTACTATTCCAACTCCTACAAGATTAGCTTTAGCTTGATCAACAATTTGTTTTAGCCCTAGGATAGCCTGTCCGTTAGCTAGAAAATCATCTATTATAAGTACATTCTCCCCACTATTTAGATATCGTTTTGATATCCTAATTTTATATAATTTATCTTTCGTATACGAAAAAACCTCACCTTCATAGGTTTCCATATCTAAATTTTTTGACTGACTTTTTCTTGCAAATACTACAGGTACATTAAAATACTGTGCAGCTATTGCTGCAATTGCAATGCCAGAAACTTCTGCTGTAATGATTTTGTCTATTTTGTATCCTCTAAATCTTTTTTTAAATTCTTTTCCTATTTCATTTAGAATATAAATATCTAATTGGTGATTTAAAAAGCTATCTACCTTTAATATGTCATTCCCTATTATCCTTCCTTGCTCTAGTATTTTATCTTTCAACAGCTCCATTTTTTCCTCCTTATTGTGTATAAATTAAAAACAAAACCCTGTGGTATATACCACAGGGTTTAACAAATACAAAAACATATAGGTACAAAAAGTAAACTAGCAAATTTAAGCTAGATAAATACAATTGTACTATATTAGTTAAACACCCGTAGTCAGGCCATTTACGGTAGCCTGGTAGAAACTCTTGGACCATATTACCAAAATTATACGAGTTACTTATACAATTTTCTACAAAACATATTTAAAACTTAGTGATAATTGTAACTCAACTTTTAATAAAAAGCAATAGTTTTATTTTATAAAAGTCCAAATAGATTAACTATTTGTGTCAATGTAAAGCATACTACAATTCCTATTAAAGTTGGCATTATTGCTGAGACTGCTGTCCATTTGAAACTTCCACTTTCCTTTCTTATAGTCCAAAGTGTTGTTCCACAAGGAAAATGTAGTAGTGAAAATAACATAACATTTAAAGCTGTAAGATAGGTCCACCCGTTTGCTATAAATAACTCTTTCATAGCATCTAAGCTATCAAGCTCAAGCATTGCTCCTTCTGACATGTAGCTCATTATCAATATAGGAATTACTATTTCATTAGCAGGTAATCCTAATATAAAAGCCATTATGATAAACCCATCAAGCCCTATAGCTTTAGCAAATGGATCTAAAAACGTTGCTGCATGAGATAATATACTAATTCCTCCAATATGAGTGTTTGCAAGTATCCATATGATAAGTCCTGCTGGAGCTGCTACTAACACTGCTCTTGCCAACACAAATATAGTTCTATCTATAAGTGATGTGTATAGTATTTTTCCTACTTGAGGTCTTCTGTACGGAGGAAGCTCTAGTGTGAATGATGAAGGTATTCCCTTTAGCATAGTTTTTGAAAGTATCCAAGAACTTATAAGAGTGACAGCTATACCTATTAAAATTAAAAATGATACAAATAGTGCAGATAATATTGTCTCGTATTTGCTTGATGCTACTATAAAAATACTAGATAATGCTATGAGAAGCGGAAATCTACCGTTACAAGGTACAAAGCTATTTGTTATCATAGCAATAAGTCTTTCTCTAGGTGAATCTATTATTCTACACGCCATAACCCCTGCTGCATTGCATCCAAACCCCATACACATTGTCAATGACTGTTTTCCATGAGCTCCACACTTTTTAAATAACTTATCAAGATTAAAAGCAACACGTGGTAGATATCCTAAATCTTCTAGTAATGTAAAACATGGAAAGAATATAGCCATAGGTGGAAGCATTACGGCTACAACCCAAGCTAGTGTTCTATAAATTCCTAACACTAAAACTTCATATATCCAATTAGGAGCATTTATACTTATAAATAAATTTGTAAGTTTTTCCTCTATATTAAACAGAAAATTTGCAAGCATTTCAGATGGATAATTAGAACCTACTATTGTTATCCAAAATACTACTCCTAAAAGAATAAACATAATAGGAAATCCCGTTAGTTTTGATGTTAATAAGTCATCTATTTTACTATCTAGGTTAATGTTATTTACTTTGTTATTTTTTACTGCTTTTTGAGCAATCTTCTCTGCCTCTATATATATACTTCTTACCATCTCATCTCTAAAGCTATTTTCACTTTCACTTTCTATTTCTTCTATAAGATCTCTTAACTCATCTAACTTTTCCACAATATCACCTCTTAACTTTAAGTTTTATACAGGTAATTATTTATTGAATTTATAATTGTTTTATCTCCTTCTAGTATTCTAAGTGCCACCCATCTTGAATCTAACTTTTTATCTAAGATATTATCTAATAACAGTGTTAAATTTTTAACTTCATTTTCTATATCTTGTGAATAGATTATTTTTCTTGGATTATATTTTTTTATACCTAAGGAAATTTCATAAACTTTATCTATCAATTTATCTATTCCTTCACCAGTTCTTGCAGTAGTAGCTACTACTGGAATTCCTAGCTCTTTTTCTAAACATTCAATATCAACTTCTATTCCTTTTCTCTTTGCCTCATCCATTAAATTAACACATAAAATTACTTTATCTGTAAGTTCCATTACTTGTAGTGCTAAATTTAAATTTCTTTCAAGACATGTTGCATCAGATACAACTATAGTGGCATCAGGCTTTGCAAAACATATAAAATCTCGAGCTACTTCTTCTTCAACTGAAGAAGCTAAAAGAGAGTATGTTCCTGGCAAATCAACTAAAGTAAATTTTCTATTTTTATATGTGTAGCTACCTCTAGCATTGCAAATAGTTTTCCCAGGCCAGTTTCCTGTATGTTGATTAAGACCTGTTAAATAGTTAAATACTGTACTTTTCCCTACATTTGGGTTACCAGCTAATGCTATTATAAGTTCATTTTCATCTTCTACCTTAACATTGAATTTTTCTCTAAGAAGTGATATACCACTTGATCTATGTGTTAACCCCATTGTATCCCTCCTTTACTTACTATCTATCTTAATAAGTATTTGATCAGCTTCTTCTTTTCTTAAAGCTATTAATGCTCCTTTTATATAATAGGCTGTTGGATCTCCTAGAGGACTTTTTCTTACTGCTTTTATTGTTGCACCTTTAACTATACCTAAATCCAACATTCTTCTTCTACTACTTCCTGATAACAACAAGTTTAAAACTTCTCCACTTTCACCTATAGGAAGCTGCGAAAGATATATTATTTTTTTCATAATTACCTCCTACTATTAGCCTTGGCTAACTTACAATCTCCTTTTGTTAGTTTATGATATGAATCATCGCACTTTTTGTTACAAAAAAAATATGCTCCTTAGAGCATATCAATCGTCTTTTAAATTTGAATATAATTTGTATTTTTTAAACTTATCTAATATATCTTCATTTTCTTTCAAAAATAATACTAACTTTTCTATTGCCTCTACACTCGATACACTTAAATAGTGTTCTATTGCTTCTGCTTCTTTTTCTATATCACAATCAGACTGTATAATTTTAAAAAACTCTCTTAATATTTTGTTTCTTTCTATTAAAAACTTTCCCTTTTTTATACCTTTTTCTAAAATGTCTATTTTTTCGTATGCCTTATATTTTATATATCCTAAGGAATCTAGTTTTTTTAATCCTTTTACAACAGATGGCATTGACACATTAAGACAGTCTGCTATATCTTTTATCCTTATATCTTGCCTATTTAAAGATAGTCTATATAATTCTTCTAAATAATCTTCTAAACTAGGAGATAACATTTAGTATTCACTCCCTACTTTTCACCTTTTATTAATCTTCCTATAACATTTAGATTTTCTATATCTTTAATATCTTTTAAACAATTATCTTTTACTGCAGCAACTAACACAGTAGCTGGCCCTGCACTTTTATATAAATCTATATTACTGTTTTCATATATTTGTAGATTTAAACCATTATTTATTGCTAGTTGCTCACACTCATACATTATCCCTTTTGAACCAACAGGAACTATTTCTAATATTCCTTGTGTATTTAATAGTTTATCTAATGTTTTATAACTTGCAATTTGTATATCATTATCTAAATCTATTTCATTTCCTACTTTTGGAATTCCTATGCTAACTAATATACAACTACAATCTATATTATTTACTTTAATTTTATCTTCTTTAGCTATACCTATTACTGTTACCCCTAATCCAGTTGAAGTAGTTATAAAATTTTCTTCCGTACTTCCTGTGAGTACGACATCATCTAAATCTAAAAGTTTCAATTCTTCCTTTATTCCTTTTATTATTTGTTTTCCTGTAGGATTCATTTCATTGCATATAGCATTTGTAATACATACTATATTAGCTCCACTACAAAGGACTTCAAGCAATGCTACTCTAGCAGTAAATCTTCCTACATAGAATGGATCTACTTTAAAAACATCACCACTTTTTAACCCAATAGACCCACAGCTATCACAAGATATAACCATTTTATTTTGATTGTCTATAGAAACTAATGTTAAATCTCTAATCTTCTCTACCTTCATATTTTATACCTGCCTTTAAATGTGATGTATTGTTTAGTGTATGTATAACGGCAAAATCATCTTGAATTTCTAGCATACTTATAGAACAATTGTCTATCTTGAAATTCCAGTGATAATTGTAGGTTTTAGATATCAAATGAGATATTATAGATCTTATAACTCCTGAATGAGTGCATATAAGAACTGTTTTTCCATCGCTTTTTTTTATAATTTGATCTATACAATTAGCTACTCTTTCGTGAAATTGTTTAAAACTTTCTCCATTTGGATATGTATACTCAAAACCTAAACTTATCATCTTATCAAACTCTGATTTATATTTTTCCTTTATTTGATCAAATGTTTTTCCTTCAAGGTCTCCAAAATTTATCTCATTTAAATTTCTATCCACTATTACATCAAGATTTTTTTCCTTTGCTATATGGTTTACTGTGTATCTAGTTCTTGAAGATGAGCTAGAGTATATTAGGTCTATTTTTTCTTTTTTTAAAATATCTGTAGTTCTTTTTATCTGATCTAACCCATAAATACTAACCTTACTATCTATATGACCAGATAGTTTCATACTACTATTGTCATCAGTTTGAGCATGTCTTAATAATATAATCTTTACCATAAAATCTCCTTAATTTTATATATTCAAAGCTAGATATAAAAATATTAAATATAAAAGTTGAGATATTTCGCAGCAACATCCGAGTATATCTCCTGTTATTCCATCTATTTTACTAGTTATGTATCTAGTAAATAGCCTTACAAATATCCATAGAATAAATATAAATAATATATTAAATATCAATTCATATGTGTCTAAAATTAAAAAAGCAATTATTAATATAGACTGAATTATTGACATAAGTAATTGATAATTAGTTGTTTTTCCTATAAAGATATTCCCCATTCCTTTTTCTCTTGGAGTAGTATTTTTGTAGCAAGCAAATACAATAGATAATCTTCCAACTACGGGTACAATAACTATAGGATACAGTATGTTTTTTTGTATTATACTATAAACAAAAGCTAGCTTTAACAGTATCAAAAACAATATAGCTAAAAGAGCATTAGTTCCAAGTCTTGAATCCTTCATTATTTGTAAAATTTTCTCTTTATCTGTATAACTATATATCCCATCAAAAGTATCTCCTAATCCGTCTAAATGAAGACCACCTGTTAAAATTACTTCACTTAATAAAAATATTACTGATGATATATATATATTAAATATATTTAAAGATATATATGTTATAAGTAAATATATACTACCTAAAATTAATCCTACTAGTGGAAAATATATTATACTTTTTTCGAATTCTTCATCAAAACCTATATCTATTTTTATAGGTATTCTAGTTAAAAACTGTAGTATTCCTATAAATCTTTTCATACTATCAACCCTTTATTTTTACAGGTATTCCACTTACAAGTAAATATACTGTATCACTTTCTTTAGCTATTAATTGATTTATTCTTCCTAGGATATCTGTATAAATTCTAGATAATCTATTATCTGCAACTATACTCATCCCTACTTCATTTGTAACTATTACAAAATATAAATCTGAATTTTTTATTTCTCTAATAAGAAGCTTAACTTGATCTTGTATGTACTTTTCTATTTCATCTATCTTGTCTATTGTGCATGTTTCATAATTCACATTAAATTTAAACATAAGATTATTAACTAGTAAACCTATGCAGTCTAAAATAACAGTTTGGTTGTTTTTAGATATATCTTTTATACTTTTGTATACATCTTCATATATTTCGTAAGTAGTCCACTCTTTTGGTCTACTTTCTTTATGCTTTTTTATCCTATCTGTCATACCTTCATCAAATGGTATAGCTGTTGCAATATAAGCAACATTATTGTTTTGGATTTTACATAAATATTCTGCATAAGAGCTTTTTCCGGACCTAGCACCACCTGTAACCAACGTAATTTTACCCATATATTCACTCCTTTGTTTATTAGAATTTACGTACAAAAAAAGTCTACATCTTTATTTTAAAATAAAGATGTAGACTTTTAAACATAAAAAAATATGTGGCTACGTCCTACTCTCCCAGGAGGCTTCCCTCCAAGTACCATCGGCGCAAAGGAGCTTAACTTCTGTGTTCGGAATGGGAACAGGTGTATCCTCCTTGCTATAGTAACCACATAATATATTAGCACTTTCAAAACTGCATAGCATTTTTGGTCAAGTCCTCGACCTATTAGTACTCATAAGCTAAACACATTACTGCGCTTACACCTTGAGCCTATCAACCAAGTAGTCTTCTTGGGGTCTTACCTTAGAAAGTGGGAAATCTTATCTTGAGGGTGGCTTCGCGCTTAGATGCTTTCAGCGCTTATCCAGTCCATACATAGCTACCCAGCTGTGCCACTGGCGTGACAACTGGTGCACCAGAGGTATGTCCATCCCGGTCCTCTCGTACTAAGGACAGCTCCTCTCAAATTTCCTACGCCTGCGACGGATAGGGACCGAACTGTCTCACGACGTTCTGAACCCAGCTCGCGTACCACTTTAATGGGCGAACAGCCCAACCCTTGGGACCTACTACAGCCCCAGGATGTGATGAGCCGACATCGAGGTGCCAAACCTCCCCGTCGATGTGGACTCTTGGGGGAGATCAGCCTGTTATCCCCAGGGTAGCTTTTATCCGTTGAGCGATGGCCCTTCCACTCGGTACCACCGGATCACTAAGCCCGACTTTCGTCCTTGCTCGACCTGTATGTCTTGCAATCAAGCTCCCTTTTGCCTTTACACTCTATGCACGATTTCCGACCGTGCTGAGGGAACCTTTGGGCGCCTCCGTTACTTTTTAGGAGGCGACCGCCCCAGTCAAACTGCCCACCTGACAGTGTCCCAAGACCGGATTCACGGCCTGTGGTTAGAATCCCAATACTACAAGGGTGGTATCCCAAGGATGGCTCCACCGAAACTGGCGTCCCGGCTTCTTGGCCTCCCACCTATCCTGTACATGTAGTATCAAGATCCAATGTCAAGCTACAGTAAAGCTCCATGGGGTCTTTCCGTCCTGTCGCAGGTATCCAGCATCTTCACTGGAATTACAATTTCACCGAGTCCCTTGTTGAGACAGTGCCCAAATCGTTACGCCTTTCGTGCGGGTCGGAACTTACCCGACAAGGAATTTCGCTACCTTAGGACCGTTATAGTTACGGCCGCCGTTTACTGGGGCTTAAGTTCAGTGCTTCGCAAAAGCTAACACATCCCCTTAACCTTCCAGCACCGGGCAGGCGTCAGCCCCTATACATCATCTTTCGATTTAGCAGAGACCTGTGTTTTTGGTAAACAGTCGCTTGGGCCTATTCTCTGCGGCCTCCTCGGGCATACACCCTAACGAGGCACCCCTTCTCCCGAAGTTACGGGGTCATTTTGCCGAGTTCCTTAACAAGGGTTCTCTCGCTGGCCTTAGGATTCTCTCCTCACCTACCTGTGTCGGTTTGCGGTACGGGCACCTCTTACCTCGGTAGAGACTTTTCTTGGCAGCATGAAATCAGCTACTTCGCTACTTAAATTCGCTCCCCATCACACCTTAGGATATGTTAAGACGGATTTGCCTATCTTAACTCCCTTGATGCTTGGACCTACGCGACCAGCGGTAGGATAGCCTATCCTTCTGCGTCATCCCATCCCTCAAACGGTAATTGGTGGTACAGGAATCTCAACCTGTTGTCCATCGCCTACGCCAATTGGCCTCGGCTTAGGTCCCGACTAACCCTGAGCGGACGAACCTTCCTCAGGAAACCTTAGGTTTTCGGCCCGTGGGATTCTCACCCACGTCTCGCTACTCATGCCAACATTCTCTCTTCTCTAAAGTCCACTAATCCTTACGGTTTAGCTTCAGCCCTTAGAGAATGCTCCCCTACCCATCCTTACGGATGCCGTAGCTTCGGTGATGAGTTTTAGCCCCGGTAATTTTCGGCGCAGGATCACTCGACCAGTGAGCTATTACGCACTCTTTAAATGAATGGCTGCTTCTAAGCCAACATCCTGGTTGTCTGTGCAATCCCACATCCTTTTCCACTTAACTCATACTTAGGGACCTTAGCTGACGGTCTGGGCTGTTTCCCTCTTGACTATGAATCTTATCACCCATAGTCTGACTCCCGAGCAAAAGAATAAGGCATTCGGAGTTTGATAGTCTTCGGTAACCCAAAGGGCCCCTAGGACAGTCAGTGCTCTACCTCCTTTTCTCTAAGCTCGAGGCTAGCCCTAAAGCTATTTCGGGGAGAACCAGCTATCTCCAAGCTCGATTGGAATTTCACCGCTACCCACAGCTCATCCCCGCACTTTTCAACGTGCGTGGGTTCGGACCTCCACGAAATTTTACTTTCGCTTCATCCTGTCCATGGGTAGATCGCCTGGTTTCGGGTCTACGGCAAGTAACTAAAACGCCCATTTAAGACTCGCTTTCGCTGCGGCTCCAGACCTTAAGTCCTTAACCTTGCTACTTACCGTAACTCGTTGGCCCGTTCTACAAAAAGTACGCGGTCACACTAAAAATGTGCTTCCACAGCTTGTAGGCACAGGGTTTCAGGTTCTATTTCACTCCCCTCCCGGGGTTCTTTTCACCTTTCCCTCACGGTACTATGCGCTATCGGTCACCAAGTAGTATTTAGCCTTGGGGGGTGGTCCCCCCTGCTTCCCACAGGGTTTCACGTGTCCCGTGGTACTCTGGAGTATGCTCAAAAGGTTTCGTGTTTAATCTACAGGACTGTTACCTTCTGTGGTGGGCCTTTCCAGACCTCTTCGACTACACTACTAACTTTCTAAAGAGCATATCCGCAACCCCTACAAAGCGAAGCTTTATAGGTTTGGGCTAATCCCCTTTCGCTCGCCGCTACTTAGGGAATCGAATTTTCTTTCTCTTCCTCAGGGTACTTAGATGTTTCAGTTCCCCTGGTTCCCCTCCTTAGACTATGTATTCATCTAAGGATACCTAGACATTACTCTAGGTGGGTTTCCCCATTCGGAAATCTCCGGATCAAAGGTTGCTTGCACCTCCCCGAAGCTTATCGCAGCTTACCACGTCCTTCATCGGCTCTTGGTGCCAAGGCATCCGCCCTGCGCCCTTAATAACTTGACCAGCTTTAATGCTATGCAATTTTCAAAGTGCTAAAGCACATCGCCAACGAAATCAAAGATTTCCGTTGCTCAAAGTGCTAGTGCACACTAACAAAGTGCTAAACTCTCAAAATCAAACAGCAGGTAAAACTCCTTAGAAAGGAGGTGATCCAGCCGCACCTTCCGATACGGCTACCTTGTTACGACTTCACCCCAGTCATCGATTTCACCTTCGGCAGCCCCCTCCTTGCGGTTAGGTAGCTGACTTCGGGTGCCCCCGACTCCCATGGTGTGACGGGCGGTGTGTACAAGACCCGGGAACGTATTCACCGCGGCATTCTGATCCGCGATTACTAGCAACTCCAGCTTCATGCAGGCGAGTTTCAGCCTGCAATCCGAACTGAGACCAGCTTTAAGGGATTAGCTCAGCCTCACGACCTTGCAGCCCTCTGTACTGGCCATTGTAGCACGTGTGTAGCCCTAGGCATAAGGGGCATGATGATTTGACGTCATCCCCACCTTCCTCCGAGTTATCCTCGGCAGTCCCTTTAGAGTGCCCAACTTAATGCTGGCAACTAAAAGTAAGGGTTGCGCTCGTTGCGGGACTTAACCCAACATCTCACGACACGAGCTGACGACAACCATGCACCACCTGTCACCTCAGTCCCCGAAGGGAAGGCTCCGATTAAGGAGCTGTCTAAGGGATGTCAAGCCTAGGTAAGGTTCTTCGCGTTGCTTCGAATTAAACCACATGCTCCGCTGCTTGTGCGGGTCCCCGTCAATTCCTTTGAGTTTCACTCTTGCGAGCGTACTCCCCAGGCGGAGTGCTTAATGCGTTAACTACGGCACCGAGAGGGGTAACTCCCGACACCTAGCACTCATCGTTTACGGCGTGGACTACCAGGGTATCTAATCCTGTTTGCTCCCCACGCTTTCGTGCCTCAGCGTCAGTTGCAGTCCAGAGAGCCGCCTTCGCAACTGGTGTTCCTCCCAATATCTACACATTTCACCGCTACACTGGGAATTCCACTCTCCTCTCCTGCACTCAAGCCCAACAGTTTCAAAGGCTTACTACGGTTGAGCCGTAGCCTTTCACCTCTGACTTGAAGGGCCGCCTACGCACCCTTTACGCCCAGTAATTCCGGATAACGCTAGCCCCCTACGTATTACCGCGGCTGCTGGCACGTAGTTAGCCGGGGCTTCCTCCTTGAGTACCGTCAGAATTCTTCCTCAAGGACAGAACTTTACGACCCGAAGGCCTTCATCGTTCACGCGGCGTTGCTGCATCAGGCTTTCGCCCATTGTGCAATATTCCCCACTGCTGCCTCCCGTAGGAGTCTGGACCGTGTCTCAGTTCCAGTGTGGCCGATCACCCTCTCAGGTCGGCTACCCATCGTCGCCTTGGTAGGCCGTTACCCCACCAACTAGCTAATGGGACGCGGGCCCATCCTGTACCGCAAAAGCTTTGATCAAAAGAAGATGCCTTCCTTTGATATCATCTTGTATTAGCACACCTTTCGGTGTGTTATCCAAGTGTACAGGGCAGGTTACCCACGCGTTACTCACCCGTCCGCCGCTGAGATGGTGTTTAACACTCAATACTTATTATGTGTTATTCATAATTTGCGAAAAGCTCGCTATCGCATGCTTGACGCGGCTAGCTGATAGCATTTTAAATAAATACTCAGTGTTAAACACTATCTCCGCTCGACTTGCATGTGTTAGGCACGCCGCCAGCGTTCATCCTGAGCCAGGATCAAACTCTCAAATATAACTTTTATATTTAGTAACTGGCTTAATTACCTGCTGTTTAATTTTCAAAGTTCATTTACTTGTCCTTGCGACAAGTAATAATATATCACCTTTTAAATTGTGAGTCAACACTTTTTTGATATTTTTTTAAATCTTAAAATATTATCTTTTCAATACGCTAATATCTATAAAACAAGCTCATATAATTCTAATAGAAAAATACATAAATTGTAAATGTTTATAATCGCATAAAATTATTTTTGTTTTCAAGCCTAGTGATATAATTTTTATAATAAATTTAATATAACTGTAAAGGAATGATATTTTTATGTATGATATAGCTATACTAGTTTTACTTTTTATAGTATTTGTATTGTATTTTAAAAATAAACGTTTGTCCTACTATGCTGATAAAAATTAAATCAAACTAAACAAATAATATATAAAATAAATAAATTAGTATATAATGCTGATTCTATAGATGAAATGTATGAATTCATTTTAAAGCACTTGATTGATCTAATAGACGATGCATCTAAGGGTCTATACTTATATATAATCCAAAAGAAAATTACATGGAATTTAAAGCATGTATAGGATTTGATTTTGAAAAACTCAAAAATGTAAAACTTAAAGTAGAAGAACTATTTTTATATAAAGAAAATAAATTAAAAGAAGCTAGTATAATAAGAAATCCAGAAAAATACGATAGGCTTAATATATCTTCAGAAAAATATACCTCATTAAAAAAAATAAGAGCCTTAGATATTAAATCTACTATATCAGTACCTTTATATATAGATTCTACTTTTTTTGGAATTGTTAATATAGATTCTTGTGTTTCATATTCATCTTTTTCTGATGAAGATTTAAAATTAACTGTATATATAAAAAACGAACTCGAAATGGCCATGAAAAATATAATTTATTTAACAAACTTAAAGAATATGCTAATTTTGATTCACTCACAGGTGTAATGAACAAAAGATTCTTTTGTGAAAATTTTAAGTGTATAGATAAAAAAATAGTCTATACCCTAGTATATATCGATTTAAATAACTTTAAATATATCAATGATACTTATGGACATTTTAAAGGTGATGAAGTTTTAAAAAAGTTTTGCTATGTAGTAAATAAAATATAAGAAATTCTGATCTATTTGCAAGAGTAGGCGGAGATGAGTTTGTCTTACTCTTTAAAAATATGAATAAAGAAAATGCAAAGGCTAAAATAAATTCTATTAAACTACAATTAGAAAATATAGTGGATTTTAGTTTTGGATTGAAGGAATTTAAGTATGATAACGAAATCTCTTTAGATGAGCTTTTAAAAGAAGTAGATATTAAAATGTATACTCAAAAAAGAAGACTTCTATTGGGGGGTAGAAGTCTTTTAGGGGGAGATTGATTAAATATTTAGTTGTATTTATATAATACCCCTTTTTAAAAGTTTATACATTTATTTTTATTTTCCGCAACATTTTTATATTTTTTTCCACTTCCACATATACATGGTTCATTTCTTCCTATTTTATCTTCTTCACTATGTTTTTGAAGATTTGTATTCTTTTTCTATTTCTTTTCTCTTTTCTTTTGGTATATACCTTCCCATTCATCTAAGTTATAAAGCCAAGTAGCTTCTACTTTTACCATATT
>LSFY01000002.1 GCA_001584565.1 Alkalithermobacter thermoalcaliphilus JW-YL-7 = DSM 7308 | reverse complement strand
CATAAAGTAGGAATTGAATTATTAGGAAAGGAAGAGAAATAGCAGATAAATTAGGAGAAAAACTTACAGCGGTATTAGTTGGTTATAATGTAGAAAATAAAGCTGAAGAATTAATACATTATGGAGCAGATCATGTTATAGTAGTTGAAATGAAAATTAGACATATATATGACAAAACCATATACAAAGGTGCTTTCAAATTTAGTAAATGATAGAAAGCCAAATGTATTTTTGATAGGGGCTACAGCTATAGGAAGAGATTTAGCTCCGAGGATTGCAGCTAGAGTAAGAACTGGTCTTACAGCAGACTGTACAAGTATAGATGTAGAAGAAAATACAACAAATATATTAATGACAAGACCTGCATTTGGTGGTAATATAATGGCTACAATAATATGTCCTGACCACAGACCTCAAATGTCAACCGTAAGACCTGGAGTTATGAAGAAACCAGAAAAAGATGAAACAAGAAGTGGGATTATAGAAAAAATTGATATTTCTATAGAAAAAGAAGATATAGATGTAGAAATATTAAGTGTAGTAAAAGAAGAAAAAATAAGATAAATATAGAAGATGCTAATGTATTAGTATCAGCGGGAAGAGGAATAGGAAAAAAAGAGAACTTACATAAATTAAGTGAACTTGCAAAGCTTCTTTCGGGAACGGTATCAGGATCACGTGCTGTAGTAGATGCTGGATGGATAGAAAAAAATAATCAAGTAGGGCAAACCGGTAAAACTGTAAGACCTAATCTTTATATAGCATGTGGAATATCAGGAGCTATACAACATATTGTAGGTATGGAAGAGTCAGAATTTATAGTTGCTATAAATAATAATCCAGATGCTCCTATATTTGAAGTAGCTGATGTTGGTATAGTTGCAGATGCAAACCAAGTGGTATTATCATTGATAGATGAATTAAAGAAAGAAAAAAATATAAGTTAAACCAAGCAAACGAAGGAGATTTAAGACGCCCTTGAGACTTTAATCAAAGAAAGCTTTTTGAAATTGCAAAAAGCTTTCTTTTTGCAAAAAAATATATTGACACTTCTTAAACTTCATGATATATTATTACACGTGCCAGACACAAGAGAATATGCGGGTGTAGCTCAGTGGTAGAGTTCCGGCCTTCCAAGCCGGCTGCGAGGGTTCGATCCCCTTCACCCGCTCCAAAAAATAACAATAAAAAAAGTGTTGACTCACATTTGAAAAGATGATATATTATTACTTGTCGCTAAGACAAACGAAAATGAACTTTGAAAATTAAACAGCAGGTAATTAAGCCAGTTACTAAATATAAAAGTTATATTTGAGAGTTTGATCCTGGCTCAGGATGAACGCTGGCGGCGTGCCTAACACATGCAAGTCGAGCGGAGGCAATACTTAACATTGAGTATTTATCTAAAAAGATTATCAGCTAGCCGCGTCAAGCACGCGATAGCGAGCTTTACGCAAAATAAAGCATAACACATGATGAGTATTGAATGTTAAGTATTGCCTCAGCGGCGGACGGGTGAGTAACGCGTGGGTAACCTGCCCTGTACACTTGGATAACACACCGAAAGGTGTGCTAATACAAGATGATATCAAAGGAAGGCATCTTCTTTTGATCAAAGCTTTTGCGGTACAGGATGGGCCCGCGTCCCATTAGCTAGTTGGTGGGGTAACGGCCTACCAAGGCGACGATGGGTAGCCGACCTGAGAGGGTGATCGGCCACACTGGAACTGAGACACGGTCCAGACTCCTACGGGAGGCAGCAGTGGGGAATATTGCACAATGGGCGAAAGCCTGATGCAGCAACGCCGCGTGAACGATGAAGGCCTTCGGGTCGTAAAGTTCTGTCCTTGAGGAAGAATTCTGACGGTACTCAAGGAGGAAGCCCCGGCTAACTACGTGCCAGCAGCCGCGGTAATACGTAGGGGGCTAGCGTTATCCGGAATTACTGGGCGTAAAGGGTGCGTAGGCGGCCCTTCAAGTCAGAGGTGAAAGGCTACGGCTCAACCGTAGTAAGCCTTTGAAACTGTTGGGCTTGAGTGCAGGAGAGGAGAGTGGAATTCCCAGTGTAGCGGTGAAATGCGTAGATATTGGGAGGAACACCAGTTGCGAAGGCGGCTCTCTGGACTGCAACTGACGCTGAGGCACGAAAGCGTGGGGAGCAAACAGGATTAGATACCCTGGTAGTCCACGCCGTAAACGATGAGTGCTAGGTGTCGGGAGTTACCCCTCTCGGTGCCGTAGTTAACGCATTAAGCACTCCGCCTGGGGAGTACGCTCGCAAGAGTGAAACTCAAAGGAATTGACGGGGACCCGCACAAGCAGCGGAGCATGTGGTTTAATTCGAAGCAACGCGAAGAACCTTACCTAGGCTTGACATCCCTTAGGCAGCTCCTTAATCGGAGCCTTCCCTTCGGGGACTGAGGTGACAGGTGGTGCATGGTTGTCGTCAGCTCGTGTCGTGAGATGTTGGGTTAAGTCCCGCAACGAGCGCAACCCTTACTTTTAGTTGCCAGCATTAAGTTGGGCACTCTAAAGGGACTGCCGAGGATAACTCGGAGGAAGGTGGGGATGACGTCAAATCATCATGCCCCTTATGCCTAGGGCTACACACGTGCTACAATGGCCAGTACAGAGGGCTGCAAGGTCGTGAGGCTGAGCTAATCCCTTAAAGCTGGTCTCAGTTCGGATTGCAGGCTGAAACTCGCCTGCATGAAGCTGGAGTTGCTAGTAATCGCGGATCAGAATGCCGCGGTGAATACGTTCCCGGGTCTTGTACACACCGCCCGTCACACCATGGGAGTCGGGGGCACCCGAAGTCAGCTACCTAACCGCAAGGAGGGGGCTGCCGAAGGTGAAATCGATGACTGGGGTGAAGTCGTAACAAGGTAGCCGTATCGGAAGGTGCGGCTGGATCACCTCCTTTCTAAGGAGTTTTACCTGCTGTTTAGTTTTCAGCGTTCATTGCTGAAAACGTGGGGATGTAGCTCAGCTGGGAGAGCACCTGCCTTGCACGCAGGGGGTCAGGAGTTCGATCCTCCTCATCTCCACCAATTAGCACTTAGTTAAAGTGCTTTAGCACTTTGAAAATTGCATAGCATTATAGCTGGTCAAGTTATTAAGGGCGCAGGGCGGATGCCTTGGCACCAAGAGCCGATGAAGGACGTGGTAAGCTGCGATAAGCTTCGGGGAGGTGCAAGCAACCTTTGATCCGGAGATTTCCGAATGGGGAAACCCACCTAGAGTAATGTCTAGGTATCCTTAGATGAATACATAGTCTAAGGAGGGGAACCAGGGGAACTGAAACATCTAAGTACCCTGAGGAAGAGAAAGAAAATTCGATTCCCTAAGTAGCGGCGAGCGAAAGGGGATTAGCCCAAACCTATAAAGCTTCGCTTTGTAGGGGTTGCGGATATGCTCTTTAGAAAGTTAGTAGTGTAGTCGAAGAGGTCTGGAAAGGCCCACCACAGAAGGTAACAGTCCTGTAGATTAAACACGAAACCTTTTGAGCATACTCCAGAGTACCACGGGACACGTGAAACCCTGTGGGAAGCAGGGGGGACCACCCCCCAAGGCTAAATACTACTTGGTGACCGATAGCGCATAGTACCGTGAGGGAAAGGTGAAAAGAACCCCGGGAGGGGAGTGAAATAGAACCTGAAACCCTGTGCCTACAAGCTGTGGAAGCACATTTTTAGTGTGACCGCGTACTTTTTGTAGAACGGGCCAACGAGTTACGGTAAGTAGCAAGGTTAAGGACTTAAGGTCTGGAGCCGCA
The DNA here is from genome assembly GCA_001584565.1 of Alkalithermobacter thermoalcaliphilus JW-YL-7 = DSM 7308. GTDB lineage: Bacteria > Bacillota > Clostridia > Peptostreptococcales > Peptostreptococcaceae > Alkalithermobacter > Alkalithermobacter thermoalcaliphilus. The sequence goes on along the minus strand of LSFY01000002.1, from coordinate 4,836 downwards.
GCGAAAGCGAGTCTTAAATGGGCGTTTTAGTTACTTGCCGTAGACCCGAAACCAGGCGACCTACCCATGGACAGGATGAAGCGAAAGTAAAATTTCGTGGAGGTCCGAACCCACGCACGTTGAAAAGTGCGGGGATGAGCTGTGGGTAGCGGTGAAATTCCAATCGAGCTTGGAGATAGCTGGTTCTCCCCGAAATAGCTTTAGGGCTAGCCTCGAGCTTAGAGAAAAGGAGGTAGAGCACTGACTGTCCTAGGGGCCCTTTGGGTTACCGAAGACTATCAAACTCCGAATGCCTTATTCTTTTGCTCGGGAGTCAGACTATGGGTGATAAGATTCATAGTCAAGAGGGAAACAGCCCAGACCGTCAGCTAAGGTCCCTAAGTATGAGTTAAGTGGAAAAGGATGTGGGATTGCACAGACAACCAGGATGTTGGCTTAGAAGCAGCCATTCATTTAAAGAGTGCGTAATAGCTCACTGGTCGAGTGATCCTGCGCCGAAAATTACCGGGGCTAAAACTCATCACCGAAGCTACGGCATCCGTAAGGATGGGTAGGGGAGCATTCTCTAAGGGCTGAAGCTAAACCGTAAGGATTAGTGGACTTTAGAGAAGAGAGAATGTTGGCATGAGTAGCGAGACGTGGGTGAGAATCCCACGGGCCGAAAACCTAAGGTTTCCTGAGGAAGGTTCGTCCGCTCAGGGTTAGTCGGGACCTAAGCCGAGGCCAATTGGCGTAGGCGATGGACAACAGGTTGAGATTCCTGTACCACCAATTACCGTTTGAGGGATGGGATGACGCAGAAGGATAGGCTATCCTACCGCTGGTCGCGTAGGTCCAAGCATCAAGGGAGTTAAGATAGGCAAATCCGTCTTAACATATCCTAAGGTGTGATGGGGAGCGAATTTAAGTAGCGAAGTAGCTGATTTCATGCTGCCAAGAAAAGTCTCTACCGAGGTAAGAGGTGCCCGTACCGCAAACCGACACAGGTAGGTGAGGAGAGAATCCTAAGGCCAGCGAGAGAACCCTTGTTAAGGAACTCGGCAAAATGACCCCGTAACTTCGGGAGAAGGGGTGCCTCGTTAGGGTGTATGCCCGAGGAGGCCGCAGAGAATAGGCCCAAGCGACTGTTTACCAAAAACACAGGTCTCTGCTAAATCGAAAGATGATGTATAGGGGCTGACGCCTGCCCGGTGCTGGAAGGTTAAGGGGATGTGTTAGCTTTTGCGAAGCACTGAACTTAAGCCCCAGTAAACGGCGGCCGTAACTATAACGGTCCTAAGGTAGCGAAATTCCTTGTCGGGTAAGTTCCGACCCGCACGAAAGGCGTAACGATTTGGGCACTGTCTCAACAAGGGACTCGGTGAAATTGTAATTCCAGTGAAGATGCTGGATACCTGCGACAGGACGGAAAGACCCCATGGAGCTTTACTGTAGCTTGACATTGGATCTTGATACTACATGTACAGGATAGGTGGGAGGCCAAGAAGCCGGGACGCCAGTTTCGGTGGAGCCATCCTTGGGATACCACCCTTGTAGTATTGGGATTCTAACCACAGGCCGTGAATCCGGTCTTGGGACACTGTCAGGTGGGCAGTTTGACTGGGGCGGTCGCCTCCTAAAAAGTAACGGAGGCGCCCAAAGGTTCCCTCAGCACGGTCGGAAATCGTGCATAGAGTGTAAAGGCAAAAGGGAGCTTGATTGCAAGACATACAGGTCGAGCAAGGACGAAAGTCGGGCTTAGTGATCCGGTGGTACCGAGTGGAAGGGCCATCGCTCAACGGATAAAAGCTACCCTGGGGATAACAGGCTGATCTCCCCCAAGAGTCCACATCGACGGGGAGGTTTGGCACCTCGATGTCGGCTCATCACATCCTGGGGCTGTAGTAGGTCCCAAGGGTTGGGCTGTTCGCCCATTAAAGTGGTACGCGAGCTGGGTTCAGAACGTCGTGAGACAGTTCGGTCCCTATCCGTCGCAGGCGTAGGAAATTTGAGAGGAGCTGTCCTTAGTACGAGAGGACCGGGATGGACATACCTCTGGTGCACCAGTTGTCACGCCAGTGGCACAGCTGGGTAGCTATGTATGGACTGGATAAGCGCTGAAAGCATCTAAGCGCGAAGCCACCCTCAAGATAAGATTTCCCACTTTCTAAGGTAAGACCCCAAGAAGACTACTTGGTTGATAGGCTCAAGGTGTAAGCGCAGTAATGTGTTTAGCTTATGAGTACTAATAGGTCGAGGACTTGACCAAAAATGCTATGCAGTTTTGAAAGTGCTAATATATTATGTGGTTACTATAGCAAGGAGGATACACCTGTTCCCATTCCGAACACAGAAGTTAAGCTCCTTTGCGCCGATGGTACTTGGAGGGAAGCCTCCTGGGAGAGTAGGACGTAGCCACATATTTTTTTATGTTTAAAAGTCTACATCTTTATTTTAAAATAAAGATGTAGACTTTTTTTGTACGTAAATTCTAATAAACAAAGGAGTGAATATATGGGTAAAATTACGTTGGTTACAGGTGGTGCTAGGTCCGGAAAAAGCTCTTATGCAGAATATTTATGTAAAATCCAAAACAATAATGTTGCTTATATTGCAACAGCTATACCATTTGATGAAGGTATGACAGATAGGATAAAAAAGCATAAAGAAAGTAGACCAAAAGAGTGGACTACTTACGAAATATATGAAGATGTATACAAAAGTATAAAAGATATATCTAAAAACAACCAAACTGTTATTTTAGACTGCATAGGTTTACTAGTTAATAATCTTATGTTTAAATTTAATGTGAATTATGAAACATGCACAATAGACAAGATAGATGAAATAGAAAGTACATACAAGATCAAGTTAAGCTTCTTATTAGAGAAATAAAAAATTCAGATTTATATTTTGTAATAGTTACAAATGAAGTAGGGATGAGTATAGTTGCAGATAATAGATTATCTAGAATTTATACAGATATCCTAGGAAGAATAAATCAATTAATAGCTAAAGAAAGTGATACAGTATATTTACTTGTAAGTGGAATACCTGTAAAAATAAAGGGTTGATAGTATGAAAAGATTTATAGGAATACTACAGTTTTTAACTAGAATACCTATAAAAATAGATATAGGTTTTGATGAAGAATTCGAAAAAAGTATAATATATTTTCCACTAGTAGGATTAATTTTAGGTAGTATATATTTACTTATAACATATATATCTTTAAATATATTTAATATATATATATCATCAGTAATATTTTATTAAGTGAAGTAATTTTAACAGGTGGTCTTCATTTAGACGGATTAGGAGATACTTTTGATGGGATATATAGTTATACAGATAAAGAGAAATTTTACAATAATGAAGGATTCAAGACTTGGAACTAATGCTCTTTTAGCTATATTGTTTTTGATACTGTTAAAGCTAGCTTTTGTTTATAGTATAATACAAAAAACATACTGTATCCTATAGTTATTGTACCCGTAGTTGGAAGATTATCTATTGTATTTGCTTGCTACAAAAATACTACTCCAAGAGAAAAAGGAATGGGGAATATCTTTATAGGAAAAACAACTAATTATCAATTACTTATGTCAATAATTCAGTCTATATTAATAATTGCTTTTTTAATTTTAGACACATATGAATTGATATTTAATATATTATTTATATTTATTCTATGGATATTTGTAAGGCTATTTACTAGATACATAACTAGTAAAATAGATGGAATAACAGGAGATACTCGGATGTTGCTGCGAAATATCTCAACTTTTATATTTAATTTTTTATATCTAGCTTTGAATATATAAATTAAGGAGATTTTATGGTAAAGATTATATTATTAAGACATGCTCAAACTGATGACAATAGTAGTATGAAACTATCTGGTCATATAGATAGTAAGGTTAGTATTTATGGGTTAGATCAGATAAAAAGAACTACAGATATTTTTTAAAAAAAGAAAAAACCTAATATACTCTAGCTCATCTTCAAGAACTAGATACACAGTAAACCATATAGCAAAGGAAAAAAATGTAATAGTGGATAGAAATTTAAATGAGATAATTTTGGAGACCTTGAAGGAAAAACATTTGATCAAAATAAAGGAAATATAAATCAGAGTTTGATAAGATGATAATAGGTTTTGAGTATACATATCCAAATGGAGAAAGTTTTAAAACAATTTCACGAAAGAGTAGCTAATTGTATAGATCAAATTATAAAAAAAAGCGATGGAAAAACAGTTCTTATATGCACTCATTCAGGAGTTATAAGATCTATAATATCTCATTTGATATCTAAAACCTACAATTATCACTGGAATTTCAAGATAGACAATTGTTCTATAAGTATGCTAGAAATTCAAGATGATTTTGCCGTTATACATACACTAAACAATACATCACATTTAAAGGCAGGTATAAAATATGAAGGTAGAGAAGATTAGAGATTTAACATTAGTTTCTATAGACAATCAAAATAAAATGGTTATATTGTGATAGCTGTGGGTCTATTGGGTTAAAAGTGGTGATGTTTTAAAGTAGATCCATTCTATGTAGGAAGATTTACTGCTAGAGTAGCATTGCTTGAAGTCCTTTGTAGTGGAGCTAATATAGTATGTATTACAAATGCTATATGCAATGAAATGAATCCTACAGAAAACAAATAATAAAAGGAATAAAGGAAGAATTGAAACTTTTAGATTTAGATGATGTCGTACTCACAGGAAGTACGGAAGAAAATTTTATAACTACTTCAACTGGATTAGGGTAACAGTAATAGGTATAGCTAAAGAAGATAAAATTAAAGTAAATAATATAGATTGTAGTTGTATATTAGTTA
>LSFY01000001.1:295000-1855173 GCA_001584565.1 Alkalithermobacter thermoalcaliphilus JW-YL-7 = DSM 7308 | reverse complement strand
TATAAGCTCTTTATACTCTGGATAATTAGGTAGTCTCCATATTTTTTCTCCTGATATCTTGCTTGCTTTTTCTAGCTGCAAATAGAAATTGTCATTATTTGAAACTACAGCTGTTGTAATAGTTCCTAGTGCTACTAAAGCTGCACCTGTTAAAGTAGCTATATCTAAAACCTTACTTACATTTTCCTTTTCTATAACATAATTTACAGCATCAACTAATGTCAATCTTCCTTCTGCATCTGTATTTAAAACTTCTATAGTCTTCCCTGCCATAGACTCTATTATATCTCCTGGTTTATAAGCATTTGAGGATATCATATTTTCACAAGCTGCTATAACTCCAATTACATTTACTTTTAAATTCATTTTTGCTATAGCACTTATTGTTCCTATAACAGCCCCAGCTCCAGCCATATCAGATTTCATTTCAACCATACTATCTGTCATCTTCAAAGATAAACCTCCACTATCATATGTAAGTCCTTTGCCCACAAGACCTAATATATTATCTTTATTTTCTATGTCTTTCATGTATTTCATAACTATAAGTCTTGGTGGATTACTAGCTCCTTTTGCAACCTCTAGGTAAGCTTTCATTCCTAAATTCTCTATTTGTTTTTCATCATAAATCTCAACTAAAAAATTACTCTCTTTTCCTATTTCTACTACTTTGTTTGCAAGGTCTATTGGAGTAAGTTTATTAGCTGGTTCATTTACTAAATCTCTGCATAAATTTGTAGCACTTGCTAGTATATTAGCTTCATTAACTAGATGATTAATTTCTTCTTTGTTAACTTTACAATTTATACATATACTATCTATATTAGTTTCTCTTTTAGAAGTTTTGTACTTTTCAAACTTATAAACAGATAAAATAATTCCTTCACATATGTAGTTTATATATTTCTTAACAAAATCATCGCTCATATTATCAAGTATAAATTGTATATTTTTAGAGCATAGTTTTTCACACTCTTTTACTGCCCTTGCTACTGCACCCCTTACTCTTTGACCTGTAAGAGTTTCTTTATCTCCTAATCCTAACAATATTATATTTTTTAGATTATTATCTAAATATAAGGTAATAACTTTTATTTCTTTATACTCTCCCTTGAACTGTTTTGATTTAATCAAGTAGTCTATGCTATTTAATACATCTTCATCTACTCCTTCAAATAAGCCTTCTAGAGTATCCAAATAAGCTAATATTACTGTGTCACAATTGTCTTTGATTTTTTCATTAACTTTTATAATCAATGTAGATCCTCCTTTGTTTAAATTTTGATTTATCATTATATTACCCTTTTGGAGTATTTATTAAAAGTATATATACAATCTTTAATTTAACGGATAATAGAATAGCAAAAATATGTCAATATATAAATATTAGGAACACTAAAAATATATAGTACGGAGGGTATATGAAAAATAATAAGTTCAAATTAGGAGATATGTTGGTATCAGTTGGAAAAATAACTAATAATCAATTGCAAGAAGCTTTAAAAGAACAAAGAATATCAGGAAAGAAATTAGGAGAAATACTTGTAGAAAAAGGATTTGTAGATGAACTTCAAATAATAGAAATATTGGAATTTCAACTAGGTATACCTCATATAGATTTGAATAAATACTATATAGATCCTAACACAGTTAAACTAATACCTGAGTATTTAGCTAGAAAACATATTCTAATTCCTATATCTAAAAAGAATGGAAAATTAACAGTAGCAATGGCAGATCCATTGAATATTTTTGCTATAGATGATATTAGAATATACTCTGGTTTTGATATTGAACCTGTTATATCTACTAAAGCTAGCATCCTTAAAACTATAGATATATATTACGGAAAAGAAATAGCACAAAAAGCAGTTGAAGATTTTAAAAAAGAACAAACTAAAAATATTAATAACGAAATTAAAAGTGATTCTTTAGAAAATGTAAATACTGCTCCGATAGTTAGGCTAGTAAACTCTATATTTGAAGAAGCTGTAAATATAGGTGCAAGTGATATACATATTGAACCTTTTGAAAATAATGTAAGAATACGATATAGAGTTGATGGAAGTTTAATAGAGGGAATGAACTTGATAAAAGAAACTCATTTATCCTTAGTTAATAGAATAAAAATTATGGGCAAAATGAATATAGCAGAAAAAAGAATACCTCAAGATGGAAGAATAGAAATAAATATAAATGATAAACCATTAGATCTTCGTATATCTATAATACCCACAGTATTTGGAGAAAAAGTGGTAATAAGGCTTTTAGTTAGAAATGGATTTTTCTTTTCAAGAAATGACCTAGGACTAATAGATGAAAACATAGAAAGATTTGATAAAGTAGTCAAAAACCCTAGCGGTATAATATTAATTACAGGACCTACAGGAAGTGGAAAAACAACAACACTATATACTTTACTAAAAGAATTGAATAGTATAGACAAAAACATAATATCTATAGAAGATCCTGTTGAATATAAAATTGAAGGTATAAATCAAATTCAGATAAATAATAAAGCAGGACTTACATTTGCAAATGGTCTTAGATCTATATTAAGACAAGATCCTGATATCATAATGGTTGGTGAAATAAGAGATAAAGAAACAGCTCAAATATCTATAAGAGCAGCTACAACAGGACATTTAGTTATAAGTACTATGCATACTAATGATGCTCCTTCTACTATTTCAAGACTTTTAGATATGGAAATAGAACCTTACCTTATCTCATCTTCACTAGTAGGGGTAGTAGCTCAAAGGTTAGTTAGAAAGATATGTCCAGAATGCATACAGCATTATACTCCTAGTATAGAAGAAATGAAGATTCTAAATATTAATGAGGATACAAAACTATATAAAGGAAAGGGATGTCTTAATTGTAGTAATACAGGATATAAAGGAAGAAGAGCAATCCATGAAATAATGATAATAGACAAAGAGTCTAAGAGTATGATAAATTCAAAATTTAATCTAGAAGATTTAAGAGAACATGCACTTAAAAATGGTATGATTTCACTAAAAGAAAACTGTAAAAAACTAGTATTAAGCGGAGTAACTACTTTTGATGAGATGATAAAAGCTACATACACTTACGAGTAGGTGATAATTTATGAATATGTACGATTTGCTTCAAAAAACAAGGCAATTAAATGCTTCAGATCTTCATATAACTGTTGGACACCCTCCTGTTATGAGAATAAATGGAGTATTAACTAAATATACCGATCAAGTACTTCTACCAGAAGATAACCTAAGACTTGTAAAAGAAATATTAGATACTACTCAATTTAATAAACTTGAGGAATACGGAGAAATAGATACCTCGGTTTCATATAGTAAGCTAGGTAGATTTAGAGTAAATGTGTTTAAACAAAGAAATACTTATGGTATTGCTATAAGATGCATTCATGTAGATGTTCCTACTATAGAAGAACTAGGTTTGCCATCAGTGATTAAAGATTTAACTAAAAAACAAAGAGGCCTTATACTTGTAACAGGTCCAACTGGAAGTGGAAAATCTACTACTCTTGCAGCTATGATAGATTGTATAAACAAAGAAAGAAGTTGCCATATACTAACTTTAGAAGACCCTATAGAATATCTTCATAAACACAAAAAAAGTATAATAAACCAAAGAGAAATAGGAACAGATTCTAAATCATTTTCTCAAGCTTTAAGATCTGCTCTAAGACAAGATCCAGATGTAATATTAGTAGGTGAAATGAGAGATCTTGAAACTATGTCAATAGCACTTACTGCAGCCGAAACAGGTCATTTAGTACTATCTACCCTTCACACAATAGGAGCAGCTAAAACTATAGATAGAATTATAGACTCTTTTCCTTCACATCATAAACAACAAATAATAATTCAACTATCTACAATACTAGAAGGAGTTATATCCCAACAACTTCTACCGACATTAGATGGAAAAAAAAGAGTTGCAGCACTAGAAATAATGATTGCAACACCGGCAATAAGAAATCTTATAAGAGAAAATAAAACACACCAGATCCAAACCGCTATACAAACAGGAGCAAAATTTGGTATGAAAAGCATGGATGCAAGTTTAAGTGAGCTTTATATGAAAGGATATATAAGTAAAGAAACAATGATTAATCACGCTGTAGATAAAGATATGATAGAGCGATATATTTAACTTTAAATAAGAAAGGTGTTAGATATGCCTGTATATAAATATATGGTAGTAAATGAAGCAGGAGAAAAAATTAAAAGTGTTATTCACGCAAATAATGAAAATGAAGTGTTAAGTATATTAAGAAAATACAACTACTATCCTATAGAAATAAAAGAAATTAAAAAAAAATCCAAAATAAAAGATCTATTATATATAAATAAAGTAAAGACAAAAGATATAGCAATATTTTGTAGACAATTTTATACGCTTTTAAATTCAGGAATAACAATATTGACTTGTTTAGATATATTAAAGTCTCAAACAGAAAATAAAAATCTTAAATCATCACTCAATCAGTGTTATGAAGATGTTCAAAGAGGAATGTCATTTTCAGAATCTCTAAAGAAAAATAATGATGTATTTCCAAGTCTACTTATAAGCATGATAGAAGTTGGAGAAGTAAGTGGTAATCTAGACATAATAATGAACAGGATGGCTACATATTATGAAAAAGAAAACAAGATATATACAAAGGTAAAGGGGGCTATGACTTATCCTATTATACTAAGTATAGTTTCAGCTGTAGTAGTTACATTTTTACTTGCATTTATCTTACCTACATTTGTTGTAATGTTTGAAAATTCAGGAGTTTCTTTACCTATGCCTACTAGGCTTCTTCTAAATATAAGCCATATAATCATAGAGTTTGGATATTTAATTTTAATAATTTTAATATCAATACTGTACATTTTGAAAAAAGTAATGCAAAATAGAAAAATAAGTTACACATTAGATAAACTTAAATTAAAAATACCTATAGTAAAGGATATTGTAATAAAAGTAATAACATCTAGATTTAGTAGAAGCTTAGCTATCTTAGTATCTAGTGGAGTTCCTTTAATAAGATCATTAGAGATTGTATCAAGTGTTGTAGGAAACAAGTTTGTATCAGATAAAATACAAAAATCAAAAGATGATGTTCTTAAAGGAGTAAGTTTAGCTGTACCTATAGAAAAAGTAGGTATTTTTCCTCCTATGCTTGTACATATGATAAAAGTAGGAGAAGAATCAGGTATGTTAGATGATATGCTTGATAAAACTTCAGATTTTTACGACGATGAAGTTGACAGTGCATTCCAAAAGATGACAACTTTAATAGAGCCTTTAATGATTGTTGTTATGTCAATCATTGTTGGATTTATTGTTCTTGCAATAATCCTTCCTATGTTTGACATGATAAATACAGTTAGCTATTAGTATGAGGAGGTAAGACTATGATAAAAACTGTGAGCAAAATAGTAAAAAATAAAAAAGGATTTACATTAGTTGAACTTGTGATAGTATTAGCAATTTTAGGAGTTATAGCTTTAATTGCAATACCAAGATTTGGAACTATACAAGAAGAATCAAAACGAAAAGCTGATATAGCTTCAGCTGCTATAATAGGTAGAGCTGCTGAACTCGCACTAGCAAATGGCGAGCAAGAAAGCGATATTAATTTGGAGAACTTAGTAACTAAAGGTTATTTAGATTCAGTCTCTAATCCACAGTATAAAGAAGGAACTTTTGAAGTTGAAGTAGAAAATGGAAAAGTTGTAGTTAAAGTAGATACCTCTGAAGTATATCCAAATCAAACAGGAAGATATAGTCAACAATCAGAACAACAAAATTAATAATACTAACTTTAAGGACAATATACATATGTATATTGTCCTTAAAGTTATAAAAAGGAGATAGTTATGCTATATTTAATATTTATATTTGGAATTTTAATAGGATCCTTTCTTAATGTATGTATCTATAGAATTCCTAAAGGTAAATCTATAATTTATCCTTCATCAAGCTGCACTATTTGCAATAACAAACTAAAATTTTTTGACTTGATACCTATAATAAGCTATATATTTCTTAAAGGAAAATGTAGATATTGTGAAAATAAAATATCTATAAAATATCCATTGATTGAACTTACAAATGGTATAATATACTTAATATTATTCCTAAAATTTGGACTTAGCATATTAACTATAAAATATTTTATAATATCTAGTATTTTAATAGTTATAACATTCATAGACTATGAGTACACAATAATTCCTGATGAGCTTATAATATTTGGATTTATTAGCGTATTTATAATTTATCTATTAGATAATTTTTCTATAGGATTTATTAACTCTTTCATAGGCCTTTTAGTAGGAGGAGGATTATTTCTTACTATAGCACTAATTACAAAAGGAGCTATGGGCGGAGGAGATGTCAAGTTAATGGGTCTTTTAGGATTTGCTATTGGTCCTTTAAATATATTGCTTAATGCGTTTTTATCATTTATGATAGGTGCTATAATATGCATTGTATTACTAAGTTTAGGTATAAAAAATAAAAAAGATTATATTCCATTCGGACCATTTATAGCTGTAGCATGGTTTATAACTATTTATTTTGGAAATGGAATTATAAGCTGGTATGTAAAGTATATACAACAAAGTCTTCTTTGAAAAATTAATAAAGAAAACTTTGTTGAAACACATTACGTAAATTATGACTTATCCATAATTTATTAAAGTGCATAATTTCCTATGTGTTATAAAAAAGTGGGCTACATACCCACTCTAATTATTTATAGATAGCTAAAAAAGTAGACCATATTGGTCTACTTTTTAATTTAGGTTCTATAATAAATGTTGGGGGGCATGAAATATTGTGCTTCAACATTTATTTTTTGGCATAATAAAAGCACTTGTGAAATAAATCTGCTAAAATGTTAATTGACCTTAAAAAAAAACATAGAAAGGAGATTTATTCACAAGTGCACTCTAATTTTATCAATAAATTACTAAATTTACAAGGCGTAAAAATAAATAAAATTTCTCATGAGGATTCTTTTATAAAAATATATATAAAAACCAATCCACGTGAACATACTTGCCCTGCCTGCGGCTGCTTAACTTCTAGGGTTCATGATTATAGAAATCAATTAATTAAGGATTTGCCGTTGCAGTTTAAACATGTATTCCTTGTGCTACGAAAAAGGCGATATGTATGTTCATGTGGTAAAAGATTTTATGAGCATTACGACTTTCTTCCCCGTTATAACCGCATGACTAAGCGCTTATTTGCAATGAACTTACTAAAGTTACTAGTATGACTTCAATAGCTAAATCTGCTAATGTATCTGTTTCTACGGTTACTCGTATCTTTAACTATGTTAATTACAGTATACCTACTCTTCCAAAAGTTCTTTGCATTGATGAGTTTAAGGGTAATGCTGAAACCGGAAGGTATCAATGTATACTTGTTGATGGCGAGAAAAATAAGGTATTAGATATCCTTGCGGATAGGTCTCAAAATCATCTTATAAGTTACTTTAACAAATTTTCCCGTAAAGAAAGATGTAATGTTCAATTTTTTGTTTGTGATATGTGGCAACCATATACTGATCTAGCAAAAATTTATTTTCCTAATGCTAAAATTATTATTGATAAATATCATTTTATTAGACAAGTCACTTGGGCTATTGAAAATGTTAGAAAGCGTATACAAAAAAATATGCCACTTAATCTTAGAAAATATTACAAACGAAGTAGAAAACTTATACTTACCCGTTATCATAAACTTCAAGATGAAAACAAAAAAGCAGTTGACTTAATGCTATTGTATAACGATGACCTGCGCGTTGCGCATAAGTTAAAAGAATGGTTTTATGAGATATGTCAAAGTAATAATTATTCTTATCAAAGTGATGCTTTAATCAATTGGATTAAAAATGCAGAAAGCTCTAAAATAGAAGAGTTTGAAAAATGTGCAGCTACATATAGAAGATGGGTTAATGAAATAAGAAATGCCTTTAAATATGGTTATACAAATGGCCCCACTGAAGGATTTAATAACAAGATTAAGGTATTAAAACGTGTTTCCTTTGGAATTAAGAATTTCCATAGATTCCGAAATAGAATTATTCACTGTACTAATTAAATACCATAAAATTCCTACATTTTAGTTAGGTTTATTTAGTGTACCCAAAAACATGCAAAACTCTATGGCTATATTAAAATAGGTTCAAATATAGTAATGGAGTAGGATTGATGTCAACCCTACCCCAACTATTGACAAAGAGCCTTTATTATTAATGGTGCGCCCAGAGGGACTCGAACCCCCAACCTTCTGATTCGTAGTCAGACACTCTATCCAGTTGAGCTATAGGCGCATATTAACATAAAAAAATGGAGGCGGCACCCAGATTCGAACTGGGGATGAAGGAGTTGCAGTCCTCTGCCTTACCACTTGGCTATGCCGCCTCGTTATATATATATTATATTAAGTTATACAAACAAATATTCATAAAAAATTGGGGTGAATAATGGGAGTCGAACCCACGACCTCCAGAGCCACAATCTGGCGCTCTAACCAACTGAGCTATATTCACCACATATATTTTGGTCGAGGTGGAGGGACTCGAACCCCCGGCCCCATGGTCCCAAACCACGTGCGCTACCAAACTGCGCTACACCTCGACATTAAATTGGTGGGCCTTCAGGGACTCGAACCCCGGACCTGCCGGTTATGAGCCGGACGCTCTAACCAACTGAGCTAAAGGCCCCCATATGGTAGCGGCAACTAGATTCGAACTAGTGACCTTTCGGGTATGAACCGAACGCTCTAGCCAACTGAGCTATGCCGCCATGTATGGTGCCCAGAGGCGGAATCGAACCACCGACACGGGGATTTTCAGTCCCCTGCTCTACCGACTGAGCTATCTGGGCTTTTTAATTGGCGGAGGGGGTGGGATTCGAACCCACGGCCCCTTGCGGAGTCACTGGTTTTCAAGACCAGCTCCTTAAACCACTCGGACACCCCTCCTTAGTTGGTGACCCATCCGCGACTCGAACGCGGGACACCCTGATTAAAAGTCAGGTGCTCTACCTACTGAGCTAATGGGTCTTATTAAGTTGGCTGGGGATGCTGGACTCGAACCAGCGAATGCAGGAGTCAAAGTCCTGTGCCTTACCGACTTGGCGAATCCCCAAAATTATGGCGTGCCTGAAGGGATTCGAACCCCTGACACGTGGCTTAGAAGGCCACTGCTCTATCCAGCTGAGCTACAGGCACATATTGGAGCGGGTGAAGGGGATCGAACCCTCGCAGCCGGCTTGGAAGGCCGGAACTCTACCACTGAGCTACACCCGCGTATTCATAGTGTCATGGAGCGGAAGACGAGATTCGAACTCGCGACCCTCGCCTTGGCAAGGCGATGCTCTACCACTGAGCCACTTCCGCATATGTGGTGCGGGTGGAGGGACTTGAACCCCCACGGTTGCCCGCTAGATCCTAAGTCTAGTGCGTCTGCCAATTCCGCCACACCCGCATGTTTTTTTAGTTGGTGGAGGGGACTGGATTCGAACCAGTGAAGGCGTTGCCAACAGATTTACAGTCTGCCCCCTTTGGCCACTCGGGAACCCCTCCTAATTTGGAGCTGGTGATGGGACTCGAACCCGCAACCTGCTGATTACAAGTCAGCTGCTCTGCCAATTGAGCTACACCAGCATATTGAATTTTGGCGACCTGGAAGGGACTCGAACCCTCGACCTCCAGCGTGACAGGCTGGCATTCTAACCAACTGAACTACCAGGCCATTTTATTGGTGGGATCAACAGGGATCGAACCTGTGACCCCCTGCTTGTAAGGCAGGTGCTCTCCCAGCTGAGCTATGATCCCACTTTATTTGGTGACCCATAGGGGATTCGAACCCCTGTTACCGCCGTGAAAGGGCGGTGTCTTAACCGCTTGACCAATGGGCCATGTTGGCTCCAAGGGTGGGACTCGAACCCACAGCCTATCGGTTAACAGCCGAGTGCTCCACCATTGAGCTACCTTGGAACATTAAACTTTAACCTAACAACATAAACAATATACCACTTTTCTTATGGCTTGTCAATATATTTTTGGTGGGATCAACAGGGATCGAACCTGTGACCCCCTGCTTGTAAGGCAGGTGCTCTCCCAGCTGAGCTATGATCCCACTTTGGAGGCGGCACCCAGATTTGAACTGGGGATGAAGGAGTTGCAGTCCTCTGCCTTACCACTTGGCTATGCCGCCTAGATGAAATGGTGACTCATCCGCGACTCGAACGCGGGACACCCTGATTAAAAGTCAGGTGCTCTACCGACTGAGCTAATGAGTCTTATTGGGGTGAATAATGGGAGTCGAACCCACGACCTCCAGAGCCACAATCTGGCGCTCTAACCAACTGAGCTATATTCACCACATATATTTTGGTCGAGGTGGAGGGACTCGAACCCCCGGCCCCATGGTCCCAAACCACGTGCGCTACCAAACTGCGCTACACCTCGACATTAAATTGGTGGGCCTTCAGGGACTCGAACCCCGGACCTGCCGGTTATGAGCCGGACGCTCTAACCAACTGAGCTAAAGGCCCCCATATGGTAGCGGCAACTAGATTCGAACTAGTGACCTTTCGGGTATGAACCGAACGCTCTAGCCAACTGAGCTATGCCGCCATGTATGGTGCCCAGAGGCGGAATCGAACCACCGACACGGGGATTTTCAGTCCCCTGCTCTACCGACTGAGCTATCTGGGCTTTCTAATTGGCGGAGGGGGTGGGATTCGAACCCACGGCCCCTTGCGGAGTCACTGGTTTTCAAGACCAGCTCCTTAAACCACTCGGACACCCCTCCTTAGTTGGTGACCCATCCGCGACTCGAACGCGGGACACCCTGATTAAAAGTCAGGTGCTCTACCTACTGAGCTAATGGGTCTTATTAAGTTGGCTGGGGATGCTGGACTCGAACCAGCGAATGCAGGAGTCAAAGTCCTGTGCCTTACCGACTTGGCGAATCCCCAAAATTATGGCGTGCCTGAAGGGATTCGAACCCCTGACACGTGGCTTAGAAGGCCACTGCTCTATCCAGCTGAGCTACAGGCACATATTGGAGCGGGTGAAGGGGATCGAACCCTCGCAGCCGGCTTGGAAGGCCGGAACTCTACCACTGAGCTACACCCGCATATTCATAGTGTCATGGAGCGGAAGACGAGATTCGAACTCGCGACCCTCGCCTTGGCAAGGCGATGCTCTACCACTGAGCCACTTCCGCATATGTGGTGCGGGTGGAGGGACTTGAACCCCCACGGTTGCCCGCTAGATCCTAAGTCTAGTGCGTCTGCCAATTCCGCCACACCCGCATGTTTTTTTTAGTTGGTGGAGGGGACTGGATTCGAACCAGTGAAGGCGTTGCCAACAGATTTACAGTCTGCCCCCTTTGGCCACTCGGGAACCCCTCCTAATTTGGAGCTGGTGATGGGACTCGAACCCGCAACCTGCTGATTACAAGTCAGCTGCTCTGCCAATTGAGCTACACCAGCATATTGAATTTTGGCGACCTGGAAGGGACTCGAACCCTCGACCTCCAGCGTGACAGGCTGGCATTCTAACCAACTGAACTACCAGGCCATTTTATTGGTGGGATCAACAGGGATCGAACCTGTGACCCCCTGCTTGTAAGGCAGGTGCTCTCCCAGCTGAGCTATGATCCCACTTTATTTGGTGACCCATAGGGGATTCGAACCCCTGTTACCGCCGTGAAAGGGCGGTGTCTTAACCGCTTGACCAATGGGCCATTGGTTGCGGGGGTAGGACTTGAACCTACGACCTTCGGGTTATGAGCCCGACGAGCTGCCAACTGCTCCACCCCGCGATGTTGTGGTGCCGAGGACCGGAATCGAACCGGTACGGTCTGTAAGGACCGCAGGATTTTAAGTCCTGTGCGTCTGCCAGTTCCGCCACCTCGGCATTTTATTGGCTCCAAGGGTGGGACTCGAACCCACAACCTATCGGTTAACAGCCGAGTGCTCCACCATTGAGCTACCTTGGAACACAAACTGGCTACGTCCTACTCTCCCACGAGGCTTCCCTCCAAGTACCATCGGCGCAAAGGAGCTTAACTTCTGTGTTCGGAATGGGAACAGGTGTATCCTCCTTGCTATAGTAACCAGATTTGCATCATCCATCAGGATTTTTATTTTAGCATTTTTATTTTCAAGTGTCAATATCCAAATATTAACACTTTCAAAACTGCATAGCATTTTTGGTCAAGTCCTCGACCTATTAGTACTCATAAGCTAAACACATTACTGCGCTTACACCTTGAGCCTATCAACCAAGTAGTCTTCTTGGGGTCTTACCTTAAAAAGTGGGAAATCTTATCTTGAGGGTGGCTTCGCGCTTAGATGCTTTCAGCGCTTATCCAGTCCATACATAGCTACCCAGCTGTGCCACTGGCGTGACAACTGGTGCACCAGAGGTATGTCCATCCCGGTCCTCTCGTACTAAGGACAGCTCCTCTCAAATTTCCTACGCCTGCGACGGATAGGGACCGAACTGTCTCACGACGTTCTGAACCCAGCTCGCGTACCACTTTAATGGGCGAACAGCCCAACCCTTGGGACCTACTACAGCCCCAGGATGTGATGAGCCGACATCGAGGTGCCAAACCTCCCCGTCGATGTGGACTCTTGGGGGAGATCAGCCTGTTATCCCCAGGGTAGCTTTTATCCGTTGAGCGATGGCCCTTCCACTCGGTACCACCGGATCACTAAGCCCGACTTTCGTCCTTGCTCGACCTGTATGTCTTGCAATCAAGCTCCCTTTTGCCTTTACACTCTATGCACGATTTCCGACCGTGCTGAGGGAACCTTTGGGCGCCTCCGTTACTTTTTAGGAGGCGACCGCCCCAGTCAAACTGCCCACCTGACAGTGTCCCAAGACCGGATTCACGGCCTGTGGTTAGAATCCCAATACTACAAGGGTGGTATCCCAAGGATGGCTCCACCGAAACTGGCGTCCCGGCTTCTCAGCCTCCCACCTATCCTGTACATGTAGTATCAAGATCCAATGTCAAGCTACAGTAAAGCTCCATGGGGTCTTTCCGTCCTGTCGCAGGTATCCAGCATCTTCACTGGAATTACAATTTCACCGAGTCCCTTGTTGAGACAGTGCCCAAATCGTTACGCCTTTCGTGCGGGTCGGAACTTACCCGACAAGGAATTTCGCTACCTTAGGACCGTTATAGTTACGGCCGCCGTTTACTGGGGCTTAAGTTCAGTGCTTCGCAAAAGCTAACACATCCCCTTAACCTTCCAGCACCGGGCAGGCGTCAGCCCCTATACATCATCTTTCGATTTAGCAGAGACCTGTGTTTTTGGTAAACAGTCGCTTGGGCCTATTCTCTGCGGCCTCCTCGGGCATACACCCTAACGAGGCACCCCTTCTCCCGAAGTTACGGGGTCATTTTGCCGAGTTCCTTAACAAGGGTTCTCTCGCTGGCCTTAGGATTCTCTCCTCACCTACCTGTGTCGGTTTGCGGTACGGGCACCTCTTACCTCGGTAGAGACTTTTCTTGGCAGCATGAAATCAGCTACTTCGCTACTTAAATTCGCTCCCCATCACACCTTAGGATATGTTAAGACGGATTTGCCTATCTTAACTCCCTTGATGCTTGGACCTACGCGACCAGCGGTAGGATAGCCTATCCTTCTGCGTCATCCCATCCCTCAAACGGTAATTGGTGGTACAGGAATCTCAACCTGTTGTCCATCGCCTACGCCAATCGGCCTCGGCTTAGGTCCCGACTAACCCTGAGCGGACGAACCTTCCTCAGGAAACCTTAGGTTTTCGGCCCGTGGGATTCTCACCCACGTCTCGCTACTCATGCCAACATTCTCTCTTCTCTAAAGTCCACTAATCCTTACGGTTTAGCTTCAGCCCTTAGAGAATGCTCCCCTACCCATCCTTACGGATGCCGTAGCTTCGGTGATGAGTTTTAGCCCCGGTAATTTTCGGCGCAGGATCACTCGACCAGTGAGCTATTACGCACTCTTTAAATGAATGGCTGCTTCTAAGCCAACATCCTGGTTGTCTGTGCAATCCCACATCCTTTTCCACTTAACTCATACTTAGGGACCTTAGCTGACGGTCTGGGCTGTTTCCCTCTTGACTATGAATCTTATCACCCATAGTCTGACTCCCGAGCAAAAGAATAAGGCATTCGGAGTTTGATAGTCTTCGGTAACCCAAAGGGCCCCTAGGACAGTCAGTGCTCTACCTCCTTTTCTCTAAGCTCGAGGCTAGCCCTAAAGCTATTTCGGGGAGAACCAGCTATCTCCAAGCTCGATTGGAATTTCACCGCTACCCACAGCTCATCCCCGCACTTTTCAACGTGCGTGGGTTCGGACCTCCACGAAATTTTACTTTCGCTTCATCCTGTCCATGGGTAGGTCGCCTGGTTTCGGGTCTACGGCAAGTAACTAAAACGCCCATTTAAGACTCGCTTTCGCTGCGGCTCCAGACCTTAAGTCCTTAACCTTGCTACTTACCGTAACTCGTTGGCCCGTTCTACAAAAAGTACGCGGTCACACTAAAAATGTGCTTCCACAGCTTGTAGGCACAGGGTTTCAGGTTCTATTTCACTCCCCTCCCGGGGTTCTTTTCACCTTTCCCTCACGGTACTATGCGCTATCGGTCACCAAGTAGTATTTAGCCTTGGGGGGTGGTCCCCCCTGCTTCCCACAGGGTTTCACGTGTCCCGTGGTACTCTGGAGTATGCTCAAAAGGTTTCGTGTTTAATCTACAGGACTGTTACCTTCTGTGGTGGGCCTTTCCAGACCTCTTCGACTACACTACTAACTTTTTAAAGAGCATATCCGCAACCCCTACAAAGCGAAGCTTTATAGGTTTGGGCTGATCCCCTTTCGCTCGCCGCTACTTAGGGAATCGAATTTTCTTTCTCTTCCTCAGGGTACTTAGATGTTTCAGTTCCCCTGGTTCCCCTCCTTAGACTATGTATTCATCTAAGGATACCTAGACATTACTCTAGGTGGGTTTCCCCATTCGGAAATCTCCGGATCAAAGGTTGCTTGCACCTCCCCGAAGCTTATCGCAGCTTACCACGTCCTTCATCGGCTCTTGGTGCCAAGGCATCCGCCCTGCGCCCTTAATAACTTGACCAGCTATAATGCTATGCAATTTTCAAAGTGCTAAAGCACATCGCCAACGAAATCAAAGATTTCCGTTGCTCAAAGTGCTAGTGCAGTTTAACTAAGTGTTAAACTCTCAAAATCAAACAGCAGGTAAAACTCCTTAGAAAGGAGGTGATCCAGCCGCACCTTCCGATACGGCTACCTTGTTACGACTTCACCCCAGTCATCGATTTCACCTTCGGCAGCCCCCTCCTTGCGGTTAGGTAGCTGACTTCGGGTGCCCCCGACTCCCATGGTGTGACGGGCGGTGTGTACAAGACCCGGGAACGTATTCACCGCGGCATTCTGATCCGCGATTACTAGCAACTCCAGCTTCATGCAGGCGAGTTTCAGCCTGCAATCCGAACTGAGACCAGCTTTAAGGGATTAGCTCAGTCTCACGACCTTGCAGCCCTCTGTACTGGCCATTGTAGCACGTGTGTAGCCCTAGGCATAAGGGGCATGATGATTTGACGTCATCCCCACCTTCCTCCGAGTTATCCTCGGCAGTCCCTTTAGAGTGCCCAACTTAATGCTGGCAACTAAAAGTAAGGGTTGCGCTCGTTGCGGGACTTAACCCAACATCTCACGACACGAGCTGACGACAACCATGCACCACCTGTCACCTCAGTCCCCGAAGGGAAGGCTCCGATTAAGGAGCTGCCTAAGGGATGTCAAGCCTAGGTAAGGTTCTTCGCGTTGCTTCGAATTAAACCACATGCTCCGCTGCTTGTGCGGGTCCCCGTCAATTCCTTTGAGTTTCACTCTTGCGAGCGTACTCCCCAGGCGGAGTGCTTAATGCGTTAACTACGGCACCGAGAGGGGTAACTCCCGACACCTAGCACTCATCGTTTACGGCGTGGACTACCAGGGTATCTAATCCTGTTTGCTCCCCACGCTTTCGTGCCTCAGCGTCAGTTGCAGTCCAGAGAGCCGCCTTCGCAACTGGTGTTCCTCCCAATATCTACGCATTTCACCGCTACACTGGGAATTCCACTCTCCTCTCCTGCACTCAAGCCCAACAGTTTCAAAGGCTTACTACGGTTGAGCCGTAGCCTTTCACCTCTGACTTGAAGGGCCGCCTACGCACCCTTTACGCCCAGTAATTCCGGATAACGCTAGCCCCCTACGTATTACCGCGGCTGCTGGCACGTAGTTAGCCGGGGCTTCCTCCTTGAGTACCGTCAGAATTCTTCCTCAAGGACAGAACTTTACGACCCGAAGGCCTTCATCGTTCACGCGGCGTTGCTGCATCAGGCTTTCGCCCATTGTGCAATATTCCCCACTGCTGCCTCCCGTAGGAGTCTGGACCGTGTCTCAGTTCCAGTGTGGCCGATCACCCTCTCAGGTCGGCTACCCATCGTCGCCTTGGTAGGCCGTTACCCCACCAACTAGCTAATGGGACGCGGGCCCATCCTGTACCGCAAAAACTTTGATCAAAAGAAGATGCCTTCCTTTGATATTATCTTGTATTAGCACACCTTTCGGTGTGTTATCCAAGTGTACAGGGCAGGTTACCCACGCGTTACTCACCCGTCCGCCGCTGAGATAGTGTTTAACACTCAATACTTATTGTGTGTTATTAACAATTTGCGTAAAGCTCGCTATCGCGCGCTTGACGCGGCTATTAGATTAGCACTTTAAATAAATACTCAGTGTTAAACACTATCTCCGCTCGACTTGCATGTGTTAGGCACGCCGCCAGCGTTCATCCTGAGCCAGGATCAAACTCTCAAATATAACTTTTATATTTAGTAACTGGCTTAATTACCTGCTGTTTAATTTTCAAAGTTCATCTACCTGTCTTAACGACAAGTAATAATATATCATCTTTTCTTATACTAGTCAATACTTTTTTGCTCAAAATTTTTCTATATAATTCAACTTCTTAATATAACTGCCTTACACTATTTTCATTCCACTATTTATTAAAAAAGTTTATTTATAAAGACATAATAATAATTTTTATATCATATTATTATACCATACTAGATACTATTGTTGAAACAATTTTATATAGCACATAATTAATAAATATATGTGCTAAAAATTATTTAAAGGAGTGGTATGTATGTCGAGTAAACCCAAGCGTAAAGCTACATTGACAGAAGCTATTATACCTATATTAGCCCTTATAATATTTTTATCTGTTGCTGTATTTAAGTATGATGCATCTCCACATATCCCTATTATCGGGGGAATTATAATCGCTGGCCTTATGGCTACCTTAAGACTTGGATATTCATGGAACGAACTTGAAGAAGGTATATTTAAAACTATTAATATGGCTATGCAATCTATATTAATATTGATGGTTGTAGGTACAATAATAGGAACATGGATACTAAGTGGAGTTGTTCCTACTATGATATTTTATGGACTTCAAATATTATCTCCTGGTATATTCCTTGTTGCTACTACATTAATATGTTCTATTGTTTCCCTTTCTACAGGCTCATCATGGACTACTGCTGGTACTGTTGGTATTGCTCTTTTAGGTGTAGGGCAGGGTCTTGGAATTCCTTTACCTATAGTTGCTGGTGCTATAATCTCAGGAGCTTATTTTGGTGATAAAATGTCTCCTTTATCAGATACAACCAACCTTGCTCCAGCTATGTCAGGTGCTTCATTATTTGAACACATAAGACATATGATTTATTCTACAGGTCCTTCTTTATTAATATCACTAATTTTATACGGTATAGTAGGAGCTAAATATGCAGGTAAATCTTTAGATAGTAATTCTATAAATGAAATATTAACTGCACTTTCTTCTAATTTCTATATAAGTCCTATAATGCTTATACCACCTATATTAGTAATAATTATAGTTATATTAAAAGTTCCAGCACTACCTGGACTTATAGTTGGTACTGTAGCTGGTGGATTGTTTGCATTTTTATTCCAAGGTTCATCTTTAGGGGAAATTATAGATGCCGCTCACTATGGATTTGTTGCTGATACAGGAATTCAAACTGTTGATGATCTTTTAAGTCAAGGTGGACTTGACAATATGATGTGGACAGTTTCTTTAATCTTATGTGCTTTAACTCTAGGTGGAATATTAGAAAAAACAGGAATGTTAGAAGTAATTGCCGAAAGTATACTAAAATTAGCAAGAGGAACTGGATCACTAGTTTTAGTAACTGTATTCTCTTGTATATTTGTAAACTTAGTTACTGGAGAGCAATACTTAGCTATAGTTATACCTGGAAGAATGTACAAAGATGCTTATGCTAAAAAAGGTCTTCACCCTAAGAATCTATCTAGAGCACTTGAAGACTCCGGAACTTTAACATCTCCTCTTATTCCTTGGAATACATGTGGAGCTTACATGTACGCAACACTAGGTATAAGTCCTTTTGCTTACTTGCCATTTGCTTTCTTAAACTTAATAAATCCTTTAATATCTATATTCTATGGATTTACAGGTATAACAATGGAAAAACTTCCAGAGAAAATAGAAGAAACAGTTTAGAGCCCTTAAGGGCTCTATATATTTTTGCAATTTGTCTCTTTTATAAATAAAGATGCTATCAAAGATATAATAACAGATATAAAAGCATATATAAAAGCTCTTTGGTATAATAATTGAATATCCATAACTGAAGAATATTTATCTAATATATTTCCAATAACAGGTGGCAAAATTGCTGCTCCTAAAAATCCACCTGTATTTACAACAGATGTAGATATACCAGCTATTTTTGGATCATTAATTTCTTTAACACAAGACCAAGTTAATGTGAAAGCTGATGTGCTAAGACCTATTAAGAGCATCAACGGATATAAGGCTATTTCATGAATTTTACCGTTATTAATAAAAACTAACAATCCCCAGCTTATAACATTTATAGTTACTGCCACAATCATTGGTAGCTTTCTTTTTCCTACCTTATCAGATATTTTGCCTATAAATATACTTCCTACTGCTAATCCTAATACTGCTAATGTAATATAATTTGCTGCCTTTACTGACTCCATATTATAAACATTTATCAAATATGATTGCCCCCATGCTCCTGTAAGTGATACAAATGGTCCAAACATCCCTGCAAATACAATAAATCCTGGCCAAGTATATTTGTTTTTTAGTACTTTTTTGAGCGACTGTGGTATATTTATCTTTTCGTTATCTATTTTTCTTCCTTCTATTTGAGCAATTGACGGTAAGTTCATATCCTGTGGAGTATTTCTTATAACTAGATGACAAACTATAGCTAAACCTATTGAAACTATACCTATTAGTATAAATGAATTTCTCCAACCTATTGCTGCAGAAAGTAAAACTAAAGGAGATTGAGCTATAATTCCTCCAAGATTTCCAACAAAAGATGTTATCCCTGTCATTGTTGCAAATTCTTTAGTATAAAACCATTCTGTTTGAATCTTTAACATAGGAATAAATATAACAGATACTCCTATTCCAACTAATAATCTTCCAATGAAAGCTATTTGTATATTTGGAGCAAACCCAAATAATATAGATCCTACCCCAGCTAATAATGTTCCTATAGTAACAGTTTTTCTTGCTCCTATTGAGTCTGCTAATATTCCTGATGGAACTTGCATTATCATATAAGCATAAAAATACATAGAAGCTAAATTTCCTATTGTAGTAGATGATATATTAAATGCTTGTTGCAAATCATCTTTTACAACTCCTACTGCTAATCTGTGAAAAAATACTATTATGTATGCAATTGCAAGTACTCCCCATACAAACCACCTATACGTTAGCAGCTTTTTCATGTCTTGATCATATTTTTTTTTCATCGTTTATCTCCTTCCATTTTTGATATCCGGAAATATTATTCTACAAAAAAAGTCATTTCCCTCTTTAGAAAAATTTCCAAAATAAAAACTACACCTAAGTGTAGTTTTAAAGAGGGAGCAACTCTTCTATTCGAGTTTTATCAAATCCTAATATCTCTTCTCCATCTATTACTATAATTGGTACTGACATATAACCCATTTTCATAAGTTTTTTTCTAGCCGTACTATCTTCTGAAACGTTGTGTTCAACATATTCTATTTTTCTCTCGTCGAAATAATCTTTTGCTGCATGGCAGTATCCGCAAGTGTTGCTTGTATAAATTTCTATTTTAGCCATTTTGAATCCTCCTAACAAAATTGTATCTTTTACATATATTTTTCCCAAATTCTATTTTTTAAACAGATTTATTTTATATGTATTTTTTTGTTAGAGAGTTTCTTGGCTACATATCTTTCTAGTATCATTTTAATAACCGCTATTATAGGTACTCCCAGAAACATTCCTAATACGCCGAATGTTCCTCCACCTATAACTATAGCCAATATTACCCAAAAAGGACTAAGTCCAACTTTATCTCCTAATATTTTAGGGCCTAATACCCATCCATCAAACTGCTGAAGTATAAGTATAAATATAGCAACCCATAAAGCTTTTATAGGACTATAAAACAGAGTAATTACTACTGCTGGAATCATACCTATTATAGGCCCAAAATAAGGAATCATATTAGTTATTCCAATGATTAAACTTATCAAAATAGGATAGTCTATCTTTAGTATTAAAAGACCTAAAAAACATAATATTGCTATAATGAGAGAATCTATAAATTTTCCTATTATAAACTGTGAAAATATATCATCTACTTCTGTTCCAAATTTTATAATAGAGTTTGCTACGTCTTGAGAAAATACTGCATATAAAACTTTTTTTATGCTAATTATAAATTGCTCTTTGTCTTTAAGAAGATATATAGATATTATCAAACCAAGTATTAGATTAAAAAATACAGAAGTAAATCCTATTATACTTACAACTAATGTATTTAGTGTTTTATCTAAAAATGCAGTAACTTGAATTAATATCTGATTTATATTTTGTTCTACATAACCTGTAACGCCATATCTTTCTAATATTTTTGAGTTGATTACGTTTGTTTTTACCCACTCCTGTGTTATATTTATATAACTTGGCATATCATTTAATATCTGTGCTATACTTTTGACTATTCTTGGAGAAACTATTGTGGCTGTTATTATTATTAATCCTAAAACTACAAGATATACTATTCCTATACTAAGTCCTCTTTTAATTTTAAAGTTTCTTTCTAGGTAAGACATCATAGGATTTAAAAGATAAGCTATAGAAAAAGCCCATATAAAAGGACCTAATATTGATATAAAAGTTTTTATATTAACTGTTATAGTATCTAAACTATTCACCATTCTAAACAAAATAAATGATATGAGTAAAATTATGAAAAAATGTATAGAGTTTTTTATCTTAAACATATACTTCCTCCTTAAATAATCTGTTAATTATAGTATAACATAGTTTTAGATAGATATATACTTACTTTTATAGTACAATTTATTTATCCTTAAAGTTCCTATATTAAAGGAGGTCCATATGAAAAAAGTTTTAATTCTTTCTGCTTCAACAGGAGGAGGGCATAATAGAGCAGCTAAAGCTCTTCAAGATGCACTTAGCTCTAGAAATATCCAAAGTGAAATTATAGATAGTTTAAAATTTGTAAGTCCTACAGTAGATAAGATAATATCTAAAGGATACGAAAAATCAGCTATATATACACCTAAAGCTTATGGAAAAGTGTATAAAATATCTGATTGGACAATATCTAAAAGGGAGCTAAATAAAAATATATTTCTTAGATACATGATGATAAAACTAAACAGATTAATATCCGATAAAAAACCAGACGCCATAATAGGAACTCATCCTTTTCCTTTAATGGCTGTATCTAAACTTAAGAAAAAACACAAATTTAATATTCCCATTATGTCTATATTAACAGATTACACTATTCACTCTACATGGATTCAAGATGAAATTGACTTTTATATAGTTGGTGATGAATTTGTAAAACAACTTTTGATCGAAGAAGGTATACATAAAGATAAAATTTATCCATTTGGTATACCTATTGAAAAGTCTTTTCTAGAGATTAAAGATATTGATTCGGTTAAAAAAGAATTTAATATTGATGATAAATTTACTGTATTACTTATGGGAGGCAGTTTTGGAGCTGGAAATGTAAAAGATGCATTTTTAGACCTTTTAAATATAAACTACGATATACAAATAATTGTTGTAACAGGTAGAAATGATTCTCTAAAAGAAAAAATCAAAAAAATTATAGATTTAGGAATAGATAAAAAAGTAGTACTTCTTTCTTTTACTGATAAAATAAGTCATCTTATGTCTTTATCTGATGTTTTAATTTCTAAACCTGGAGGCCTTACTACTACTGAGGCTATATTAAAAGAAATTCCTATGGTAATTCCATATTATATCCCAGGCCAAGAAGAGGAAAATATAGATTTTCTTTTAAATAATGGATTGGCTCTTAAAACTACTCCAAAATACAACTTAAAAGTTTTGATCCAAATTCTCATTGAAAATCCTGATAGGCTACAAAATATAAAAAATAATATGCGTCTTATAAAGAAATTACACTCTGCAGAAAATATAGCAGACCTTATTGCAAATGAACTAAACAAATAAAAGCCGGATGTTATTCCGGCTTTAGTATTCTGGATCATAAAAATCTTCTTCATAGTCATATTCAAAGTTTTTATAGTTATTATTAAAGTTTTTTTGCTTTTTTAATTTAGATTTATTCTTTTTGCTTCTTACAAACTCTATCTCATCATCATAGTCATAATCAAATTGTTTTTTACTCTTTGAAAGAATTTTTTTGTTTCTCTTTTCCTTCATAGCTCTATGTTCTTCACAGTCGATAATAGTTTTCATTGTTACACCCCTACCCTAATTTTTACAATAATTTAACTCAATCTTTGGTGAAGATACGAATAATATCTATAAAACCACTCTCCTTAAGTGTGAAAAATCATTTCTAAAAAATTATACAACACAAGATAAATTACTTCAAGAAAAAAAACTGAAGCTTTCGCCTCAGTTATAGTTCTCTTCTTCCTTCTAAAGCTTTTGATATAGTTACCTCATCTGCATATTCTAAATCTCCACCGACTGGAAGACCATGTGCTATTCTTGTAACTTTTATACCTAGCGGTTTTATAAGTCTTGCTAGATACATAGCTGTAGCTTCACCTTCTATAGTCGGATTTGTTGCAAGTATTACTTCTTTAACTTGAGGATTATTCAATCTTACTAATAATTCCTTAACCTTTATCATATCAGGACCTACTCCATCCATAGGAGATATAACTCCATGTAAAACATGGTATTTGCCTCTAAACTCTTTTGTTCTTTCCATTGCAGATACATCTCTTGGGTCCTCAACAACACATATAACCTCTTCACTTCTGCCTTGATTTGAGCATATATCGCATTTTTCTTTATCTGTTATATTACAACAACTTGCACAGTATTTAATCTGTTTTTTTGCCTCAATTATAGCTTTTGACAGACTATCTACATCTTCTAAATTCATGTTTATGACATGAAAAGCTAGTCTTTGAGCTGTTTTTCTTCCTATACCAGGTAGCTTTGAAAATTCTTCTATAAGCCTTGATATAGGTCCTGAATAATACTCCATAAATTCACTCATTAGAATAACCCCGGAATATTCATTCCACCTGTTAATTTGCTCATTTGAGAATTCATCATCTCATCTGCTGATCTTAAAGCTTCATTTACAGCAGATAAAACTAGATCTTGTAACATTTCTATATCATCTGGATCTACTACTTCAGGTTTTATTTCTACGCTTACTATTTCTTTTTTTCCATTTGCTCTAACAGTTACAGCTCCTCCTCCAACTGAAGCTTCTACTTCTTTTTGTGCAAGTTCATTTTGCATTTTTTCCATTTCTCTTTGCATCTTTTGAACTTGTTTTAACATGTTATTCATATTACCAGGCACTCCTGGAAAACCTCTTTTTGCCATATATATATACCTCCTTAGAAAAATTTATTAACATTATACCATATTATATATTACTCTTTTACCTGGATTAAATCTTTATCAAAAATTTTCTCTAGTATTTTTATACCTTCATCTTCTGTATTTTCATTATTTATTATTCTTTCTGATTCTAGAAAAAATGAAACTTTGAGATTTTGATTTAGTATGTTATTTATAACTTTCTGTACATATTGTCTTTTTTCTTCCTTGCTTAAGGTTTCTTTAAGGAAATTATGAGCATCTTTAAAAATTATAACAAAAGTGTTATCTTCTACAATAAATTTATCTGCTTCCTTAAGCATTGCAGCCACAGGTACTTGTCTATCTTTTTTCATATAATCTAATATTTCTGGAAGTATTTTTTCTTTTATATTCGTATCACTTTTAACTATCTTATTATTTTCTATTTTCTTTACCTTATTAGTATTAGATTCTTCTTTTGATGTGTCTATTTTAACTCCTGATAAAATTATTTTTTCTAAATTTTCTAATCTACTAACTATTGACTCTTTCGCTTCATCAAGTGATGCCTGACACGCTTTAATCAATGCTACCTCTAACAATACTCTTTGGTTTGATGAATATTTTATATTATTTTCACAATTTGAAAGTATATTAATTATTCTTATTATCTCATTTAAACTTATATCCTCACTTTGATTTTTTAGATCATTTATATACTCTTCAGTAAAAATTAGTATATCACCTACATCTTTAGAAACTTTACATATCATAAGATTTCTAAAATGATCTATTAAATCATTTAAAAATTGCTTTATATCTTTTCCCCAAACAATTAGATCATTTATTGTATTAAGAATCAGTTTTGTATCTTTATTTATTATATGATCTGTTATCTTTAGTAAAAAACTAGAATCTACTATACCTAAAAGCTCTACTATATCATCATAAGTTATATCATTTTTACTATATGATATAACTTGATCTAGCATACTTAGCGCATCTCTTAAAGCTCCCTCTGAGCTTTTTGCTATTAAATTTAGCCCTTTATCATCTACACTTATACCTAAATCACTGCAGATCATCTTCATTCTATAAACTATATCCGTAACTGTTACTCTTTTAAAATCAAATCTTTGACATCTTGATAATATTGTAGCAGGTATTTTGTGTGGTTCTGTTGTAGCTAATATAAATATTATATGTTTTGGAGGTTCCTCTAGTGTTTTTAGTAAAGCATTAAACGCCCCTTGGGATAACATATGCACTTCATCTATTATATAAACTTTATATTTACCTACAGATGGAGGATATTTAACATTTTCCCTTAGTTCCCTTATATCGTCTACACCGTTATTAGATGCTGCGTCTATCTCTATTACATCCATTATTTCTTCTGATAAAATACTTTTACACACATTACACTCATTACAAGGTTTTTCATCTTCACCTAAACAATTTACCGCTCTTGCAAACACTTTAGCTGTAGAAGTTTTACCAGTACCCCTACTCCCACAAAACAAATAAGCATGTCCTATATTGTTACTTTTTATTTGATTTTTAAGAGTTTTAATTATATGATCTTGTCCTAATATATCTTCAAATTTGATAGGCCTATATACTCTATATAAAGCTTTATGCATAATATCACCTCAAAATATATAATACCTAAATATTATATAATATAAAGTCAAAAATCCCCACCAGAAAATTCTGATGAGGATAGTTTGTTATATTAAATGCTGTGCACCATCATTCGAACTATAGCCATAAGCGCTACCTAGGCAGTTAGCTCAATTTAGGCACCCCTGCGGCACATAAAAGTTATCACTTACCGTTGCTTCCTTCCGGACCTGGCGGGGTTTGTGAGCTTTTATTGCGCAGGACCCAAATATCATCGCCACTTACCTAGGGCTGCCCTACAGCTTATAGCCCTCCAGATGGACTTAAACCCTGCTATAGCGGATTGCAGGTTACAAGGCACCGCTACCTCCCCGTCTAGCACAGCAAACTTTATAAACTTTTCCCAATGGCGGAGAGAGCGGGATTCGAACCCGCGAGACAAGTTATCCCTGTCTACACGCTTTCCAGGCGAGCGCCTTCAACCAACTCGGCCATCTCTCCACTTTTATTTGCGTCTTAAAGTTTTAAAAAAGTTTTTCATTATATCTGAACATTCATTTTCTAATATTCCAAACGTTACATCTACATTATGATTGAATAAATTATGTTTCATTAAATCTATTCTTGAACCACAAGCTCCACCTTTCTCATCTTTAGATCCAACTACAAGCCTATCTATTCTACTTTGTAAAATAGCTCCTGCACACATAGGGCATGGCTCTATAGTAACATATAATGTGCATCCTGTTAATCTCCAGTCATTTATAACGTCCGTAGCTTTTCTTATTGCTATTATCTCTGCATGAGATGTTGGATCTTTCAATGTTTCTCTTAGATTATGAGCTTTGGCTATAACTTTATCATCTTTTACGATTACGGCTCCTACTGGAACCTCACCTTTAATATAAGCTTTATATGCTTCTTTTAAAGCTTCCTGCATAAAAAGAAGGTCGTTCATTTTTCCTCCTCTAAATGTGTTACATTTAATATAATATATTAAAATAATATGTTTGTCAATCTATCCTAAACTTATATTATATCCATATATGTAATAATATTCAAACCCCCTGCATAGCAGGGGATTTAAAATATTTATTTTTGTATTTTTTCAACTCCACCCATATAAGGTCTTAAAACTTCTGGTATAATTACAGATCCGTCTTCTTGTTGGAAGTTTTCTAATATAGCCGCAACTGTTCTACCAACAGCAACTCCTGATCCATTTAGTGTATGAACATATTCGGCTTTTGCCTTTTTATCTCTCTTAAATCTTATCCCTGCTCTTCTTGCTTGGAAATCTTCAAAGTTTGAACAAGAAGATATTTCAACATATCTATTATAGCTTGGCATCCAAACTTCTATATCATACTTAAATGCAGCTGTAAATCCTAAATCTCCTGAACAAATCTTAACAACTCTGTAAGGAAGATTAAGTTTTTGCAGTACTTTTTCTGCATTATTAGTTAATTTCTCTAAAGTATCATATGAATCCTCAGGTTTAACAAAATGAACTAACTCAACTTTGTTAAACTGGTGTTGTCTTATAAGCCCTCTTGTATCTCTTCCTGCAGATCCTGCTTCAGCTCTAAAACATGGAGTATATGCACAGTATTGTATAGGAAGCTTATCTCCATCTATTATCTCATTCATATGAATATTTGTAACAGGAACTTCAGCTGTTGGAACTAAGAAATAATCAACACCTGAAAGCTTAAACATATCTTCCTCAAACTTAGGAAGCTGTCCTGTTCCTATAAAACTGTTTCTATTAGCTATAAATGGTGGTAATACTTCTGTATACCCACTCTCATAAATATGAGTATCTAAAAAGAAATTTATAACTGCTCTTTCAAGTCTTGCTCCTAATCCTTTGTACAAAGTAAATCTTGATCCTGTAATTTTGGAAGCAGTTTCAAAATCTAATATTCCAAGATCAACCCCTATATCCCAGTGAGCTTTAGGTTCGAAATTAAAGTTTGTAACGCATCCCCATCTTCTTACCTCTACATTATCTTCGTCTGAATTTCCTTGAGGAACGTCTGGATTTGGAACATTAGGTATTCTAAGTAAATGATATTCTATTTCACTTTCAACTTTTTTAACTTCTTCATCAAGTTTTTTGATAGTTTCAGAAAGATTTTTCATTCTCTCCATTATTTCAGTTGTATCTTTTCCTTCTTTTTTTAAAATAGGTATTTGTTTTGATGTTACATTTTGCTCATTTTTCATTTTTTCTACTTCTTGAAGTATTTCTCTTCTTTTGTCATCTAAGCTTATTACCTTATCTAAATCAAAATCTTTCTCTCCACGTTTTTGCATTAGTGTCTTTATGTTTTCTAAATCATTTCTTATTCTTTTTATATCTAGCATACAAAACCTCCTTTTGTAATACAAAAAATAAAAGCCTTCGTCCCAAAAGGGACGAAAGCTTATGCTTCCGCGTTGCCACCCTGATTGACCAAAAGGCCCTCTCTCAGTCTGTAACGTAGACTAAACGATCAAGGATACTATAATTTCACCTTGACAGCTCAAGAACGGATTCGAAATACATTGTTATGGATTTGCACCTACCATCCACTCTCTG
This sequence comes from Alkalithermobacter thermoalcaliphilus JW-YL-7 = DSM 7308, assembly GCA_001584565.1. Classification (GTDB taxonomy): domain Bacteria; phylum Bacillota; class Clostridia; order Peptostreptococcales; family Peptostreptococcaceae; genus Alkalithermobacter; species Alkalithermobacter thermoalcaliphilus. Next base: position 1,826,930 of record LSFY01000001.1, on the reverse strand, counting down.
AAAACAATAGATATTTCTACTACTTTCTTTCACCGCTTTTATTTATTATTGTATCCATTTATTGCATATTATACTACTTTTATATATATATTTCAATCATATTATTAATAATTTTCGCAATGCATTTCAAAGTAGTCTTGTTCTACTTTACATGTTGGACATAGTTTAGGTGCTGATTCTCCTTCATGAATATATCCACATACTCTACATTTCCATTCAACTTTTGTATCTTTCTTAAATACTTTTCCTTCATCTACATTCTTAGCTAATTTTAAGAATCTTTCTTCGTGTTTTGCTTCAACTTTAGCTATCATTCTAAATGAAACTGCTACATCTTTAAACCCTTCTTTTTCTGCTATATCAGCAAACTCAGGATATAATTTATCCCACTCCTCATTTTCTCCCATAGCTGCAGCCTTTAAGTTTTCTAGTGTAGATGATATTGCAACAGGATATGTAGCTTTTATATCTACTGGATAAGGAAATTCTTCTCCTTCTAATCCATTTTTTATGTGGTTAAAGAATATTTCTGCATGTACTTTTTCATTGTCAGCAGTTTCTATAAATAACTCTGCTATCTGATCATATCCTTCTTCTAAAGCTCTCTCTGCATAGAAAGTATATCTGTTTCTAGCTTGTGATTCTCCAGCAAATGCTTTCATTAAATTTTCTAGTGTTTGTGTTCCTTTTAAACTTTTCACCATACATTCCTCCCTTTAGTATAATTTGTGTACTTTATACTTACCCCTTAACTTATAATTTTAAACTACATTTTTTATATTTTTTCATCATTTCTTAAATGTATAACCCTTTGAGGGTAAGGTATTACTATATCATTTTTATCAAATTCATATTTTACTTTCTCCATTACATCAAAATATACTGGCCAGTAGTTTTCAGTTATAACCCATGGTCTTGCAACTATTTTTATACAACTATCAGCAAATTCTAAAACTCCTATTATAGGCATTGGATCTTTAAGAATTCTTTCATCTTTATCAAATATTTCCCTTATAACATTCTTAACTTTAACTATATCACTATCATAAGATACCCCAAACTCAAAATCTATTCTTCTTTTATCTTGAAGAGTATAATTTATTATTTTGTCTGATGTTAGCTTTGAGTTAGGTATTATTATAGTTTTGTTATCAAATGTTCTTAATATAGTGTTAAATATTTGTATTTCTTCAACTGCTCCTAAAATATCCGAAGTTTGTATTACATCTTTTACTCTAAATGGCTTAAATACTAGTATCAAAACACCAGATGCAAAATTTGAAAGTGAGCCCTGAAGAGCTAAACCTACCGCAAATCCAGCAGCACCAAGTACAGTTACAAACGATGTAGTTGGCATTCCTAACTTATTTAAAACAGTTACACCTACAAATACTATCCCTAATATATAAACAAGTTGAGAAATAAATCCAACTAATGATAAATCTATGCCTGCCTTTTCTAAAAACTTTCTTGTTATTTTTCTAAGTTTTCTAGATAGATATATACCAACTACTAATACAGCTATAGATGTTAATATATCCATTCCATAAACAACGATATACTTATTTATTTCCTGTATTATATCTATTTGCAAAATTTAACCTCCTTTTATCTATTTTCTGATTCTAATTTTCTTAACACTTCCCCTAACTCTTGTATATACTTACCATAATCTGAGAAATTACCTTCTTTCATTGCCTGTTGTGCTTTATTATAAATTTCATTAGCTTTAGTAATTAAATTATCTTGGTCGTAAACAAATTCTTTATCCTTTTGTTTTTCTCCATTTTTAAAAAGGCTATCTAATGCTTCTTGTAAAGAATTTTCTATAACTATTTTATCTTTATATAACATTATTATTTTTTTAACTTCAGGTATACTTTCTTTTGAATCTGATTTTATATATAAAGGTTCAACATATAAAAGTGAATCTTGTATAGGTACGGTTATCATATGACCTCTTATTACTTTAGATCCTCCACTATCCCATTGTGTTAGATTTCTAGATATTTCTGGGTCTTGGTTTATTCTTGATTCTATTTGGTAAGGTCCTAATACATTTTTATCTTTAGGGAACTTATACAGAATAATTTGGCCATATTTTTCTAAATCATTCCTTGCAACTAAAAGAGCTGTCATATTTTGTTTTCCTCTTGGGGTATATGGAACAGTTAGTAAAAATTCAGCTCTATCCTCATTAGGTAGCTTGAATACGATATAATTAGACTCTACCTCAATAGGATCATTTTTTCCTTGATATATCTCTGTTGCTATTTCCCATTGATCTTCTTTGTTATAAAATACACCAACATCTTTCATATGATATGTAGCATAAACTTTTGCCTGTATATCGAATATATGTTGAGGATATCTTAGGTGCCTTTTTATTCCTTGTGGCATTTTATCTATTGATTTAAACAAGTCTTTGAATATTTTCGAGTAAGTTTTTATTATAGGGTCGTTATCATCAACTATATAGAAATCTACATCTCCATTATAAGCATCTATAACTACTTTTACTGAGTTTCTTATATAGTTAATATTACTATCTTCATAAACTTGTGAATATGGATATCTTTCAGTAGTAGTATATCCATCAACTATCCAATACAGTTTTCCATCTACTAATACTATATATGGATCTTCATCATATTCTATAAAAGGAGCTATAGCTTTTATTCTATCATTTATATTTCTGTTTATAATTATTCTACTATCTGAATTTATTGCTGTAGAAACTAATAACTTTAGACTTTTAGTATCTATTGAGTAGAGTATTCTGTTTAAAAGATTTAATTTTATTCCTGCTGTTCCTTCATATCTTGTAAAAGCATTTGTTTCTCCCTTTGGATAGCTAAACTCATCTTCTTTAGTATTTATAACTATATAATCATTTGTAAGTTCTCCGAAATATATTTCAGGCCTTTTAACTGCTAGCTGCTTAAACTCACTCACTGGTGGAATATTTCTTATTATAGTTTTAGGTTGCCCACTACTTGTTATATCATTTACAGGAGACATTACAATTCCATACCCGTGAGTGTATTTTAAATGTTTATTTATCCAAGTTTGAGCTTGTGAAGGAAGTTTTGATTTATCTATTTCTCTTGCTGACAAAAATACTTGTGTCAATTTTCCATCTATTATATATCTATCTATATCTATATCATTAAATCTATAATAGCTTCTTATTCCCTGAAGTTGATTATATGTTTGAAGAGTAGGTCTATAATCATTTATAGGAATATTACTTATAGTTTCTTTGTTATTTTGTATATCTTCAAAGCTTAAGTTATCTAAGGCTAAAAATTCTTCCTGCTTTATATTACCTAATCCATAAGCCTTTTTTGTATAATCCATGTTATATTTTATATACTTAGATTCCTTAGCTATTTCATTTGGAGATACAATAAGATTTTGAACTATATTTTCTGCTATAAGTGATGCTACTCCTACAAACACTATTAATATAGGTCCTATAGCTATTAGCTTTATATTTCTTTTTTTCCTTCCTAATATTATGAGCACTGCTGTAAATAAACTTATAATAGATTTTATTTTATATGCAAAAAGTGTAACATTTACATCTGTAAAACTAGCTCCCGTTACTATTCCTCTTTTAGAATATAGTATATCAAAAGATGATAAATAATTTTGTATCGCCAAAACTACAAAAAATAAACAGATTATATATACTATACTATCAAATGCACTGTTATATATTTTCTTTATATCAAAATGTATCCATTCACTCCTACTAAATCTTAATATTTCTTTATTAGAAGTTAGAATTATGTAATATATTAATGTAAAAACCATTAAAAGTATCAAAGAAAATGAAATTATATTAACAATATCTTTTATTACAGGAAGTTTAAATACATAAAACGATATATCTTTATTGAATATAGGATCTGTTAAACCAAACAAAGTAAAATTTTTGAATTTCAATATATCCATCCACATGCTTGAAGATACTGATACACTAAACAATAAAGATATTAACGATGAGATAGTTAAAATTTTAAGCCTTGATTTTTTCTCTTCTTCCTTTGAATATAATATATTTATACTTTTGTAATATTTTTTCTTTATACTAGTAAAATAAAAGTACATGATAAAGTTAAACAATCCAAATATAAAAATTCCTATAAAAAATCTATAAAACACTCTTTTAATATAAATATCTTTATACCCAACATCTATAAACCACATATAGTTAGATAAAAATTGAACTATTGTAGAAAAAAAGATTGAAAATATAAATATTCCTATCAAAACTAAAGTTATTCTTTTATCTACTGTTTTCAATATAACCCCTCCCTTAAATTATATTTTACACTAAAAACAAAACGTGCACTAATACTTTATTGTATTAGTGCACATTTTATGTTAACTTCTAAGTTTCATATCTCCATATTTTATTAATCCCTTTTTCCTCATATATTCAGATATCACTAAAGTTATTATAGCTGGAAGTATAAAATGTATAAGGATAATTAAAGGTAAGACTTCTTTTCCCATAACAGATATTGTAGCTATTTGACCTACAAGTCCACTTGTACCCATTCCAGCTCCTATACTATTACTTTTCATTTTAAATACTACAGTTGCTACCGGGCCTAATATAGCACTTGTTACAATAGGAGGTATCCATATTAAAGGATTTTTTATTATATTTGGAACTTGAAGCATAGATGTGCCTAGACCTTGAGCTATTAAACCTCCTAATTTGTTTTCTCTATATGAACTTACTGCAAATCCTATCATTTGACTACAACATCCTACTAATGCTGCTCCTGCTGCTATACCTTCAAGACCTAGCGCTATAGATAGTGCTGCAGAACTTATAGGTAATGTTAAAATCATACCCATAACTACTGAAAGAATTATTCCCATAGGTATAGGTTGTAACTCTGTCGCTTTGTTAATAAATGAACCTAAATTATTCATAAAAGCTGCAACTATTGGAGCTATAAAAATTCCTGTAAAACCACCAACTACTATTGTAGTTGCTGGAACCAAAACTATATCCACTTTCGTTTTTCCATTTATTCTTCTTCCAATCTCAGCTCCTATTAAAGCAGCTACAAATGCTCCTGCTGGCTCTCCTATTTTTATAAGAGTTTGTCCATCAACTGATACTATAGTTCCCGCGCCTATTGCTCCTGTTACTAAAGATGCGAATACTACAAGTGGAGGAGCTGAAAGAGAATATGCAACTCCTGCTCCTATCGCAGGACCCATGAGCATTTGAGCTGTTCTCCCAAACGTAGATAAAGCCTCCATACCAGATATATCTCCTATTTGCTTAAGTATAAGCCCTATTATAAGAGATGAAAATAATCCTAGTGCCATCCCATTTAAAGTTTTGGTAAGATATTCTCTCAAATTTATTCCTCCTATTTACTCTATTTTCATAGATATATCCAAAGATTTTACTGAATGTGTTAACTCTCCAATAGATATTACATCAATACCTGTTTTAGCTACATTTAATACCGTATCTTCAGTTATATTTCCTGATACTTCTAGTACACACCTTCTTTTATTTAATTTTACACATTCTTTTATGTCTTCAATATTCATATTGTCTAGCATTATTATATCTACATCTGTGCTTATAGCTTCCTTAAATTCATCTATATTTTTAACTTCTATTTCTACCTTTATAGTATGTCCAATTTTACTTTTTATCTTATCAACAGCCATTGTTATGGATCCTACAGCTTTTATATGATTATCTTTTATCATGACTGATTCTGACAAATTATATCTATGATTATACCCTCCTCCAACCTTAACAGCATATTTTTCAAGAGCTCTAAGATTTGGTGTTGTTTTTCTTGTATCTACAATCCTTACTTTATAATCTTTAACTAAATTAACTATTTTATTAGTCTTTGTAGCTATTCCAGAAAGTCTTTGTAAAATATTAAGAGCTAACCTTTCTCCTTTTAATAAACTCCTAGTGCTTCCGTAAAGCTTTGCTATTATATCTCCCTTCTTTATATGATCTGAATCGTTGTGTAACACGTGAAACTCTACCTTTTCATCAATGATCTCAAAAACTCTTTTGGCGATTTGAATACCACACAGTACTCCTTCTTCTTTTGCCAAAATATAGGCATATGATTTACATTCTTCATCTATCAAATTATCTGTTGTAATATCTACGTAGTGTATATCTTCTATTAGGGCCTTTTTTATAATTTCATCTACTATAAAATTATTTAACATTTCTTATGCTCTCCTGTAATATTAGTTTTGATACAATACACATGTTTCTTATTTCATAAAAATGTATATCTTTTACATAATTCAATTCTTTTAAATCATTTAAAATATTATCTATTACACCTATTCCATGTATAGCACTATTGACATCTAGTTGTATAAAATATGCTCTTTGCATTATATCTTGTATTTGCTTCTTGTAATTAAAGTTTATTTTATTTATACCTATACAGTATTTATCTTCTTTGAATATATCTTCTTTAAATATATTATTAAGACATTTTCTTTTTCTTAAGCTTATATGTCTTGCTGCAAGTCTTGAAAACACTAAACACTCTAGTAATGAATTGCTTGCTAATCTATTATTTCCGTGAACCCCTGTATAGCTACACTCTCCTACAGCATACAATCTGTTTATAGTGGTTTGTCCATTTTTATTTACATATATTCCTCCCATTAAGTAATGCTGAACAGGTGTTACAGGAATTTTTTCATTAGTTATATCTATTCCTATATCAAGACATTTTTTATATATATTCGGAAATCTCTCTTTTATAAAGTCCTTGTCTTTGTGTGATATATCAAGATATACACATTTATAATTTTTCCTTTTCATTTCTTTTAGTATGCTTAATGATACAATATCTCTAGGTGCAAGTTCCTTTCTATCATCATATAATTCCATAAATCTATATCCATTTTGGTCTACCAGATGAGCCCCTTCTCCTCTTACAGCTTCAGAAATTAAAAACCTTTCCTCATTTTCTTCACATAAAGCAGTTGGGTGAAACTGTATTAGATTTAAATTAGATATTTTAGCTCCTAGTAAATAAGCTATTGCAATTCCATCTCCAGTTGCTATTGATGAATTTGTTGTATATTTATATATCTTTCCTAAACCACCTGTTGCTAATACTAAATATCTACATCTAAATTTTAAAACTTTATTATCTTCATATATAGCACTTACAATAAAGCTATCATTTATTTTGCATGCATCATAAACAAATGCATTTTCAATTATATCTATATTTTCAGCTTCAGTTGCTACTTGTATTAGTTTAGATAAAACTTCCTTTCCTGTTGCATCTTTGTGATGAATAATTCTTTTTCTAGAGTGACCACCCTCTAAAGTTTTTAATAAATTTCCTTGTTTATCTTTATCAAATTCTACTCCTATACTTATTAGTTTTTCTATATCTTTTTTAGCTTCTTTAATCATCAGTTTTAAATTATCTATGTTATTTTTATAATTACCAGCAATTAATGTATCTTTTATATGATCTTGTTCTTCATCTTCTTCTAATGCTGCTGCTATTCCACCTTGAGCTAAGTTAGAATTATTATTTTCTAGTGATGACTTTGATAAAACAAGTACACTTAAGTTGCTATCAAGATTTATACTTGTATATAGGCCTGATACACCTGATCCTACAATAATTACATCATATTGCATTTTTCTACCTTGCAAGTTCTATCATTCTTTCTAAACTATTCTTTGCTTTAACTCTTATATCTTCCTGTACTTTAACCTCATATCCACTGTTTCCTACTACTGCATTATAAACATCTTCTAGAGTAGTTTTTTTCATATTTATACATATAAGATTATTTGATAAAAGTCTAAACTTTTTACCTGGATTTAGCCTTCTAAGTACATGGAGTGTACCGGTTTCAGTTCCTATTGTAATTTCTTTTGCATCTAACTTTGAAGCATATTCTATTATTTCAGAGGTTGATCCTACAAAATCTGAAACCTCTATTACTTCTTGTCTACACTCTGGATGAACTAAAACAGGAGCATTTGGATATTTATTTTTCATATTTATTACTTCTTGTTTTGTTACTTTATCATGAATAGGACAATATCCATTCCACGAAATTATATTTTTACTTTTGACCATTTTTGAAATATAATTTCCTAAATTTATATCAGGCACAAATAATATATTATTTTCTTCTAATGATTCTATAACTTTTACAGCATTTGATGATGTAACACATATATCTGCTACAGCTTTTACATCAGCACTAGTATTTATATATGCAACAACAGCAAAATCATTGTTTTCTTTCTTAAAGTTTTCTATATCTTTGGCTTTTATCATGTTTGCCATAGGACATGTTGCTTCTTTTACTGGAAGTATAACTTTTTTATCAGGCGAAAGAATTTTTATAGTTTCTGCCATAAAATCTACTCCGCACATGATTATAGTTTGGGCATCTATTTCTCTTGCTAATTTAGTCAAATAAAAAGAGTCTCCTATATAGTCTGCTACTTGTTGGACTTCATAGTTTTGATAATTATGTGCAAATATTTTTATATTATTTTCTTTTTTTATTTTTTCTATTTCTTTTATTACTATATCATTATTCATCTTTCATCTTCTCCTTATAAATGTATTTTCACCTGTCTTGTCACCTGTATATAAAAAATATATCACTTTATTATTCTTTTATCAAGTATCCCTTTTCTTTTAATTTATTAACTATTGATATATAACTTTCATTATCTTTCACCTCTATATTGTGAAAATGTATTCCATTTGTAAGTTTTGATATAGGTTGAGATTTTGTATTTTTTACTTTTTCTATAAACTCATCTAAATCTCTTCTTGACGATATATTTAGTATACCTTTTATTTCTCCATATATAGGGTGCTCTACAATTACATCTATTACTTTTCCACCATTGTCTACAATTATCTCTAGTTCATCTTTCATTTCATCTATTGTAAAATGATTAGATGCTATTGTTTTAATGATTGAATTATTAGTCTTAGGAATTATATAACCTTGAGGAGTTGCTATTATATTTACTCCTTGAGCTCTTAATATAGCTATATCTTGTACTATAACTTGTCTACTTACATTTAGTAATTTAGATAAGTAACTTCCCTTTAGTGGGTTATTACTTTCATATATTAATTTCTCTATGTTTTTTCTTCTATTTACAGTATCCATACAATCACCTCCACTATTAGATTATATACTAAACTAAGTAATTATAGTAAAAAGTCATAAAAAAATCTCCTGTCATTCACAGGAGATTTTCTTGAAATAAAAAAATAGGTTCTATAATAAATGTTGGGGGGCATGAAATATTGTGCTTCAACATTTATTTTTTGGCATAATAAAAGCACTTGTGAAATAAATCTGCTAAAATGTTAATTGACCTTAAAAAAAAACATAGAAAGGAGATTTATTCACAAGTGCACTCTAATTTTATCAATAAATTACTAAATTTACAAGGCGTAAAAATAAATAAAATTTCTCATGAGGATTCTTTTATAAAAATATATATAAAAACCAATCCACGTGAACATACTTGCCCTGCCTGCGGCTGCTTAACTTCTAGGGTTCATGATTATAGAAATCAATTAATTAAGGATTTGCCGTTGCAGTTTAAACATGTATTCCTTGTGCTACGAAAAAGGCGATATGTATGTTCATGTGGTAAAAGATTTTATGAGCATTACGACTTTCTTCCCCGTTATAACCGCATGACTAAGCGCTTATTTGCAATGAACTTACTAAAGTTACTAGTATGACTTCAATAGCTAAATCTGCTAATGTATCTGTTTCTACGGTTACTCGTATCTTTAACTATGTTAATTACAGTATACCTACTCTTCCAAAAGTTCTTTGCATTGATGAGTTTAAGGGTAATGCTGAAACCGGAAGGTATCAATGTATACTTGTTGATGGCGAGAAAAATAAGGTATTAGATATCCTTGCGGATAGGTCTCAAAATCATCTTATAAGTTACTTTAACAAATTTTCCCGTAAAGAAAGATGTAATGTTCAATTTTTTGTTTGTGATATGTGGCAACCATATACTGATCTAGCAAAAATTTATTTTCCTAATGCTAAAATTATTATTGATAAATATCATTTTATTAGACAAGTCACTTGGGCTATTGAAAATGTTAGAAAGCGTATACAAAAAAATATGCCACTTAATCTTAGAAAATATTACAAACGAAGTAGAAAACTTATACTTACCCGTTATCATAAACTTCAAGATGAAAACAAAAAAGCAGTTGACTTAATGCTATTGTATAACGATGACCTGCGCGTTGCGCATAAGTTAAAAGAATGGTTTTATGAGATATGTCAAAGTAATAATTATTCTTATCAAAGTGATGCTTTAATCAATTGGATTAAAAATGCAGAAAGCTCTAAAATAGAAGAGTTTGAAAAATGTGCAGCTACATATAGAAGATGGGTTAATGAAATAAGAAATGCCTTTAAATATGGTTATACAAATGGCCCCACTGAAGGATTTAATAACAAGATTAAGGTATTAAAACGTGTTTCCTTTGGAATTAAGAATTTCCATAGATTCCGAAATAGAATTATTCACTGTACTAATTAAACACCATAAAATTCCTACATTTTAGTTAGGTTTATTTAGTGTACCCAAAAACATGCAAAACTCTATGGCTATATTAAAATAGGTTCAAATATAGTAATGGAGTAGGATTGATGTCAACCCTACCCCAACTATTGACAAAGAGCCAAAAAATATGTGGCTACGTCCTACTCTCCCAGGAGGCTTCCCTCCAAGTACCATCGGCGCAAAGGAGCTTAACTTCTGTGTTCGGAATGGGAACAGGTGTATCCTCCTTGCTATAGTAACCACATAATCTTTTATAATGTGAATTAAATTAACAGCACTTTCAAAACTGCATAGCATTTTTGGTCAAGTCCTCGACCTATTAGTACTCATAAGCTAAACACATTGCTGCGCTTACACCTTGAGCCTATCAACCAAGTAGTCTTCTTGGGGTCTTACCTTAAAAAGTGGGAAATCTTATCTTGAGGGTGGCTTCGCGCTTAGATGCTTTCAGCGCTTATCCAGTCCATACATAGCTACCCAGCTGTGCCACTGGCGTGACAACTGGTGCACCAGAGGTATGTCCATCCCGGTCCTCTCGTACTAAGGACAGCTCCTCTCAAATTTCCTACGCCTGCGACGGATAGGGACCGAACTGTCTCACGACGTTCTGAACCCAGCTCGCGTACCACTTTAATGGGCGAACAGCCCAACCCTTGGGACCTACTACAGCCCCAGGATGTGATGAGCCGACATCGAGGTGCCAAACCTCCCCGTCGATGTGGACTCTTGGGGGAGATCAGCCTGTTATCCCCAGGGTAGCTTTTATCCGTTGAGCGATGGCCCTTCCACTCGGTACCACCGGATCACTAAGCCCGACTTTCGTCCTTGCTCGACCTGTATGTCTTGCAATCAAGCTCCCTTTTGCCTTTACACTCTATGCACGATTTCCGACCGTGCTGAGGGAACCTTTGGGCGCCTCCGTTACTTTTTAGGAGGCGACCGCCCCAGTCAAACTGCCCACCTGACAGTGTCCCAAGACCGGATTCACGGTCTATGGTTAGAATCCCAATACTACAAGGGTGGTATCCCAAGGATGGCTCCACCGAAACTGGCGTCCCGGCTTCTTGGCCTCCCACCTATCCTGTACATGTAGTATCAAGATCCAATGTCAAGCTACAGTAAAGCTCCATGGGGTCTTTCCGTCCTGTCGCAGGTATCCAGCATCTTCACTGGAATTACAATTTCACCGAGTCCCTTGTTGAGACAGTGCCCAAATCGTTACGCCTTTCGTGCGGGTCGGAACTTACCCGACAAGGAATTTCGCTACCTTAGGACCGTTATAGTTACGGCCGCCGTTTACTGGGGCTTAAGTTCAGTGCTTCGCAAAAGCTAACACATCCCCTTAACCTTCCAGCACCGGGCAGGCGTCAGCCCCTATACATCATCTTTCGATTTAGCAGAGACCTGTGTTTTTGGTAAACAGTCGCTTGGGCCTATTCTCTGCGGCCTCCTCGGGCATACACCCTAACGAGGCACCCCTTCTCCCGAAGTTACGGGGTCATTTTGCCGAGTTCCTTAACAAGGGTTCTCTCGCTGGCCTTAGGATTCTCTCCTCACCTACCTGTGTCGGTTTGCGGTACGGGCACCTCTTACCTCGGTAGAGACTTTTCTTGGCAGCATGAAATCAGCTACTTCGCTACTTAAATTCGCTCCCCATCACACCTTAGGATATGTTAAGACGGATTTGCCTATCTTAACTCCCTTGATGCTTGGACCTACGCGACCAGCGGTAGGATAGCCTATCCTTCTGCGTCATCCCATCCCTCAAACGGTAATTGGTGGTACAGGAATCTCAACCTGTTGTCCATCGCCTACGCCAATCGGCCTCGGCTTAGGTCCCGACTAACCCTGAGCGGACGAACCTTCCTCAGGAAACCTTAGGTTTTCGGCCCGTGGGATTCTCACCCACGTCTCGCTACTCATGCCAACATTCTCTCTTCTCTAAAGTCCACTAATCCTTACGGTTTAGCTTCAGCCCTTAGAGAATGCTCCCCTACCCATCCTTACGGATGCCGTAGCTTCGGTGATGAGTTTTAGCCCCGGTAATTTTCGGCGCAGGATCACTCGACCAGTGAGCTATTACGCACTCTTTAAATGAATGGCTGCTTCTAAGCCAACATCCTGGTTGTCTGTGCAATCCCACATCCTTTTCCACTTAACTCATACTTAGGGACCTTAGCTGACGGTCTGGGCTGTTTCCCTCTTGACTATGAATCTTATCACCCATAGTCTGACTCCCGAGCAAAAGAATAAGGCATTCGGAGTTTGATAGTCTTCGGTAACCCAAAGGGCCCCTAGGACAGTCAGTGCTCTACCTCCTTTTCTCTAAGCTCGAGGCTAGCCCTAAAGCTATTTCGGGGAGAACCAGCTATCTCCAAGCTCGATTGGAATTTCACCGCTACCCACAGCTCATCCCCGCACTTTTCAACGTGCGTGGGTTCGGACCTCCACGAAATTTTACTTTCGCTTCATCCTGTCCATGGGTAGGTCGCCTGGTTTCGGGTCTACGGCAAGTAACTAAAACGCCCATTTAAGACTCGCTTTCGCTGCGGCTCCAGACCTTAAGCCCTTAACCTTGCTACTTACCGTAACTCGTTGGCCCGTTCTACAAAAAGTACGCGGTCACACTAAAAATGTGCTTCCACAGCTTGTAGGCACAGGGTTTCAGGTTCTATTTCACTCCCCTCCCGGGGTTCTTTTCACCTTTCCCTCACGGTACTATGCGCTATCGGTCACCAAGTAGTATTTAGCCTTGGGGGGTGGTCCCCCCTGCTTCCCACAGGGTTTCACGTGTCCCGTGGTACTCTGGAGTATGCTCAAAAGGTTTCGTGTTTAATCTACAGGACTGTTACCTTCTGTGGTGGGCCTTTCCAGACCTCTTCGACTACACTACTAACTTTCTAAAGAGCATATCCGCAACCCCTACAAAGCGAAGCTTTATAGGTTTGGGCTAATCCCCTTTCGCTCGCCGCTACTTAGGGAATCGAATTTTCTTTCTCTTCCTCAGGGTACTTAGATGTTTCAGTTCCCCTGGTTCCCCTCCTTAGACTATGTATTCATCTAAGGATACCTAGACATTACTCTAGGTGGGTTTCCCCATTCGGAAATCTCCGGATCAAAGGTTGCTTGCACCTCCCCGAAGCTTATCGCAGCTTACCACGTCCTTCATCGGCTCTTGGTGCCAAGGCATCCGCCCTGCGCCCTTAATAACTTGACCAGCTATAATGCTATGCAATTTTCAAAGTGCTAAAGCACTTTAACTAAGTGCTAATTGGTGGAGATGAGGAGGATCGAACTCCTGACCCCCTGCGTGCAAGGCAGGTGCTCTCCCAGCTGAGCTACATCCCCACGTTTTCAGCAATGAACGCTGAAAACTAAACAGCAGGTAAAACTCCTTAGAAAGGAGGTGATCCAGCCGCACCTTCCGATACGGCTACCTTGTTACGACTTCACCCCAGTCATCGATTTCACCTTCGGCAGCCCCCTCCTTGCGGTTAGGTAGCTGACTTCGGGTGCCCCCGACTCCCATGGTGTGACGGGCGGTGTGTACAAGACCCGGGAACGTATTCACCGCGGCATTCTGATCCGCGATTACTAGCAACTCCAGCTTCATGCAGGCGAGTTTCAGCCTGCAATCCGAACTGAGACCAGCTTTAAGGGATTAGCTCAGCCTCACGACCTTGCAGCCCTCTGTACTGGCCATTGTAGCACGTGTGTAGCCCTAGGCATAAGGGGCATGATGATTTGACGTCATCCCCACCTTCCTCCGAGTTATCCTCGGCAGTCCCTTTAGAGTGCCCAACTTAATGCTGGCAACTAAAAGTAAGGGTTGCGCTCGTTGCGGGACTTAACCCAACATCTCACGACACGAGCTGACGACAACCATGCACCACCTGTCACCTCAGTCCCCGAAGGGAAGGCTCCGATTAAGGAGCTGTCTAAGGGATGTCAAGCCTAGGTAAGGTTCTTCGCGTTGCTTCGAATTAAACCACATGCTCCGCTGCTTGTGCGGGTCCCCGTCAATTCCTTTGAGTTTCACTCTTGCGAGCGTACTCCCCAGGCGGAGTGCTTAATGCGTTAACTACGGCACCGAGAGGGGTAACTCCCGACACCTAGCACTCATCGTTTACGGCGTGGACTACCAGGGTATCTAATCCTGTTTGCTCCCCACGCTTTCGTGCCTCAGCGTCAGTTGCAGTCCAGAGAGCCGCCTTCGCAACCGGTGTTCCTCCCAATATCTACGCATTTCACCGCTACACTGGGAATTCCACTCTCCTCTCCTGCACTCAAGCCCAACAGTTTCAAAGGCTTACTACGGTTGAGCCGTAGCCTTTCACCTCTGACTTGAAGGGCCGCCTACGCACCCTTTACGCCCAGTAATTCCGGATAACGCTAGCCCCCTACGTATTACCGCGGCTGCTGGCACGTAGTTAGCCGGGGCTTCCTCCTTGAGTACCGTCAGAATTCTTCCTCAAGGACAGAACTTTACGACCCGAAGGCCTTCATCGTTCACGCGGCGTTGCTGCATCAGGCTTTCGCCCATTGTGCAATATTCCCCACTGCTGCCTCCCGTAGGAGTCTGGACCGTGTCTCAGTTCCAGTGTGGCCGATCACCCTCTCAGGTCGGCTACCCATCGTCGCCTTGGTAGGCCGTTACCCCACCAACTAGCTAATGGGACGCGGGCCCATCCTGTACCGCAAAAGCTTTGATCAAAAGAAGATGCCTTCCTTTGATATCATCTTGTATTAGCACACCTTTCGGTGTGTTATCCAAGTGTACAGGGCAGGTTACCCACGCGTTACTCACCCGTCCGCCGCTGAGAAACATTAGCAAGCTAATATTTCTCCGCTCGACTTGCATGTGTTAGGCACGCCGCCAGCGTTCATCCTGAGCCAGGATCAAACTCTCAAATATAACTTTTATATTTAGTAACTGGCTTAATTACCTGCTGTTTAATTTTCAAGGTTCATTTACTTGTCCTAACGACAAGTAATAATATATCACCTTTTGAATAATGAGTCAATACTTTTTTTATAAAAAATATTCTTTTTTCATTTTAGCTAGTATTTTTTTCTCCATTCTAGATATAGTCATCTGAGATACACCCATCTCTTTGGCTATTTCAGACTGTGTTCTTCCTTCAACAAATCTTTGCAATATTATTTTTTTCTCAAAATCGTCTAATTTATTAAGCAATTTTTGTAATAAATCCCTATTTTCAACTAATTCAAATCCGGAATCGTCATAACCTATTGTGTCTGATATTTTTACTTCTTTATCATCTTTTTCTGACTCATAACTTGAATCTAGCGATTTCATAGCATATACATAAGATGAGTCTAAAACTTCTAAAACTTCTTCTTCTGTACATCCTATATGCTCAGCTATATCAGAAACTTTTGGAGTTGATTTATTTTTTTGTTCAAGGTAAGCTTTTGCATCATTTACTTTCTTTGATAGTTCCTGAATTCTTCTTGGAATTCTTACAATCCAACCTTTATCTCTGAAGTATTTTTTTATTTCTCCTATTATAGTGGGAGTTGCAAAGCTTGAAAATTCATATCCTTTATCTAAATCAAATCTTTCTACAGCATAAATCAGCCCCAATGTTGCCACCTGATATATATCTTCATAATCAATCCCTTTGTTAGCATATTTTTTAGATATTATTTCAGCTATATAGATGTATCTTTTAATTAATTCATTCCTTATGTCTTTATTTTTTGTATCTTTATAAATCAAAAAAAGCTCTTTATCACTTAAAGTTTCAAGTGATACTTCTTCATTTGTAGCTGATTTTGCTACACACTTCATCAAAAATCAACCCCCAGATATTTTATCATTTTAACACTAGTTCCATCCCCTATTTTTGAATCTATATATACTTCATCCATAAGAGTTTGTATTATAAATATTCCTAATCCACTTTCCTTCATTTCTTCTATATTTGTGTCTTTAACTGATAAAATATTATATCCCTTACCTTTATCAGTTACATTTATTTCAAGCTTATCTTTGTATATCTTAAATTTAATCTCAAAGTCAATGCTATGACTATGTTTTATAACATTTGTACACGCTTCAGCTACAGCAACTTTTATATCTTCTATTTGCTCTATATCAAATCCCATTCTACACGCTATAGCTGAAACTGTAAGTCTTGCAACTCCAACATAACTACTTTTGCTAGGCGAAGTTAAAGTTATTACATCTAAACAATCACCCTGTAAATCTTCAGTAGAAAGCAACATTACAATTATCCCTCCAACTTAAATATTTTATCTAATCCAGTTATTAAAAATAATTTTCTAACATTATTTTTTGGATTTGATATATATATATCCCTTTGTTTTTCTTTTAATCTCTTTAGTGCTCCAATTAATATACCAAGTCCTGTTGAGTCTATGTATTCTAACTTTGAAGCATCTATTTTTATATCAAATCCTTCTTTTGCTATATCCATTAGTACTTCTTTCAATTCAGAGGCATTGTCTATATCAACTTCACCTTGTAAGCTAACAATCCATAATTTTTCACTTTCTTTATAAACTTTATCTATTAAAAGAGACATTTTTATCACCCCTAGTTTTTTTGTTTTTTGCAAATATTCCACTCAAGAATTTTGCTGTAGATAAAAAATTTACAGTTCCAGGAATTATATTTACAATTGTATTTACTAAATTTGTTAAACTTTCAACTCCATCTAGTATATTTTCTATATTTCTCTCGCTATTTTCTAAAATTTTATCTATTCTCTTTATTACTATATCTAAATTTTTAAGAGTGATGCAAAGTTTTATAGAAATAGTTAAAAATCCTATTCCTATTAAAAGAATTCCTATTTCCCAAATATTTAATATCATATTATTCAACTTCCTCGTCTATAAATTCTTTGCTTATTACTATTTCTTTATCTAATGGTCTTATTTCATTTTCTTCTGTAACAGCTTTCACTATATTTTTTATTTTTCTCATTAAGGATAACTTAAACTCTTCAGGATCATTAACTATTTCTTTAGTTTTTAAAACCAACATATCTCTTGTTTGCTTTCCTGTTTTTGGAGTTGATAATAAAGCTATTAGAGCACCTATTACTCCACCAAATAAAAAATATTTACATTTTTTATCTCTCACAATCTACACCCCTTTCTGCCTTTTATATATTTTACCACTTTAAAAAATATAATAAAAGAAAAAGAATAGAGAATTTCCCTATTCTTTTTCTGCTATTTTCGCTATAGATGCAATATATGATTCTTCCTGAGTTTTCATTAGTTTTACACCGCTTGTAGATCTTCCTAGAGTGGATATATCATTAACTTTCAATCTGATTAATGTTCCATCTGCACTTAAAAGCATAATTTCATCATCTTCATTTACTAACTTAGCTCCAATTAATACTCCTGTCTTATCTGTTATGTTATAAGTTTTTAATCCTTTTCCACCTCTATTTTGTAGCTTGTATTCTGATATAAAAGTCTTCTTTCCATAACCTTTTTCACTTACTACTAAAAGCTTTTCTCCTTCACTTACTAATTCCATTGCTACAACGCAGTCATCATCGTTTAGGCTTAATGCTTTAACTCCCATAGCGTTTCTTCCCATATCTCTTATATCTTTCTCGCTAAACCTTATAGCAAGTCCATATTTTGTAACTAATACAATTTCTTCATTTCCATTAGTAAGTTTTACACCTATAAGCTCATCTTCTTCTCTAAGATTAATAGCTATAAGTCCATTTCTTTTACTTTTTCTAAATTCATCTAGGTCTGTCTTTTTAATAACTCCATTTTTAGTACATAAAACTAAATATTTTTCTTCTATACTATCTTTAATTGAAATTAAAGCTGTAACTTTCTCATTAGGTTCAATAGGAAGTAAATTAATTATTGCTGTTCCTTTAGCTTGTCTTTTTCCTTCTGGTATTTCATATGCGTTTACTTTGTACACTTTACCTTTATTAGTAAAGAAAAGTAAACTACTATGAGTTGATGTTATTACTAAATGTTCAACAAAATCTTCTTCTCTTGTTGTAAGTGCACAAACCCCTTTTCCTCCCCTATGTTGAGGCTTGTAAGTATCAGCAGCAAGTCTTTTTATATATCCAAAATGAGTTAATGTTACAGCTATTTCTTCATCTTCAATAAGGTCTTTTATGTCAATCTCACCTTCAGATGATCTTATCTGTGTTCTTCTATTATCAGAATATTTTTCTTTTATAGCTGTTATTTCATCTTTTATAACAGATAATAACATACTTTCATCTTCAAGTATTTGTTTTAGATAAGCTATTTTCTCTAAAAGATTTTTGTATTCTTCTTCTATTTTTTCTCTTTCAAGACCTGTAAGTCTGTGAAGTCTCATATCAAGTATTGCTTGTGCTTGAACTTCACTAAATGAAAACCTATCTATAAGAGATGCCTTAGCTACTTGAGAGTTTTCTGATCTTTTTATTATGTTTATAACTTCATCTATATTATCTAACGCTATCTTAAAACCTTCTAAAATATGAGCTCTTTCCTCAGCTTTTTTTAGGTCAAATTTTGTTCTTCTAGTTATTACATCTTTTTGATGCTCTAGATAATGATAAAGCATGCTCTTTAAGTTTATAACCTTAGGCTCTCCGTTAACTAAAGCAAGCATTATTATACTAAAGCTATCCTCTAGTTGTGAGTGTTTGTAAAGTTTGTTTAAAACTACATTTGCATTAGAATCTTTTTTTATTTCTATAACTATTCTAAGTCCGTTTCTATCACTTTCATCTCTTATATCAGATATTCCTTCTACTTTTTTATCTTTTACTAATTCTGCTATTTTCTCTATTAATTTAGCTTTATTAACCTGATAAGGTATTTCTGTTATAACTATTTGAGTTTTTCCTTTACCTATATCCTCTATATATGCATTAGATCTAACCTTTACTTTTCCTCTTCCTGTTTTATATGCACTTAATATGCCTTCTTTTCCCATTATTATAGCTCCTGTAGGAAAATCAGGTCCTTTTATATGCTTCATTAAATCTTCAATTTCACATTCAGGATTATCTATAAGATGTATAACTGCATCTATAACTTCTCCTAAATTATGTGGCGGTATAGATGTTGCCATACCTACTGCTATACCACTTGATCCATTAACTAATAAATTTGGATACCTTGATGGAAGAACTGACGGCTCTTTTAATGTTTCATCAAAGTTTGGAACAAAATCAACAGTTTCTTTGTCTATATCTTTCAAAAGCTCAAGTGCAAGTTTAGACATTCTAGCTTCTGTATAACGCATTGCAGCTGCGCCATCTCCATCTATTGATCCAAAGTTTCCATGACCATCAACTAGTAAATATCTAGTTGAAAAATCCTGTGCCATCCTAACCATCGCATCATAAACAGCTGTATCTCCATGTGGATGATACTTACCTAAAACGTCTCCAACAAGACGAGCTGACTTTCTATAAGGTTTATCTGGAGTCATATTAAGTTCATTCATTGCATAAAGTATTCTTCTATGAACAGGTTTAAGTCCATCTCTTACATCTGGAAGTGCTCTCCCTACTATTACACTCATAGCATAATCTATATAAGACTTTCTCATTTCGTCTTCTATTTCTATAGGGACTATTTTTTCATTTTCTTCAATCACGAAAATACCCCTTTCCATAATTTTTTAGTTATATATCTAGATTTTTAACATATTTTGCATTTTCTTGAATAAAGTTTCTTCTAGGTTCTACTTTATCTCCCATAAGCATAGTAAATATTTCATCTGCTTTAGACGCATCTTCTATAGAAACCTGAAGTAGTGTTCTAGTTTCAGGATTCATTGTAGTCTCCCATAGCTGCTCTGGATTCATCTCTCCAAGACCTTTATATCTTTGAAGATTTACTCCATCTCTTCCTATATCAGATAATAACTTGTTAAGCTCTTTATCTGAATAAACATAATACTCATTTTTACCTTTTTTAACTTTATATAATGGTGGCTGAGCTATATAAACATGTCCATTTTCAATAAGTGGTCTCATATATCTGAAGAAAAATGTAAGAAGTAATGTCCTTATATGAGCACCATCAACATCTGCATCTGTCATTATAACTATTTTGTGGTATCTTAATTTATCATGATCAAATTCATCTGATATACCACAACCAAATGCAGTTATCATATTTCTTATTTCTTCAGAAGCAAGTATTTTATCAAGTCTAGACTTTTCAACATTAAGGATTTTACCTCTTAAAGGAAGTATTGCTTGATATCTTCTATCTCTTCCTTGTTTAGCAGAACCACCTGCTGAATCTCCCTCCACCAAGTAAATTTCACTTTTAGCTGGATCTTTTTCTGAACAATCTGCTAGTTTTCCTGGTAAAGATGTACTTTCTAGTGCACCTTTCCTTCTTGTAAGTTCTCTAGCCTTTTTAGCTGCTTCTCTAGCTCTTTGAGCTCTAAGTCCTTTGTCTATTATTACTCTAGAAGTTTGAGGGTTTTCTTCTAGGAAAGCTCCAAATTCTTCGAATGTTATTCCTTCAACTATACCTCTAACCTCTGTATTTCCTAACTTTGTTTTAGTTTGTCCTTCAAATTGTGGTTCTGGAAGTTTTACTGATACTATTGCTGTTAAACCTTCTCTTATATCTTCTCCTGTTAAATTACTGTCTTTTTCTTTTAAATAATTATTTTTCCTTGCATACTCATTTACAACTCTAGTTAAGGCAGACTTAAATCCACTCAAGTGGCTTCCACCTTCATGAGTGTTTATATTATTAGCAAAAGAATAAACATTTTCAGTATATCCATCTGTATACTGCATAGATATCTCAACTTGATAATCCTCTACTTTTTTTTCAAAATATATCACTTCGTCATGAATTGAGTCTCTATTTTTGTTTAAATGTTTTACAAACTCTATTATTCCTCCACTATACAGAAACTCTTTTTTCTTGCCTTCTTCTCTTTCATCTTCTAAAACTATTCTTATTCCTTTATTTAAGAATGCAAGCTCTCTTAATCTATGTTCTAAAGTTTCGTATTTAAATACTATATCTTCAAATATTTCAGCATCTGGTTTAAAAGTTATAGTAGTTCCTCTTTCATCAGTATCTCCTACAACTTCAAGGTTTGACTTAGGATTTCCCCTTTCATATCTTTGAGTATATATTTTTCCATCTCTTTTTACAGTTACTTCAAGCCACTCAGAAAGGGCATTAACTACCGATACACCAACTCCATGTAGTCCTCCTGATACTTTATATCCTCCTGAGCCAAATTTTCCTCCTGCATGAAGAACTGTTAAAACTGTTTCTACAGTAGATTTTCCTGTTTGTGGATGTATCTCAGTAGGGATACCCCTTCCATTATCTTGAACTGATATTGAACCATCTTTATGTATACATACTCTTATATCAGTACAATATCCCGCTAACGCTTCATCTATACTATTATCTACAACCTCATAAACTAGATGATGAAGTCCTCTAGGTCCTGTTGAACCTATATACATTCCAGGTCTTTTTCTTACAGGCTCTAATCCTTCAAGAACCTGTATTTGACTTGCTCCATATTCTTGATTCATTTTGTCCCTTCCTTTCCTAAGGAATATATGTTCTAAATAACCTTACCCTTATCTATATTGAAAATCTTTAAGTCCTTTTGTTTAAATATTTCTTTATGACTTTGTTCTGCTGTTGTAATAAATATTTGAAAATTATTTAAGTTATCTATAAGTAGTTTTTGTCTTTTTTCATCTAGTTCACTAAAAATATCATCTAACAATATTACTGGATATTCGTTTGTTTCTTCTTTTATTAGATATATTTCTGATAGTTTAAGTGATATAGCTGCTGTCCTTTGTTGCCCTTGAGATGCATAAAACTTTGAGTCAAAATTATTTATAAATATTTTTATGTCATCTCTATGAGGTCCAATTTTAGTTATTTTATTCATCAGATCATCTTTAAAGCTAGCTTTTATCCTGGAGTATAAATTTTCTTTTATGTGGTTATAATCTCCACTTATATCTATCTGTGTTACATATTTTATATCTAAAACCTCTACATTATCTGTTAATTTTCTATAAATCTCACTAGCTATTTTTCCTATTTTTTGAGTAAATTCTCGTCTATAAAAGTAAATCCATGCCCCTTCACTTGAAAGAGTATCATCAAATACATCAATTAAACTAGCATCTATCTTTCCTTCTTTTAGATGCTTATTTCTTTGAGTCAAAATTTTATTATACTTATATAAGTGATGATAATACCTAGGCAGTATTTGACTTATCTCTCTATCTATAAATTTCCTTCTTTCCGAAGGGCCCTCTTTTACAAGTTTAAGATCCTCAGGAGAAAATATAACTACATTGAATTTTCCCAACAAATGCTCTATTTTGTTTATAGATGATTTGTTTATCTTTATCCCCTTTTTAGATCCTTTCTTTACAACAATTTCTATGTTGTTATTGTTATAGTTTTTAAAATAAGACCCTGATACATATAAACTTTCCTTGTCAAACATTATTATTTCGCTATCTTTATTTGTTCTAAATGATTTTCCTATTGAAAGCATATATATAGCTTCTAATATATTAGTTTTGCCTTGTCCATTTTTTCCGACTAACAGATTTATATTTTTATTAAATTCTAGATAAATATTAGAGTAATTTCTAAAATTAATCAATTTAAGATCTTGAATATACACAGATTATACTCCTATCTAAACAACTTTTATTGTTTTACCATTAACTTTTACAATATCTCCTGATCTTATCTTTTTACCTCTTTGAGTTTCTAAATTTCCATTTACAAATACTTTCTCGTCCTTTATAAGCAACTTAGCTTCTCCTCCCGTCGAAACTACATCTGCAAGTTTTAACAGCTGATCTAACTTTATAAATTCTGAAGTTATCTTTATTTCAATCATACTTTTCCTCCTATATTTTATCATAACTTATATTATATCACAAAAACCCAACACTACTGTTGGGTTTATCTGCTTGATGATATTCTAACTGGAAGTAGTAAATATATATACTTTTCTCCATCTTCTGGCTTTATAATGCAAGGGCTTACATTTGTAGTAAATTCAAGATAAATTTCTTCACTATCTATAACCTTAAGTCCTTCCATTAAATATCTAGAGTTAAATGCTATATCTAAATCTTCACCCTCAAGGCTTATAGATATTTCTTCTTGAACATTTCCTATTTCAGAATTAGAGGTAACTAGCATTATATCATCTCTTATAGAAAATTTCACTAAATTATTTTTTCCTTCTTTTGCAAGAAGGGAAGCTCTTTCAATACAGCTTAAAAGCTTTTTAGTAGAAACTTTTACTCTAAGATTATATTCTTTGGGAAGAATTTGTTTATAGTTTATAAATTCTCCTTCAAGCAACCTTGTTATTATTTTTGTATTATCAATTAAAAACAATGCATGTTTTTCTGTAAATGAAATTTTTATTTCTCTTCCTTCATCTCCTGCAAGTATTCTATTTATTTCATTCAAGGCCTTTCCAGGAATTATCACTTTTATGTTTCCGACATTGTTATTTATTTGACCAGTTTTAGTAGCAAGTCTATAACCATCAATAGCTATTAAGCTTATATTGTCACCTTCTATTTCTAAAAGTTCTCCCATTAATATTGGTTTTGTTTCGTCTTGAGATATTGCAAATACTGTTTGTTTTATCATATTCTTAAATAAATCTTCTGGTATTTGATAAAACATTTCTTCATCAACATCTGGTAGCCTTGGATAGTCTTCAGGAGAAAGTCCCTTTATTTTAAACTCTGAAAACTCACATTTTATATATATGTTAAATTCATTATCTGTATATATTTCAACAGGAGCATTTGGAAGTTTTCTTATTATATCACCGAATAATCTAGAGTCTATAACAACAGATCCTTCATCAAATACATCAGCATCAATGCATGATTGTATTCCAAGTTCTAAATCATTTCCTATAAGGTATAGTTTATCTTGTACACATTCAAGTAGTAATCCCTTTAGTATAGGAAGAGTAGTTTTAGAAGAAACAGCTTTTTGAACAGTACTTATAGCATTAGATAAAGTTTGTTGGCTGCATATAAGTTTCATTGTGGATAACCTCCTGTGCTTTAAAAAATAAAAAAAAATATAAAAAAGATAGTAGTAATAGTAATAGGGCCTGTTAATTTGTGGATAAGTGGATAAGGCGCTTAAATTTCAAATGAATTGAGTGTTGATAATATGTGCAAAACAAAACAAAAGTTATCAACATATTAGTATATGAAAAAAAGAAAAAAATATGTCCACAAATTATTAAGATGTTATTAACTTATTTTTGTTAATAACTATCCCTTTAAATCTCTTATAATTCTATCTATTTTTTCTTTAAGCTCTGAATTTGTTTTTATATCATTAGATATTTTTTCGTGTGCGTGAATTACAGTTGTATGATCTCTTCCGCCAAATTCTTCTCCTATTTTAGGCAAAGAAAGGTCAGTAAGTTCTCGACATAGATACATAGCTATTTGCCTTGGATATGCTATTGCTCTAGTTCTCTTTTTAGAATCAAAGTCTTCCATTTTCACATTTAGATATTCAGCTACTTTTTCTTTTATAAATTTGACTGTTATTTCTCTTGGTTTAGATGAAGATACTATATCTTTTAAAGCTTCCATTGCAAGATCATAAGTAATAGATCTATTTGTTAAAGAAGAGTATGCAACAACTCTAGTTAATGCCCCTTCTAGTTCTCTAATATTAGATTTTATATTTTTAGCTATATAAGCAGTAACTTCATTAGGAATATCTAAATTTTCATCTTGAGCTTTTTTCCTTAATATAGCCATTCTAGTTTCAAAATCTGGGGGTTGAATATCTGTTATAAGTCCCATCTCAAACCTAGATCTTAATCTATCTTCTAATGTAGGAATTTCTTTAGGTGTTCTGTCGCTAGATATGATAATTTGCTTATTTGCTTCATGTAAGGCATTAAAAGTATGGAAAAACTCTTCTTGAGTTCGTTCTTTTCCTGCTATAAATTGAATATCATCAACTAATAGAACATCTACCTTTCTATATTTATTTCTAAATTCTTCATTTCTATCGTCTTTTATTGAGTTAATTAGTTCATTTGTAAAAGTTTCAGAAGAAACGTATACAACTTTTGCATTTTTATTAAGACTAAGTATATGATGACCTATAGCATGCATTAAGTGAGTTTTTCCAAGTCCAACTCCACCATATATAAATAAAGGGTTGTAAGCTTTAGCAGGAGCTTCTGCTACAGCAACACATGCAGCATGAGCAAATCTATTACTATTGCCTATAACAAATGTATCAAATACATATTTAGGGTTTAAATTTGGATGATTGACGCTTTCAGATTTTGAATTATCATTTAAGTCATTTTTTAGATCGTCTGAATAAAGAACAAGCTTTATTTTGTATTTAGTTGACGAAATTTGATTTACACTGTTTTCTATAAGGTTTATATATCTAGCTTCTATAATTCCCTTTGCAAAATCATTTGGAACAGATAAAACCAATGTGTTATCAGTTTTTTTTATGGGCTCTATGGGTTTAAAAAAGGCATTGAAACTAGCAGGAGTTAGTTCAGTTTTAATTAATTTAAGAGCATGCTCCCATAATGTGAATAAATCCATAGAATATCCTCCAATCTAGAGATGATAATTGTATATAATTAAGAAAAATTGCAAAAAATACACAGATTTATCAACAAAAACACAAATTTTTAGAAAAAAAATAAAATAATCACATCAAATTGTGGAAAAAGCAAAAAATATGTTAGTTTGTGGGGATAATAGCAAAAAAAATAATAAAAAAATAAAAAAACTTGAATTTTGTTGATAACTTTATAATAAGTATAAACAATGATAAATAAGGCAATTTATAAGAATATCCAAAGATAATCAAAAGTTATTCACAAACTTATCAACAGTCTGTGGATAATGTAGAGTAAAAAATAAAAATTATCAACAGGCAAAAAATATAATATCAAATATAGACATAAACTTCAATATATTATCAAAAATTATCCACAATACAAACTAAATCTGAATAAATATATCCACAAAACAATTCTAATAGATATATTTAAAATTTAATTGACAATAAATTTGAATACATTTATAATTTACTAGTAGTGTGCTCACTTTTAGTGAAGTAATATTAAGATTTATTAAACATAGAAACATAACAAATGGAAAGGTGGTGTCTTTGCTATGAAGAGAACTTATCAACCTAAAAAAAGACAAAGAAAAAAAGAGCATGGATTCAGAAAAAGAATGAAAAATAAAAATGGAAGAAATGTACTAAAAGCTAGAAGAGCAAAGGGCAGAAAAAGATTAACTGCTTAATTATATAAAGGTCGCTTTGTTAAAGTGACCTTTTTGTATAATATTCTCTTATTTTCATCTTCGGAGGAAATGTTGATGAACTTAGGTAATTGTGAAATTTTAAAAAAAAGTTCTGATTTTGCTAAAGTATATAATAATGGAAAATCATTTGCTAACAAAGCATTAGTTATATATATATTAGAAAACAATTTAGGAAAAAATAGAGTTGGTTTTTCAGTATCCAAAAAGATAGGAAATAGTGTTGTACGAAATAGAGTTAAAAGACTTATAAGAGAAAGCTTTAGATTAAACAATGATAAAATAAGGCAAGGATATGACATAGTATTTATATCTAGAGAGGGGGCAAAAGATTTAGATTATAAATCTATAGAAAAATTTATGATTAATCTGTTCAAAAAGTCTAAGATAATAGATAGTAGGAGATAATACTATGGGCTATGTCTATATACATATAGTAAGGTTTTATCAAAGATGTATATCTCCTTTAAAAGGAAGGACATGCAGATTTTATCCTACTTGTTCTGAATATTCTATACAGGCAGTTAAAAAATATGGATTTTTAAAAGGTTTATTCCTAACTTTAAGAAGGATTTTAAAATGTCACCCGTTTCATCCAGGGGGATATGATCCTTTAAGGTAAAGTATAGGTTTAAAAAATAATCTAGGAGGGTTTTGTTTTGAGTATAATACCACAAACATTAGGAGTATTACTAAAACTAATATTTGATATAGTAGGAAATTACGGTTTAGCTATAATAATATTTACTGTTGTTGTAAAATTAGCACTTTTACCGCTTACTTTAAGTCAGAGTAAATCAATGAAAGCAGTTCAAGAAATACAGCCTAAAATAAACGATATAAAAGAAAAATATAGAAACGATCAACAGATGATGAATCAAAAAATTATGGAAGTTTATCAAGAAAATAAAATAAATCCTATGGCAGGATGTTTACCTTTATTTATTCAGTTTCCTATATTAATAGGTCTTTTTACGGTTCTTAGAAGTCCAGAAATTTATGTATTTGGCTCAGAACAAGCTTATAGATCTATTGACACTACATTTTTATGGCTTTCGAACTTATCTGATCCAGATGTTATCCTGTTAGGTGGAATAGCTCTTCCGTGGATATTACCTATACTAGCAGGTGTTACAACTTATATATCATCAGCTATGATGACTCCAAACCAGGGAAAAAAAGATCCTACTCAAGCTATGATGACTTATTTATTTCCAGTGCTTATACTTTGGTGGGGTAAAAGTTTTCCTGCAGGTTTAACTTTATATTGGGTTGTAAGTAATGTTTTCCAAATAGCTCAACAATATTTCATAATGAAGCCTGTAAGTGCTAAGGAGGAGTAAGGGAATGAGAGATTTGCAGGTTATGGGAAAAACCGTACAAGAGGCTGTAGATAAAGCTTTACTTGAGCTAAACGCTAAAATAGAAGATGTTGATGTTTATGTTTTAGAAGAACCTAGCAAGGGATTTTTAGGAATAATAGGAGCAAAGCCTGCTAAAGTTAGAGTAGTTTTAAAAGATACGCCAAGTGATATAGTTAAAAAGTTTTTAGAAGATATACTTAAGACTATGGATATAAATTGTCAGATAAGCATAAAACAGGATCAAGATATATTAAAAGTAGACCTAAAAGGAAATCAAGCAGCAGTATTAATAGGAAGAAGAGGAGAGACATTAGACTCACTTCAGTTATTGTCAAATTTAGCATTAAACAAACACAAATATGATAATATGAAAGTTATTTTAGATATAGAAAATTACAGACAAAAAAGAGAACAATCTTTAACAAGATATGCTCAGAAAATGGCAAAACAAGCAGTTAAATTAAAAAAAGATATAAAGCTTGAACCAATGAATCCATATGAAAGAAGAGTAGTTCACTCAGCCCTTCAAAATGATAGGTTTGTAACTACAACAAGTGAAGGAGAAGAACCAAATAGAAGAGTAGTTATTTCACTTAAAAGATCTTAATATCCCCTACATATTGTAGGGGTTTATTTTTGTATTTACTGTGTATATAATAGTGATACAAATCAGAGACTAATAAATGTATAAACGCTGTAAAGAGGTGAAAGTTATGTATATAGAAGATACTATTGCAGCTATTGCTACCCCTGCAGGAGAAGGCGGAATAGGAATAGTAAGAATGAGTGGAGATAAGTCTTTAGATATATTAAAAAATATATTCAAGTCTATATCGGGCAAAGAATTAGATGATTATAAACCTAGAACTCTTATATATGGACATATACAAGAAGGTGAAAAAGTAATAGACGAAGTATTAGTAGCTTACATGAAAGGACCTTACAGTTATACCCGTGAAGATATAGTAGAAATAAATTGCCATGGAGGATTTTTATCTGTAAAAAAGATCTTAGAGCTTGTTTTAAAAAAAGGAGCAAGATTAGCAGAGCCAGGAGAATTTACTAAAAGGGCATTTTTAAACGGAAGAATAGATCTTTCACAAGCAGAAGCGGTAATAGATGTTATAAGAGCTAAAACAGATTTAAGCTATAATATAGCTCAAGGGCAGCTAGGAGGAAATTTATCAAACGAAATAAAGAGTTTAAGAAATAGACTAACACAAATGCTTGCTCATATAGAAGTTACTTTAGATTTTTCAGAAGAAGAAGAAATAGACAGTATAACATATGAAACTCTTTATGATAGTGCTATAAAATTAAGACAAGATATGAAAAAACTATATGATACTTCTGAAACAGGAAAAATAATGAGAGATGGATTAAAAACTGCAATAATAGGAAAGCCAAATGTAGGGAAATCATCTCTTTTAAACGCAATACTAAAAGAGTCAAGAGCTATAGTTACAGATATACCAGGAACAACTAGAGATGTAATAGAAGAGTTTGTAAATATAAAAGGAATTCCTTTAAAAATAATAGATACAGCAGGAATAAGAGAAACTGAGGATATTGTAGAAAAAATAGGGGTAGAAAGGTCAAAAGAATTTTTACAGATGGCAGATTTGATAATATTTATGCTTGATGCATCAAGAGAGCTTTCAAAAGAAGATATTCAAATAATGGAAGATATAAAAGAAAAGAAAGCTATAGTTATAATAAACAAAACAGATTTACCTCAAAAGATAGATGAAGATATAATTAGAAAATATGTACAAGATAAAAGAATAATAAAAATATCAATAAAGGAAAGGTTAGGACTTTCAGATCTTGAAGATCAAATAGTTGATATGGTATATAAAGGCGATTTAGTTCAAAATAATGACCTTATGATAACAAATGTTAGACATAAAAATGCACTAGAAAAGGCAATTTCGTCTTTAGAGGATGCCATAGTAGCAATAAAGGATAAAATGTTTTTAGATTTTATTAGCGTAGATATAAAAAATGCTTGGGATTATTTAGGAGAAGTTACAGGAGATACAGTTTCAGAGGAATTAATAGATGTTATATTTAGAGATTTTTGTATAGGAAAATAATATGTTTTTCGTGAAACATTTGTTTAACAGGAGGATTGCTATGAGATTTGATGCAGGTACTTATGATGTAATTGTAATAGGAGCAGGACATGCAGGTTGTGAAGCTGCGCTTGCTAGCAGTAGAATGGGATGTAAAACTCTTGTAGTAACTATGTCTTTAGATGCAATAGCCCTAATGCCATGTAATCCTTCAATAGGTGGAACGGGTAAGTCTCAGTTAGTAAGAGAAGTAGATGCATTAGGTGGAGAAATGGCTGTAAATGCAGATAAGACATTTATACAAAGTAGAATGTTAAATACAGCAAAAGGAGCAGCTGTTCACTCTTTGAGAGTTCAAACTGATAAGTATAAATATCATAAAGAAATGAAAAAAACTTTAGAAAATCAGCCAAACCTAGATATAATAATGGATGAGATAGTACACATACTATCAAAAGATAATAAAATAAAGGGAGTAGTTACAAAATTAGGAGCTGTATACTACTCAAATGTAGTAGTAATTGCAACAGGAGTGTATTTAAGGTCTAAAATATATATGGGAGAGGTAAGTTTTAATGAAGGGCCTAATGGACTTGGATATGCTAAACATTTAACTGAAAGTTTAGAAAAGTTAGGTCTTAGAATGAGAAGATTTAAAACAGGAACACCTGCAAGGGTTCATAGAGATACAATAGATATTACTAAAATGGAAATACAAGAAGGAGATGAGAAGATCACTCCATTCTCATTTATTAATGAACAGTTAGAGCAACGAAATGAACCATGCTATTTGACTAGAACTACACAAAAGACACACGAAATAATAATGCAAAACTTAAATAGATCAGCAATGTATAGAGGAGATATGGAAAGTGTAGGCCCAAGATATTGTCCATCAATAGAGGATAAAGTAGTTAGATTTAATGAAAAGCCTTCTCATCAAATATTTATAGAACCAGAAGGATTAGACACAAAGGAAATGTATATACAAGGTGTTTCAACATCTCTTCCTTATGAAGTTCAACTTCAAATGTATAGGTCAATACCTGGTCTTGAAAATTGTAAGATAATGAGACCTGCTTATGCTATTGAATACGACTGTATAGATCCAACGCAACTTAAACCATCGCTAGAGATAAAAGGTGTTGAAGGTTTATTTAGTGCAGGACAGTTTAATGGAACATCAGGATATGCTGAAGCTGCAGCACAAGGAATAATAGCAGGTATAAATGCAGCTTTAAAAGTTAAAGGAAAGGAGCCATTTATACTAGATAGATCAGAAGCTTATATAGGAGTTTTAATAGACGATCTTGTTACAAAAGGAACTGAAGAGCCATATAGAGTTATGACTTCAAGATCAGAATATAGGCTTTATCTAAGACAAGATAATGCAGATTTAAGGCTTACAGAGAAAGGATATGAAATAGGGTTAGTAAGTGAAGAAAGATATCAAAAGTTTAAAAAGAAAAAAGAAATGATAGAAAATGAAATGCAAAGATTAAAAACTGAGAAAGTATCTCCAAAAGAGCTAAATCCTTTATTACAAGAGTTAGGAGCTAGCTTAGTAAGTGTAGGAATGTCTCTTTATGATGCTTTGAAAAGACCTGAGATAACATATGAAATGCTAGAGAAAATAGGAAAAGGTGCAGATAATATACCAGATAGTGTAAAACAACAATGTGAGATAAGTATAAAATATGAAGGATATATAGACAAACAGCTAAAACAAATAGAGCAATTCAAAAAACTTGAAAATAAAAAGCTTAGCGAGGATATAGATTATTCAAAAATAGATGGATTAAGACTTGAAGCAAGACAAAAACTAAATCAAATAAAACCAATTTCAATAGGACAGGCATCCCGTATTTCAGGGGTATCACCAGCTGATATATCTGTTTTGCTTATATATCTTGAACAATTAAAAAGAAACAGGAGTGAAAAAGTTGAATAATAAGGATTTATTTATAAATGGGTTAAAACAACTAAATATAGATGCAGATGAAACTTTATTTGATAAATTTGAAATATATAAAGATTTATTATTAGAATGGAACCAAAAAATAAACTTAACAGCAATAGAAGATGAAAGAGAAATATATATAAAGCATTTTATAGATTCACTATCTTGTTTTAAAACAAACTATATAAAAGAAGGGGATTTTGTAATTGATGTAGGAACAGGAGCTGGTTTTCCATCGCTTCCTTGGAAAATATATAAAGAAAGTTTAAATTTAAGTTTATTAGATTCTCTAAACAAAAGAATAAACTTTTTAAAACAAGTTTGTTTAGATCTTAATTTAGAAAATGTAGAGTTTATACATGGAAGAGCAGAGGATTTTGGTCAAAATGAGAATTATAGAGAAAAGTATGATATAGCAACAGCAAGAGCAGTAGCTAGTTTACCGGTTCTTTTAGAATATTGCGTGCCTTTCATTAAATTAGGAGGTTACTTTATATGTCTTAAAGGGCCTTTAGCAGATGAAGAATTAAAAGAAAGTAAAAAAGCTATGAATACTTTAGGAGTCGAATTTATAGAAAAAATACAAGTAAATCTTCCATATACAGACATAAATCATAATATATTAGTTTTTAAGAAATTTAAAAATACCCCAGGAAAATATCCTAGGAAATCAGGAAAACCATCAAAAGCCCCTATAAAATAGTAAATATTTTGTCAAAAAAGATAGGTATTTCCCGAGAAATAAATCAAAATGTAATATAAAAAATATTAGAAAATAGAAGGAAAAAATCATGTTTTGAAGAAAGTATTATTTGGGAAATAATTTTTAGCATATTCTTTTTATTTTGCTTTCGGAGAGGGGATAATATGGAACCTAGACACATAGTAGAGATAGATATAGATAATATAATTCCAAATCCATATCAGCCTAGAAAAACATTCACTCAATCTAGTTTACAAGAGTTGAGTGATTCTATAAAAACATATGGAATTTTACAACCTATCACTGTTAGAAAAATAGGAGAAAAATTTGAATTAGTAGCAGGTGAAAGAAGATATAGAGCTTCTAAGATGGCAGGGCTTAAAACAATACCTGCCATAGTTACTAACATGACTGATGAATCTTCAGCTGTTCTAGCTTTAATAGAAAATCTTCAAAGAGAAGATTTAAACTTTATAGAAGAATCAGAAGGGTATTATAACCTTATAAAAGATTATGGGTTTACTCAGCAACAGTTAGCAGAAAAACTGGGAAAAAATCAGTCAACAATAGCAAATAAACTTAGAATACTTAGACTTTCTGAAGAAATAAAAGCAAAACTTTTAGAACACAACTTAACAGAAAGACATGCAAGGGCTCTTTTAAAACTTCCAGACGATACATTAAGAATGCAAGTGTTAGATGCTATTATTAAGAATGACCTAACTGTTAAGAAAACTGAAAAACTCATAAAGGATATGCTAGATGAAATATTAAATAAAAAGGAGCCTCCTAAAAAGCAAACTATAAAGGCTTCTTTAAATCTTAAAATTTATCTAAATACTTTAAAAAGTGCATATAAAGCTATAATTGACACAGGAGTAAAAGCTAATTATAAAGAAATAGATAAGGGAGATCATGTGGAAGTTGTAGTAAGAATTCCAAAAGGATAAGATTACTGCTATATCAGTAATCTTTTTTCAAAGTTATTATCAAGGGGGAAGATTTATGGGAAAGGTAATAGCCGTTTTTAATCAAAAGGGAGGAGTAGGAAAAACAACTACAAATGTAAATTTAAGTGCATGCATAGCTAAACAAGGAAGAAAGGTTTTAGTTATAGATTTAGACCCTCAAGGAAATACAACAAGTGGATTTGGAATAGATAAAAATGAAATGGAATTTACAATATATGATGTATTATTAGGAGAAAAACAAATAACAGATGTAATAATTCAAACAGAGTTTGAAAATGTAAGTATAATACCTTCATCTACGGAGCTTGCAGGAGCAGAAATAGAACTGACAGGAATAGAAAATAGAGAGTTAATACTTAAAAATGCAGTAAAACTTATAAAAGATGATTATGATTATATATTTATAGATTGTCCTCCTTCTTTAGGTCTTCTTACTATAAACTCTTTAACTGCTGTAGATAGTGTTCTTATACCTATACAATGTGAATATTATGCCTTAGAAGGTGTAAGTCAGTTAATGGAAACTATAAGACTTATAAAAGAAAACTTAAATCCTAGTTTAGAAATTCAAGGTGTTGTTTTAAGTATGTTTGATGGAAGAGCAAACCTTTCTATACAGGTAGTTGAAGAAGTAAAAAGATTTTTTAAAGGGAGCGTATATACAACTATTGTTCCTAGAAATGTAAGACTTGCTGAGGCTCCAAGCCACGGGAAACCTATAGTGTATTACGATGCAAGATGTAAAGGAGCAGAGGCTTATACAGAGCTTGCTCAGGAGTTTATAGAATTAGAAGAGGACGTGATATAAATGGCTAAAAATAGATTAGGAAAAGGATTAAGTGCACTTATTCCAAAAATAGAAAGCAAACTTGAAGGTGAAATCACAAAACGAGATATTGTGAATATAAATATTAATGAGATATACCCAAATGAGAACCAACCAAGAAAGTTATTTGATAAAGAAAAAATACAAATGTTATCAGAATCAATAAAAAGGTATGGAGTTTTACAGCCTATACTAGTAAAAAAACAAGAAAATGGGTATATGATAGTAGCAGGAGAAAGAAGATTTAGAGCTTCTAAAATGGCAGGTCTTAAAGAAATGCCTTGTGTTATAAAAGAGTTAACACAAAGAGATGTAGCTGAAATTGCACTTATAGAAAACCTTCAAAGAGAAGATCTAAATGCAATAGAAGAAGCATTAGCTTACAAGAGTTTAATAGAAAACTATAACGTAACTCAGGAAGAAATATCAGAAGCTGTTGGAAAAAGTAGACCACATATAACAAATACTATAAGACTTTTAAATTTAGATCAAAGAGTTATAAAACTTATAGAAAACAGCGAAATTTCACCAGGACATGGTAAAGCTCTTTTAAGAATACAGGACAAAAACTTACAATATGAAGTTGCTCAAAATATAATAAAAAACGGACTATCAGTTAGAGAAACTGAAAATATAGCAAAAAATATATCAGAAAACAAACCTGCCAAAATCAACAAAAAAGAAAAAGATCCTTTTATTTTAAGCATAGAAGAAAAACTTAAGGATATATTCGGAACAAAGGTTAATATATTAACTGGCAAGAAAAAAGGAAAAATTGAGATAGAATACTACGATGAAAAAGAACTTGAAAATATATTAGCTCATATATTAAATGAATAATTTGGAGGGGGCTATGATTTATTTAGATAATGCTGCAACAACATTTCCAAAGCCAGAAAGTGTATATAATGAAGTTTTAAACTGCATGAAAAATTATGGAGCAAACCCTGGAAGAGCTGGACATAAACTAGCTTTACAAGCAGGAAGAGTAATATACGAAACAAGAGAAAACTTATGCAAACTTTTTAACATAAGAAATCCTATGAATATAATATTCACATATAATGCAACAGATTCACTTAATTTAGCTATAAAAGGATTTTTAAATAGTGGTGATCATGTAATAACTACAAGTATGGAGCACAATTCAGTTATAAGGCCAATAAAAGCACTAGAAAAAATAGGTGTTGAAAATACAATAGTAAATTGTGATAAATATGGACAGTTAAATGTAGAAGATATAAAAAAAGCTATAAAACCAAACACTAAACTAATAGTTACAACACACGCTTCAAATGTATGTGGAACTTTGATAGATATAGAATCTATAGGAAAAATTGCCAGGGAAATGGGGATAACATATTTAGTGGATGCAGCTCAAACAGCAGGAGTATATGATATAGATGTAGAAAAGATGAATATAGATATGTTAGCGCTGCCTGGGCACAAAGGTCTTTTAGGGCCTCAGGGAACAGGAATTTTATATATAAAAGATGGAATAGATTTAAGGCACTTAAAAGAAGGTGGAACAGGAAGCAAATCAGAAGAGCTAACTCAGCCTCATATACTTCCAGATAGATACGAATCAGGAACTCCAAATACTCCTGGTATAGCAGGACTTAATGAAGGAGTAAAGTTTATATTAAAAGAAGGAATAGATAAAATAAGAAAGCACGAAGAAGAGCTTACAGAATATTTTATTAAAGAACTTGAAAAAATAGAATCTGTTAAGATATATGGACCTAAAGATGTGAAAAAGCAATGTTCAGTAGTTTCTATAAATATATTAGACGAGGACTCTTCAGAGATAAGCTATATATTAGACTCTGTATTTGACATAGCAACAAGATCAGGTCTACATTGTGCACCTTTAGCTCATAAAACTTTAGGAACATTTGAGCAAGGAACGGTAAGATTTAGCATAGGATATTTTAACACAAAAAAAGATATAGATAAGGCTATACAGGCCTTAAAAGTAATAGACTCTCAGATAAAATAGATGCCTAAAAAGGCATCTATTTTTGTGTTGTATTTAACTATTTTCATAAGTTATAATTAAATATGACATACTAAATCTGGAGGACTTATGCATGGAAATACTTACTTTAGGTCAAAAAATAAAAAAACTTAGAAAAGAAAAAAATCTTACATTAAAAGAACTAGCAGGAAATAGAATAACAGCAGCTCAAATAAGCCATATAGAAAGAGATAAATCATATCCAAGTCAAGACCTTCTTGAGTATTTTGCAAACAGGTTAAATGTTACAGTAGACTATTTAGTTGAAAGTAAAGAAATGCAAGCTAGAAAGCTTACAACAAACTTGATACTAAAAAGTGATATATATATAAAATCTAAACAATTAAAAAAAGCTAAAGAAGAAATAGAAAAAGCAATACAAATATCAAAAGACTACGACATACATGACAATTATGCAAAAGCAAAATATATCCAAGGGCTTGTGTTATTTATAGAACAAAATTATGAAAAAGCTATACAATCTTTAGAGGAGAGCTTAATGTTTAATGTGAAAATAGGAAACATAGAAGAAGTAGTTAAGTGTTATATAAAACTAGGAGAAATATATATAAGCGACAAAATTTATAAAGTAGCTATAACAAAGCTTTTGCAAGCAGAAAATGTTTTTGAAAGTTATAATCTAAACAATTATGAACTAAAAAAAGAAATATATATAAATATTTCATATTGCTATGCAAAGCTTGAAGAAAACACTAAATGTCTAGATTATGCAAAAAAAGCAGAACAAATACAAGAAACACTAAACAATATAAAAGATAAAGGAAATGATTTTTTAATTACAGGAAGCAAATTCTTAAATGAAGGCGATTATGATAAGGCTAAAGAATATCTGAGCAAAGCTATGAAAATATTCGAAAAAGAAAACGAAAAAAATAAACAAGCTCAGGCCTATATAAAAATGTCTAAAGCATACACAAAACTTGAAAGACATGAGGAAGCTTTAGAATACATCAAAAAAGCATATATAATTAAAAGAGAATACGAAGATGAAGAAGTTGTAAGTATATTGTTTGAGTATATAAAGAAACTGATTATATTTAAAGATTTTGAAAACGCAAAGAAGTATGCTAAAAAAGCGTTAGCTATATCTATCAAAATAAAAGATACTATACTAGAGTATAAATCTCTTAAATACTACGCAAGAGTATATAAACAAGAAGGAAATAGTCAAGTGGCTATAGAAACTATGAAAAAAGCATTAGAAATAATAAGGTCGCTAGAAGACAAAAAAGAATTAGCAAATGCTTATTTTTATCTTGCAGAAATTTATAGCGATATATCTAGCGAAGAAAAACTAAAATACTATTCTGAAGGAGTAAATCTATATAAAGAATTAGGACTTATAAATGATTAGATTTTAAAATCTAATCATTTATTGTAGATGGGGGTTAGTATGAAGAAGAAGAATATAGTTATAATATTAGCAATTATGCTTATTATTTTTGCAAATCCTAAGACAATAAATTTTTTTAAAAATATAAATTCAGACAACTCAAAAGTAGAGTTAGTAAAAGAAATTCCTTTTTCATATAAATCTAATATGACATTTAAAAAGCTTAGCAATGAATTTATAATGTATGACGGAAACACTTTGATTTGTATAGATAACAAAGGAGAAAAAATATTCACATCTAATATTAGGGCAAATAACTATTCATTAGATACAAACGAAAGTCAAACATATATACTAGATAAAACAAATAAAAACGTATATATAGTTGATAAAAAAGGAAGTATAATTAATAAATTTGATATAGATGCTGATGCAGTATATATAAAATCATTTAAAAATGGTAACTTTATAATACATTATGAAACTGATATACAGTTAGAAGGCGTAAAATTACTTAGCTCAAAAGGAGAACTTATAAAAGACATATCAATACCAAAATCTACTATAAATTTTGTAGATATAGATGATAATACACAAGGTTTTTTAATAAGTGCAATAACAATAGAAAACGACAGTTTATATAACAACATATTTTTATATAATAGAAAAGGTGAACTAGTATCTGCCGACAAATATGAAAATAGATTATTTATAAGATCATACATAAACCCAAAGGAAATATTCTTATTTGAACCAGATAGTATACAGATAAAAGAAAAAAATCTAGAACCTATAACTACAGTCAATTTTAAAGATACAATAAGATACATAGGAAAAATAGACAACAAAGTAGGAATAGTAAATGAAAGAGGAAATGTAGTTTATATAAGTGAAAAAGGAGAAGAAAAAATACAAAGATATCCTATAGATAATATAAAGGGATTTGAATACACACAAGCAGGCAATGTAGTATATTCAGATAGAAGTATGTATTTTGAAGCGAGTAAAAAAAGAGATGATTTTACTAAAGATATAATAAATGTTTTATCGCTAGAAAATAACTATATAGTAGTAGTGTTCAGAGGAAGTATAAAGATTTTTAGAGTAAAATAGGAGGGGATAATGTTTAGTTTTATAGATACAATAATCATAATTTTATTTTTAATATCAGCAATAAATGGATTTAGACTAGGTTTTGTAAGATCGCTTCTAAGTTTGCTAAAATATATTATATCTATCTACCTATTAAGGCTTTATTATGTTCCAGTAGTAAACTTTATAATCACAAACGAGGATATGTTTAATATAGTAAGAAATCTTTTAAAAAATATAGTAAGGGAAAATATATTACTAGATACAATATCAAAACTAGCAATTCAATCAGTAGTGTTGATAGTTTTATTCATGATATTTAATATCATTTTAGATATAATAATATCAAAAATAGATAATATATTTAAAATTAAATATTTAAATGGAATAAATAGATTACTTGGTCTTGGATTTGGACTGCTAAAGTGTTTTGTAATACTATCTTTAGTTATATCATTAGTAAACCCTTTTTTAAACTTATTTAAATCAGATGAACTAATAACTATGTTAAATCAGTCAGTATTACTTAAATATCTATATATGTATAACTTTACGTTAGGAAGTTTTAACACATTTATAGAAATATTTTATAAGTACAAAATAACGGATATGATATAATAATTTCAAGGGGGGAGATAAAATGAAATATTTAGATGCAAGAAATCTTGAGTGTCCAAAACCAGTAATAAACACAAAAAAAGAACTTGAAAGTATAACAGAAGGAACACTAGTAGTTATAGTAGATAATGAAATAGCTAAAGAAAACGTATTAAAACTAGCAAAATCTATGAATTGTCTAGCAGTATCAAGTGAAAAAGAAGATGGTATTTACATACAAATTACTAAAGGGAATTTACAAGAAGATATAAAAGATGAAAATGTAAACTTAGATATAACAGATAAAGTTATAATGATATCTTCAGAATTTATGGGAAAAGGGTCTGATGAGTTAGGAAAAATCTTGATAAAAGGCTTTTTATATACAATATCAGAAAGTGGAAAATATCCTAAGAGTATGTTATTTATAAATAGTGGAGTGAAATTAACAACTGAAAATGAGGAGACAGTTGAAAGTTTAAAGAAATTAGAAAGCCAAGGAGTAGATATACAATCTTGCGGAACATGTCTTGACTATTTTAACTTAAAGGACAAACTAAAAGTAGGAAAAATATCAAATATGTATGATATAGTGGATACTATAAACAAATCTTCAAATACTATAGTAATATAAGACTACACTTTAAATTGTAGTCTTTATATTTTAGGAGGAAGCTATGGATACAATGTACTTTATTTCATTTAACTCAACTCATCACAGTATGAGGCTTGATAAAATCTTAAGAGACAATAATATAAACATAAAGACTATTCCAACTCCAAGAGAAGTAACTTCAAGCTGTGGACTTTCAATAGTATTCAACATAGAAGATCTAGAAAAAATAAAACAAAAGATAGAAGAATTTGAAATTGATTATTTTGGAATATTCAAAATGGAAAAAACTAAAGATGGAAAAAGAATAATAACTAAACTTTAGGAGGTGATATTTTGCCTGTTAAATTAAATATAGGAGATATAGTAGAGCTTAGAAAATCTCATCCTTGTGGAGGAAATACATTTGAAATAATGAGAGCTGGAATGGACTTTAGAATAAGATGTTTAAAATGTGATAAACAGGTATGGCTAGAAAGAGTAAATTTAGAAAAAAGACTTAAAAAAATAATTCAAAGCAAAGAAGAATAGTCTGAAAATTTAATAAATAACATATATCCTATGCAATACTAGACAAAGATGATATAATAAAAATGTGAAAATGTTTTCCTTACAAAACACAGGGGGTGTTAATTTTGAGTATTAAATTTGCAAATAGAATGGAAAATTTAAAAGCTTCAGAAATTCGTGAGCTTCTAAAACTAACAGAAAAACCAGAGGTAATATCATTTGCAGGGGGACTTCCAGCACCAGAATTATTCCCTGTTGATCAAATGAAAGAAGTAGCACAAAAAGTTTTAGAAGAAGGTGGAACTCAAGCACTTCAATATGCTACTACAGAAGGATTTATACCTTTGAGAAAACTTATAGCAAAAAGAATGAATGAAAAATTTAAAACAAATGTAGATGAGTCAAATATATTAATAATAAGTGGATCACAACAAGGACTAGATTTTTCAGGAAAGATATTTTTAAATGAAGGAGATGTAGTTCTTTGTGAAAGCCCTTCATATTTAGGAGCATTAAATGCATTCAAGGCATATGGTCCTAAATTTATAGAAGTTCCAACAGATGAAAATGGAATGATAATGGAAGAACTTGAAAAGATACTTGAAACTACTGAAAATGTAAAAATGATATATGTAATTCCTGATTTCCAAAACCCTACAGGAAGAACTTGGCCTATTGAAAGACGTAAAAAGTTTATGGAAATAGTTGCAAAATACGAGGTGCCAGTAATAGAAGATAACCCTTATGGAGAGTTAAGATTTGAAGGAGAGATTTTACCTTCTTTAAAATCAATGGATGAAAAAGGGCTTGTTGTATTCCTAGGTACATTCTCTAAAACGTTCTGTCCAGGTCTTAGAGTAGGTTGGGTAGCAGCAGATCATAATATATTAGAAAAATATATAATGATAAAGCAAAGTGCAGACCTTCAAACATCTACAATAGCACAAAGAGAAATAGCAAAATTTATGGAAATATATGATTTAGATGAACATGTAGAAAAAATAAAGAAAGTTTATAAAAAACGTAGAGATCTTATGATAAATACAATAAAGGAAGAATTCCCACAAGGTTTGAAATATACTTATCCAGAGGGAGGATTATTTACTTGGGTAGAACTTCCAAGTCACATAAATGCTAGAGATGTTCTTATAAAATGTTTAGAAAATAATGTAGCGTTTGTTCCAGGAGGATCATTCTTCCCTAACGGCGGAAAAGAAAATACATTTAGATTAAATTACTCTAATATGCCTGAGGACAAAATAGTTGAAGGAGTTAAGAGATTAGGAAAAGTTTTAAGAGAGTTTATTTAGTATAAAAAAATAAGAGTAGCTTGGCTACTCTTATTTTTTTATAACACAAAGTCTTCTTATATATTTCAAAGAAGACTTTGTTATAAGGGGGAGATTGGGATGAAAAATATTAAGTTGTGGGGGCTATCTAGTAATATAATTTCCACAAATTATATTTTATATACATAATTTATGAAAAAATTTTTCATAACCCATAGGAAATCATAAGCTTTAATAAATTATAGGAAGTATAGACAAAAACTTTTAAAAATTATTTGATTTTTGCACAGCAAAGTGATAATATATATAGGTATGAGAAAAGTCTCATTTCTCTGCCCTATTGATTTAGGGCCGTTTAAGTCCAAAGGGAGGTGAATATAATGAAAAAATATGAATTAGTTTACGTTGTAAAACCAAATACAGAGGAAGAAAGAAGAACTTCTGTATTAGAAAAGGTTAAAAGCATAGTATCAACAAATGGACAAGTTGAGAAAGTTGATGAGTGGGGAATTAAAAAATTAGCTTACCCAATTCAAAAATTTACAGAAGGATACTATGTATTAGTAAACTTTACATCTGATGTAGATCTACCAAAAGAAATAGACAGAAACTTAAAGATCTCTGAAGATGTAATCAGACACATGATCGTTTCTGTAGAAGAATAATATCAAGGTGGTGTTAAAATGAACAATGTTGTTTTGGTGGGAAGGCTAACAAAAGACCCAGAGCTTAGGTACATCCCAGGAGGAACAGCAGTTGCCACCTTTTCTATAGCTGTAAACAGAGAGTTTACAAACAAAGAAGGAAAAAGAGAAGCTGATTTTATAAATATAGAGGTTTGGAACAAACCAGCAGAAAACTGTGCAAACTATCTATCAAAAGGTAGTTTAGTAGGAGTTCAAGGAGCTTTAAGAGTAGATAGATACGAAACGTCAACAGGAGAAAAGAGAACTCTTACAAAAGTTAGAGCCTCTAGAGTTGAATTTTTAGAATCTAAAAACAGATCTGAAGTTAGGTCTGAAGAGTTTGATAAGACTTTTGAAG
This sequence comes from Alkalithermobacter thermoalcaliphilus JW-YL-7 = DSM 7308, assembly GCA_001584565.1. Taxonomy (GTDB): domain Bacteria; phylum Bacillota; class Clostridia; order Peptostreptococcales; family Peptostreptococcaceae; genus Alkalithermobacter; species Alkalithermobacter thermoalcaliphilus. The sequence continues at coordinate 1,783,500 of LSFY01000001.1, read as the reverse complement.
ATTCGGATATAGATTTAGAGGGATTTGAAGCCCTAGATGACGATGATATTCCATTCTAAAGAAAAGGAGGGAAAATTATGGTAAACAAAAAGAGACGTCGTAGAAAAAAAGTTTGTGCTTTCTGTGCTGATAAAAATGTACGTATAGATTACAAAGATACAAATAGATTAAAAAAATATATAACTGAAAGAGGAAAAATACTTCCAAGAAGAATTTCAGGAGTATGTGCAAAACATCAAAGAGATTTAACAACTGCTATAAAGAGAGCTAGAAACATAGCCCTTCTTCCATATACAGTTGAATAAAAATAAAACGAGCCTTAAGGCTCGTTTTTATTGTTCTATAGTTCTATTTTATCTTCCTTATGTGGTATAATGATATATTAAGGGAGGGGGAAATCTTGAAGATAAACAAAGGACTTGAGGTTACTAGAAATATAAAAATAATAGAATGGCTAAAAACAGAAATACTAAGCAGTGTATCTGCTTTATATGATCTTATGTTCAATGGGGCTAGATCAACAGATGAAGTTGTCCAAGATGTCTTAGCTAATATAATTATGACTACATATTTGCTTTCTAAAAGATTAGGATTAAAATATTCTGATATAGATAATAAGATAAAAGAAAAAATTAAGGCTGCTATAATAGAAGAACATAAAATAGAGAAATGGTATGGCGATTTATCTACTCTAAAAGAGCACATAAAATCTAGGGAGTGATTATTTTGAATAATAAAACCAATAGACAAAGGTTAGTTGAATCAGCGATTATATCAGTACTAGGGGTTATAATATCACTTATATGTACATATGTTCCTTTCTTTAATTTGTTCATATCTTTTGTTGGTATAGTTTATATAATAATAACTTTCAGAAACGGTATAAAATATGGTATATTATCAGCTTTTGTATCTTCTTTTTTACTTTCATTAATTACAGATCCTATGTATGCTATAACTTTAGGGCTTGTATTTTTCCTTCCGGGAATTAGTATAGGATATGGATTAAATAAAAATAAAAATCCTTTTTATAGCATATCACTTGGGTTTATAACATCTATACTTGTAATAATTTTATATACGAAACTAGCATCTTTAATATTTGGAATAGATATTGTACAAACACTTATACAGACATTTAAAGAAGCTGTTGAAATTCAAGAAAAAATGATGAAAGACCTTAATGTAGACAATACTCTAGATAGTTTAAATATAGTAGATATGATATCTACAGTAATACCATCTATGATAGTTATTTCATCTATAGCAATATCTTTTATAAATTATTATGTTAGTATATATTTTCTAAAAAGGATAAAAGGAATCAGTAAGGATTTCCCTACATTAAAAGAATTTACTCTTCCAGGAAATATATCTTTTGGAATAAGTATAATACTTTTGTTAACACTTATATCTAGTACACTAGAGTGGATATACTATCAAACATTAGTTACAAATGTAACTTTAATATTTTTCTTTATGTTTTTACTTCAAGGTATAGCAGTATTTAGCTATATAATAGATAAAAAGCCTAAAATATTTAAAAGCACTATAATAGTTTTGAGTATATTTATAGCACCAGTAATGTTAAACGCTATCTCTTTAATAGGCCTTGCAGATTCTGTATTTAATTTTAGAAAGATAAGAAGATAACTCAGGAGGCCCTTATGAAAGATAAGTTTGGATTTAAATTTTATTTACCAGAAACAAGCCTTTATATGTGTATAATATTAATTTTAAGCGTTATTATTTCTGTTTATAATATTTATATTGGTATAGCAAGTTTTATATGCTTTTGTTACTTGACATATCATAACTGGAAAATAACAGACATAAGAAGAAAAGAGTGGACGAGATATATAGAAAATTTATCAATAGATATGGATGAAGCTGTTAAAAATGTAATTTTGAATATACCAATCCCTCTTTGTATATTAGAATTTGATGGAAAAATAAATTGGTATAATAATAAATTTTTGAACATGATGAAAAAAACAGATATACTCGAAAAGAATATAGAAAGCTTAGTTCCTAATCTAAACTTAAGAAAAGTATTAAATGAAAATAAGGAGCTTTATACAGAAGTTGAGTTTGATAATAAAAAGTATAATGTAGTTTACAATATAATAAAAAGTGAACATGAATCTAAAGCTAAGTATCTTGTAATGGTTTATTGGTTTGATAAAACAGAATATGTAAACTTACTTGAAAAATATAAAAATGAAAGGCCCGTTATAGCAATAATACAGGTAGATAGTTATGATGAAGTAATACAAAGTGCAAGTGAAGATAAAAGGCCTTTAATAGCAGCTGAGATAGAAAGAATATTAAATTTATGGGCATTACAGCTAAAAGGAGCATTTAGAAAAAATGCAAAAGATAAGTATACTATTTTGATAAGCAATAAGGATCTTGAAAATCTAGAAAAAGATAAGTTTTCCATACTAGATGAAATAAGAAAGATAGATCATGGAAATACACTTCCTATAACCTTGAGTATAGGTGTAGGAGCTATGGGGGAGAGCTTAAACGAAACATTAAGATATGCAAATAGTGCTTTAGATTTAGCATTAGGTAGAGGTGGAGATCAGGCTGTAATCAAAAGAAAAGAAAAAGCTGTATTTTATGGTGGAAAAAATAAAGCAGTGGAAAAAAGAACAAGAGTAAAGGCTAGAATTATTGCTCACGCTTTAAAAGATCTTATATTAGAATCTCAACAGATATTTATTATGGGACATAAATATCCAGACCTTGATGCATTAGGAGCATCTATTGGAATTTATAGTATATGTATGTCGTTAGATAAAGAGTGTAATATAATTTTAGAAAAATCTAACTCATCGATTGAATCACTTATGGATAGATTGATAAAGTCAGAAAAATATAAGCATGCATTTATAAGCAAAGAAGAAGCCATAAGATATGCAGACAAAAACACACTAGTTATAGTGGTTGATACTCATAGACCTAATTTTACAGAGTGCGAAGAAATTCTTGAAATATCTGAAAAAATAGTTGTTATAGATCATCATAGAAGGGGTATTGAATTTATAGATAATGCAGTTTTGGTATATCATGAACCATATGAATCTTCTACTTGTGAAATGGTTACAGAAATTTTACAGTATATAGATGAAAAATCTATAATAGATAAGTTAGGTGCAGAGGCACTGCTTAGTGGAATAATTTTAGATACTAAAAATTTTACTTTTAAAACAGGAGTTAGAACATTTGAAGCAGCAGCTATTTTAAGAAAATTAGGTGCTGACACTGTAAGTGTTAAAAAGTTATTCCAAGGTGAATTAGATGAATTTATAGGAAAGGCAGAAATAATAAAAAATTCAAAAATAATAGCTAATACTGTTGCAATATCTCTTTGTTATGATACAAATATAACATCTCCTGTTGTTATAGCACAGGGAGCAGATGAACTTTTAAACATAAAGGGAGTTAAAGCATCGTTTGTTCTTGGAAAATCCGAAGATAATACTATATTCATAAGTGGAAGATCTTTAGGAGATATAAATGTTCAGGTTATAATGGAAAAGCTAGGTGGAGGTGGACATATAGATGTCGCAGGAGCCCAGCTTGCAGATATTTCTATTGAAGAAGCTTTAGAAAGAGTAGAAGAACTTATTATGGAATATTTAAAGGAGGCTGATTAGTTGTGAAAGTTATATTACTAAAAGACATAAAAGGAACAGGTAAAAAAGGAGAAGTAGTAAATGTAAGCGATGGATATGCAAGAAACTATTTAATACCAAAAGGATTAGTAAAAGAAGCTACACAAGCAAACCTAAAGATTTTAAATGAGCAAATAAAAGCGGAAAAAATAAAAGAAGATAGAGAATTTAATGAAGCTAAAGAATTAGCTAAAAAGATGGAAGATATGACTTTAGAGTTTTATTCTAAAGCTGGAGATGGTGGAAGATTATTTGGATCTATAACTTCAAAAGATATAGCTGAAAACTTAAAGAAAAAGCATAACATAAATGTAGACAAAAGAAAAATATTATTAAATGAACCAATAAGAACACTTGGATGTATGTATGTCGAAATTAAAATACATCCTAAAGTAGTTGCAAAAATAAGAGTAGAGGTTAAAGAAAAGGAGTAATCTTTCAAAATGGAGGATAAAGGAAAAATTCCACCACACAGCGTAGACGCTGAGCAGTCTGTGCTAGGTGCTATACTTTTAGATAAAGATGCTATGGTTTTAGTATCAGAAGTAATAGTTTCTGATGATTTTTATAAAGATGCACATAAAGAAATATATGATGCTATGCTTTATTTATATAGTAAAAGTGAACCTATAGATTTAATAACTTTAACCGAAGAATTAAAAAGAAGAAATACTTTAGATATAGTAGGTGGAATATCATATATAACAAGTTTATCCACGATAGTTCCAACTAGTTCTAATGTAAAATATTATGTAGATATAGTAAAAGAAAAATCTATTTTAAGAAAACTTATAAAATCATCTCAAGAAATATTAGAGCTAGGATATAGTGAAAGTGAAAATATAGAATCTATACTAGAAAAAGCTGAAAAATCAGTATTTAGTATATCTCAAGAAAAAACTTCAGACAATCTAAAGCCTATAAACGAAGTATTAATGGATACTTATGATATGTTAGAAGAATTATATAAAAATAAAGGAAAAATAACAGGAATTACAACAGGCTTTACAGATTTAGATAGAAAAACTAATGGGCTTCAAAGAACAGACCTAATACTAATAGCTGCTCGTCCAGCTATGGGAAAAACAGCTTTTTCTCTTAATGTAGCTCAAAATGCAGCTCTTAAGGGAAATGCATCTGTTGCAATTTTTAGTTTAGAAATGTCAAAAGAACAGCTCATACAACGTATTCTTTCAGCACAGGCAAATATTGAACTTAATAAAATTAAAAATGGTACATTAAATGAGCAAGAATGGCCAAAACTAATAGAGGCTATGGGTGTTTTATCTAAATTAAATATATATATAGATGACACTCCTGGTATAACAATAAGAGAGCTTAGATCAAAGTGTAGAAAACTTAAAATTGAAAAAGGCTTAGACCTTGTCTTAATAGACTATCTACAGCTTATGGAAGGAGATAGTAAATCCGAAAGCAGGCAACAAGAAATATCAAAAATATCTAGATCACTTAAAATACTTGCAAAAGAACTAGATTGTCCTGTTATAGCTTTATCACAGCTTTCACGTGCTCCAGAGCTTAGATCTGACCATAGACCGATACTATCTGACTTAAGAGAATCAGGAGCTATAGAACAAGATGCAGATATAGTAATGTTTTTATATAGAGATGAATACTATCATCCAGACTCAGAAAAGAAAAACATAGGAGAGGTAATAATAGCTAAACATCGTCATGGGGAAACAGGGACAGTAGAGCTTGTTTGGTTTGGAGAGTTTCAAAAGTTTCATAATCTTGCTAAGGATATAAATCAAACTTAAAAATAAGGGGGATAACTATGTTAAATGAATTAGAAGTTCTAAAAATAGCTGAAGGTATAGAGAAAGAAGGGGAAAGATTTTATACACAAGCTATGGAAAATGAAAAAAATCCACAGATAAAAGAAATATTTAAAATGCTTGCACAAGAAGAAAAAATGCACTTTGAACTATTTAAAAAAATGTATGAAGAAGCAAAAGAAGAAACAAAACAAAACGATGATTACATATTTGATGAACTAACAAGTGCATATCTTGAAGCAATAAGCCTAACAGCAGTATTTAATACAAATGGAATAACAAACAGTAAGATAAGACAGGTTGTAGATACTAAGGATGCTCTTTTAATAGGAATTCAAGCAGAAAAAGATGCTATGTTGTTTTATACAAAAATTTATGAAAATGCTAAAACAGAAACTACTAAAAAGTACCTAAAAAAACTTATACAAGAAGAAAATGACCACTTAGAAAAACTTATCAACATATACAGACAACTATAAAGAGAAATTAACATATCCACATTATCCACAATATATATGTTAATAACTGTTGATAAGTTTTATATTTTCTGATAATATGAAATTAGATTGTTTTATATTTAACTATATAAAGGAGGAAATAAAATGTTTAAAGTAACAGAAGATATGACTATAATGGATGTATTAAGACAAGACAAAGAAGTAGCTTATGTGTTTATGAAACATGGATTACACTGCCTAGGCTGTCCTGGAGCTACTATGGAAAGTATAAAAGATGCAGCTAACGTTCACGGTATAGACTTAAATTCTTTATTAAACGATTTAAATAAATTCTTTGAAGAAAAATCAAAGTAAGCTCAAAAAGCTTACTTTTTTTTGTATATAGATTGCTCAAAATTCGTATATTTGATAAAATTAAGACTGAAGTGTTCGTTATAATATGAATTAAGAGGTGAATATAAATGTCAACGATAGCTATAGTAGGAGCTCAATGGGGAGATGAAGGAAAAGGAAAGGTGATAGATTACCTAGCAAGAAAAGCAGATGTTGTAGTTAGAGCTCAAGGTGGAAACAATGCAGGACACACATTAGTAGTTAACAATAAAAAATACTCTCTACACTTAATACCATCAGGAATTTTAAATCCAGATAGCTTAAACATAATAGGAAATGGAGTAGTTTTTGATCCTAAAGGATTTTTAGAAGAAATAGATATGTTAAAAAAAGATAAAATACCTACAGATAAAATAAAAATAAGCGATAGAGCACATGCAATATTTCCTTACCACAAAAAAATAGATGAGTTATCAGAAAATGCAAGAGGAGAAAATAAAATAGGAACTACAAAAAAGGGAATAGGCCCTTGTTATATAGATAAAACAGAAAGATCAGGAATAAGAGTTTGTGACTTAATTGACGAAGATATATTTAAAGAAAAGCTAAAAAAACAAATACAATCAAAAAATGAAATAATACAAAAGATTTATAATGATACTCCTTTGGATTTTGAGAAGATATACAATGAATATACAGAATACGCAAAAGAAATAAAAAAATATGTAGCTGATACATCTGTTATAATATATGATGCAATAAAAGAAGGTAAAAAAGTTTTATTTGAAGGAGCACAAGGAACTTTACTGGATTTAGATTTTGGTACTTATCCATATGTAACATCTTCTCACCCTACATCTGGAGGATTTTGTATAGGAAGTGGTATAGGACCAAATATGATAAAAGATGTTCTTGGTATAGTAAAGGCTTATACTACAAGAGTAGGAAAAGGACCATTTGTAACAGAACTTGATAATGAAATCGGAGAAAAAATAAGAATCAAAGGAAACGAATTTGGAACAACTACAGGAAGAGCTAGAAGATGTGGTTGGTTTGATAGCGTACTTGTAAAATATTCTTGTAGAGTAAATGGATTTACAGGAATATCTCTGATGCTTTTAGATGTTTTAACAGGATTTGAAAAAATAAATATATGTGTAGGATATAAATATAAAGATAAAATAATAAATGATTTTCCAGCATCTTTAGAAATTCTTGAAAAATGTGAGCCTGTATACGAGATGCTAAATGGATGGACAGAAGATATAAGTAGTGCAAAAACATTTAATGATCTTCCAATTAATGCCCAAAACTATGTAAAAAGAATAGAAGAATTAATTGGAGTAAAAGTAAAAATGATATCAGTAGGGCCAAACAGAGATCAAACTATACTAAGAGAAGAAATTTTTTAAAAAAATTGTAGAAAATTGTTGACAAGTGCATTTTCACATAGTATTATATGTAACTGTGAGATGCACAAGACCCATTAGCTCAGTAGGTAGAGCACCTGACTTTTAATCAGGGTGTCCCGCGTTCGAGTCGCGGATGGGTCACCAACTTAGGCCCATTGGTCAAGCGGTTAAGACACCGCCCTTTCACGGCGGTAACAGGGGTTCGAATCCCCTATGGGTCACCAATTTGGCCTGGTAGTTCAGTTGGTTAGAATGCCAGCCTGTCACGCTGGAGGTCGAGGGTTCGAGTCCCTTCCAGGTCGCCAAAATTTAATATGCTGGTGTAGCTCAATTGGCAGAGCAGCTGACTTGTAATCAGCAGGTTGCGGGTTCGAGTCCCATCACCAGCTCCAGTGAAACCTTAAGGCTTAAGCCTTAAGGTTTTTTGTATAGAAAAGAGCTTTAAGCTCTTTTTTCCCATCTCAAATCTTGTCCATAAAACTTTAGTATTCTAAAGTTAGAAAAAATTCTAGAGAAAATTCTATCTGTATACGTATTTGCAATTTCCATAGGAGATAAATTAGTAGAAATTATAGTTTTCTTTCCTTGGATAAGTCTTGTATTTACAATATTAAAAATCTCACTTGTAGTAAACGAGTTAGTAACTTCAGTGCCTAAATCATCTATTATAAGAAGGTCGCAGTCAAATAATAATTTATAATTTTCACGAGTTAATGAAGATGTATCTTTCTTAAATTTATATTCTTCAATAATTTCTAATATCTTAAATGCAGTTTGATATATTACTATTTTTCCCCTATCTAAAAGCTCTTTAGCTATACAGTTACACATAAATGTTTTACCAAGTCCAGTAGTTCCATAAAAAAGAAGATTTTCTCCGTTGTCTTTATCAAAATTTAATATAAAGCTTTCACATATAGAATATATATGCCAAATATTTTCTCTTGGTGAAGCTTGTTCAGAATCAGACTTTTTATCTGAAAATAGCTTATCATTAAAAGTATTGAAATTTTCTTTTTCCAAGACTTTTGATAAATTAGACATTTTATAAGCTAAATTTATAAGTTTTTGATTAAGACATGAACATTTTTTTCCATTTTGCAAAAACCCAGTATCTTTGCAAGATGTACATACATATTTAATGTCTAAATAATCTAAGCTATATCCGTACATTTGCATTAAATTTATTTTTTCAGATCTTAACTTTTCCATCTCTTCTTTACACTTTTTAGTTATAACATCCCTTTGTTCAGGAGATTGAAGGACAGACCTTGCAAGGTCTAATCCTATTTTGAATATTTTTTCATCAATTTCTTTTATCTGAGGAATTTTGCTATATACTTCTTCTTTGCGCTTTTCTAGTTCTACTTTATGCTTATCCCTTAACTTTTCATATTCTAAAAGAATAGGCTTTAACACATCAGCGTTCATTTAATCACCTACCTAAATTTATTTTTCTGATTTTCAAGAATCATTCTTTCGAGTTCTTCAGGAGTATAGTTACGAGTTCTTTGCTCAAAATTATGAAATTTAGTTTTAAATTGAGGATTAGTTTTATTTAAAGTAGGTTTAACCTCATTTTCTATATCTTCTAAAGACTTAAATCCTTTCTTATGCCAGCTTCTTAAAATACCATCTATAAATGCTATAGAAGGATTAGAAGTATTTTTAGACTTAGAACACGCTTTAAAAATAACATCATTAGTAAACTCTAAATCATCTACCCAGGAATTTATAACCTTTTTCTCTTCAGCAGAAGGTTCCCTAGAAAATCCTAATTCTCTAAATACAGATTTATAAAGAGCAAACCTTTCAGAATGCTTAGCAAAATATTCTTCAAGATCATTAATAGTATAAATCTTTGAATCATACCAGTTTCTTATTATTCCTTCAACAAACTTAACGCTTTTAACTCCCTTTTTATCCTTAGCATACGAATATGCAGTAGTTATCATATCTGGACACATATTATATTTTTCCATCATATCAAGTATTTGAATTTTCTCATTTGGAACAAGTGGTCTTGCTATAATTTCATTTATTCTATTAAACATTTTATTGATATTAGGGTTTTCATTTATTGAAAGAAGATTAGTAGTTGAATTTTTTTCACTTGAATTATCTTTTAATATGTTATTTACATAAAGATTTTTTAAATTCAAAAACTCAATAGAATAATCCCACTCATCACTTTCAGAATTTATATGTTTTTTTATAATTCCTTTCTTTTCCCAAAAATCCCAAGCAGCTAATACATCTACTAAAGGTATATTTAAATTTTTAGCAAGTGTTTGATTTGTAACGTTGCAGTTAGAAGGATCTAGTGCATATCTGTAGCCTAGTAGATAAACTTTTACGTATGTTCCATTTGTCATCGGCATAAATATATCTATGAATATATTATCAACAGGTGTTTCTCCTAAATCTATCTCATTTATCTCTCTAAAGAACATAAAATCACCTCAGATAGATTATATCATATATGGTAAAGTATAAGTTTTGTAAAAAATAGTATTAACAAAAAGGGGGCATAGACTTGGTTGTAATAATTAATAAAAAAAAGATGTTAACTATATTACCACTACTAATATTACTACTTATAAGTTTTAGATTTACAAAGGATACACCTACAATAAGTGAAAATAATCAAGAAATGTTAAACAGTTATGATATAAATATTGAATTTGATGAAAAAGACAAAACTTTAAAAATAAATCAAAAAGTTACATATATAAATAATACAGATAAAGCTATAGATACAATATATTTTCATATATACCCTAATGCATTTTCAAAAGAAAAATATGCTCCATTTGAAAAAAATGAATTTAAATATGCATACCCAAATGGATTTGACAAAGGCTATATAGATATAAAGAAAGTTTTAGGGGAAAGCTACGACATAAGATATAAAATAATGGGAAAAAAAGAAGATATATTAAAAGTAGAACTAGGATACAATTTAAATCCAAAAGAAAAAACAACTATTATATTTGATTACAAGGTAAAACTTCCAAATTCATTAGGAAGATTTGGATATGGAGAAAATACGATAAATATAACAAATTTTTATCCAATAGCATGTGTAAATGATGACAACGGATGGAATATAAGAAGTTATGAAGTAATAGGAGACCCTTTTTATAGTGATGTTAGCAATTATAAGGTAAGTATAAAAGTTCCTTCAAAATATAAAATAGCAGCTACAGGAGTTATAAAAGACAAGTCTGTAAAGGATGATTTTACTCATTACACAATACAAGCTCCTAAAGTTAGAAGTTTTGCAATTATTTTAAGCGATAAATTTAACATATTAAAAAGGAAAATTGGGAATACAAAAGTATATAGCTATTTTTTTGAAGATATGGGAAAAGAGTCAATAGACATAGCAAGTGATGCTATATCAATATTTAATGATATATTTGGAACATATCCATATGAAACATATTCAGTAGTTGCAGCAGACTTTTTTATAGGTGGTATGGAATATCCAAACTTAGTAATGATAGACAAAAACTTATATAAAGAAAGTGAAAAATTTTTCTTAGAATATGTAATAGCACATGAAACAGCCCATCAATGGTGGTACTCAGTTGTAGGAAACAATGAAATAACTGAACCTTGGCTAGATGAAGCATTAACAGAATACTCAACTATATTATACTTTGAAAAAAAATACTCAAAAGAAAAGAAAGAAGAACTTATGAAAGAAATGAAACTAAGAACATTTGGTAAAAACACAAAAAATATATTTAAAAGCACACTAGAATTCAATAATTCTTTAGAATACAGCATGTATGTATATAGTAAGGGAGCAATTCTTTTAGACAACTTAAGAAAACAAGTAGGAGATGAAATATTCTTTAAGGCATTAAGAGAATATTATGAAGAAAACAAATACAAAAATGTAACATCAGAAGACTTCTTTAGAATATGGGAAAAATACGGGGTAACTAGAAAAGAAATAATAAATTCCAACATTTAACTTGAAAGATCAGGAAAATATTTGGTATAATAAAAAACGAGCATGAGAAAGGAGAAAAACTTATGATTAACATAAGAGATATAAAAGCACTAAAGAATAAAAACTTAATATATATATTAGTGTCTTTGATAACTATATTTACATGTTATGGAATATATTTTTCTGGAGTGAGCTATGAAGTTAAAGTAGATGGACAAAAAATAGGTATAGTTCAAAATAAAAATATAGTATATAACGCAATAAAAGATATAAAAGAAGGTTTTGAAGAAAATGTAAATATAGATCAACAAATAACATTTGATAAAGTTAGAGTATCAAAAGACAAAATATCATCAGATCAAGAAATAATAGAAAAACTAAACAGTTTAATAGACATTAAAACACAAGCATATGCAATAAATGTAGACGGAAAAGATATAGTATATCTAAAAAAAGAAGATAAAGCTAGAAAGCTCCTAGAAAAAATAAAAAATCACTACATAGAAAAAATAGATAGTGAAAATATAAAAGATGCTTCATTTTTAGAAGATGTAAATATAGTAAAGAAAAACGCAAAAGTTACAGACATAAAAGATATAGAAAGTGCTTATAACTTTATACTTTTAGGAACCGAACAAATAAAAACCTATAAAGTAGAACAAGGAGACAGTGCTTGGACTATATCTCAAAAGCTGAACATAAGTGTAGAAGATATCCAAAAAGCAAACCCAGATATAAATGTAGAAAAGCTTCAAATAGGACAAGAAATAAATGTGTCTGTTCCTAGTCCATATATAAACTTTAAAACAATAGAAATAGCTTCATATGAAGAAAAAATCCCATATAAAGTAACTCAAGAAGAAACAAATGCTCTCTTTAAAGGAGAGAGAAAAGTAAAGGTTATAGGAAAAGAAGGAAAAAGAAAAATAGAAGCAGAGATTGTAAGAGTAAATGGAAAAATTGTAGATAAAAATGTGCTAAATGAAGAAGAACTACAAAAGCCTCAAGATCAAGTAATACTTATAGGAACTAAAAGTAGACCATCAACTGTGGCGTTTGGTGCTTTCATAAATCCAACAAGGGGAACACTTACATCAAGATTTGGAGCAAGATGGGGAAGAATGCATGAAGGTATAGACATTGCAGGACCTATAGGAACTCCAATAAAAGCTGCAGATGGTGGAGTTGTATCTTTTGCAGGAACTCAAGGGGCTTATGGAAAACTTGTGATAATAAATCATGAAAATGGATATTCAACATATTATGCACATTGTAATACAATAAATGTAAGAGTAGGACAAAGAGTTTCTAGAGGACAAGTTATAGCAACAATAGGAAATACAGGAAGATCTACAGGTCCACATCTTCACTTTGAAGTAAGAAAAAATGGAAGGCCTGTGAATCCTTTAAATTATATTAGATATTAAAGACCCTTAAGGGTCTTTTACTATATAAAAAGAAAGGAAATTAATATGCTAAAATACACTTCAATAGCTAGCTCAAGCAGTGGAAACTGCCATTATATAGGATATAAAGAAAAAGGAATACTAGTAGATGCAGGTCTTAGTGGAAAAAAGATAAAAGAAGGACTAGATAAATTTGACATAAAAATAGAAAATATAGTTGCAATTTTAATAAGTCATGAGCATACAGATCATATAAAGGGAGCAGGTATACTATCTAGAAGATACGATATACCAATATATGCAAACCAAAAGACATTCGATGCCATGAAAGAAAAAATAGGGTGTATACATGAAAAAAATATAAAAATATTCCAAACGGATAAAAAATTTGAAATAGACGACATTCAAATAACTCCATTTTCAATACATCATGATGCAAAAGATCCAGTTGCATTTACATTTGATACTGGAAATACAAAAATAAGTATAGCAACAGACTTAGGATATGTATGTGAAAACATAAAGAAAAATGTATGTAGTTCAAAACTAGTAGTATTAGAATCAAATCACGATGTTGAAATGGTTAAGATGGGACCATATCCATATAGTCTAAAAAAGAGAGTATTATCTAAAAAAGGCCACTTATCTAATGAAGATGCAGGAAAGTTTGCTTTAGATCTAGTTAAAACAGGAACAGAAAAAATACTTTTAGCTCATTTGAGCAAAGAAAACAATTTTCCAGACCTTGCATTTGAAACAGTTAACAGCATACTAAAGATGAATAATATACAAGTAGGAAAAGATGTAAATTTGAAAGTGTTAGATAAAGACATATCTTCAAACCTATACGCTGTATAAATTAGGAGGGATATTTATGAAAAGTTTTTCTACAGCATTAATAGGAGCTATAATAGGAAGTATGCTGACATTATATTTTGCCCCTACATTTTTACAAAGCAATGATAACACAACACATATTCAGCAACCTCAGCAAAAAACAGTAATAGTAAATGAAATAAAAGAAGAAAACATATACAAAGCAGTTGCAAAAAAGGCTATGCCTTCAGTTGTAGGAATAACAACAGTTACAGTAGAAAGAGACTTTTTCTTTGGAAATAGAAGAACAAGTGGAGTTGGTACAGGAGTAATAGTACATGAAAAAGGATATATATTAACAAACTCACACGTTATAGGAGATGGAAATGCACAAGTAGTAAACGTACTTTTTTACGATGGATCAAAAGAAGAAGCAAAAGTTGTATGGTATGATAGAACATTAGATCTAGCAGTTATACACGTAAACAAAAAAGACCTTGATGTAGCAGAACTTGGAGATAGTGATAAAGTAGAGGTAGGAGATATAGCTATTGCAATAGGAAATCCATTAGGACTTGAATTTGAAAGATCACTAACTCAAGGAGTAATAAGCGGACTTCATAGAAGCATACCGATAAGTCAAACAGAAGTTATAGAAGACCTTATTCAAACAGATGCATCGATAAACCCAGGAAATAGTGGAGGACCACTTCTTAATTCATCAGGACAGGTAATAGGAATAAATACAGCAAAAATACAAAGTGGCGAAGGACTTGGATTTGCAATACCTATAAATACAGCAAAGCCAATAGTAGATCAAATAATTGCTACAGGAAGCTTTGAAAGAGTATACCTTGGAATAAAAGGAGTAAATGTAGATGTATTTGAACAAGCAACAGGAGTAGATATATCAGCAGATGAAGGTATTTATGTTGTAGAAGTTTCCCGAGGAACACCTGCACAAATAGCAGGAATAAAAGTAGGAGATGTAATAGTTAAAGTAGGAGGAAAACAAATAAAAAATATGAGCTCTTTAATAAGAGAACTTTATAAATATAGACCATCAGATGAAGTTGATATACAAATAAACAGAGAAGGAACAATAATAAATGTTAAAGTTAGATTCTAGTTTTGGAGGATAATATGAAAAGAGTTTTAATAAACAGACTTGTATATTTAATAATAGTAACTCTAATGCTATTTGCAGCATTAGAGAAAAAATATTATATAGTTTTAATACCTATAATTTCTTGGATATTAGTTGAAAGAGTTTTTTGGAAAAATTTTCACGAAGGAAAAAAACTAATGAGAAAATTGAAATATAAAAGTGCAGTAGAAAAATTTAACGAATTTCTAAAAGATATTGAAAATAAACCTTGGCTTAAAAAATTAAGATTTTTAAACTATGGAGTATACACTCATAATTTAAAGGCAATGACTTACAACAACATAGGAATTTGCTATTTAGAATCAAACTTATTAAATAAGGCAACAGATTACTTTGAAAAAGCAAAACAGGAAGATGAGCAGTTTTGTATACCGTACTATAACTTAGCTATAATAGAGCTTATAAAAGACAATGAAGAAAAGGCATTTGAAAATCTAAAAAAATCTATAAAACTTGGATACAATAGAGTAAAAATGGCTCAACTTAAAGGATATGTTCACGCTAGATACAAAATGGAAGGAAAATAAGTATGAATATAAGAATAGTTTGCGTAGGAAAAATTAAAGAAAAATATCTAAAGTTAGGTATAGACGAATTTTCAAAAAGACTTTCTAAATATTGTAAACTAGAAATAGTAGAACTCGATGATGAGAAAGCTCCAGAAAATATAAGTGAAAAAGAAATAGAGATTATAAAAGATAAAGAGGGAAAGAAAGTTCTATCCAATATTAAAGATAATTCATATGTAGTTGCTTTAGCGATAGAAGGCAAAAGTTTATCATCTGAAGAATTAGCAAAGAAGCTTGAGAATCTGACAATACAAGGAAATAGCAATATAACATTTATAATAGGAGGATCACTAGGCTTATCTAAAGAAGTGTTAGATAGATCAAATTTTAAGTTATCTTTTTCTAAGATGACTTTTCCTCATCAACTAATGAGACTTATATTGCTTGAGCAGGTTTACAGGAGTTTTAGGATAATAAATGGTGAACCGTACCATAAGTGACCTCAAACGGTTTTTGATCTTCTTCCTTACCGAATTTCATTAAGTCAATTTCACTGAAATGGAGTATTATCTCCTCGGCAAGCCTTTCCTCCGGCTTGTCGGTTTTCTTTATCCTTATTTCCTTTATTAATGTATGCAGCAATTCCTTTTGTTTATCAGCTGGAGCATTGTTAAATATAGCCTCAAAATTTTGCAGCATATTTGTTATTTTTTCAATGTTTAATGTATTGTTTCTAATTGTATCAATTTGCGTAGATAGATTTTCTTTTTCCCTTTCAAGCTGCTCCATTTCTTTATTTATTTCACTTATTTTTTCAAGTATCTTTTCCTCTTTTAATATTTTTAGTTTTTTATCATCAACCAAGTATTCATAGTATTTATCCTCATCAGCCTTTAACTTTTTGATTTTTGCTTCTATTGATTTTAACTTTTTCTCAAGCTCTTTTATATCAGTTGATTTTCCAAGTCGCTTCGCAAGAATTTCAGGCAGGTTAGGATTTTTTACAAATGACATTATTCTTTCTACTACCTGTTGTTCCAGTAAATTAGCTTTTATTAAATTGGGTTTACATACAGCTTTTTTATTTGCCCACTGGGAGCAGCAATAATATCTGTACCAAACTTTGCTACCATCCTTTCGCTTTCTTGAGCTTCTTTGACTTACCATACTTGCTCCGCACTCTGGACATTTTGCCAGTCCCGACAATAGGTAGTGCATATTCTGCAATTTTTCAGGAGCTTTTTTGTCTTTACGAAGTTCTTTTGTTCGCTCCCAAAGCTCCTCGGTTATAATTGGCTCATGTGTTCCCTTTACAAGGATATATTCATCAGTAGTTCCCTTTCTTCGCTTCGTAGACCAGTTTTGCTGTTTTCCCCATCTGATGTAGCCTGCGTAAGTGGGATTGTCTAATACCTGCTTCACTGTGGAATAGCTCCAGCTTTTATCATTCTTGGTAGCATATTTATCAAGATTGTTATTTAAAAATTGACAAATCTTTGAATACCCCCATCTTTTATTAGTATACATATCAAATATAGCCTTTACGATTTCTGCTTCCTTTTGGTTTACTATAAGCCCCCTGCCATCCTTAAAATTGTTATAGCCAATTGGAGCAGGACCGCCATTCCATAAGCCTTCCTGTGCACGTTTTTTCATGCCGTTTTTTGCCTGTGAGATAATGTTTTCCCTTTCCATTTCAGCGAAAGCTCCAACAAGGTAAAAGAAAAATCTTCCCATCATGCTTGATGTATCTATATTGTCAGTAATACTAACGATAACAATATCATGTTCCTCAAGAAATCTTACAATATCAACCAGATCTAACATATTACGTCCAATACGGGATAATTTCCAAATAATGATAGCATCTATATTGTCTTTATTAGTTTTAATATCTCGCAACATTTGCTTAAAACTCTCACGTTTCGCTATAGAAGTTCTAGTGACTCCTGCATCGCAGTATTCACCCTTAATGGCAATATTGTGATATTCACAGTATTTTTTTATCTCATCAGATTGTGCTTCAAGTGAAAAACCTTGGGTTTGTTCCTCGGTTGAAACACGTGTATAGATATACGCTCTTTTGATTTCTTTATTTTTAAATTCATTCATATTTAGCCCTCCGTTAGGAATTATAATCATAAAATAAGTATATTACATCAAAAACGAAGGAGATTCACTTTTTTGTGAAGCTCCTTCATTTAATGATGCATCTTGCAGAATATCTGCAAGTACATCTAAAAATGCATTTATTTTACAATCTTTTTCATTGTAATTTATTATAGCATCAATCCTGTTCATCTTTACCATTCCCCCTAATGTATAATATGGAACAGTAAAACCTCCTTTACAGCTAACTAAATTGGGGGATTGTTTATTACAGTTAGATTGTATTATAGAGACGGGAGCAAAATCAAATTTTACTGCAAAAAAAATTAAGGGTATTACACCCTTTGATTGGTTTCGTATTCACGTGCTAAACGATAGAAGGTGTTACGCTTTAGTCCTAATAATTCCATAGCTTTAACTGCTGTAATTTCTTTATTCCTCCATCTTTTAATAGTCTTTTCAAAATCCTTTGGCATTTTTGTTTTTGGTCGACCAAATTTTACTCCTCTTTGTTTTGCAACCTCTATTCCTTCCCTTTGTCGTTGTCTTATGTTTTCCCTTTCCATCTGATACATACTGGCAAAAACTGTTGCCATCATCCGCCCAGCAGGTGTTGTAGTATCTATTGGTTCTTTAAGGCAAATAACACTAACACCTTTTGATGTAAATGTATCCATAAGCTCAAGGAAGTCCCTTGTATTTCTGGCAAGACGAGAGATACTTTCAATATATAAAATGTCGCCTTCTCGGATAAATGATAGCATTTCTTGAAGACAGGGTCTGTTAGTATCTTTTCCACTTGTCTTATCTATGTACATTTTATCTACAATATCTTGAAGTGCTTTAACTTGTCTATCCTCATGCTGATCTTTGCTACTTACACGAATATAACCAATTTTCATATTAGTTCACCACCTTCAGCATGATTCTATGAAAAGTATCCTAAAACGTCAAGATGATTTTTGGGATGTTTCAAAAGTGGGAAAGAAGGATTTAAGGATATTAGTATGATGTGTCCTAAAAAGTGTACTTTTTGAAACAGAGCTACATTTATTATTCTATTGTCCGGTATTATGTATAATGATATACTATAGTTTGAAGTTTGTCTCGGTAACTGAAATGATAGTAAGTTTAAATCAATACAGAAATTAAGTTATATTTACAATAGATAAATAATTTAGAAGGAGGTTTGAAATACATGAGTAAAAATTATGAAAAACTTATATCGCTGCTTAAGCAAATGTTTCAGCTTAATCAGGCAGACCTTGACTTTGGTATTTATAGAATTATGAATTTCAGGAGAAAAGAAATTGAAAACTTTTTAAGTGAAGAGCTTTTGCCGCAGGTGCGTTCACAATTAGAAAGATATATATCTTCAAAACAGAAAAGCCTTAAAAAAGAGCTTGATGATCTGAAAAAGACACTGGATGATACAGGAGTAGTTTATGAAAGTAGTGCCAAATATGTAGCACTTAAAAACCAGCTTGATATGGGAATGGATATAGAAAAGGCGGAGGAAGAAATATATTCTCATCTTACAGACTTTTTCAGCCGTTATTACAGCAATGGTGATTTTATATCACAGCGTCGCTATAAACAGGGCGTATATGCAATACCCTACGAAGGTGAAGAAGTTAAACTTTATTGGGCTAATGCCGACCAATATTACATAAAAACCACTGAATACTTTAGGGACTACACTTTTACATTACCAGAAGGTAAAAAGGTACATTTTAAGCTTGTAGAAGCATCTACAGAAAAAGATAACAATAAATCAGACAAAGATAAAGAACGCAAGTTTGTACTCTATGAAGAAGAACCTTTAAAAATAGAAAATAATGAGCTTTATATACAATTTGAATATAAGGTACATGAGAGCAAACAAAAGGATTTAATTGATAATGCTGTTAAAAAGATAAACGAAATATTTACCAGCGAAGGTGTAAAATATCGTAATTTCATAGAAATATTTAAATTAAAACCCACCGAATCCAATCCTAAAAGGACAGTTTTAGAAAAGCATTTGACTGATTATACGGCACGTAATACCTTTGACTATTTTATTCATAAGGATTTAGGTGGGTTTTTGCGAAGGGAGCTTGATTTTTACCTTAAAAATGAAGTCATGTTTTTGGATGACCTTGATACCGAGCATGAGGTGCGTATAGAGCAGTATATAACCAAAATTAAGGTAATTAAAAACATAGGTTATAAGATTATTTCATTCCTTGAACAAATAGAAAACTTTCAAAAGAAACTTTGGCTTAAGAAAAAGTTTGTAGTTGAAGCAAATTACTGCATAACCCTTGATAGAATAGATGAAAATTTTTACACAGAAATAGTTGAAAATAAAAAACAGGTTGAGGAGTGGAAAAAACTTTTTGCAATTGATGAGATTGATGGATACAGTGAACCTTTAACTTTAGAATTTTTAAAAGCCAATCCCTATCTTGTTCTTGATACTGCTTTTTTTAGTGAAGAGTTTAAAGAGAGGTTGATTGAAAGTATAAAGGATATAGATGACAAAACAGATGGATTGCTTATAAAAAGCGAAAATTTTCAGGCATTAAATTTACTAATGGAGAGATATAAGGAGCAGGTAAAGTGTGTTTATATAGATCCTCCATATAATACAGGTAATGATGGTTTTATATATAAAGATAAATATAAACATAGTAGTTGGTTATCTATGATGTTTGATAGAATCTTGATTTGTAAAATTTTTACAAATCAAGATTCAAGGTTATTTGTTTCAATTGATGACAATGAAAATTCTAATTTGTTAAATTTAGAAAAGCAAATTTTTGGTGAACAAAATTTTGTTGGAAATATTACATGGGAAAAAAGAACAAAAGCACAAAATACAGAAACAGCAAAGTATATGTTACAATCAAAAGTAGAATATATTCATGTTTTTAGAATGGGTGAAAAAAAACAAGAATTTAATCTTGAAAAAAAAGGAGAAAAAGAATATCCATTAAGTGATGAATTAGGAGTATATAGGCTTCAGGAAATAGGTCAAATGTCTTCAAATGGTATGCGAGGAAGAAAGACAATGATTTTTCCCATTAAAGGAATTATGCCTAATGAAAACATGCAATGGAAAATTGGTATTGATGAAATTAATAAACTGGAAAAAGAACAACGAATAATCATTAAAGAAGGTAAGCCTTATATTATATATCGACCGGAACATGAAGAAGGTATAATTTATACACCATTCTGGTCTCATTTTTTTGAAAAGGATATTTATGGGACTGCAGAAAATGGATTAAATGAAGTGGGTAAACAATTGGGATTTGGTAGTATAATTGAAACTGTTAAACCTATAAGTTTGATAAAAAAAATAATATTTCATGCTAATAATAATTTTGGATATGTATTAGATTTCTTTGCTGGTTCTGGAACAACAGCGAATGCAATTATTGAACTTAATAGAGAAGATGGCGGCAGCCGAAAATATATACTTGTTGAAATGGGAGAATATTTTGATACAGTAACAAAGCCAAGGGTTCAGAAGGTCATATATTCTAAAGATTGGAAAGATGGAAAACCTGTTTCACGTGAAGGCATAAGTCACATATTCAAATACATAAAGCTTGAGTCCTACGAAGACACATTAAATAACATTGAAATAAAGAGAACGCAGGAACAGCAGATAGCACTTGATGAATATAAAGATATAAGAGAACAATATATTCTTTCATATATGCTGGATAAGGAAGCAGAAAGTAGCGTGTCTCTTTTAAATATTGATAAATTTGCAAATCCTTTTGATTATAAGATGAAAATAGCAGATGGATTAGAAACAAAGGAAATCAATGTTGATTTAGTTGAAACCTTTAACTACCTTTTAGGCCTTGTAGTTACGAATATATGTGTAAAAGAGAGCTTTGATACCGAAGCTGATTTAGATTCAGAAATTCTCGGTGCAGTAAAGTTAAAATCAAGTGATTTCGGAAAGGGAGAATATACTTTTAAAGCTGTAGAAGGAAATACACTTTCAGGTGATAAAGTGCTTATTATCTGGCGTACCTTAACGGGGGATATTGCAAAGGATAATGCTGCACTTGATGCATATTTTAAAATAAAAGGATACAGCACACAAAAAAATAAATACAACCGAATTTATGTAAATGGGGATAATAACCTTATGAATATAAAACAGAATGACGAAACTTGGAAGGTTGTGCTTATAGAAGAAGAATTCAAGCGTTTAATGTTTGATGTTCAGGATATATAGGGAGGTGGTCTTGTGGCAACAAAAAAGCAGACAAAAAAGAAACAGGCTTCCTCACTGGAGTTTTATAAAAAATTAGTGCTTAATCAGTATATGCTTAATCTTTTTGGAGTAAATTCATTTGAAGAACTTTCAAGTGAAATAAAGAAAGTAGAAAATGAGGGATATGACGAAAATAACAATACCATATACTGCAAGGAACTAATTGAGCAGTTTGCCAGCCAATGTGCTATTCCACAGGGTAAACTTATACAGTATGATGAAAATATAGTAAAACATACATTCCGTATATCAGAAAAAAGGGGATATATAATTAAATGGAAGTATTTTCAATATCTTTCTCTGCTTTTTTCTGAAATCTATCTTGATAAGTATTTTTCTGAACCTAATAAGTTTTTGGAAGAACTAAATGAATATGTAAGAAGTTTTAATAGCGATAAAGAAAAGGCTGACAGGATAGATGAATATACTTTGGAAGATTTAAATAAACTTGCCTTTTGGAATGCGACGGGTTCTGGTAAGACGCTTATTATGCACATAAATATACTTCAATATATGTATTATTTAAAACTCCACGGCAGAGAAAGGGAAATAAACAGAGTAATACTTTTAACTCCAAGTGAGGGTCTTTCAAACCAGCACCTTATAGAGCTTGAGTTATCGGGATTTAAAGCCGAGCTGTTTGATAAAAATGCTGGAGGATTACTAACAAATAGTGAGAAAAAAATAGAAATCATTGATATTCATAAACTTAAGGATGAAGCCAAGGAAAAAACAGTAGCAGTAGATTTTTTTGAAAAGAATAATCTTGTTTTAGTTGATGAAGGACACAGGGGAAGCAGCGGAAAGGACTGGAAACAAAAAAGAGATACTTTATGTGAGAAGGGATTTTCCTTTGAGTATTCTGCTACCTTTGGTCAGGCAGTTAAAAATGACTCTAAACTTATACAGGAATACGCAAAGTGTATCATTTTTGATTATTCCTATAGGTATTTCCATGGTGATGGATATGGAAAGGATTATAATATTTTAAACCTTGCAGATGACAAAGATGAGGATATGCGAAATTTGTATCTTACTGCATGTCTTATGATGTTTTATCAGCAGCTTAAAATATATGAAGAAAACAGGGAAGCTTTAAATCCTTTTATGATAGAAAAACCTCTTTTAGTATTTGTAGGTAGTACTGTAAATGCCGTTAGAACCGAGAATAAAAAGAATGTATCTGATGTTATTGATATATTATTGTTTTTTGATAGGTTTATTAAAAATGAAAGAAATAAAACAGTAGATAATATACAGAGGCTTTTAAGTGGTAATGCTGGGCTACTTGATAGTAAAAACAGGGAGATATTTAGAGACAGTTTTTTCTACCTTAAAGGTAAAGGCTTATCTCAAGATGCTATTTTCATGGATATGCTTAAAATTATATTTGCAGATGCAATACCAGGGGCACAGCTTCATATAGATATTTTAAATGGAACAGATGGAGAAATAGGATTAAAAGTTGGAGATGCTGAAAACTATTTTGGCTGCATAAATGTTGGTGACAGCAGTAAACTTATAAAGTTGTGCGAAGATATTGGACTTAATACAGAAAAACGTGATTTTTCAAGCTCATTGTTTAGAAGCATCAATGAAACTAACTCTACTATTAATGTACTAATAGGTTCAAAGAAGTTTTCTGAAGGCTGGAACAGCTGGCGTGTTAGTACCATGGGACTTATGAATATGGGCAAAAAAGAAGGTTCGGAGGTTATTCAACTATTTGGACGTGGTGTCAGATTAAAAGGTTATGAATTCTGCTTAAAGAGAAGTAAGAAAGCAGAGAATGTTCCTTCAACTCTGCTTTCTAAAAAGTTTCAAAGCATTATAAGTTTAGTGGAAACGCTTAATGTTTTTGGCGTTAGGGCGGACTATATGCAGCAATTTAAGGAATACTTAAAAGAAGAAGGTATGCCTGATGAAGAAAACAAGATTAACTATTTTGTGCAAACGGTAATAAATTTAGATGAAGAAAAATTAAATAGATTAAAAACACTTAAATTAAAGGAAGGGCTGGATTTTAAACGAAAAGGACCAAGGCCAGTACTTAATTTGCCTTCGTCTTACCCTGGTATGAAGAAGATAGTTCTTGACTATTATCAGAGGATACAATATATTTCCAGCGATGATAAATCAGGCTCACCTGATAATGTAAACAAACATATAGATACCTTAAAGCCTGAACATTTGGCTTTTGTAGACTTTGACAAGGTATATTTCGAGCTTGAAAGATTTAAAAATGAAAAATCATGGTACAATTTGAACATACCAAAGGGAGTATTGAGAGAGATTATGCAGGATGATACTTGGTATATACTTATGATTCCCGAAGACGACCTTAAAATCAAAGATTTTAGAAGTTATATGCGCTTTCAGGAGATTACTACGGTGCTTCTTAAAAAATATTGTGAAGCATTTTATAATTACATGAGACAATCCTACGAACTGCCGAATCTTGAATATCGTGGTTTAGAAAAAGACGATAGAAATTTTGTTAGAGAGTACAGTATAACAGTTTATGATGATGGAAAAAAGGAAACCATAAAAGCAAGGCTTGATTCATTGGTAGATGCTTTAAGAAAGGCTTCAGAGGGAAAGTCAGTTGAAGGACTTAATATGGAAAGTTTTTCTCATGGAACCTTTGATATTATTGATTTTGAAAAGCATCTGTATTCCCCTCTCATTCATGTTGACAAGAATGAGGATAATATTTCAGTAAGTCCAGTTGAGCTTAACGAAGGGGAAAGGCAGTTTGTTTTGGATTTAAGAGATTACTGCACAAAAAATAAGGATTTTTTTAATGATAAAGAGCTTTATCTTTTGAGAAATAAGGCAAAGTCAGGCATAGTTTTTTTTGAAGCCGGGAATTTTTATCCAGATTTCATAATGTGGATTATAGAGGGAAGCAAGCAGTATATTGCATTTATCGATCCAAAGGGAATAAGGAGTATCTCGGGGGGAGAGGAAAACCCTAAAATACAGTTGTACAAGAAAATAAAAGAGCTACAAGCTAATTTATGCAAAACTAATCCCAACGTAATACTTAATTCTTTTATTGTAACTCCTACCCGCCTATCAGAGATAAAGGAAAGCTGGAGAGGCACTATTACAAAGGAAGAACTCGAGAAGTGCAATGTTCTTCTACAAAAGGATGATAAAAAGTATATAGAAAAACTTATAAACAAGGCTTTAAAATAAAAATATAGATAAAATAAATTACTGGTTAATAAGTACAACAATAACCCCTACTACTACTCACTATTTAGGAGTTTATTGTTGTACTTTTTTCACAAAAAACAAAAAGTATGTAAAACTTGACATAAGGCTTTTTGTTTTGATACAGTAAAAACATCAAAGGAAAACTAATTTAGATAACAGTTATAAGAATGATAAAGTCGGATTCAAAATGTAATTTGAATAGGGCTTTTATTTTTTCGCATTTAATAAGACCACCAATTATTGTTAGAAGTGCCATTTACATAATTTTCAAAGGTGGTGGTCAAAGTGTTTGATATAGATATATATATATGTTTGTTTTGATAATAGTATAGAAAGGATTTACAAATAGATGATTTTCAATTTCTTCTTGCTTTTAAGGAATTAGGACAACCTGTATTTTTTAGAATGGCTCAAGATAGTACTAAAGCATTTGCTAAAAGTGAAAATTGTCTTATGCTTGATACTGAAGAAGAGTATGAGTTTATGCGAATGGTATTTAAAAGATACCAAGGAAAAGGATGTGGAATATTTTTTGTAGTAAATAACGGAGGGCAAAGAAGTAAAGATATAACTTCTCTTACAGCACATTTTGGAGATGCTGATTTTGGCAAAGAAGTTACTGGTTTCGATGAGAATGGAAAGAAAATAATAAAATATAGGACTGATGACGAAATAGAAAAGAGTAAGCAGGATTTTTTGATACAGTTGAAGCAGTTTGAAATTGAACCTTCAATTATTGTTGAAACTAAAAATGGATTTCATTTCTATTGGCTGTTGAAGAAAGAGAATTAGGATTTGAGTTTATTTAAACCAATACAAAAAGCTATAATCAATAAATTCAACACTGATCCCAATATTGTAGATTTAAACAGGATACTCCGTATTCCTAATTATATGCATTTAAAAGATCCATCGAATCCATTTAGAATAAAATGTATAAAATTTGATTCTCATCTTCGCTATACGCAGCACGAGATTGCAGATGCTTTACAATGTGATTTACAAATTATACAAAATAATATTTCTAAAAAAATTGAGGCTAATATTAAAGAGAATAAGGTATTAGAAGAAAAATGCAAACCATCAGTTCTAAAAGAGGTTACTGATATAGTTGTTCTTAAAGAATGGGAAAATAAAGAGTTTAATACTATTGAAGATATTGTTGATTATTTAAGAAGGCAGGATATGGGAGAAGTTCTCGGAATAAAATCAGAACCTAATGTAGCTTTTAGATGTATCTTCCATGATGATAATCACCCTTCGGCTGTAATTACAAATAAGCAAGGTGTATATAAATATTTTTGTAATTCGCCTATTTGTAAATTTCATAATGAAAATGGATTGGACATTATTGACATAGTATGCAAAATGAAGTCTATTACATTTATAGAAGCTGTTAAGTATTTATGTCAGAAATTTTCTATTGAAATGCCAGATAAAAGATGGAAAAAATCTCAAGAGGAAAAATATATACAGAATTTGAATAGATTGTTTGATAAATCTTTTCTACAGCAATATAAAAGCCTAAATAAAACTATACGTTGGGGCATAAGGGTATTGGCAGAGATTAATCAGATAGGTTTAGAGAATATTACATTCGATAAATTCAGTCTTGACGGACAGAATATCTTCTTTTTTTCAAACAGATATTTAGCTGGTAGACTGGGGATGAATGTTAAGCAGGCAAACCAATATATAAATCTGTTTTGTGCTTTGAAACTAATAAACAAAGTTCCTAAAGAAGATGTGCCAGAAGCACTTTTAGATAATGCTAAAGAAATTGCAAAAAAACAAGGACAAAGGATGATTAACTTTTATACAGTATCTTCTTTAGGTGAAGTTATACAAAAATCAGATGAAATGGCAAATAAGATGTTAAAAAAAGGATATAGTTCTATAAAGACAGTTAGCAAGGTATTAATACAGAATATTTTTGATGAACAGGTTGCTGGGGATATTTATAAGGGCTGTGAATCCAGTAGTTTTACAAGAAAAGTACAAGATTTAATAGAAAGCTATGTACTTGAAGAGATTATGAAAAAAGGTTATGTTATATTAGATGATATTTATGATAAACAAATTATAATAGATGGAGAAGTAGTAGAAAAAGAAAACAAGTATATTAATTATAAAAGGCTTATTCCTGTGTTGATTGATAAATATAATTTTGAATACCGTAAAGCTAATAAAGAACTTTTACAAAGGTTTGGTTTAAAGGGATATAGTTATGTTCTGTATAAAAAAACTGCATAAGAAAAAATACTTGACTCCTTTAAATATCATTATATATATTGGTTTCAACGGGGTAATACACATTTAGTTTTTATCTAAACAAGTATAATTCGCAGCCTCAGGCTGCGAATTATAAAACAAAATTGCTTCCCAACAGCCTATTTAGGCTGTCTCATAATAAAATCCTTCAAAATCATTGTAAATGATAAAATCAAAATGAACGAAAAGTGGAAAATAAAAATGTACAAAATTGTGCATGAATTTGGTATCCTTCTTAATGGGAGGGATACCAAATATGATGAATATTGTAGCGCAATTAAATATATTAAAGGTTATGGAACTAAAGCCTAATTTTTCAGAGCTTGCAAGAGAGTATGGAATAGATAGAAGAACTGTTAAAAAATATTATGAAGGATACGAAGGTAAACCTAAAAATAAAAATAAAACAAGTAAGTTGGACAAGTTTCATAATGAAATAAAAGAAAAGCTTGCCATAAAAGGTACTACTGTAAAAGCTGTTTATGAATTCTTTGTTAGTAAAGGATATGATATAGGAACATACTCGAATTTTAACAAATATATTAAAAGAAAAGAATTAAAGCCAACTAAAAAAATAAAAGCTCATCCAAGATATGAAACTGCCGAAGGCCAACAAGCACAAGTAGATTGGAAGGAGGAAATAAAACTTACATCAAAATATGGTGAAGAATTCGTTGTAAATGTATTTAATTTTAAACTTGGCTATGGATTTATGTCGATATAGTAGACACAAAAACTCAAATTTTTATGCAGTTTTTCTTAAAGCATCTTCAAGCTGTTGAGGAGTCATATAACCGATACTGCTATGAAGCCTTTTTCTGTTGTACCAGGATTCTATATATTCAAATATAGCTAGCCTTGCAGCATCAAAGTCATAGTATGCAGCTAAGTTTACTTCTTCCTTTTTTAGTGTAGCATGAAAGGATTCTATACAAGCATTGTCATAGGGACATCCCTTGCCGCTAAAGGAATGAACTATATTATGTTCATTAAGATAATCATCAAATTTAGAGCTTGTATATTGGGAGCCCAAATCACTGTGGAGTATAACAGTATTCTTTGGTTTTTGAGTTATGTAGGCATTTTCTACAGCCTTTATAGCTAGTTCTGTATCCATAGTCTTTGAAAAAGCATAGCCAATAATTTTCTTTGTATGAAGATCCAAAACTGAAGCAAGATAGCACCATCCGTCTTTAAGTGTATAAATATAAGTTATATCAGTAACCCATTTTTCATTTATTGTAGTTGTTGAAAAATCTCTTTTCAAAACGTTTTCTTTAGCCTCTATTTTGCTTTTGGAAGAGTGAGGTCTGAATTTTTTGATAATTATGGATTTTATATTTAGTTTTTTCATAATCCTTTGGACTCTCTTAAGGCTTATGGCATGTCCTCTTTCTTCACGAAGCACTTTATGTATTTTGGGAGCACCATAACGACCTTTACTATCTTTATAGATCTTCAGTATTTCTTCCTCGTACATCTTGTTTTCTACGCTTCTTTTGCTTTCGGTTTTGTTTAGATACTTATAAAAAGAGCTTCTTGAAACCTTTAACACTTCACACATTAGCGTGATATCATGCTCTTCTTTATGATCATTTATAAACTCAAAAATAGAGGTTACTTCTTTGCGAATATGGCCATGGCTTTTTTTAATATTTCATTTTCCTCCTCAAGCCTTGCCATCTTCTTTAACATTGCCTGATACTCTTCTGATGTTATAGTTGTATCTTTATCCACAGTTATTGGTTTAGCTTTCTTAATCCATCCATTGATTGTTGATTTTGATATGCCATATTCGCTGCTAAGCTCTGCCAAACTCTTACCAGAGTTATAGAGCTCTACAATTGTCTTTCTAAATTCTTCTGTATAATACTTTTGCCCTTTTGCCATTGTAGACACTTCCTTCCCTTTTTATATTTTAAGGTGTTCGGCTTTTTGTGTCTACACTAATATACTAACACCATTGAATTAAGGGAAAATAAGACACAACAAGATTTATTCGAATGTTTAATTAATGCATTCAAAACGATTGGAGGTGTACCAAAAGTAATACTCTTTGATAATATGAAAACTGTAGTTGATATAGAAAATGGAAGGAGGAAGATAAACAATAAAATGAAAGCTTTTGCAGATGACTTTAACTTTAAAATAGAATTGTGTAAACCGAGACATTCATTTACTAAAGGTAAAGTTGAATCAGCCAATAAATTTATTGATTGGATAATTCCATATAATAATGAATTTAAAGATATAGATGAATTGAGAAATATAATAAAAAATATAAATAAAAAAGTAAATCAATCAGTCAATCAAACTACTTCAGTTCCACCAATTTTGTTATTTCAAAAAGAGAAGGAGTATCTATCACCTCTACCAAACATAAATATCATAGAAAGTTACTTAAACTTTGACCATAAAGTAAAAGTACACAAAGATTCTATGATATATTACAAGGGCAATAGATACTCTGTCCCTGAAAAATACATAAATAAAACTGTAACTCTTAAAATTATAAAAGACGAGTTACATATATATTTTAACACAGAATTGATTTCTGTCCATATATTAACTGATAAAAAAATTAATTATGATTATGATCATTATAAAGACATAATGAAAAATACTATTAAAAATACAGATAATTTAGATCAAATATGCCATGAAAACTTAAATCGCTTAGATAAATTATTATAGGAAAGGTGGTAAAATGAATAATTATATAAAATTGCTTAACAACTTAGATGAACTTGGTTTAACAAATATAAAAAATAATATAGATATTTATCTAAATATAATTAATTCAGGTGAAAAAAGTGTAGTAGATGCTCTTTATGAATTAAGCAGTTTAGAATTAAAATCCAAACAAGAAAAAGCTATTCTTGCTTGTGTAAAAACAGCTAACTTTCCTTTTCTTAAGGAAATTGATGATTTTGAATTCGAATTTCAACCAAATATAAACAAAAAACAAATATTAGATCTAAAAAGTTTAAGATTTGTAGAAAATAATGAAAATATTTTATTCGTAGGGACACCTGGTGTTGGTAAAACACATCTTGCTACCTCTTTGGGTATAGAATGTGCTAAACATAGGTATTCCACCTATTTTATTCACTTTCAAGAATTAATGGCTCAATTAAAAAAGGCGTTAGCTGAAAATCGTTTAGAAGCAAGATTAAAACATTTTTCTAAATATAAAGTACTCATAATAGATGAAGTTGGCTATTTACCAATCGATACAGACACAGCTAATATATTCTTTCAATTAATTTCTAAACGATATGAAAAACATTCTACTATTATAACTACTAATATGCCTTTTTCAAATTGGGGAGAAGTTTTTGGTTCAGCAACAATTGCTAACGCAATATTAGACAGGCTACTTCACCATTCTCATATTATATCTATAAAAGATCCTTCTTACAGATTAAAATCTAAAGTTGAATATTTTAGCAGTTCGTCCAATGTTTCATCATAGTATTATTTTTGTACATAAATATATTCCACTTTTTGTACAAAAGTATATTGACATTTACACGATAAAAAGTGTTTTTAAAAATGTATAGATGTTTAAAATCGTGTTCATAGGGCTGTTTCAATAGAAATAGTCCTTATTTTTTGCCAAAAAAGGTTTCTAAAAACGAATACGATTTTAAATTTAAGTTTATAGGAAAAGACTATAGATTTTGTTTTTGGGGAATTAGTAATTTAGAGAAATTTTAAACTGGTAGTATTAAAACAATCCGATTAATACAAGTTAATATGTATTAATTACAATTGGTTTATATTAATTTGTATTAATATCAATTAATAGAATTATAAACAGAGAAAAATATATTAAAAAACGTAATTTAGCATGAATACGATTTTAAAACCAGGCAGTCTACAATAGATAAGTTATGAGAAGCGAGAAATGGATAGAAAAACGGAGCATTATCAACAATAGAAGTTATAAACGCAAATAATTAGGATTTTTTAACTATAAAACATAATTATCCCTAATTAAGTATATAAATTTTTTTTATGCAAAAATCCGTCCTTGTTATAAATTTTGATATAAGAAAAGAAAGAGCCTTGTCAATTTAAAAATCAACAAAGCCTTATGTATATACTAAAACTACTAACTATATAAAATTAATAAAAGCCTCAAGCATTTTCTGTGCTGCCCAGCCAAAAGGGAAAACTATTTCGTTTTGTTACGGATTTAATACCAGTTTTCATGGGATATTGTAAGGTTATGGTATCCAGTATCCCATCTCTTGTTCTGACAAGGTGTAAAATCCAACCATTCTTATTATATATTATTTTTGTATCTACAGTCCTCATAGACGTACTTCCTTACCCATAGTTTTTAATTTTATTTATTATAAATTTGTTCAAAACCTTGTGTCTTAAGTCTTTACACAATTTTATTATATCTAATAAAGTAATTTTCATTAATAATGACATCTTATTAAAACTTTATTATTGTAAAAATCTATGCAAAATAAAAAATCTCGCATAGATAAAGCTCCTGCGAGTTGTGACGGTACAGGAATTATTCCCTCCGTCAAAGTTAAAATATCAAAATACTTTGTACTTGTCAATACAATTTTATTTGTGCATTCGAGAATAAAGTTGTTAAATATTGACAATATTATCAATAAAGAATTATAATTTACTTATAAGATGGATATATTAGTATAGGTTTGTATTGTATAAAGGTGATTGTTATGTCTTAACAAAGTAATGTAGTCAAATATAATAGCAGGATGAGTACATTGAATGAATGTTTATTTGATTTTAAAATAAATACCGGATATGATTTTGGTGTAATACTACGAGATAAGCAAGAGTTTAAATCGTTTATAAAAGAAGATAATAAAAAGGATTTACGAGAATATAAAGATAAATGTTACAATATTTTAGACAGTGTTGAGAAAATATATACGGATTTAGCAAATAGATAACCAAGTCAAATAATGACTTGGTTTCTTGTTTACTGTTATAATATTTAGTAATAATATAATAAAATAAACTATTCTATGCCAAGAGAGGTTAAAAGTATGGATATAAAAGAAGTAATATCAAAAGGTGAAAAAATAGATATTGAGTTCAAAAGCTGGAAAAAGATAAAAGACAAAAAGGAACTTATGAAAATTATTACAAAAGAAGCGGTAGCATTGGCAAATACTAAAGGTGGAATGATTTTAATTGGTGTAGAAGATAATGGGGAAATTACAGGATGTGACAATTATGATATACAAAATATTATGGAAAGTATTTATGATAGAACTATACCAAAATTATTTACTGACATTGAAGAAGTCTTTGTAGAAAACAATACAATATTAGTAATATATGTACCTAAAGGGAGTACATTATATGCTACTTCTGCCGGAGAAGTGTATAAAAGGTTGGGTAAAAATACAAAACCAATGTTTCCAGAAGAATTTCCTATAATGCAATCGGGGAAAGTAAACAATGATTTTTCAAATGTTATTATAGAAGATTCCAGCGAGGAAGATATTGATAGTTTAGAAGTTTATAAAATAAAAGAAAAATTAAAAATAAGAGATCCAGAGTCTACTTTACCATTAATGGATGATAAATCTTTTTTAAAAGATTTACATCTCATTAAGGAGAAGGATAATAAGATAAAATTAACTGTTGCAGGTATGCTTTTCGTTGGAAAAGAAAGTTCTATAAACAGAACTATACCTCAAGCTGAAATAATATATCTGCATTATAGTGATATTAATAAGACAGAATACGATAAAAGAATAGATTTGAAAGTACCTATTATATCGGCATTGGATAGATTAACAGAAATAATAGAGAGTAGTAATTATATAACAAACATACAAATAGGTTTATTTAGACTTGAAGTTAAAGATTTTCCTAAAAATGTATTCCAAGAAGCCATTTTAAATGCTATTTGCCATAGAGATTATCAAAGCAATGGAGCTATTTATGTAAAACACTATTCTAATAAAATTGTAATTGAAAATCCTGGAGGATTTCCTGAAGGTATAAATGAAAATAACATAATAACACATCCATCTATTCCAAGAAATAAACTCATCGCAGAAACATTACAGAAGTTAAAATATGTTCAAAGATCAGGACAAGGTGTAGATATAATATTTAGAGACATGATTTTTTTTGGAAAACCATTACCTACATATAGTACGTATAGTGAAGCAGTTACATTAACATTAAAAAGTAATCTTGAAGACAAAAATTTTACTAAATTCTTAATCGAAGAACAAGATAAAAATCAAATAATATTTAGTACAAGTCAAATAATGATATTAAAATATTTAAAAGATAATGGAACTATAACTTTAGAAGATGCATCTAAACATGCTCAATTATCTTTAGAAGATACTCAAGGAGTTTTGAATGAACTTATAAATTATGGATATGTAGAAAGAAATGGATTTAAAAAATATATTCTTACAGAAAAAGTGTATTACAGTTTAGGCGATGATGTTGGATATATAAAAGATAAGGAAATAGAATATATTAGAGCTAAAGATATGATAATTCAATATCTCAAAAAAAATAATTCTATCAACAATACTAAAGTTAGAGAATTATGCGGATGCAGTGAAAGAAAAGCAAAATATTATTTAGATAAAATGATGGAAGAAGCGTTGTTAGAACCTAAAGGTGAGAAGAGATACAGGGTATATTTATTGAAAAAATAAAATAAATCTATCAACATTCTATCAACAATTTTTTATTTTTGTTGATAGAACGTTGATAGAAAATTAACCTGATACTTACCATATGCAAAAAATATAAAATGTATTTTCAGTGGAGATTTGTATATTAACAAGCAAATCTCCATTTTGCTATTAATGGCCCTTTAAATTTTATAAAATGGACGTTATAATAACTCCATCCATAAGAAAGGAGCTGTATGATACATGATAGAATGTGAAGAAAAACTCATAAATGCTGCCCAAGAAATTATTTTTACTGCTCGCTTAAGAGGAAATGACCTGGCACAGTTCGGCAGGGAAGTGGCAGAAATACTATTAAATCATGGGCTTTTAGAAAAAGAAGCCTATGAAGTTCTTACAGGTAGAGTATAATTAAATCGAGATTGTATACTCAAAACTATGTTTGAGGTAATTGTTGATACGGTGAACCGTACCATAAGTAATGAAAATTAGAAAAAAAGAGTAGGGGATAGAGTATGAAAAAAATTATAATTACTATATGTGCTACACTAATACTTATATCTACAAATGTTTATGGAGCAGATCTAATATATAGACTAACACATGGTGACCAGTACGCTTTAGTATTAGGAACTGTAAAGCAAGTAGATGAAAAAGGAATTGATATAAGTGTAGAAAAGATATTAAATGGAAAGACTGTAGGCAAGAACATAAAAATATATATAAATGATAAACAAAATATATACTCATACGAACCAAAAGAAGGAGATTATATAGTAGCATCAATAGATAAGAAACCATCTGATTACATATTAAAATGGGGAGTATTTAAAGTATCTTCACTAGATTATAAGACTTTAGATATACAAAGTGGTCTATCATCATCAGATAGAGCTATATTAAAATACTATATAAATAATGGATGCAAAGAAATCGACTTTTATTATGAAAATGGAAAAGTATTCATTAGAAAAAGTGATGGAAGTGTTGAAAAGATATATTCAGAAGATATTATAGAAACTGATACTCTTGATGACATTACAAATGAAATAGAAAAATTAGCATTCAATAGAAAAACTGTTATTATATCTCTTAGTAGTGTTATTCTTGTCTTATTGGTACGTTTGTATCTCGATAAAAGAAAGTAACAGTAAAACTCAATGCGGACTAAAAAATTTTTAAAAAAAGCTCTTTATCAATAGTTGGGGTAGGATTGACATCAATCCTACTCCATTACTATATTTGAACCTATTTTAATATAGTCATAAAGTTTTGCATAATTAAGTATAGCAGATAAAATAAAAACAATAGAGTAAGTCAAGTATGCTAAATGTGCAAATAAGTATCACTAAGACAAGGTAGGTTTCATATTGAGAAGCCTAACTTAAAATGAAAAAATATTTTAATAGTTTTGACATAAGATACTGTATAAAATATAATAAAATAAATAAAAAGTTTAGTGGGGGATAGACTATGAAGAAAACTAGTAAACTTAGGATAAAACTTACAATAATATTTATATTAATTTCTCTTATTCCAGTAATAACAACAGCCTTTATCTTAATTAATAACAGCAAAAACTTAATAGAACAAAAAATGAACAATCTAACAAAACAAATTTCAACTGAAAAAGTAGCTTATATAGATTCACTTATACAAGTATCTGAAACGGCTATACAATCTATAACAAAAGACGAAAATATATTATCAGGAAACACCGAAAATATATTCTCTATATTATCAAACTATAACTTATCTAACCCAAACTTTTTCCAAAGCTATATAGGAAAACAAGACAAAGAATTTATAATAACTCCTAAAAGACAAATGCCTGAAGGTTATGATCCAACACAAAGACCATGGTATATAGAGGCTACTAATAATTTTGGAAATGTAATAATAACTAAACCTTATCAATCGTCATCAACAGGATATATGATGGTAACAGTAGCAAAGGCATTTAAGCTAAGTGATGGAACACAGGCTGTAGCAGGAATAGATATAACATTAGAAACACTTATAGACCATATAGCGAAAACTAGGGTAGGAGAAACAGGATATACAGTTTTATTACAAGAAGATGGAACAATAATTGCTCATCCAAACGAACAGTTAGTAATGACTAACATAGCTGATGAATATGAATTTGGAAAAGAAGTTATTTCTCAAAAAAGTGGAAATCTAAAATATACTACAGATAGAGAAAGTAAAATAAGTGGATTTGATCAATCAAGCCTTACAAATTGGATAGTTTTATCTTCAATAGTAGTGTTTTAGACGAATCTACAAATCTGTCATCAATTTCTAAAGAGATGGCTTTATCAAGTCAAGAGCTAGCAAGTACTATGGATCAGGTGTCACAAGGAGCAACATCGCAAGCTAGTGATCTTCAGGATATTGTAGAGTTTATGGACAATCTTTCAACAAAAATAGAAAGTGTATATAGTGAACTTGAAAATGTAAAAAACGAAGCTACAATTGCTATACAAAAGGCTAATAACGGAAGTTTAGAAATGGACAAGTTAGTCGCTTCTATAAATGGAATAAAAAGTGTATTTGAAAATGTTAATCAAAAGGTAAACGCCTTAACAGATTCTGTTGAGAAAATAAATAATATGACAGAAATTATAAATTCTATATCAGAACAAACAAACCTTCTTGCTCTTAATGCATCCATAGAGGCAGCAAGAGCAGGAGAGGCAGGCAAAGGATTTGGTGTAGTAGCCCAAGAGGTCAAAAAGCTTGCAGAAGCATCTAAAAAGTCTACAGTTGAGATAACAGAGCTTGTAAACTCAATTCAACTAGATACAAAAGAAGTTATAAAGGCATCTTCAGAGGTAGAAAAGTTTATTAGTGATCAGACTAGTGTTGTAGAAAATACAGTTTTTGCTTTTATTGATATACTAGATGCTATACAAAAAGTTGGACCATGTGTAGATAATACTTATGATCAAATGAATGAAATGAAACAAGCTAAACAAAGAGCTATATCAAAAGTAGAAGATGTAAGTGCTGTAATTGAAGAAAATACTGCAGCATCACAAGAAGTTGCAGCATCATCATCTGAACTTTCTACTTCATCTGATGAAGTAGCTAAAACAGCTCAAAACTTAAGCTCTATGGCAAAAGATTTAGTTAATATAGTAAATGAGTTTAAAGTAGATTAAGAGCAGGGTTTTCTGCTCTTATTTTTTTAATATAGTTATAATTGAATTATACAAAAATTATTGTTATACTGAAAATGCATCGAAAATTATCGATTAATTAGTAATTGAGGAGAGAAGAAAAGATGAGACAAAAATTAGCTTTAAGCATTATTTCTCTAGCGTATTTACTTTTAATTGTTTTTATTAACTTATTTTTCTTATCAAGTTTAGGATATGGGTTATCAGTAACCACAAATATTATTATTACAGCTTTATATGTATACTTGATGATAAGCAGTATTTACAAAGAAAAAATTAAGAAATTATGGTATGTGCTAGATATAGTGAATAAAAGCAAATATGATTACAATTTACATGAAATAAAGGATAATTATAATGAGGATTTTATTTTGTCTGTTATAGATGGGTTTAATAATACTAAAGAGGCTTCAAAATTTGTATTAAAGTCTGCTGTTGATCTTTCAAAAATATCAGACATTGTTTCTGAAAAAGTAAATAATATGGAACAGTCAGCAGATCAAATTGCATCTGCAAGTGAAGAAATAGTGGCAGGGTCATTAAATCAAATGGAAAGTATAAATAATATATTTAGCAGTATAGAAAACGTAGGAAAAAATATAGATAGAATAATAAATGAGCTTAAGACAATAGAAGATAAAGCTGATATATCTGTAAAATTAACAGATGATGGAAACATGTATGTTCAGAAAACAAAACAATCAGTAGAAACTATAAAAAGCACTATAAACCAATATACTAGTAATTTACAAGACTTTGCAGAAAGCTTTTCTGAAATTATAAAATTTGCAGATGTAATAAGAAATATAACAGAGCAAACTACTTTACTTGCTTTAAACTCATCTATAGAAGCAGCAAGAGCAGGAGAATATGGAAAAGGGTTTGCAGTTGTTGCAAATGAAATAGGTAATTTATCTAAGCAATCACAGTCAGCTACTGAAAAGATAAGCTCAGCTATTCAAGATATGGAAAAGAAGATAGGAATGTTAACTGAAGAAATGTCAAAGAGCAAAGAGATGATAAATGAAAGTATACAAATAGCTGAAAAAACAGAGCATGCATTTAAACAGATATCTGAAAGTACTATAGAAACTAAAAATCAAGTGTCTACTATAGGAAAACATATGGAAGAAATAGGAAAAGACACAGAGGTTGTTATAAACTCAGTAGAAACAATACAGGAAATATCTCAAGGAAATGCAGCTGACTGCCAGCAGTTTAGTGCAGCTATAGAAGATATGAATATGTCTTTTAAAGATATAGTTAAAGAAGCAAGCAATTTAAAAGAAAGTTTAAATAAATTACAACAAACAGTTGCAAGAGATACAATGGATAAATATATGTATCAAAAAGCTTTAGAATTGAAAAGTTATCTTGAAAAGTCAAAAGAGTATGATTTAAAAAATCTTGCATCTATGCTTAACATTGATGAAATATATATAGTGAATTCTTCAGGAATAATTGTAGAGTGTTCAGATCCTGATGGTATAGGACTAGATTCATTCAAGATAGATCCTATATCTTTTGAAGCTTCTAAATTAAAAGAAGGATATAAAGCTACTCCTATAAGAAAAAGAGCAAATGATGATAAAATATATAAATTTTTGCATATACCATATAATAACGGTGGGGTTATAAGTGTTTCTTTATCTTTACAATCTTTATTAAGCTTATAATACATCGGGAATTATTATCTAAAAGAGAGTTGGGGGAAATGAAAAGAGAACTTTTAGGACAAGTATATATAATTCTTGCCATATTATTATTTGTATTTATACATCCTCTAAAAGAAACTTATATTTCAGCAAAAGATGTATCAGTTCAGATAGTTGAAGATAATGAAATACATGATATAAAAGAGGATAATTTGTATGAAGAAAAGCCTATGGAAAAAACATCACCATATTATGTACAGGGGTTATTATAGTAAATAAAGGGCATTCTCTACCACCGACATAAGTATGGATTTATATTAAGATATCCTAGAGGAAAAGAACACATAACAGGATATATGTATGAGCCATGGCACTTTAGATATGTAGGAGTTGAAATTGCCACAAAAATTAAAGAAAGTGGACTTACATTAGATGAATATTTTGATGTAGTTTATCCAGATTATGAATAAAATGCAGGCTAAGTCCCTGCATTTTATTTTCCTATGTTCTATTGTATGGAATTACAAATAATTTGTCATTTTCTAGCCATTCAGCTAAAAGTACATCTTCAATTTTATTTATATTATGTGATGATAATTCATCTAAAAGCCAACTAATGTCTTTTCCTAATTCATGCAGGTTTTCTTTTATTAGATTTCCATCTCTAATTAGTGTTATAGGTAAATAAACTTTTTGGTCAGGCATATTAAAATCCTGAAGAGTAGTTTTTTGGTAGGGAGTTTTTTTAAGTATACTTATTGATCCATTAGATTCAACAAATGCAAAAGCCACTTCTCTGATAGAAAAAGTTTCACTTTGTCGCAATACACTTTGTAATTGACTTATATTCATCCTACACTTTTTAAGTTCTTTTAAGTCGATTTGACCATCTCTAATAACCATTGAAGGTTTACCTTCAAATATTTGTCTAAATAGTGGAGATTTTTGAGCAAAATATTCTACTAAAAAAATTAGCCCTCCCCATATAGATATTGTAAATAAAATATGAGTTACGCCTACACTATCATCATAAACAGCATTTCCAAGTAATTCGCTTAAAACAATAGAGCAGATGAAGTGAAACGGAGTTATCTGTGATATTATTTTTTTCCGATGATTTTGACTAAGATAAACAGAGAAAAAAATCCTATGATAAGTCTTATAGCTAAGTCTGAAAACGGCATTTTTCATTCCCCCTTAAAATCTAATACAATATGATATTTGACAACAACAAATAAATACATACTTGTTTATATAGAAAAAAGGGTATTCTATGCGAATACCCTTTTGCCTTATTTTATAGTTATTTTTTTCTTACTAACTTTGTGTTTTTCAAGCTTAGGTAAAATAATCTTTAAAACCCCATTTGTAAAAGATGCACTTATTTTTTCCTCATCTACATTATCTATAAAGAATCTTCTTTTAAACTCTCCATAGCTTCTTTCTCTTCTGATATAGTTATCAGATGTATTCTCGATAGAATCTTCCCTTTTTGCAGTTATTGTTAGATAATTATTTTCATATTCAATATCAATAGCTTCCTTGTGTATTCCAGGAAGATCAGCTTCTATAAGATACTCACTTTCTGTTTCTTTAAGGTCTACTTTAAAACTTTCTTCAAAAGTATTTATTGAAGGGAAAAAGTCATCATTAAAAAAGTTATTAAAGATTTGATTAATATAGTCTTCTCTTCTTCTCAATGCACTACTGTTTCTTGGGAAAGGAATCATATCAAACATACAAATCCCTCCTTAAAGATTTAGTAATGTTAGTAGAGTTTTCTCTACACTTATATATTATACAAAATAATTAAAAAAGTTAATAATTAAAAATCTCACATATATTATACCCAATTAATCAATAATTATTAAAAAAATTTATTTTCTACGTGTTAGAAAAAAGCTCTTGCTATTTTTCAAGCAAGAGCTTAGTTATAATTAGAATTTGAATTATTAAACATATTTCAAAAGCCATTACAAAGTATATATAAGATATAGAATTTATAAAAAACGAACCATTTATAGAAAAATAAACCATAAAACTGAGTATAAAACCTACAATAACTTGAAATTTTAGGAAGTTATTTTTTCTATTTTTTATAAATATAAAAATCATTATAAATATAATAATAAGTAAAATAGATAATACACTCTGCATAAGTAAACTTTCCTTTGAATATATATTTTGCTGGTATTGAAGACTCCTAGAATATACATGGCGCATTACTCCAGCTTTTTTAGATGTAAGGGAGTTTACTATATAAACAGATATTAAACAAAAAGCTTGAACAAACAAAGATAATATATATAAGAATTTATTCATACTTTACTTAGGTTCTCCTGTTTCTATAGGATTACTAGGATCATTACTCCAGCCAATCCATCCATCACTATATAAAGAAGTATTTTCAAGCCCCATAACTTGAGCATAAGTTAATACCTCTGCAGCACGCCATCCACTTCCACACATAAATGCAAGATGTTTATTTATATCTATTCCAGAATCTTCCCATAAAGCTAATATCTCTTTAAAGTTACGCATAGTATTATCTATATTTCTATAATAGTCAAGAGAATTTGAATCCTTAAGTCCAGCATATCCATAGAAAGAGTTAGGTATACGACCTTTTTTATCGTGATAACTATATCCAGATGACTTTCCTATATGTTCATCCCAAGTACGATTATCAACTAAAATAAACTCATTTTTAGTTAGATTCTCTTTAACTTGATCAATAGTAGTTATTAAGCTAGGA
The DNA here is from genome assembly GCA_001584565.1 of Alkalithermobacter thermoalcaliphilus JW-YL-7 = DSM 7308. Lineage (GTDB taxonomy): Bacteria > Bacillota > Clostridia > Peptostreptococcales > Peptostreptococcaceae > Alkalithermobacter > Alkalithermobacter thermoalcaliphilus. Next base: position 1,741,805 of record LSFY01000001.1, on the reverse strand, counting down.
TTAGCAGGTATTTTAGACCCAAAATCACTTACAGGAGTTGGATAATTAGATGTAGTTTCCACATCATATCCTGCTAGTTTCCAAGCAAGTAATCCACCATTTAATACCCTTACATCTTCAACTCCCATATATCTAAGAACAACAGCTACTCTATAAGCTGCCATTTGATTTTCACCTGTTACTATAACAGTATCATCTTTAGTAAATCCGTATTCTAAGGCAAATTGAGTCAGCTGCTTATCATCAGCTAACATCCAAGTAGGAGGAGGCTCTACAAGGTCAGTATTAATATGGAAAGCTGTAGGAACATGTCCTTTAGAATAAGATGCATCTTCATCTCCCCAGCTAGCCTCAACAATTTTTATTTGTTTAGCATTTTCGAAAGTCTCAGGAGTCTTTCCATCTAATATATCTTTAACTATACTAGGAGGAACTATTAAATGATAATTTTTATATTTTTCCATAGGAAGACTTTCATCATTAGCCCATTCATTTACATCATATATATATATATTTTCATATCCTTTTTGGCTTAAATAATTAGCAACCTTTAGAGAATCGTTTTGATTAGAACAATATAAAACTATATTTTTGTCTTTATCTATACCTTTATTTTTTAAAGTTTCATCTAAAATCTTTTCCTTATTTTCAACATCTACACGGAGCCAATTAGCAGAAAAGTCAACTGCATTAGGTATGTGTCCTCCTCTTTTAATTCCATTTAATCTCCAACCATTAAACTCATCATTGCTACGAGTATCAACTAATACCCAAGACGAGTCATCTAGTTTTTCCTTTAACTCACTAGTTGAAATACTTTTAAGCTGAACATCTTCAATATTACTTTGATCTAACTGCTCACTAGAGCAAGCAGACAGTATTAAAGATAATACAATAGTCATTACAAGCAAATATTTTTTCATCTTTCTACTCCCCTTTTGTACTAAATTTAACTAATATTTTAACAATATATTAACATATATAAGTTCACTGTAATTATAGAAAAAAATTATAAAAGTTCCATATAATCATAAATTCACTTTATATATAAGTAAAAAATCTTTTTAACATATTCTTAACAACAACTTAATTAAAACTTAATTTTACTAACTTGAATACAGTATATATTAAAACTGTACAAGACTTTACATACAGAAAAGGAGAATTGAGATGAGTTTTAAATTTAGGATAGGAGCTAAGTTAACATCTATGTTTTTAGTTCTTTGTATTTTACCTACTGTAATATTAGGGTTTTATGCTTATCGTCAAACATTTAGAGGTTTACAGCTAGGTGAATTAGAAAAACACAATATTTTACTTGAAGGGATAGTTTCAAATACTAGAACGACTCTAACTGATACGGAATTTTTATTAAAAAATTTAGCAACTAATTCTTCGTTTAATCAAACACTAAAAATGTATAACCAAGGAGAAAGCATAGATAATACTATACCTTTAAAAGAAACCAACAATATGCTAAGAAAAATATATGTAGATTCTATGGGATATTATGAAAGTGTATTTTTAGTAGGACTAGATGGAAATATTATAGCAGATAGTTTAGGTAGAACAGAGTATAGTCTAGGGGTTACAGATCTGAGCTTTGTAAAAGAAGCAATGAATAAAAAATCATTTTAAGACAATCAGCAGAAAATATGATTGAAGTTACAGATAACATGCAAAGCTATACAGATGAAATAGCTGCAACGGCTCAACAATTTTTAGAATCTGCAGAGCAAGGAAAAGAAATTAGTACAGAAATACAAGAAGCTATAAATATTGTTATGAAAAAATCAGATGAAGATGAATCAAGTATGGACATTTAGCAAAAAATTATTCAAAAACCAGATCTTTTTAACAAAACCATAACATTATATTAACTTTACCTTAACCAATTAGTTTTTCTGAGAAGTTATAATCTATTTGTAAGCTAAATCAAGCAAAAACTTAAAAAAGTGAAAGGAGATTCACAGAATGAAAAAAATAGCTTTACTACTTGTATTATTAATGGTATCTTCTTTAGCTCTTGTAGGGTGTGGGGAAAAAGCACCAGAGCAAACAGAACAAAATCAAACAGGACAAGCAGATGTAGATTTTAGTAAACTTGTTCAAGTAAAAGGATCAGACACAATGGTTAACTTAGGGCAAAGATGGGCAGAAGAATTTATGGATAAATATCCAGAAGCTCAAATAGCTGTAACAGGAGGAGGTTCTGGTACAGGAATAGCAGCTATAATAAACGGAACAGCAGATATAGCTCAATCTTCAAGAAAAATGAAAGAAGCTGAGTTAGAGCAAGCTAAAGCAAATGGATTTGAATTAAAAGAGTTTGTACCAGGAAAAGATGGAATAGCAATAGCAGTTCACAAAGATAATCCTATCGAAACATTAACAATGGATGATTTAAAAGCAATATTTACTGGAGAAAAGACTAACTGGAAAGATTTCGGTGGTAATGATGCACCTATAACGCTATATTCAAGAGAATCAAACTCTGGTACTTATGCATTCTTTAAAGAATTCGTTCTTAAAGATGAAGAATATGCACAAAGCTCAAATTTAATGCCTTCTACTCAAGCTATAGTTGAAGCACTAAAACAAGATGTTAATGGAATAGGATATATAGGTTTAGGATACTTAAGTAATGAAGTAAAAGCAGTTAAAATTTCTAAAGATGCTAATAGTGAAGCAATAGCACCATCATTAGAGACAGTTAAAAGTGGAGCATATCCTGTAGCAAGAGGATTATATATATACACTGCAGGAGAACCTCAAGGAGTAATAAAATTATATGTTGATTTCATGATGGGTCCAGAAGGACAAAAAGTTGTAGAAGAAGTTGGATTTATACCTGTTAAGTAATAAAACAAGTTGTAAGCGGATGACTTTATGTCGTCCGCCTGAATTTATGTTTACAAGGGGATAGAAATTAAAGATAGGAAAAGTTTTGTTTTTATCTATACAATTATAGTTTATATAGATTAAGAGGTGGCAGTATGTCTAATATAACGTTTGAGAGAAAAGACACTGATCTAAATAGAAAAGCTAAAGATAAACTTTTAGAGTTTATTATAGAAAAGACTATTTTTATATTTGGAATTACTTCAATTATAGTTATTTCTTTGATATTTATATTTTTATTTAGAAATGGAATAAGAGTATTTAACGATGTAAGTCCTAAAGAATTTTTCTTTAGTAAAAACTGGTTCCCTATATCAGTAAATCCACAATATGGGATATTGCCATTAGTTGCAGGGTCCCTTATGGTAACTACGGGTGCTGTCTTTATTTCTGTCCCTTTAGGTATAGGCTGTGCTATCTTTATTTCAGAGGTAGCACCGCCGAAACTTAAGACAGTTTTAAAGGTTATTATAGAGTTTTTGTCAGCAATTCCATCAGTTGTTTTAGGATTTTTAGGAATTGTAGTTTTATCTAACTGGGTAAGGATAACATTTAATTTATCCTCAGGTTTTACAGTATTAACTGGATCAATATTAGTATCTTTCATGGCACTTCCAACTATTATAACTATATCAGATGATGCAATAAATGCTCTTCCAAAAGAATATAAAGAAGCATCTTTAGCCCTTGGAGCTTCTAAGTGGGAAACTATATTCCATGTTCTTTTACCTGCTGCTTCATCTGGAATAATTGCAGCAGTTATGTTGGGTATAGGAAGGGCTATAGGAGAGACAATGACAGTTATGATGGTTACAGGAAATGCAGCTCAAATTCCAGATTCGTTTCTTCAACCTGGAAGAACTATGACTGCTACTATAGCAGCAGAAATGGGAGATACAGTTAGAAATGGAACACATTATAATGCGTTATTTGCAGTTGGAATTGTTCTGTTAATAATGACTAGTATTATAAATTTAATAGCAGATTTTGTTCTTTCCCGTGCTAGTAAGGAGGGAAGATAGATGAGCAAGAATACAAAACAACAAATAGCATTTGCAATACTTACGTTAGCAGCTTTGATAGTTGTTATTCCTACAATATTGATAATAGGATTTATATTCGTAAAGGGATCATCAGCAGTTACATGGGAGTTTTTAACTTCTATGCCTAGACAAGGTATGAGAGCAGGAGGAATTTATCCTGCTATAGTTGGAACTTTATATTTAGTTACAGGAACTATAATATTTGCACTTCCCCTTGGAATAGGATCAGCTATTTATTTAACTGAGTATGCAAAAAAGGGAAGGCTTAATAGAATAATTAGATTGGCTATAGTCAATCTAGCAGGAGTTCCATCAGTAGTATACGGATTATTTGGATTAGGATTATTTGTTTTATTTTTAGGATTTGGATCTTCTATATTGGCAGGAGCGTTGACTTTAGCTTGTTTGATTTTACCTACTGTTATTACAGCTTCAGAAGAAGCACTTAAAAGTGTTCCTAAAAGCTACAGAGAAGCTTCATTAGCATTGGGAGCTACTAAGTGGCAAACAATTAGACATGTTGTATTGCCTCACGCTATGCCTGGGATATTAACAGGAGCAATATTAGGTATAGGTAGAGCTGCTGGAGAGACAGCACCTATTTTATTAACAGTTGCTGCTTTCTTCTTACCTAGGCTGCCAAGAACAGTATTTGATCAAGCTATGGCACTACCATATCATTTATATATTATTTCAACCCAAGTACCTAATATGCCAGATGATATTAAATACGCAACAGCGCTTGTATTACTTGGAATAGTAGGAATATTCTTCACTATCGCAACGAGCATAAGAATAAAATTTAAGATGAGCAATAAAGCATAGGTTGGGAGGACACAAATGGAAAAGATTTCTGTAAAAAATTTAAATTTATATTACGGTGAGTTTCATGCACTTAAAGATATAACTTTAGATATAAAAGAAAGAAAGGTAACGGCTTTAATAGGACCTTCAGGATGTGGAAAGTCTACTTTTCTTAGAACTTTAAATAGAATGAATGACTTGATAGATTCAGTTAGAATAGAAGGCGAAATAAAACTTGACGGAAAAGATATATACGATAAAGATATAGATGTGGTTGCTTTAAGAAGTAGAATAGGTATGGTATTTCAAAAGCCAAATCCATTTCCAAAATCTATTTATGAAAATGTAGCATATGGTCCTAGACGCCATGGAATAAAAGATAAAAATAAATTAGATGATATAGTAGAAAAGAGTCTTAAAAAAGCTGCTCTATGGGATGAGGTAAAAGACAGATTAAATAAGTCTGCATTAGGTCTTTCAGGAGGTCAACAACAAAGACTTTGTATAGCAAGAGCTCTTGCTATGGAACCAGAAGTACTATTAATGGATGAGCCAACATCTGCGCTTGACCCGATAGCAACTGCTAAGATAGAAGAACTTGTTACTGAACTTAAAAATGATTATACAATAGTAATTGTTACACACTCAATGCAACAGGCTGCAAGAATATCAGATGAAACTGCATTTTTCTTAATGGGAGAACTAATAGAAATGGACAACACTCAAAAGATTTTTACAGCCCCAAGAGATCAGCGTACAGAAGATTATGTAACAGGAAGATTTGGTTAAAAAGGGGTGAATGTAGTGAGGACGCAATTTGTTAATGAAATGAAAAATCTAAACGAAAAACTTATCACTATGGGAAAAATGGTTGAAGATATAATTGAATTTTCAGTAAAAGCTTTAGCACGCCAAGATTTAGATGCTGCTAAAAAAGTATATGAAATGGATGATAAAATAGATGAAATAGAGCTTGATATAGAAAATCAATGTATGAGACTTATAGCTCTTCAACAGCCAATGGCAAAAGATTTAAGAGTAATTGGAACTATAATGAAAATAATTACAGATTTAGAACGAATGGGAGATCACGCAGTAAATATTGCTAAAGTGACATTACAAATAGGGGATGAACCACTTATAAAACCGTTGGTAGATATACCTAATATGGCAAGCTTATCTCAAAGTATGGTTAGAAAATGCCTTCAAGCTTTTACCAATGAAGATGTAAGACTAGCAAGAGAAGTTGCTTGCGATGATGAGGCTGTTGATGAAATATATGAAGATATATATACTGAATTATTAGAAATGATGATCAAAGATCAAAAAATTATAAACCAAGCTACTAGATTATTGTTTATAGCTAGATACTTAGAGCGTATTGCAGATCATGCAACTAATATAGGAGAAAGAATAATTTATATGGTAACAGGAGAAAGAGTAGAGATAAATTAAGAACTTAGATAATTATCTAAGTTCCAGACTGTTGACAAATTCAACTCAGGAAAGCTTTTTTGAAAATTTTTCAAAAAGCTTTCTTTATTTTTATGCTAAAATATAAATTAAGGCTAAAGCGTCCTCTAATGGAATGAGCGGCCTTTAAATTTCACCTTGAGATTTCTATAATCTCCATACATCCTGAATTCTAGAAACTTTGAAACTCGCAAGCTCAAACATTCAAAGTTTCTATAGCCTTCAGGATGTATGTCGATAAGAAATCTTTCAAGGTTCATTAAATCAGGCCTATCCATTCCATTTAGAGTCCGCTCTCTAAAAATACACATTTATATTGGAGTGATTTTTATGTTGCGAAAGCAAGATATGACAAATAGAGATCAACTTGTTTTTTTCTCTATTGATGAGCTTGTTCCTAAAGATCATCTACTAAGAAAAATTGATGCAGTCATGAATTTTGACTTTATATATGAACTTGTTAGTGAAATGTATTCTGAAGATAAAGGAAGACCTAGCATAGATCCTGTTGTACTTATCAAACTAGTTTTTATTCAATATCTGTTTGGTATTGGATCTATGAGAAAGACAATAAGAGAAGTAAATATGAACATCGCTTACAGATGGTTCTTAGGATATGGAATAAAAGATGAGATACCTCATTTTTCAACATTTAGTAAAAATTATGCTAGAAGATTTAAAAATTCGAATGTATTTGAAGAGATATTTGCTAAAATACTCAGCGAAGCTGTTGAAGCTGGATTTGTAGATCCGAAAGAAGTTTTTATAGATTCAACTCACATAAAGGCAAGTGCTAATAAGAAAAAAACTTATAAAGAAGAAGTTGTTAAAGAAGCAAAAATATATAGACAGCTTCTTGATGAAGAGATCGAAAAATCAAGAGCTATCCATGGTCAAAAACCTTTTAAAAAAAAACAAAACCAAGAAACAAAGTTAATTACAAAAAGTATAGTAGATCCTGATTGTGGTATGTTTCATAAAGGAGAGAAAGAAAGAGTTTTAGCTTATTCTGTTCATGCGGCATGTGATAAAAAAGGATTCGTATTATCGAGTATAGTTAGTGCAGCTAATGTACATGATAGTGTAGTATTTAAAGAACTATATGAAAATGTGAAATCAAAATTTACAGAAATATCTGCTGTCGCAGTAGATTCAGGATATAAAACACCATATATATGTAAAATTTTGCTAGATGATAATGTTACTCCAGTTATGCCGTATAAACGACCTATGACTAAAAAAGGCTTTTTTAAAAAGCATGATTTTGTTTATGACGAATACTATGACTGTTATATATGTCCAAAGGAAGAGATTTTAACCTATTCAACTACGAATAGGGAAGGTTACAAAGAATATGTATCAAATCCGCAAGTTTGTTTAAAATGTGAGTTTTTACATAAATGCACTTGTAGTAAAAATAATAAAAAGGTAGTATGTAGGCATGTTTGGGAAGAATACCTAGAAGAAGCAGAGCATTTAAGACATACTACTTACAATAAAAGTATATATGCACTCAGATCACAGACTATCGAAAGAGTGTTTGCTGATTTAAAAGAAAAGCATGGACTGCGTTATACAACCCTTAGAGGAATAGATAAAGTGCGAATGCAGACCCTGCTTGCTTTCGCATGTCTAAATTTAAAAAAGCTGGCAAATTGGAAGTGGAAAAACTCCAAAAACCAGCTCATTTTTTCAATTTTTCTTAGCATAAAATATGTTTTTTCCAAATTAAGGGATAAATCATATGCAAGATTAAAAATTTGCCCTTTCGGGCAGATTGTTTTGTCTACAAACTGGAACTTAGATAATTATCTAAGTTCTTTTTTTGTTGTTGACTAACCTGTACGAACAAGTTATAATATAAATAAACATGTACGTACAGATGATGAAAACGAGAAAAGGTTTTCAAAGATAAAAAATATAAAGGAGGTCAGACTATGGCTAAGTTTTCTAATGAAGTAAAGCAGCTATTAGAATATGTTGGTGGCAAAGAAAATATAGCTGCAGTATCTCATTGTATGACTCGTATGAGATTTGTTCTTAATGACACAAGCAAGGCAGACGTAAAGAAAATAGAAGAAATGAAGATAGTAAAGGGAAGCTTTACTCAATCAGGTCAGTTTCAAATAATAATAGGAAATGAAGTATCTACATTCTATAATGAATTTGTATCTTATGCAGGTATAGAAGGAGTAAGTAAAGATGTAGCAAAAAAGGTTGCAACTAAGAACTTAAATCCTCTTCAAAGGTTAATTGCACATTTAGGAGAAATATTTGCACCACTTATTCCAGCGATAGTAGTTGGAGGTTTAATATTAGGTTTTCGTAATGTAATAGGAGATATAAAGTTATTAGAAGAAGGAACAAAGACATTAACAGAAACTTCACAGTTTTGGGCTGGGGTTCATCACTTTTTATGGTTAATAGGAGAAGCTATATTCTTCTTCCTTCCAGTTGGAATAACATGGTCTATATCTAAAAAGATGGGAACTACACAAATATTAGGAATTATACTTGGTATTACTTTAGTTTCTCCTCAGCTGTTAAATGCTTATGCAGTAGCAGGAGGGGCAGAAGCACCAGTTTGGGATTTTGGATTTGCTCAGATCAAAATGATTGGTTATCAAGCACAAGTTATCCCTGCAATGCTAGCTGGATTTGTTTTAGCAAATTTAGAATTAAAACTTAGAGATAAGGTTCCTTCATATATATCAATGATAGTTGTACCGTTTTTATCTTTAGTTCCAACTGTTTTATTAGCTCACGTAGTGTTAGGACCTTTGGGATGGAAAATAGGATCTTTTATTTCTGATATAGTATATACAGGACTTACTTCATCTTTTGGTTGGTTATTTGCAGCAATATTTGGTTTTGGTTATGCTCCACTTGTTATAACAGGTCTTCATCATATGACAAATGCTATAGACCTTCAATTAATGGGTGAGTTTGGTGGAACTAATCTTTGGCCAATGATAGCTTTATCAAACATAGCTCAAGGATCAGCTGTTTTAGGAATGATATATATTAATAGAAAGAATGAAGAAGAAAAACAAGTATCTATACCAGCTGCAATATCTTGTTATCTTGGAGTAACAGAACCAGCAATGTTTGGTATTAACTTAAAATATGTTTATCCATTCCTTGCAGCAATGATAGGATCTTCAGTAGCAGCTGTAATTTCAGTAGGTTCTGGAGTTATGGCCAACTCAATAGGAGTTGGAGGTCTTCCTGGAATATTATCTATTCAGCCACAACATATGCTAATGTTTGCAGTTGCAATGTTAGTAGCAATAGTAGTTCCATTTGTGCTTACTTTAGCATTTTCTAAAAAAAAATTAGCATCTAAAGAAGAAAATAAAGCTTTATCATAAAAAGGAGATTTTTATCTCCTTTCTTTTCTGTTTTGACATCTTAGTAAAAGGAGTAGATATTATGAAAGATTTTAGAAAAAGTGTAGTATATCAGATATATCCAAAGTCATTTAAAGATTCTAATAAAGATGGAATAGGAGATTTAAAAGGAGTAACACAAAAGCTTGATTATCTAAAAAACTTAGGAGTTGACTATATATGGCTTACTCCATTTTATATTTCACCTCAAAGAGATAATGGATATGATGTTGCAGATTACTACAACATAGACCCAAGATTCGGAACTATGGAAGATTTTGAAGAAATGGTTAAAAAGGCAAATGAACTTGGCATAGATATAATGCTTGATATGGTATTTAACCACACATCAACAGAACATGAATGGTTTAAAAAGGCGCTAAGTGGAGATGAAAAATATAAAAACTATTATATATTCAAAAAACCTAAAGATGGTAAAGAACCAACTAATTGGATATCGAAATTTGGAGGATCAGCTTGGGAGTATGTAAAAGAGTTTGATGAATATTATCTTCACTTATTTGATAAAACCCAGGCAGATCTAAACTGGAAAAATGAAGATGTAAGAAATGAAGTTTACGATATTGTGAACTTTTGGATAAAAAAGGGAGTAAAAGGATTTAGATTAGATGTTATAAATCTAATATCAAAACCGGATGAGTTTATAGATGATAATGAAGGAGACGGAAGAAGATTTTATACTGATGGACCATATATCCATGAGTATCTAAAAGAACTAAATAAGAATACTTTTGGAAAATATGAGGATATAATTACAGTTGGAGAAATGTCTTCAACAACAATAGATAATTGTATAAAATATTCAAATCCAGATGAAAAAGAATTATCTATGGTTTTTAATTTCCATCACTTAAAAGTTGATTATAAAGATGGAGATAAATGGACTTTGATGGACTTTGACTTTAAGAAATTAAAAGAAATCTTTAATACGTGGCAAACTCAAATGCAAAAAGGAAATGGTTGGAGTGCAGTATTTTGGTGTAATCACGATCAACCAAGAATAGTTTCAAGGTTTGGAGATGATAAAAAGTACCATAAAGAATCCGCAAAAATGCTTGGAACTTGTATTCATATGTTAAGGGGAACCCCTTATATTTACCAAGGTGAAGAATTTGGAATGACAAATGCCTATTTTGATGAAATAGATAAGTATAAAGATGTAGAATCTATAAATTATTACGATATATTAAAAGAAAATAATATACCAGAAGAAGAAATAATAAAGATACTTCAGGCAAAATCTAGAGATAACTCAAGAACGCCTATGCAGTGGGATAGTTCATCAAATGCAGGATTCACAGAAAAAGAGCCTTGGATATCAGTATGTAAAAACTATAAAGAAATAAATGCAGAAAATGCTCTTAAAGATACTGATTCTATATTCTATCACTATAAAAGATTAATACAACTTAGAAAAGAATATGATGTTGTAGCTTATGGAGATTTTAAAATGATACTTGAAGATCATGAAGATATTTTTGCGTATATAAGAGAATATAACAATGAAAAGTTACTAGTTATAAATAATTTCTATGGTAAAGAAACAAAATTTAATCTTCCTTTAGATTTAGATTTTAGTGATTACAAAGTTTCAATTTTAATATCCAACTATAAAGATTCAAAGTTAGATTTTACAAAAATGACATTAAGACCTTTTGAATCTATTGTATATCATCTTGAAAAATAAAATATGAGTTGCTAAAATATTCTCAGGTGATAATATGAACGCAAAATATCTGAACATTTATAATGAAATAGTAAGTCAAATTCAAAGTGGACAGCTTAAAAAAGATACTAAACTTCTTTCAGAAAATGACTATATGAGACTGTATGATGTATCTAGAGATACAATAAGAAAAGCTTTAAATCTCCTAGAACAAGAAGGATATATTCAAAAAATAAAAGGAAAGGGATCTTTTGTATTAGATATAAACAAGTTTGATTTTCCTGTAAGCGGAATAGTAACTTTTAAAGAGCTAGCCAAAATGATGAATGAAAAATCAAGGACGATTCTTGTAAGTTTAGACCTTGATTTAGCAGATTCATTTACTATGAAAAAGTTAAACATATCTAGTGAAGATAAGGTATGGAAAGTAGTAAGAGTAAGAGAAATAGGTAAAAACAAAGTTATATTAGATAAAGACTATATAAGTGAAAAGTTTGTTCCTAATCTTACTAAAGAAATATGTGAAGATTCTATATACGAATATATAGAAAATAGTTTAGGTCTAAAGATAAGCTTTGCTAAAAAAGAGATAACTGTAGAAAAGGCAACTAAAGAAGACAAAAAAAATTTAGATTTAAAAGAATATGACATGGTAGTTGTAGTTAAAAGTTACACATACTTAGATGATGCAAGTTTATTTCAATATAGTGAATCAAGACATAGACCAGACAAATTTAAATTTGTTGATTTTGCAAGAAGAAAAACACTCTATCCTAATGGATAGAGTGTTTTTGACTATTCATTAAATTTTCTATTTCTCCTCGAACTTGGGAAACTCTAAGACCAACTATAACTTGAAGATTATCTTTGGCTCTTACCACTCCTGAAGCACCTATTTCTTTAAATTTATTATCGTCAGCAACAAGAGAAGTATCTTTTACTTTAACTCTTAATCTAGTAGCACAGTTAGTTATACTTTCTATATTTGAGCTTCCACCTAATGCATCTAGGTATTCTCTAGCTAAATCTTTATCTATAGATTGTTTATTTTGTTTATAGTCTTTCTTAGTTGTAAGCTTAATTTCATTATCTCCTCTACCAGGTGTAGGATAGTCAAACTTTAATATTAAAGTTTTAAATAAGATTACATAAATTGCTGTAAAAGATAATCCTATAATAATTTGCATAATATATGTTCCGAAATGATTAGCTCCTAATGGAAGCCAGTTTTGGAATATAAAATCAATAAGACCTGTTTGGAAGTTTCCTGAAAGCCCAAATAAAAATGCTATTGAAGCCATAGTAGCTGATAAAACAGCGTGAAGAGCAAATAATAACGGAGCTACGAATAAAAATGTAAATTCAATTGGCTCTGTAATTCCAGTTAAAACAGCAGTTGCAACAGCTGGAACTATTAATCCTAAAACTTTTTTTCTGTTTTCTTCTTTAGCAGTCATATAAATTGCAATCCCAGCACCTGTAGCTCCAAAAACTTTCCCCATACCTGTTAGCATTAATCCGCCTTGAGGGAATAAAACAGATAACTTTTCAGTTGATGCTGCAAATTCAGGTAAGTTTTGTATCCAATAATTTATAGTACCACCATCTACAGCAACTGGTCCATAAAAAACAGGTCCATATATAAAGTGATGTAACCCAGTAGGGATAAGTATTCTTTCTAAAAATGTAAAGAACCAAACTCCTAAAACTCCTGAATTAACCATAAACACTTGCATACTGTAAATTCCACTTTGAATAATAGGCCATACAATAACAGTTATAATAGCGGCTACAATTGTTATTGGGAATAAAATAATAACAACTAAAGGAGTACCTCTAAAAATTTGAAGCATATTAGGAAGTTCTTTATCGTAATACTTGTTGTGAATCCATACAGCTAAAGAAGCACAAAGTATAGCACCAACAAGATTTGTATCAAGAGTTAAAACTCCCCCTATTTCAGTAAGTCCAAGAACTCCAGATTCATATACATCCACTCCAAATCTGCTACCAAAATGCTGTAAAATTCCACCTATAAAATAATTAAAGGTATAATATGTTATAAAACTAGTCAAACAAGCTCTACCAGATTCTTTTCTAGCAAGAGTAATAGGAATTCCTAATACAAAAATAGTTGGTTTTCTAAAAGACCTTTATAGAAAGTAGGTATTTTTCCTATAGCAAAAGGTTTAGGTCCATTTTTAGTAATCATAGCAGGAACTTCAACCATTGCATCATCAGGTAAATTAGAAATAATTCCGTTATTTTCAGTTATTACTATATAAATATCACAATTATTATAGGCAAGAGATGCTGCAACTTTAATCATATATCTTCCGTGTATATCAACTTCTAAGTGAGCGTTTTGGGTAGATTGATCAGCTATTATTTGATTACATAAGTTTTTAACCCTTTTTTCTCTACCATCGATTACCTGATTTGCTCTTGTATAATTTATATCTTCTTTTTTTACCATGTCTTGAGGATATAAATAGTATTGTAAATAAGTATTAGGAAGATATTCAGGAAAATCTTTTAACATTATTTGTACTTGTTTAAAAGTTTTTATCCAAGAAGGATCGTTTACAATTTCAGAATCCTCAGGAACAAATCCTTTGTTTAAAATACTATTTTTTATATCATCTGTAAGATCATTACCTTCTTTATCATATATTTTTGTAAACCATCCAAAATGATTTAACCCGAAATATTCTGGAACTAAGTCCCAAATTTCTTTTCCTAATATAGATGCATAACTTACCATGATTGCTGCAGGCATATCACAAATATTTAGGATCTTCTTATCATTTGGGAAAACTCTTCTTAGAGCCTCAGCAACTATTGCAGCAGGATTAGTATAATTTAAAATCCATGCATCAGGAGAATATTTACGTATATCATTTACAAGTTCTATCATATCAGATATTGATCTCATTCCGTAAGCCATACCTCCAGGGCCACAAGTTTCTTGCCCAACAACTCCATATTTTAGAGGTATTTTTTCATCTTTTTCTCTCATTGAAAGGCCACCTGTTCTAATTTGAACAAATACAAAATCTGCATCCTCAAAAGCTTCTTTTTTATCAGTAGTATATTTGAACTGCTTAAGCTCAGGATATTTCTCTTTAAGTATAACTTCGGTAGCTTTAGAAACCTTTTCCTGACGGTCATGATCAATGTCATAAAAAGTAAGACATTCTAGTGGAAAATTATCTTTTTCGGCTATTAAACTCATAACCATTCCTAGGGTATAGGTACTACCAGCTCCAGCTATTACTAGTTTTTGTCTTTTCATATTTATCCTCCTTTAATCATAAAAATTAAATCAATATGTATTATATTTGTATTAATATTTATATTACAAATTTAATACATTTATGAAACAATGTCAACAAAAATAAGTATATATATTGAAAAAAGTGCAAATATTGATTATTCTTTTTTAGAAAAATAATTTTAAGGGGTGAAGGTATGAAAAAAATATTGATATTATTTATTACAATTAGTATGGTGGTATTTTCAGGGTGTCAAAATGAAAGTGTAGTTAATGAAAAAGATGAACCAATAAGGGTAGTAGATTTTAGAGGAAAAGAAATAGTTTTAGAAAAAGAAGCCAAAACAATTGCAGCTATGCTAGATAGTGCTCTTACTACATTACATATGTTAGGAATTAAAGATGAAGTTGTGGCAGTTGATAAATGGACTTATGATAGTCCTGGATTTGAATATACAAAAAAGATAGATGAAAGATTTGAAAAAGGACAGGTAGAAGCTGTTACATCAAATATAGAAAAAATAGTATCTTTAAAGCCTGATATAGTAATAATATGGGCAGAGCATGAAGATATAAAGGCATTAGAAAATGCAGGACTTAAAGTTTATGGAGTACAAATAAATTCATTTGATCAAACTTTTAAAATGGTAGAAGATTTAGGAAAGATTACAGGAAAAAATGAAAGAGCAAGAGAAATTATAGAATATACAAAATCTGAGATAAAAAAGATAGAAGATATAGTTAAAACTATAAATGAAGAAGATAAACAAAGGGCGTTATTTATATGGGGACCTACATTTTTAGATATAGCAGGAGGAGACAGTACAGGAAATGATATTATAGTTTCAGCAGGAGGAATAAATGTTGCAAAAGATATAAACTTAGAGCACCCAATAGCAAACATTGAACAATTAATATCGTGGAATCCAGATGCCATTATAATGTGGTATTCAAAAGCTTTAAGTGAAGATGATGTAATAAATTCAAATCAATTAAAATCAATTGAAGCAATAAATACAAATAGAGTATATATGCTTCCAAACTTTTTTTACTGTGACCTTTGGACTGTAAAGTATCAATATTCAGTTAAAGCAGTTGCAAAATGGCTATATCCAGAACTATTTAAAGATATAGATCTTGAACAAGAAAAACAAATAATGTTAGAAAAACTATATAACTTTAAGTTTTAGGCGGATGATATAAATTGAAGTTAAAATATATACTTATAATTTTATCTCCTATTCCAATAATGGCAGCATCATTAATGGTAGGGCCTTATTCTTTATCTTTTAAAGATATACTATTATTATTTCAAGGCAAATTATTAGATAATCAGGCACATATAATTTTATTTCAAGTTAGGCTGCCAAGAATCTTATTAGCTTTTTTATCAGGTATGGCTTTTTCAGCGTCAGGAGCAGCATTTCAAGCTATATTTCACAATCCTTTAGTAGATTCGTATATTCTTGGATTAGGCTCAGGAGCAGCATTTGGTGCAGCTTTAGCCATTACATACTTAAATATACCAGCACAGATAGGGGCATTTATATTTGCACTTTTAGCAGTTGTATTAGCTTACTTTGTTTCTAATAAAGGAAGCTTAGTATCACTTATATTATCTGGAATGATGATTTCTTCAGTTTTTACAGCAATGTTGTCTATAATTCAAATATTTGCAGATCCATTGAAAGTTCAAAGTATAGTATACTGGATGATGGGAAGTCTGCATACAGCTAATTGGGAAAAAATATATTCTTCTTTGCCATTTATGATAATAGGAGTTTTTATTTTAATAAATAAAAGGTGGAAGCTAAATATTTTATCACTAGGAGATAGAGAAAGTAAAAGTCTTGGGCTTGATTATAAAAAAGAAAAAATAATAGTAATAATAGCAGCTACAATGCTTGCATCTTCAGCAGTATCTGTAAGTGGAATTATAGGACTTGTAGGACTTATGATTCCTCATATTATTCGAATGATAATAGGGCCAGATAATAGATTAGTTATTCCCTTAGCTATATCATTTGGAGGTGCCTTTTTAGTTTTAGTGGATACTATATCTAGAAACATAGCTTCATATGAAATACCAATAGGAATATTTACTACAATATTAGGGGCACCATTTTTTATATATCTTTTAAGAAAAACTAAACTAGGTGGATGGCAATGATAACTTTTGAAAATGTAAGTTTATCTTATGGGAAAAAAGAAATACTAAATAATTTAAATTTTTCTATAACAAAAGGGAAAATTACATCTATATTAGGTCCAAACGGGTGTGGTAAAACAACTTTACTTTCATCTTTTCAAGGAAATGTAGATATTAAGGGAAAGATATATATAAATGGGATAGATATAAAAAAATATAAATTTAAAGATCTAGCAAAAATAATTTCATTTGTTCCTCAAACATACCCAATATCGTTTCCGTATTTAGTAAAGGATATGATACTTAGTGGTAGAACAGCACATATAAAAAATATACCAACTCGAAAAGATGAAGATATAGCAAAACAATATATCAATATGCTAAACCTTTCTGATATAGAAAATGTACCATATACACAAATAAGTGGAGGCCAAAGGCAATTAGTATTTATAGCAAGAGCATTGTGCCAAGAAACAGATATAATAATACTTGATGAACCTACTTCATATCTAGACATAAAAAATCAAATCCTAGTTATGAGTATAATAAAAAAATTACAAAAAAAACTAAATAAAACTTTTATAATGACATTACATGATCCAAATTTAGCATTATCTTATAGTGATGAAGCTTTAATGTTTCAAGAACAAACAATAATCAAAGGAATATCAAAAGAAATAATAAATCCGTTAAACATAAAAAAATCATATGGTATAAATGCTCAAAAAATAGAAATAGACAAGATTACATTTTTATATTATAAGCCATAGAAAAACTATGGCTTATAATATTTTTCTTAACTTGTCATGACTAAATTCTTTTATCAACTTATTTTTATGCTCATCTACATAAAGCAATCTAATATTATCATCTTTAATTTTTAAAACTCTACCCTTTATTTTACTTCCTATAACATTTACAGGTGAATTTAAGCTTAGTTTTTTAATATTTGATGAACTACAGTATGTACACTTTTCAAAGTCACTAAAAATTCTTTTACATTCAATGCAATAATAAAACATACTAAACCCTCCATTTCATTTTTTATAACACATAGGAAATTATATACTTTAATAAATTGTAAAAAAGTTATAATTTCCGTAATGTGTTTAAACAAAGACTTTGTTTATAAATATATATTCCATAAAAATAGTTAAATACCAATATTTTTAGAATATATCATTAAAATTAAGTGGAAAAACTAAGAAAAACACATAAAAAGGAGTTATAAACTATGAAAAAAGTAATTATATTTTTATGTTTAATTTTCTTAAATGGATGTAACTCAAGAGAAGCTATAAAAAATATAGATAACATAGAAGATAAGCAATACAAAACTACTATGAAACAAGATATATTATCTATAATGATGGCGTATCCTGGATATATAGTCGATATAAAAGTAGAAAACGACAATGTATACTTAATAACTAAGGGAAATCAAAAGATAATATATGATCACAAAACACAAAAAAGTGATGAAGAAAAACTGAATAATCCATCTATTAAAGACGTTCTAGAACAAATATATCCCCTCAACGACATAGATACCTTGCCTGAGCAGAATTTTAATCCAGGAAGAGTAAGGCTATACTCTTTATTAAAAGAAGTTTATGGACATACAAAAGAGCAAATAGAATCAAACCTAGTAAATGTAAAATGTGGATATAGAAATTATCCATTTAACAGCAAAAATAATGCTGCAAAGTCACTAGAAAAAGCAATGAAAGAAGTTTCTCTTCTTGCAGAGCAATCTTATCACATAAGAAACTGTTTATATCCGATAAGTGGAACGTATAATTTTAGATATATTGCAGGAACTAATAGATTAAGTCCTCATGCATTTGGAATAGCAATAGATCTTGCCAGAGATAATAGAGATTATTGGAAATGGGCATCTCGAGAACAAGGGCAAGCTAGGTTAAGCTCTTATTCTAAAGAGATAGTTAGAATATTTGAGAAAAATAATTTTATATGGGGTGGAAAATGGGGTTATTTTGATATACTCCATTTTGAGTATAGGCCAGAGCTTATAATAAAGTCTAGATACTTTAGCAAGAAAGAATCTAATGGTATTTGGTATGAAGGTGTTCCTTTAAATGAAGAAATTAAAAAATATATACAGCTGATAGATAGTAAACTAGAATAAATTGCCCGAATTTTTCGGGCAATTTTGATTTAAAAAAATATTCAAAAAGACTATAATAAAACTATAAGTTTAAGGGGGGGGAAAAATGAGTGTATTTAAATTGATAAAAGAGAATGTAAGTAAAGTTATAGTTGGAAAAGATGATATAATTGATTTAATTTTGGTTTCATTGATAAGTGGTGGGCATGTCTTGCTTGAAGATGTTCCGGGAGTAGGAAAAACTACTCTAGCAAAGACTTTAGCAGGTTTGATAGATTGTAACTTTAAAAGAATACAATTTACTCCAGATCTCTTACCATCTGATTTAGCTGGAATAAATTTTTTTAATCAGAAAACATGTGATTTTGAGTTTAGAAAAGGGCCTATATTTACAAATATACTCTTAGCAGATGAGTTGAATAGGGCAACTCCAAGGACACAATCAAGCCTTTTAGAATGTATGGAAGAAAGACAAGTTACAGTTGATGGAAAAACCTATAACTTAGATAAATTATTTATGGTAATAGCAACTCAAAATCCAATAGATACATATGGGACATTTGTTTTACCTCAAGCCCAACTTGATAGATTTTTTATGAAAATAAAGATGGGGTATCCAAATAAGACTGAAGAATATAGAATATTAGAATTGTCTAGAGGAGAACAAAAAAAAGATATAAAACCTATATGTAATAAAAGTGATATCATAAATATGCAGTTAGAGTTTGAAAATGTATTTTTAAGTGAAGATATAACTAATTATATATTAGAAATAATATCTTCAACTAGAAATCATGAGTTAATAGAACTAGGAGTAAGCCCTAGAGGAACTATAGCTCTTTATAAGGCTTGTAAAGCTTATGCATACATAAATGAAAGAAACTATGTAATTCCAGATGATGTAATATATTTATCTAAGTATGTACTTTCTCACAGAATACAAACTAAAAAGCACAAAAGCATAGATGAATTTGCATTAATAGAGGATATAGTATCAAAAATACCAGCCCCTGTAGAAACAATATAAGGAGAAAATATATGGTAAATATATGGCTTATTATAATTTTATTTTTATTTATACTATTTCAAAAATATTTATATTCAAAGTATATATTCAGTAACATAGACATAGATAGAAAATTTAAAGATAATCATATATTCTGTGAAGAAACTACAGAGTATGCTTTGTCTATAAAAAACAATAAGCTGTTACCTGTTACATACCTAAATGTTATTGAAAGGTTTCCAAAGGAAATTCAGTTTGAAAAGTCAAATATTAATTCTAAAGGTGATAAATTAAAGTATAAAAGAGAAAGTGTGTTTTCAATTATGCCTTTTGAAAAAGTAACTAGAAGATATAATATAAAAGCTACAAAAAGAGGATATTATGAATTGTTTGATAAAATAACATTAATATCTACTGATATATTTGGAAGTAATGAATATGTAAAAGATATATATTTTTACGAAAGATTAATCGTCTATCCTAAAATAATAGATATAAAAAACATATTAAACTCTTTAAATACGCTTCAAGGAGAATATATAGTAAAAAGGTGGATAATAGACGATCCGTTAATGATATCAGGTATAAGAGATTATACAAGTGTAGATTCTATAAAAAATATAAACTGGAAAGCAGTAGCTAAAAACCAAAAGTTAAAGGTCAATACATATGACTATACGTCTGATAAAAAGATAATTTTAGCATATATATTAGAAGTTCACGATTATATAGCAAGTAAGGAAGATCTAGAAAATATTGAAACAGGAATACAAATAGTAGCTTCAATAGGAATAGAATTTATAAATCAAGGAATAAAAGTCGGTTTTACTACAAATGCCTTTTGTAAAGAAGATGAAAATATTTTTATATATCCAAGCAATAATAAAAGTCAAATATCAAATATCCTTACAGCATGCTCGAAAATAACAGATTATAAAAAATATAGTGTAAAGGAAACAATACAAAAAATACAAAACCAATTTAACTTTATGTATGATTTAATTCTTGTTACAAATAACTGTACACAAAGATTATTAAGTGAATTAGAATCATTTAATGATAAAAAGTTTACAGTAATAACAGTAGATAACAAAGAAAATATTGAAAAGAGCAACATAAACTTAATTTCATATAGAGGTGATGATTATTTGTAGAATTTTTTCTGTTTTATCAGAATCTATTTTTTATTATATAGTATTTGTATTTTTAAGTTTATTTTTAAATTTGAACATAGAAAGTGTAAATATAGTGTATTTTATATTTTTTTCATATATATCTTTTATAAGTTTTAGATTAAATAAATATGCAGCAGCTATAATAGGCCTGATTTTTAGCATTATTATAAGTTTTATTTTTTTAGATAACTTTAACCTAGCAAACAAGATATTGATTTTCTTTGTATTTTATATACTTTGGTATTTATCAGTGAAAAATATGTATTCTAAATTAGAAGATATACATTCAGTACAAAAATTTAATATTAAAACATACATACTTATTTTTTTAAATTTTCTAGTATCGATACTTGATAAAAATATATCACCAGATATAGTAACTTTAAGCACTGTATATATAATCATAAGTCTTATTGTTTTAAATATATTGAAAAGTATAAAGTACAAAATAAATAAAGTTAATAGAGCAATAGATATATCATTAGTATTTTTTATTATTCTTTTGTCATTTTTAAGCAAAAACTTTCTGATAAAGATTACAAGATCAACCTTTATGATAATTTTTAATATTTTGTCATATTTTTCATATTTTCTAAGAGCTATTTTAATAGATTTTGCTACATTCATCTCTAAGTATCTATTTTTCTTTTTAGAGTCAAAACAAGATATACAAAGTCATCACACAGAAAATATATATAATAATGATGTTATTTTAAATAATAACAAATCTGAAATATATGTGTTATTTTTAAATATACTCATTTTAATAATAATAATTTTAGTTATTTTAATTATTTTTTATCTCATAACTAAATTAATAAAAAACATACAAAAAGATGATAGACAAAGTTATAAAGAAGATAGAGAATTTTGCTTTGATATAAAAACTATAAAATTTTTAGATATTAAAAATACTAAAGATTCATTAAAAAGAAAACTAAGCAGAATATTAACATCAGACATAAACGAAAAGGTTAGATATGAATATTATAAATTAATAAAAATGCTTTACAAAAAAAATTTTATAACAAGTACATATACGGCTAGAAATATAAAAAAAGTACTAGATTCATTAATGCCCGATAATATTGAAGACATACAATGGATTACTACTATGTATGAACAAATAAGATATGGATCTAAAAATCCTACAAATAAAGAAGTTGTGATGTTTAAAGAAAAAATAAATATTATACTCAAAAATTTAACAAACATTTAAAATATGGTAGAAAAAAGATAAAAATCTGATATAATAAAATTGAAAATATTTAAAAAATTAATAGGGTGGTATATGGTGCCCTAGAGGGTTAAAAGGGAAAGTGGTGAAATTCCACTACAGCCCCCGCTACTGTAATTGGTGATGAAATCCAAAAAAGCCATTGGGAAACCGAGAAGGCTGGAGAGTAAGATGATCCATAAGTCAGGAAACCTGCCATATACTTTTGAGCCATAATCTTCGGAGGGAGGATGATAGGAATATATAAATGTTTCTTCACACCCCTGGTGTGTTTTTTTATGTTTAAATAAACTATAAGGAGGAGTTTGATTTGAAAAAACTTGTAAGCATTTTGTTAACGTTTTTTGTATTGGTATCATTTGTTGGATGTTCTCAGGTACAGGAAAATAATAGTGAAACTAGTTCGAAATATCCTATGAAAATAGTAGATAATTATAATAGAGAAGTTATATTAGAATCAGAACCTGAAACTATAGTATCTATAGCTCCTAATATAACAGAAATTATATTTGCACTTGGAGCTGAAGATAAATTAGTAGGAAGAACAGACTATTGTGATTATCCACAAAAGGTAAGTGAAATAGAATCAATAGGAGGTCTTGCAGATCCTAATATAGAAAAAATAGTGGAACTAAATCCAGATTTAGTTATAGCATCTACCCATTTTAGAAAAGAAGACTTAGAAAAATTAGAAGAAGTTGGGATAAAGGTTGCAGTTTTATATGGACAAGATAATATTGAAGGTGTATATGATATTATAAAAAGAGTAGCTCAAGTTGTAAATAAAGAAGAAAAAGCACAACAAATAGTAAGCTCTATGAAAGAAAAAGTTGAAGATATCGCAAATAAAGTTAAAGATAAGGAAAAACCAACTGTATATTACGTAGTAGGATTTGGGGAATATGGAGATTATACAGCTGGTAAAGGAACTCTTATAAGTCAATTAATACAAATAGCTGGTGGAGAAAATGTTGCAGATGACGTTGAAGGATGGCAATACAGCATAGAAAGACTTTTAGAGCATGATCCAGATATTTTAATATGCTCAAAATATTTCGATTCGAAAAAAGGAATACAAGAGGCTAATGGATATAAAGATCTTACAGCTGTAAAAGAAGGAAGACTATTTGAAATAGATAATAATTTACTTGATAGACCAACACCAAGGATTGTAGATGGACTTTATGAGCTTGCAAAAATTATGCATCCAGATTTATTTAAATAAGGAATCTTTTAAAGATTCCTTTTAAATATTTTTGAAAAGAGGAATTTTTATGGCATTTATAAATAAAAAGAAACATTATAAGGCTTTATTTTTAATATGTTTAGTAATGCTTTTTTTCCTTATTATATTATCAAGTACATTAGGTGTAGCTGATATATCAATAAAACAGGCTGTTTATATTCTACTGAGTAAAGTACCTGTAGTTAGAAATTTTATTAACCTAGAAAGTATAAAGCCAAATCACATAATAATAATACACAATATAAGATTACCTAGAATACTACTATCTTCTTTAGTAGGTATGGGACTTTCGGTTTCTGGAGTTGCATTTCAAGGAATGTTTAAAAATCCTATGGCAGATCCATATATATTAGGGGTATCTTCTGGAGCAGCTTTAGGGGCTACAATAGCTATAATATTGAATTTTCAATCATTATTTATGGGATTTAACTTAGTAACTACTATGGCTTTTATTGGAGCTATCAGTTCAGTTTTTATAGTTTATAGTATAGCAAGAACAGGGAATAAAATTTCTACAGTAACTCTTTTACTAGCAGGTGTAACTTTAAGTTTTTTGATATCATCTATAATATCAATAATTATGATATTTAACAGGCAACAAGTAGATAAAATAGTATTTTGGATAATGGGGAGCTTATCGTCTGCAAGTTGGAAATATGTAGGAACAATACTACCATTTGTTATACTAGGATATTTTGTAATTTATTTGTTTTCTAAAGATCTCAATGTTATGTTAACAGGAGATGATAGCGCAAGAAGTTTAGGAATAGAAGTTGAAAAAACAAAAAAAATAATTCTTTTCACAACATCTTTGGTAGTAGCAGCAAGTGTGTCTGTAAGTGGAGTTATAGGATTTGTAGGACTTATAATTCCACATGCAATAAGAATTTTGATAGGTCCAGATCATAGAGTATTAGTTCCGTTTAGTGCATTAGGAGGAGCTATATTTATGATAATTTCAGATACTCTTTCAAGGACTTTAATTCCACCAAATGAAATACCTGTAGGAGCTATAACATCTTTATTTGGAGCACCATATTTTATATATCTTTTAATTAAAAGCAAAAAGCAGGTGAAGTAGATGGTTAATATAGACAATTTAAGTTACAGTTTTGAAGATACAAAAGTATTAGATAATATAAATTTAAATATAGAAAAAGGAAAATTTTATAGCATAATTGGGCCTAATGGATCGGGAAAGACAACTTTATTTAAGAACATATCTAAAGCATTACAGGTACCAAGAAATACTATATTTATAGAAAATAAAGATATAACAAGAATTGCTAGTAAAGATATGGCAAAGAAAGTTTCGTGTGTGCCTCAAGATACTAATATCGAATTTGATTTTTCTGTTATAGATATAGTTTTAATGGGAAGAACTCCATATCTTAGAATGTTTCAAGATGAAACAGATGAAGATATACAAATAGCAAAAATGGCAATGGAAATGACAAATACATGGCACCTTAAAGACAAAAAAATAAATCAAATAAGTGGTGGAGAAAGGCAAAGAGTAATAATAGCAAGAGCAATAGCTCAAAGTACTCAGATTATTCTTCTAGATGAACCTATATCAAATCTTGATATACACAATCAGATAGAAATACTAGATACAATAAAAAAATTAAACAAAGAAAAAAATTTAACAGTAATATCAATACTTCACGATCTAAACCTTGCATTAGCATATAGTGATGAGATATTTTTATTAAATAAAGGGAAAATAGTATCAAAAGGAGATCCTCATAAAGTATTAACAGAGGAAAATATAAAGAATGTTTACAATATGAAAGTTAATATAATAAAAAATCCTTTAACAGGAAATCCATATATAATTCCTGTGTTTAACCAATTTATATAGAAATTTTAATATTTTCTCGAATAAATTTATCATCTTTCCTATATATATTAGTTGAAAACCATATAGGGGGGATGTATATTATGAAAGATAATATTCAAGTATTAAATCCAACCAAAAGACAAAGACACAAAATACTTAAGAATGCACTTAAAAATGCTAATAGATTAGAAGACTTTGAAAATATTATAAAATTGCTAGATATACCTGAAGATATTAAAACAATAGGAAAAATAGGTCAATTTAAAGATGTAAAGGTAGGAATAATAGGAGCAGGACTTGCAGGATTATCGTGTGCATTTGAGCTTAGAAAACTAGGATTTAATATAACTATATTTGACCCAATAGAAGATAGAGTAGGGGGAAGGGTTTATACTTATTATTTTGATAAAGAAAAAAGACTTTATGGCGAACTAGGGCCTATGCGCATTCCTATAAGTCACGAAGCTACATGGCATTATATAGATTTATTCAATTTAAATACACGTCCATTTATACAGTATAATGAAAATGGATTTATATATGTAAAAAATACTAGAGTTAGAAATGATCCAAGTGGTAAAAATGTAAAACAAAAAATATATCCAAAATTTAATCTTAGAAATTGGGAAAGAAATAGCCCTTGGACAGAACTTGCAGAGCGTGGACTTGTAAAACCTTTATATACTATACATCCTAACAATAGAAAAGATATATTAAGAGTAAAAAAACAATATAATCCACAAGTTTTATATTGGGATAGTCTAAATATACGCCAAGTACTCCAAATGTCAGGATTAAGCCAAGATGCTATAGATCTTTTAGGAAGATTAATGCCGCTTGCAGGATCGTTTTATTATATAAATTATATAGAAGTTTTAGAAGAAGAATATCCTCTTTATTTTAGTAGTCTTTACGAAATAGTAGATGGACTTTCTAAGTTACCAAATGCTTTTTATAAATCTTTAATATCTAAAGAGCCAAAGGAATATAATATAGATCCTAAATATTTAGGCAATGTAAATTTTAAGTTAGGAAACTATGTAGATGGAATATATAAATCAGATAAAGGTGATAAGGTTATATTAAGATTTAAAAATAAATCAGGAGATTGTCAAAAAGAAGAATTTGACTATGTTGTATGTGCAATTCCTTTCTCAACACTTAGAAATGTTCAGATATATCCGTCGTTTACAAATAGAAAAATGCAAGCTATAAGAGAGGTTAATTATTCTAATGCTCAAAAGACATTATTTCTTTGTAATAAAAGATTTTGGGAAGAAGATAAAATAGTAGGTGGAGGATCTTTTACAGATTTACCTATTGCATCGATATGGTATCCATCTTATGAAAGCAATGTCTTATTAGCATCATATAACTTTAATTTAGAATCTACTAGATTAGCAAATTTAGAAGAAAAAATAAGATTTGAAAGTATAAAAAGGCAAGTTGAAGAAGTTCATGGAAAAGATACTGGATATTTAGATGATATAGTTTATGATTATAAAACAATACAATGGGATAAAGAGCCTTGGTTTAGAGGTGGATTTTGTAGACTTACACCTGAACAAAAGAGAATATTTTCATATAGTGCAGCATCCCCTGAATACAACAACAGAATATTTTTTGCAGGAGAACATATATCACCAAATCATGGATGGATGCAAGGGGCACTAAGTACAGGTATGAAAGCTGCTAATGATATAGCAAAACAAATCAAAAAAGGATTAAGCTAGCTTAATCCTTTTTAAGTTTCATCATAAAAATCTAAATACGAATATTTTTGTCCATCTTTTTCCCATCCCAAGATAGCGTTCATATTTACATTTTGAGCTGCTTTAAATATAGACTTATCAACTTCACTAAAATTATCTTTAAGTTGCTTTATCATTTGCTTTATTTCATTACGTTTGCTACCTGTCTTTTTAGCTGCAACCATACAAGCACAGTTAAGTGGCCAGATACCACTGTTTTGCGTGAAACGTTCAATATCTTTTTCGCGTACATAATAAAGAGGACGTATAAGCTCAAGGCCTTCAAAATTTGAAGATTTTAGTTTAGGAAGCATAGTTTTAAAACTTCCTGCATATAAGATATTTAACATAGTAGTTTCTATAACATCGTTAAAGTGATGGCCTAATGCCAACTTGTTACATCCAAGTTCCTGAGCTTTTGAATAAAGAGCACCTCTACGCATTTTTGCACACATATAACAAGGATAATCACTAGCTATATTATCTATAATTTTGAATATATCAGATTCAAACAAATGAATAGGTATATTTAAGTAATTACAGTTATCTATTAGTAACTCTTTTATATTTGGATGATACCCAGGATCCATAGCTATAAATTCAAGCTCAAACTTTATTTGACCATGACGTTTTAACTCTTGAAATAGCTTTGCCATAAGGATACTATCTTTTCCACCAGATATACCAAGAGCTATTTTATCTCCGTCTTTAACAAGCTCAAAATCTTTTATAGCCTTAATAAATCTTGACCATAATTCTTTTCTATAGCGTTTTATAATACTTTTTTCTATTTCTTTAAGTGGCTTTCTTTCATTAAAAGGAACTAATATATCACAACCACTTCCAGCAATATTACTCATAAATATCACCTCACTTATCAGAAAATATTATAACACCTTTTAATCATTTTGTCTTTTAAAACTATTCATGAAACTTTATACCTAAGGTCTATAAAGGATTAAGTATGAATAATTTACTATATGTATTTTAGTAATTTATATATGTCTTGATCAATGGTAAAATATACTTAAAGACGATGACACAACCTAGGGAGGCGTAAAGGGTGAAAGACATTAATGGATTTATGTCTAATATTAAGAAAAAAGATTCAAAAAATATTTTAAAGACAGCCTTATTTATAGGGCTATTGTTAGTTGTTCAACTTGTAATTATACATTTTTCTAAAGAAAAATCTAAAGATTATATTCATTTTATTTATATTCCTATTATGGTATTAAGTTTAAAATATGGGTATTTAGGAGCTATATTAGGGATAGTTCTTGTATTGATTAATACTCAAGATCCTTTAGTAAATATATCTTTTGCTTTATTTGGACTAGCATCTTCAACATTTTCAAATCATATAGATAGTTCTAAAAAAGGTTTTGAAAAAGAAAATGAAGTTGGTTTAAGAAATTTTAATCTTATGTCTTATAGAATAAAACAGCTAAGCAGTGAAAATAAAAAATTTACTTTATTTTCAGTTGCACTACATAATCACAACAGCGTTGCTCTTACATTTGGAATAGAAAAAAGCGATGAATTTATAACTAGAGCTTTTAATATAATAAAAAAGAATTTACCTGAAAATTTAGATATATATAGGTTTTATACAAATAGATTTTATATACTATCTGAAAATACAAGCAAAAGCTTTACAGAATTTATAGTTAACACTATAACATCTAATTTACAACAACCAGTTCTTATAGATGATATACCAATATCGTTTCATCCACATATAGGAATAGCTTACAGTTTAACAAAAGAAGATGCACTAGATATATCTAGAAAAGCTACAATAGCATCAGAAAAAGCGATAGAAAAAGGAAAAAACTATGTTATATATAACAATACTCAGGATACTTTCCATAAAGAGAATTTTCAGTTGCTTTGGGATTTCCAAAGAGCATTAGAAAGAAAAGAGCTAAAGGTATATTATCAGCCTAAAATAAACCTTAAAACATTAAAATGTGAAGGATTTGAAGCCCTCATAAGATGGGAGCACCCAAAGAAAGGATTTATTTCTCCTATGGTGTTTATTCCATTGATAGAAAATACAACTTTAATACAAGATCTTACAAAGTTTGTTATAGAAGAAGTATTCAAAAAACTAGCACAATGGAAAAAGTCAGGAATAAATAAAAGCATAGCTGTAAACCTTTCATCTAATAATATAGAGGACGACTCAATACTTTTACATATAGAAAGTTTGTTAAATAAGTATGATATAAATTTAGATAATTTTCATATAGAAATAACAGAAAATACAATAATAAATGATTTTAACACAGCTTTAGCATTTCTTGAAAATGTAAGAAATAAAGGAATAAAGGTTTCTATAGATGATTTTGGTACTGGATATTCATCATTAAATTATCTAAACTTACTGCCTGTTGATTATATAAAGATAGATCATAAGTTTACTAAAGAATCATTGAAAAACAGTAAAAAGAAAAAAATAATAGAACACATAATAACACTCTCGCATGACCTTGATATGAGAGTAGTTGTTGAAGGAGTAGAAAACGAAGAATTACTAGAAAATATACATAAAATGAGAGCAGACTTTGCTCAAGGATATTATTTTAGCAAACCTATACCAGAAGAAGAAATGGATATTTGGCTACAAGAAAAGGCATTTGCATAAAGCTTTGGGATTTTCCCAAGGCTTTTTTGTTTATCTTTTTTTAAAGTTGTCAACAATAAAGTTTAGATTATTTCGAAAAGAGGTGATAAGTTGATTAGAAAAATAAGAGAAATGTTAAACAAAATCAACGAAAGTCCTAATAAAGATAAACAAATTATAGAATATATACCTAACGATATAGAAAAGATACAGGAAATATTAAATGACTTATTTGAAAATTGTGCTGATTTTGTTTTAAGACAAGTAACACTAGCTAATAATATAAAAGCTATAATAGCATTTATGGATGGAATTTCAAATAAACAAATTATAAATGAGAACATATTAAAAAGGCTAATGTGTATAGAAACTGAGAGATTTTGTATAGATAATATAAATGAAAGTATAGTAAATATAAGTCAATTCAAAAAAACTGAGTCTTTTCAAGAAACCATAAATGCAATTCTTTCAGGAGATACAGTTTTATATATAGATGGATATAAAGTTGCAATTTTGTATGATACAAAAACATGGGAAGCAAGAGCTGTAGAACAGCCAGATACAGAATCATCTGTAAGAGGTCCTAGAGACTCATTTACAGAAACATTATCAACAAATATATCACTCATAAGAAGAAGAATAAAAAGTACTAATCTAAAATTTGAAGTTATGAAAATAGGAAGAGAAAGCAAAACAGATGTATGTATAGTCTATATAGACAAGATAGTAGATAATGATATTTTAAGCACTTTAAAAAGAAGGCTTAGCAAAATAGATACAGATGCAATTTTAGATTCAGGATATATAGAACAGTATATAGAAGATGGTCCAAGTTCATTATTTCCTACAGTTGGAAATAGTGAAAGACCAGATAAAGTTGTATCAAAGCTACTAGAAGGACGAGTTGCTATAATATGTGATGGAAGTCCTTTTGTTTTAACAGTTCCTTATTTATTTATAGAAAGTATACATTCAAGTGAAGATTATTATTCAAAACCTTTTTTTTCATCTTATATAAGATTTATAAGGGCTTTAGCACTAGTTATAACTATTTTGCTTCCAGCAGTTTATGTGGCAGTAACTTCTTTTCATATTAACATAGTACCTATTGAGCTAATTATTTCAATGGCATCTTCTGCAGAAGGTATACCTTTTTCTCCATTTGTTGAATCTTTTATTATGATGATAGTGTTTGAAATATTAAGAGAAGCAGGAATAAGAATGCCAAGACCTGTAGGACAAGCTGTTAGCATTGTAGGGGCTTTAGTTATAGGTGAGTCTGCAGTTAATGCAGGATTTGTTAGTAGTTCTATGGTAATTATAGTTTCACTAACTGCTATATCAAGTTTTATAGTTCCTTCTATGAATGATGTTGTAGCAATTCTTAGGTTAGTATTTTTAGTATCTGCAAATATATTAGGTCTTTTAGGTATATTTTTAACATTTATGTTAGTTATTTTGCATTTGTGTTCTTTAAGATCATTTGGAGTTCCATATTTATATCCGTACTCTCCTTTAAATATTATAGATATGAAAGATGGACTTATAAGGGTGCCTATTTGGATGATGCTAACAAGACCAAATATATTTAGTAAGAAAAATAAGTTTAGAATGAATACAAATATAAGAAAGAAAGAGGATTGATATGATAAAAAAAATATTAACTGTAATAACAATTATATCTATGTCAATAGGCTTGACAGGTTGTTGGAATAACCATCCTCTAAAGGAAAAAGCAATAGTTGTAGCAGTAGGACTAGATAAGGCAGAAGATGAATTAATAGAAGCTACTATTCAATTAGCTAGACCTAATTTACTTCAGCCAGATCAGCCTACTGTTCAAAATGCAGTTAAAGTAGTTTCTTCAAAAGGTGAAACTATATTTGAAGCTGTAAGAAATGCACTTTTAAGTATAAATGAAAAACCATACTATGGGCACAATCAAATAATAATTATAAGCGAAAAGATAGCTAAAGACGGTATACAACAATATTTAGACTTTTTTGCAAGAGATCACGAGCCAGGACTGAAAAGTTATGTTCTTATAAGTAAGGGAATTTCTGCAAAGGATGTTCTTCACGCAAAGAGTATGTTTGAAAGCATCCCAGCATTATATATAAAAGATATAATAGAAAACTATAAATACGTTGGAAAAATAAAAGCTATGAATTTAGGTGAGATTATAAAAGAATTAAATTATCCTGAAAACAGTCCTTCAATAGGTGTTATACAGCCTCAAGTTGAAGAAGCTAAATTTATAGAACATATGAAAATAGGGGGTGCAGCAGTATTTAAGGAAGATAAGTTATATGGATATTTAAATGAAATAGAAACAAGATCTCTTTTATTTGTAAAAGACGATATAGGAAGCGGTATAATACAAATGAAAAATCCTCTTCAAGAAAGACATAAAGTAGCACTTGAAATTATAAGAGCAAAGACTAATAAAGATGTAGAATTAAAAGGAGATAGCTACAAATTTATAATAGATATAAAAATGGATGTGAATTTAGCAGAGCAACACGGAAGAGGAGACTTAACAAGTGAACAAGCTATAAAGATGTTAGAAATAGAAGCTCAAAGAGTTATAAAAGATCAAATAAGGGAGATGTTAAGTAAAATTCAAAAAGAGTATCAAAGTGATGTAGTAGGTTTTTATAAGACGCTTAGAAGAAAATATCCTGATATTGCAAAAGAATATATAGATTATTGGGAAGAGGAGTTTTCGCATGTTGAAACAGATATAAATGTAAAGGTTAATGTAAGAAGAACAGGACTTATAGGGCAGACTATAAGATCTATGTAGGAGGGGAATATGGTATTAGGTTTGATAGCAGGCTTTATTATAGCTATTTTTATAGATTTATTAGAATTATTAAGATCAGATGATAAGCCTAAAATTATAATTATATATTCACTTTTAATAATAATAGCATTTACAACAAGTTTATTACAAATAATAGATAAAGCACCTCCTAGCCCCGCTGTATTTATAACAAAGATAGTCGAAAGTATAGTAGGAGGGATAAAGTGATAAAAGATAATAAAATATCAGCTTCACAGCTTATGTTTTTAGTTATAGCATTTTTATTTTCTGATTACTCTATTGTAATGCCATCAAGAAATGTAAAGCAAGATATGTGGTTAGCATTTATTATTGCAGCAGTTATAGGAACAATTTTAATAACTATATACTTATATATTTATAAATTAAATCCTTCTAAAAATCTTATACAAATATTAAAAGAGCATTTCGGAAGCATAATAGGAAGTATAATAGGATTATTTTATGTATGGTACTTTCTTCATTTAGCTGCACTAATAACTAGAACATCTTCTGAATATATGGTCGTAACAAATTATCCAGAAACTCCAGCTACATTTATAAGTATATTATATGTTCTTGTATTAGCTTATGGGATTAGAAAAGGAATAGAAGTTATAGCAAGGGCAGCAGGTATATTTGTTCCTATACTTATATCATTAGTTGTATTAACTATGTTTCTTTTGATATCAGAATATAATGTAAAAAATGTCCTACCTTTTTTAGAAGGAGGAATAATGCCTGTTTTAAAAGCATCTTTTTCAACTGTAACATTTCCATTTGGAGAAGCAGTTGTATTTCTCATGATATTTCCAAGTATTAATAAAGACAAAGAAGTATTTAAGGCTACATATTCAGGAATTTTTCTAGTAAGCTTAGTTTTACTAGCTATAATACTTAGAGATATTTTTGCTTTAGGTTCAGATATACTTAATATACATGTGTTTCCACCACATACAAGTGCTAGTTTAATCCCTTCTGTAGTACTTGATCCTATAGTATCTGTGAACTTGCTGTTTGGTGGAGGAGGAGCTACTATACTTTGTATGTATGCAGCAATAACAGGTATTGCACAAATTTTTAATTTAAAAGAATATAAAGTTTTAGTTTTGCCTATATCTTTATTTGTAATATCTTTATCTGCATGGCTTTATGATAGTTATCCACAGCTTGTAGCTACAGCAGCAAAACTACATCCTTATTATGCGATGCCATTTCAGATAATAATACCAATAATATTATTAATAATATCTATGATAAAAAACAAGAAAACTCAAAAAAGTGAAATATGAAATATGTGGAATATATAAAAGATAAAATAAAGCAAATAATAAAAGTAAAATAGTTATTTTGGAGGTTATGTATGAGAACAGGAGTAGTTAAATGGTTTAACCCAGAAAAAGGTTTTGGATTTATAACATCAGATGAAGGGGAAGACATATTTGTTCATGTATCTGCTATAAAAGAAAAAGGAGAGAAGAAAGATTTAGAAGAGGGTCAAAATGTTTTCTTTGATGTAGTAAATGGAGTTAAAGGTCCTCAAGCAGCTAATGTAAGAAAGATATATTAAAAAAGATGTGCAAAATGCACATCTTTTATTCGTTTACAACTATTTCATATTTTCCTTTTAATTCATTTATTTTATCTAAATATGCTTTTTCTTGCTTTTGAGCTATTAATTGTTGAGATATTTGATTTTTAACTTCATCAAATGTTTTATAACCAGCTTCTTTTTTATCAGAAAGCTTTATTATGTGATATCCAAATTGAGTTTTTACAGGATGGCTTATTTGACCTATATTCATGCTAAATACAGCTTCTTCAAACTCAGGAACCATTCTTCCTCTTGGGAATATACCAAGATCTCCTCCTTGAGCACTTGAAGGACAATTAGAATATTTTGTTGCAGCTTCTTCAAAAGAAAGCCCGCTATTTATTTCATCTATTATTTCATTAGCTTTTTCTTGAGTATCTACAAGTATATGACTTGCTTTAGCCATTTCTTCAGATTTAAATAAGTCTTTATTTTCCTCATAATATGTTTTTAATTCTTCATTAGTTACAGTTACATTCATAACTACTTTGTTTATAGCATATTGTTTTAAAAAGCCTGCTTTTATTCTTTCTATTTCTTTTATGTATTCAGGATCTTCATTTAATTTGTTATCGATAGCATCTAAATAGAAAAGCTCCTGATTAACTAGCTCTTGAAGTAGTCTTTTTTGTCCTTCTTCAGAGTTAAATTGCATTAAAACTTGAGGATTAAGACCTTTTTTAAAAAATTCAAAGTCATCTTTTGTGATTTGCTTGTTTCCAACTTTAGCTAAAACAATGTTTTCCATAGATAAAATCTCCTTTTCAAAATATTTGTTTATGTTATCATAACACATATAAAAGTTTTGTGTCTATAAAAAGCAAAACAAAAGCATAGGAAACCCTATGCTTTGTGTTAATAAATTTTTTTGCTATCTAAATATTCATATGCATCTCTTAAAGCTTCTCCGAATCTTTGATAATGGATAACTTCTCTTTGTCTTAAGAACCTAAGAGCATCTATTAAGTCTACATCGTCAGTTAGATTAATTAGGTTTTCATAAGTTGCTCTAGCTTTTTGTTCAGCAGCCATATCTTCGTGTAGGTCAGTTATAGGGTCAGAAGTTGATTGAAGGTAAGCTGCTGTCCAAGGAATTCCATTAGCATCTTGAGGATAGACTGCATATCCGTGTTGAACATATTGACCTCCAAGACCAGCTTTTTCAAGTTCTTGAGGAGTTGCATCTTTTATTAGTTGGTAAAACATTACATTTATCATCTCAAGATGAGCAAGTTCTTCAGTACCTATATCAGTAAGAAGGGCAGCTGATTTTCTTGTAGGCATTGTATATCTTTGGCTTAAGTATCTTATAGCAGCTCCTAGTTCTCCGTCTGGTCCTCCAAATTGTGTGATTATATATTTTGCCATTTTTAAATCCTTATTTTTTATTTTAACAGGATATTGAAGTTTCTTTTCGTAAATCCACATAAATTTACCTCCTTATTCAGTTTCCCATGGCCAAGGTTCATTTACCCAAGAGAAAGGATATTGATTAAAAGAAGTTCCGAAATTACTAAAAGGTCCATAGTTCATCTCATATAATCTTTTAAGATTCATAAGTTCTTGTACAAGACAATTGTAATCTCTAAGAGCCATTTGATTATCTGGATACATATCTAAATATAAGTTAAGATCTACTGCTGCAAATTCGACTTCTTGAATTTTTCTTAATAAATCTTCTTTTTTCATATCTTAATCCTCCTATTATTTTTTGAGTTTTTTCTTTTTATAAGGTTGATATAAGTTTGGAAAAACACTTCCTCTTTTTAGAGCTTCATCAAGAGAAATCATTCCTATATAAGGTTGAGCATGAACATATGCTCTAGCTAGTTTTTTTTGAGTATTCATATTCATAGATTTATAGTTCATCACTGTACCTCCTTTATTTATTCCTCAATATATCTTATACACCCCTTATATAATTGGTGATTATAAACAAAATAAAAAAAGCTATGGTACCATAGCTTTTTTGAAAAATTATTCTGTTGGAATTGGAACGAATACCCTTTTTGCAAGTTCAGAATCTAGCATTAAAATTCCAGCAGGATCTTCTTTTAAAAGTTTTATTTTATTTAATATTTTTTCCATACTTTCTTCTTCTTCAGCTTGTTCATTTATATACCACTGAAGGAAAGCACTAGTTGTATAATCTTTTTCTTCAATAGCAAGTGCAAGTATATCGTGAATAGATTTTGTTATAAACTTTTCATGCTCTAGTGCAAGCTGTATAACTTCTTTAGGACTTTCAAAATCAATTTTAGGTTGAGGTATAGACTGAAGCTCTACTTTTCCGCCTATTCTGTGTATATAGTTGAATATTTTGTATGCATGAGCTCTTTCTTCTTGAGCCTGAACGTTGAAAAAGTTAGCAAATCCATCTAGATTTTGTGATGCAAAATATGCTTCCATAGATATATAGATGTATTCAGATTGAAATTCTCTAAATAGTTGATTATTCAAAGCTTTGATCATTTTCTCAGTTGCCATAAAATTCCTCCTTATAATAAATATATTATCTCACAGGTATAATATACCCAATAAATGAAGCCTTAATCACATGATTAAGGCTTTTGATGCTATAATATATTTATTAAATTTGCCATTTCTATTGCTACAGTAGCAGCTTCATATCCTTTGTTTCCTGCTTTAGTTCCAGCTCTTTCTATAGCTTGTTCTATTGTATCTGTAGTTAAAACTCCAAATATAACAGGTATATCTGTTTCTAAAGATACACAAGCAACTCCCTTAGAAACCTCGTTAGATACATAATCAAAATGAGGAGTAGCTCCTCTTATAACAGCTCCAAGACAAATTATAGCATCGTATTTTTTAGAGCTTGCCATTTTCTTAGCTATTAAAGGGATTTCAAATGCTCCTGGAGCCCAAGCAATTTCAATATCATTTTCATTAGCCCCATGTCGCTTTAGTGAATCTAAAGCACCAGACAAAAGCTTTGATGTTATAAATTCATTAAATCTTCCAACAACTATTCCAAATTTTAAACCATTACAAACTAAATTTCCTTCATAAATTTTCATTTTTATTCCTCCTTAAATTCAAGCATATGTCCTAATTTTTGTTTTTTAGTTTTAAGATAATCTATACTTTCCTTACTATTATTTATCTGTATAGCAACTCTATCTACAACTTCTAATCCATAGCCAGAAAGACCTGATAATTTTTTTGGATTGTTAGTCATAAGCTTTATTTTTTTAACTCCAAGGTCTAAAAGAATTTGAGCTCCTATACCATAATCACGCATATCATCAGGAAATCCTAGGGCCAAATTAGCATCAACTGTATCCAACCCTTTATCTTGAAGAGAGTACGCTTTTAATTTATTTATAAGGCCTATACCTCTACCTTCTTGTCTCATGTAAAGAAGAATACCTCTACCTTCATTTTCTATTTTTTTCATGGCATAAGCAAACTGATCTCCACAGTCGCACCTTAAAGACCCAAAAGCATCACCTGTTAAACATTCAGAATGAACTCTAACTAAAACAGGCTCATCAGTAGAAATATCACCTTTAACAAGAGCTATATGATGCTCATTGTTCAACTTATTTATATATCCAAATGCTTTAAAGTTACCATATCTAGTAGGCATATTAGCACAAGCTACCCTTTGGACTAAGCACTCATTTTTTCTTCTATATTTTATAAGGTCTGCAATTGTAATTATCTTTAAGTTGTGAATTTTAGAAAACTCAATAAGTTCAGGAACTCTAGCCATAGTTCCATCGTCATTCATTATTTCGCAGATAACTCCAGCAGGATAAAGGTTAGCAAGCTTTGAAAGATCAACAGCAGCTTCTGTATGTCCTGCTCTTTTTAAAACTCCTCCAGGAGTATATCTAAGAGGGAATATATGTCCAGGTCTTTTAAAATCATTAAAAGTACAGTTTTCATCTATAGCTTTAAGTATAGTTAAGCATCTTTCGCTAGCAGATATTCCAGTAGTTGTATCTATATGATCTATAGAAACTGTAAATGCAGTTTCATGAGGATCTGTATTATTACTTACCATTTGAGGTAAATCAAGTTCTTTTAGTCTTTCTTCTATAATAGGCATACATATAAGACCTCTTGCATACTTTGTCATAAAATTTATGCTCTCAGGTGTAACTTTCTGTGCTGCCATAACAAGATCGCCTTCATTTTCTCGGTCTTCATCATCTACGACTATAACCATCTTTCCATTTTTTATATCTTCTATCGCTTCTTGTATAGTATTAAACTTATACATAAATATCCCCCCATTATAAAAATCCATTTTCTTTGAGAAATTCTAAACTTATATCACTCTTTTTATTAGAAAAATTTAAAAGTTTTTCGATGTACTTTCCAACTATATCGCATTCGATATTTACAAAATCTCCTACATTTTTGTTAGAAAGAGTAGTTAAGGTTTTAGTATGAGGAATTATAGATACTTTAAATATATTTTTCTCAACACATGCGACAGTTAGGCTTATTCCATCTATACATACAGATCCTTTATAAATTATATATTTCATTATATTTTCATTAGCATTTATAGATATCCAAGTAGCTATATCATCTTTTTTTATATCACATATAGTACCTATTCCATCTATATGTCCAGTTACTATATGTCCACCAAATCTATCCCCTAATTTCAATGCTCTTTCAAGGTTTACTTTATCTAATTTTTTTAAGTATTTTAAATTAGTTTTTTGGATAGTTTCTCCCATAACATCAGCACTGAAGCTTTTATTATCATAATTTGTTACAGTAAGACATACTCCATTTGTACTTATGCTATCTCCTAATTTTAGATTACCTAGGACTTTATTGCATTTTATAACAATCTTTGAAGAATTACTGAAATTTTCAATAGATTCAACTATACCTATTTCTTCTACTAATCCTGTAAACATTAATATCAATCCTTTCTCAAAGCATAGCTAAACTTTTTTGGGGTATGCCTGGATCATAATATCGTTATCAAACATCGATACAGTCACATTTTCAAGCTCTATGGCATCTTTTATATAATCTTTTCCTAATCCACCTACAGGTGTTTTAGCAAGAGTTCCTCCTATAATTTTGGCAGATACAAAAGAAATTACTTTATCTACTAAGTTTTCATTCAAAGCAGTATAGTTTAAAGTAGATCCTCCTTCTAGTAAAATACTGTCTATCTTTCTTTTACCAAGTTCTTTCATAAGAAAAGAAAGATCTACCTTATCGTCTTTAGCAGGAGTTATTATAATTTCAGCTCCTTTTTGTTTAAGTTTTTCTATGTTTTCATCTAAAGCAAGGTTAGTTGTAGCTATTATGGTTTTAGATTCATCAGATAAAACATTAGAATCTAAAGGCGTCTTGCAATAAGTATCAACTATTATTCTAATTGGATTTTTAGATCTTTTATTAAGTCTTGTTGTAAGGTAGGGATTGTCTAAAATAACAGTATTAACTCCAACCATTATTGCAGAAACTTTATGCCTTAAATGATGAACATATTTTCTTGAGATATCATTACTTATCCATTTAGAATCTCCTGTTTTAGAAGCTATCTTTCCGTCTAAAGTCATAGCAGTTTTTAATATACAAAAAGGAATATTTGTAGTTATATATTTAATAAAAATTTCATTAAGTTTTTTAGCTTCATCTTCTAAAACTCCAACTACTACTTCTATGTTGTTTTCTTTTAATATTTTTATTCCATTTCCAGACACTAAGGGGTTTGGGTCAACCATACCTATTACAACTTTTGATATTCCTTTTTTAACAATTTCATAAACACAAGGTGGAGTTTTCCCAAAATGAGAGCACGGTTCTAAATTTACATACATAGTAGATCCTTTTAGATCTGAATATGAATTTTTTATTGCATCAATTTCAGCATGATCATATCCATAGTGTTTATGATATCCTTGACCTATTATTTGACCATCTTTAACTATAACAGCACCAACTAAAGGATTTGGATTTGTATAGCCTATTCCCAATTTAGCAAGACTTAAAGCCTTTTTCATATACTTATAATCCATTACATCACTCCTAATTTTGATCACAACTATGTGTTATAAAAAATGCCCTGAGAAATATATTCTCAGGGCATAATAAACATAAAAGTATTTACTATAAACACTTTTTTTATTCCTTCTTCCATCCAGACTATACTGTCGGCCTTGGAATTACACCAAGTCTGCTACAAAGTAGCTCGCGGGCTATACCGCCGGTCGGGAATTTCACCCTGCCCTGAAGGAAAATATTCTATTGTAATTAGACATTAACATATAAAAAAATAGTTGTCAATATTTTCAGAAATATATTTATAAATATAAAACCTTTTTGTTGCTTGAAAGGGTATAATATATATTATATAATAACATGATCGATGAAATATGGAGGGTTTGATATGTTAATTGCAGATAAATGGAAAAGTTATGAACTTATAGATACTGGAAATGGTGAAAAATTAGAAAGATGGGGAGAGTACATATTAAGAAGGCCAGATCCTCAAATTATATGGCCTATGGAAAAAGAATGGTCTTTATGGAAAGATCCACATGCACATTACCATAGAAGTAATCAAGGTGGAGGACACTGGGAGCACAAAAAGAAAATGCCCCAAAGGTGGACAATAAAATATAAAGATCTTTCGTTTTATATAAAGCCAACTGGATTTAAGCACACAGGACTTTTCCCAGAACAAGCAGCTAACTGGGACTGGATAATTGATAAAATAAAAAATGCAAACAGACCTGTAAAAGTACTTAATTTATTTGCTTACACAGGTGGAGCTACGGTAGCTGCAGCTTATGCTGGAGCAGAAGAAGTATGTCATGTAGATGCTTCAAAAGGAATGGTAACTTGGGCTAAAGAAAATATACAGCTTTCTAACTTATCTCATAGGAAAGTTAGATTTATAGTAGATGATGTTATAAAATTTGTAAACAGAGAAATAAGAAGAGGAAGAAAGTATGATGCAATAATAATGGATCCTCCTTCTTATGGAAGAGGGCCAAGTGGAGAAGTGTGGAAGATAGAAGATGAGCTTTATAATCTTATACAACTTTGCACAAATGTATTATCTGATGATCCATTATTTGTTCTTGTAAATTCATATACATCAGGATTTTCACCTAGTGTAATAGAGAATATATTAAAGTTATCTGTTGGAAAAAAGTATAAAGGAAATATATATTCGGGAGAAATAGGACTTGTTGCTACAAAAACAAACTTAGTTCTTCCATGTGGAATATATGGAAGATGGGAAAAATAAAAAGCAGGCACATGCCTGCTTTTTATTAGTTAGTCTTTTTTGCATTATATTTTAGCCAGAAATCAGCATTTTTAATTCCAAGTTTAACAGGATCAAACACTGGGTCTTTTCCTTGAGATACTTGCTCTTCGTAATCTTTAAGAGTATCAAATGCTGGTTTTCTA
This sequence comes from Alkalithermobacter thermoalcaliphilus JW-YL-7 = DSM 7308, assembly GCA_001584565.1. Taxonomy (GTDB): domain Bacteria; phylum Bacillota; class Clostridia; order Peptostreptococcales; family Peptostreptococcaceae; genus Alkalithermobacter; species Alkalithermobacter thermoalcaliphilus. The sequence goes on along the minus strand of LSFY01000001.1, from coordinate 1,700,230 downwards.
AGAAGGATTATAGCTATTATGTTTAGCCATGCCATTAAACCAACACCTATATCACCTAGTCCCCAAGCAAGTTCTGCAGTTCTTATAGCACCATAGAATATAGAAGCAAGTAAAGCAACTCTTAGTGCATTTATTAAAACCTTGTTGTTACCCTTGTTTATTAGGTAAGCAACATTTGTTTCAGCTATATAGTAGTAAGCCATTAATGTTGTGAAAGCAAAGAAGAATAATGCTATAGCAACAAATGCACTACCAAATGATGGGAATAAAGTTTCAACAGCTTTTTGAGTATAAGCTGGACCTATAGCAACTCCAGGCATATTTTCAACTAAGAATCCACCATCTGGATTTACTATATTGTACATACCTGTAATTAAGATCATAAATCCTGTTGCAGAGCAAACAAATAATGTATCTATATATACAGAGAATGCTTGAACTAAACCTTGTTTAGCAGGATGAGAAACTTCTGCAGCAGCTGCAGCTTGAGGCCCTGTACCTTGACCTGCTTCGTTTGAGTATATTCCACGTTTTACTCCCCAAGATATAGCCATACCTATTATACCTGCAAGAGCTGGCTCAAGAGCAAAAGCACTCTTAAATACTAAAGCTATAACTTCTGGTAATTTAGTTATATTAACAATTATAATTATAAGTGCAACTAATATATATCCAATAGCCATGAAAGGAACTATGATTTCAGCAGCTTTACCTATACGTTTAACTCCACCAAAGATTATAACTCCTAAAAGTAAAACTAATATAGAAGCAGTTACATAAGGACTAACTCCAAAAGCATTATTTATACCAGCTGCTATACTGTTAGATTGAACTCCCGGAAGGAAGAATCCCATAGCAACTACTGTTGCAACTGCGAATGTAATAGCATACCACTTCATACCTAAACCTTTTTCGATATAGTATGCAGGACCTCCACGGTATTCTCCGTCTTTTTCTACTTTATAAACTTGAGCTAAAGCAGATTCAACATAAGCAGAACCAGCGCCCAGGAAAGCGATTGCCCACATCCAGAAAAGTGCACCAGGTCCACCCATAGCTATAGCTGTAGCAACCCCAGCTATATTACCTGTACCAACACGGCCAGAAACTGAAAGAGCGAAAGCTTGGAAAGAAGAAACTCCTTTTTCAGAATCTGAACCTTTAAATAATAATTTTACCATATCTTTAATATGGCGTACTTGGAAAAACTTCATCTTGAGAGAAAAATAAAGACCAGTAATAAGACACAAATAAACAAGTGCGTCACTCCATATGATGCCATTAAGAGTATCTACTATTTGAGTCACAAAACTCACCCCCATAAATAATTTTTTATATTATATAGAAAACTATATAGTTTTCTATATATATCTTAAGGATTTTAAATATGAATAAATAATATCACAATTTTTTAAAAATTTCAATATTTAAAAAATTTAGAAAAAGTTATTTGGTTTAATATATATTCATTATTTCTTTAAAATATGAAAAAAGGTAGGAAAAGCTACCTTTTTTTATTTGAATATACCATCTCTATATTGTGGTAAATATTGTAATTTTTATTTTTCAAACTTTCAAAATAGCTTATTATATCTCCAAAGAATGGAATATTTTCTCCTAGATATTCTTTTTCTATTTCTTCTCTTTTTATATTCACAACGCATGATTTAAAATGTTTTTCTTTACAACTTTTACATTGAGTCAATATTTGAGCTAATTCGTTTTGATAATATTTATTTCTTTTAATAATGTTAATTTTTATTATAGATATGACTAAAGCAGAAATAATCAACAGATAAACCAGGATATTTAATGGAGTTATATATTTTTGGGCAAGATTTGAATAAAGACCTAAGCTTCCGAAGAATAAAAATACAAAAGAAGCTATAATTTTCATTGTAACTTCAGGTATTTTTTTTCCTAAAATTTTTCCTGCAACTATGCCCATTCCTCCAGTAAATACCATAGCACTTACAGTTCCTAATAATACTAATATAGGAAAAGAAGAATTTGCTCCTAAAGTCATGGCCGTCAGTTGAGTTTTATCGCCAAGTTCTCCTATGAAAAACGCTAGGGCAACTGTTATAATAGGTCCATAATTAGACTTAGTATCTTCATTTTCAGATTCATAATCTATTTTAAGCGACCATAATCCAAAAAAAATGAATAGCAAAGAAGCTATTAACTGAACTGTATTTATTGGAATAACTTTACTTATGTAATTACCTATAGCTATAGCTATTCCGTGATTTATAAACGATCCTATAAATATTCCTAAAAGAACATTTAATGGAGAAAATTTAGATGCAAAAGCAAGAGCTAAAAGCTGGGTTTTATCTCCCATCTCAGCTAGCGTAATCAGAGAAAAGGCAGTCAAAAATTCTTTCAAAACATATTCCTCCTTAGTTTATTTATATAATTATTCTTTGATTTAATTTATTAATTAATACATAATTAGTATTATACACTATTTGTAAGAAATGGAGTGATGAATTTGCATTATTACACAGGTTTTTTTATAGATGAGCCTTTAGGAAATAATATTTTTTCATATAGTAAAAGAAAAGTTAAAAAAATATATATACCCCCTTTAAAACAAGGCACTGTAGAAGATGTAAAGATATCAGACAATATAGCATTTTGTGAAATAGAAGATGAAAAAGAAATAAAAGCTAATGGATTGGATTGTTTCATAGAATACAACCTAGAAAATAAAAAAATTTATATATTTGACAATCATAACCACGCCTTTTATTTTTGGGTCAAGTCACTAAAACAAAACCATTTCAATAAAGGTTGTAAACTAGTTCATATAGATCAACACAAAGATATGAGGGAACCTGAAGAATACATACAAAGTATAGAAAGTTTAAAAGAAGTATTTGAATATACAAATTATAAGTTAAATGTTGGCAACTTTATAAAACCAGCCTTAAATCTTGGAATATTTTCAGATGTTTTAATTATAGACAGTTTAGCTAGCTTTAAACTAGATATAAATGATGAATTTGTACTAGATATAGACTTAGATATTTTTTCAAAAGATATGGACTATATAGATTACGATTTTAAGATGAACAAAATAAAACAGTTAATAAAAAAGTCAAACGTAATTACAATTGCCACAAGTCCGTTTTTTATAGATCAAACTTATGCTATAAAAATACTTAGAGAAATATTTTCTTGAAATAAAATATTTATTTGGTATAATATATCATTAGCTTATAAAACAAAGGAGGATAATTATGAGTTTGTTTGAAAAGTGGAGATCACTTTGCGAAAATTTATCTAGTCAAGAAGAAATACCGTTTTGGGAAGATTATTTTAGAAAAGAAACTAATATATATAAGCAGATACTTAAAGAAAAAATGCAAGTAGTAGAAGGAAAAGTATCAGATCTTGCTGATAAATATAATGTAAGCAACGAAGAATTTATGGGATTTTTAGATGGTATAAGTGAAAGTTTAAAAAATGAAATAAGCTTAGAAACTATACAAGAAGATACAAATATAAAAATAGAAATAGACTTTGAAAAACTTTACTACAATATGGTAAAAGTAGAAGCTACTTGGCTTTATAACTTAGATGAATGGGAAGGTATATTACCAAAAGAAAAGAGAAAAGAAATAGAAAAAGAATACAAATCTTCAAAAACTATAGTGAAGGAAGATAAAATAGGAAGAAATGAACCATGTATATGTGGAAGTGGAAAAAAATATAAAAAATGTTGCGGAAAATAAAAAATAAATGTATAAACTTTTAAAAAGGGGGTATTATATAAATACAACTAAATATTTAATCAATCTCCCCCTAAAAGACTTCTACCCCCCAATAGAAGTCTTCTTTTTTTGAGTATACATTTTAATATCTACTTCTTTTAAAAGCTCATCTAAAGAGATTTCGTTATCATACTTAAATTCCTTCAATCCAAAACTAAAATCCACTATATTTTCTAATTGTAGTTTAATAGAATTTATTTTAGCCTTTGCATTTTCTTTATTCATATTTTTAAAGAGTAAGACAAACTCATCTCCGCCTACTCTTGCAAATAGATCAGAATTTCTTATATTTTTATTTACTACATAGCAAAACTTTTTTAAAACTTCATCACCTTTAAAATGTCCATAAGTATCATTGATATATTTAAAGTTATTTAAATCGATATATACTAGGGTATAGACTATTTTTTTATCTATACACTTAAAATTTTCACAAAAGAATCTTTTGTTCATTACACCTGTGAGTGAATCAAAATTAGCATATTCTTTAAGTTTGTTTAAATAAATTATATTTTTCATGGCCATTTCGAGTTCGTTTTTTATATATACAGTTAATTTTAAATCTTCATCAGAAAAAGATGAATATGAAACACAAGAATCTATATTAACAATTCCAAAAAAAGTAGAATCTATATATAAAGGTACTGATATAGTAGATTTAATATCTAAGGCTCTTATTTTTTTTAATGAGGTATATTTTTCTGAAGATATATTAAGCCTATCGTATTTTTCTGGATTTCTTATTATACTAGCTTCTTTTAATTTATTTTCTTTATATAAAAATAGTTCTTCTACTTTAAGTTTTACATTTTTGAGTTTTTCAAAATCAAATCCTATACATGCTTTAAATTCCATGTAATTTTCTTTTGGATTATATATAAGTATAGACCCCTTAGATGCATCGTCTATTAGATCAATCAAGTGCTTTAAAATGAATTCATACATTTCATCTATAGAATCAGCATTATATACTAATTTATTTATTTTATATATTATTTGTTTAGTTTGATTTAATTTTTATCAGCATAGTAGGACAAACGTTTATTTTTAAAATACAATACAAATACTATAAAAAGTAAAACTAGTATAGCTATATCATACATAAAAAATATCATTCCTTTACAGTTATATTAAATTTATTATAAAAATTATATCACTAGGCTTTGAAAACAAAAATAATTTTATGCGATTATAAACATTTACAATTTATGTATTTTTCTATTAGAATTATATGAGCTTGTTTTTATAGATATTAGCGTATTGAAAAGATAATATTTTAAGATTTAAAAAAATATCAAAAAAGTGTTGACTCACAATTTAAAAGGTGATATATTATTACTTGTCGCAAGGACAAGTAAATGAACTTTGAAAATTAAACAGCAGGTAATTAAGCCAGTTACTAAATATAAAAGTTATATTTGAGAGTTTGATCCTGGCTCAGGATGAACGCTGGCGGCGTGCCTAACACATGCAAGTCGAGCGGAGATAGTGTTTAACACTGAGTATTTATTTAAAATGCTATCAGCTAGCCGCGTCAAGCATGCGATAGCGAGCTTTTCGCAAATTATGAATAACACATAATAAGTATTGAGTGTTAAACACCATCTCAGCGGCGGACGGGTGAGTAACGCGTGGGTAACCTGCCCTGTACACTTGGATAACACACCGAAAGGTGTGCTAATACAAGATGATATCAAAGGAAGGCATCTTCTTTTGATCAAAGCTTTTGCGGTACAGGATGGGCCCGCGTCCCATTAGCTAGTTGGTGGGGTAACGGCCTACCAAGGCGACGATGGGTAGCCGACCTGAGAGGGTGATCGGCCACACTGGAACTGAGACACGGTCCAGACTCCTACGGGAGGCAGCAGTGGGGAATATTGCACAATGGGCGAAAGCCTGATGCAGCAACGCCGCGTGAACGATGAAGGCCTTCGGGTCGTAAAGTTCTGTCCTTGAGGAAGAATTCTGACGGTACTCAAGGAGGAAGCCCCGGCTAACTACGTGCCAGCAGCCGCGGTAATACGTAGGGGGCTAGCGTTATCCGGAATTACTGGGCGTAAAGGGTGCGTAGGCGGCCCTTCAAGTCAGAGGTGAAAGGCTACGGCTCAACCGTAGTAAGCCTTTGAAACTGTTGGGCTTGAGTGCAGGAGAGGAGAGTGGAATTCCCAGTGTAGCGGTGAAATGTGTAGATATTGGGAGGAACACCAGTTGCGAAGGCGGCTCTCTGGACTGCAACTGACGCTGAGGCACGAAAGCGTGGGGAGCAAACAGGATTAGATACCCTGGTAGTCCACGCCGTAAACGATGAGTGCTAGGTGTCGGGAGTTACCCCTCTCGGTGCCGTAGTTAACGCATTAAGCACTCCGCCTGGGGAGTACGCTCGCAAGAGTGAAACTCAAAGGAATTGACGGGGACCCGCACAAGCAGCGGAGCATGTGGTTTAATTCGAAGCAACGCGAAGAACCTTACCTAGGCTTGACATCCCTTAGACAGCTCCTTAATCGGAGCCTTCCCTTCGGGGACTGAGGTGACAGGTGGTGCATGGTTGTCGTCAGCTCGTGTCGTGAGATGTTGGGTTAAGTCCCGCAACGAGCGCAACCCTTACTTTTAGTTGCCAGCATTAAGTTGGGCACTCTAAAGGGACTGCCGAGGATAACTCGGAGGAAGGTGGGGATGACGTCAAATCATCATGCCCCTTATGCCTAGGGCTACACACGTGCTACAATGGCCAGTACAGAGGGCTGCAAGGTCGTGAGGCTGAGCTAATCCCTTAAAGCTGGTCTCAGTTCGGATTGCAGGCTGAAACTCGCCTGCATGAAGCTGGAGTTGCTAGTAATCGCGGATCAGAATGCCGCGGTGAATACGTTCCCGGGTCTTGTACACACCGCCCGTCACACCATGGGAGTCGGGGGCACCCGAAGTCAGCTACCTAACCGCAAGGAGGGGGCTGCCGAAGGTGAAATCGATGACTGGGGTGAAGTCGTAACAAGGTAGCCGTATCGGAAGGTGCGGCTGGATCACCTCCTTTCTAAGGAGTTTTACCTGCTGTTTGATTTTGAGAGTTTAGCACTTTGTTAGTGTGCACTAGCACTTTGAGCAACGGAAATCTTTGATTTCGTTGGCGATGTGCTTTAGCACTTTGAAAATTGCATAGCATTAAAGCTGGTCAAGTTATTAAGGGCGCAGGGCGGATGCCTTGGCACCAAGAGCCGATGAAGGACGTGGTAAGCTGCGATAAGCTTCGGGGAGGTGCAAGCAACCTTTGATCCGGAGATTTCCGAATGGGGAAACCCACCTAGAGTAATGTCTAGGTATCCTTAGATGAATACATAGTCTAAGGAGGGGAACCAGGGGAACTGAAACATCTAAGTACCCTGAGGAAGAGAAAGAAAATTCGATTCCCTAAGTAGCGGCGAGCGAAAGGGGATTAGCCCAAACCTATAAAGCTTCGCTTTGTAGGGGTTGCGGATATGCTCTTTAGAAAGTTAGTAGTGTAGTCGAAGAGGTCTGGAAAGGCCCACCACAGAAGGTAACAGTCCTGTAGATTAAACACGAAACCTTTTGAGCATACTCCAGAGTACCACGGGACACGTGAAACCCTGTGGGAAGCAGGGGGGACCACCCCCCAAGGCTAAATACTACTTGGTGACCGATAGCGCATAGTACCGTGAGGGAAAGGTGAAAAGAACCCCGGGAGGGGAGTGAAATAGAACCTGAAACCCTGTGCCTACAAGCTGTGGAAGCACATTTTTAGTGTGACCGCGTACTTTTTGTAGAACGGGCCAACGAGTTACGGTAAGTAGCAAGGTTAAGGACTTAAGGTCTGGAGCCGCAGCGAAAGCGAGTCTTAAATGGGCGTTTTAGTTACTTGCCGTAGACCCGAAACCAGGCGATCTACCCATGGACAGGATGAAGCGAAAGTAAAATTTCGTGGAGGTCCGAACCCACGCACGTTGAAAAGTGCGGGGATGAGCTGTGGGTAGCGGTGAAATTCCAATCGAGCTTGGAGATAGCTGGTTCTCCCCGAAATAGCTTTAGGGCTAGCCTCGAGCTTAGAGAAAAGGAGGTAGAGCACTGACTGTCCTAGGGGCCCTTTGGGTTACCGAAGACTATCAAACTCCGAATGCCTTATTCTTTTGCTCGGGAGTCAGACTATGGGTGATAAGATTCATAGTCAAGAGGGAAACAGCCCAGACCGTCAGCTAAGGTCCCTAAGTATGAGTTAAGTGGAAAAGGATGTGGGATTGCACAGACAACCAGGATGTTGGCTTAGAAGCAGCCATTCATTTAAAGAGTGCGTAATAGCTCACTGGTCGAGTGATCCTGCGCCGAAAATTACCGGGGCTAAAACTCATCACCGAAGCTACGGCATCCGTAAGGATGGGTAGGGGAGCATTCTCTAAGGGCTGAAGCTAAACCGTAAGGATTAGTGGACTTTAGAGAAGAGAGAATGTTGGCATGAGTAGCGAGACGTGGGTGAGAATCCCACGGGCCGAAAACCTAAGGTTTCCTGAGGAAGGTTCGTCCGCTCAGGGTTAGTCGGGACCTAAGCCGAGGCCAATTGGCGTAGGCGATGGACAACAGGTTGAGATTCCTGTACCACCAATTACCGTTTGAGGGATGGGATGACGCAGAAGGATAGGCTATCCTACCGCTGGTCGCGTAGGTCCAAGCATCAAGGGAGTTAAGATAGGCAAATCCGTCTTAACATATCCTAAGGTGTGATGGGGAGCGAATTTAAGTAGCGAAGTAGCTGATTTCATGCTGCCAAGAAAAGTCTCTACCGAGGTAAGAGGTGCCCGTACCGCAAACCGACACAGGTAGGTGAGGAGAGAATCCTAAGGCCAGCGAGGGAACCCTTGTTAAGGAACTCGGCAAAATGACCCCGTAACTTCGGGAGAAGGGGTGCCTCGTTAGGGTGTATGCCCGAGGAGGCCGCAGAGAATAGGCCCAAGCGACTGTTTACCAAAAACACAGGTCTCTGCTAAATCGAAAGATGATGTATAGGGGCTGACGCCTGCCCGGTGCTGGAAGGTTAAGGGGATGTGTTAGCTTTTGCGAAGCACTGAACTTAAGCCCCAGTAAACGGCGGCCGTAACTATAACGGTCCTAAGGTAGCGAAATTCCTTGTCGGGTAAGTTCCGACCCGCACGAAAGGCGTAACGATTTGGGCACTGTCTCAACAAGGGACTCGGTGAAATTGTAATTCCAGTGAAGATGCTGGATACCTGCGACAGGACGGAAAGACCCCATGGAGCTTTACTGTAGCTTGACATTGGATCTTGATACTACATGTACAGGATAGGTGGGAGGCCAAGAAGCCGGGACGCCAGTTTCGGTGGAGCCATCCTTGGGATACCACCCTTGTAGTATTGGGATTCTAACCACAGGCCGTGAATCCGGTCTTGGGACACTGTCAGGTGGGCAGTTTGACTGGGGCGGTCGCCTCCTAAAAAGTAACGGAGGCGCCCAAAGGTTCCCTCAGCACGGTCGGAAATCGTGCATAGAGTGTAAAGGCAAAAGGGAGCTTGATTGCAAGACATACAGGTCGAGCAAGGACGAAAGTCGGGCTTAGTGATCCGGTGGTACCGAGTGGAAGGGCCATCGCTCAACGGATAAAAGCTACCCTGGGGATAACAGGCTGATCTCCCCCAAGAGTCCACATCGACGGGGAGGTTTGGCACCTCGATGTCGGCTCATCACATCCTGGGGCTGTAGTAGGTCCCAAGGGTTGGGCTGTTCGCCCATTAAAGTGGTACGCGAGCTGGGTTCAGAACGTCGTGAGACAGTTCGGTCCCTATCCGTCGCAGGCGTAGGAAATTTGAGAGGAGCTGTCCTTAGTACGAGAGGACCGGGATGGACATACCTCTGGTGCACCAGTTGTCACGCCAGTGGCACAGCTGGGTAGCTATGTATGGACTGGATAAGCGCTGAAAGCATCTAAGTGCGAAGCCACCCTCAAGATAAGATTTCCCACTTTTTAAGGTAAGACCCCAAGAAGACTACTTGGTTGATAGGCTCAAGGTGTAAGCGCAGCAATGTGTTTAGCTTATGAGTACTAATAGGTCGAGGACTTGACCAAAAATGCTATGCAGTTTTGAAAGTGCTAATATATTATGTGGTTACTATAGCAAGGAGGATACACCTGTTCCCATTCCGAACACAGAAGTTAAGCTCCTTTGCGCCGATGGTACTTGGAGGGAAGCCTCCTGGGAGAGTAGGACGTAGCCACATATTTTTTTTAGAAAATATTAGTGGAAAAGTCTGCATCTTTATCTTAAAATAAGGATGCAGACTTTTTTTATAATACATATACATATATAAAAAATAGGAGGTAAATATGAAAAAGGGTGTAGCAGTATTGAAAGCAAAATAGAAAAAGCAAGGAGTTTAACTGAAAAAGGAAAATATGATGAGGCTATTAAAATATACAAAGAAATAATAAATGAAGAGCCTGGATTTGATAAGCCTTATATTGAATTATCAAATATATATAAAGTTAAGGGATTTTTGAATTTGATAGAAGATACCTTAAAAGATGGAATAGAAAATAATATTTATATCAAATGAACAGGTAAGTAGTATATTTTTCAATGATGGTACACAAGTTCTTGGAATAAATCTTGAAGCAGATTATGATTCTATCATATCAAAATTAGGAAAACCACTTAAAGAGTGGGACGATAATGAGTCAGATTTTACAGGGTACACTTTATTATATGAAATAGGAGATTATACATTATACTTTAGGGATTCTGAAAAAAACAACAAATATTATCTTCAGGTGAAAAAGTAAAGATGAAGCATTCAGCTTCATCTTTTTTAGGTTAAACTGTTAATAAACTTGTCTATTCTGTGGATACCTTCTATAATATCATTTTCACTACAAGCATATGAAATTCTAATATAATCATCTATTCCAAATGCTATACCTGGAACAGCAGCAACCTTTGTATTATCTAATAGTTGTTCACAAAACTCTATTGAAAGGCTTTGTTTAAAATTAATTTTATCTTTTAGTTTAGAAATATCTATAAATACATAAAAGGCACCTTGTGGATAAATATAATCTATATCTTTTATATTAGATAACATAGAAATTACTAAATCTCTACGTTTTTTATAAGTATTTACCATTTTGTTTATTACCTTTTTATCATGCTTTAAAGCTCCATATCCTGCCCATTGAGATATCGTAGAAGGATGCGAAACTAAATGTCCTTGAACAATAGAAATAGCTTTAGCTAATTCCTTGCTAGATGCTGAATATCCAAGTCTTAATCCAGGCATAGATGCAGATTTAGAAAGACCATTTATAGTGATAGTAATTTCTTTAGCCTTATCTGATATAGATGCTATGCTTACGTATTCGTTTTCATAGCAAATTCTTTCGTATATTTCATCAGATATTATATATAGATTGTTTTTAATACATACATCAACTATATCTTCAAGTTCTTTTCTAGAGTAAACAGCTCCTGTTGGATTAGAAGGATTGCATATAAGAAGGATTTTAGATTTAGGTGTTATACACTTTAAAATATCATCAGGCTCAACCTTAAAATTATTTTCCTTGTTTGTTTCTATAAATACAGGAACTGCACCTACTAGCTTTACCATCTCTGGATAGCTTACCCAATAAGGTTTTGGAATCAAAACTTCATCTTGATAGTCAAGCAAAGATATTAAAGTATTGGTTATAGCGTGCTTAGCACCACTTGAAACAACTATCTGATCAATATCATATGATATATTGTTTTCGCTTTTTAATTTATCACAAATTTCTTTTCTTAAGTCTTTAACTCCAGATACCAAATCATACTTAGTTTTATGTAAGTTTAAAGCCTCTATAGCTTCTTTTTTAGCAAGATCTGGAATATTAAAGTCAGGTTCTCCTATGCTTAAGTCTATTATATTTTCTCCCTTTTCTTTTAATTGTGAAACCTTAGAACTTATTCCAATTGTAAAAGATGGGGTTATATAACTAAGTTTTTTTGAAATCATAACTTCCTCCTCATATTTATTATTTGTAACAAAATATATTATAACTTATAAATAAAAACTTTAAACAAAGTCTTGATATAAAAAAATTTTTGAGATATGAAAGCCTTAAAAATACTAAACTTCAAAAAAATGATATAGTAATTTCAATGCATACATGGTATTTGACTAAGTAAAATAAATTTGATAATCTATGTATAAGTTAAAAGTGAAAAACACCCTTTAACTGAGTTAAGGGGATTTTTTTTGGGTACATAATACTATATATTGTGGTGTATAATATGATATACACAATATAATGTATAGTAACAGAGCGGCGGAGGTAGATTATGGTAGATAAAGTTCAAAAAAGAGATGGTAGAGTTATAAACTTTAACAAAGAAAAAATAACAAGAGCTATATTCTTAGCTGCTTCAGAGGTAGCACAAAAAGAAGGAAAAGTACCTGACTATAATCTAGCAGAAGAATTAGCAGATAAAGTAGTAAGTTACATAAATAAAAAATATATAGATAAAGTACCGGGTGTTGAGGATATACAAGATGCTGTAGTTAAGATATTAATAGAGAATGGACATGCAAAGACTAGTGAGGCATACATTTTATATAGAGCAGAAAGAAGCAGAATAAGAAATTCAAAGACTAGACTTATGCAGGCAATAGAGAAAATAACTTTTTCAGATGCAAATAAAGCAGATATAAAAAGAGAAAATGCAAATATAGATGGGAATACAGCGATGGGAACAATGCTTCAATATGGAAGTGCTGTTTCAAAGGAGTTTTGCAAAACATTTGTTATAAAGCCAGAACATGCAATGTCTCATGATAGAGGAGATATCCATATACATGATATGGATTTTTTAAATATGGGTACATTGACATGCTGTCAAATAGATCCAATAAAATTATTTGATGGTGGATTTTCAACTGGACACGGATTTTTAAGAGAACCACAAGATATAATGAGCTATGCAGCACTAGCGGCCATAGTAATTCAATCTAATCAAAACGATCAGCATGGTGGACAAAGTATTCCTTTTTTTGATTATGGAATGGCAAAAGGGGTTATAAAGACATACAAAAAACTTTACAAACAGCACGTGTTAAACTTTATAGAATTTGAATATGGAAAAGACATAGAAAAGCTAGAAAAAGAATTTTCAGACTTTGTAAACGAGCATATAAAAAGTATAGATATAAATGAACACGACTTATTTATAGAAAAAATAAATGACATAATACAAGATAAAGAAAAGTCTAAAAAAATTCATCACTTTGCTGTCGATAAGGCATTAAAAGATACTGATAAAAGAACTTATCAAGCAATGGAAGGTTTTGTTCACAATTTAAATACAATGCATTCAAGAGCAGGAGCTCAAGTTCCGTTTTCAAGTATAAACTTTGGAACAGATACAACAAGTGAAGGAAGACTTGTAAGCAAAAATCTTTTATTAGCATTTGAAAGAGGTCTTGGAAATGGAGAAACTCCTATATTTCCTATATTAATATTTAAGGTAAAAGAAGGAGTAAACTTAAACGAAGGGGATCCTAACTATGATTTATTTAAATTAGCGTGTAGAGTATCATCTAAAAGATTATTTCCAAACTTTAGCTTTATAGATGCTCCGTTTAATCTTAAATATTACGAAAAAGGAAATCCACATACAGAAGTAGCGTATATGGGATGTAGAACAAGAGTAATATCGAATGTATGTGGCCCAGAAATAGTTACAGGAAGAGGAAATCTTTCTTTTACTACAATAAACCTTCCAAGATTAGGTATAAAACATGGTTTAGTAAATAAAGAAACTGCTGATATGGAAGGATTTTATAAAGAGTTAAACGAGAAAATGGATCTAGTGATAGAACAGCTATTAGAAAGATTTGAAATACAGGCATCGAAAAAGGTTAAAAATTTCCCATTTTTAATGGGACAAGGTGTATGGATGGATTCAGATAAGCTATCTAGCGAAGATACTATAAGAGAAGTAATAAAAAATGGTACACTAACAGTAGGATTTATAGGTCTTGCAGAGTGCTTAAAAGCTTTAACAGGCAAGCATCATGCAGAATGTGAAGAATCTCAAAGGCTAGGAATAGAAATAATTAAGACAATGAGAGAAAGGTTAGACTTAGAATCTAAAAAAAGAAATCTAAACTTTTCTTTAATAGCAACTCCAGCAGAAGGATTAGCAGGAAGATTTACAAAGATTGATAGAAAGTTATATGGAGTCATAGAAGGGGTTACAGATAAAGAGTATTACACTAACTCATTCCATGTACCAGTTAACTATAAAATATCAGCATACGATAAAATTCGAATAGAAGCTCCTTATCATGAACTTACAAATGCAGGACACATAACCTATATAGAACTTGACTCAAATCCATCTGACAACCTAGAAGCATTTGAAACAATAGTTAGAGCAATGAAAGATTTAGGAATAGGTTATGGAAGTATAAATCATCCTGTAGATAGAGATCCAGTTTGTGGATACAATGGAGTTATAGGAGATGTTTGTCCTAACTGTAATAGAAAAGATGGAGAAGATGGAATATATTTTGAAAGAATAAGAAGAATAACAGGATACTTAGTAGGTACAATAGACAGATTTAACAATGCTAAAAGAGCAGAAGTTAAAGATAGAGTAAAACACATATAACTTGAGGTGGTGCTATGAAAATAAGACTTGCTTCAGATTTAATTACTGATAGCATAGTAGATGGCCCTGGTCTTAGAACAGTAATATTTACACAAGGGTGTAAGCATAAATGCAAGGGTTGCCACAATCCTCAAACCCACGATTTTAATGCAGGTTTTGAAGTTAAGGTAGATGATATAATAAATAAAGTGAAAACTTTAAAACTGCAAAGAGGAATAACATTAAGTGGAGGAGACCCATTTGAACAAGCACAGCCTTTAATTAAAATATGCAAGGAAGCGAAAAAATTAAATTTAGATGTATGGGCTTATACAGGTTATACATTTGAAGAAATCATGAAAAATGATAACCCAAACCACAAAGACTGGATTGAGCTTTTAAAAAATATAGATGTATTGGTTGATGGACGATTTATACAAGAAAAGAAAGATATATCAATAAAATTTAGAGGATCTAAAAATCAAAGAATCTTAGACGTTAAAAGATCTCTTATCGAAAAAAGACCAGTTATCTTAAAACAATATCAAGACTAAAAGGTGGCATATGCTACCTTTTTGTTTTTAATATACAAATATATTTGTTTAAATTAACTATATAACAAAAATAGAAATTGTCTTAATATTTATATAAAATAAGTTTAAGGGGTGATATATATGGCGGGATTATTATTAAAAGATATATGTAAAGTTTATGAAAATGGATATGAAGCTGTAAAAAATGTTAATATAGAAATAAAGGACAAAGAGTTTGTAGTACTTGTAGGACCATCAGGATGTGGAAAATCAACAACTCTTAGAATGATAGCAGGACTTGAAGATATAACATCTGGAGAACTTTACATAGGAGATAGACTTGTTAATAATGTATCTCCTAAAGATAGAGATATAGCTATGGTTTTCCAAAACTATGCACTTTACCCACATATGAGTGTATATGATAATATGGCGTTTGGTTTGAAATTAAGAAAAGTACCTAAAGATGAAATAGATAAAAAAGTAAAGCAGGCAGCAGAAATATTAGATCTTTCTCACCTTTTAGATAGAAAACCTAAAGCACTATCAGGGGGACAAAGACAAAGGGTAGCATTAGGTCGTGCTATAGTAAGGGAGCCACAAGTGTTTTTAATGGATGAACCTTTATCTAACCTAGATGCAAAACTAAGAGGACAAATGAGAACAGAAATAAGTAGACTTCACAAAGAACTAGAAGCTACATTTATATATGTTACACATGATCAAGTTGAAGCTATGACAATGGGAGATAGAATAGTTGTAATGAAAGATGGAGTTGTTCAGCAAATGGATACTCCTCAAAAGATTTATGAAAAACCAAACAATATGTTTGTTGCTGGATTTATAGGAAGCCCACAAATGAACTTTATAGATGTAGATTTAAAAGAAGAAGGCGAAGACATTATAGCAACATTCGAAAACATATCTATAAAAATTCCTAAAGGAAAAGGAAAAGTATTAAAAGATAAGGGATATATAGGAAAAAAAGTGGTTATGGGTATAAGACCTGAAGATATACATGATGAAGAAATATTCTTAAGTGCATCTGAAGATACAATATTTGAAGCAGTTGTAGATATAAGAGAAATAATGGGAGCAGAAATATATGCTTATTTAAAAGTTGGAAATATACCTATAACAGCAAGATTTGATGGAAGGGCTAAAATAAATTCAGGAGATAAATTAAAACTTGCATTTGATGGCAACAAAATACATATGTTTGACAAAGAAACAGAGCTTAGCATACTATAAACTTAAAAAAGGATAGTTTATTTAAAATAAACTATCTTTTTTTCAATACATAGGAAGGAGATAAAATGAAAGATCTTATTAAATTTTTAGAAGAAAAAATAGATAAAAAAATAAACATATATGAGTACGATGAAAAGCTAAAGGATAAGTACCAAGAAGTAAAATTTGATGGAAAAAAATATTTAATAGAAATAAAAGAAAAAGAATATCAAAGCATAAAAGGACATACATATATACTAAAATGCAATGAAAATCAAAAAGAGGCAATAGATATATTAAAAAACTTATTTTTAGAGTGCAGTATATACAAAAAAGAAGACTATATAATCCTTGTATCAGATCAAAAAAATATAGATACAAAAAAGATAATAGATATTTTAGAAAGTGAAGTTTATGTATCTGTAAAAATAGTATACATAGGATACATAAGCGATATAGATCAGCTAAATATTAGATTAAATGTAGCAAAAGATATAATAAAATACACTCAAAGAACAAACGAAAAAAGAGGAACATTTAAACTGAGAGATTTTATAAAATATGATATACTTTCAAGCCTTGAAAATGATAAGATAAAAAAATATATAAGTTATATATTTGAAGAAAAAGATATATCTTTACTTGATAAAGAAACAATAAAAACAGCACTTGAATTTATAAATTGTGATCTTAACATAGCCAAGACTTCTAAAAAGCTGTATATACACAGAAACACTTTAATTTACAGACTAGATAAAGTAAAAGATATCCTAGGGCTTGATTTGAGGAAATTTGAAGATGCATTTTATTTTTACATAGGAATATTTTTTTGGAGAAAATAAAAAATATATTGATTTATCTAAAAAAATCTAGTATCATATAATTACAAAAGATGATGCAAACGGTTGCACAAGGAGGGGATCTAAATAAAAAAATCAGTAAACATAAAAGATGTAGCAAATTATGCAGGCGTTTCTCCTTCAACAGTATCTAGGGTTATATCTAACGATGAAAGAATAACTGAACCTACAAGACAAAAGGTTATACACGCTATGAATATCTTAGGATATTATCCAAATGTAATAGCCAGAAGTCTTGCTAATAGAAAAACTAATACAATAGGACTTATTATGCCATCATTTTCAGATATGCTGTTTATAAATCCATTTTTTCCTGAAGCTTTAAGGGGAATAAGCAGTGTATTATCTGAAAACTCTTATGATATATTAATGTCTACTAATAGTAAACATAAGGAAGAATTAGAATCAATACAAAAGTTTATAAGAGGAAAAAGAGTAGATGGAATAATACTTATGAGTTCTAGAGTAAAAGATGAATGCATAGAATTTTTAAAACAATCAAAATTCCCTTTTGTAGTTATAGGATCATCACTAGAATACAATGATATAAATTTTGTAGATAATGACAACGAAAAAGCAACATATGATATAACAAATTACCTTATACAAAAAGGATGCAGCAATATAGCATTAATAGCAGGAAGTATAGATTTAGTAGTTACTATAAACAGACTTTCTGGATATAAAAAAGCTCTACAAGAAAACGATATACAAATAAATAATGAGTATATAGTAGTTGGAGAGTTCTTAGAGGAAAGTGGTTATATATCAGCTAAAAGGCTTTTAAGTTTAGAAAATATACCCGATGCAATAATAGTAGCAGATGATATTATGGCACTTGGAGTTATAAAAGCTATAAAAGAAAAAAATCTAAAAATACCAGAGGATATATCTATAGCAAGCTTTAATAATAGTATATTAGCAAAAACTTCAACTCCAACACTTACATCTGTTGATGTTAATCCTTTGAAATTAGGAATGAGTGCAGCATCTATACTTATAAATTCAATAGATAAAAATGATAAGTCAAAAAGTTTAGTAGTAGATTATGAAATTATTTTTAGAGATTCTACTAAGTAATTTTTTTTAGGCTTTATGCAAGCGATTGCATAATAATATATATTAAACTAAAGGGAGGTTTTAAAATGAAACTGCTTAAGAAATTAAGCATGATACTGTCAGTACTTCTTATATTTGCAGGAGTATTGAGTGGATGCTCTAATCAAAACGAGGTAAATTTAGAGGAATTAGAAAAGGAAGTTTCTAAGGAAATCAAGGGGGACATTGTATTCTGGCATGGTTGGTCAGGAGCAGAAGAAGAAACACTTAAAGAGGTAATAAAATTATTCCAAGACAAATATCCAGAAGCTAAAGTTAATCCTGTTCCAGTAGTATTTGAACAATTACAAGACAAATTAAAAGCTTCTATGCAAGCAGGAGAAGCTCCAGACTTATTCTTAGGTCCAAATGACTGGGTTGGAGTATTTGCAACGCTAAATCAAATAGAGCCTTTAGATGCTTATTTAGCAGATGTTAAAGACAATTATATAGAGTCAGGACTTGAAGCAGGAACATATGAAGGTATGCTATATGCTCTTCCTGAGTCTATAGAATCTCCAGTTCTTATATATAATGCAGACTTAATAAAAGAGGCTCCAAAAACTACTGATGAGTTAATAAAATTAGCAGTAGAACATACTAATGAAGCTGAAGGAAAATATGGATTTGTAATGGATATAAGCAATTTCTACTTTAACAAAGGTTTCTTTGCAGGATTTGGAGCAAATATATTTACAGATGAAAATGCAAACATAGGGTTTGAAACTGAGCCTACAGTAAAATACTTAAACTTCCTAAATACTCTAAGAAATGAAAAGAAAGTTATACCAAAAGAAATAGACTACAATGTTATGATGAGCCTATTTACAGAAGGAAAAGCAGCTATGATGATAAATGGACCTTGGTCTTTTGGAGATTTAGACAAATCAGGTATAAACTGGAGAGCAGCTAACTATCCAGTTATTTCAGAAACTAATAAAGAAGCTGAGCCTTTTATGGGAGGAAAAATGTTATTCTTACCTAAAGCAGCTAAAAATAAAGAAGGCGCAGTTGAGTTTATGAAATTCATGACATCTCCTGAAATATCAAAAATATTTGCAGAAAAAGCAGGTCACGTTCCAGCTAACAAAAATGTTGATTTAGGAGATAACTGGAAAATAAAAGCTATACAAGATCAAGTTAAATTTGCAAAACCAATACCAAGTATACCAGAGATGGCACAGGTATGGGAGCCAGCTCAAATTATGGTAGATGAAGTATTAAGCGGAAAACAAACTCCACAAGTAGCAGTAGAAAACGCAAGAAATACTATAATAAACAAAATAAAGGAAATGAGAGGTAAATAAAAAGGGGCCTTAAAGGCCCTTTTACTCTAAGAAAGGGAGATCAATATGGTTAAAAAAGATAATAAAATAGCATATTTGTACTTAATACCAGCTTTTTTGATAGTAATGATAATATCTTTTGGACCAATACTTTATGGGATATGGCTATCGTTTTTAAATGTAAATTTATACACTATGGGAGAAGAAAATAGAATAAAAGAAATACAAAGTAATATGGAAAATACAATTAATATTATAGATGCTGCTAAAAAACAAAACAGACAAGATTTAGTTAAAAAATACGAAGAAAAACTTAAAATATACGAAGAGCAAAGAGATAATCTAACAAAATCTAAGATACAATCTGTAAAAAATACAATTTCAACACTTGAAAATGAAATAGAAAGATTAAATGAAAATAAGGACGATCCAAAGATAAATAAAAGAATAATAGAAAAACAAATACAAATAGAAGGATATAAAAATGAACTTGAGTATTTAAATGAAAGATTAGAAAATAAAGAATTTTACAAGCCTATAAAATTTGTAGGCCTTAGAAATTATAAAAGATCTTTACAGTCTTTAGATTCTGAATTTGTTAAGGTACTTTTTAGAACAATAATTTGGACAATAATAAATGTATTTTTCCATGTTACTATAGGAATATTCCTTGCACTGCTTTTAAATAGAGAAGATTTAAAAATGAAAGGACTTTATAGAACAATACTAATACTTCCTTGGGCTGTACCTCAGTTTATAACAGCTCTTATTTGGAAGATACTGTACCATTCACAGTTTGGATTTATAAATAAACTTTTAAACTCAGTAGGAATTCCAAGTGTTCCATGGCTTATAAACGAAAGATGGGCTTTTGTATCTGTTATAATAACTAATATTTGGCTAGGATTTCCATTTATGATATTAGTAGCAACAGGAGCACTTCAAAGTATATCTAAAAGTTTATATGAAGCAGCAGATATAGATGGAGCAACGCCTATGCAAAAGTTAAGACTGATAACTTTACCTTTAATAAAACCTACAATGATTCCAGCTACAATATTAGGTACTATTTGGACATTTACAAACTTTAACGTAGTTTACCTTATAACTGGAGGAGGGCCAAATAAGTCAACAGAACTTATAGCAACTTATCAGTATAATGCTTTAGTTGGAGGAAACTATTCATTAGCTGCTACTTATTCAGTTATAACATTTATAATCCTTGCAATATTTACAACTATAAATACAAAAGTATCAAAGGCCTTTGATGAATAAAGGAGTGATATTATGAAGAAAAAAATAAGTTTAGGCCTTATATTAAGCCATATAATACTGATTATAGCGTGTATACTTACAATAATTCCTATTTGGTGGGTTTTGAATACTGCACTTAGCAATAGAGTTTCGATTGCATCAACACAAATTTCGCTTATTCCTGAAGGCTTTACATTTAACAATTTTATTGAAGTATTTAGGAATAAAAACTTTACACTCTGGCTTAGAAACTCAATTATATTTTCGGTAGGAACAACTTTATTGACTTTATTTTGTGCAACCATAGCTGCATATGCATTTTCAAGATTTGATTTTAAAGGAAAAAAAGTTGGGCTTATGTTTTTTATAGTTTTAATGATGTTACCTATAACAGCTGCTATGGTAGGTCAGTTTAGAATTTTTAGAACATTTGGACTACTTAATAAATATATAGGTATGATCCTTCTTTACTCTGCAGGAGCTATGGCGTTTTCTATTTGGAATTTAAAAGGATATTTTGATACAATACCAAAATCTTTAGAAGAAGCAGCATTAGTTGATGGAGCTAATAAACTTCAAATATTCTTAAATGTAATACTTCCACTATCAAAGCCTGCTCTTGCAATAACAGCACTATTTATATTCATAGTTCCTTGGACAGATTTTGCAGCAGCATTTTTATTCATATCAGATCCAGATAAATACACTTTAGCCATGGGGCTTTACCAATGGGCATCAGATCCTAGAAATATACCTTGGCCATTATTTGCCGCAGGTTCGATAATAGTTGCAGCACCACTTGCAATATTATATCTAGTTTTCCAAAGATATATAGTATCAGGACTTACTGTTGGTGGTGTAAAAGAATAGATCAAAGCTCCCTTTTGGGAGCTTAATTTAAGGGGGCTTTAATATGAGATTTGGAAAAAAGGATTGGAAAACTTATGAAAGTGGTATCCAAAAAGAGTGGATACTTACCAATGGACTTGGAGGCTTTGCATCATCTACCATAGTAAATTGTAATATAAGAAAATATAATGCACTTTTAAATGTCTCTTTAAATCCACCTATTAATAGAACTGTTTTATTATCTAAATTAGATGAAGAAATAATAATAGGTGATAAAAGTTATTATCTAGGCACTAACAAAACAGTAAACGGAATAAAAAATAAAGGATATCTTTATCTTCAACAGTTTATATTTGAAGATGTTCCAAAATTTATATATTCAGTAGAAGATATTTTTATAGAAAAGGAAATAGCTCTTGTATATAAAGAAGATAAAGTTGTAGTTACATATGAAATAGAAAGTAAAGATAGCAGCTTTATTTTTAGGTTATATCCTTTCACTAATTATAAAGATCATCATCAAAATTCTAAGAAGAATGATTTTATATACAAACAGTTTGAAATAGAAAATGGAGTTAGATTAAACCTAAAGGAAAATGAAAAAATAAACATATATATTAAAACAGATATTGGAGAATATATACAAAGCGAAAAGTGGTTTGAAGGTATGTATTATGACAACGAAGAATACAGAGGATTAGATCCTATAGATTATCATTTTATACCAGGGTATTTTGAAGTTAAAATAAATCCAAATACTAAAACAAAAATATCATTTATTGCATCTACAAAAGATTTCGATGACTTAGATGGATTTAAAATGATACAAAATGTAAAACAAAGATATAAAGATATAGTAAAAAAAGCACACTATGAAGATGAATTTGCAAACAAATTAGTAAGAGCATGTGATGACTTTTTAGTTTATAGAAAATCTACAAATACTAAAACAGTAATAGCAGGATATCCTTGGTTTACAGACTGGGGAAGAGATACTATGATATCTTTAACAGGCCTTACTTTACTTACAAAAAGATTTGATGATGCAAAGGAAATTTTACTTACATTTATAAACTATTTAGATCAAGGCCTTATTCCTAATATGTTTCCTGATGAAGGATATGATCCACTTTATAATACAGTAGATGGAACACTATGGTATTTTTATGGTGTATATAAGTACTTAGAATACACAAAAGATTATGATTTTGTAAAAAATAACATATACTCAAAGCTAAAAGAAATAATAAATTATCATATAAACGGAACAAAATATAATATAAAAATGGATAATGACTTTTTGATTACTGCAGGTGAAAAAGGAACTCAATTGACTTGGATGGATGCAAAGGTAGATGATTGGGTAGTAACTGAAAGACATGGAAAAGCAGTTGAGATAAATGCTCTTTGGTACAATGCTTTAAAGGTTATGGAATACCTTTGTAAAGAATTTAAAGAAGATTATTCATATTATGAGGATATAGCTTTAAAGGTAAAAGAAAACTTTAATAAATTGTTTTGGAATGAAGATAAAAAATATCTATACGATGTTATAAATGAAAATATTAAAGACGATAAAATAAGACCTAATGCGATATTTGCAGTAAGTTTACCTTATAGCGTATTAGATAGTCAAAAACATAAGTATATAGTAGATAGAGTGTATAAAGAACTTTACGCAACATATGGAATAAGATCACTAAGTCCTTATGAAGATGAATATATAGGAGTATATGGAGGAAATAGATATAAAAGAGATGCAGCGTACCATCAAGGAACAACATGGGCTTGGCTTATAGGGCACTTTATAACTGCATATGTAAAAGTATATGGAAAAAGTGATAATCTTATAAAGAAATTTATAGATCCTTTTAAAGATCACATAAAAGACCAGTGCGTAGGTCAGATAGCAGAGATATTTGATGGAAATGAACCTATAATTCCTAGAGGATGTTTTGCTCAAGCTTGGTCTGTAGCAGAAATATTGAGATGTTATGTCGAAGATTTAATCTAATTTTGTCTATTCCCAGGGAAATATACATGAAAAAAATAGAAAAAAATCATAAAAAATCCTATGAAGGCTCCAATAACCTAATATGTTTTTAGTTATATCTGTAATACTAATAATAAATAATTAATCATTTCAAAAGGAGTGAAATTATGAATAGATTAGCCTTATTATTAGTTATAATAGGTGCACTAAACTGGGGTCTTATTGGACTTTTTAGATTTGACTTAGTAGCAACTTTATTTGGAGGTATGTATAGTTATATAAGCAGATTAGTATATATACTAGTAGGTCTTGCTGGAATT
Organism: Alkalithermobacter thermoalcaliphilus JW-YL-7 = DSM 7308; assembly: GCA_001584565.1. Classification (GTDB taxonomy): domain Bacteria; phylum Bacillota; class Clostridia; order Peptostreptococcales; family Peptostreptococcaceae; genus Alkalithermobacter; species Alkalithermobacter thermoalcaliphilus. Next base: position 1,676,388 of record LSFY01000001.1, on the reverse strand, counting down.
TATGCTATAACATTTTTATTTAGAGATACAGAAAAAAGAGAATTAACATAAAAAGGGGGCAAATGCCCCTTTTTTGTATGCAAAAAATAAAAGTGGGAATAATAATTTTTAGGAAGGAGATGAGAATATGTTAGATAATGGTATGGGAAATAGAATATGCTATATGTGCAATGAAGAAAAATCAGGAGGAATAGAAGTTTTAGGAAACTACATATGTAGAAGATGTGAAGAAGAAATGATAAGACAAGATCTAGATGAACTTAAAATGGAATATTATAAAAATAATATAAAAAGTCTTTGGAAAAACAGATTCTCATAAAAAAGGGTAGAAAGCAATTTCTACTCTTTTTTTAATGAATAAAGTGTATAATAAAAAATATAAAGTTTAAAGGAGGAGTATATGTTTTACAAAAAAATCAAAGACATAACAGATAATCTTGTATCATTTCATGTACCAGGACATAAATATGGAAGATTAATTGATAAATACAAAGATTTTTACACAAATATTCCTGAAATAGATACAACTGAGATACCAGGAACAGACAATCTTTATGAATGTACATCGATTATAAAAGATTCACTAAATAAAGCAAGTAAAGTATTTAAAAGCGATTATACATTTTTTTTAGTAAACGGCTCAACGTGTGGAATATATGCTATGATAATGACAGTTACACAGCCTAAAGATAAATTAATAATTGCAAGAGATTGTCATCAATCAGTAATAAATGCATGTATATTAGCAGATATAGAGCCTATATATATATATCCTAAAATAAATAAAGAGTTAGGAATTTCTATGGGAGTAAGTTATGAAGATGTAGCTAAAGCACTAGATGAAAATTCTGATGCAAAAGGGCTTATCATAACATCTCCTAATTATTTTGGCATAGCTTCAGATATAAAAAGAATATCTGATCTATTAAAAAAACAAAATAAATACTTTTTAGTAGATGAAGCACATGGAGCTCACTTAGGACTTAGTGATCTTATTGTAGATAGTGCTATTTTAAATGGAGCAGATATGGTTGTTCAAAGTACCCATAAAACACTTCCATCATTTACACAATCTTCAATGCTTCATGTAAAAAGTGATAAAGTAGATATAAAAAAGTTAAAATCCATCTTAAAAATTGTACAGTCTTCAAGTCCATCGTATATATTGATGTCTTCTTTAGATATGGCAGTTAATATATATGAAAAAGAAGGAAAATACCTTATGAAACAACTTATAGAAAACATATTAGACCTAAAAAAGTTTTGCAAAAGCCTTAAAAATATAACTATATTTGAAAATGACGATATGACTAAAATATATATAATAACAAAAAAGATACGTAAATCTGGTTATCAAATTGAACAACTCCTAAGAGATGAGTATAATATACAAGTAGAGCTTTCTAATTTATGTGGAGTATTGTTGGTAAGTAGTATAGCAAATACTAAAGATGACTTTGAAAGATTAAAAAAAGCTCTTTTAGATATAGATAATTTAATTGGAGATGAAGATATTTCTTATTTTTATAAAAATATATATCCAAACAAGATTTTAAATCCAAAAGAGGCATTTTATAAAGAAAAGAAAAAAGTAAGAATAAATGAGGCTATAGGAAAAGTTTGTGGAGAATATATAATACCTTATCCTCCTGGAATACCAGTTATATCTTTAGGAGAGCAGATAACAAAGGAAATAGTAGATTATGTAATACACTTAAAAGAAATTGGAATGACAATAACAGGAGTTGAAGATGAAAGTTTAAACTATATACAAGTAATTGACTAGAGGTGATATTTTGAACGGATTTTTTATAACTTTTGAAGGGCCTGACGCCTGCGGAAAATCTACTCAAATAAATCTTTTGAAAAACTATTTTCAAGATAAAGGATACGATGTAGTAGTAACAAGAGAACCAGGAGGAACACTAATAAGTGAAAAAATAAGAGCTTTAATATTAGATAAAGAAAACAAGAATATGTCATACAAAACAGAAGCACTTTTATATGCAGCATCTAGAGCACAACATATAGATGAACTTATAAAGCCATCTTTATTACAGGGAAAAATAGTAATATGTGATAGGTTTATAGATTCTAGTTTAATCTATCAAGGAATAGGTAGAAATTTAGGTATAGATAAAATATATAATCTTAATTTATTTGCAATAGAAGATACATTGCCAGATATTACAATTATATTCCAAATAGAGGAAGAAGAAATACAAAGAAGAAAAAACAGACGAAAAAATTTAGATAGATTAGAATGTGAAAAAGACGAGTTTCATAAAAAAGTTTATGAAGGATATAAAATATTAAAAGATATATATCCTGAAAGAATAAAAAATGTTGATGCAAATGGGACAGTAAAGCAAGTTCATGAAAGAATAATAAAACTTATACAAAATGCAATGGAGAAGTAGATATGTTTGATAATATCTTAGGACAGGAAAGAGCAAAAAAATTTATAATAAATTCTTTAAATCAAAACAGAATAAGTCATGGATATATATTTCATGGCCCAAGTGGAGTAGGAAAGAAAGAATTTGCTATTGAGTTTGCAAAACTTATGCTAAACACTCAAAAAATAGAAAATTCACCAGATATAAAAATATTAAATCCAGAAGGAGCATATTTTAAAGTAAGTCAAATAAGGCAAATTACTGTTGATATATCTGTAAGACCTTACTCAAACAAAAAGATATATATATTAAATCAAGCTGATAAAATGACAATACAAGCCCAAAATGCACTTTTAAAAACTCTTGAAGAGCCACCTAGCTATGCAGTTATAATTCTTATTACAGATAATATTTACTCTCTTTTAGATACTATAAAGTCAAGATGCGAAATAGTAAGATTTACATTACTTCCTCAGCAAGAAATAGAAAATTACTTGATACAAAAAGAAAATATACCAAAAGATAGAGCAAGATTTATATCTTGTTTTTCTTCAGGTATATTATCAAGAGCTTTAGATTTTATATATAAAGAAAATATAGACGAATATAGAAACTTTATAGTTGAATTTATAAATACTTTATTTAAACAAGAAAAAATACCTGTTTTAGATAAAGTAAAAGATATGGAAAGTTATAAAGAAAATATATATAATATTTTAGATATTATGATGGCATACTTTAGAGATAGTCTAATAGTAAAAGAAGAAGGAGACGAACAGATTATTATTAATTTAGATCAAATAGATTTTGTAAAGGATTTAAGCAGAAAACTTACCTATTTTCAAATATGTAAAGTTATTGATATAATAGATAAAACTAGTAAATATATAAAAAGTAACTGTAACTTTAATCTTTCATTAGAGGTTATGGCTTTGAATATACAAGAGGTGATCAAATGACAAAAGTTGTTGGAATTAGATTTAAAAAAGCTGGTAAGATATACTATTTTGACCCGTTAGACTTTGATTTAAAAGTAAACGATAAGGTTATAGTAGAAACAGCTAGAGGATTTGAATACGGAAATGTAGTTGTTGGTATTAAAGAAGTAGAAGAAAGTCAAATAGTTCATCCTCTAAAACCTATAGTTAGAATTGCAACAGATGAAGATAAAGCTATAAATAAAGAAAACAAAGAAAAATCAAAAGAAGCTTTCGATATATGTATCGAAAAAATAAAAAAACACAATTTAGATATGAACTTAATAGATTGTGAGTACACTTTTGATAGAAACAAACTAATATTTTATTTTACAGCAGAAGGAAGAATAGACTTTAGAGAATTAGTAAAAGATTTAGCTTCGATATTTAAAACAAGAATAGAATTAAGGCAAATAGGAGTAAGAGATGAAGCAAAATCAATAGGAGGCCTTGGCCCTTGTGGAGTATCACTTTGCTGTTCTACTTGGCTTGGGGATTTTCAGCCTGTATCTATAAAAATGGCAAAAGATCAAGAGTTATCACTAAATCCTACAAAAATATCTGGAATATGTGGAAGATTATTTTGCTGTCTTAAATATGAACATCAAACTTATAGCGATATACTAGAAAATATGCCACCTGTAAATTCAATAGTACAAACTCCAGATGGTCAAGGAAAAGTTATAGATATTTATACACTTGAGGAAAAAGTAAAAGTTCAGTTTGAAGGAACTGAAAAAAAAGAAGGAGATATAAAAGATTATAAGTTAGAAGATATAAAAATAATAAAAAAATCTAATGAATGTGGTGGATGTTGCAAAGATAATTTAGATAAAGAGTTAGAAGAAGAACTCAAAAAGCTTGAAGATTAAGGTAGGAACTCCTACCTTAATTTTTTCTAATACATAGGAAGGAGAGTAAAAATGAAAAGGTTTATATTATTTTTATTTTTAATTATTTTTATGATATCATCAGTAGGCTGTGAAAAAAAAGAAAAGCAGACTATAACAGAAGATAAAAATATACAATATGGAATACATGAAGGAAATAAAGCCTATGATTTTATTTTGACAGATTCAGATGGAAAAAAGGTAGCCTTATCAGATTTTAAAGGAGAAAAAGTATTCTTAAACTTTTGGGCTAGCTGGTGTAAATATTGCGAAATAGATAAACAAAAAATAGCTTCTTTACAAGATGAATACAAAAATATAAAATTTTTAATGGTAAATTTAACTGAACTTGAAAAAATAAATAAAGATCAAATAAGAGATTATCTTTTTAGATATTCAAAAGATTTTGTTCTTTTATATGATGATGAGTCTTATGCTGCATCTATTTATAGTGTAGCTGCAATTCCAACATCATATATAATAGATGAAGAAGGAATAATAAGAAAAATGATAGTAGGTCCGATAACTAATAGACTTGAAGAAGAAATAAGACAATTATTAGATAACTAAAGGAGAAATGGTATGGCTGATGTACTTTTGAAAGAAAATGAAAGAATAGATGATCTTCAAATAAAAAATTTAAAAATAATTCAAGATAAAAGTGGATTTTGTTTTGGAATAGATGCAGTACTTTTAGCAAACTTTGCAAAAATAAAAAAAGACGCAAAGGTTGTAGACCTTGGTACTGGAACAGGAATAATTCCTATACTTTTAGCAGGAAAAAGCAAGGCAAAGGAAATAATAGGAGTAGAAATACAAAAACAAGTAGCAGATATGGCACAAAGATCTGTTAAACTAAACAACTTAGAAGATAAAATAAAAATAATAAATGAAGACTTAAAAAACCTAGAAGGAAAACTACAAACACATGGATTTCATGTAGTATTGTCTAATCCTCCATATATGCATCCAGACGGACTTAAAAATCCTAATGATAAAAAGGCTATATCAAGACACGAAATAATGTGTAATTTAGAAGATGTTATTAAAGCTGCCTCAAGACTTTTAATGCCTCATGGAAAATTTTTTATGATACACAGACCAACTCGCCTTGCAGATATAATTGTACTTTCAAGAAAGTATAGATTAGAGCCTAAGGAGATAAGATTTATACATCCAAAGGCAAACAAAGCTCCAAATATTATGCTAGTTCATTTTGCAAAAGACTCAAAACCAGAGCTGAAAATATTAGACCCTATTTATGTTTACGATGAAGAAGGAAATTATACAGATCAAATAAAAGAAATATACTCAAAAGAAGATATAGGAGAGAATTAAATGAAGGGAACGCTTTATATATGTCCAACTCCAATAGGAAATTTAGAAGATATAACTATTAGAACAATAAATACACTAAAAAGTGTAGATTTAATAGCAGCAGAAGATACTAGACATACAATAAAACTTTTAAACCACCTAGGAATATCAAAACCTCTTATAAGTTATCATGAGCACAATAAATATACTCAAGGAGAAAATATAATAAATAAACTACTAAATGGAGAAAATGTAGCTTTAGTATCAGATGCAGGTATGCCTGGAATATCAGATCCTGGTGAAGATTTAATAAAGCTTAGTATACAAAACGATATAAATGTTATAGTTTTACCTGGGCCAAGTGCATTTGTAAATGCGCTTGTTGGATCAGGCATTTCAACATCAAAATTTGTATTTGAAGGCTTTTTAGAAAGAGATAAATCTTCAAGGAAAAAGCAGCTTGAAAAATTAAAATATGAACAAAGAACAATAATATTTTATGAGTCTCCTCATAGACTAAAAAGCACACTAGAAGATATTGCTAAAACATTTGGAGAAGATAGAAATATAGCTATATGCAGAGAACTTACAAAAAAATATGAAGAATATATAAGAAGTGATTTAAAAACTGCACTAGAAATATTTAGTGATAGACAAGTAAAAGGAGAATTTGTTTTAGTATTAGAAGGATTTAAAGGAGAAAAAGAAGAAATAAATATTTATGAAAATTTAAGTATAAAAGAATACGTAGTTAAGTTGATGAATGATGGAATAAGGAAAAAAGATGCAATAAAACAAGTAGCAAAAGAAAGAAATCTTCCTAAAAATGAAGTATATAAAGAAGTTTTAGATATAGAAAAATAGGCCAATTATTGTAACATAATTGGCCTTAAATTAAATATTAAAGAGAACTTATTTTAGATATACACTCTGAGCAGATATTTTTTCCTTCAAAAGATTTAACTTCTTTTGCGCTTGAACAAAATACACAAGCAGGTTCATATTTTTTTAATATTATAGTTTCGCCATCTACATATATTTCTAGTGCATCTTTTTCTGATATATTTAAAGTACGTCTAAGTTCTATAGGTATAACAATTCTTCCAAGTTCGTCAACTCTTCTTACTATTCCAGTAGATTTCAAGGGACACCCTCCTTTTTTATACATTTTTCGACAACATCTTTATTTATATAATAGCAAAGTTGTAAAAAAAAGTCAATAAAAGTGTTAAATTTAACAAAAATAGATAGGGTGAGTATATATGGAAATAAATGAATTATTGATACAAGAGTTTAAAAAAACTAATGAAAATCTAAAACAAAAATTAAGATCAATAAAAAAAGTAGAAAAGCAAAAATTAAGAGATCTTTTAGATATAAAAAAAGCTAGAAAGCTAAATAAAGACGAAATGAAAAATATATTGAACAATAAAGATATAGTAGGTGTAGATGGAAGTAAAAATAAAATAGGAAATTTATATCCTCATTACATAATAGCTATACAGGCTCTTGCAAAGCCTGTAGACTCTACTAAAGAACCTATTTACTTAAATCAGATTTATTGTCCTTTGATAGAAGGAGATGAAGATGATGAAAATAAGGAAAAAAGTATGATGGCAAAACTAGAAGCTCAGGTTAGTATAGAGGCTATAAAAAAATATACCCCTTACTTAGTAATGGTAGATGGATCTTTAATGACTTATAGGATAAGGTGTGGTAAGGAGTGGGATGAACTTAGACAGTTAGCAGTTGAAAATAATTGCTTGTTAGTAGGTGTAATAGAAGAAATTAAAACAAAGGAAATTTCTTTTCATTTATCTAAACACATAGATATAGATGATCAAATATATGATAAAGATTTATTATTTGGAGTATTAGATGAGGGGGAATATGTAATTATAGAGCCAGATAAATCAAAGAAAAATAAAGAAGGAATAGTATCTTGTTTTTTCAGAACATCGAAAGATCCAAGTGTTATAGGGATAGATATATTAAAAAGTCAAATAGATTATATAGATACTATATGCTCTATTATATATACACTTACAAATCCATCGGGAAGAGGAATTCCTATATGGATAGACATAGTTGATAAAGAAGTGAAAATATCTAATGAAATGATAAATGTATTAGCACAAACTTATATAGATAAAGAGCTTTTAGAAATATTTATAAATCCAAAGAGAGAAAAGAGAAGTTAGGAGGAGAAAAATGCAAGTAGTAGGTTTTACAACTCAACAAGAAGTTAATATAGCAGGAAAAGATAGGCCTTTTAAGATAAATGAAATACTGATAGTACAAGATGAGTATCAGGGGGATCAATTAGTAGAAGTTTATGATACAAAATCATACAATAAGTATATTCCTTTAAGTGTAAATGAAGGATTTATTGATTCTAATATGACTGAAATACTAAATAATATAGGATATAAAGTAGGAGAGGAAACTATACATATAGCAAAAGCTAGGTTGTTAGTAGAAGCTGATTATCCTATACAAACAGGATCAAAAGTAAGAAAACCAAAGTTTGAAGAAGTGAAAGATATATTTGTAAAGTGTAAAAAAGAACAAGGACTTGTATTAGGAGAAATTAGATCAACAGAGGATATATTAAATAGCCTTGATGATGATTTGAAAGATTTGTTTTGTATATATGATAAAGCAAATATAAGAAAACAAACAGGTATTCCTTTTATATTTGATATAAGAAAAATGCAGCAATATCCACATATAGGAATATTCGGGGGATCAGGATCTGGTAAGAGTTTTGGTATTAGAGTTATATTAGAAGAAATTATGAAACTTAATGTTCCAACTGTTGTGTTTGATCCTCATTTTGAAATGGATTTTTCGAATCCTTGTATAGAATTAGATGCAAAATATAGAGATGATTTTGCTGGAAAATTTAATGTATATAGAGTAGGAGTAGATGTTGGAATTAATTTTGAAGAATTAGATAAAAATCAGCTCAAAAAACTTCTTGCTATATCTTCGTCTTTGACAGATTCTATGATAAATGTAGTAGATACTCTTCATCAAAATAAAGATACTTATGATACATTTATTCAAAGGCTTAAAGATTTAAGCGAAGGACATGCTATTGGTTCATTAGACAAAATAGATAAAAAAATAATTGAAGCTCAAGATCAGATACAAAGGCAGACATATGAAAGAATTAGAAATATTTATTCTAAATACGAAAAGACTTGTCCAGCAGCATCAGTAAATGGTATTATATGGAGATTAAATAGACTTTATCACGAAGGTATATTTGGAAAAGACATAACTTTTATAGAGGACGGATTAAGAAAAGGAAAACTTGTTGTAATACAAGGGGATATGAGATTGATAAAAGTATTCTCAACTTATGTACTAAACAAATTATACTTAAAAAGAAGAGAATACAAAGACTGTAAATCAAAGCATATAGAAAGTGAATTTTTCCCTCCTTTTATAATAGTAACTGATGAAGCTCACAATTTTGCTCCGAAAGGACAAGATGCGCCTTCAAAGGGAATAATAAAGGAAATAGCTCAAGAAGGTAGAAAGTATGGAGTGTTTCTAATTTTAGCAACACAAAGGCCAAATTTACTCGATGAAACAGTAACTGCACAGTTAAATACAAAGTTTGTATTTAGAACTGTAAGAGGACAAGATATAAGTATAATAAAAGAAGAAACAGATATAACTTCAGAAGAGTCAAAAAGACTTCCATATTTAAAATCAGGAGATAGCTTTGTATCATCTGCAATAATGGGAAGAACTATACCGATTAGAATTAGAATGGCAAAGACTACAAGCCCGCATACTGAAAATCCATTTGAAGAATTTGAACAGTTCATACAAAAGAGCAAAAACTATATATATGAAAATATAAAAGAAAGTTTTCCTATAAGAGAAATGCAAATACCTGATATAGTATTGCTTCTTGAAAAAAAAGATATAAAAATCAGTGCAAAAAATTTAATAGATGAGCTAGAAAGATTAGTTGAAGATGGGAAAATATCAAAAGAAGAAGGGATATTTGGCGTAACTTATAATAAAATAGACTAAAAGGATGGATAATCCATCCTTTTAGTGTTTTTCGTTTTCAACTAGCTCCATTACTGGAACTTCCATTCTTTCACTATTATCTAGGTATCTTACATAAGCAGAATTTGTTTGGTTGTTAATACTTTCAATCCAAACTGGTTTACCCTTGTATATAACTTCTACATTTTCAGGTGAAGCAACTATTTCTTTCGCTCTTCTAATTTGCATAAAAGCACCTCCTAGATAATAGTATTGAATATAATTTATAAAAATATGTGACTGTAGGTTCTTATTTTTTTCTCATTTCATTTATCATGTTATTTTTAAGTGTCCAAAGTTTTTCGGAAAGGTCTACTTTATATTCTTCAGGAGAAGTTATTCTTCTGTATTGTGGCCATAAAGTATCTAGTTCATCTTTTACAAATTGTCTTATTTTCATTATATCTTGTTTTTCATAAACACATTTACCATTTATAAATAAAGGCTTAAGAAGTCTTTTTGCTGTAAAGTTTTTGAATGTTTTTTTCTTCCAAGTATATATAGGATGGAATATAGTAAGTTCTTTTGATTCATCTATTACTTCATCCTCAAGGATGATAAGGTCAGCTTCTGCTTTATTATATTTGTTGTATATTCTAACAACATTTTTAAATCCTGGATTTGTAATTTTTTCAGGATCTTCAGATATTTTTATTTTAGGAATTAACTTATTATTTTCTTCAACAGCACATAATTTATAAACTCCTCCAAGTGCAGGACAATCACTAGAAGTTATAAGTTTTGTTCCAACGCCCCAACTGTTTATTTTAGCTCCTGAAGATTTAAGTTCAAGTATTTTATACTCATCAAGATCATTTGAAGCTACAATAGATGCATCATAAAATCCTGCTTCATCTAGCATAGATCTTATTTCTTTTGAAAGGTATTCCATATCTCCTGAATCTATTCTCACACCTAAAGGCTTAAATCCTTTATCTTTAAGTTGTTTAAACACTTTTATAGCATTTGGCATACCACTATTTAATACATCGTAAGTATCAACTAAAAGCAAAGTTTTATTAGGATATGTATTAGCATAAGCTTTAAATGCTTCAAGTTCAGAATCAAACTTTTGAACCCAGCTATGAGCGTGAGTCCCAATAACAGGAATATTAAACATTTTACCAGCAAGAACATTTGCAGTACCACTACATCCACCTATTACAGCAGCTCTTGCGCCATAAATACCAGCATCAGGTCCTTGTGCCCTTCTTAGTCCAAACTCTAAAACAGGATCAGATCCAGCAGCAAAGCAAACGCGAGAAGCCTTTGTGGCTATTAAAGACTGAAAATTAACTATATTAAGCAAAGTAGTTTCTATAAGTTGAGCTTGGTATAAAGGAGATTTAACCCTTATAACAGGTTCATTAGGGAACATAACTGTTCCTTCCTCAACAGCATATATATCTCCTGTAAATTTAAATTCTCTCAAAAATTCTAAAAAAGTATCATCAAACATATTTAATGACTTAAGGTAAGAAATATCATCATCTTCAAACTTTAAATTGTTTATATATTCTACAAGCTGTTCTATACCACAGACAATAGTATAGCCACCATTTGAAGGGTTTTTTCTAAAGAACATATCAAATACAACTATATCGTCATGTACATTTTCTTTAAAATATCCATTCATCATTGTAAGTTGATAAAGGTCTGTAAGTAGTGTTAAGTTTCTCATAGCTACCATCCTTTTAATAATATTAATATTTTTGATGAAAAATTTAGTAAGTTTATGATAATATATATAATACCACAAATAATTCAAAAAATGAGATTGTTATTTTTTCTCTAAGTAGACAGGGGTGGTATTGTGGAATATATAGTAATTTGTGACTTTGATGGAACCATAACAACTGAAGATACATGCGTTGCTATGGCCAAAAAGTTTGCTAAGGGAAACTATGATCAGCTTGAAAAAATGTGGATAGAAGGAAAGCATGATGCACAGTATATAAGTCAAAAAATATTAGATATGCTAGATGTAAATGAGCAAAAACTAAAAGAATATATAAGATCTATAAAAATAGACCCATACTTTAAAGACTTTATAGACTATATAAGAAAAAATAGTCTAGAATTTTACATACTTAGTGATGGATTTGACTTTAATATAGATAACATTCTTGAGGAAAATGAAATTAATGGAATAATGACATTTTCAAACATATTAAAATTTGACAACGATAAAATAATTGGAATTTTTCCTAATAAAAACGATGAGTGCACAAAGTGTGGGAATTGCAAAAAAAACATAATAGAAAATATAAATATAGACAACAAAAAAATAATATACATAGGTGATGGATATTCAGATAGGTGTGCATCAAAGCTTGGAGATTACATATTTGCAAAAGGAGAACTTGCTCAGTATTTAAAAGGTAAAGACATAAAATTTTATGAATATGAAAATTTCAAAGACATAATAGGATACATTAAAAAAATAAAATAAAAATTATGGCCTCCTCATAAGATTACATGAGGAGGTTTTTTTTATGAATAAAATATGGATTTATATGATATGTATAGGAATAATAAACAGTTTTATATTTTCAAGATTACAAGAACTAAATAAAGTAATAATAACTGAAAGTGCAAAAGGGGTAGATTTTACTATAAGTCTTATAGGGATTATGGCCCTTTGGATGGGAATTATGAATATAGCAAAAGAATCTGGCCTTGTAGACTTGATAGGAAAATGGCTTGAACCAGTTATAAAGTTCTTGTTTCCAAATATAGTAAAATCAAAAGAAGCAGTTTCTTACATATTAATGAATATGTCATTAAATATGCTTGGAGCATCTAATGGAGCTACTGCTTTTGGGCTTAAAGCTATGGAAAAAATGCAACAGATAAATCCTAACAAAACTAGTGCATCAAGTGATATGATAATGTTTTTAGTTATAAATATGTCATCAATACAACTAGTTCCTATAACAGTTTTAAAGATAAGACTAGATGAAGGGTCTGTAAATCCAAGTGAAATAATTTTTACTACATTGTTTGCAACAGCTATATCAACACTAGTTGGTATAGTATCTTGTAAACTAATGGAAAGGAGCAGTTGATTTGAATACATTTTCTAATACAGTAATTCCATTAATTATATTAATAATAATAATATATGGAAAATATAAAGGAATAGATGTTTATGATAGTTTTGTTAAAGGAGCATATGAAGGAATAAAAACAGCCTACAAAATAGCTCCATATCTAATAGGAATATTTTTAGCACTTGGAATATTTAAAGAAGGCTATGGGATGGAAATTCTAGAGGCGATTTTATATCCAATACTTAGAATATTTAATATACCAAGAGAGTTAATATCACTAGTTATAGTAAAGCCATTATCTGGAAGTGGATCTTTAGCTTTATACAAAGATATAATAGGAAGAGTTGGAATAGATACAGTAACAGAAAGAATGGCAGCAACTATCTTAGGATCTTCAGAGACTATATTTTATACTATGGCAATATATTATGGGAGTTTAAAAATAAAAAATATAAGATACACATTATTTTGTGCACTTGTAAGTCATATGGCAGGGGTGCTTGCATCTATATTTATATGTAGTATTGTTTTTAGATAACTATGTTAAAAAATATATACTATTCCTCCTGAAAATGAAAAAATAAAAAAAAATTATTCAAAAATAAATATGTTAAATTAAAAACTATGCAGTACAATGAACATCTTAAGCTCTGTATAGTTTTAAAATACTAGACTTTGTGAAGCGTCTGTTTTATATCAATACGTACAAAAGCAATTTTTGATGCATATAAATATAAAAAAATCAATTTTCAGATAATTTTCAGGAGGGATATGTATGAAAAATAATATAATAAAAGCTTACGCTGTTGAGGCTATGAATTATTTATTAAATATGGGAATAATAACAACTGATGAAAGAGAATTAGCAATGACATCACTAGCACTTGAGATAGATTTTCTATTAAAAAACTTTAATGAAGAAGAAATACTAGAAAGCAAAGTGTATAAAAGTTTAGAACTTATAAGATAAGTATCTAATAAATTACACTTTATCCATACCTTACACAGAATTAATATTAAAAATACTGAAATAATAAATATGATAATAAAAGAAAAGAGGGATGTGTATGGATACAAAGGATAAAAAAATTTCAAAAGAAGCTAAAAATATGGACTTAAAAACAGAAATGGCACAAGATTTTGATATAAGTGAAGAAAACATATTTTCTTATAGAGAAAACAACAAACAAAATGGAAACTTTTACAAACAAGGAGTAACAGAGAGAATGGGAAAATAGGCAAAGGGAAAACCTTTGCCTATTCTTATGCAAAATTTACATAGAATTTAATTTTGCTTTCTTCAAAAAATAAAAATGAAATTATAAAAAAGGAGTGTGTTAAAGTGGCAAAGAAAAATAAAAATAAACAAACAAGAATAGAAAAAGTAGCAAAGCTAAGAAGCAATGAAAGAAATTTAGAATTTGCAAAAGAGCTTGGAGCATATGACATAGATAAAGAAGAAAATGTTATTCAACATGGAAAACAAAAAGGAAAAAAAGTAATATCAATAAGAAAGCAATACGAGAAATAAAAAAAACTCCTTAATGGAGTTTTTTTTATAAATTGTGAGAAAGTGATAATTTCCATCATGTGTTAGAGCAAAGTCTTTTTTATTAATTTTTCAAAGAAGATTTTGTTATATCTTTAAAAAACATAATCATAGCTCCTGCGGAAGTCCTTTCAGCTAGTGGAACTGTACATCTTGATATTCTATAAAATCTTTCATTATCTTCCTTTATATATTTAAACTTTCTATATATCTTCATAGCAACTCTTGCATTAAACCTTATGTATTCATCTACTGAATCTAGAAGATAAGCTCCTTTATCACATTTAAAATCTTGTATATACCTATAAGTTTTTTTAACGAAATTTTCGTATTGTCTATGGTTATCTAAAAGCTTAACATTAGCGTGTTGTGGTATAGTCATATCTTGAATTATGTGAATACATGCTCCTAAGTAAAATAAAGAATTATATTCATCGCTTATATTCCAAAATTTAAGAGCATTTTCGTAATATTCTTTAGCTAAATTCATAGCACTATACCCACCATAAAGACCTTTTTTAGTTTTAACACTATAAAAATGACCATTACTTTTAAAATCTTGATCTGCCCAAACAGTTCCATCATTAATTGCAGTTATATAATTGCAAAAAAAGTTAAATTCATCTATATATTTATCATTTCTTAAAATTTTTAATGCCTGAGCATTTATAAACTTATGAACTTTGCAGTGGGTATTTATTACTTTCTTTTTTAAAGGATTAATAATAGAAAAATATACTTGTAAAGCTTTAGAATATGCTTTTTCTATCAAATTCATAAATTTCACCTGCCTTTACATTTAGTTTTATATTAAAAAGGTAAAATAAAACAAGTAATACTTGACATAAAAGGAATAATTATATAGAATTTTGCTAAAAATAAAAGTAAACATTCAAAAATAAGTTAAAGGCGTTGAAAGGAAGAGTAGATAAAGTTTTCTTCTAATAGAGAGCTAGGGTGGGTGAAAGCTAGCGTTGAAAGCTTTATTGAACATGGCCCTTGAGCCTTTCATCTGAAACTAAGTAAGATGGAACGTAAAGGCACGTTATAGCCTACTAGAGTAAAAACTAGGGTGGTACCGTGAGATAAACTCACCCCTAAATTTAGGGGTGAGTTTTTTTGCTTAAATATAAAATGAAGGAGGAAAATTTATGAAAAATAAAACATTTTATGTAACAACTCCTATTTATTATCCAAGTGGAAAGCTTCATATAGGACATACATATACAACAGTAGCAGCAGATGCTATAGCTAGATTTAAAAGATTTACAGGATATGATGTAAAATTTTTAACAGGAACAGATGAACATGGAGAAAAAATTCAAAAAACAGCTATAGAAAAAGGATTATCTCCTAAAGAATACCTAGATGATATAGTTGAGGATATAAAAAAATTATGGAAGACAATGGATATATCTTATGATGATTTTATAAGAACTACGGAAGATAGACACAAAAAAATAGTGCAAAAAATATTTACAATTTTATATGAAAAAGGAGATATATATAAAAGTGAATATGAAGGATGGTATTGTACTCCTTGTGAAAGCTTTTGGACAGAAACTCAGCTTTTAGAAGGAAATAAATGTCCTGATTGTAATAGAGAAGCTAAAATAGCTAAAGAAGAAGCATACTTTTTTAAGTTATCTAAATACCAAGATGCTTTAATAAAACATTTTGAAGAAAACCCAATGTTTTGTTATCCAGAAAGTAGAAAAAATGAAATGTTAAATAACTTTTTAAAAGCTGGACTTGAAGACCTTTGTGTTTCACGTACAACTTTTGACTGGGGAATTAAGGTTCCGTTTGATGAAAAACACGTTATATACGTTTGGTTTGATGCAGTATGTAACTATATAACTGCTTTAGGATATTTAACTGATGACCAATCAGAATATGAGAAATTTTGGCCAGCTAATGTTCACATAGTAGGAAAAGAAATAGTTAGATTCCATAGTATAATATGGCCTGCGATACTTATGGCTTTAGAAATACCACTTCCAAAACAAATATTTGGACACGGTTGGATTTTATTTGCAGATGACAAAATGTCAAAATCTAAAGGAAATATAGTTTATCCACAGCCACTTATAGAAAGATATGGTATAGATGCGCTTAAGTATTTCCTTCTTAGAGAGTTTACATTTGGACAAGATGGAAGTTATACAAATAGAAACTTTTTAAACAGAATAAATTCAAATTTATGTAATGACCTAGGAAACTTAGTTAGTAGAACAGTAGCTATGGTTGAAAAATACAGACAAGGCAATATTCCTTCAGCAAAATTATTTGAAGGTGTTCACAGTCAGGTTAGGGAAATAGGAGAAAATCTACACAAAAAAGTAGAAGAAAATATGGATAAGTTAAACTTTAGTGAAGCTTTAGAAGAAATATGGAAGCTTGTAAGAAGAAGTAATAAATATATAGATGAAACTATGCCTTGGGTTATAGCAAAAGATGAGGAAAAAAGTGATGAACTAGATACAGTTCTTTACAATCTTTGTGAGAGTATAAGAATAATTGCAGTTGCACTTACTCCTTTTATGGAGTTAACTTCTAAAAAGATATACTCTCAACTTGGAATAGAAAATGATAAAGAAATATTAACTTGGGATAGTATAAAAGAGTTTGGAAAAATAAAACAAGAAACAAAGGTAAAAAAATCAGATCCACTATTCCCTAGAATAGATATAGAAAAGGAACTTGAGGAGATGGAAAAAATGTTTGAAAACAAAGAGCAAGTAAAGCCTCTAAATCACAAAGAAGCAATAACAATAGATGAATTTGATAAAGTAGAAATAAGAGTAGGAAAAGTATTACAAGCTCAAAAGCATCCTAAAGCAGATAAATTATTAGTTATTCAACTTGAGCTTGGAAGTGAGAAAAGACAAATAGTTTCTGGTATAGCAAAATACTATAAACCTGAAGAGTTAGTAGGAAAAAATGTTTTAGTTGTATGCAATTTAAAACCTGTTAAACTAAGAGGAGTAGAGTCTCAAGGAATGATATTAGCAGCTGCTACTGATGATGATGAAAAATTAGTTCTTCCTACGGTTGAGAATATGCCTTCAGGGGTAGAAGTACGTTAAAGGAGGAAAAAATGCTTTTTGACAGTCATGCACATTTAGATGATGAAAGATTTGATGAAGATAGAGATGAGGTTATAAAAAAAATAAAAAGTGAGAATGTAAAATATGTCTTAAATGCAGGAGCTGATATAGCATCATCTAAAAGAAGTATACATCTTTCTGAAAAATATGATTTTATATATGCATCTGTGGGAGTACATCCCCACGATGTAAAAGATATGAATGAAGATACTATAAATTTATTAAAGACACTTTCAAAACATGAAAAAGTAGTAGCAATAGGAGAGATTGGACTTGATTATTATTATGAAAACTCTCCTAGAGAAATTCAAAAAAGATGGTTTGAAAGACAAATACAGCTAGCAAATGAAGTTAAACTTCCTATAATAGTTCACGATAGAGATGCTCACAAAGATACATTTGATATTATAAAAACCACAAAGAGCAAAGATATAGGATGTGTTTTACATTGCTACTCAGGAAGCTTAGAACTTGCAAAAGAGTATGTAAAAATGGGATGCTTTATATCAATAGCAGGTCCTGTAACTTTTAAAAATAATGTAAAGACTGTTGAAGTAATAAAAAAAATACCACTAGAATATTTACTTATAGAAACGGACTGCCCGTACTTAGCACCCCATCCTCATAGAGGAAAAAGAAATGATCCATCTTATGTAAGATATATTGCAGAAAAGATAGCAATAGAAAAAGGTATTTCGTATGAGAAAGTATGTGAAATTACAACAAAAAATGCAAAGATACTTTTTAATATATAAAATAAAGAGGCCTTGCCTCTTTATTTTTTTGATCAGATTATACTCATAAATATATAGTTTAAAGAATACAATTGATGTTAGTTAAAGATTTATACATAATAAATAGAATTCATGGAAATAATATGAATAAGTAGCAAAACCTATATAAAGGAGGCTCGAATTTGACAATGATTCAAAAATAGTTTAGAATGGATGAAGGCTTCAAATAGGGAGAGTCTTTTTCCGTAAAAAGGAGGACATTAACAGTTAAATTATATTTATAAAATTATATAAATATCTATAATTATTTTACAGATTTGAATTCATTAGGATGTGATAATTCCAATGATTAAAACTTATAAAGTTATGCTTTTGCCTAATAACAAACAAAGAACAAAATTATTTGAGTGTGCTTCAGTTGCAAGATGGGCATATAACTTTGCGTTAGCAACAGAGCAAGAAAATTATAAAAATTGTAGTAAGTTTTTAAGTGATTGTGAACTTAGAAAAAGATTAACTGAACTAAAAAAGACAAAAGAATACTCATGGCTTAATGACTATTCAAATAATATAACAAAACAAGCTATAAAAGATGCCTGTATTGCATATAAAAACTTCTTTGAAGGCAGAGCAAACTTTCCTAAGTTTAAATCAAAGAAAAAAAGTAAGCCAAGCTTTTATCAAGATACAATAAGTACAGGACAAAAGTACAAAAACATAAATAAAACAAGTAAAGTTAAAAAACTTGAGAAAAGACAAAAACGATTACAAAAAAAGCTATCTAAAAAATATGAATTAAACAAAATTCAAATGAACGGAGGTGAATACCGTTACAGAAAAACTAACAATATAAAAAAGTTAGAATTCCTTGTTTTAAAAATGAGAAGAAGGCTTAAAAACATAAGGCATAATTATATTCATCAGATAACTGCATCTTTGGTGAAAGCCAAGCCAGAGTATGTAGTTATGGAAAACTTAAATACTTGTGGAATGCTGAAAAATAAAAGATTATCAAAATCAATACAAGAGCAGCTATTTTACGAATTTAAAAGACAAATGGAATATAAATGTGCCTTAAATGATATTAAATTTATACTTGCAGATACATTCTATCCTTCATCTAAAACTTGTAGCATATGTGGTGCTTTAAAAAACAAATTTTCTTTATCAGAAAGAACATTTATATGTGATGAATGTGGCTATGAGATAGATAGAGACTTAAATGCAAGTATAAACCTAAAAAATTATGGTAAATCAATAGCATAGCACCTAAAGCTATTATTGATATGTACCGATTCGTTAGTCGGGAATTTAAGCCTTCGGAGTGTCAAATAAACAGGAGTAGATTTTTCGAAACTAGACACGATGAACAAGGAAGGAAACATAAACTTTTAAAAGTTTTTTAAGTTTTCTGTAACGGGATCTTTATGAGCCGAAGTAAAAAATATATTTATATACTTACAACGATAGCATTTTTTATACTATGTACAACAGGTATATACCAAGCTTTAAATAAAAATGTAAAAATACGTGTTCAAGATGAAGTAATAGCTGTAAGCACATTTTCAAAGACAGTAGAAGATGTTTTAAAAGAAAACAATATAAGTATACAAAAAGATGATAAAGTCCTCCCAGATATAGACACTAAGTTGAAAGACGGCATGGAAATAGTAATAAAAAGGGCCTTCGATGTGAAGTTAGTATCTGATGGGGAAGAGAAAGTTATAACCACTATAGAACAAACAGTTGAGGATTTGTTAAAACAAAACAATATTTATTTTTCTGAGATAGACAAAATCTTTCCTTCTTTAGATCACAAATTACAGCCTGGTGATGAGGTAAAAATAGTAAGGGTTACAGAAAGAATAGTTAAAGAAACTAAGGAAATACCATTTGTAGTAAATACTGTATATGATGACAATTTAGAAATAGGAAAAGTAATAAATGTTCAAAAAGGATCAGTTGGAAAAAAAGAACTAGCATACAAAGTAATAGAGGAAGATGGGAAGGAAGTAAATAGAATATTAGTCTCAGAAACAGTTGTAAAAGAGCCTAAAAATGAAATAATAAAAAAGGGATCTAAAAACTTTATAATAACATCAAGAGGGGAAAGAAGAACTTTTACAAAATCAATGACTGTAACTGCTACTGCATATACAGCAGGGTATCAGTGTACTGGAAAAACTCCTTCTCATCCTCAATATGGAATAACCAGTTTAGGAACTAGGGTAAGACCAGGAGTTATTGCAGTAGACCCGAAAGTTATACCTTTAGGATCGACAGTTTATATAGAGTCTATGGGTATATATAGAGCAGAAGATACAGGTGGAGCTGTAAAAGGAAATAAAATAGATATATATATGGAAAGTTTAGAAAAAGCACGGAGGTTCGGAAGAAGAACACTCAAAATATATGTATTAAAATAATTATTGCGACACTCTTTGAGTGTCGCATTAAGTTTGTTAAAGGGGTGAGAAGATGATAAAAGAGGTAATAGTAGTTGAGGGAAAAGATGACATAGCAGCAGTTAAAAGAGCTGTAGATGCAGAAGTTTTGGCAACAGGAGGATTTGGATTTCAAAAAGATGTTATAAATAAAATAAAAGAAGCTCAAAAAAGAAGAGGAGTTATAATATTTACAGATCCTGATTATGCAGGAGAAAAAATAAGAAGTATAATATCAAAACAAGTAAGTGGATGCAAGCATGCCTTTTTATCAAGAGATGAAGCTACCAAAGATGAAGATATAGGAATAGAAAATGCATCAGTTGAAAGTATAAGACAAGCTTTAATGAAAGTAAGAAGTGAATCAGTTCAAAAAAGAAATGAGTTTACCCAAATAGACCTTATAAAGTATAATTTAATAGGAACAGAAGATGCTTCTTTTAGAAGAAATGAACTTGGAAAAATATTAGGGATAGGATATGCAAATTCAAAGCAGTTTTTAAACAGACTAAATAATTATGGTGTAACTAGAAAAGAATTTGAAGAAGTTATAAAAAACATAGAAAAATAGGAGTGAAAAAATGGACAAACTTTCTTCTGTAAAGACTACAAAAGAAATAGTTGAAAGATATGGATTTAAATTTTCAAAATCATTAGGACAAAATTTCCTTGTAAACTCTAATATAATACAAAAAATATTAGATGGAGCACAAATAGGTCAAGATGATTATATATTAGAGGTAGGACCTGGAATTGGAACCTTAACAAAGGAAATGGCAAAACTTTCAAAAAAAGTAGTGGCTGTAGAAATAGACAAAAAGTTGATTCCTATACTTTCAGAGACATTAAAAGATAATGAGAATGTAGAAGTTATAAATGAAGATATATTAAAGTGTGATGTAAAAAAGATAGTTGATGAAAAATTAAATGGTGGACCTATAAAACTTGTTGCAAATCTTCCTTACTACATAACAACTCCTATAGTTATGAAGTTTTTAGAAGAAGATATTCCTGTTAGCCATATAGTAGTGATGGTTCAAAAAGAAGTGGCAGATAGAATGAAAGCATCTCCTGGGACGAAAGATTATGGAGCATTATCTGTTGCAGTTCAGTATTATTCAGATGTAGATATTATAACTACTGTTCCAAAAACAATGTTTATACCTCAACCAAATGTAGAGTCGACAGTTATAAGACTTAAAAGCTATACACAACCAAAATACGATCTAATAGATAAAGATTTATTTTTTAGACTTGTAAAAGCATCTTTTTCAAAGAGAAGAAAAACTATATTAAATGCGCTTAGCACATACGGACTTGAGTTTACAAAAGATGAAATAAAAAGTGCACTTGAAGAGGCTAATATACAAGAAACTAGAAGAGGAGAAACTTTGAGTATAGAAGAATTTGTTAAACTAGCAAATATAATGAAGAAAAAAAGTACTTTTAAATAATAAAGTACTTTTTTTTTATGTTTTATCATATATGTTAATATAGATTCTCTTTAAGGGGGGGTACGTTTGAAAAGATCTAATAAAAGAGCTAACATAATGCTGTATTGCAATGATACATCTTTTGAAATAAAAAGAGGATATAAACCTAGAGGATATGCAAATTTAATAACAAGAGACGATAAATCAAAGTTTTCGCTTTATGTTGAAAATATTAAATACGTAAGCGAAGGATATAGAATAGTTATTATAGACAATCAGCTAAACAAAATAGATATAGGTAGAATACTTGTAGATGAAAGCGGAAAAGGTGAAGCTAGAATAGACATAAATAAAGATGATATAGATATACAATGTGTAGCTTTAACCTATGAAGATAATATCCCTTTAATATCATATAAAGGAAGAAGAACAAAAAATTATGAAGATATATTATTAAGGAAAGAAGAAAATATAGATCAAGTACAAGAAGATAACGAAAATCAAAGAAGTGAACAAGTAGATATAGAAACAGAAATAAATGAAGAAGAATTAGACAAAGAAAGAATAGAAGAAGATAAGGAACATGTAAAAGAAAGAATAGAAGAAGAAATAGAAGAAGATGAAGAAATAAATAAAGAAATAGTAGAAGAAGAAAGAGTAGAAGAACAGATACCTCAAGAAATAGAAGAAGAAAGAATAGAAGAAGAAAAAGTAGATGAACAAGAAATAGACGAGGAAAGAATAGAAGAAACAGTACAAGAGGAACCTCAAAAAAAAAAGGAATATTTCGAAGAAAAAAAAGAAGAAAAAGAAGAAGATATTAAGACTTATTTTGAAAAAGAAAAAGAAAGAATAGAAGATAAAACATATTTTATTCCAAGAAGATTAAAGAAAAACTTAAAAAAATATAAAGAAGTAAAGCCTTTTATAAAAGATATAGACGATACAAGATGGTGGAAGATAAATATAAATCCTATGAGTATGTTTGGGTATGATATACCTTACCTAGGATATATGTATTATTTAAATTATACAGCGTATTCAGACATAGGATTTTTAGCATATAAATATAGACATTACTTATTTGGAATAAACTATGACGAAGATGGGCAAAGAAAATATTATGTATATGCTATTCCAGGCAAAAAAAATGAACAACCAGATTTAGGTGAAACAGGTTTTAATCAGTTTTTAGGTTGTAAAAATGAAGATGATGAATATGGATATTGGATTTGTTATATAGACTGCAAAACTAGATTAATAAGTATAGATCAAGAATAGGATCATCCTATTCTTGATTTTTTTTTGGAATTGATATAATTGGAATTTGGGGGCAATTTTGAAAAATTATAGTAGGGGAAGATCAAAGGTGAGATACTTTATAAAAAACTATAAAAAATTTTATATTCCGCTTATAGCTGTGGCTGTATTCAGTATAATATCTTATTATCTTTTATTTTATAATGTAATAGGAGTAAAAAATGCAGTAATAAAGGCAAATGAACAAAAATCAGACCTAATAAGATACCAAGTAGAAGAATATTTAGGCGAAAAACACAAGCTTTTAGAAAGTATAATGCAGCTTATAAGTTCAATGGAAGAGAAAAAATATTCACAAGAAGAAATAAATGTTTTACTAAAAGATATAATACAAAAATATCCAGATATAAATTCTTTATCAAAATCAAATAGATATGGAGACATAGTAATGTTTATATCTAATAATGAGATGTTTAAGCCCGATAATTACTTAGGGCTTAATATATCTCACAGAACTTATTTTCAAGCAGCAAGGCTTGGAAAAAAAACCACATTCAAACTTTTGAATGATTTAGTTACAAATAAAGAAATATTGATAATATCTATTCCTCATTATGATAAGAATGGATTTTTTAAAGGAACGATAGCTTTTTCTATAAATAAAGATTATCTTTTAGATACTTTTGAAAACTATAATGTAGATGATAAAGATTATGTAGTACTTTTAAATACAAGCTCTGAAATTCTTTATCATCCACATTTAGAAAAGGCTAGAAAGTCTGTAAGTGAAAGTAATTTTTTAGAAAGTTTGATATATCAAATAAATAGAAATAATAAAGGAACAATGAACTTATTATCAGAACTTGATAATCAGCAAAAAATAATTTCATATTCTGCTATTAAAAATACAGACTGGGCAGTTTTAAGTGTAAAGCATATATCAAAAGTTTACACTCCTTTAGTAAAACAGCTAGTTATAAATATAAATATAATAGTAATTGTAGCTTTATCTTTGTATTTGATACTTAGAAGTTATTTTCTTCAAATGAAAAGAGAAGAAGATTTTCTTGTTTATAATATGGAAAGAATACAAATGTTAGGGCAGATATCTGCTGGTATAGCTCATGAGATTAGAAACCCATTATCGAGTATAAAGGGGTATATACAAATAGAACATACAATGAACCCAACAGAGCTTTCAAATATTGCTCTAACTGAAATGAAAAAAATAGAAGAAAGCTTAAATTATTTTTTAAAATTATCTAAGCCCCTAGAGGAAGGAAAAAAAGAATTTTATCCTCATGATGTTATAAAAGAAATAGGAACAATACTAGAGGCAATAGGACTTTTAAAAGATATAAATATAAAGTACAATATAGATAACGTAAATGAAAAAATAAAATTTAATAAAGACTATCTAAGATTTATAATACTTAATTTAGTTCAAAAGCTTTGCAGTGAAATAGAAAAAGGACAAACATTGAATATAAATTTAAAATCACAAAAACAAAGTGTAGTATATGAAATAGAAAATGGAAAAATACCTAATGATAAGAATTTGGATCTTGAAATAAGTAAAAAAATAATACAGTCAGAGGGAGGTCAAATAATAGTAGAAAATAAAGGTTATTTTAAAATAGCCATTATTATACCACAAAATAAAAATTAAGTATAGATAGTTTTATTCAATGAAAATGTTGTATAATGGAATAAGAAAAAGAAAACGTATTCATGAAATGTATGGAGGTTCTGATATGGTAAATAAAGACAGAATAGTAAATGAATTTATTGAACTTGTAAAAATAGACAGTCCTTCTTCAAAAGAAGAAAAGATTGCTAAAGTATTAGTTGAAAAACTTGAAAAACTAGGTTTTGAAGTAGTAATAGATGATGCAGGTACTAAAGTAGGTGGTCAAACAGGAAATGTTATCGCAACTTTAAAAGGAACAAGACCAGGAAAGAAAATACTGTTTAGTGCACACATGGATACTGTAAGCCCAGGAGAAGGGGTAAATCCTATAATAGATGAAGAAAATGGAATAATCAAAAGTGATGAAACTACTGTTTTAGGAGCAGACGATAAAGGTGGAATAGCAGCAATACTTGAAGGTATAAGAATATTAAAAGAAAAAAATGAAGACCATGGGGATATACAAGTAGTATTTAGTATATGGGAAGAAGGAGGACTATTTGGAGCTAAGTACTTAGATTATTCTAAGATAGATGCTGAGTATGCATTTGTATTAGATAGCGGTGGATCTCCTGGAGAAATAATAGTAAAAGGACCAGCTCAAGATAAAATAGATGTAAAAATAATAGGAAAACCAGCTCATGCAGGAGTTGCTCCTGAGGAAGGAGTAAGTGCTATAATGGTAGCTGCAAGAGCTATAGAAAATATGAAACTTCTTAGAATAGATGAAGACACAACAGCAAATATTGGAATAGTAAAAGGTGGTATAGCTACAAATATAGTTATGCCAGAGCTTGAAATAAAAGCTGAATCAAGAAGTTTAGTTGACGAAAAACTAGATATGCAAACAAAACATATGGTAGAAACATTTAAAAAGGCTGCTGAGGACTCTAACGCTCAAGTTGAAATAAATGTTGAAAGAATGTATGGAGCATTCAATATTTCAGAAGATGACGAGATAATAACTATGCTTAAAAAAGCGTTTGAAAATATGGGAGTAAAATCATACATAACTTCAACAGGTGGAGGAAGTGACACTAATATACTAAATTCAAATGGAATAAAAGCTGTAAATCTTGGAATTGGTATGAAAAAACCTCATACTCTTCAAGAGTATATAGCTATAGAGGATTTAGTAAAATCTGCTCAAATGGTATACGAAATAATAAAACAAGCATAAACTAAAAGGTATGTACTAAGGTGCATACCTTTTTTCTTTGCTAAAAGTGTAGTATAATGTAAATTATATTTTGCTGTAAAGGAGAAGAAGTTATGAATGAAAGATTAAATGAATCTACAAGCGCAACTATAAAATCTATAATAATAAATATAGTTTTAACCATATTTAAAATATTATCGGGAATAATTGGCAGCTCAAACGCTATGATTGCAGATGGAATACATTCAGCATCAGATATAATAACATCAATTGGAGTATTAGCAGGAAATATAATATCTAAAAAACCTGATGATGATGAGCATAACTACGGACATGAAAAAGCAGAAACATTAGTTGGATTTACTTTATCATTAGTTTTAATATATGTAGGATTTAAGATAGGTTATAATTCACTTTTATTAATGTTTAATTTAGATAAAATAAAAACTCCGACATATCTTCCTATAATAGCAGCTTTAGTATCTATAGCTTTAAAAGAATATCAATTTTATATAACTATAAAAATTGCAAAAAAGATAAATTCTCCATCTCTTAAAGCTGATGCGTGGCATCATAGATCAGATTCATTATCATCAATTGGAGCACTTTTGGGCATAATAGGAAGTAGAATAGGTTTTAAAATATTAGATCCACTATCTGGATTTATAGTTTGTATTTTAGTTTTAAAAGTAGGATTAGATATACTAAAAACATCAGCAAACGAACTTTTAGATTATTCTATAACAAAACAAGAACAAGAAAAAATAAAAGATTTAATAATGACTGTAGAAGGAGTAAACTATGTAACTAGCTTTAAAAGCAGAAAACACGGTTCATATATATACATAGATCTTTCAATTTGCGTAGACCCTAATATAACAGTATATAAAGGACATGAAATAGCTCATAAAGTTGAAGATAAAATAAAAGAAAATATCGAAAATATAAAAGCAGTAGCTGTTCACATAGATGCGTGTACAGTTAGATATAATCAAAAAAAACATTGATTTTTATGTAAAAATATTATAAATTATAATAAGTTGGTTTCTTAAAAACACCTAAAAAGTTTATCAATATGAAACGAAGGAGATGAAAGTGTAAGTTGAAAAGATTAGATCAAACTATGACGCCTCTTTTTACAGCACTTAAGGAATATCACTCAAAAAATGTTATTCCATTTGATGTGCCTGGACATAAACATGGATTAGGAATTAAAGAACTAGCCCAGTTTTTTGGAAAGACAGTTTTAGAAGTTGATGTAAACTCTATGAAATGTTTAGATAACTTATCTAACCCTATAGGAGTTATAGCAGAAGCTGAAGAACTTGCAGCTGATGCATATTGGGCAGATTATGCTTACTTTATGGTAAATGGAACAAGTTCAGCTGTTCAAGCTATGATAATGAGTGTATGCGAGCCTGGAGATAAAATAATTCTTCCAAGAAATGCTCATAAATCAGCAACTTCTGCAATAATACTAAGTGGAGCAATTCCTGTATATATTCAGCCAGAAATAAATGAAGAGCTTGGAATAGCTATGGGAGTTTCGGTTCAAGAAATAGAAAGAGCAATAGGAAAGCACCCTGATGCTAAGGCAATCTTTTTAGTAAATCCTACTTACTATGGTGCAATATCAGACCTTGCAAGCATAGTTAAAATAGCTCATAGAAATGGAATTGCAGTTTTAGTAGATGAAGCTCACGGAGCGCATATGCACTTTCACCCTGATCTTCCAGAATCAGCTATGTCAGTAGGAGCAGATATGTCAGCTGTTAGTATGCATAAAACAGGAGGCTCTTTAACTCAAAGCTCTATACTTTTAGTAAGAGATGGAATAGTAGATGCAAAACATGTTAGAACAACTATAAACTTAACACAAACAACTTCAGCTTCATATCTACTTATGAGTTCATTAGATGTTGCTAGAAAGCAGCTAGCAACTCAGGGAGAAGAAATGTTAGATAATATACTTTCTCTTGTAAGAGAGGCAAGAGAAAAAATAAACAAAATAGATGGACTTTATGCTTTTGGAAGAGAAATTATAGATACTCCTGGAGTTTATGATTTTGATGAAACAAAATTAGGAGTTAATGTAAGAAAACTAGGTCTTACAGGATATGAGGTTTATGATATATTAAGAGATGAATATAATATTCAAGTAGAGCTTGGAGATAACTATAATATACTTGCAATAGTTAGTCTTGGTGACACAAAAGAAAATTTAGATAAACTTGTAGATGCACTTTACGATATATCTATAAAATATAGAAGAGATGAAGAAATAAAGCTTAAAAAGAGTATTCTTAAAAATCCAGACCTAATAGTAGCTCCAAGAGATGCGTTTTATTCTACAAAACACTCTGTACTACTTGAAGATGCAGTTGGAGAAATAAGTGGAGAATCTGTGATGGTATATCCACCGGGAATACCTATAATAGTTCCAGGAGAAAAAATAACAAAAGATATAGTAGAATATATAAAGTTTTTAAAAGAAGAAGAAGTTATACTGCAAGGAACACAAGACCCTTATGTAGACTATATAAATGTATTAGGTATAGAATAAAAAATCTCACAATTGTGTGAGATTTTTCTGTTTTGTGGTATAATTAACAAAAGAGGTGATTATTATGTATAAGAAAATTGCTATAGGATCAGCAGTTATATTTTTAATTGTATTTATAGCAAGTTTTTCTATAACCTATATAAATACTAAAGACGATTTAGTAGATCACAGATTTAAGCCAGTAGTAAAAAATATAAACCTTTTACAAACCCTTTTAAATGAAGAAGAAATAAGGTTAAGCGATAACAGATTTGAAAATATTTTATTAAATGAAGATGTAGTATCAGAATTTAAAGAATTTGTTCAAAACTTTAAGAAAGTAGACGAAAGGGTAAATGTAAGAAAGGTAATATCAGGAGAAGGTAAAAATATACAGTTTATAACAGATTACAAACATATAAAAATACAAGCACAAGATCAAGAAGAATACTACGAAATTCCTAGCGAATATTCAAAGCAAATTGAGGAGTTATTTGAAAAAGGTATATTTACATCACTAGATATTATAAAAAATCACAGAAATTTAACTAAAGTTTTAGTTGAAGATGAAAAAACTAAAAAACAGCAAGAGCTATCAAGATCTAACTTAAAAGAGTTTAGCGAAAGCATAAACTATAGGCAAACTTTAAAAGAACATAGAATAAAAAATGAAAGCAAAGATAACTTTTATATAACAGTATCACTTAGAAATACAGATATTTACCTTCAGCTTATAGATAAAAACACTTTAGGAGTTTTCTATAAAAATTATAGAACTTATTATAGCGTTGAGGAAACACTTTATAATTACTTATCTCATATAATGAGAAATACTCAATACACTCCTTCAGAAAACAATCAAGAACAAGATTACAGCTGGGTTGAAGAAATAGAAGTAAAAGATATAGTAAACAATATAAACTCTTTAGTAAGAGGAAAAGATGCAAAAGATTTAATGGAGTTTTTATTCAATAAAAATACTACTGAAGGAAGATTAGGAGAGTTTGAAGAAAAAAGATATGAACTTACTTTAAAAGGAAATGGAAAAACTCAAAATATAACAGCTTATGAAAATCATATACAGGTTAACTCAAAAATATATCAAGTTAGAAGTGTTGATATAATAATAAGTGCTTATGCAAATACTCCATAAAAAAAGGATGCTTACTTAGCATCCTTTAATATTTTTTCTCCTATTAAATACACATTTCCAGCACCTACAGTTAAAACTAGATCATAAGGTTTAATATTTTCCAAAATATACTCTTTTATATCATCAAAATTGCTCATATATAAAGCATCTATATCGTTTTCTTTAAGTTTAGCTACAAGGTCTTTAGAGTGTATACTTTTATCGTCTTTTTCTCTTGCTGCATATATATCAGTTATTATTACCTTTGTAGCATCATTAAACGAAAGAGCAAATTCATTTAAAAGAGCTTTAGTCCTAGTATATGTGTGAGGCTGAAATATACAATATAAATCTCCCTTACACATATTCTTAGCCGCAGCTAATGTAGCTTTAACTTCTGTTGGGTGATGAGCATAATCATCTATTATTATAGCAGAATTTACTTCACCTTTTTTTTGGAATCTTCTTTCAACACCCTTATATTTAGATATATTTTCTCTTATAATATCAATATCAATTCCAGAAACTAAGCTGCAAACAATAGACGAAGTAGCATTATATATATTGTGAAGTCCAGGTACTGAAAGATTAAATTTACCAAGGTCCTTTCCATTAAAAGTTAGCGAAAATCTTCCACACCCTAAGCTATCAAAAGATATATCCCTTATAACAACATCATTAGAGTTTAAAGTTCCATATTTAATAATATTTGCTTTAACTCCTTTAAGTATATCTTTTGTGTTTTTGTCATCTCCATTTACAATAAAATATCCATCTTCAGGGATTAATTTTCCAAATTCATTAAAAGATCTTTTTATATCTTCAATTCCAGAAAAATAATCTAAGTGATCTTCTTCTATATTTAAAACAACACCTATATTAGGATAAAACTTAAGAAAACTATCTACATATTCACAAGCTTCTGTTATAAAGTTTTCAGACTTTCCTATTCTTACATTACCATCTATTTCTCTAAGATTTCCGCCTACTAATATTGTAGGATCTTTACCTGATAAAGTAAATAAAATAGATGTCATAGAAGTTGTGCTAGTTTTACCATGAGTTCCAGCTATTGCTATTACATTTTTATAATCTTTCATAAGCTCTCCTAAGAAAGAGGCTCTATCTAAGATTTTTATATTCTTTTCTTTACATGATAAAAGCTCCTCGTTGTCATCTTTTATTGCAGCTGTGTATACTACAAGGTCTATATCGCTTGATATGTTCTCTTTTTTGTGTCCTATATATATAGTTGCTCCTAATCTTTTTAGTTTATCTGTAGAAAAAGATTCCTGACAATCTGATCCAGATACCGTATATCCTTTGCTGATACAAATTTGAGCAAGAGCGCTCATACTTACTCCACCTATTCCTATAAAATGTATATGCATTGTTAAATCATCTCTCCTTATGACAAGATATTATGTTATAATATTAAGAATAAAGTCATTTAACATTATACTATTATATTGATATGAATAAAAGAGGTATTATATTATAGATTTTATCTTAAAATCAGGAGGTTTAGCTATGAAGTTCAAAAGAAATGAAAGAATAGGGGCAATAGTTAAAATTCTATCAGACAATCCAAATACGGTTTTTACTCTTAGCTATTTTACAGAAAAATTTAATGCAGCAAAATCTACTATAAGTGAAGATGTATTAGTTGTAAAAAATGTATTTGAAAAGATGAACCTAGGACAAGTTATAACTATAGCAGGAGCAGCAGGGGGAGTAAAATATATACCTAAGATATCTAAAAAAGATAACATTATTTTCTTAGAATCTATATGTAAACAGCTAAATGATAAGTCACGATTACTTCCAGGAGGATTTTTATACATAATAGACCTTATATATAATCCTCAAATAGCTCATAAAATAGGAAAAATATTTGCATCTTATATAGATTATAAAGATGCTGACTATGTAGTTACAATGGAAACAAAAGGGATACCAATGGCTCTTATGACTGCTAGTGCAATGAACTTACCTCTTGTAATAATAAGAAAAGATTCTAAGGTTTCAGAAGGATCAGCAATTAGTATAACTTATATGTCAGAAAGTACAAAGAGAGTACAAATGATGTCACTTCCAAGAAAAGCATTGAAAGAAAATAGTAAAGTTATACTAATAGATGACTTTATGAGAGGTGGGGGAACATTAAAAGCAATGGAAGATTTGATGAAAGAATTTAACGCAAAAGTTATAGGAAAAGGAGTTTTTATAGCAATGGCAGAGCCAAAGGAAAAGCAAGTAGATGATTATGTATCCTTGATAGATTTTCAAATAGTTGAAGATAAAATGCAAATAACTCCTAATAAAGATTTTGTAATACAAAATTCAGAAAATTAAGAAGGTAAATTGATAAAAATGTAGAATATAAAAAATACAATAATTTTTATATCACAAAAGGGGAGTGGGAAACTTGAAAATTACAGACATCAAAATAAGAAAAATAACTGATGAAGGAAAAATGAAGGGTATAGTATCAGTAACATTTGACGATTTATTTGTAGTACATGATATAAAAATAATACAAGGACAAAACGGACTATTTATAGCAATGCCAAGCAGAAAAATATCAGATGGAGAGTTTAGAGATATAGCTCATCCAATTAATTCAACAATGAGACAAATGCTAGAAGAACAAGTAATAAGTGCATACAAACAAGCTTTAAATAATATGGAAGTTACAGCATAAGAAAGAGCCGACACAGGGCTCTTTTGTTTTGTCAAAATTGTATACAATTTTGACGAAAAATGTTATACTATATGAGGAATTTATGGAGTTGAGGTGAAAATATGAACGTAAAATCTATAATTCTTGCTGCAGGACAGGGAACTAGAATGAAGTCTAATATCCCTAAGGTTTTGCACAAAGTGTGCGGAAAAGAAATGATAAATCATGTAATAGATATAGCAAAAAGTGCAGGAGTAGATGAAAGCATAGTAGTTTTAGGGCATGGAAAAGACAAAGTAAAAGAAAAAATTTCAGATGATGTAAAAATTGCAATCCAAGATAAACAACTTGGAACTGGGCATGCTGTTTTAATGGCAAAAGATTATATAGATGAAAACTGTATTATAGTTGTTCTTTGTGGGGATACACCTTTAATTAAATCTGATACACTTAAAAATCTTTTCGCTTACCACAAAGAAAATAGCTATATAGCTACAGTTCTTACTACAAAAGTAGATGATCCTACTGGATATGGAAGAATAATAAGAGACAGTCAAGGAAATTTAATGAAAATAGTTGAACAAAAAGATGCAAATGAAGAAGAAAAGAAAGTAAATGAGATAAATTCAGGAATATACGCATTTGATGGAAAGGCACTTTTAGAAAGTTTATCTAAATTGTCTAATAATAATGCACAAGGCGAATATTACCTTACAGATGTAATAGAAATACTAAGAAAACAAGGATATAAAGTAGGAGCTTACATAGGATCGACAATACAAGAGCTTATGGGAGTAAACTCTAGAATAGACCTTGCAAAAGCTGAAAAAGTTATGAGAAAAAGAATAAATGAATATCACATGTCAAACGGAGTTACTATAATAGACCCTGACAACACTTATATAGAATCAGATGTAAATATAGGAATGGATACAGTTATATATCCTGGAGTTATAATAACATCAAATACAAATATAGGACAAAACTGCATTATAGGACACAGCAGCAGAATAGAAAATTCAAATATAGGAAACAATGTATGTGTTCAAATATCAACTATAATAGACAGTAAAGTAGGAGATAATAGCTGTATAGGGCCTTATGCTTATTTAAGACCAAATAGTGATATAGGTAAAAATGTAAAAATAGGAGACTTTGTTGAAGTTAAAAACTCAGTAATAGAAGACAACTCAAAAGCATCTCACCTTTCTTATATAGGAGATGCACATGTTGGTAAAAATGTAAATATTGGATGTGGAACAGTTTTTGTAAATTATGATGGAAAGAATAAACACAAAACAATAGTAAAAGACGATGCATTTATAGGATGCAATACAAATTTAATCTCACCTGTTACAGTTTATGAAAAAGCATATATAGCAGCAGGTTCTACTATAACTGAAGATGTTCCAAAAGAAAGTCTTGCAATAGCTAGACAAAGACAAGTTATAAAACAAGGCTGGGTAAATAAAAAATAATTAATATTTTGGAGGGTTAATAAATGAATACTAGTGGTAGTGAAATTAAAATTTTCTCTGGTAATTCAAATTTAGAGCTTGCAAAGAAAATTGCAGAAAATCTAAATGTTCCTATGGGAAATGCAAATGTTGGCACATTTAGTGATGGAGAAATTATGGTAAACATAAACGAAACAGTAAGAGGAACAGATGTATTTGTAATTCAATCAACAAATAGTCCAGTAAATAATAATTTAATGGAGCTTTTAATAATGATTGATGCACTAAAAAGAGCTTCAGCAGGTAGAATAACAGCAGTTATTCCATACTATGGATATGCAAGACAAGATAGAAAAGCAAAAGCTAGAGATCCAATAACAGCAAAATTAGTTGCTGATATAATAACAGCAGCAGGAGCAGATAGAGTGCTTACTATGGACCTTCATGCAGCACAAATACAAGGATATTTTAATATACCAGTTGATCACCTTTTAGGAGTTCCTATACTAGCTGAATACTTCAAAGAAAAGGGATTAGATGATTTAGTTGTTGTATCTCCTGATCTTGGTAGTGTAACAAGAGCTAGAAACTTTGCAAACCATCTAGATACTCCTATAGCTATAATAGATAAAAGAAGACCAAAAGCTAATGTTTCAGAGGTTATGAATATAATAGGAGATATAGAAGGTAAAAATGTTATTTTAATAGATGATATGATAGATACAGCTGGAACTATAGCAAATGCTGCTAAAGCATTAAAAGATCACGGAGCAAAAGATGTTTATGCTTGTTGTACTCACCCTGTTTTATCAGGACCTGCTGTTGAGAGAATACAAAACTCTCCAATAAAAGAACTTATAGTACTTGATACAATCCTTCTTCCAGAAGAAAAAAGAATAGATAAAATAAAAATAAAATCAGTAGCTCCTGTATTTGCTCAAGCTATAAGAAAAATATTTGCAAACGAATCAGTAAGTTCATTGTTTGATTAATAGACAAAGCGTCAATCGTTAGATTGACGCTTTTATAACTTATTTGTATGGTATAATATCTTTAGTAAAGGAGGTTTTTAAGATGTTTGTAGTAGTAGGACTTGGAAATCCAGGTAAAGAATATGAAGATACTAGACATAATGTAGGATTTAAAGTAATAGATATATTAGCAGAAAACAATAATATAGATATAAAAAAAATAAAACATAAGGCCATGATAGGAGAAGGAAAAATAGGAGATAAAAAAGTATTATTAGTAAAACCTTTAACATATATGAATTTAAGTGGAGAAAGCGTTTTAGATATATATAAATATTATAAAATAGATAAAGACAAAATAATAATTATATATGACGATATAGATTTAGATGTAGGAAAAATAAGAATAAGAAAAAAAGGCGGTCCAGGAACTCATAACGGAATGAGGTCAATTATAAAGTGCCTTAATTTTGAAGATTTTCCAAGAATAAGAATAGGCGTAGGAAAGCCTCTAAAAGGACAAGATTTAGCTTACTTTGTTCTTTCAAAATTTTATAAAGATGAAATTCCTAGTTTAAATGAGGCTTTAAACAAAAGTGCACTTGCTATAGAAACAATAATAAAAGAAAACATAGATATAGCCATGAACAAATTCAATGGTTAGAAAAGGAGATAAATTATGAATGATGTATTTATATATCCCCTTACAGAATCATCAGAATATCAAAATATAATACAAGCTATAAAAAATAAAAAATCACCTCTTTTAATAAATGGCCTTATAGACTCTCAAAAGGCAAATATAACTTATAGTTTATTTAAGGATATAAAAAGACAAATAATAATAGTATGTCACAATGAATTTGAAGCTAGAATGATATATGATGATTTAAGATTTTACTTAGATGATAAAGTTTTTTACTTGCCTTTTGAAGAAATATTTTTTTATAGACTAGATGCAAAAGATAAAAAAGAAGAAGGAAAAAAAATAAATATTTTATCAAAACTTTGCAAAGAAGAAGATTTAATAATAGTAACTTCAATACAATCAGTTTTAAGAAAATATACACCAAAGCAAATATTCAAACAAAACATAATATCATTTAATCTAGGAGATAGCTTAAATACAGAAACATTCTTAAAAAAGTTAGTTTCAATAGGATATGAAAGAGTATCTAAGGTAGAGTCTTTAGGACAGTTTTCTGTAAGAGGAGGAATAATAGATATATATTCTCCAAATTATGAAAACCCTATAAGAATAGAGCTGTTTGACGATGAAATAGACTCTATAAGAATATTTGACTTTATATCTCAAAGATCAATAGAAAAGCTAAATAATTTTGAAATAGTACCCGCAAGAGAATTTATATATCCTGAAGATATAAATTTATCTTTAAAAAAGATAAAGTCTGAAATAAAGGATTCAACTAGTGAAGATATATATTCTGATATAGAAAAAATAAACCAAAAAATATACTTTGAAGGAATAGAAAATTTTATAGACTATTTTTACGATGAGTTTGACAAAAGTATTTTCAGTTATATGAAAGAAAATGCCCTTATAATTTTAAATGAACCATCTAGAATACAAGAAAAGACTAAAAATATTTTAGATGAGTTTAAAGAAAATTACAAAACAAATTTAGAAAAAGGATTTGTATTAAAATCTCAAGCAAATCTGTTATATAGATTTGAAGATTTAGAAAGCCTAATAAAAGATAGATTCGTAATATTAAAATCCCTCCTTTTAAAGACAGCAAAGGGATTTAATGCTATGTCTACAGTTAATTTTAACTCAAGACAAGTACCTACATTTAATGGAAAAATAAATTTACTTATAGAAGAACTAAAATACTTAAAAAATAATAACCATAAAATCTTACTAGTAGTATCATCAAAAGAAAGGGCACAGTCTTTATACAAAAGCTTACTAGATGAACAAATAGAGTGTAGTTTAATAGATAGTAGAAATAGACAAATACAGCCATCACAGATATTTATAATTTGTGCAAGCATAAGCTCAGGATTTGTGTACACAAGTATAAAATATACATTAATAACAGATAAAGAAATATTTGGAGCTTATAAAAGAATATCTTCAAAGAAAAAGTTTAAAAAAGGAGAAAAAATAGAATCTTTCCTAGACCTTAATGTAGGAGATTATGTAGTTCACGAAAATCATGGTATAGGAAAATATGTAGGAATGGAGCAGCTTAAGGTAAATGGAGTAAAAAAGGATTATATGAAAATTGTTTACGCAGGATCAGACAGCTTATATATTCCTACAGATCAGATGGATAAAGTCCAAAAATATATAGGAGCACAAACAGATACTGTAAAGCTAAACAAACTAGGAACTAGTGATTGGAATAAAGCAAAGAGCAAAGTTAAAAAAGCAGTAGAAGATATGGCAAAAGACTTAATAGAGCTTTACGCAAAGAGAGAAAAAGCTAAAGGTTATAAATTTAGCAAAGACACTCATTGGCAAGTAGAATTTGAAAGCTTATTTCCATATGAAGAAACAGAAGATCAATTAAGAGCAATACAAGAAGTAAAACAAGATATGGAAAGCGATAAAGTAATGGATAGACTAATATGTGGAGATGTCGGGTATGGAAAGACAGAAGTAGCAATAAGAGCAGTATTTAAAGCATGTATGGATTCAAAACAAGTAGCAGTTTTAGTTCCAACTACAATATTAGCTCAGCAACACTACAATAATTTTAAAGAAAGATTCAGCAATTTTCCTATAAGAGTTGAAGTATTAAGTAGATTTAAAACAAGCAAAGATCAAAAGCTAATATTAGAAGATATAAAAAAAGGTCTTGTAGATGTAGTAATAGGAACTCACAGAATATTATCTAAGGATATACAGTTTAAAGATTTAGGCCTTTTAGTAATAGATGAAGAGCAAAGATTTGGAGTTAGAGATAAAGAGAAACTAAAAAAACTAAAAACATCAATAGATGTACTTACTTTATCTGCAACACCTATACCTAGAACACTTCATATGTCATTAAGTGGAGTTAGAGATATGAGTTTAATAGAGCAGCCACCTGAGGAAAGACATCCTGTTTTAACTTATTTAGTAGAAGCAAAAGATAGTATTATAGCTGATGCAATAGATAGAGAAATATCTAGAGGTGGACAGGTATTTTTCGTATACAATAGAGTAAATGGAATAGAAAATATGGTAGCAAAAATAAAAAGTCTAGTTCCACATGCTAAGGTTGCCATGGGACATGGTCAGATGAGCAGTAGAGAACTTGAAAAAATAATGCTTAACTTTTTAGAAAAAAGATACGATGTACTTGTTTGTACTACAATAATAGAAACAGGAATGGACATTCAAAACGCAAATACTATAATAATATACGATGCAGACAAAATGGGACTTTCTCAGCTTTATCAGTTAAGAGGAAGGGTTGGAAGGTCATCAAGACAGGGGTATGCTTATCTTTTATATGAAAAAGATAAGGTACTTAGCGAGGTAGCAGAAAAAAGACTAAAGGCAATAAAGGAATTTACAGAGTTTGGATCAGGATTTAAAATAGCTATGAGAGACCTTGAAATAAGAGGAGCAGGAAATTTATTAGGATCTGAACAGCACGGACATATGGCAGCTATAGGATATGATCTTTATGTAAAAATGCTAAACGAAGCTATAAGAAAGCTAAAAGGAGAAGTTGTTAAAAAGGAAGTAGACACAGAAATAGATATAAATATAAATGCTTATATTCCAGATTATTATATACAAGATGAAGTAGAAAAAATACAAATATACAAAAAAATTGCTTCAATAGAAACTAAAGAAGATATGTATGCTATAGAGGAAGAAATAGAAGATAGATTTTCTGATATACCACAGCCTCTTAGAAACCTTTTAATGATAGCATATATAAAAGCTTTAGGAAAGAAACTTAAAGTTGAGCTTATAAAATATGATGGTCAAAAGGTACACCTTAAGCCTCATTATGTATTTACACCAAATGAGAAAAATGAATATAAACTTATATGTGAAATTGCACAGGTTATGGAAAAGATGATATAATTATTTAAAAATTAAAGGAGTTGTTATATATGAAAAAAGTTTTAGCAATAGTTGTAGCAATCTTTGCTATGTTTAGCTTAGCTGCATGTAATAATGAAAATGCAAATGTAGTAGTAGCTAAGGTAAATGATAAAGCTATAACACTTGAACAGTTTAACAAAACACTTATGCTTTATAAAAGAGATTACGAAAGTGTATATGGAAAAGATGTATGGGAGCAAGAAATAGAAGGAAAAACTATTTTAGATATGTTTAAACAAGAACTTTTAGATATGATGATTTTAGAAGAAATAATATATCAACAGGCAAAAGATATAACTGTTGAAGAAAGTGAAATAACTGAGCAGTTTAATCAACTAAAAGAACATATACAGTCAAACAAAGATTTTAAGGAATTTTTGCAAAAAAATAAAATAACAGATGAGTTTATAAAAGAAAGATTAAAAAGAGATATCTATATACAAAGATATAGAGAAAACTATATGGAAAACATTGACGTAACTAAAGAAAAGATACAAAAGTTTTACGATGAAAACAAAGAATACTTTAGAAATGAACAAGTTAAAGCATCTCATATATTATTTAAGACAATAGATGAAAATAACAATCCATATCCTGATGAAAAAATAGAATCTATAAGAAAAAAAGCTGAAGATGTATTAGCTAGACTAAAAAATGGAGAAGACTTTGCTTCTTTAGCAAAAGAATATTCAGATGATAAAGCTTCTGCTCAAAACGGAGGAGATTTAGGGAATTTTTCAAGAGGAGTTATGGTTCCTGAATTTGAAGAGGCTGCATTTAGCCTTAAAGTAGGCGAAATTTCAGATCTTGTAAAGACTATGTATGGATACCATATAATAAAAGTAGAAGAAAAAATAGATGAGCTTCCTTCTCTTGAAGAAGTAAAAGATATAATAAAAGAAGATATAAAAGAAGAAATTTATTCACAAAACATACAAAATCTAAAAGAAAAAGCAAAAGTAGAAAAATTTATGGAAAATCTAAAATAAGGTGAGAATATATTATATATTCTCCCTTTTTTTGTATATTTTTTTTATTTCGGTAAAAAATATATTCAAAGAAGTTATGGAGGGATAATAATGAGAGCAACAGGAATAGTAAGAAGAATAGATGACTTAGGAAGAGTAGTAATACCAAAGGAAATAAGAAGAACTCTTAGGATAAAAGAAGGAGATCCACTAGAGATATTTACAGCTAAAGATGGAGAAGTAATATTAAAAAAATACTCTCCAATAGGTGAACTTAATGATTTTTCTCAAGAATATGCAGAAACACTAGCAGAAAATACAGGACTTGGAGTTGTTATAACAGATTTAGATAGTATAGTTTCAGTTGCTAAACTATCTAAAAAAGAATACAAAGATAGAAGCATAAGCAGAGAACTTGAAGACCTAATAGAAAACAGAGTCTCAATACTAGCAAAAGATACAAGAGTAGTTCCTATATATAGGGAAGATAACAACGAGTATAAAAAGCAAGTTATAGTTCCTATAATAAGTACATCAGGAGATGCTATAGGAGCAGTTATATTTGTAAATAAAGAAAAAGAAGAAATAGAAGAATCTGATGAAAAGCTAGCTAAAGTAGCTGCAGGATTTTTAGGAAAACAAATACAGTAAAAAGGCCCAAAGGGTCTTTTTTTATTTGATATATAGCTATAAATAAATAGTTGTGATATATTATTGTTTAGTTTATATTTTAGGAGGTTTTAGTATGAGTAAAAATTCCTTTCTTAAAGGAGCTTTTATACTTGGAGTTGCAGGAATTATAGTTAAAATTATGGGAGCTTTTTTTAGAATACCTCTTGGTAATATTATAACTTCAGAAGGAATGGGGTATTATCAAACTGCATATCCTATATATGTTTTTTTATTAGCTATATCTTCTTCAGGATTTCCAACAGCTATATCAAAGCTAGTTTCAGAAAGATTAGCTTTAGGTGATAAAAAAGGGGCCCATAAAGTATTTAGGGTATCTTTTATTGTCCTTATATTAACAGGTATTATATCATCTACAATACTATTTTTAGGATCAAACTATATAGTTACAAAGTTAATAAAAAATGAAAAGGCATATTACGCTATGGTAGCAATAGCACCAGCTTTATTGTTTGTACCTATAATGGCAGCATTTAGAGGATATTTTCAAGGAAAGCAGGAAATGATGCCAACAGCAATATCTCAAATAATAGAACAGTTTGGTAGGGTTGTAATAGGAATATATCTTGCTATTTTATTTTTAGGAAAAGGAAAAGAATATGCAGCAGCAGGAGCGTCATTTGGAGCAACAGCAGGAGCTATGCTTGGAAGTATATTTATGGCTTTTATGTATCTTAAAAACAAATCAAAAATTAAAAATGAATTAAAACTAGAGTCAAATTTTAAAGAAGAAAGTTCCTTTAAAATATTAAATAGACTTTTAAGTATAGCTATTCCCATAACAATAGGATCATCTATTATGCCTATAATGAACATGATAGATGTATCTATAGTAATGAGAAGACTTCAAGAAGCTGGGTTTACATATGAACAAGCAAACAGCTTATATGGTCAATTAACAGGAATGGCTGCAACACTTATAAATTTACCTCAAGTATTAACAGTAGCACTTGCAGTAAGTTTAGTTCCTGTAATATCTCACTCGCTTACAATAAATGATTTAAACTCTGCAAAAAGGGATATAAAAATAGCTACAAAAGCAGCACTTATTATAGGACTTCCAGCAGCTTTTGGTCTTGCATCACTTTCTGGGCCTATTATGAAACTTCTTTATCCTAATGAACCAGCATCAGCAGGTCAAATACTTTTTTATTTATCAATGGGAGTAATATTTATAAGTTTAATTCAGACGTTTACGGGAATACTTCAAGGAATGGGAAAAGCACACATACCAGTTATAAACCTTGTTATAGGATCTATATTAAAAATAGCACTAACTTATACATTAACAGCAATACCTAGCTTAAATGTAAAAGGAGCTGCTATAGGTACTGTTGTAGCCTACATGGTAGCATCAGTATTAAACCTTTATTATATAAAGAAACATTTAAACATAAAATTTGGATTTGTAGAGTTTGTAATAAAACCTTTCATAGCTGTAATTTTAATGTCTATATCAGCTATATTATCTTATAAAGTATTCATTTTAAATTTTAAAAACTCAATATCTACACTTTTAGCCATAGCTATAGCGTCAGGTGTATATTTTGTAACACTACTTTCAGTAGGAGCAATAAGTGAGAAGGAGCTAGCTTATCTTCCAAAAGGGCAAAAAGTAATTAAAATATTAAAGAAATTAAAGATATTTAGATAAATACTTATATAAATGTAAATTGTGGGTATAATGGTAATTGAAAGAAGGTGATTCTTTGATAATTATTGTTGGGTTAGGGCCTGGAGATATAGATTATATAAGCTATAAAGCTTTAAGTATACTAAAAGAAAAAGATAATATATATTTAAGAACTAAACATCACCCAATAGTAAAAGAGCTTTCAGATATGGGAATAAAATATACATCGCTTGATTATTTTTATGAAAAAGAAAAAGATTTTGATAATGTATATCAAAACATAAGTGACTTTATAATACAAAAGGCAAAAACACAAGAAATAGTTTATGCTGTCCCTGGTCATCCTACAGTAGCAGAAAAAACTGTAAGCATAATACAAGACAAGGCAAAACAAGAAGGAATAAAAGTAAAGATTGTGCCTTCAATGAGCTTTGTAGATGCTATGTTTAATTTACTAAAAATAGATCCATGTTATGGATTTTCTCTTGTTGATGCACTTAGCATAGAAAATGAAAAGATAAATGTAAAATCTGACCTTATAATAACTCAAGTTTATGACAACTTTATAGCTTCTGATCTTAAGATAAAGCTAATGGAATATTATGATGATGAACACTATGTATATATAGTCAAAGGTGCAGGTATAAAAGATAAAGAAAGTGTTAAAAAGCTAAAACTTTATGAAATAGACATAAAAGAAAGTTTTGATTATTTAACAAGTATTTATATACCTAAAGCTGAGGATAAAAAATTTAAAGATGTTTATGATCTTGAAAACATAATGAAAAAATTAAGATCAGAAAATGGATGTGATTGGGACAAAAAACAAACACACGAAAGCTTAAAGCCATATGTAATAGAAGAAGCATATGAACTTATAGATGCAATAGAAAAACAAGATATAGACGAAATGATAGAAGAATTAGGAGATTTACTCCTTCAAGTAGTATTTCACTGCCAAATAGGAAAAGAAGAAGGATATTTTGATTTAAATGAAGTTTCAGATAAAATATGTAAAAAACTTATATATAGACATCCTCACGTGTTTGAAGGAAAAAAGATACAAAAAGATTTTAAAAAGCAGTGGGAACAATTAAAAAAAGAAGAAAAGGGAGAAAAAACAATAACAGAAAGCTTAATGAGAATACCAAAACATCTTCCAGCTTTAATAAAAGCAAATAAAATTCAGCAAAAAGCTGCATTAGTAGGTTTTGATTGGGATAATATAGAAGATGTATATAATAAAATACAAGAAGAATATAAAGAAATTATTGACGCACAGAGGAGTTTGAATATACAATACATAGAGGAAGAAGTTGGCGATTTATTATTTGCTGTTGTCAACCTAGCTAGATTTTTAAATGTAGATCCAGAGCAAGCTCTAAACAAAACAAACAATAAATTTATAGAAAGATTTAACTACATAGAAGATGCAGCAAGAAAAATGAATAAATCTTTAGAAGAAATGACTCTAGATGAGATGGATAAGCTTTGGGAAGAGGCAAAAAATAGATAAAAATATTAAGCATAAAGAAGGAATTACAGCAATTAGGTAGAATTATTAAAACTATCAAAAGGCTATTATAAATTAATATACATTGAGGAGGAAATTAACTATGAATAAGGCTGAATTAGTAGCTAAAATGGCTGAGTACAGTGGATTAACTAAAAAAGATGCAGAAGCTTCATTAAATGCATTCATGAAATGTGTAGAAGAAGCATTAAGTGCAGGAGATAAAGTTCAATTAGTAGGATTTGGAACTTTCGAAACAAGAGAAAGAGCAGCAAGACAAGGAAGAAACCCAAGAAATCCAGAGCAAGTAATAGAAATACCTGCATCTAAAGCTCCAGTATTCAAAGCTGGAAAAGGATTAAAAGATATAATAAACAAGTAATTTAAAAAGTGTGGATATTCCACACTTTTTTCTTAGATAAGGAGTGATAATATGAGACTTGATAAATACCTTAAAGTTTCAAGACTTATAAAAAGAAGAACAGTTGCAAAACAAGCCTGTGATAGCGGAATAATAAGTATAAATGGAAAAGTTGCAAAATCATCAACACAAGTACAAAAGGACGATATAATTCAAATAGATTTTAAAACAAAACCTATAAGGGTAAGAGTATTAGAAATAAAAGAACATGCACTTAAAGATGATGCAAAACAAATGTATGAAATTATAGAATAAATACGAAAAATCCCTCATAAATTATTATAAATCATGAATTTATGGGGGGGTTGTGTATGGAACATAATATTAGTTTAAAAAATAGAGAATTATTAGCAATATCAGGAGTTGAGCATGTATATTCTTTTAATGATAACAAAATAGAAATAAAAACTTCACATGGAGATATGAAGATAGAAGGAGAAAATTTAGATATGGGTAAATTAAACCTAGAAGAGGGCTTAGTTACAGTAAAAGGAACAGTAAACTCTATAACATATTCTAAGGTAAGCAAAAAAGATGAAGAAGGATTCTTTAAGAAGATATTTAAATAGTCATGTATCAAAACAGTGAAATATATATATTCATTGTTACGGTATATACAGGTATCCTCATAGGTTTAATTTACGACATGTATAGGGCAATTTCATACAGT
The DNA here is from genome assembly GCA_001584565.1 of Alkalithermobacter thermoalcaliphilus JW-YL-7 = DSM 7308. Lineage (GTDB taxonomy): Bacteria > Bacillota > Clostridia > Peptostreptococcales > Peptostreptococcaceae > Alkalithermobacter > Alkalithermobacter thermoalcaliphilus. Next base: position 1,631,550 of record LSFY01000001.1, on the reverse strand, counting down.
TTTAAAGTAAATAAAGTAGTAAGAGTAATAGAAGTAAGTTTATTTTGGACTATAACTTCAATAGTACAATTTTTTATTCTTCACAAGGTAAACGGATACGATCTTAGATTTTATAATTTTTTAGGAGTTATTATAGGCCTTGTTATATATTTTAATACAATAAGCAAATATATATTAAAATTAAACTTAAAAATAATAAAAAAAATAATTAGCATATTTAAATTTATATTTTCTATTTTTCAAGGAATATATTATGCTATTGTCTACCCAATTCACCTTATATTTGATATTATAATATATAAAGTTTTAACTTTTAGAAGATAAGGTGATAATATGAAAAAAAGAAAAAAAGGCAATCTATATTCAATACTAGCCGTAGCATTTATATTATTTTTAATAGGAAATGTTATATACGGATTTATATATCAGGGAATACTTATTAAAAGATATAAAAGTGAAATATCTAACTTAAAAGAGCAAATACAAATGACAAAAGAAGAAAATGAAAAGATGCAAAACGAAATACAAAACTATAAAGAAGATGAATTTATAGAAAAAATAGCAAGAGAAAGATTAAAAATGGTAAAACCGGGTGAAATAATATATATAGATGTAAATAGAAATAGAAACTAAAGGGGATATTCCCCTTAATTTTTTTGGAGGTAAGTTATGAAATTAGCAGCTATAGATATAGGAACAAATTCTATGAGATTATTAATTGCAGAATATGTAGAAGAAAAGTTTATAGAAAGAAAAAAATACATAAATACGACAAGAATAGGACAAGATGTAGATAAAAATGGATATATATCAGAAGATGCCATAAATAGAAATATAAATGCTTTTAAGGAGTTTGTAGATATTGCAAAACAAAACGAATGTAAAAAGATATGGGCTATAGGAACATCAGCTCTTAGAGATAGCAAAAACAAAGACGATTTTATAAAAAAAGCTTTCGAAATGACAAATGTAAATATAAATGTTATAACAGGAGATGAAGAAGCAAACTTAGGATTTTTAGGGACTATCCAAGGAATACAAGAAGAAAAAGATATCCTTATTGTAGACATAGGAGGAGGCTCAACAGAGTTTATAGTTGGAAATAAAAAAGATGGAATAAAGTTTGTAAAAAGTGAAGATATAGGAGCTCTTAGAATGACAGAAAAGATTTTAAAAAATGATTTAGTAAACGATTCTAAGATAAAACAGCTAAACGAGTATATAACCGATAACTTAAAAGGTACAATAGAAAAGATAAAAGAATTTGATATAAACAAAGTAGTAGGAATAGGCGGAACTATAACAACGCTTAGCAGCGTAGATATGAATCTTGAAACTTATGATATGGAAAAAGTACATCTTAGCACTTTAAGTTTAGATAAAATCGAAAACATGTTAAATAAATTTAAAAAGATGAAGGTAGAAGATATAAAGAAAATAAAGGGAATGTATCCTAAAAGAGCCGATATAATAACTGCAGGAACTTGTATATTAATGAATATACTTAAAATGTTAAATATAAAAGAGGTAACTATTAGCGAATATGATAATTTAGAAGGATTAATTTGTCTAAACGCAAAAAAAATGTCTTAAAATTTTAATAAATCCACTCCCAATTATGACAAAAAAATTGCTAACTATTTGTTAAAATTTTAAATCATAACAGGGGGGGATTTTTTTATGGAGAAACAACAAATAACTACTTATAAAAGGGTATATTCAACAGAAAATAAAGTAGCATCATTAGATAAGATGGGACTTTTTTTTGGAGTTTTAGGTTTTTTGCTTGGTAGGGCTGTCCTAATAGACACACTAGGGCCCTTTGGAATATCTTATTTTGCTTATATGTGTAAGCTTAAAAGATATAAAGTTCCTGTATTTTTCTTTATATCATTAGGAATTATGTTTAGTCATCAAGGTTCTAATGCCTTAAGGTATATAATATCTTTGTTTATAATGTACCTAATATCGTCTAATATAAATCTTGAAAAGAAAAAAGTATTTAATATAGCTTTATTTGGATTTATTATTAACATGCTAGTTAGTATAACTTTTAGTATTGTAAAGGGTATATATATATATGATGTATTAATTTCTTTATTTGAATCATTAGTAGTTTTTGCTTTAGTATATATATATTCATTTGGAATAGAGCTTATTCTAAAAAAGTCTATAAGAAGAGTAGTATCAAATGAAGAAATAATAGCCTTATCTATAATAATGGGAATTGCGGTGAGTGGATTTTCAAATGTAAATTTTTTTAATATATCCCTAAAGAGCGTACTATCTATGCTTATGATATTAATATTTGCATATAAAGGTGGAGCTGCTTTAGGGGCATCAACTGGAATAACTATAGGGCTTATAACTAATATAAACAACTTAACTTCAACGTTTTATATAGCTTTATATGGATTTTGTGGACTTATAGGTGGAGTATTTAATAAAATAAACAAATATATGGTAGTATTTAGTTTTTCTTTAGCTGCAAGTATTATGATGATATATACAAAAGGGATTGGAGAAATTATTTTAATAAGAGAGGTAGTAATAGCATCTTTATTATTCCTATTAATATCTGAAGAAAAGTTAGAATACTTAGAAAAATTTACAAAAGCTGCTCTTGGAAATGAAGAGTCCGCAGCAAATTATGTAAAAAGGGTAAAAGAAATATTAAACAATAGATTAAGAGAAGTTGAGTCAGCATATAGCGAAATAGCAAACACATTTGAAAAGGTAAGAGAAAAAGAAAGAATATTAGACCAAAGAGATATAGCAAGTGTTGTAGATATGATAAGTCAAGATGTTTGTGTAAACTGTGGTATGAAAAGAAGCTGCTGGAATACTAAGTTTCACCACACATATAGTATGATAATGGAAATTTTAAATATCTTAGAAAGTGAAGGAAAGATAAATGAAAGCTTAGCACCTGATGAATTTAAAAGATATTGTATAAAGAGCGATAGCATATTAAAGTCAGCAAAACATTATTTTGACCTTTTTATGCTAGATTATAAGTGGAACAAGAAGTTATCAGAAAACAGAAAACTTGTATCATCTCAAATAAAATCTTTATCAAAATGCGTAGGAAATTTAGCTAAAGAATTAAAAGAAGATATAAATTTTGATGTTGATATGGAAAATGAAATAATAGTTGAGCTAGATAAAGAAGGAATAAAAGTAGATAAGGTAAGTTATATAAAAAGAGAAAATAAAAGTTTTGAGATAAATATTCAAAAATCACCTTGTTATGGTGGAACTCTTTGCAAGGAAAGATTAATTCCTATTGTTTCAAAAGTAGTAGGAAAAAAACTTTCAAGTTTAAGTTTAGGATGTAAAATGTCAGGAGATAAATGTAATATAAAACTTGTTGAAGGGCAGGAATATATTGCAAAAACTCAAGTTTGCTTTATTTCAAAAGATGAAAGTGCAATATCAGGAGATAGCTACACATATATGGAGCTAGAAGATGGAAAGTATATGGTGGCCCTTAGCGATGGAATGGGAAAAGGTGAAAAAGCATACGAAGAATCATCAGTTACAATACAAGTACTTGAAAAAATGATGGAATCAAAAATAGATGAAAAGGTAAGTATAGATGTAGTAAATAGTATGCTTATGCTAAAATCTTCAGATGAAATATTCTCAACTGTTGACCTTAGCATAATAGACCTAAAAGAAGGAATGCTTCAAACAGTAAAAATGGGAGCTTGTCCATCATTTATAAAAAGAAGCAAAGGATCTGTTGAAGTAATATCTTCTTCATCACTTCCTATAGGAATAATATCTGAAGTAAAGGTAGACACAGATACAAGGAGAGTAAGAGAAGGAGACTTTATAATAATGGTATCAGATGGAATAATAGATGCAGGAAAAGATAAAGATTTAGGAGAAAACTGGCTTTATACAGTACTTGAAAAAATTGAAAAAACTAGTCCAAAAGAAATTGCAAATATAATATTAGATAAAGCCTTAGACCTTTTAGATAACCAGCCAATAGACGATATGACAGTAGTAGTTACAAAGATACTCAAAAACAGCAATATATAAAAGATTTAAAAAATTGTGTATAATATTGTGAACAATGTGGATAACTTGTGGAAAATGTGAAAATATTGAGGATAAAACATAGATGGATGTGGATAATGTGATTAATTTTGTGGATTTTATAAATATAAAGAGCTAGCCTTGTTGCTAGCTCTTTATTAGTTTTCCACATCGTATTCTACAGCTTTTGAAATTCCATTTTCCATAGATACTAAATATCTTTTATCAGATATTTCAGAAAGGTGAGTGTTGTGAGTTACCATTATTATTTGGCGATTAAAACTATTATTTATTTCTTTCAAAAACCTTCCTACATTAGCTATATATTCTTCAGAAACATGCTTTGCAGGCTCGTCTAATATAAAAGGTGCATAAATAGAAGGGGAATAAGTTTGAAGCATACAATACTTTAAAGTAAGGCATATAATATCTATAATACCCCCACCTCTACTATCTTCAGGAGTATTTTTTATAAATGTATTATCATCAAGTTTTGTTATGACATAAAAGTTAGCCTCAGGTCTTCCTCTTTTTTGAACAAACTCTATCTTAAATTCTATATTTTCACCAGTTATAAATTGAAGGGCATTAGTTACCATAACCTCAAATCTAACCTTTATCTGTTCTCTAGCATAAATTGAGCTTTGCTCAAGCAACATCTTAGATTTTACAAATATTTCTTCTTTTTTCTTTAATGAATCAATCTCTTCTTGTGCGCTTTTTATATCTTCAGATAGTTTATTTTTAAGTGCCCTTTTATAAGCTAGATTATCTCTATATTTTAAATATTTATTTTTTATTTGATCTATCATATAACCACCCTATATATTAGGAATTTCGTTTGGAAGAAGTTTTAAAATTTCATTTTTTAACTCTTCCTTTTCTTTTTCAAGTTTTTCGATAACTTTATCTAGATCATCAGGGCTAAAGCCAAGTTTTAAAATTTCATCATTTAGTTGTTTTTCTTGTTTTTCAAGTTCTTCAAGTCTAGTTTCAGCCTTATATTTCATCATCTTGCCTTTTTCTATTTTTTCTTTAAGCTCAGAAAGTTTCTTTTCATCCATTTTTTTACCTCCTATTAGATGTTTTTAAATATTATCTCATCTATACGTTTATTATCTATATCGCTAAAGCAAGTAGGACATTTGCCCATTTTTTTAAGATAGTCAGAATAAAGCTTAGCTTTCCTAGAAAGGTCAGTTTCAATATCACCTAAATATTTTTTACCTATATTTATTTTTTCTTTAGTTTCCTTGTAGGTTTGATTTATTTGTTTTAACTTTTCTATTTTTTCTATTTTATTTAAAAGATTGTTGTATAGAGTGTCTGCATTTTCGATATTTGATAAAGTTATCTTTATTTTTCTAAGTTTATCTGCTTTTTCGTTTAAAAGTTTAAGGTTTTGTTTGAATTTATTAAGTTCTTTTAAAGTATTTAAGTTTTCATTTAGTTTTTCTAATAAAGAATAAGCTAAATCTATATTTTTAAGGTTATCTAAAGTAGCCTTAAGGTTTTGTTTGTTTTTATCTAAAGTTTTAATTTTATTTTTTATACTTAAAAGGTTATCTAGCATACTTTGCTTTAAATTTATATCTTTAAATAAAAGCTCGCACCTTTGTATATCCTTAAAAGAATAAATTATACTTTTCATCTTTTGCTTTTGAGTTTTTATATTTTCTAAAGTCTTTATGTAGCTTTTTAAAGTATCTATATTTTCTTGTTTTTTTTCGTAAATGGATATTAAATTTTCAATTTTTTTTAGGTTTTCTTCTTCTTTTTCTAAATTATCATATTTTGTTATTTCATTTTTTAGGTTTTCTAAATTTTTTTCAGTTTCTCTTATTTTTTTAGAAACATCTAATATATCTGATTGTATATCCCTTATAGCACAATCGAATAAATTTGCATTTATAAGTTTTCCTATTGTTTTAGATCTGTTTGCGGCAGTTGATGAAATAAGAAAAGGTGCTTCAAGCTGAAATAAAAAGTTTGGAACTTCATAAAGGTCTTTATCTATTTTTAAAATTCTAACTCCACAAGCATCTAAAACCTCATCAGGTACATCTGTTCCAAAGTTTTCGTTTTCGCTCTTTGTTCCATCAGGGTAAGTAATTATATATATGTTTTTAGAAGTTATAGTTTTTTTTCCTTTTAATATTTTAACTCTCTTAACAGTTGTATTATCATTAAATACAAGTGTTACACTACACTCTGAGCACTTATCTCTTACAATAGAGTTTCCTTGAGGCTCATTTAACATAACCCACTTTATAGCACGAATTATTGCAGATTTTCCTTTATCGGATTCCCCTATTATAGTATTAAGACCATTTACAAACTTAAGGTGAGTATACTTATGACTTTGAAAGTTTTCTATAATAACCTCTTTTATATACTTCATAGCACCACTCTCTATTCTTCTAAAATATTTTCGTGTGCTTTAGAAAGTTTATCTAAAGCATAATCTACAACTTCTTTGCTTAAATTTTCATTGCTTGCAATTTTTTTTACGATATTTTCAATATCTGCAGACTCTATATCAGATGTAGACTTTATTTCTCTTAAAAATTCTTGCATTTTAATTTCTTTAAGCTTTCCTTTTTCAATAAGGGATCTATCTAAAACTTCATATCCATCTTGTTGTCTTAAAGGTATAAATTCTAAATATATATCGCTTTTAGAAACTTCTATATACAAAACGCCAACCTTTCTTTTAAGTTCAGAAATATCAGCAGATACCCTAGATAAAGATCCTGGATTTGCAAAATACTTTCCATTTATACAAACAGGATTAAACCCTTTGTGGTAATGTCCACTCAAAGTAAGGTCTGCCTTAGTTTCTAAAATATCAGAAAAAGTAACTACATTAATATGAGGATTTATACTCTTTTCCATTAACATTCCATGAACCATATGAATAGCCTTATCTACACCTTTATCGACATCTTTTACTATATAATCATCTTCAAAATCTTCACCATCTATGCCAAAGTGAGAAGGTGTTCCTGTTATCTGAAGCTTTAAGTCGTTTTTTTTGACTATAAGCTTTTCACCTTTATAAAGAAGATCTATAAGACCTGCTTTTTCAAATAGTCCAAGCCTTGTAGACTTTATATTATCTATATTGTTTCCAAATAAGTCGTGATTTCCAGCAATTCCTATAAGCCTTTCAAACTTTCTAAGAACCTTTGCACATTTACCAGATACATTATCAGAGATAGATGGGCTATCAAATAAATCTCCACCAAACAAAACAAAATCACAATTTTTTTGTTTTGCAATATCTGCAACTTGACTTAACTTATCAATTACAGTTTCAAGAAAATTATCTTTTCTAGACCTAGGATTTCTTCCTGTTACATGAACATCTGTAAAAAATAATGTCCTAATTACATTATCCCCACTTAAAACTAGCTCATTATACTCCAAACTATCACTCCCTTTCATAAATATATTATATCAATTATAGATAGGATAATGAAAAATAAAAATATTAATAATATTGCTTGAAAAAAACAAATAAAAATGATAAACTAATATAGTTATTGCAAATTGAAAAATAAAGAGCCAAGCCCTAAAGAGGGTGGCTCATCTAACGATGGTAGGTCGCCCTTTCAAGGGCGGCCTACCCCCTTTTTTGGGGAAAATAAAAAAAGGAGGATAAAAATGAGTACAAAGTATATATTTGTAACAGGCGGAGTTGTATCATCACTTGGAAAAGGAATAACGGCAGCATCACTAGGAAGATTATTAAAATCAAGGGGACTTAAAGTAACTATACAAAAATTTGATCCATACATAAATATAGACCCAGGTACAATGTCTCCTTATCAGCACGGAGAAGTATTTGTAACAGATGATGGAGCAGAAACAGATTTAGACTTAGGACACTACGAAAGATTTATAGATATAAATCTTTCAAAAAACTCTAATACAACAACAGGAAAAATATATTGGTCTGTACTTAACAAAGAAAGAAAAGGAGATTATTTAGGAGCAACAGTACAAGTTATACCTCATATAACTAACGCTATAAAAGAAAGAGTATTTAGACTATCTAAAGAAGGAAACTTTGATGTAGTAATAACAGAAATAGGAGGAACAGTAGGAGATATAGAATCACTTCCTTTCCTTGAAGCTATAAGACAAATAAAATACGATGCAGGAGAAGAAAATGTATTATATATCCACGTTACACTAGTTCCATACCTTGGAAAATCAGGAGAACTAAAAACAAAACCTACACAACACTCAGTAAAAGAACTAAGAAGTATAGGTATACAGCCAGATATAATAGTATGTAGATCAGAAAAGCCACTATCACAAGATATGAAAGAAAAGATAGGACTTTTCTGTAATATAAAACCTGAAAATGTAATCCAAAACCTTGATGCAAACACTTTATACGAAGTACCACTAATGCTAAAAGATGAAGGACTAGACGAAATAGTAGTAAAAGAACTAAAGTTAAACGCAAAAGAGCACGACCTAAAAGATTGGATAGAAATAGTAGAAAAAGAAAAATCTTTAGAAAAAGAAATAACAATAGCTTTAGTAGGAAAATATGTAGAACTTCAAGATGCATATATATCAGTTGCAGAATCGCTAAAGCACGCAGGAATACACAATGGAGTAAAAGTAAATATAAAATGGGTTCACTCAGAACAGGTAACAGATGAAAATGTAGAAAACTACCTTAAAGATGTAGATGGAATACTAGTTCCAGGAGGATTTGGAGATAGAGGAGTAGAAGGAAAAATATGCGCTATAAGATACGCAAGAGAAAACAAAATACCTTTCCTTGGAATATGCCTTGGAATGCAACTTGCAGTAGTAGAATTTGCTAGAAATGTAGCAGGGCTTAAAGGAGCACACTCATCAGAACTAAATCCAAACACAAACTATCCTGTAATAGATCTTATGCCAGAACAAGAAGATATAGAACAAATGGGCGGAACAATGAGACTTGGAGTATATCCATGCAAAATATATAAAGATACAAAAGCACAACAAGCTTATGAAGATACACTAGTATACGAAAGACACAGACATAGATACGAATTTAATAATGAATACAGAGAATTATTAACTAATAAAGGACTTGTAATATCGGGAATATCACCAGATGAAAGATTAGTAGAAATAATAGAGCTAAAAGATCATCCTTGGTTTGTAGCAGCACAATTCCACCCAGAGTTTAAATCAAGACCAACAAAAGCTCACCCACTATTTAGAGAATTTATAAAAGCAGCTAAAAAATAACATAAAAAAGACTCTGCCGTCTAGCAGAGTCTTTATTTATAAAACTCACTAATAAGAGCTTTAACTCCATCTTCATCAAGAATATAATAAGAAATATTATTTATATAAGCAGGTCTTCCTGGTAAAGTTGCATTTTTCATTTTGTTTGGATCAGCATCTTTTAATCTTAATCCTAAAGACATTATGTCTTTTTTAGACATGCTAGTATCAACATAATTATTAAATACATCTAAATACTTAGGAGCGTTTAAGATAGAAGAAGGTGATGCCATTTTCTTAAATAAAGCTTGCATAAATTGCTGCTGAGCTCTTGTTCTTCCTATATCTTGATCAGTATATCCTTTTCTAAATCTTACAAACTCAAGCGCTTTTTTACCATCTAATAAATGTTCTCCTTTAGAAAATACAACTCTTGATCCTTCTTTCATATCAGAAGGAATATACACACTAACTCCACCTATTGTATCTACAATTTTTTCAACAGCTTCAAAGTTTACCCTTATATAGTGGTGAATAGGAATATCTAATAAGTTTTTGACAGTTTCTACAGCAAGATTTACTCCGCCATAAGCATGTGCATGATTTATCTTGTCATACCTTCCATTTATTAAAACTCTACTATCCCTTGGAATAGAAAGAATTGATGTATCATTAGTTTTAGGGTCAAAACTTAAAATCATAATGGTATCTGTCCTACTTCTATTTATATTTCTAACATCCCTAGCATCTACTCCTAACAAAAGAACATTTACTCTAGTATCTTCTTGAGAAATCTTATTAGGCTTATCTAAAGTAACTTCTTCATCAATAGTTCCCTCTTTAGTAAATAATACATAAGTATATATACCTAAAACAGTAATTAAAATCAAAAAAATAAGCCCGACACGTTTCACGATATTTCCTCCTTTTTACATTATATTTTTACAGTATAGTACCATATTTATCAGAAGATATAAATAGATTTTATTGAAATTATTGAAAGAATATGCAAAATATTGTAAGATGGTATTTAGTATATTTAAAGTTTAGTCATAGGAGGATGAAAACATGGAAGAACAAATAGAATTAAGGGAGCTACTCTATATTTTAAGAAAAAGAATAGGAATGATAAGCATAATTACAGTAATAGCTGTAATTATAAGTGCTTTAGTTAGCTATTTTATACTAAAGCCACAATATGAAACAAGCACAACCCTTATAGTAAATAAAGCCTATGAAGAGGATAGAATAAATCACAACGATATAATGCTAAATCAAAGATTAGTTTCAACATATGGAGAGATAGTAAAATCAAGAGCAGTACTTGAAAAAACTATAAAAGATCTAAAACTTGAAAACACATATGAACAACTTCAAGGAAATATAAAAGTAACGCCAGTTAAAGATACACAAATAATGAGAATAACTGTATCTGGAAATGATCCAGCTTTAATAACTAAAATAGCAAATACTACAGCTAAAAACTTCATAGACGAAGTTACTAGAATAATGAACATAGAGAATGTTCAAATAATAGATACAGCAAAACTTCCTAAAAATCCAATTAAACCTAAAAGAAGCCTTAATATAGCAATAGCTTTTGTTTTAGGAATAATGTTAGGAGTATTTATAGCATTTTTAATAGAGTATTTAGATAATACTATAAAGACGCCAAAAGATATAGAAAATCACTTAGATCTTCCTGTGATAGGAGTGATACCACTAAATAAGGAATTAAAAATGTAGAGGTGAAAATATGCAAAACATAATAGTTTTTAAAGATCCAAAATCTCCAATATCTGAAGCATATAGAAATATAAGAACTAATATACTGTTTTCAAATATAGATGAAAACCTTCAAACAATACTAATAACAAGTGCTGGGCAATCTGAAGGGAAAAGTACAACTATAGCAAATATAGCAGCTTCGTTAGCCGAGCTTGGTAAAAAGATTATACTTTTAGACTGCGACTTTAGAAGACCGTCAGTCCATAAAAAATTTAATATAACAAACAACAAAGGAATTACAGATATACTACTAAATAACTATGACTACAAAGACTGCATTCAAAGAATAGTTGAAGGATTTGACATAATAACATGTGGACAAATACCTCCAAATCCTTCAGAAATTATAAGTTCGAATAAATTGAAGAGGTTAGTAGAAGACCTAAAAAAAGACTATGAATATATATTAATAGATGCACCACCAGTAGGAATAGTATCTGATGCAGCGATACTTTCAACATTTATAGACGGAGTTATACTTTTAGCATCATGTGGAGAAACTCAAATAGAACATATAAAAAAAGCCAAAGAAACTTTAGAAAATGTAGGAGCAAAAATTCTAGGAGTAGTTCTTAACAAATTAGAAGTAGAAAAAAATAGAGCTTATGGATACTATGCATATTATTATCAAGACGAAGAAAATACAAAAGGAAAAGGAGCTAAAAATACAAAAGGAAAAAGAGCTAAAAAGAAAAAATAGGTGATAAAATGATAGATATTCACTGCCATATAATAAACAATGTAGATGATGGGTCAAGATCAATAGAAGAATCTATAGAAATGGCAAAAATTGCATCAAATGAAGGGATAAAAAAAATAATAAACACATCCCATTATCACTTATACTCAGATTATATAACAGGAGAGAGTTTAAAAGAAAGAGTAGAAAAATTTAACCATATATTAAAGGAAAAAGGAATAGATATTCAAGTTCTTGTAGGAAATGAAATTTACTATAGCAAAGAACTTATATCAAAACTTGATGAGCTTGACTTTTATTCACTAAACAACAGCAAATATGTTCTTTTAGAATTTCCACCAGATGACTTTCCAGACAACATAGAAGATATAATACATGAATTTAAAATAAGAAATTTTGTTTTAATACTTGCTCATATAGAAAGATATCATAAAACAATAAAAAATCCACTTTTAGTACAAGAGTGTATAGAGCAAGGCGCGTTAATACAAATAAACTCAAACAGTATAGAAGGAAAATATGGAAAAGAAATTCAAAACTTTTGCAAAAAACTTCTTTTAGGTAACTGCATTCATTTTGTAGCATCTGATGCCCACTCGTGCACAAAGAGACCGCCAAAACTAAAAAAAAGCTATGAATATGTGTCGAGCTTAATAGGAAAAGAAAACGCAGACAAAATATTTATCCAAAATCCAAACAAAGTTATAGAAAACGAGGATATACAAATACTACCCTCTAATATACCTACAAATTCAAATTTGCTTCAAAAGATAAGAAATATATTCAAAAAAGGTCGCTAATATTAGCGACTTTTTGAATGGATATACTAAAAAAACATACCTTGCCATGCATTAGATAAACTACTAAAAAAGTCGAATACACTCAAAAATTGTAAAAAGAAAATTGTAAAATATATGGCAGTTTCAATTGAAAAAATAGGCCAAACGGGTTATAATGTATAGGCAAAAAGAAATATACTGTCGTATAAGGGGGAAATATGTGGGATTGATAATAAACAAGATAAGAGTAAGACAAATAATACTCCTAGGACTTGACATAATACTATTTAACTTAGCTGCAATAATATCTTTAGAGCTTATATATAATTTTGATAGATCTGCATCATATATAGCAATCTTTAAACAATGGTCTATTGTATACACAATAGTTGCAGTAGCAATATTTTATACATTTAGATGCTACAAAAGTCTTTGGAGATACGCAAGTATAGAAGAAATGCTATCAATAGTCATCTCATCAATTACAACTATGATAATTATATACCCGATATTTAAACTTAAAAAACTAGACCTATCAGCAAACTTTTATATAATAAATACCTTAATAATGATAGGACTAAACGGAGGACTTAGATTTTCATATAGATTGATTAGAACATTAAAAACAAAACACCTTCTTAAAAAAGGAACTAAAGTCTTAGTAATAGGGGCAGGAGTTGCCGGTACACTAGTTATAAAAGAACTGTTTAATAATCCTCAAATTAAAAAAATACCAGTTGGAATAATAGATGACGACAAAGAAAAACTAGGAAGATTCATACACGGAGTTGAAGTACTAGGAGATAGAGAAAAGATAAAAGAAATAGTCGAAAAGAAAAACATAGACGAAATAATAATTGCAATACCATCTGTAGACAAACAAGAAAAAAGAAAAATAATACAAATATGTAAAGAAACAAAATGCAAACTAAAGATATTACCTGGAGTTTACGAAATAATAGATGGAACAGTAAATATACAAAGTGTAAGAGATGTTGAAATAGAAGATTTACTTGGAAGAGACCCTATAAAAGTTAACTTAAAAGAAATATCAGGATACTTAAAAGATCAAGTAGTTTTAGTAACAGGTGGCGGAGGATCTATAGGATCAGAACTTTGTAGACAAATAGCAAGATTTAACCCTAAAAAGCTTTTAATACTAGATATATACGAAAACAATGCATATGACATACAACAAGAACTAATAAGAAAATATCAGGACAAGCTAAATCTTAAAGTAATAATAGCATCTGTAAGAGACAAAAGAAGAATGGAACAAATATTTACAGAATATAATCCTGACATAGTTTTTCACGCAGCAGCACATAAACACGTTCCACTTATGGAAGCAAATCCAACAGAAGCTATTAAAAACAACGTATTTGGAACTTTAAATGTAGCTGAGCTTTCTGATAAATACAACGTAAAAAGATTCGTACTTATATCAACAGACAAAGCAGTTAACCCAACAAACATAATGGGAGCTACAAAGAGAATTGCAGAGATGATAATACAAACGCTCAATAAACACAGCAAAACAGAATTTGTAGCAGTAAGGTTTGGAAATGTATTAGGAAGCAACGGAAGCGTTATACCACTATTCAAAAAACAAATAGCTGAAGGTGGACCAGTTACAATAACACATCCAGATATTACAAGGTATTTTATGACAATACCAGAAGCTGTGCAGCTCGTAATACAAGCAGGAGCAATGGCAAAAGGTGGAGAAATCTTTATACTAGATATGGGAGATCCAGTAAAAATAGTAGATCTAGCAAGAGACCTTATAAAACTTTCGGGCCTAGAGCCAAATGTAGATATTGAAATTAAGTTCACAGGACTTAGACCAGGAGAGAAACTTCAAGAAGAAACTGCAAGAAAAGATGAAGCAATATTTACCACAGAGTATTATGAAATCTTTATAGAAAAAGACTCTGAAGTTGAAACAGATATAAAAAAGCTTTATACCAAAATACAGATGCTAGAGAGTATATCTAATGGAGATGAATTAGAACTTATGGATATAGTTATAAAGAACATTATTCCAAACTATAAGAAGGTTATTTAGATAAAACAAATCATTATAGGGGGACTCATTATGGAAAAAACAAGTATAGAATCTTATTTTGATGAATGTGCAGTAGCACTTGATAATACTTTATATGTCGAAGATACGTTGATTTACGATTTAATAAAAAGAGCTATAGATATTGTATTGTCTACTATAGGTATTGTTATAGGCATACCCATAATTTTTATTTTTTCAATACTTATAGTATTGGAAACTCCAGGTTCACCTATTTATTCACAAGAAAGAGTAGGAAAAAACGGAAAGAAATTTACTATATATAAATTAAGATCTATGTATAGTGATGCAGAAAAAAATGGTGCTAAGTGGGCAAGCAAAAATGATCCTAGGGTAACAAAAGTAGGTTCTTTTATAAGAAAAACTAGAATAGATGAGTTGCCACAATTATTTAATATACTAAAAGGAGATATGAGTATAGTAGGACCAAGACCAGAAAGACCTGTTTTTACTTATCAATTTAATGAAGAAATCCCTGGATTTATAAATAGGCTTGCTGTTAAACCAGGTCTTACAGGATGGGCACAAGTAAATGGTGGATATGAAATGACACCAAAGGAAAAACTTCAAGCTGATATGTATTATATAAGAAATAGATCACTGATGTTAGATATATATATAATTTTAAAGACAGTAAAGATAATATTTACTGGCGAAGGTGCCAGGTAAGGGGGTAGTATATTGGCAGTATTAGTAACTGGCGGAGCAGGATATATAGGAAGTCATACTTGTGTAGAGCTACTAAACTTAGGATATGATGTAGTTGTTGTTGATGACCTTTCAAATAGTAAAGAAGAATCGATTAAAAGGGTTGAAAAAATAACAGGAAAAAAAATAAAGTTTTATAAAGTTAATTTATTAGAAAGAGATAAATTAGAAAATATTTTTAAACAAAACAAAATTGATGCAGTGATACATTTTGCTGGGCTTAAGGCTGTTGGTGAATCAGTTCAAATTCCTTTAAAGTATTATCATAACAATATTACAGGAACCATTGTTTTGTGTGAAGTTATGAAAAAGTATGGAGTTAAAAAGTTAATATTTAGTTCTTCAGCTACTGTTTATGGAAATGTAGAGAAGGTTCCAATAACAGAAAATTTTCCACTTAGTGCAACAAATCCTTATGGAAGGACTAAGTTGTTTATAGAAGAGATGTTAAGGGATTTATATATTTCAGATAATGACTGGAGTATTGCTCTTTTAAGATACTTTAATCCAATAGGAGCCCATGAAAGTGGTCTTATTGGAGAAGATCCAAATGGAATTCCAAACAATCTAATGCCTTATGTTACTCAAGTTGCAGTTGGGAAATTAGATGAACTTAAAGTTTTTGGTAATGATTATGATACTCACGACGGTACTGGAGTTAGAGATTATATACATGTTGTAGATTTGGCAAAAGGGCATGTAAAGGCATTAAACAAAGTAATGAACTCGAAAGCAATAGAAGCATACAATTTGGGAACAGGTAATGGATATAGTGTGTTAGACTTAGTTCATACTTTCGAAAAGGTTACTGGTCAAAAGGTAGCTTATAAAATTACTGAAAGAAGGCCAGGAGATGTAGCTAAATGTTATGCAGATCCTACAAAGGCAAATAGAGAACTTGGCTGGGTAGCACAAAAGAATTTAGAAGATATGTGTACAGATGCTTGGAGATGGCAAAGTAATAATCCAAATGGATATTAGTGAAGATGCATTATTTATAAATTCGGATATATGTACAAAGATGCAGAAAAAATGGTGCAAAATGGGCAGATAAAGATGACCCTAGAGTAACTAAAATAGGAGCATTTATAAGAAAAACAAGAATAGATGAAATACCACAATTATTAAATGTTTTAAAAGGAGAAATGAGTATAGTTGGCCCAAGGCCAGAAAGACCTTGTTTTACATACGAATTTAATGAAGAAATTCCAGGATTTATAAATAGATTAAAAGTTAAACCTGGATTAACAGGTTGGGCACAAGTTAATGGTGGCTATGAAATGACACCAAAGGAAAAGCTAGAAGCGGATTTATATTATATAGAAAATAGAAGTATATTATTAGATTTGAAAATAATATTTAAAACAATTAAAATTGTATTAACTGGTGAAGGTGCGAGGTAGATTAAAATCGGGTTATAATAAAGGTGGAAATAGTAATGGATAAAAAAGTTAGTGTAATAATACCAACATATAAACGATGTGATTTTTTGCAAAGAGCAATAGATTCTGTACTTAATCAAACATATAAAAATGTTGAAGTTGTAGTCGTAGATGATAATATTCCACAATCGGAATATAGATTAAAAACAGAAAAGATTATGGAGAAATATAAAGATAATATTAATGTAATTTATATAAAAAATACAAAAAATATTGGAGGTGCATTGTCAAGAAATAAAGGTATAAAATTTTCTTCTGGAGACTATATTACTTTTCTTGATGATGATGATATTTATCTTCCTTATAAAATAGAAAAACAGCTCACTTTTATGATTGAACACGATTTAGAAATGTCTTTTACTAATGTTAGAGTGCATAATAGTAAAGATAAACTAATAGATTTTAGAGAACATTCATATATTAAAAATTGGTCCAATGAAGATTTGTTAAAACAACATTTGATGCATCATTTAACACCAACTACAACATATATGTATAAAAAGGATTCACTTAAAAGAATAGGTGGTTTTGAAAAGTCAAAAGTGGGACAAGAATTTATATTAATGTTAAAATCTATTGAAAGAGGATTAAAAATTGGTTATTTGCCTAGAGCAGATGTAATTCAATATGTACATGAAAATGAACGAATATCTGTAGGTCCTAATAAAATGAATAATGAAAGACAAATATATAACTTAAAGAAAAAATATTTTAATAGATTAAAATTTAGAGAAAAACAATATATTAAGTTTAGATATCATGCTGTTATGACAGTTGTTGGAAAAAGGAGTAAAGCATATGTTTTTGCTCTAAAGCACTTATTTCTTGTATTTTTAATATCACCATTAGATTGTGTTTATGAACTTATCAAACAATATAAAAAAATAAAAAAATATAGTAAACAATAAGGGGCGAGAATAAAATGAAAATTGCAGTTGCAGGAATGGGTTATGTAGGTTTATCAATAGCTGTTTTGTTAGCACAACATAACGAAGTGGTAGCAGTAGATATTATTCAAGAAAAAGTAGATATGGTTAATGATAAAACATCTCCAATTGTAGATAAGGAAATACAGGAATTTTTACAATCAAAGAATTAAACTTAAAAGCAACAACAGATACGTATAAGGCATACAAGGATGCTGAATATATTATAATTGCTACTCCAACAGATTATGATCCAGAAAAGAATTACTTTAATACTAGAACAGTAGAAGTAGTTATTGCAAATGTGTTATCTATTAATCCTGATGTAGTAATGGTTATTAAATCAACTATACCATTAGGTTATACAGAAAAAGTGAAAAATATGTTTAATACAGAAAATATAATATTCTCACCAGAATTTTTAAGGGAAGGAAAAGCTTTACATGATAACCTATATCCTTCAAGAATAGTTGTCGGAGAACAGTCAGAGAGAGCGGAGAAATTTGCTAATTTACTTTTAGAAGGTGCAATTGGAAAGGATGTACCAGTATTATTTACAGATTCAACAGAAGCAGAAGCAATTAAACTTTTCGCCAATACTTATCTTGCGCTTCGTGTGGCATATTTCAATGAGCTTGATTCTTATGCTGAAGTGCGAGGGCTTAATACTCAGCAAATTATAGAAGGCGTTGGACTGGATCCGCGTATTGGAAATCATTATAATAACCCATCATTTGGATATGGTGGATACTGTTTACCCAAGGATACTAAACAACTCTTAGCCAATTACCAGAATATCCCTCAAAACATAATGACGGCGGTAGTTGATGCAAATAGAACCAGAAAAGATCATATTGCTGAGATGATATTGAAGAGAAACCCAAGGATAGTAGGTATCTACAGACTTACGATGAAGATGGATTCTGATAATTTTAGACAGTCTGCAATCCAAGGAGTTATGAAGCGTATTAAAGCTAAAGGTATTGAGGTTGTAGTATATGAACCAGCTCTGAAAGAGGATGGATTCTACCACTCAAGAGTGATAAAAGATTTTGATGAATTTAAGCAAATTTCAGATGTTATTGTTGCAAATAGATTATCTGATGAGATTAAAGATGTAGTGGACAAGGTCTATACAAGAGATTTGTTTAGTAGGGATTAATTATAATAGATAGTCCTTACAATTTGGAGGTGCTATATGTATAAGGTAGGAGTATGTGGACATATTGGTATAGGGAAATCCCTTGTAAATGGACAGACTGTCAAGACTAAAGAATTAATAGAAGAACTTAGGATTATACTTGGAGAAGAAGAAGTGTGTTATGTAGATACACATAATTGGAAAAGGAATCCTTTAAAACTAATATTCCAATCAATTTTGCTAATGAAAAAAAGTGAAAATTTGATAATCCTTCCTGCTCATAACGGAGTAAAAATATTCGTTCCATTATTTTCTGTGATGAATAAATTCTACAAGAAAAAAATACATTACTGCGTGATAGGGGGATGGTTGCCTAATCTTGTTGAACGAAATAAATGGTTGATTACATTTCTTCGCCTTTTTAATAATATTTTTGTTGAGACGAATGTGATGCTTAACCAGCTTAATGTAAGAGGATTAACAAATGTTCAAGTAATATCTAATTTCAAGAAGTTAGAGTTTAATGACGAAATTTCAATTGTTGAAAACTATTCAAAACCATATAAGTTATGTATTTTTTCTAGAATCATGAAAGAAAAAGGTGTAGAAGATGCGATCGATACCGTCATGAGAATTAATTCTAAATATAATAACACCATTTACACATTGGATCTTTATGGTCCGATTGAGAGTAGTTATAAAAAAGAATTTGAAGAGTTATTAAAAAAATTACCGGAAACTATTAAGTATAGAGGCGTCATAGAACCTAGCAAATCAGTAGAAATAATTAGCAAGTATTATTTGCTGTTATTTCCAACGCGATTTAAAACAGAAGGAATTCCGGGTACGATTATTGACTCATATACGGCAGGGGTGCCTGTCGTAGCATCAAATTGGGATTCGGCTAATGAAATTATTGAAGATAAAAAAACAGGATTTATTTTTCCGTTAGGCGATTTAGAAAGTTTTTTCTCAATACTAGATGATCTTTCCAAAATGAGTAAGCAAATTGCAGAAATGAGATATGAATGTATCGAAAGAGCGAAAAAATACTCTAGCAATGTTGTTGTAAAAAAAATTTGTGATTTTATGGAAAAATAGTTATGGTTAAGTTTATATTCTTTTGATTTTTAAGAATTAAAATCTTTTACTTATAATTTAGATGAGGTGTGATAAT
The DNA here is from genome assembly GCA_001584565.1 of Alkalithermobacter thermoalcaliphilus JW-YL-7 = DSM 7308. Lineage (GTDB taxonomy): Bacteria > Bacillota > Clostridia > Peptostreptococcales > Peptostreptococcaceae > Alkalithermobacter > Alkalithermobacter thermoalcaliphilus. Next base: position 1,611,515 of record LSFY01000001.1, on the reverse strand, counting down.
GAAGAAAAAACTGAAAGTAATGCAAATAATTCCTAATTTAGCTCTTGGAGGGGCTGAAATTATGGTTGAAAACTTATCATACGCATTAGATAACGAAGGTGTTGATGTTAAGATCGTTAGCTTATATACTTATTCTTCTCCAATTACTGAGAGGTTGAAAAAATGTAACATCCATGTTTATTTTTTAGGAAAAAGAAAAGGATTTGACATACGAATATTATGGCAATTGTTTAAATTATTCTATAAAGAAAAGCCTGATGTTATACATTCTCATCTTTATGCGACTACATATTCTATACCGGCCGCAATTTTAGCAGGTATTAGTATAAGAGTACACACGATTCATAGCATAGCAAATAAAGAAATAAACTCATTTAAAAGGAAAATTTATAAGTTCTTTTATAAATATTGTAAAGTTATACCAGTTGCGATTAGTTCAAAGGTTAAGGATACCTTTTATGAAGAATATAAGCTACCTAAAATTAGTGTGCCTTTAATATATAATGGAATTAATCTTGCAAGGTGCGAGACGAAACACTACGGACCCAATCCACCAAACATTATTAATATTGTTCATGTTGCCAGTTTTAAAGAAGCTAAAAATCACTCGGGTTTAATAGATAGTTTCAAAATTGTACATAAAAGTAATCCGAGTACAACACTTACACTTATTGGAACAGGGCCATTAGAAGAAAAAATTAAAGAGAAAGTTCGTGACCTAGAATTAGAAAATAGCGTTATTTTTTTAGGGGCTATGGATAATGTATTTCCGTTTCTAAAAGAGGCTGACATATTTGTATTGCCATCCTTATGGGAAGGGATGCCCATGACATTAATTGAAGCTATGGGGACTGGTTTACCAATAGTAGCAACTAATGTGGGAGGTATTCCTGATATGATTGAAGATAAATTTTCAGGTTTGCTTGTTGATGTAAATATTGAAGAAATCGCTCAAGCAATATTGGACTTATCATATAATTATGAACTTAGAAAAGAGATTGGGCATAATGCAAAATCTCAGGTAGAGAGATTTTCTGCAAAAATAATGGCCGTAAACTATTTGAATTTATATTTAGCGAACGATAATAAGAAAGATAGTAGATGACATTAAAGAATAAGGAGTAGACTATGTTAAAAAATAGATACGCAAGTACAAAGTTAAAATTTTTACTAAAGTATTTTTTAATTCTTACATTAGCTCTGGCGCTATCATTACTTTACATAATGGAGGTAATATTGATAGAGTCTGCTTTTGTAGTTGCAATTTTGACTGTAGGGCTTTATCCACTATTAAAGGTGTTGCTAAATAAAAGAATTGAGCCGTTGACCCCAAAGACAATAATTCCTTTTACATATATGTTATATGCGTTAGGACCCTTAGCTTATAAAGAAGAATTTTCATCATCCACTTTATCAATTTATTTATCTTTACAATTATTAGGTATGGTAAGTTTAAATATTGGACTAAGTATGAGGAAAAGAAATAAGCTCAATAAGAATTCATTTAATGAATCCCATCAAAGACAGATCCTAAAAAGGACAAGCATTATATTTTTGTTGGTAGCTTTTGTTTCAACGTTATCTGAGATTATTTCATTCGGTGGAATTGGTAATTTAATAAACATAGGTTATGGTGGAGACAGGTTTTTACATTTAACGACTACTTTTATGATTGGCGGAGGATTTCAATGGTTAATTTTATCAGGAGCAATTATTTGGTATTATGGCTTGAAAACTTCATCAGTAAGTAGTAAACAGTTAGGTATCATAATTATTAGTATCTCAGTAATTGTCTTCTTTCTTATTGGGGGGAGAAGTACACTTGTATATACCTTTATCTTCATAAGTATAGTTTATTATTATCAAAAAAGAAATATTAATGGGAAATTAGTAATTTTTATGCTTATAATTGGAATAATTGCATCTCAGTTATATTCCAATGCTAGGTATTATTTGCCTTATGGCTTTACCGAAACAGTAACAAATACTTGGAGAATTTTCACCAATAATCCAATGGCGTTTATGCCTTTGCCATCAAATATTAATGAATTTAGAATCCCAGCTAAATCGTTACTAGAGGTCATAGAAAATGGAAATGGGTTTGAATTTTACGGACGTTCTTATATATCTGCAATAGGAACCCCTTTTCCATTTATAAATCGATTATTTAATTATATTGGAGTTAACCCGTCGGTATGGTTTTTAGATAAGTACCATCCTGATATTTTAGCAGGAGGTGGTGGTTTAGGTTTTTCTCCTGTAACAGAAGGGTATATGAATTTTGGAATGTTAGGAGTAGTCATTCATATGTTTTTATATGGGTGGACAATCTCATGGATATTTCAAAATTATAAAGAAAAAAGATCAGTTAGCTCATTATTGTTGTATGCAGGAGCTTTGCCAATTTTTGCTCTAGATGGGTTGAGAATACATTTAGGTTCTGCTTTTTATAAATTATTCAGAATCTATCTAATGCCATTTTTCATATATCTTTTAATACATTTATTAAGTAAAAATCGAAGTAAAAATAATGAAGCAACTCGAATTGATTCTTCGAGTAATACGCATTAAGCTTATTTATCTAATAAGTGTTTAAGGAGTAATTATATGAAAAAAACTGCAAAGCAATAATGCTGATAACTATTATTTCTAAAATATTTGGCTTTTTAAGAGACATCATTATATCATATTATTATGGTGCATCTAATGTTAGTGATGCCTATTTGATATCTCAGACAATACCAAGTGTAATTTTCGGGTTTATCATAGCTGGTTTAACAGCAGGATTTATACCAATTTATACAAGTATATTAAAAAATCAAAAAGAAAATGATGCTAATGATTTCATGAATAACATAATTACAATATTACTAATTATATGTACAGTAATAATTGCAATTGTATTTCCGTTCGCTGAAACTGTTGTTAAATTATTCGCAACTGGATTCGAAGGTGAAACCCTTCAATTAGCCATTAGATTATCAAAAATTAGTATATTAGCGATTTATTTTACTGGGGTTATGACTATTTATTCAGGTTTTTTACAAGTTAAAGATAGGTATCTGATACCCGCATTAATTGGATTGCCTTTTAATATTTTAGTAATAGCATCAATTATTTTAAGTAAAAAAATAGACATAATTGTTTTATCAATAGGTTTTGTAGTTGCAACAGCATCACAATTGTTTATATTAGTTCCATTTACGAGGCAAAAAGGTTATAAATACCAATTTAAATTAGATATTAAAGATAATAATATTGTTAATCTTTTCAATATGGCATTACCAGTAATGTTAGGACTCTCAGTTAATCAAATTAATACGTTGGTAGATAGAACATTAGCATCTAATATTGTAATCGGAGGAATTTCATCTTTAAACTACGCTAGTAAATTAACAGGATTTATTCAAGGAATTTTTGTTATGTCAATAGTAACAGTGCTATACCCAAAAATATCTAGAATGATGGTTGATAAAAACACTACCGGCATAAAGGCAGTGTTAAAAAAATCGATTTTAGGAATTATGATTATAGTATTTACCAGCAACAGTAGGGATTATGGTATTATCAAAACCTTTATTCTCTATTTTATTTGGTAGAGGTGCGTTTAATAGCGAAGCTATAGAAATGACTTCAAAAGTACTATTTTATTATTCAATTGGTATGATCGGATATTGGATCTATGTCAATATATTGGACAAAATTTTAGGTTTTTATGATAAAATTACCGCCATCCTTGACAATCCAAACATAAATGCTTTTAAGTTATCACCCGAAGGCGAAGAACTCAAAGCAAACTATGTAAATTCGCCTTCGTGAAGGTGAATTGTAGCATTTATTTATTGGATTATCAAGGACAAGCCCCGTTGGGGTGGCTATTATTCCCCTCAGGCTCGAATCTAAAGCAAACTAAGCTACTTTACATAATTGCTCAAACTCAATAGGTGACATATAATTTATGGCAGAATGAATCCTTTTTCTATTGTAAAAACCTTCTATGTATTTACTGGATTTATTTCTTCGCGAATATAGCCATAGCCTTTTTTAATATTTCATTTTCTTCCTTAAGTCTAGCATTTTCTTTTTTGATTCTATTGATTTCCTCTAGGTTTATAGTACCTTCTTCTGTTTTGATTGGGGCCTTTTTCTTCACCCAATTACGGATTGATGTCTCGCTTAGGCTATATTCGCGGGCTACTTCTTTAACTGATTGTCCAGATGCTACTAACTCAGTAATCATTGTTTTAAATTCTTCTGTAAAAGTTCTTCTTTCAGACATTTTATGGACACTTCCTTTCATGGTTATTAGTATATTAAAAACCTTATTTTGTGTCCATACTTATATACTAACATCACAATTAGTTTTCCATATCATCCAAAGACTATAAGATTCTATAAACAAATTGATCAAGAAGAATTATGCACTACGATTTTAAATATCAAAAATAATAGTGTTTTAAGTATGTTAGAAAGAACACTAGATAAGAATTGGTTAAAAGGTTTTGAGGAAAAAAGAAATTTAATACACCCAAAATTGATGAAAAAAGCATTGCTAAATAAAAACTATATGAAAGAATTTTTAAAACTATAGCTCTTTTTCCAAGCATTAATATTTCCAAGCATTAATAAATGTTTAAATAAATTGATTTTATATAATCTGGTCATAAACTCATCTTAAAAATAATGTAAAGAGGTGAATTGTTTGAAAATACTAATAACAGGTGCAGCTGGATTTATAGGTTTTCACCTATCTAACTTATTACTAGAAAAAAACTATCAAGTAATAGGGATTGATAATTTAAATGACTATTATGATCCAAAATTAAAAGAAGACCGATTAGCAATACTAAAACAAAATTACAACTTTATATTTCACAAAGTAGACCTTAAAGATAAAGTAGAAGTTGATAAAATATTTGAGACATACAAACCAGAATATGTAATACATCTTGCAGCCCAAGCTGGAGTAAGGTATTCTCTTAAAAATCCATATGCCTATGTAGATTCAAATTTAGTAGGATTTATGAATATACTTGAAGCATGTAGAAATTATCCAGTAAAACATTTAATATATGCTTCTTCAAGTTCTGTGTATGGTGGTAATAAAGTTGCTCCATTTTCAACAAATCATAATGTAGATCACCCAGTAAGTTTATATGCCGCTACTAAAAAAGCAAATGAGCTTATGTCCCATACTTATAGCCATTTATACAAAATACCAACAACAGGGCTAAGATTTTTTACAGTTTATGGCCCTTGGGGAAGACCAGATATGGCTTATTTCTCATTTACTAAGGATATAATAGAAGGAAATCCAATAAAAGTATTTAATCATGGTAACATGGAAAGAGACTTTACTTATATTGATGATATTGTAGAAGGAATATATAGATTACTTGATTTAATACCACAACCAAAACTAGATTGGGATGAATCAAAAGATGATATAAGTACAAGTTTTGCACCATATAAGATATATAACATAGGTAATAATAAACCTGTAAAGCTTGAAAAGTTTATTTCAATTTTAGAAGAAAAGATAGGTAAGAAGGCAAATAAAGTGTTTATGGAAATGCAACCAGGAGATGTGCTAAGAACTTATGCAGATGTATCTGACTTAGAAAATGATACTGGATTTAAACCTAGGACAAGCATTGAAGAAGGTTTAGGTAAGTTTGTAGATTGGTACAAAGAATATTATGGTGTATAATTTAAAAACATAAAAAATATTGAATAGGGGGAATTTAAGATGAAAATTGCAGTTGCAGGAATGGGTTATGTAGGTTTATCAATAGCGGTTTTATTAGCACAACATAACGAAGTGGTAGCAGTAGATATTATTCAGGAAAAAGTAGATATGGTTAATAGAAAATTATCACCAATAGTAGATAAAGAAATACAAGAATTTCTAGATACTAAAGAATTAAATTTGGTTGCTACAACTGATAACTTTAAAGCATACAAAGATGCTGATTTTGTAGTTATTGCTACTCCAACGGACTATGATCCAGAAAAGAATTACTTTAATACAAGAACAGTAGAAGCAGTTATTGCTAATGTGTTATCTATTAATCCCGATGCAGTAATGGTTATTAAATCAACTATACCAGTAGGTTATACAGAAAAAGTGAAAAAAATGTTTGAAACTGATAATATAATATTCTCTCCAGAATTTTTAAGGGAAGGAAAGGCTCTTTATGATAACCTTTATCCTTCAAGGATAATTGTAGGAGAACAGTCAGATAGAGCTAAAGTATTTACTGACTTATTATTACAAGGAGCTATAAAAAAAGATGTTCCTGTCTTATTTACTAACCCGACAGAAGCAGAAGCTATAAAACTTTTTTCTAATACATATCTTGCAATGAGAGTTGCATTCTTCAATGAGCTTGATACATATGCAGAACTGAGAGGATTAAATACCAAGCAAATAATAGAAGGGGTATGTTTAGATCCTAGAATAGGAAATCATTACAATAATCCTTCCTTTGGTTATGGCGGATATTGCTTACCTAAAGATACAAAACAATTAAGGGCAAATTATGAAGATGTACCTAATAACATAATTGGAGCAATTGTAGATGCTAATAGAACCAGAAAAGACCATATCGCTGATATGATAATAAAAAGAAATCCAAAAGTTGTTGGAGTATATAGACTTACAATGAAAACAGATTCTGATAATTTTAGACAATCAGCTATTCAAGGGGTAATGAAACGAATTAAAGGAAAGGGTATAGAAGTTGTTATATATGAGCCAGTATTACAAGAAGACACTTTCTACAATTCAAAGGTAATTAGAGATTTAGAAGAATTTAAAAATATATCTGATGTAATTTTAGCTAATAGACTTTCAGAAGATCTACAAGATGTAATGGATAAAGTATATACTAGGGATATTTATTGTAGAGATTAATAGGATGAGGAGAGAACTATTTTGTCAGGAAGTAAAGCAGTAAAATCAATATTTATATTAGCAGTATTTACTCTAATAAGTAAAGTACTTGGATTTTTCAGAGAAGTCCTTATAGCATCAAAATTTGGTGCAGGATTAGAAACAGATGCTTTCTTTGTTGCTTTAACTGCAACAACACTTTTTTCTAGTTTTTTTATTAGTTCCATTAGAACTACTTTAATCCCAATATTATCAGAGATTGAAATTAAAGAAGGTAAAAAAGCAAAAATTAACCATACTAATAACTTTTTAAATTTATTTCTTCTTATATCTTCACTATTAATACTACTTCTCTATTTCTTAGCACCTAATGTTATTAAAATTCTAGCTATTGGATTTGAAGACCAGCAATTATACTTAGCAAAATATCTTATGCGTCTAGGTTTACCTATGATATTCATTACCTGTTTAATAAATATTGTCCGTGGATATTTGCAAAGTGAAATGATATTTACAGAAGAAGGATTATCAAATTTACCTTTTAACATAATTAATATTTTCTTTTTGGTATTTTTATCAGGTATTTTTGGTATCAAAGGATTAATGGTTGCAAGTGTAATTGCTACTTTTTCTCAATTTTTGATTCAAATACCTAATATAAAAAAGATAGGATTTAAATATCAGTTTAAAATCGATTTTAAGGATGAATATCTAAAAAAACTACTTTATTTAATTCCACCAGTATTATTAAGTGTTGCTATTGACGATTTAAATCAAATTATAGACAGATCTTTAGCTTCTACTTTAACAGAAGGAAGTATTTCAGCATTAAATTATGGAAATAGACTAACAAATTTTATTTTTGGAATTTTTATTGCTAACTTATCTACAGTAATTTTTCCTATGCTTTCAAAGGAATCAAACAAAGATAATTTAAATGGTTTTAAAAAGATGTTAAGGTACAGTTTTAATACTATTATACTAATTGCAATACCTGCATCAGTAGGGATGATAGTTTTAGCTGAGCCTATTGTAAGAGTAGCATTTCAAAGGGGAGCCTTTAATCAAGAGGCCACTTATTTAACTGTAGGTGCTATGGTATTTTACTCTGTTGGATTAGTTGGTGTTGCTTTAAAACCTTTGCTAAATAGAGCATTTTATTCATTGCAAGATACCAAAACTCCTATGATAAATGCTGCGATAGCAGTAGCTGTTAATATTATTTTAAATCTTATACTTATAAGATACATGGCCCATAGAGGCTTAGCTTTAGCTACATCTATATCTGCAATTCTAACTTCGATATTATTATTGTATTCTTTAAGAAAAAAAATAGGGCCATTAGGAATCAAAGGATATCTAATTTGTATGTTAAAGTCAGGGATTTCTTCTATTATAATGGGAGTAGTTGTTTATTTTATGTATTATAATTTAGAAGCTATATTTGGTGGAAATAACATAAAAGATTTAATAATACTAATGTTTTCAGCAGGAACAGGTGCTTTATTATATGCAATTTCGATATATTTTATGAAAGTGGAAGAAGTAGAATGGGGTATAAATCTATTTAAAAATAAGTTTTTTAAAAAGAAAGTAGGATAGTAGTAGTTTGTAGTAAGTACTTTTTTCTAGCTGTTTATTTCATGAGGAGGTAATAAAAATGAAAGTACGTAAAGCTATAATACCTGCAGCTGGGCTTGGAACAAGATTTTTGCCAGCAACTAAGGCTCAGCCTAAGGAGATGCTTCCTATAGTTGATAAGCCAACACTTCAATACATAATTGAAGAAGCTGTAGAATCTGGTATAGAAGAAATCCTTATAATAACTGGAAGAAATAAAAAAAGTATAGAAGATCACTTTGACAAATCAGTTGAACTAGAACTAGAACTTGAAACTAAAGGAAAGCATGATCTGTTAGAGGAAGTTAGAAAGATATCTGATATGGTAAATATCCATTATATTAGGCAAAAAGAACCTAAAGGACTTGGGCATGCTATATATTGTGCTAAAAGTTTTATAGGAAATGAACCTTTTGCAGTTTTATTAGGAGATGACATAGTATATAATCCTGATAAGCCTTGTTTAAAACAAATGATAGAGGTTTATGAACAATACAAAACTTCTATACTAGGGGTTCAACAGGTAAAGCTTGAAGATGTAAGTAAGTATGGAATTGTAGATGGAAAGTTTATAGAAGATAGAGTGTATAAGGTTAAGGGATTGGTAGAAAAGCCATCTGTAGAAGATGCTCCGTCTAATGTAGCTATTTTAGGTAGATACATAATTAATCCAGCTATATTTGAAATTTTAGAAGATACAAAGCCAGGAAAAGGTGGAGAGATACAGCTTACAGATGCTTTAAAAGAGCTTGCAAGTAGGGAAGCTATGTATGCTTATGACTTTGAAGGTAAAAGGTATGATGTAGGTGATAAGTTAGGTTTTTTACAGGCAACAGTAGAGTATGCTTTAAGAAGAGAAGATTTAAAAGATGAGTTTCTTAGCTATTTAAAAAGTACTATAGAAAAAGAAAGAGAGTTATCTAAAATAGGAGAAGCTGCGATTACGAAAGAAGTGTAGGTAGTATAAATAGGGCAAAATTTTTGCCCTATTTTTGCATATGAAAACATTTTCATAAAAAATAATTTTTATGATATAATATATAGGAGTTAGTATATATGGAAAGGGGAATTAACATGAGAAAAGTGAAAGCTGAACCTTTTAAGATTAAGATGGTTGAACCTTTAAGACAAATATCAAGACAGGAAAGAGAGAAGGCTTTAATTAATGCAGGATACAATCCATTCTTACTTAAAAGTGAAGATGTGTACATAGACTTACTTACTGATAGTGGTACTGGTGCTATGAGTGATAGACAGTGGGCAGGTATTATGATGGGTGATGAGTCTTATGCAGGTAGTAGAAACTATTATAATCTTCTTCACACATCACAAGATATATTTGGATATGAGTATATAATTCCAACTCATCAAGGAAGGGGAGCTGAGCAGGTTTTATTCCCTCTTTTGATTAAGAAAGGTCAGTATGTTCTTGGTAATATGCACTTTGATACTACTAAGGCTCATATAGAGTTAGCTGGAGGTAGAGCAGTTAACTTTATAACTAAGGAAGCTCTTGATACTATGACTTATCATCCTTTCAAGGGAAATTTTGATCTTTGTGCTATGGAAAGCTTTATAAAAAATACTGATGTTAAGGATATAGCGTTTATACTTATTACTGTAACTTGTAACAGTGCTGGAGGTCAGCCTGTTTCTATGGAGAATATAAAGGGTGTAAAACAGATAGCTGATAAATACGGTATTAGAGTATTTTTAGATGCTGCTAGATTTGCAGAAAATGCTTATTTTATAAAGGAAAGAGAAGAAGGTTATAAGGATAAGTCTATAAAAGAAATAGTAAAAGAAATGTTCTCTTATGCTGAAGGATTTACTATGAGTGCGAAAAAAGATGGTATAGTAAATATAGGAGGACTTTTAGGAATAAAAGAAGACGAAAATCTTTATATAGAAGCTAGAAGTAGGCTTGTTCCACTAGAAGGTTTCCCAACTTATGGAGGTCTTGCAGGTAGAGATATGGAGGCTCTTGCTATAGGTCTTCGCGAAGGAATTGATGAAGATTATTTAGCTTACAGAATAGATCAGGTTAAGTATCTTGGCGATAGACTTATAGAAGGTGGGGTTCCAATTCAGTACCCAACTGGTGGGCATGCAGTATTTGTTGATGCTAAAAAGATGCTTCCACATATTCCATATTATCAATTCCCAGCTCAGGTTTTAGCAAATGAGCTTTATTTAGAGGCTGGCATAAGAGGAGTTGAGATAGGGTCTTTCCTTTTAGGACGCGATCCAGAAACTAATGAGCAGCTTGAATCTCCTCTTGAGCTAGTTAGGCTTACTATTCCAAGAAGGGTTTATACTTACAATCATATGGATGTTATTGCTGAGGCTTTAATTTCTATTAAAGAAAGAGTTCATACTTTAAAGGGTCTTGAGTTTACATTTGAACCAAAAGTTTTAAGACACTTTACTTCAAGACTTAAGCCTGTAGAATAAAAAAAATCCCTAAGGATTAGATTCCTTAGGGATTTTGTGTTATAATACATAAAAATATTCATATAATTTAAAAAATTAAGTTTTTTTGAGGGGTGATATATTGGAAAAGAGAGATCAATGGAAGTCTAGAACAGGATTTCTTATGGGAGCTATAGGGGCTGCAATAGGTCTTGGCAATCTTTGGAGATTTCCGTATCAAGCTTATTCAAGTGGTGGGGGAGCTTTTTTAATTCCTTATATTTTTGCTCTTTTTACAGCAGGAATTCCTCTTATGATTATGGAGCTTGGCTTTGGTAGTAAAATGAAGGGAGCTGCGCCACTTGCTTTTAGAAAACTTGGAGGTAAATGGGAGTTTTTAGGCTGGTGGCAGGTTATGATTCCACTTGTTGTTATGACTTTTTATTCTTGCGTTATTGCTTGGAGTGTAAATTATTTGTTTATGTCTTTTAGTTTAGGTTGGGGAGATGATGCAGGAAGGTTTTTTATTGGAGAGTTTTTAAAGCTTTCTTCTTCTCCTTGGGAGTTTGGAGGTCTTAGAGTTAATATATTGATAGCTGTTTTATTTGTATGGATTATAAATTATAGTATAGTTAAAAGGGGTATTTCAGGTGGAATAGAAAAAGCTTGTAAGTTTATAATGCCGCTTTTAGCTATCTTAATGCTTATTATGACTTTAAGGGGAGTAACTTTACCAGGAGCTAGACATGGTCTTAGTTATTTGTTTAATCCAGATTTTTCAAAGATACTTGACCATAGGGTTTGGATATCTGCATATAGTCAGGTTTTCTTTTCTACTACTTTAGCTGTTGGTGTTATGATTGCATATTCTAGTTATCTTCCAGAAAAGTCTGATATAGTTGGTAATGCTCATATAACTGTACTTGCAAATGCTAGTTTTGATATTTTAGCAGGACTTTGTGTATTTGGTCTTTTAGGTTATTATGCATATAGTTTTAATATTCCTTTTGATGAAGTTATGACTAATGGAGCAGGGCTTGCTTTTGTTGCTTTTCCTACTGCTATTAGTAATCTTCCTATGAATGACTTTTTTAAGAGTTTGTTTGGGTTTATGTTTTTCTTTGCTTTAATTATAGCTGGTATATCTTCAAGTGTTTCTATGCTTGAATCTTTTGCATCAGCTATTCTTGATAAGTATGATATTAAAAGAGATAGATTAATAAAATTTATATCTATATTTGGATTTTTTGGAAGTGCGTTGTTTGCAACTAGAGCAGGGGTATTTTTACTTGATATAGTTGATCACTTTGTAGGAAACTATGGAATAGCACTTATCGGGCTTGTTGAAGCTATTGTGTTAGGATATGTTTATAAGGCTGAGAAAATGAAGGAAGATGTAAATCAATATTCAAGTATGAAAGTTGGAGCTTGGTGGGTATTTTGCATTAAATATATAACTCCTGTGGCTTTAAGTTATTTATTTATTCAAAATGTGATTTCAGAATTTAAAGCACCTTACGGCTCATATCCTATAAGTGCTCTTATTGTATTTGGTCTTAGTGTTGCTTTAGGTATGTTTGTAATATCTCATATTTTAGCTAAGAAACCTTGGAAAAAGGGAGTATTTTCTAAAAATAATTAAAAGGCCTTATTTTAGGCCTTTTATACTCTTTTTCTTCTTTTTAGCATAGCTATATTATACATATTGTTTGCAGTTGCATATTCAACAAAATTTAGATCATTTCTAATTGAGTTCATTTTGCCATCAAGCTTTGATACTTTAAATGTTAAATCATCTATAGCGGCTTTATGAACTTGGCTTGAATGTTCTAAGGCTTTTAGAATTTGTGAATGCTCTTTTTGTTGAATTTTAATTAATTCTACATCTTGTTTAAGAGTATTAACATCAGCTTTAAGAGTATTAACATCTTCTTTAAGAGATCTTATATCTTCTTTCATTTCACTCATATCGCCTTGAATCTGTTTTAATATAGAAAGTATTTCATTTTGCATTTTTATCCCTCCTAAGTGTTATAACAATAATATTTTATCATAAAACTGTAGACTTTGAGAATAATGTATGTAGCTTTCTGATAGCTCTAGATTTTAGCAGTTTTGCATATTTATATGATATATTTAGGTCTTTAGATATGTTTACTAAAGTATCTTTGTTTAGCACATTTTCAATTATGATATATTTTTCTTTATCGCTTAATATAGAAAAAATATCTTGTATATCTATAATAGAAAAGTCTTCTTCATATATGTGTTCTATGTATTCATCTACTATAATTTCTTTTGAGCTTTCTTTTAGCTGCCTTCTTTTTTTGTCCCAGTAAAAACAACTTATCATATATTCTATATATCCTAAAAATCTTGTATTTTTTTCAAAGTCAAAGTCATTTATAAGTTCTATAAGCCTTAAAATGCCATCGCTATAAAGGTCTTCATCGACATATCCAAAGTAGTGTTTACACTTAGCTTTTATAAGTGGGCTTAAAGCATCTATTAAAGACTCTAAAGATTTTTTACATCCATTTTGACAAGATACAACAAGATTATTTATTCTTTCGTAGTTTTTCAAAAATCTCCCCCCTAACACACAAACATATGTTCGGTTAAATTATATAAAAAAATAACGAGTTAATCAATATTTAACTAGTTTTGATATAGAGGTGTTTAAGTGATTTATACTTTCTGTAAGTCTTTCTAGTTTTTCTTCTATTTTAGTAAGTAAATAGATAGAAAGAACTATAGGAAAGCCTACATTAGATATTAAACTTAAAACTTCTGCCATAATATTCTCCTTTCATAAGTTATGAAAAGGCCCAAAGGGCCCTTTTTTAGTCTATATAGACATTGTGAGTGTCTACATTTATGATTTTAGCTTCTTTCTTTTCTGAAATTCCAACTCCTTTAAATGTAAATATATTTTTAGTTACTATAAAGTCCATAAGATTTTTTATATCGGTATCTGTTACATTATCTTTTATATTATCAAATGATATAGTAGTAGTTTTTCCATCTTCTTTTATAAATTTCATCTCAAGTATTCTTTTCATAAATATCCCCCCATTAATATGCTAATTATTCACTTAATATGCTATTGTCTATTCTATTTACTGAAACTAAGAAGTTTTCCTGAAGATTTGAGAGCATATCAGCGAACTGATAAAGGTCATTGTCTAAAATGTTTACCCTAAAGTTTCTTATAGTTTTTGTTTGAAATTTTTCAATTCCATTTTGGTCAAGTCCTAAAGAGTACCTAAGTCTTAAAGATGTTTCTGTTTTGATAGAATTTACTGGCATATTATCAACCCCTTTCACTTATATATATGGACAAGATAAGTTTAAAGGGGAATTAAAATTTAAAAATAATTATACAAAAAAAGTAGTATAATTATATAAATACTTAAAGAAGGTGATGTTGTGAGGATATTTGATGCTCATTGTGATATATTTACAGATATTATTCAAAAAAGAGATATTGGAATAAAAAATGTTTTGCCAAAGCATATTGATAACTTTAAAAAAGGAAATGTATTTGGAAGTATATTTGTTGTATGGACTGAAGAAGAATATAGTTTTTCACAAAAAAGAAGTTTAGATATTTTAAAAGCTGGAGTAGAGGAAATTAAGCTTTGTAGTAAGGATATGACGATTACTAAAAGTTATAAAGAAATATTAAGTGCAATAGATGAAGGAAAGATATTTGCTATATTGGGTTTAGAAGGAATTAGCTTTATTAAAGATAAAATAGATTATATATATGATTTATATAATTTGGGCATTAGACATATTAGCTTAACATGGAATGAAGAAAATTTACTGGCAACAGGAGCTTTAGGAAGCAAAGATAGGGGAGTTACACGTCTTGGAATTGAAGCTATAAATATTATTGAAAGTTTAGGTATAATTTTAGATGTATCTCATTTAAATGAAAAAAGTTTTTGGGATGTTTATAAATATGCTAAAAAGCCCTTTATAGCATCTCATAGCAATGTTTATAATCTTTGCAAAAATGGGAGAAATTTAAAAGATGATCAAATAAAGGCTATAAAAGATGTAGGTGGAGTTATAGGTATAAATGCTTGGCCAAGTTTTGTAGATGAAAAAAATGCTTGTATTGAAAAGGTTGTAGATCATATAGAATATGTTATAGACCTTATAGGATTAGATTATGTAGGATTAGGGTTTGACTTTTGTGAATTTAAATCTCCTAAAGAAATATTAATTTCTAACTTTTATGATCACAGTTATAGTCAAAGTATAATAGATATTTTAAGAAAAAGAGGTCATAAAGATGATGAAATAAGAAAAATAGCTTATCAAAATTTTCTAAGAGTATTAAAGGAAATATTAGTATGATAAAATATAGATATCAAAGGAGGTGTTTTTATGAAGAAAATTACAAGTTTGGCTTTGGTATTAGCTTTAATTTTGTCTATATTTAGTATAAATATATATGGATATGATAAAGATATTCAAATTGTTGTTGATAATAATAGCTACAATGGAGTATTACAAATAAAAAATACAGGTTATAAAAGTTTAGACTCTCTTAGTTTTGATATAATTCCAAAAACAAGCAGTGTTTTATTAAAGGATAGTAAAGAAATAGTTTTGAGAAAAAATATAAGAATATCTAATAATTCAACAAAAGAGGACTTAACAAACTTAAAAGTAATCATAGATATAGGAGAAAGTTTAAGTTCGCTTCATATTAAAGAAAAACAAATAATTTGTAATTATAACTATACTATGGTTTTAGATGAAAATAATGATAGATTAGTCGAGGTTATAATAAATAAAGTTCCAAAAATGTCTAGTGTAGTAGTTAGTATAGATAGAATATATGAAATATCAAATCCTGTTATAGATATAAATAAAGTAAAAGTTAATTATTCACAACAAACTTTAAATTCTTTAAGTAGGTATCTTAGAGAAGAACCAAAAATAGAGGTAAATAATGAGCAAATAAAAAGTAAGGCAATCGAAATTACAAACGGAAAAAATAATATATATGAAAAAGCTTATGCTATATTTTCTTGGGTTAATTTAAACTTAAATTATGATACAAATCCTCAATATGCAAATAAAGGAGCACTTAGTGCTTTCACATACAGAAAAGGTGTATGTGAAGAATTTGCAAAGCTAATGGTAGCAATGTTAAGGAGTGTAAATATTCCGGCTAGAAGTGTAATAGGATACAGACATTATGTAGGCGATTTACATGAAATTCAAGATATTAGTTCATCATACCATGAATGGGTAGAGTTTTATGTGCCTGAAGTTGGATGGGTAGGGGCTGATCCTACAACATTTTGGTATAGAAATGGAAAAAGAGTTGTACCCGATTATGAATTTATAAACTTTAATGGCTTATCTCATATAGTAACAGATTATAATGATGTGAATATAATAAGATTTATTCCTTTGCAAGGATCTAATGCCTTTAAAATTGTAGACGATTTAGATTTTGATAAAGCTGTAATAGCAAGTGGAGAAAACTTTCCAGATGCGCTTTCTATAGCGTCTATTGCTGCAAGTAAGGGTTGGCCGATATTGCTTACTAGAAAAGATAGTATACCAGAAAAAATAAAATCAATTTTAGATGAAAATAATTTAGATAAGGTTTATTTAATAGGAGGAGAAGGCGTTATATCTAAGAAAGTAGAAAATGACATACAAAATTCTCATAGAATTTATGGAAAAGACAGGTTCGAAACTAATGTTCAGATAGCTTCATATTTTAATGACCATATAAATTATGAAAAAGTATATATAGCTATAGGACAAGGACAAATAGGAAATGAGTTTGCAGATGCACTAGCAGCAAGCGCATTAGCAGCTAAGAGTAATTCATTTGTATTTTTAACATCAAATACTATAAGGGAGTTAACTTTAAATCATATAATAAATAATTCAAATAGTTCAACAAACATTATTGCTTTAGGGGGAGAAAAGGTTATTCCACAATCAATTTTAGATGTGATTTTAAGTAAGTTTAGAAATTAATATATGGAGGAATTACATGGAAAAGCTCTTTAATGAGAATTTAATAGTTAAAAAACTTATAACGTTTACAATAAATGCCTCTTTGTTATCAGGCATTTACTTAGCCTCTATACACTTTTTAGACAAATCCTCAATATATGAAAACATTATAGCTTCCATTATAGCGATTATAGTATTTAGCGTTGTAGTGGAAGCTTTGAAAGATAACATAGAATCTTTCATAGATAAAATATTATATAAAGATAATTATTCAAAAATTCAGATACTAAATGATTTTAGCAAAAAAGTAAACAATACATTAGATATAGAGCAGCTTTCTGATCAGATTTTAGAGACAATATTAAGTACTATGAAAATCGATAGTGTTTCACTTTTATTAAAAGAAAATAATAATTATATAACTTTTCAGACAAAGGGTAAGGTAAGCAATATTAGTGATCTTAGACTGAATGAAGAAAGTGATATTTTAAAATATCTTAAAAATAGTGACGTTGTAACGCAATATCAAATATACAAGTTAGCATATTTAGAAAATGATTGTTACAAGGGAATAGGTATTATTGTTCCTATAAGGCTTAGAGAAAATATTATAGGAATGTTTATTTTGCCACAAAGACATAAAGGATATGATAAAAGTGATATAGATTTTCTCCTAGCAATTGCTAATAGCAGTGCTATAGCAATAGAAAATGCAAAACTTTATACTCAAATAAAGTTAGAGTCTATAACAGATAGTTTAACAAAACTTTATAATCGAAGGTATTTTAAGGATGTATTTGAAAATCTTATTGAAAATAAAATTTTAGATAATTTTAGTGTTGCTTTAATTGATGTAGATCATTTCAAACTTTTTAATGATTTATATGGACATTACGAAGGAGATAAAGCTTTAAAAAAACTAGGAGATGTATTAAAAAACTTTACAAGACCTCAAGATATAGTAGCAAGATATGGTGGAGAGGAATTTGCAATAATACTTCCTAATTTATCAGAAAAAGATGCTTTAGAATTATTAGAAAATCTTAGAAAATGTATTCAAAATGAGTTTAATTCAT
This sequence comes from Alkalithermobacter thermoalcaliphilus JW-YL-7 = DSM 7308, assembly GCA_001584565.1. Lineage (GTDB taxonomy): Bacteria > Bacillota > Clostridia > Peptostreptococcales > Peptostreptococcaceae > Alkalithermobacter > Alkalithermobacter thermoalcaliphilus. The sequence goes on along the minus strand of LSFY01000001.1, from coordinate 1,593,515 downwards.
TAAATGATATGAGTAAGTTTTTAACTGTTAGCATAGGGATAGCTAATTTTCCAAGATCAGGAATAACTAAAGAAGATATACTAAAAAAAGCAGATAAGGCTCTTTATTCAGCTAAAAAAAGAGGAAAAAATCAATGCGTTGTATATGAAGAATATGAAAATGAATTTCGAACGGAAGATATAGAGGGAAAAATAGAAAATGCATATTTTTCAGCAGTACATGCTTTAGCTGCAACTATTGATGCAAAAGATAGATATACATATGGGCATTCTGAAAATGTATCAAAATATGCTGTAAAGCTTGCTAAAGCAGCTGGGTTTAGTAAAGAACAAATAGAAATTGTAAAGCATGCGGGCCTTTTGCATGATGTAGGGAAAATAGGAATCCCAGAACATATATTAACTAAGCCGTCTAGGCTTAGTGAAGAAGAAATGGAAATTATGAAAAAGCATGTAGATATGTCTGTAACTATAATAAAGCATATACCAAATTTAGTTAAGGTTTTACCTTCTATAATTTGTCATCACGAAAGGTATGATGGATTAGGGTATCCAAGAAAAATAAAGGGTGAAAGTATACCTATAGAAGGAAGATGTTTAGCTATAGCAGATGCTTTTGATGCGATGACTACAGATAGACCTTATAGGAAAGCTATGAGTATAGAAGATGCACTAAGAGAAATACAAAAAAATAAATCAACTCAATTTGATCCTTATCTTGCTGATATATTTATATCTTTATTTGATAAAGAAACGGTAATATAGTTATATATTTTTTAATAAAACTACATATTCTAATATAGATAATAAATCTTTTAAGTTTTTAAAATTTAAAAGGATAGGAGAAAGTGTATGAAAAAAACATTTATTTTAGCAATATCTATTTTATTAATGTTTGCTATGTTTACTGGATGTACTAATCAAAAACCCGATGAAGATAAGATTAATGATAAGATCGAAGAAAGAGAAAATGATGAGATTAAAGAAGATGAAAATACAAGCAAGGAAAACAAAAGTCCAAAGGAAATAATAGAAGAAAGATCTTATGAAGCTATAAAAGCACTTTCTAAAAAAGATATGAAAACTCTTTCAAATATTGTTCATCCAACAAAAGGAGTTAGATTTACTCCATATACTTATGTAGATGTTGAAAGGGATTTGGTATTTGATAAAGAGAAAATTTCTAATTTCTTTAGTGATGAAAATGTATATATGTGGGGATACTTTGATGGAACTGGAGATGAGATAAAGTTAAAACCATCAGAATACTATGAAAGATTTATATATAGTAAAGATTTTATAAATGCTGAAAAGATAGGGTATAATGAAGTACTAAGCTTTGGAAATATGCTAGAGAATCAATTTAAAGTCTATGACGATCCTATAATTGTAGAGTATTATTTTTCAGGATTTAATCCTGAATATGCTGGAATGGACTGGAGAAGTTTAAGACTTGTATTTGAAGAATATAAAGGTAACTGGTATTTAGTTGGGATAATTAATAATGAGTGGACAATATAAAGAGCAGGTTAATCTGCTCTTTTTTTGTAAATGTTTATATATTTTTAAAAATTACATATCCTAATATAGACATTATAAAAAGGAGGGAGTATATGAATAAAAAAGGATATGTAGTTTCAAAGTTTATAATACTTACAGTTTTGATGGGAATGCTACTTTTTATATTTACTATTTCAAATATAAATACTTCTATTGATGTGTTTAAAACTATAGATTCACATGAATATACTTGGGATCTTACTAAGATATATAAAACAGATAAAGATTGGGAAAGAGATTATAAACGATTAGAACAAATGATACCCGAAATTGAAAAATATAAAGGTAGATTATCAAATTCATCAAAAGATATGAAAAATGCCTTAAAGCATTTAGAAGACATGAAAAGACTAAATGAAAAACTATATATATACGCACATCTTAAAAGCGATGAAGACAAAAGTAATGACAAATACATAGCATTAAAAGAAAAAGCTAAAAACATAAATATAAAACTTCAACTTTCTACTAACTTTATAGAAGGAGAAATTTTAAGTATTCCAAAAGAAAAGATAAATAAGTTTATGAAAGAAGATGATTTTTTAAGAGATTATGATTTTTATTTTAAAGAGCTATTTAGATTAAAGGATAGATATTTATCTGTTGAAGAAGAAAATATAATATCTCTTGCAGGATTTATGGCAAATACACCTAGTAACATATACGATATTTTTAGAAATAGTGAAAGAAACTTTGGAAAGATAAAGGATAGAGATGGAAATGAAATTACTTTAACGCCAGCATTGTATAGAAGTTTGATGGGAAGTAGAGATAGAACTTTAAGAAAAGAAGCTTTTGAAAAAGAGTTTGAAAGTTTTAATCAGAATATAAATATGCTTGCGGCAAACTTAGCAGGAGAAGTTGGAAAAAATATTTTCTACTCAAAAGCAAGAAAATATAATTCATCTCTTGAAGCTTCATTAGATAGAGATAATGTAAGTGTAAAGCTTTATGAAAATATAATAAATACAACAAGTAAAAATTTAAAACCACTTCATAGGTATATATCTTTAAGAAAAGAGGCTTTAGGAATAGATGATAAGGTATATCTTTACGATATGTATATACCTATATCAAATTATCCAGGAAGGAGAATACCTTTTGATGAAGCAAAGGATATTTTGTTAGATGCGTTAAAGCCTTTAGGTCAAGATTATATAAAAGACCTTGAAGTTGCTTTAAATAGTAGATGGATAGATGTATACGAAAGAGAAAATAAAAGAACAGGGGCGTATTCTTTTGGGGTTTATGACACTTATCCTTATGTTCTTTTAAATTATAGCGATAGCTTTTCTGATGTTTCAACTTTAGCACACGAAATGGGTCATGCAATGCACAGTTATTATACTAATAAACATCAGCCTTATATAAAATCAAATTATTCTATATTTACAGCAGAAGTTGCATCTATTACAAATGAAGCTTTACTTTTTGAGTATTTGATAGAAAATGCATCTAGCAAGGAAGAGAAGATATATTTAATAGAAAATTATATAGACCTTATACAATCTGCTATATATACTCAGGTAATGTATGCAGAGTTTGAAAAAATAATTCACGAAAAAGTAGAAAGTGGAAATACATTAAATGCAAGTATTTTAAACGAAATTTGGGCAGATCTTTTAAGAAAATATTACGGAGAAGATTTTGGAGTTCACGAGCTTTCTAAAATTTGGTGGAGTAGAATTCCTCATTTTTATAGAAACTTTTATGTATATAAATATGTTATAGGTTGTAGTGGAGCAATTGCATTGTCAGAAGATATATTAAAAAGCGAAGAGGCAAGGGAAAAATATTTAGAGTTTTTAAAATCAGGTGCAAGTGATTATCCTATTAATCTTTTGAAAAAAGCAGGAGTGGATATGACAAGTAGCAAGCCTCTTGAGAAAGCTTTTAAAAAGTTTGAACAGCTCATAGATGAATTTGAAAAATTATTGAAAGAATAAGGAAAAAGAGCAGGATATCCTGCTCTTTATATATTAAATAGGTTTCTTTTGTACTCTATATAAAGTTTGTTTATTTCATTGATTTTAGAATACATTTCTAGTTGAAGCGAAGATGCAAGGCAGTAATCTTTATTGTCTAGCGCTTCTTTAAGTCTTGTAAATAGGCACTTTCTATCTAAGCTGTTTTTCATCATATATTGTCTTAAATTATTTATTTTTTCCCATCTAACTATATCAAGGTCTGTAGCTTCTTCTATATCGTGAACTTTTTTGCATTCCCTTAAAAAGTTTATATTATCTACAAGTATTCTATCTTTAAGTTCAGTTTCCCATCTTTCGATAGAGCTTGCTATAAATGAGTTTATTATTTCTTCAGTGAATACATCACCATCTAAAAGTACTTTTGTTTTGTCTTCATACTTTTTAAGGTTTAATATATTCTCATAAACTGTTGCAGGAGGTTTTGAAAATAGTGCATTTCTTTCTTCTTCTGTAAAGTGTTCAAAAACATCTTCTTCACTTCTGTAAGCTCTATTTTTTTCAAGATAAAAACTTTCATCTCCAGCTTGTTTTGATATTTCCTTTTCAAGTTCTTTTGCACTTTTTTTGCTCTTAGCAACAGCTAGTATTCCATCTAGCATTGCCTGATACATTGAAGCTATAACTAAATAAGTATTAGATAGTGGGTTAGGAGACCTAAGCTCAAATCTAGTAGCAAGAGGGCTATCTAAATCTCTTATTACACCTACTAGTACAGATCTATTTCTAGTTGGATTTTCAACATCTATTCCTAAAGATGCAACTATACATACAGGAGCTTCAAATCCAGGTTTTAGTCTATTAAATGCATCGTTTGAAGATGTTATAAAAGGATTTAGGGCTTCATAATTTTTCAATAATCCCATAAGTGCCCCATAACCTATTTCACTTAAATAATCTTTTTTCATATCAAGTGGAGAAAATAGGTTCTTAGTTTTTCCATCTTTTAATTTAACACTAACCCCTACATGTGTATGTTCTCCATTTCCAGCAACGCCTTCAAGAGGTTTTGCCATAAATGTAACCTCAAGGCCATAACGTCTAAATGTATCTTCTACTATTTCTCTAACTATTAACTCATTATCTGCTGCTTGAATTGGATTTGAATATTTCCAGTCAACTTCAAGTTGTTCTAAAACATAAGTTGTTTTTCCTTTTATAGATATTTTGCTACTTACTCCTCCAACTTCTTTATGGCCCATTTCAGGTTCTAAGTTATATTTATCAAGCAGTATAAGTGTTTTTTCAAGGGCAGTTCTTACTGTTCCGTGAGTTCTTTTCCAGTATTGTTCTTTTAACATTTGTGATGTTGAAAGTTTTTCTATATCAGCCTTATCATCAGGAGTTTTAACCCAAAACTCAAGTTCAGTAGCACAAGTTAGTACAACATCTTCAATATCTGAAACATCATTTATTCCTATATTTTTCAGAATGTGAGGATATGTTTTTAGTATATCCATTATTTTATTTTTAAAGTTATTTACTGCTTTAAGCAGTATAGATCTTGAATCTACTCTTTTGCCATTGTGAATAAGAAAAGAAGGGATCTCTAGTGTTCCAACAGGAAGGTTATCTTCTATGTAATCATAGTTGTAGTCAATAAACCAGTTTACATCAAGGTCAGGAACAAGATCAACTCTTGCGTTGTTTAAAGATGCGATTTCATGAAGGACAACACTTGATCCATCGGTTTGGATACCATTTTTTAAAAAATCATCTAAATCTTCTAAAAATGCCTTTACAGGAATTTTTTCATCAGTTGCATTTCCGCCTAGATCTATACCAACTAAAGATACAAATCTAATTTCGGGATGTTCATTTAGTATTTTTTTAAGATCACAACTGTTATGCATTTCTTTAGGTATTACATATATTAATTCATCCATGTTTTAACCCCCTAGTAAAATGATTTTTAAATTAATATTTTATTTATACCATAAAAATATTAAGTTTTAAAGAAAAAAATTAAAGAAGATCTTTCGATCTTCTTATGTAAGTTTTAAACTTTTATATACACTTTTTTCTCTATACATCTTTTGATCTGCTAAAAATAAGATTTGTTCGACTGTTTCGCCTTTTTTGCATTCATGTGTTCCATGACTTACACTAATCTCATAAGGTTTTAATTTTTTTTGATTATATTCATAAATATTAGAACATATTCTCCTCCATACATCTTCAGCTTGATTAAACGAGCAGTTAGGAAGTATAACTAAAAATTCATCCCCTCCTAGCCTACAAACTGTATCTTCTTTTCGTAGACTTTGTTTTAATATACGGCCAATTGTTATTATTAGTTCATCTCCTTCTTTATGTCCATACATATCATTAACTAATTTTAAATTGTTTATATCTATAAAAAATACAGAAAGTTTTCCGTTTTCATCTAAAATCTTAAGTTGATTTTTTAAAACTTCTATTCCATTTCTTTTGTTTAAAAACCCAGTCATATAATCTGTTGTAGCATAAATACTTAGAAGGTTATTTTTGTTTTTAAGATCCATACATGTATAATACAAAAAAGAAAAGGCAATACCAATTAAGGAGCTAAGTAAAATATTTATAGCTATAAATGTAGCATTGAAAGTAAAGTCTTTATAAAAAAAAGAATTATATAAAGAAATATAAGTCTAAATGCTATTCCTAAAATGCAACCATTTAATATTATCTTAAACATCTTAAAAACTCCTTTTAGATCCAAAAGTTTTATAGTAATAAAATAACAAATTAGTTCTAAAGACTCAATACATTCGCCAAAAGCAGTCAAAATAACCTAAAAAATTACAAAACAAGTATTTATTGAAAAATAATCCAACTAGTGTAGAATTATTATATGTATAAATTTTATTTTTAAACACTAAGTATATGACAAAAGGGAGGGCAAATCTTTGAAAAAATTAATGTTGATTATTCTTTGTGCTGTATTTGTATTTTCTGGGTGTCAAAAACAGGTAGAGCAACTAGAGCAAGAAACTTTACAAAGTGTGAAAACTTATGAATCTAAAGCTATAGATTTAAGTTTACGTACTGATTTAACAGGTAAAGTAGTTCCTTTTGAAAGGGTTAATTTAAGCCCTAAAATGCCAGGTAAAGTTAGCTCGATAAATGTAAATGTGGGCGATAAGGTAAAAAAAGGAGATATATTATTTACTTTAGACCAAAAGGATATATTAAATGCAATAGCACAAGCACAAGCATCTTATGATTTAGCTTTAGCAAGTTATGAAAATATAAAAAATCAAGTAAAAGTATTTGATGAAAATTATGAAAGAATGAAAAAAATGTTTGAAAGTGGTTTTATATCAAAGGAAGAGCTTGAAAAATACGAAATGAGCAGAGCAAATCTTCCCAATTTAGATATAGCTAAACTTCAGCTTAATCAGTCGAAAGTTATGTTAGATAACGCAAAATCTAATATTGAAGATACTATTATAAGATCTCCTATATCTGGAGTTGTAACTAGTATAAATGTAAATGTAGGGGAAATAGCTTCTTCGGCAGTTTTTTCTGTTGTAGTAATGAATATAGATAAGGTGTATGTAGATGTAAATGTTTCTGAAAGTCTTGTAAATAGATTAAATGTAGGAGATAGTGTTGATATTTACATAGATTCTGTTAAGGCTGATCCTTTTAAAGCAAAAATAAAAAGTATATCTATTTCAAATACTATGACATATCCTGTAAGAATAGAGCTTGATAACAGCGAAAATCTAATAAAACCAGGAATGAATGCAAGAGTAAGTTTTGTTACTGAAAAAAGAGAAAGTGTATTAGCAGTACCATCTTCAGCAGTTGTTGTAAAAAATGGAGAAAGTGTAGTATTTATAGTAGAAAATGATAAGGCAATCATAAGGCCTGTAAAGATAGGTATTGATAATGGAGAATATGTTGAAATAGTAGAAGGATTAGTTGAAGGTGAAAGTGTTGTTGTAAAGGGACAAGAGTATTTAGAAGATAAAAGTAAAGTTGTGGTCGTAGAGTAAAGGAGGAAGTTATGAATATAGCTAAAATATGTGTTAAAAGGCCTGTTACAACACTTATGTTTATGTTAATAGCACTGCTTATAGGGGTTGTATCTATTTTTCAACTTCCTGTTGATTTGTACCCAGAAATAGAAATTCCTGTAGCTATAGTTTCTGTAGATTATTCAGGGGTTGCTCCTGAGGAGATGGAAAAGTTAGTTACAAGACCAATTGAGCAGGCTGTTTCGACGGTAAGCAATCTAAAAAGTGTAAGTTCTTATTCAAGAGAAGGAAATTCAATTGTTATTGTTCAATTTGAGTATGGAACAGATATGGATTTTGCTGCACTAGAGATGAGAGAAAAAGTGGATATGATAAAAAGATTACTTCCAGAAGGATCATCTAATCCATTAGTACTAAAGATAGATCCAAATGCTCAGCCGATAGTTCAGATAGGTGTATCTTCTGATACTCAAATTGATAAACTTCAAAGTATAGTTGAAAACGAGATAGTTCCAAGATTTGAAAGAATAGAAGGGGTAGCATCGGTTTCGATATCTGGAGGCAATGAAAGACAAGTAAAGGTAGAGGTAAGTAGTGAAAAACTAAATGGATATGATCTTACATTATCGCACATTCAAAATATATTAAGATCTGAAAACATAAATCTTCCAGGTGGAACAGTAAATCAAGGAAATAAAAAACTTTTAGTTAGAACTATTGGTGAGTTTGAAAATATAGATCAAATAAGAAATATCCCAATAACTCTTAGAACAGGGGAGGTAATAAGACTTTCTGATATAGCAAATGTAGATCTTGTATTTAAAGATCAAAATAATATATCAAGGGTCAATGGTAAAAATAGTATAGGAATATCTATAACTAAGCAGTCTGTTGCAAATACAGTAAAAGTAGCTCAGAAGGTAATAGATGAAGTATCAAAACTTGATAAAGAATATAAAGATATTGAAATAATAGTTGGAATGGATCAATCAGAATTTATAAATAAATCGATAAAGAATGTATCTCAAAATGCTATATTAGGAGCTATATTTGCTGTAATTGTTCTTTATTTATTTCTTAAAAATATAAGGTCAACCTTTATAGTAGGAGTTGCAATTCCTGTATCTGTAATAACCACGTTTGCTTTTATGTATTTTGGAAAACTTACTATAAACTTAATATCCCTAGGAGGACTTGCTCTTGGGATAGGAATGCTTGTGGATAACTCTATAGTAGTTTTAGAAAATATATACAGATTTAGGCAAGAAGGATATTCTAACGATGAGGCAGCTATAAAAGGAACTAACGAAGTTATAATGGCTGTTTTTGCTTCAACTATGACAACAATAGCAGTGTTTTTACCTATAGTATTTATACAGGGATTTACTGCTATAGTATTTAAGCAGCTTTCGTTTAGTGTAGTTTTTTCTCTTATTTCATCTTTGATTATCTCTTTAACTGTAGTTCCTATGCTTTCGTCTAAAATACTTAAACTAGAAAGTGAATCTAAGAAAAAATTTACATTAACAGATAAAATACTAAATACATTCTCTAAATTTATAAGTAATGTACAAAATAGGTATGAAAAACTACTAAATCTAGCTTTGAGAAAAAGAAAGCTATCAGTTTTTATAGCTATAGCTATATTTATATCATCTATCTTTTTAGTAGGAATGGTAGGAGGAGAGTTTTTTCCAAAACAAGATGAAGGAAGATTTGTTGTAAATATAGAAACTCCATTTGGAAGTAGTATTGATTATTCAAATGAAATAGTACAGAAGGTAGAAAATATAGTAAGTAAAATTCCAGAAAAAGAGAAAATATTTACTCAAATTGGATCATCTGGAGAATTTAGAACATCAGCAGAAAATAGATCAACAGTTACAGTTGTTCTTGTTGACCAAAAGGATAGAAAAAGAAAGACAGAAGATATAGTAATTGATGTTAGAGAAAAGGTAGCAAAAATACCTGGTGCAAAAATAACTGTAAGTGAAGTTTCTTCAATGCAGGGGGCAGGTCCTGAAAGTGATCCTATAGCTATAAGAATAAAAGGAGATGATATAGATAAACTAAGACAAATAGGAGAAGACTTTGCAAACATAATAAGTGATATACCGGGAACATCACAAGTAAATGTAGATATAAAACTAGGAGATCCAGAGCTTAGAATATATGTAAATAGGCAAGTAGCTTCTATTTATGGGATAACTACATTTGAAATAGCAAATACAATAAAAAGCTCTATAGAAGGGGTAAGAGCTACTAGATTTAAGATAGATGCTGATGAAATAGATGTAAATTTATCGTTAGACAGTAATATAAGAAGTTCTGTAGATAATATGAGACAAATAATGATAAGGTCAGCTATGGGTGAAAAAGTTCCGTTAGGAGATCTTGTAACTATTGAATATGGAAATTCTCCAACCCAAATTGCAAGAATAAATCAATCAAGGGTTATAACAGTAACTTCAAAGCTAAAAGGAAGGGACTTAAAATCAGTAACTGATGATATAGAAAGAAAGCTTAACAGCTATAATCTACCAGCTGGATATACATACTCATTTACAGGACAGCAACAAGATATGATAGAAGCGTTTAAGGGACTTATACTTGCTTTGCTGCTTTCAATAGTTATAGTTTATATGATACTTGCATCTCAGTTTGAGTCTTTGATACATCCTTTTACAGTAATGTTTTCAGTTCCATTTGCATTATCAGGAGGATTTATAGGATTGTTTTTAACTAAAAGAACATTATCTGTTCCAGCTTTTATAGGTATAATCATGCTATCTGGTATAGTTGTAAACAATGCAATAGTTTTAGTAGATTATATAAACAAACTAAGAGAAAACTCATTAGAAAGAAAAGATGCTATTATAAAAGCTGGGATTACAAGATTTAGACCTATACTTATGACTACACTTACGACAGTACTTGGTCTTATACCTTTAGCTTTTGGTATAGGAGAAGGAGGAGAAACTCAAGCACCACTTGCTACTGTAGTTATAGGAGGGCTTATTACATCTACGCTCTTAACGCTAGTGTTTATACCAGTTGTATATACAATATTTGACGATATAACTTTAAAATATAAATATAAGCTAAGAAATAAAAGGTAGGAAAGTGTTTTTCTACCTTTTATTTAGTTTCTAAAACTATTATAATTAATATTAAAGATATAAAAACTGGAGGGGCAAAAAGTGAAAAAAAAGATAATGATAGTAGATGATGAAGTGGGGTTAAGATCTCTTCTTAAAGCTATATTTGAATCAGACTATGACATATATTTATGTGAAAGTGGGAAAACTGCAATTGATACAATAAAAGATGAGAATATAGATATTGTATTTTTAGATATGAGACTCAAAGATATGGATGGACTTGAGATACTAAAGAATATAAGAAATATAAACAAAACTGTAAAAGTGATTATTCTAACAGCATTTACAGATCCTAAGAAAGTAGATAGGCTCTATGAGCTTAATATAGAAGATATAGTTCAAAAGCCATTTGATATATTTGAGTTAAAAAATAAAGTTGATAAAATACTATGATAAGGAGTTGAAAAGAATGAAATTATTTATTGATACTGCAAATGTTGATGAAATAAGAGAAGTAAACTCTTGGGGAGTGATAGAAGGGGTTACTACAAATCCTTCTTTAATAGCTAAAGAAGGTAGAGATTTTGTTGAGGTAGTAAAAGAAATAACATCTATAGTAGATGGTCCTATATCAGCAGAAGTTATATCTTTAAATTCTGATGAAATGATAAAAGAAGCACTAGAGCTTTCAAAGATTCATTCTAATATAGTTATAAAAATTCCTATGACTAGTGAAGGATTAAAAGCTGTAAAAGAACTTTCTAAAAAAGGTATAAAAACTAATGTAACTTTAGTGTTCTCACCAAATCAAGCGCTTTTAGCAGCTAAAGCAGGAGCTACATATGTTAGCCCGTTTGTTGGAAGGCTTGATGATATAGGACATGAAGGAGCAAACCTTATATCTGAAATAGCTCAAATATTTGATATACACAAAATAGATACTCAGATAATTTCAGCAAGCATAAGAAACCCTCAGCACGTTATATCATCAGCTCTTGCAGGAGCTCATATAGCTACAATTCCTTATAATGTATTTAAGCAAATGCTTAATCATCCATTAACTGATATAGGTATAGAAAAATTCTTAAAGGATTGGGAGAGTGTACCTAAAAAGTAATGAATTTAAGGTTATGATCAAGATATCTTGGTCATAACCTTTTTTGTTTAGAAAAACATATTAAGAAAAATAAGCTTATTTAATATATCACATTTTTAAAAATATAACACAAACCTTTACAGAATATATAAATATGACATATAATTAATAGTGTAATAAATTAATTAGGGGGTAATAGTTGTGGATAGAAACTTAGCACTTGAACTAGTTAGGGTAACAGAAACGGCTGCATTAGCTTCAGGAAGGTTTATGGGTAGAGGAGATAAAAACGGTGCAGACGGTGCAGCTGTTGAAGGAATGAGAATGGCTTTTGGTACTGTAAAGGTTAGAGGAGAAGTAGTTATAGGAGAAGGAGAACTTGACGAGGCTCCTATGCTTTATATAGGTGAAAAGGTTGGATGTGGAACACAAGAAGATATGGAAGTAGATATAGCAGTAGATCCTATAGAAGGTACAACTCTTATAGCAAAGGGACTTCCAAATGTTATATCGGTTGTTGCTATGGCTCAAAAGGGTTGTCTTTTGAATGCTCCAGATACCTATATGAAAAAAATAATAGTAGGGCCAAGAGCAAAAGGTTGTATAGATATAGATGCTCCTGTAGAGGAGAATGTAAGGAATGTAGCAAAGGCTCTTAATAAAGATATATCTGATGTAACAGTTATAATACAAGATAGAGAAAGACATAGTGATATCATATCTAGTATAAGAAAATTGGGAGCTAGAATAAGAATGTTTGGAGATGGAGATGTTGCAGCAGGTATAGCAACTTGCTTTGAAAATACTGGAGTAGATATGTTGCTAGGAATAGGGGGAGCTCCAGAAGGTGTTATAACAGCGGCTGCTGTAAAGTGTATGGGTGGAGATATGCAGTGTAGACTAAATCCTATGAGTGAGGAAGAAATGAATAGATGTTATGAAATGGGATTTACTGATGAAAAAATAAAAAGAACACTATATCTTGACGATCTTGCAAAAGGTGATGATGTATTCTTTGCAGCAACAGGAATAACAGATGGAGATTTGTTAAAAGGCGTTGTTCACTATGGAAAAAATATGATAAAAACTCATTCAGTAGTTATGAGAAGCAAAACAGGGACTATAAGGTTTGTAGATGCTGTTCATAGGCTTGATAAGAATGAAATAATAAAACACCTTATGGAAAAGTACGGAAAAAAATAATTTAGATATATGGGGGAGAGTATGGATAGAAATTTAGCCTTAGATCTTGTTAGAGTAACAGAGGCAGCAGCTCTTAGTGCTGCAAGGTATTTAGGTAGGGGAGATAAAAATATAGCAGATGCTGCAGCAGTAGATAGTATGAGACGAATGTTTGATACTATAGATATGGATGGAGTTGTAGTTATAGGAGAAGGAGAAATGGATGAAGCACCTATGCTTTACATAGGTGAAAAGATAGGAAACAAAACTCAATCAGCTATAAAGGTAGATATAGCGGTAGATCCTTTAGATGGAACAAACTGTGTAGCTAAGGGTCTACCTAATAGTATAGCAGTAGTAGCTTTAGCTCCTAGAGGACATTTACTAAATGCTCCTGATATGTATATGGAAAAGATAGCAGTAGGACCAAAGGCAAGAGGACATATAAGTTTAGATTTTCCGCTAAAGGCAAACTTGAGCATACTTTCAAGAGCACTTGATAAAAGTTTTGATGATTTAACTGTTACTATATTAGATAGACCAAGGCATGAATGCTTAATTAAAGAGTGTAGAGATGCTGGGGTTAGAATAAAGCTTTTCACAGATGGAGATATAAGTGCTGCTATGGCAACTTGTTTTGAACATTCAGGAGTTGATATGATGATAGGAATAGGAGGAGCTCCTGAAGGTGTATTAGCAGCTGCAGCCATAAAGTGTATGGGTGGAGATTTCCAAGGAAGGCTTGCACCTCAAAATGATCAAGAAAAGAAAAGATGTATTGATATGGGACTTGATTATAACAAGCTCCTAACTCTTGATGATTTAGTAAAGGGCGATGAAGTATATTTTGCAGCAACAGGAGTATCTGATGGTGATTTTTTAAAAGGAGTTGTATACAAACCAAACAAAATAGCTATAACAGATTCCCTTGTTATGAGATCAGAAACAGGAACTATAAGATTTATAAAAGCTATCCATAGATTAGATAAAAAACCTATCTATTAAAGTACTTTGCAAAAGCAAAGTACTTTTTCTTGACCTAATAATTTTATGGTGATATTATAAGTATACTGAATGATTTTCTCTTCATTTCTCACCTTATGTTTTCCCAGTATATAGATTTAAATAACGGAGGCGATAGTTTTTGATAGAAGAACTAAAAGATATGAAACTAGTAGAACTTAGACTACTAGCCAAGGAAAAGGGAATTAAATCTGTTGTAAAATATAAAAAAGATGAGCTTATAGATATGATAATTAAGATAGATAAAGAAAATAGTGAAGAAAAAAAACAAGTAAATACTTTACCAGAGAAGCTTTCAGATGAAGTATGTGATGAAAATATAGCTCAAGGTATCTTAGAGATACTACCTGATGGATATGGTTTTTTAAGAGGAAAAAATTACTTATCAACAGATCAGGACATATACATATCTCCATCTCAAATAAGAAAATTTAATATGAAAACTGGGGACAAGATAACAGGAATAACAAGACCTCCAAAGAGTGGAGAAAAATTTAGAGCACTTCTTTATGTTCAAAAGATAAACGATGAAGATCCTGAAATAGCTTCTAAAAGACCTTCTTTTGATAAATTAACTCCTGTATATCCTGATGAGAGGCTTAACCTAGAAAGAAAAAACTTAGATGTAGCTACAAGGCTTATAGATCTTATATCTCCTATTGGAAAAGGTCAAAGAGGGCTTATTGTTGCACCTCCTAAAGCTGGAAAAACTAGCCTTCTTAAAAATATAGCAAATAGCATAACTGAAAATTATCCTAATATAGAGCTTATAGTTTTACTTATAGATGAAAGACCTGAAGAAGTTACAGATATGAAGGAATCTATAAAAGGAGAAGTTATTTACTCTACATTTGATCAGCTTCCTTCTCATCATATAAAGGTAGCAGAAATGGTTTTAAATAGAGCTCAAAGACTTGTAGAGCAGGGAAGAGATGTTGTTATACTTTTAGATAGTATAACAAGGCTTGCAAGAGCATATAACCTTACAATACCTCCAACAGGAAGAACATTATCAGGAGGTATAGATCCGGGAGCACTTCATGGACCAAAGAGGTTTTTTGGAGCTGCAAGGAATATAAGAGAAGGGGGTTCTCTTACTATACTTGCAACAGCTCTTATAGAAACTGGTTCTAGAATGGATGATGTAATATTTGAAGAATTTAAAGGTACAGGAAATATGGAGCTTCACCTTGATAGAAAATTAGCAGAAAAGAGAATATTCCCAGCTGTAGATATATATAAATCAGGAACGAGAAAAGAAGAACTTTTATTAAAAGAAGAAGAACTTTCAGCTTTATGGAAAGTAAGAAGAGCAATGTCTAACAACACAGTTCAAGAAGTAACAGAAAAAATAATAAACTTACTAGAAAAAACTAAGAATAATGAAGAATTTGTGGCATTAATAGGAAAAAATATTTAGACTTGAAGACAAAACTAAAGTGTGATACAATATAGCAGTTGAATAATCAAAGTATTTAAATAAATATAACATAACGAAAGAGGTGAAACAGAGTGAAAAGAGAAATACAACCAAACTACAAAGAAGTAACTGTACACTGTGCATGCGGAAATACTTTTACAGCAGGGTCAACTAAAGATGAGATAAAAGTAGAAATTTGTTCTCAATGCCACCCATTCTTCACAGGAAAACAAAAGACTGTAGAAAAAGGTGGAAGAATCGATAAGTTCAAAAAGAGATTCAAACTTGACTAATAAAAAGGAGTTGGACGACCCAACTCCTGTTTTTTTTAAGGAGGACGCCAATGTATAGACCAATTCATCATGGATATATAGAAGTTATTATAGGGCCCATGTATAGTGGTAAAAGTGAAGAACTTATAAGAAGACTTAAAAGAGCAAAAATTGCAAAACAAAATGTAATTGCATTTAAGCCTGAAATAGATAATAGATATAGCAGTGAAGATGTAGTATCTCACAATGGAACTAGTATAGATGCTATTCCTATAAAAAGTGCTAAAGAAATTTTATCTTACATAAAGAAAAATGTTCAAGTTGTAGGAATAGATGAAGTTCAGTTTTTTGATGATGAAATAGTGGATATAGCTATCAAACTTGCAGATGAAGGAATAAGAGTTATAGCAGCAGGACTTGATATGGATTTTAAAGGAGAGCCATTTGGACCTACTCCAAAGCTTTTAGCAGTTGCTGAATTTGTAGACAAGCTACAGGCTGTGTGCATGATATGTGGAGAGCCTGCTCACAGAACTCAAAGACTAATAAATGGAGAGCCTGCAAAATATAATGATCCTATAATATTAGTTGGAGCAAAGGAAAGTTATGAAGCTAGATGTAGAAAATGTCATGTTATAGATAAAGATTAGACTGCTTTTTTGGCAGTCTTTTTTTGCACTTTGTGGTATCATAATATAAAGGAGATGAGAAGATGAAAAAAGAATATGTTGGGGGACAGGCGGTTATAGAAGGGGTAATGATGAAAAGCGATAAAAAAGTAGCTGTAGCTGTAAGAAAGCCTGATGGGAAAATAGCTATAAAAAAGAGAAATTTAACTTCAAGGAAAAGTAAGTTTTTTAAAGCCCCGTTCATAAGAGGAAGTTTCATTCTTATTCAGTCTTTAGTTGATGGAATAAAGTCTTTAAATTATTCAGCAGAGTTTTTTGAAGTAGAAGATGAGCCTTCAAGATTTGAAAAGTTTTTAAATAAAATATTCAAAGAAAAAGCAAATGATTTAATGATATATTTTTCTATATTTTTATCGCTTTTGTTTTCTGTAATTTTATTTATGTTACTTCCTACATTCTTAGGCTCGCTTTTTAAATTCTTAGTGAAAAATACACTTGTTTTAAATTTATTTGAAGGAATTATAAGAATATCTATATTTATTGGTTATGTATACCTAATATCGCTAAATGACGATATAAAGAGGGTATTTCAGTATCATGGAGCAGAACATAAGGCTATACACTGTTATGAAAATGATCTTCCTTTAGAAGTAGAAAATGCAAAGAGCTTTACTACTATACATGCAAGATGTGGAACTAATTTTATGTTTGTTGTAATGATAATATCAATGCTTTTATTTTCTTTATTTGGTTGGCCAAATCCATATTTAAGAGTTTTTTATAGACTTATATTGCTTCCAGTAGTTGCAGGTATTTCTTATGAAGTTATAAAACTATTTTCAAAGTATGATAACAAAGTTATTAAAATATTATCGCTTCCAGGTATGTATATTCAAAAGATAACAACTAAAGAGCCAGATGACTCTCAGCTTGAAGTTGCACTTTTAGCATTAAGAGCAGTTATTGAAGATAAGGAGAGTGAATATGACAATAAGGAAGATTTTATTAAAGTCAATTAATGAGCTAAAGCATGAGGATAATATAAAGCTTGATATAGAACTTATGCTTTGCAAAGTACTCAGTGTAGATAGGTTATATATTCATATGAACTTAGATAAAGATCTTACTAAAGAGCAAATAGATGAGTTTAATAAATTACTAGATCAAAGAAAAAAAGGAAGGCCTGTTCAGTATATATTAGGAAAACAGGAATTTATGGGTCTTGATTTTTATGTAGAGGAAGGTGTTTTAATCCCAAGAGCTGATACTGAAGTTTTAGTAGAAGAAGTTATAAATATTTGTAAAAATATAAAAAATCCAACCATACTCGATATTGGAGTAGGTTCAGGAGCTATATCTGTATCATTAGCTAAATATATAAAGGATTGTAAAGTTTATTCTTTAGATATTTCTGAAAAAGCTTTAGATATAGCAAGAAAAAACGCTAAGGCTAATGGTGTTTGTGATAAAATAACATTTATTTATTCAGATTTATTTTCTTCGTTAGATAAAGATTTAAAATTTGATATAATAGTTTCTAATCCACCATATATAAAAAAAGAAGAGTTTGAAACTTTAGATATAAAGGTAAAAAACTTTGAGCCTGAAATAGCTTTACTTGCAGAAGATAACGGACTTATATTTTATAAAAAGATAACTAAAGAAGGATATAATTATCTAAAAAAAGGAGCAGTATTAGCATATGAGGTAGGACATGATCAAGCTAAAGATGTAGGGGCTATTATGAAGGAAAATGGTTTTTTTGATATAAGGTATGTAAAGGATCTTCAAGGAATAGATAGGGTTGTTATAGGGGTTAAATTTTGATATAATGAAATATTGATATGTTTAAAATAGAGAGGTGAAAAAAATGTTTGATAAAGTTGAACTTATAGAGCAAAAATATATTGATTTAACTGAAAAAATAGGAAATCCAGAAATAATTAACAATCAAAGTTTGTGGCAAAAATATATAAAAGAACACGCAGAAATAGAACCAATAGTATTAAAATATAGAGAATATAAACAAATTGTTAATGGAATCAAAGAGTCAAAACAAATACTTCAAGAATCTTCAGATGAAGATTTAAGGGAACTTGCTAAAATGGAACTTTCAGAGCTTGAAGATAAAATAGAAGATGTTGAAAATGAACTTAAGCTTCTTTTAGTTCCTAAAGATCCTAATGATGAGAAAAATGTTATAGTTGAAATAAGAGCAGGTGCAGGTGGAGATGAAGCTGCTTTATTTGCTGGAGACCTTTTTAGAATGTATACAAGATATGCAGAAAGAAGAAGGTGGAAAGTTGAATTTTTAAGTATAAATGAGACAGGAGTTGGAGGATATAAGGAAGTTTCATTTATGATAAAAGGTAAAGGTGCTTATTCAAGACTTAAGTATGAATCTGGAGTTCATAGAGTTCAGAGAATACCAGAAACAGAGTCGGGAGGAAGAATACACACTTCAACGGCAACGGTTGCTGTTTTGCCTGAAGTTGATGATGTTGAAATAGAAATTAATCCAAATGACCTTAGAATAGATGTTTTCCGTTCATCAGGAAACGGTGGACAAAGTGTTAACACTACTGACTCTGCAGTTAGAATTACACACATACCAACTGGAGAGGTAGTATCTTGTCAAGATGAAAAATCTCAGCTTAAAAATAAAGAGAAATGTTTAAAAATCCTTAAAGCTAGGCTTTATGACAGAGCTTTAGAAGAAAAAAATAGAGAAATAGCTCAAGAAAGAAAAAGTCAGGTAGGTACAGGAGATAGATCTGAAAGAATTAGAACTTATAATTTCCCTCAAGGAAGAATTACAGATCACAGAATAAATCTTACTTTATATAAACTAGAAAGTTTCTTAGATGGAGATATAGATGAGATGATAGATACACTAATAACTACAGACCAAACAGAAAAACTTAAAATGGTACAATAATAAGGGGGCATAGTGCCCCTTTTTGCATAAACTTAATATTTTTTTCATACAGTACTACTATAACAGTTATTAGGGGGATTCTTTATGATTTTAGAAATTACTTTGATAGGTTTTGTAGCTGGTATAGTAGGTACTGTTTCAGGAGCTATTATTTCACTTGTATTTAGAAAAAGTATAGATAAATATTTAGATATTTTTATGGGGCTTTGTGGTGGAATAATGTTATCTGTAGTTTCATTTGAGTTAATTACTGAGTCTATACAGCAAATGGGAACGCTAAATTCAGTAATATTCTGTATTGTTGGAGTTTTATCTACATATTTAATAAAAAATTCACTAGAATTTGAAGATAATCTAAGGGGAGGATACCTTATATTTATATCTATGCTTATACATAATTTCCCTGAAGGGCTTGCTATAGGCTCTTCATATTTGTGGAAACAATCTTTAGGTATAACTCTTGCTCTTATAATAGGGCTTCACAATATTCCAGAAGGGCTTGCTATGGCTTTGAGTTTAATAAAAGGAAAGATGAATGTTTTAAAAGTATTTGGGTTAACATTTCTAGCGGGTGTTCCTATGGGGATTGGAAGTTTTGTAGGAGCGTATTTTGGAAATATATTCAGCGATATTATAGGTATATTTTTAGCTATAGCAGCTGGTACTATGCTTTATATAACTATTGATGAAATTTTTCCAAGATCTAAACCAGAATACTGCGTTTTAGGATTTTTGCTGGGTATATTTATAGTTAATTTGAATGGATAAAGGAGATGAAAAAATTGAATACAATAATTACTAGTATAGATAAAGATAATATAGATAATGAAAAAATAGATATACATGCTAATATTTTAAGAAATGGAGGAACGGTTATATTTCCTACTGAAACGGTCTATGGATTAGGAGCTAATGCTTTAGATGAAGAAGCTACTAAAAAAATATTTAAGGCAAAAGGAAGACCTAGTGATAATCCTTTAATAGTTCATATTGCAGATAAAAATGACGTTTATAAGCTTGCTAAAAATGTAAATGAAAGTGCAAAAATAATAATGGATAAATTCTGGCCAGGACCTATTACTATAATACTTCAAAAAAGTGATATACTACCCGCTACAACTACTGCAGGTTTAGATACCGTTGCTATAAGAATGCCATCTCACCCCATAGCACTGAGGTTAATAGAAAGAGCAAATGTCCCAGTGGCAGCTCCATCTGCAAATATATCAGGCAGACCATCTCCAACACAAGAAAGTCATGTTTTAGAAGAAATGAACAAAAAGGTAGAAGGAATAATTCTAGGAGGAGATTGTAGCGTAGGGATAGAATCTACAGTTATTGATATAACTAATGAAACTCCTGTTATATTAAGGCCTGGGAAAATAACTTATGAAGACCTTTTAGAAGCTTTCTTACAAGTTGATATAGATCCTGCTATATTAGAAAAAAATGAAAATATAGTTCCTAGGTCTCCTGGTATGAAATATACTCACTATAGCCCAAAAGCAGATGTATATATAGTAAAAGGAGAAGAAAATAAGGTTATAGAAAAAATAAATAAGTTAATATTAGAAAATAAGGACAAAAAAATAGGAGTTATGTGTCTTGAAAAAAATGCACACAAATATAATGCTCAGGTTATATCGTTAGGAAAAGATATAAATGATGTTGCTAGGAACTTATTTAAAACTTTGAGGGAGATGGATAAAAGAAAGATCGATATAGTCTATTCTGAAAGTTTTGATACTAAAGGTTTAGGACAGGCAGTTATGAACAGATTAAACAAGGCTGCAGGGTATAAAATTATACATGTTTAGGAGGTAATGTTTTGATATTTATAGAAAAAAACTGGAGTATAATAAGTATAGTTTTAATTATGGTAATATTTTCAATATTTTTATATATTCCGCATAGATATCCACAAAAAATATCTAAACTCTTTGACAAAGTAAAAGAGCTTGAAAAAAGATTTGAAAAAAATAAATAAAATAATAAAAAACATATAAAATTAAGAAGGAAAAATTAAATTTATGTAGAAATAATATAAGGTTTATGCTAAATCCTAAATAAGGAGGGAAGTAAATGAAAATAGCTATAGGTAGCGATCATGGAGGATACCTTCTAAAAGAAGAAATAAAAAAGCATCTAATACAAAAAGGATATGAAGTAGTTGATTTTGGGACAAACTCTACTGATTCGTGCGACTATCCAGACTTTGGGTATGCTGTTGCAAAGGCTGTTGTAAACAATGAGTTTGAAACAGGAATACTTTGCTGTGGTACAGGAATAGGAATTTCTATAAGTGCAAATAAGGTAAAGGGAATAAGATGTGCTGTTGTTTCTGATACTTTCTCAGCTAAAATGGCAAAAGCCCACAATAATGCAAATATACTAGCACTTGGAGAAAGAGTTGTTGGAAAGGGACTAGCTTTAGAGATAGTAGATGCATTTATGTCTTCAGAATTTGAAGGAGAAAGACACCAAAGAAGATTAGATAAAATAGCTAAAATTGAACAAAAATACTTAAAATAGTTTAGGGGGAGATAAAAATGGCAGTTATAGTGATAGATCATCCACTTATTCAACACAAATTAACATATATAAGAGACAAAAATACGGGTTCTAAAGATTTTAGAGAAATGGTAAAAGAAGTTGCAATGCTTATGGCTTATGAGGTTACAAGAGATTTACCACTTCAAGATGTTGAAATAGAAACTCCAGTTGCAAAGACTAAAGCAAAGATGATATCAGGTAAAAAGTTAGGTATAATACCTATATTAAGAGCGGGAATAGGTATGGTTGATGGTATACTTCAATTAATACCAGCAGCCAAAGTTGGACATGTTGGGCTTTATAGAGATCCTGAAACATTAAAGCCTGTAGAATATTATTCAAAACTTCCAGCTGATGTTCATGAAAGAGAACTTATAGTTGTAGACCCTATGCTTGCAACGGGTGGTTCAGCAGTTGCAGCTATAGATGTTTTAAAAGCTAAAGGTGCTACTAACATAAAACTTGTTAACTTAATAGCTTCTCCAGAAGGAATTGCTGAGGTTGAAAAATATCATCCAGATATAAATATATATGTTGCTGCTGTAGATGAAAAATTAAATGAACACGGATATATAGTTCCAGGATTAGGAGATGCAGGAGATAGATTGTTCGGAACTAAATAGTAATATTTATAGCATTCGTTTCCTTTAGCGGAAATGAATGCTATAATTGTTATGGGGGTGAATACTGTGAGACCGTCTTGGGATGAATATTTTATGGAAATTGCACAAATAGTAAAGAAAAGATCTACATGTCTTAGAAGAAGCATAGGAGCTGTTATAGTAAAAGATAAACAAATACTTTCAACTGGATACAATGGAGCTCCTAAAAATCTTAAGCATTGTGAACAGTTAGGGTGTGAAAGAGAAAGATTGAATATTCCATCAGGACAAAGGCATGAACTTTGTAGAGCTCTTCACGCAGAGCAAAATGCTATAATACAAGCTGCATATAATGGAGTTAGCGTTAAGGGAGCTACCTTATATACAACGACAAGACCTTGTAGTTTATGTGCAAAAATGTGTATAAATGCAGGAATTGAGAGAATAGTATTTAAAGGAGATTATCCAGATGATATGTCTATAAATTTACTTAAAGAGGCTAATGTAGAGCTTTGTTGCATTGACACAGAGTAATTTAAAGTGTTAAAATTTTAGGGATAATTAAACTTAGAGGTGGATATTATGATTAATTTAATATTAGCTTTAATCACTGCGTTTGGAATATCATACTTTTTCACTCCACTAGCTATAAAGCTTGCACATAAATTAGGAGCTATAGATGTACCAAAAGACAATAGAAGGGTTCACAAAACTCCAATACCTAGACTTGGAGGAATAAGTATATTTTTAGGATTTTTATCGGCTTACTTTTACATAGGAAGCTTTAATTCAAAAATTTTAGGAATGTTTTTAGGCTCTATGTTAATTGTACTTTTAGGAGTAATAGACGATATAAAAGAAATAAATCCTAAAGCAAAACTTACAGGACAGATACTAGCAGCTTTGATAGCTATTTTTTCAGGAATTAGGATATCGTGGGTAACAAATCCTTTTGGAATAGAGTCAAATCTTATTGCCCTAGGAGTTTTGAGCATACCTATTACTATAATTTGGATAGTTGGTATTACAAATACAGTAAATTTAATAGATGGTTTAGATGGACTAGCTGCAGGTGTAAGTGCAATAGCATCTATAACGCTTGCGTTTATTGCATATGTAAACAATCAAGAAATATCAGCTATACTGCTTATGGGTTTAACTGGTGCTGCTTTAGGATTTTTACCTTACAATTTTAATCCTGCAAAAATATTTATGGGAGATACAGGTTCTTTATTTTTAGGATATATACTTTCTGTAATTGCTATAGATGCTGTTATAAAATCAGCTACAGCACTTGCAGTTATTATTCCTGTATTAGCTTTAGGACTTCCTATATTTGATACAACATTTGCCATAGTAAGACGTTTATTAAACGGAAAACCTATAATGCAGGCTGATAAGGGACATCTTCACCATAGACTTTTAAGCAAAGGATTATCTCAAAGACAGACTGTTTTAATACTTTACTGTATTAGTTCGTTTTTATGTATATCTGCTTTGATTTTGAGTAGATCAGATGTATTTGAATCTATACTTGTACTTTCTTTAAATATTGTATTTATATATTATGGAATAACAAAATTAGATTTACTATCACTAGATGATAGCTCTGTTAAAGATAGCAAGGTAATAAAATAGAGGTGAAACTATGAATAAAATAAGAGTCATGACAATATTTGGTACAAGACCTGAAGCTATAAAAATGGCTCCGCTTGTGAAAGAATTTGAAAAAAGACAAGAATTTGAAAGTATAGTTTGCGTTACAGCTCAGCACAGACAAATGCTAGATACAGTATTAGATTTATTTGATATAACTCCTAAATATGATCTTAATATAATGAAGCACGGGCAAAGTATAACAGATATAACAAATAAGGTATTAAAGGGAGTTGAAGATATTTTAAAAACTGAAAATGTAGATATAGTTTTAGTTCACGGCGATACTACTACAACTTTTGCAGGAGCGTTAGCTGCATTTTACAATAAAATTCCTATAGGGCATGTAGAAGCAGGGCTTAGAAGTGACAATATGTATTCTCCGTATCCAGAGGAGATGAATAGAAGACTTACAAGTAAGCTAGCAACGCTTCATTTTGCTCCAACAAATGGAAATAAAGAAAATCTTTTAAGAGAAAATGTAGAAGAAAAAAATATATTTGTAACAGGGAATACAGTAATAGATGCACTTTTATCGGTTGTAAAAAATGACTATAAATTTTCAAATGAGCTAGATAACATAGATTTTGAAAATAAAAAAGTAGTTCTTTTAACTTGCCATAGAAGAGAAAACTGGGGAAGGCCTATGGAAAATATATTTAAAGCTGTAAAAAGACTAGCAATTTCTAATAAAGATATACAAGTAATATTTCCAATGCATATGAACCCTGTAATAAGAGAAGTGGCTACTAATATATTAAAAGATTTAGAAAATGTAAATTTAATAGAACCTCTTGATTATGAGCCTTTTGCGAATTTAATAAATAAATCATATCTTATACTTACAGATTCAGGAGGAATACAAGAAGAAGCACCAGGACTTGGAAAACCAGTTGTGGTTTTAAGAACAGAAACTGAAAGGCCTGAAGCTGTCAAAGCTAAAACAGTAAAAATAGCAGGAATAGAGGAAGATAACATATTCCAAATAGCTAACGAGCTTATAAATGATAAAAAAGAGTATGAAAAAATGGCAAGAGCAATAAATCCATATGGAGATGGAAAAAGCAGTAAAAGAATAGCTGATCATATATTACAATTTTTTCAAAAATAATCTATGTACAAAATATGTCGAATAGTGTAAAATAAAATTGATACATAATATTCATAATGATAAAATTATCTGAGTATACATAGTAATATATTAATGGGCTCTAAATATGAGCCTTTAATTTTAAGACGGAATAACATAAAATTAACAAACATTTAGCAAAAATAAAACAAATCTGAATTTATAAAAAATTTAGAAAAAAATGAAGGTTAATAAAATTGAATGGAGAATATTATTATGAGTAAAAAAAGTAAGTGGATAGATTCTCTCCAAAATTTAAGCTTATTATCTCAGATAGGAATATCTATGGTAACTCCTATAATAGTTTGCGTTCTTATAGGCAATTATATAGACGAGCGTTTAAACTTATCACCTTTGTTTTTATTTATATTTATAGTATTAGGAGTTATATCAGCTTTTATAAATTTATACAAGATAGCATTAAGAGATAAGAAAAAAGGGAAGTGAGCTTTTGAAAGAAACGTTTGATGTTTTTGTGAAAGTTGCTAAAACTGTTTTTTCATTGAATATAATAGCCATTTTAATTGTTTTAATACTCCATAAATTTTCATTAGAATTTTTATACGGATTAATGTTTGGAAGCTTGTTTTCTTTGTTAAATTTTAGGCTCATTTCTATAGCACTTGAAAAGGCAATTTTTATGGATGAAAGCAGTGCCCAAATATATGTATTTACAAGGTATATAATAAGAATGATTATAACAAGTATAATTATTTTAATATCTATAAAAGCACAGCATATAAGTTTATTGGGAACTATCTTAGGTTTATTAATGCCAAAACTAAGTGTATTTGTTATAACTCAAAGAAAACCTTATCTTAAATAAATTTAAAGAAAGGAGGAATAATATGAACGGTCCTAGGATAATGTTTACAATTCCTGTCTTAGGAGGAATACCAGTAACTGAGACCATTACAACTACTTGGCTCATAATACTGCTTTTATCATGTTTTGCGTATTTTGGGACAAGAAACTTTGAAAAACTTCCTAAAGGACTTCAAAATTTTGTAGAGTTAATAGTGGATGCAGTCAACAAACTAGTAAAACAAACTATGGGAGAAGATAAAGTAGGATTTGCACCATATATAGGAAGTATATTTTTATTTTTGATATGTGCAAACCTTGTAGGCCTTTTAGGAATTAGACCACCAACAGCAGACCTTAATACAACTGTAGGTATGGCTCTTATAACATTTATACTTGTTCAATTTAATGGTATAAGAGTTAAGGGACTAAAAGGATATTTAAAAGGATTTTTAGATCCTCTACCATTTTTACTTCCACTTAATGTAATAGGGGAGCTTGCAAACCCTATATCCCTTAGCTTCCGTTTATTTGGTAATATAGCTGGGGGTATGGTTATAACAACTCTTTTATATGGATTTTTATCATTTTTAACTACAAGATTTATAGGAATTTCAATACCTATTCTTCAAGTAGGTATACCAGCAGTACTTCATATATACTTTGACTTGTTTACAGGAGTGTTGCAAGCATTTATATTCGTAATGCTTACTATGGTATTTATTTCTATGGCTATGGATTAAAACAATTACATAAAAATAGTTTAAAGACAAAAAGGAGGAATTTTTTATGGAAAGAGCGTTAATATTAGCAGCTTCAGCTATAGGAGCAGGACTTGCAATGATAGCAGGTATAGGACCTGGAATAGGACAGGGATTTGCAGCAGGTAAAGGTGCAGAAGCAGTAGGAAAACAACCAGAAGCACAAGGAGATATATTAAGAACTATGCTTTTAGGAGCAGCTGTTGCAGAGTCTACAGGTATATATGCTCTAGTTGTTGCTCTTATACTTTTATTTGCTAATCCACTACTTAACTTACTATAATTTTTAGGAGATGATCTTCATCTCCTAAATTATGATTTAAAAAAGGATTAGCAGAAGGGAGGATTAAGATGCAGTTTGCGAGCTTTATATCTCTAGACTGGGGGGTAGTTTTTCAAATTGTAAATACTATAGTGATGTATTTAATACTAAAAAAACTACTATTTAAACCAGTAACTAAGTTTATGAATGATAGACAAGAAAGTATAGCAAACTCTATAAAAGAGGCTGAAGAAACAAAAAAAGAGGCTTATGCTTTAAAAGCAGAGTATGAAGCAAAGATCAATGCTTCAAAAGAAGAAGGACAAGAAATTATAAAAGAAGCTTCTAGAAAAGCTGAAATGAGAGCAGATGAAATCATTAAAAATGCACAAAATGAAGCTAATAGGCTTATGGAAAAAGCTCATATTGAGATAGAAAGAGAAAAGCAAAAAGTTGTAAATGAGCTTAAAGATGAAATCTCTAATATAGCTATTTTAGCAGCTTCTAAAGTTATAGAAGCTGATATAGATAAAAATAAGCACGAGAAGTTAATTAGTGATTTTATTAAAGAGGTAGGGGAAGCTACATGGCAAAATTAGTTGCTACAAGATATGCTAGTGCTATATTTGAGGTTGGTGTAGAGCTTAACAAAGAAGAAATGTTTTATGAAGAACTTAAGATAATATCATCAAATTTTGAAGAAAATGAAAAGTTTTTTAAAATGCTAAAAACACCAATTTTATCAAAACAAGAAAAAAAGGAATTAATAGAAAATATCTATAAAGACAAAGCTTCCTTAGAAATAGTAAACTTTTTAAAAGTGCTTATAGATAAAGATAGAATCTCGATTATAAGGGAAATTGTAGATATATACAAGCAGTTATTAAATGAAAATAAAAATGAAATACAAGCAATTGCAATAACTGCTGTTCCTATGAGTGAGGAAAGCTTAAAAGAGCTTACATATAAGCTTTGTGAAAAAACTAAAAAGAATGTAAAGGTTAAAAATCAAGTAGATCCTACTGTTTTAGGTGGAGTACTTGTTAAGATGGGAAATGAAGAGATAGATGGAACAGTTAAAACTAAGTTAGAAAAACTAAAAAAACAGTTACATCAAATAATTGCTTAGTGAAAGGCGGTGAAACCCATGAATTTAAGACCAGAAGAAATTAGTTCTATTATAAAAGAGCAAATTAAAAGATATGAAAGCAAGATAGAACTTAAAGATGTTGGTACGGTTATTCAAGTAGGAGATGGTATAGCTAGAATTCATGGACTTGAAAAGTGTATGGCAGGAGAGCTTTTAGAGTTTCCAGGTGAAATTTATGGAATGGCTCTAAACCTTGAAGAAGATTTTGTCGGAGCTGTTTTATTAGGTTCTGATGAAAATATAAAAGAAGGAGATACGGTTAAGAGAACAGGAAGAATAGTAGAGGTTCCTGTTGGAGATGCTCTTTTAGGAAGGGTTGTAAACGCTTTAGGACAGCCTATAGATGGAAAAGGCCCTATAAAAGCTGATAAATTTAGACCAATAGAAACACAAGCTCCTGGTATAATCGAAAGAAAATCAGTTCATGAGCCGCTTCAAACAGGTATTAAAGCTATAGATTCTATGATACCAATAGGAAGAGGTCAAAGGGAGCTTATAATTGGAGATAGACAGACAGGAAAAACTTCTATAGCAATAGATACTATAATAAATCAAAAAGGTAAGGATGTTATTTGTATATATGTAGCTATAGGACAGAAGCGTTCAACAGTTGCACAAATAGTTGATAGATTAGAAAAATATGGTGCTATGGATTACACTATAGTAGTTTCAGCTACTGCAT
Source organism: Alkalithermobacter thermoalcaliphilus JW-YL-7 = DSM 7308 (assembly GCA_001584565.1). Lineage (GTDB taxonomy): Bacteria > Bacillota > Clostridia > Peptostreptococcales > Peptostreptococcaceae > Alkalithermobacter > Alkalithermobacter thermoalcaliphilus. The sequence continues at coordinate 1,564,746 of LSFY01000001.1, read as the reverse complement.
CAGAACTTGCACCACTTCAATATATGGCTCCTTATAGTGGATGTGCTATGGGAGAAGAATTTATGCATCAAGGAAAACATGTACTTATAATATATGATGATTTATCTAAACATGCTGTTGCTTATCGTGCAATGTCATTACTTTTAAGAAGACCACCTGGACGTGAAGCATATCCAGGAGATGTATTCTATCTGCATTCAAGACTTTTAGAAAGAGCAGCTAAACTATCTGATGATTTAGGTGGTGGATCATTAACGGCACTTCCTATAATAGAAACTCAAGCTGGGGACGTTTCTGCTTATATTCCAACTAACGTTATATCTATAACAGATGGACAGATATTCCTAGAATCTGAGCTTTTCTACTCAGGTGTTAGACCTGCTGTTAACCCTGGTATTTCTGTATCAAGGGTTGGGGGTAACGCTCAAATAAAAGCTATGAAAAAAGTAGCAGGAACATTAAAGTTAGGATATGCTCAATATAGAGAGCTTCAAGCGTTTGCTCAGTTTGGTTCAGATCTAGATAAAGATACTAGAGAAAGACTTGCTCAAGGAGAAAGAATAGTTGAAGTTTTAAAGCAAGCTGAAACTAAACCAGTAGATGTTGAAAAGCAAGTAATGATAATATATGCTGTTACAAATGGATATTTAAAAGATATACCAGTAGAACAAATCAAAAGATTTGAAGATGAATTCTTTAAATTTATGGACGATATCCATCCTCAAATAGGTAAAAATATATTAGAAACAAAGGATCTAACTAAAGAAAATGAAGAAGCTTTAAAAAATGCCATAGAGGAATTTAAAACTAAGTTCGTAGTTGAAGAGTAGTCCTCTTTACAGGAGGTGATATTATGGCAGGCGTTGGAATGAAAGATATAAAAAGGCGTATGAAAAGTATCAACAACACAAAGCAAATAACTAAAGCTATGGAACTTGTATCTTCTGCAAAATTAAGAAGAGCAAAAGAACAGGCTGAAAAGTCAAGACCTTACTTTTTAACTTTATATAATACTATAAAAAAGATTGCTCAAAATACTAGAGGTGTTTCATCTACATTTCTTGAAAGAAAAGATGTAAAAAGTAAGGCTTTTATTGTTATAGCAGGAGATAGAGGTTTAGCAGGTGGATACAATTCAAACGTCATAAAAACTACACTATCTAGTATGGAAGGTAAAAAAGAAAAAGTAGTCCCTGTAGGAAAAAAATCTATAGACTTTTTCCAAAAGAGAAATTATGACATACTAGGTAAGTTTTCAGGTATTGAAAATATGGACTTTTCTAATGCTAAGGAAATTGCTCAGGTTTGTATAGATGCATATATGAAAAATGAAGTAGATGAAGTATATTTAGTTTATACTGAATTTAAATCTACTTTAATACAAGAACCAAAAGTACTTAAGGTTCTTCCTATTTCTTTTGATAAAGAAGACGAAAACGAGAAAAGAGAAATTATAGAGTATGAGCCTTCTGCAGAAGCTGTTTTAGATTATATAGTTCCAAAGTTTGTAGCAGGAACTATATATGGAGGAATTGTTGAATCATTTGCTTCAGAGCAGGCAGCTAGAAGAACAGCTATGGAGTCTGCTTCTGATAATGCTGATGAAATGATAAGCAAGTTAGAACTTAGCTACAATAGGGCAAGACAGTCCTCTATAACACAAGAAATATCTGAGATAGTTGCAGGAGCAGAGGCCTTAAAATAAGGAGGTATGAAAATGCCAGATAAAAATGTTGGTAAAGTGGTTCAGATAATTGGGCCAGTACTAGACATTAAATTTAGTTCAGATAATTTACCTAATCTACTTAATGCAATAGAGATATATCACGAAGGAAGAAAAATAGTTGCAGAGGTAGCTCAGCATATAGGTGATGATACAGTAAGATGTATAGCTATGAGTTCAACTGATGGACTTGTAAGAGGTATAGATGCTATAGATACAGGAAATGCTATATCTGTTCCAGTTGGAAGAAAAACACTTGGAAGAATATTCAATGTATTAGGAGATCCTGTTGATAACAAGCCTGAAGTTGAAGATGCTCCGAAACTTCCAATACATAGACCAGCACCTTCATTTGAAGACCAAGAAACAGCTACAGAAATTCTTGAAACAGGAATAAAGGTAGTAGACCTTATAGCTCCTTATGCAAAGGGAGGAAAGATAGGTCTATTTGGAGGAGCAGGTGTTGGAAAAACAGTTCTTATAATGGAGCTTATAAACAACATAGCTAAAGAGCATGGAGGTCTTTCAGTATTCTCAGGAGTTGGAGAAAGAACAAGAGAAGGAAATGACCTTTATCACGAGATGATAGATTCGGGAGTTATAGACAAAACAACTCTTGTTTATGGACAAATGAATGAGCCACCAGGAGCTAGAATGAGAGTTGCGTTAACTGGTCTTACAATGGCAGAATATTTTAGAGATCAAGAAGGGCAAGACGTATTATTATTCATAGATAATATATTCAGATTTACTCAAGCAGGTTCTGAAGTTTCAGCACTTCTTGGACGTATGCCATCAGCGGTTGGTTATCAGCCTACATTAGCTACAGAAATGGGTGCTTTACAAGAGAGAATTACATCTACTAAAAAGGGATCTATAACTTCAGTTCAAGCAGTATACGTTCCAGCTGACGACTTAACTGACCCAGCGCCAGCTACAACTTTCGCTCACCTTGATGCAACAACAGTTTTATCAAGACAAATAGCAGCGCTTGGTATATATCCAGCAGTTGATCCGCTAGATTCTACATCAAGAATACTAGATCCAAATATAGTTGGAAGAGAACATTATGAAGTTGCCCGTGGAGTTCAGTCGGTTCTTCAAAGATATAAAGAACTTCAAGATATAATAGCTATACTTGGTATGGATGAACTTTCAGATGAAGATAAATTAATAGTTGCTAGAGCTAGAAAAATCCAAAGATTCTTATCTCAACCATTTAGCGTTGCAGAACAGTTTACAGGAATGGCAGGAAAATATGTACCATTAAAAGAAACTATAAGAGGATTTAGAGAAATTCTTGAAGGAAAACATGATGATTTACCAGAGTCTGCATTCTTATATGTTGGAACTATTGATGAGGCAGTAGAAAAGGCGAAGAAGGGAGAGTAGATTATGGCATCCCTATTCAACCTAGAAGTGGTAACTCCTGAAAGCAAATTTTTCGAAGGAGAAGTAGAAATGGTTGTAGTTAGAACAACAGAAGGAGATGTTGGTATAATGAAAAACCACATAAACTACGTTGCTCCTTTGTCTAAGGGGTTACTAAAGATAAAAAGAAATGGAGAATTCAAAAACGCATCTATAGATGGAGGGTTTATATCTGTAGATAAAGAAAAAACTACTATAGTAACTGATTTTGCATCATGGAATGAATAAAGGACTAATTTAATTAGTCCTTTATTGTTTTTACTTGATTTAAGTTGTCTATAACTATAGGAGCTTTTATATTTATCATTTTCAGATCTTGAGATTGAACAGCTTTTTTAAGGTCCTCTATTGAATATTTTATTTTTAAGAAAGCATCTTTATCTTCTTTTTGAATAGCTTGGCTAACCTTGTTTAAATCATCAGATACATTTTCAAGAGTTTGAAGCGCTTCATCAAATCGTCCTAGATGAGATAAAAGAACTGCCTTTCTAATAGAATATTTCATTCTTTCTATATGAGGATTTACAAGGCTTTTGTAGTGAATATTAAAGTCAGCTATATATTTAGTTAAATTATTAATATATACTAAAGAGTCTAAAACTTTCATTTCATCTACAGATTTTGTAAGAGAAGCTAAATTGTTTTCAAAATTTTCTATTATACTATCTTCGATCGATACAGAATCAAGTTTTGCTTTAACTTCGTTCCAACTTCCATGAATATCTACAACATCTCTTTTTATATCTAGCCAAGCTTGTTCAATTGTAAATGGCAGATCCTTTTTATCTAGATCGTTGACTCTTTTTATGTTCTCTTTTTTGAGTAGTTCATAAATTATTGAATTTTCAAGAGTAAAAGAAGAAATTGAAACCTTTATTTTCTCTTCTTCATGCTTTTTTCTATCTTCTTCTGAAAGTCTGTCATTACTTAAATCGGATATTTCTTTTTCTTTGTTTTGAGCTATTAGATCATTTTTTTTCTTTTCAGAAATTGCCATATTAGTACTAGGAATTAAGTCTATTTTTCCCATTAATATAAGCAAGTCATTAGATAGAGCCTGAATTTCTTCGGGTTGTTTTGGAAGAGAATCATCTTTTTTCTCATTATTTTGTTGGCATCCTGACAGCAAAACTATGCACAATAGCAAAGCAGCTATTTTTTTCATAATATCACCTCATATCTGTATTTTTTCCAAACAGTAATAAAAAATTCAACATATGTAATTATAGATAAAATAATTTTTTAAATTGACGATATATACTTTATGACTAATTTAGATAGAAAGGTTGATGAATGTGTTTTTCCTTAAAAAAGATACGCAGTTAAACTTACAAGAAGATATAATAAAAAAAAGAAAAATACCTTTACTAATAGAAAATGATTCATGGAAAAAATTATTTAATTGTGGAAACAATAATCAAATGCAAGAAATTTATCATAAACTTAAAGATCTTTCGAGAAAAAAGAAAAGTTTAGAAAGTGAAACAACTAAACTTCAGTCTTTAAAAAGAAAATGTATGGCAAAAATAGTATATATATCAGATCAGCTAAATATAAATAGCAGTGAGGAAGCTGAAAAAGAATTGGATAAACTAAAAGATGAAATTAATATTTTAAATGAAAAAATAGAAAAAAGTTTACAGGAGATAGAAGATACATCAAAAGAAATAAAAGAAAAAAATGTTTTGCTTTTAGAAGAGACAATAAAGTTTTCGTACAGTCAAATAAATAGTGGAGAAAAAAGATTAAAAGAAATAGAAAAAACTATATCTGAACTTAGAGAAAAACTAAACAAATCAAGACAAGAAAAGGAAGATATAGAAAAGAAAGTAAATGTTACATACCATTTTCTTCATTCTCTTTTAGGTTATGAAGAAATAGAAAAGCTAGACAAAGAGTTATTAAAATAAAGTATTGGAGGAGAAAATGATTTTTGGAATAGGTATAGATATAGTAGAAATAGAAAGAATAGAAAAAGCAATTGAAAAAAACAGCAAATTTTTGAGCAGAATATTTACAGATAGAGAAATAGATTATTTTAAGTCAAAAAATTTTAAAATAGATACAATAGCAGGTAATTTTGCTGCAAAAGAGGCTGTATCAAAGGCTTTTGGTACAGGAGTTAGAAATTTTAAGTTTAAGGATATAGAAATATTAAGAGACAATCTTGGAAAACCTGAGGTAAAGGTGTATAATAATTTATATGAATTATCTAAAAATTCAAAAATATACAAAATCATGGTATCTATATCGCATAGCAAAAAGTATGCTGTTGCCAATGCGATTTTAATAAAAAAAGGAGATGATACAAGTGAAGGCTAAAGATATAATGACTAGTGAGGTTATAACAGTAAAAAAAGACACACCTATAGAAGATATAGCTAAAATACTTATCGAAAAAAGAATTAGTGGAGTTGTTGTAGTAGATGATGAAAATAAAGTTGTAGGAGTTGTATCAGAAACAGATATAGTTAAAAAAGAAAAGAATATAAAGGTTCCTTCTTTCATAACAATATTACAGGGGGTAGTATTTTTAGACAGTATAAAAGAAATGGAGGAAGATATAAAAAGAGTAGCAGCATATAAGGCAGAAGATATAATGTCTTCGGATGTGCTTACTGTAAATGAAAAAGACGATTTAGAATATGTAGCAAACCTTATGATAGAAAAATCTATAAACAGAGTTCCAGTAGTTGATGATACAAAAACATTAAAAGGGATAATATGTAGATATGATATTATCAAATCTATGTTTAGTAGATAAAGGAGGGATGATGTGAAAAAATGGATATTTTGCTTTCTGATGATAATACTTTTTATCACAGGATGCAGAGAATCCACTGATGAAGAACTGTATTACAAATTACATAAGAAAATATCAAGTATAAACTCTTATACGTGTATAGCTGATATTACAGTTGTAGGAAATAGATCCCCTAGTAGTTATACAGTAATTCACAGCTTTAAAGCACCCGATTATTATAAGTTAGAGGTTTTAGAGCCAGAAAATTTAAAAGGAAAAGTTACTGTATATCAAAATGATAAGGTTATAGTAAAAAACCCTAATATCCCAGATGAATATAAATTTATTCATACTTCAAAAGAAAACAAATACTTATTTATAGGAGATTTTATAAAAAATATACTTGAAAATGAACAGCTCAAGATAAGCTCAAACTCGAATTTTTTAATACTAGATACAATAATACCGAGTAAGTCAATTTATTTTCATTCTTCTAGACTTTATGTAGACAAACAAACACTAAAACCTCATAAAATGGAGATTTTAGACTACAATGGAAAAGTAAGATTTTCCGTAATTTATAGAGAATTTAAGTACAATGTAAATTAGGGGGGCTAACTTTGAGACCAACTTGGGCGGAGATTAATATAAGTAACCTTAGGGAAAATTATAGAAATATAAAAAAATTAGTCAAGGAAGATACAAAAATATGTGGAGTTGTTAAAGCTAATGCTTATGGACACGGATCAGTATACATAGCAAAGGTATTAGTAGAAGAAGGAGTTGATTATCTAGCAGTTGCTACACTTGAGGAGGCATTAGAGCTTAGATTAAACCACATAACCATACCCATACTATGTCTAGGATATATAAATGAGACTGATATACAAATAGCACTAAATCAAGATATAGATATAACTGTTTATTCTTATAATATGGCTAAAAACATAAGCAAGCTAGCAAAGAATCTAAATAAAAAATGCAACATACATATAAAAATAGATACAGGCATGTCTCGACTTGGATTTAAGGCAAATAATGAAACTGTAGAAATTATAGAAAAAATATATAGCCTTCCAGAAATAAATATAGTTGGAATATATACTCATTTTGCTAGAGCTGATGAGATAGATAAAACTTTTACTCATAGTCAATTTGAAGAATTTATGTACATAATAGATAAATTAAAAGAAAAGAACATAAAAATTCCTATAAAACATGCAGCAAATAGTGCTGCACTCATAGATTTGCCACAATATCACTTAGATATGGTAAGGCCAGGAATTATATTATATGGACATTATCCATCAGAAGATGTTAACAAAGAAAAAATTGACCTAAAACCTGTTATGTCTCTAAAAACAAAGGTATCTAATATAAAGGTATTAGACAGCAAAAGAGGGGTTGGATATGGTCATGCATATGTAACAAGTGAAAATGAAAAAATAGCTACTTTGCCTATTGGATATGCTGATGGATTTACTAGAATGCTAAGCTTAAGTGCTGATGTAAAAATAAATGGGAAAAAATTCCCTGTAGTAGGAAGAATTTGCATGGATCAATGTATGATACAGGTAAATAATGCAAATATTAAAGTTGGAGATGAGGTTTTGATATTTGGAGAAGATGAAGATTTAAGAATAGAAAGATTTGGGAAAATACTTAAAACAATAAACTATGAACTTCTATGTATGGTGTCAAGAAGAGTCCCGAGAGTATATTTGGAAGGAAATAGGGTTTTACATATTTTAGATTATTTGTTAAAATAAAATGGTAAGTAGACTCTGGGAGGCGATTTTGTGGCTAATTCTAATCAAAAAAAGATACTAGTAAGTTTACCTAACTCTTTACTTCAGGAAATAGATAGAATAATAGAAGTAGAAAATAAAAATAGATCTGAATTTATCAAGGAAGCTATGAAATTATATTTAAGAGAAAAAAGAAAAGTTGAAACAAGAGAGACTATGATAAAAGGATATAGAGAAATGGGAGTTATAAACCTGGCTTTAGCAGAGATGGGGCTTAGTATGGATGTATCTTCCTTAGAAGGATATGAAGGGAAGATGGCAGAAGGTGAATAATAATGAAGTTAAAAGAGGAGATATATTCTACGCTGACTTAAGTCCTGTTGTTGGATCTGAGCAGGGTGGAGTAAGACCGGTTCTTGTAATTCAAAATGATATAGGTAATAAATATAGCCCTACTGTTATAGTGGCGGCTATAACCTCTCAGATAAATAAAGCTAAACTGCCTATTCACATAGAGATAAAAGCCAATGAATATGGACTGAATAAAGATTCTGTAGTCTTGCTTGAACAAATAAGAACAATAGACAAAAAGAGGCTAAGGGAAAAAATAGGCCATTTTGATGAAGAAAAAATGGAAAAAGTAGATCAGGCAATACAGATAAGTTTAGGCCTTATAGAAATTTAGCGAGTTAAAAGCTCGCATTTTTTATAACACATAGGAAATTATAAGCTTTAATAAATTGCGAGAAAGTCATAATTTCCGTAATGTGTTTCAAAAAAGTCTTCTTTATTAATTATTTGAAGAAGACCTTTTTTATGTTGTTTTGTTCTACAAAAATTTATTATTTCCGGGGAAATATGACTAAAAACAAAAAATAACTAGCAAGGAGAAAAAAGTATGTCGAATAACAAAATAAATATACACAAAATAGGTATACTTATTGCTGTATTTATAGCTCCTTTTGTTTCTACGAGTATACTTACGTTGCTTATGATACTTAATTTATCTTGTTTTATAGGAAAGAAAATATATGATAAAGATTTTAATTTTGAAAAAACATTTCTAGATAAGATTTTACTTTTATTTTGCATAAGCATTATTTTTAGTACAGCTATGTCTAAGAATATAATATCAAGTCTTCAAGTAGCAGTTATGTATTTTTGCATTATAGGTTTTTATTTTATGTGTGTAAATGAAATTAAAACTGAAAAGACTCTATATTTAATTGTTAAAGTCCTAGTTATTAGCGCACTTATAGTATCTTTATATGGAATATATCAAAAAATTGCAGGGGTATATACTCCTGAATCTTGGGTAGATAAGGAAATGTTTTCTGATATACAAACAAGAGTATATTCAACATTTAAAAATCCTAATGTATTGGGTGAATACCTAGTTTTATTAATTCCGGTAACAGTATCTTTATTTTGGCATTATGAAAAAATTACTTATAAAATAGGTGTTATAGTAGTTGCACTTTCCATGACTTTATGCCTTTTATATACTTACTCAAGAGGAGCATGGCTAGGGCTGTTGTTAGCTACTTTAGTTTTTGCTGTTTTGATAAATAAGAGAATGTTGTTAATAGTGGGTCTAATGATTTTAATATTGCCATTTATATTGCCAGGTTCTATATTAAATAGGTTTTTAAGTATAGGAAATATAAGTGAGACATCTTCGTCTTATAGAGTTTTAGTATGGACTTCAAGCTTAAATATGGCAAAAGATTATTGGATATCAGGAATCGGTATGGGGATAGATACTTTCACAAAAGTATATCCTCTTTATGCAGCAAAAGGAGTTTATGTGCTTCATGCTCACAATGTTTATATTCAAATATTAATAGAATTAGGTATTGTAGGTTTAATTTCATTTATAGGTATAATTGCGCTTTTTTATAAAGAAATGCTAAATTGTATAAACAAAAAAGATAAAAATTTATCTAAATTAATTATAGGTATATCCTCAGGAGTTGCAGGATTTTTATTTCAAGGATTTGTTGATAATATATGGTATAATCATAGAGTTAGCTTTATATTTTGGGTTTTATTGTCACTGGGAGTTATATCACAAAGATTATCAAATGAAACTTTGGAGAGTGTAAACAATGATAAAGGTAATACATGTAATTAGTGATACTAATATAGGTGGAGCTGGTATATGGCTTATAAATCTTTTAAAAGGAATAGATAAAGGAAAGTTTTTAGTAAAAGTAGCTTTGCCAAAAGAAAGTATGCTTATAGACTATTTAGACGATTTGGGGATAGAAACTATAAAAATACCTGGAATGAGTGATAACTCATTTGATATAAAATCAGTCAAATTTTTATATGATTTATTTAAAAAAGAAAAGCCTTATATAGTTCATACACATGCAAGTTTTTCAGCTAGGATAGCTGCTAAAATATCAGGAGTTAAAAAAATAATATATACAAAGCACTGTATAGATATTGAAGAAAAAATTTTGATTAGAAAAAAAATAAAAAGCATAATAAACAAGTATACAAGCACTTCAGTAATAGCAGTATCTAATGCTGTAAAAGAAAATTTGATTTTATCAGGTGTTTGTAAAGATAATATAAATATAGTTTATAATGGAGTAGATGAGATAAAACAGATTTCATATGAAGAAAAGCAAAAGATTAGACAAATGTTTGGAATTTGTGAAAAAGACATAGTTATAGGTATAGTAGCAAGACTTGAAAAAGTAAAGGGACACGAATATTTTATAAAGGCAGCAGCGTATGTACTAAAAGAATATAAAAATGTAAAGTTTTTGATAGTTGGGACAGGATCAAGAGAAGAAGAATTAAAGGATCTTGTAAAACAGCTTAAAATAGAAAATAATATAATATTTACAGGTTATATAAAAAATGTAGAAAAAATTTTTAATATCATAGATATAAATGTAATTTCGTCTATATCTGAAGCGTTGTGTTTTTCATTGATAGAAGGAATGAGCATAAAAAAACCTTCTATAGGAACTGATGTAGGAGGAATCAAAGAAGTTATAAAAGATGGATACAATGGATATTTAGTGCCAAAAGAAAATCCTCAAAAACTTGCAGAGTCTATGAAAAAGTTAGCTAAGGACGAAAACTTAAGGAAATATATGGGACAAAATGGATATGAATTCATGAAAAAATTTTTCACATTAGATAATATGGTAAGAAAAGTAGAGGGTATCTATATGAATAGAAAAATACTTTTGGCTCTTATGGGGCTTAACATAGGTGGAGCTGAAACTCATGTTGTAGAGCTTGCAAAAGGACTTAAAAAAGAAGGATTTGATGTAATTGTAGTATCAAATGGGGGAGTTTATGAAAAAGAACTTAAGGAAAGTTTTATAAAGCATTATAATGTTCCACTTCACAATAAAAATCCTATTAATATGATAAAGTCATATATACTGCTCAAAAAAATTATAAAAAAAGAAAAAATAGATTTAGTTCACGCTCATGCTAGAATTCCAGGGTTTATATGTGGAATTTTACATAAAAAAATGAATTTTCCTTTTGTCACAACTGCACACTGGGTATTTACAACAAAATATGGATTAAAATATATAACAAACTGGGGTCAAAAAACTATAGCTGTCAGTGAAGATATAAAAAGGTATTTAATCGACAATTACAATATAAATGAAAAGGATATAAAAGTTACGATAAATGGAATAGATACAGATAAATTTTCAAGTGATATTGATACTAGTGATATAATAAATGAGTTCAATTTAAAGAAAGATAGCATAAAAATTGTTTATATAAGCAGATTAGATAAAGATAGAGCAGATGTTGCATTTGATCTTGTAGATATAGCGAAGGAGTTAAGCTGTGAAATTAATAATTTAGAAATTATAATAGTAGGATCAGGCAATGTATTTGATAAATTAAAGGAAAAAGTAGAAAATATAAATAAGTCTTTAGGAAGAGAAGTTATAAAATTAGCTGGTGCTAGAAGTGATGTAAATAAATTTGTAGCTATAGCAGATGTATTTATAGGGGTAAGTAGATCAGCACTTGAAGCTATGTCTGCACAAAAATGTGTTATACTTGCAGGAAATGAAGGTTATATAGGTGTTTTAGACAAACAAAAACTTGATAGTGCTATAGAAAGCAACTTTACATGTAGAGGCGAGAAAAAAACAGATAAAAAAGTCTTAAAAAAAGATATCTTAGATATACTAAAAGATAATGATAAAAGATTACAAATAGGACTTTGGTCAAGACAAATCATAAAAGATATGTATTCTGTTGAAAAAATGGTAAAAGACAATATAGATATATACACTCAGGTTTTAAAATAATGCTTTTAAAATTATATTATAGTGATATAATATACCCTAGTATATAGGCTTATAAGGGGTGTTATTTTGGAAAAGATACGTATTTTAGGAATTGAAATCGATAAAGTAAGTGAAAAAGATGCCCTAGACAGAGCAGTAAAGTTTTTAGAAAAAGGCAAAAAATGTGTAATTTATACACCAAACAGCGAAATAATAATGCAGTGTCAAAGCAATAAGAATCTTGCAAATGCTTTAAAACAAGCAGACTTAGTAATTCCAGATGGAATAGGACTTGTGCTTGCTTCAAGGGTGATAAAAAAGCCTCTTTTAGAAAGAGTTACAGGAATAGACCTTATGGAAAGTATTTTAAATTATGCAAACGAAAATAATAAATCTATATTTATACTAGGTGCTCAAGATGGTATTTCTCAAAAGTGTGCACAAAATATACTAAAAAAATATCCTAATATAAAAGTAAAAGGCGTTCACCACGGATATTTTAAGGGCTATCATATGGGAATAGAAAATCATCCACAAGAGAAAAAGGTTATACAGCTAATAAATAGCTTAAAACCAGACATATTATTTGTTGCATTTGGAGCTCCAAAGCAAGAGATATGGATACAAAGATATAAAAATGAAATCGATGCAAAAATATTTATGGGCGTAGGCGGAAGCGTTGATGTATACGCAGGAAAAGTCAAAAGGGCACCTAAAATATATCAAAATTTAGGATTAGAGTGGCTTTATAGGTTAATTAAAGAACCTTGGAGATATAAAAGAATGATGGCTTTACCTAAATTTGTTATAGAAGTTATAAAAAGAGGAGAAAATTAGAAAGGAGGTTATATATGAAAAAGCATTGGTACAATTACTTTATGGAATATTTAACTATAACAATAGGTTGTGCACTTATGGCTATAGCTTTAAATATGTTTTTAGAGCCAAACACAATAGCTCCTGGAGGAGTAACAGGTCTTGCTATAGTAGTAAAAAAGATTACAAATATTCCAGTTTCTATAACAAACCTTGTTATAAATATTCCTTTGTTTATAATAGGCCTTATGGTATTGGGAAAAATGTTTGGAGCAAAAACTGCTTATGGTACAGTTGCTTTATCATTTTTTATAGAAATATTTCTTACAGTATTTAAAGATTTTGTCCCAACTACAGACTTATTTTTATCAGCAGTTTATGGTGGTGTTATATTAGGAATTGGTATAGGGCTTGTATTTAAGGCAGGTGGAACAACAGGTGGTACAGATCTTGCAGGTGCTATATTAAATAAATTTTTTCCTAGCTTAAGTACGGCTAAACTTATGATGGTTTGCGACTTATTTATAGTTGTTTTAGCAGGAATTGTTGACAAAAATATAGAAACTTCTTTATACTCTACTATAGCACTTTATATAATAGTTAAGGTTGCAGACTTTATAGTAGATGGTATGGGATATGCAAAAGCATTTTTCATAATATCAGACTGCAAAGAACAAATAAGTAAAGAAATAATGGAAAAACTAGATAGGGGAATTACAGCTTTAAAAGGAAGAGGAATATATAGTGGACTTGATAAAGAAGTCTTATTAGTTGTAGTAGATAGAGCTCAAGAAGCAAAACTAAAGGAAATAGTTAAAACAAATGATCCTGACGCATTTATAATAGTAACAGGAGTTCATGAGGTTTTAGGAGAAGGATTTAAAGCTATTCAGTAAAATTTCTTAGATTGAAAAAGGAGGAAAGCAATGAGAGACTATAATGAACTTAAAAAAATAGCTACAAATGTAAGAAAGAATATTTTAGAAATGATTCACGAAGCAAAATCTGGTCATCCAGGAGGTTCGCTTTCAGCAGTAGAGATTTTGACTGCACTTTATTTTGATGAGATGAACATAGATCCTCAAAATCCTAAAAAAGAAGATAGAGATAGATTTGTGCTTTCAAAAGGACATGCAGCTCCTGTACTTTATGGTGTACTTGCAGAAAAAGGATACTTCCCTAAACAAGAACTTATGAAACTTAGAAAAATAAACTCTATGCTTCAAGGACATCCTGACATGAAAGGAACTCCAGGAGTTGAAATGTCTACAGGATCATTAGGACAAGGCTTATCAGTTGCATGTGGAATGGCTATGGCATCAAAATTAGATAATGCTCCTTGGAGAGTATATGCATTACTTGGAGATGGAGAAATACAAGAAGGTATAATATGGGAAGCTTGTATGAGTGCTGCTCACTACAAACTAGATAACCTAGTAGCTTTCCTAGACTATAATGGACTTCAAATAGATGGAAAAAATGAAGAAGTTATGAATATAGGTCCAGTAGCAGATAAATTTAAAGCATTTGGATGGAATGTAATAGAGATAGATGGACATGACTACGATCAAATATTTGCAGCTTTAGATAGTGCTAGAGAAACTGTAGGAAAACCTACAATGATTATAGCAAAAACAGTTAAAGGAAAAGGCGTATCATTTATGGAAAATGTAGCAGGATGGCATGGAACTGCACCAACAGATGAGGATCTTAAAAAAGCTTTAGATGAGTTAGGAGGCGAAAATAATGAGTAAAATAGCAACTAGAGACGCATATGGTAAAGCACTTGTAAAACTTGGGCAAGAAAACGAAAACGTAGTAGTATTAGATGCTGACCTTTCTAAATCTACAAAAACAGCTGACTTTTCTAAAGCTTTTCCAGAAAGATTTTTCAACATGGGAATAGCTGAGCAAAACTTAATAGGAGCGGCTGCAGGTCTTGCTACAGCTGGTAAAATACCATTTGCAAGTACTTTTGCTATGTTTGCAGCAGGTAGAGCGTTTGAAATAATAAGAAACTCTGTTTGCTATCCTAAATTAAATGTTAAAGTATGTGCAACTCATGCAGGAATTACGGTTGGAGAAGATGGAGCATCTCATCAATCAGTTGAAGATATAGCTATAATGAGAGCAATACCTAATATGACAGTTATAGTTCCAGCTGATGGAGTTGAAACAGAAAAGGTTATATTTGAAATAGCAAAATACAATGGACCTGTATATGTAAGACTTGGTAGATCAGCAGTTCCTACATTATTTGATGAAAATTATAAATTTGAAATAGGAAAAGGTGTAACCTTAAAAGATGGACAAGATGTAACTATAGTAGCTTGTGGAATAATGGTAGCAGAAGCTATGACAGCAAGTGAAATGTTAAAAGAAGAAGGAATAAGTGCAAGAGTTATAAACATGCCTACAATTAAACCAATAGATAAAGATATATTAATAAAGGCAGCTAAAGAAACTGGTGCTATAGTTACAGCAGAAGAGCATAACATAGTAGGTGGACTTGGATCTGCTGTTAGCGAAGTTTTAATGGAAGAAGTTTTAGTTCCACTAAAAAGAGTTGGGGTTAATGATACTTTTGGAGAATCAGGAGTGCCTTCAGATTTAGTTAAAAAGTATGGATTAACTGCACAAGATATAGTTAGGGCAGTTAAAGATGTAATAAAGAAAAAATAGTTATTAAAAAGAGAAAATCTTTTCTGGTAAGGAAAAGATTTTCTCTTTTTTTTCGGATATTTTGATAGATTTTAGAAAAAAGGCTATCTGTGTTGTAATACATAAAAATTTATCGTATAATTAACACAAATACAAGTATAGGAGGTATTATGGTGAAAATTAGCAAAGGACTTATACAAACTTTGATTATATTTATACTAACATTTAATGTATCGTATGCTTCTAGCCTACAGGGAATTAAAATAATGTTAGACCCAGGACATGGGGGTAATGATAGCGGAGCGGTTGTAACAGGGCCTGATGGAAGAAGAGTTACAGAAAAAGAAATTAATAACTCTTTGACTAAAAAATTAGCTGATATGCTAAGAGATAATGGAGCTGAGATAGTTTTTACAAGAGATCCAGACTCTGATATTACTATTTCTTTAGCTGAAAGAGTTAATCTTGCTAATAGTAATAATGTCGACCTATTTATCAGTATACACCACAATGCTGCAACTTCACCATCTGCTTCAGGAACGGAAGTTTTTTATAGTACAAATAGATCGGGAATCAGTTCAACTAGATATGTAGAGTATGAAGGAAATAATTATCAGTATGTAAAAGAGACCGTAGAAAATGGCATAGCTTATGTATATATTTTAGTTGATGGACAAGAAAGAAAAGTAGAAAAAAAAGACGCTAAAATTATAAACTCAACAGTTCCTGTTCAAGCAATAGAAAGTCAAAAGATAGCTCAGATGGTAGTAAACAATATAGCATCTTTAGGATTTAGAAATAGGGGAGCTAAGGATAGCAACCTTTATGTTGTAAGACACACTAATATGCCTTCTATATTAATAGAAACAGGTTTTATGACAAATCCTGACGAGCTTTTAAAGCTTATAGATGAAAATATGCAAATTAATGTAGCACAGCAAATAACTAAGGCTATAGTAGATTATTATGATGAGTATAACAAAAATAAGATGAAAGTCTTAGGAGGCTTAAATACAGCAAGTATAACTAAAAGATTACAAGGGGCAAATAGATACCATACAAATTTATCGATAGTAGACGAAGGATGGACTAAAGCAGACAACGTAATACTAGCATATGGAGAAAACTTTGCTGATGCATTATCTGTTACACCTCTTTCAAGTAAACTTAATGCTCCTATAATACTTACAGATGGCAAAAACCTTACCCAAGATATAAAAGCTAGATTAAGTAAATTAGGTGCCAAAACAGTTTACATAATAGGAGGAGAAACTGTTATATCTAAAAATATAGAAAATGAGATACGTAATTTAGGTTATAATGTAAACAGAATACATGGCCAAAATAGATATGAAACAAGCGTAGAAATTGCAAATGAGTTAAACTCTCCTAAAGAGGCATTTGTTGTTACAGGAAGAAATTTCCCAGATGCTTTATCGGTAGCTTCTATAGCATCTATTAAACAGATTCCAATACTTTTAGTAGATGAAAATAATTACTCTAAAGCCTTACAGTATATCGACAAAAAGCAAATAGAAAAGGTTTATATAGTAGGGGGAACAGGAGCAATATCTGAAAAACTTGCATCAAGATTTCCTAACCGTGAGAGAATTTCTGGAAATAACAGGTATCAAACTAATATAAATGTTTTAAACAAATTTAGAAATCACTTAGAATTTGAAAGAGTGTATGTAGCTACAGGAGAAAATTATCCAGACGCTTTATCAGGAGCTGCTTTAAGTGCAAAGACTAATTCGCCTATACTACTTTCAGGACCAGGAGCTACATCTTTATTAAATTCTATAAATAAAGATATAGGAAATATTAAAATAATAGCTATTGGAGGAACTAAAGCATTATCTGATAGTGAAGTTTTAAAATTATTTAAATAAGTTTTTGGGGGGAAATAAGGTGAAAAAAAGATTAGTATCTATAGTTGTAGCAATAATAGTTTTAGCTACAAATATAACTTTTGCTTTTGACAGCAAGGTTTATTACAACGATATATCTGTTGGGCTTATTAGCATGATGAGTGAAAATATCTCTATAAGAGTGAATGGAAATTATAGAATAAATGGACAGACTATACCATCTGGAACAACATATGTTTTAAAATTCAATGAAGGTAAAATAGAATTCAATGGACAACTGGTAGATTCTATTTTACTTGAACCATTAAATAGCGAAACTACTGTAACTATATCAAGGCTAAATTCAGGGTTAAATCCTATAATTACAAGAAACTATCAAGGCAGGTTTTTATTTAAACTTGAAGGTAAAGAAATAATACCTATAAATATTATAGATTTAGAAAGATATTTATTAGGGGTTGTACCTTATGAAATGAGTGATAGCTTTCATATAGAGGCTTTAAAAGCTCAGGCAGTTGCAGCTAGAACTTATGCACTATATAGTTTAGGAAAATATAAATCTCGAGGGTTTGATGTTTGTGATACTACAGCAACTCAAGTTTATAGAGGGTTTAATCCAGCTTTTGTAAATTCAAAAAAAGCTGTAGATGAAACAAAGGGTATGATTCTTTTATACAATAATCAGGTTATAGGTGCATTTTTTCATGCAAGTAATGGAGGATATACAGAGCTTGTACAGAATGTATGGACTGCATCACTACCATATTTTAACTCAGTAAGAGATGATTTTAGTGTTACAAATTGGCCAGGTGGAGATAGAAGTTTTACAATAGGACAAATTGAGCAAAATCTTAAAACAAGGAGATTTATACTTGAAACGGATACTTTAACCCAGCTAGACCTAGATAGTATCGAATTATATCCAAGTGGTAGAATTAAAAATATAAAAGCTATTTGTATGGATGAAAAAGGTGCTATTAAAGAAGTTGATCTTGTCAAAGAAAGACTAAGAATAGCTTTAGGTCTTCCAAGCAATCTATATACAATTACTTATGATGAATCTACACAAACATATTTGTTTAGTGGTAAGGGGTTTGGACATGGAATAGGACTTAGTCAAATTGGAGCAAGAAATAGAGCAAATGCTGGTCAAAATTTTATAACTATATTAAATTTTTATTATCCAGGTGTAAGTATACGAAGGGTAGCATCTAATATAAGAAATATTAATTTATCAAAATCACAAATTTATACAAATGAAAATATAGATATTACTGTAGATACATTATCAGTAGGAAATGTAGTTTATAGATATGAGGTAGAGAAAGATTCAAGAGTAGTATATAGACAAGATAATACTCAAAGCAATAGCTTTAGCTTTAAACCTTTAGTTGATGGAGATTATACTGTTAAAGTTTATGTGAAAGACTCAAGAGCTAATGATTTTGAAGATATTAAAACTGTAAGTTTTAAAGTATTACCTAGACAGATTTCAGGAATTTCTAATTCATTTAGAGTTTATGGTGATAACAGAATCTTAACATCTGTAGCTGTAAGTCAAAAGGGTTGGAATACTTCAGATTATGCGATAATAACAAGAAGTGATGATTTTCCTGATGCTTTAGCAGCAGGAGTATTAGCTAGAAAATATGATGCTCCTATACTTTTAACAAACAAAAACAGTTTAGATATCAATATAGAAAATGAAATTTTAAGACTAGGTGTTAAAAATGTATTTATAATTGGTGGAGAAGAAGCAGTTTCAACATCAGTTGAAAACAGAATAAAATCTTTTGGAATAAATGTTGATAGAATTAGTGGTAAAAATAGATATGAAACATCAGTTGAAATTGCAAAAAGAGTAGGAAATAAAGGTGAAGTATTCATAGCAACTGGAGAAAATTTTCCAGATGCATTATCTATATCTTCCATAGCAGGAATAAAAGAAGCCCCTATTATTTTGGTTAATAAAACTAATGCAGATATAGCATTAGAATATATAAGAAGTAATGAAATTTCTAAAATATATGTAGTTGGTGGAGAAAATGTTGTTCCTAGCAGTATATTAAATGAATTTGAAGATAAAATAGAAAGATTAGCAGGAGAAAATAGATACAAAACAAACATAGAGGTAGGAAACAGGTTTAGAGATATTATAAATAATGAGAGAGTATATATAGCAACAGGAGAAAATTTCCCGGATGCACTTTCAGGTTCTTCTCTTGCCGCAAAGGATAATAGTATGATTATATTACTATCACCAAACAATAATACTATTTTAGATCAACAAATAGTAAATAGATTTAATAGCAATACTTACAAATATATATTAGGTGGAGAGAGCGTAGTTTCAACTAACAGATTTTTGAATTTATTTAAATAAAGAGAGCGTAAGCTCTCTTTTCCACTTAACTGTAATTTTAATATATGTTATAATATACAAGGTTAAGTAGTTATATAGCGGAGGTTTTTAGATGAATATTATTAATAAAAAAGTTGATATCTATGTTGAATTTATTTTATTGTTTTTATTTATTTTTATCCCATATAGGGAAATTATTTCATATTTGATAACACCACAAATAAAGTTGATACCAGATATATTAATACTTTCTTTATTTATATACGATTTAATTAAAAATAATAGCTTGAAAAAAATCAATGCTGTTGATTTAACGTATGGATTGTTTTTGTTTATTGCATTAATTTCAACACTATATAATGGAAGAGGTATAAAGCCTTTTATTGTTCAAGCTAGAAGTATAACGCTATATTATCTTATATATTTTATAGTTAGAGACAAACAATTCAATGATACATTTTTAACAAGATTTAAGAATGTCATCACATTCAATGTAATAGCTTTGTTTGTTTTTGGGTGCATCGAAAAAATATTTAATAAATCCATTTTGTTTCCTTCAGAGTGGTACGCTTCAATAATACAAACAAGTAACTTTGGGAGAGTATATAGTTATTTTAAAAATCCAAACACATATGGTGCATTCTTGGTACTTAGTCTTTACGTATTGATAATTATAGATAGAAAGTTTAACAAATCAAGTAAATGGACATATAGTTTAATAATTACAAGTTTAATGATGACAGCCTCTAGAAGTTCACTACTAGCACTTGGAATTTTTATTATTATATTTGTAGCTACATTTAGGAGCAAGGATTTTATAAAGTTAATAGCAGTTTCAACTGTTATAGGGATAGCTTTATTTAGCATAATTGAAGTAGTTGACTTTGCTACAGCTTCTTTTGTAGAAAAAAATATTGAATCAGAACAACGTTCAGTAGTACTTGAAAGATTCGGAGAACTTGGAGAAGAGAGGATAGTTGAGCTTAGTAATATAGATGGTAGACTATATTCAGTAAAAACTGGATTAGAAGTTTTTAATGATCATAGATTGCTAGGTTCTGGATTTGGAACATATGGTGATGCTGCTAGTTTAATTTTAGGATCACCAATTTACGAAAAGTATGGTATTAGAAAAAATTTCTATTCAGACAATGAATACATAAAAGTAATAGCACAGACAGGTATTTTAGGAACACTAGCCTATACTGCTTTTATGTTAACTATATTGTTTTATATTATTAAAAATAGGAATTTTTATTTATTAAATTTATATATTGTTTTAGTATTTATAGGATTATTTTATAATGTATTTGAAATTCAGATAATAAGCTTATATTTTTGGTTTTTATATGGTTTGTTAATGAATGAGTCAAATCATAGGAAAAAAATAGTATAAAGTAAATGGAAGGTGAACAAAATGATTAAAGATTCGTTAAAAAATGTAGCCGTATTTGGACAAGGGTTTGTTGGGTTGCCACTTGCACTTAGTTTTGCAATGCGTGGAAGCAATGTATATGGAGTAGATGTAGTAAAAGTATTAGTAGAAGAAATAAATGAGGGAATAACACATCATACAGAACAGTTTGAGGGAAAAACAATTACACAAATATTAAAAGAGCAACTAAAAGAGAAAAGATATAAAGCTACAACAAACGCAAAAGAAGCTCTTGAAGTTTGTAATAACATAGTTGTTACTGTAGGAATTCCAATTAGAGATTCAAAATACGATTTTTCAGATTTAGAAGAATGTGTTGTAACAATAGCTAAAAACCTGAAAAAAGGAGACTTAGTATTAATAAGAAGTACGGTTATTCCAGGAACTACTGAGGAGAAATTATTACCTATTTTAGAAAGAGAATCTGGACTAAAAGCAGGAGAAGATTTTTATCTTGCATATTCTTCAGAAAGAATTGCAGAGGGTAAAGCTTTTGATGAGTTTGCATATATGCCAACAATAGTTGCAGGTATAAATGAAGAAAGCACAAAAAGAGCAAAAGAACTTTTAGAAGTAGTTTGCAAAACTGATGTCATAGTAGCTAGCAATATAAAGGTAGTAGAAACTTCTAAAGTATTTGAAAATGTTCAAAGAGATGTAAATATTGCTATGGTTCAGGAGTTTGCTAGATTTACAGAAAGTCTTGGTATAGATATTTATGAGGTAATTAAAATTGCCAATACCCACAAGAGAGTAAATTTACTGATACCAGGACCTGGAGTTGGTGGATATTGTATACCTAATGCTTATCACTATTTAGCTCCAAAGGCAGAGGAATTAAATGTAGATTTAAGTCTTCTTAAACTAGCAAGAGAAAAAAATAGAAATTTACCAAATGTAATGGTTAATATGTTAGAAAGTATGCTGCTTAAAGAAAACAAGACTTTAGAAAATGCTAAAATTGGAATATTAGGAATAGCTATGAAAGATTATTCTAATGATGATAGGATAAGTCCACCTATAGAAATAATAAATATTTTGAAAAAAAGAGGGGCAATTGTCAGTGCATATGATAGTGCCGTTCCAACTGCATATGATTTTAAGGTAGATAATATAGAGCAAGCATTAAAAGGAAAAGATGCTATAATGATTTTGGCAAAACAAGAAAGTTACGATGATCTAAACGAGAAATATATAGGTATGATAGAAAAAGGAACAGTAATACTAGATACTAGAAATATATTTGAAGGAAAAGAAGATAAGCTTAAAGAGTACGGAATAAAGCTTATGAAGATATAATGGAGGGTAGTATGAATATACTTCATATCATAAGTGGAGGAGAAAAGGGAGGGTCAAAAGTGCATCTTTTGACTCTTTCATTAGAATTAAAAAAAAGAGGTATAAATAGCAGTATAGTTTGTTTTATTGAGTCAGATTTATACAAAGAAGCTAAAAATCTTGGACTTGATATTACTTTAATAAAACAAAAGAAACGTTTTGATTTAAGTGTTATAGAAAAAATCAAGGCTATATGTGAAGATAAAAAAATAGATATTATAAATTGTCATGGAGGAAGAGCAAATTTTATAGCATACTTTTTAAAGAAAAAATACCCTTTAACTTATATTACAACTATACACAGTGATTATTTAAGCGATTATAAAGGAAATACTTATAAAACTCTTGTGTATAGCACAATAAATAAGATAGTATTAAAAACTTTTGATGGATACATAGCTGTATCTGCAAAATTCAAGGAAATGCTGGTTGAAAGAGGATTCGATTCTAAAAAAATACAAGTTGTATACAACGGAATAGACTTTGAAAACAAATATTCATTCAATAAAGAAGAGATACTTAAAAAATACAATATAGGTGGATATGATTCGTATATTACAATGACTGCTAGAATGCAACCTATAAAAGGGCATGAAATCATGTTAAATGCAGCTAGAAAGATTCTAGATGATGGATATAATCCTTTATTTATATTAGTAGGAGATGGGCCTATAATAGAGCAGGTTAAACAAAGAGCAAAAGAACTTAATTTAGATAAAAATGTACTATTTACAGGATTTACAAAACCAGATGAATTTATATATATATCTGATTTTACTTTATTAACTTCATATTCTGAAAGTTTTCCTTTAGTTATACTTGAATCGAGTAAATATAAGAAAACTGTTGTAGCTTCTAATGTTGGAGGAGTTTTAGAAATTATAAGAGATGGTCATAATGGAATTTTGTTTGAATCTAAAAATGTAGATAAGCTGTATGAAGGTATTAAATATTTATTAGATAATAAAGATGTATGTAATAAATTAGGTGAAAATCTGTACACTGATGCATCTAGTAAATATTCAATCAGTAATATGGCAGATTTATATCTAAAAGCATATGAAGATATAACAGCGAATTTAAGAAAAATAGATATAGAAACGTATTTTGGTGTACAAGTATGTGTACTAGATATGAACAAGACTTTAAAAGAAATCGATAATATAATAAATGAAAGAAAGCCAAGTTTTATAGTTGCCATAAATCCAGAGAAAATAATGAAAGCCAAAAATGATGAAAAACTTAAAAATTTATTAAACAGTGCAAGACTAAAAATAGCAGACGGGTTTGGCGTTTTAATAGCATCAAAACTTTCAGGTGGAAAAATAAAAACTAGAGTTACAGGTATAGATTTGATGCAAAATATATGTGAAAGGTCAGCTAAAAAAGGGTATAAGGTATTTTTACTTGGAGCGAAACCAGGAGTTGCTGAGAATGCAGCTCGTATTTTAAAACAAAGGTATAAAGGATTAAATATAGTTGGAGTTAAAGATGGATATTTCAAAGATGAAGATGAGGTTATATCAGATATTAAAGCTAAATCTCCAGATATATTATTTGTAGCAATGGGAAGTCCAAAACAAGAATTATTTATAACAAAAAATATGAAAGAATTGAATGTTCCTCTTTTGATGGGTGTTGGGGGAAGTTATGATGTTATTTGTGGAAATATCAAAAGGGCTCCGAAATGGATGCAAAGTCTAGGCCTTGAGTGGATGTATAGATTGATAAAAGAGCCTTGGAGATATAAAAGAATTATGGTGCTTCCAAAATTTTTGTTTGAAGTTATAATTGATATATTAAAGATTAATTAATCTCTCGCTTTTAGTGGGAGATTTTCTTTTTTTGATAACAATAGTAAACATGAAAATATTGTTCTATAAAAAAACATATATTCATATAATTTCTTATAGAAATCAGGAGGTGGTATATTTTGAAAATCAATTGGAACACTAAAGCTGTAATGTATGGCGTAATTGCAATTTTACTTGTTGTTGGTGGCTTTTTAATGATTCCAAGATTACTAGGAGATAAAGCAGAAGTTGTTGAATTTACTATGGTTGAAAGAAATAATATACCGCAGAAAATACTAGATATAATGCCAAAATACATAGATGAAGAAAGAGCTTTATCTTGTAAAATTGATGAAGAAATATATGTAATAGTTACTAGAGGTCAAAATAAAGAACATGGAGTAGAAATTGAAAAAATAGAACTTGAAAAACAAGAAGATAAAGTTGTTATGAAAGTTTATTCAGTATATAAATCTCCTGAAGATGCTCACCCTTATGTAGTAGTAAAAACAAACTTAAAAGAACTTCCTGATAAAATAGAACTTATAAATAGAGTAGAAGAAAAATAACCTCATCCGAGGTTATTTTTCTTCGTTTTGGGTAAATTAATTAAATAAAACATAATGTAAAGGTGGTTAGTATGGTTGATAAATATAAAGTAGCAGTTGAAGATTTAAAATGTAAATGCACAATTGAAGATTTAGACTTTAAAGCTACGGACAACCTAGATCCATTAAAAGGAATAATAGGTCAGGAAAGAGCAGTTGAGGCTTTAAATTTTGGTCTTAAAATAAAAAAGACAGGATATAACATATATGTATCTGGAATTAGCGGAACAGGAAGGACAAGTTATACAAATTCACTAGTAGAAGAAATAGCAAAAGATAAAACTTCAAATTATGACTGGGTATATGTATACAATTTTAAATCACCTGATGAGCCCATAGCGTTATCATTTGAAAGTGGAAAAGGAAAACAATTCAAAAAAGATGTAGAAGATATAGCTCAAAAACTTCAAGTAGAAATACCAAATGCTTTTGAGTCAAAAGAATACGAAACAGAAAATAGACAAATAGTAGAAAACTTTGAAAAAATGAGTTATTCTTTGGTAGAAGAATTAAATGATTTTGCAAAGAGTAGAGGATTTATATTTCAGCAAACTTCAAGGGGACTTTTTAGTGTGCCCTTAAAACCAGATGGTTCTCCAATGAGTGATGAAGATTATAAAGCGTTAAGTGAAGACGAACTAGAAAAAATAAGAGAAAGATCAAGCGAGCTTAGCAAAGATATAACAGATTATATAAACAAAATAAAAATACTAGATGAAAAATTTCAAGACAAAATAAAAGAGCTTGACAAACAAACAGGAGAAAGAGTAGTAAGTTTTTATATTCAAAATCTACTCGAGAAATATTCAAATTCAGATAAAGTAAAAAAATATATAAGCGATTTAAAAGAAGATATAATTGAAAATATATCTAAATTTAAAAGAAAAGATGATGAAGGACAAAAGAACTTATTTTCATTTTTACAAAAAGACGATACAAAATTTTTCTTAAGGTATAAAGTTAATTTATTTATAGATAATTCTGATCTTAAAGGAGCTCCAATAGTTACAGAAACTAATCCAACATATTATAATCTAACAGGAATGATAGAATATAAAAATGAAATTGGTGTTTTAACAACAAACTTTTTAGAACTTAAGCCTGGAGCACTTCACAAAGCAAATGGTGGATTTTTAATACTAAACGTTAAAGATGTATTTAGTCATCCATTTGCGTGGGAAGGACTGAAAAGATCTCTAAAGTGCTCAACTGTTACTATCGAATCACTAAATAAGCAGTATGGATATATAGTAACATCTACTTTAAAACCAGAACCTATAGACTTAGATGTAAAAGTAATACTTATAGGAGATCCTTATACTTATAGCCTTTTATATCATTATGATGAAGATTTTAGAAAACTATTTAAAATAATGGCTGATTTCGATATAGAAATAGACAAAAATAAGGAAAACATATATAAATTAGCTATGTTTGTAGCAAGTCACTGCGAAAAGGTAGGACTTAAGCATTTTGATAAGTCAGCAGTTGAAAAAATAATAGAATATAGTTTGAGAATTTCTGAAAACAAGAATAAATTAAGTGCAAGATTTAACCAAATAGTAGAAATTCTCTATGAGGCAGATGCGCTAAGTCGTGAAACTGAAAAGTATGTAACAGCAAAAGATGTTCAAAGGGCGATAGATGCAAGGATATATAGAAATAATAAATACGAACAAAAGTTAAATGAAATGTTTGAAGATGGTACACTTCTTATAGACATAGATGGAGAGAAAGTTGGCCAAATAAATGGTCTTGCAGTTATAGGAACAGGTCAGCACACCTTTGGAAAACCATCTAGAATAACTGCATCAACTTACAAAGGCAAAGCAGGCATAATAAATATAGAAAGAGAAATAAAGCATAGCGGAAGTATTCACGACAAGGGCGTACTTATATTAAGCGGGTACTTAGGAGAAAAATATGCAAAAGAAAGAGCTCTTTCCCTTACTACATCGATAACTTTTGAACAAAATTATTCAGGTATAGATGGAGATAGTGCATCGAGTACAGAACTTTATGTAATAATATCAAGTATTGCTCAAATACCTATAAAGCAGTATATAGCAGTTACAGGATCTATAAGTCAAAAAGGAGAAATACAACCTATAGGTGGAGTAAATGAAAAAATAGAAGGATTCTTTGATATATGTAAACTAAAAGGTTTAACAGGAAAGCAAGGTGTAATTATACCAAAGCAAAATGTTAAAAATCTGATGCTAAAAGATGAAATTATTGAAGCTGTAAAAGAAGGAAAATTCCACATATATGCTATAGGGCATGTAAACGAAGGGCTTGAAATACTTACAGGAATGAGTATAGACGAGATAGATAAAAAAGTTAATGAAGCATTAGATAAATTTCATGAAGAAGATGAAGACAAAAAAGAAGATAAAAAAGGAAGAATTTAAACTCCTCTGTTGTGAGGAGTTTTTATTTTTTAATAAATACACTTTTCACTTACTATATAATCAAGTTTTATATCGTGATCTTCTTTAGGTATACAATTAAATATCTGAAGTTCAAATGCAATTCCTATACTAGTGCAGTTTAAATTACTCAAAAATCTATCGTAAAATCCTCCCCCATATCCTAGTCTATAACCTTCTTTATCAAAAGCAACTCCTGGAACTATTACAAGGTCAATTTCATTTTTATCAACTTTTCTTATAAATTCTTTTTTAGGTTCTCTTATACCAAATGTAGATATAATTGTTTCATTTTCAATATCTTTAATTTCGCAAGGAATAATTTGTCTAGTTTTAAGATCAGTTATAGGAATTAATACCCTTTTGCCTGATTTTAAAAAATGGTTTATAATATAATCAGTTTTTACTTCATTATTAAAGTCCATATAAGCCATTATAGTATTACAACTATTAAACACTTCAATTTTAAGCAAATTGTCGAATATCATTTTAGATTTTTCATCGATTTCATCACAAGTCATTTTTTTTCTCAAATTTAAAACTTTTTTCCTAAATTCTTTTTTCAAACCTACCATCCTTTCTTGAAATTACTTGATTATATATTATATAAAACATATAGAAATTCCTTTTAATTTGTTATATTATGGTTACAAACATTGAAAAATGTATAATTTTATTGATATAATATTTGGTGTATAAAGAGAAATGGAGCTGATATACATGATAGAATTTATAGATGTTAAGAAAATATATAAAAATGATAAAATAGCGCTTTCAAATATAAATTTAAAGATAGACAAAGGTGAGTTTGTTTTCTTGATAGGGTCTTCAGGAGCTGGCAAATCTACATTTATGAAATTATTATTAAAAGAAGAAGAAGTAACATCGGGGAAATTGATAATAGATGGTGTAGATATTACAAAACTACCTAGAAGAAAAGTACCAAAACTTAGAAGGAGTATGGGGATAGTTTTCCAAGATTTTAGACTTTTACAAAACAAAAATGTATATGACAATGTGGCTTTTGCAATGGAAATAACAGGTCATAGCCAAAAAGAAATTAGAAGAAAAGTTCCTTCTGTTTTATCATTAGTAGGCCTTAGTGATAAAGCAAAATCGTATCCTAGTGAACTATCAGGAGGAGAACAGCAAAGAGTTAGTATAGCTAGAGCTATAGTAAATAATCCATCTTTATTAATAGCTGATGAACCAACAGGAAATTTAGATCCTCAGACCGCTTGGGAAATTATGGAACTTTTAAAAGATATAAATAAAAGAGGAACAACAGTTATAATGGCAACACATGCTAAAGATGTTGTAGACAAGTTGAAAAAAAGAGTTATAGCACTAGAAAAAGGAGTCATAGTAAGAGACGAAGAAAGGGGAACTTATGATGAATAGCATCATTTATACTATAAAAGAAGGTGTAAAAGGAGCATTAAAAAATGCAACGATGTCTATAGCGTCGATAACTTCTGTTGCATCCTCACTATTTATATTAGGAATAATTTTAAGCATTGTTTTAAACATAAATAACATAACATTACTAGCTCAACAGCAGTTTGATAAAATTCAGCTGTTTTTACATGAAAATATAGACGAAAAAGAAATTGTAAATTTAAGAGAGGATATAAAAAAAATAGAAGGAATAAAAGATATAGAATTCGAATCAAAAGAAGATGCCTTAAAAAAATTTAAAGAAAGATGGGGAGAAGATGCTTATCTTTTAGAAGGTATAGATAATCCACTCCAAAACTCTTTTATAATTACTCTTGAAAACTTAGAAAGTGCAGATAATGTTGTAGAGAGTTTAAAAGATTACGAGCAAATAGAAGATATAAAGTATTATAAAGATATAGTAGATAAACTTCTTAACATATCAAATCTTATAAGAATTTTAGGATTATTTTTAATAGGTTTATTATCTATAGTTTCATTGTTTATGATATCAAATACTATAAAGATAGCTTTACACGCAAGAAAAAAAGAAATAAATATAATGAAGTATGTAGGGGCTACAGATTGGTTTATAAGGGGACCTTTTATAATAGAAGGTATAATGCTTGGAGCAGTTGGAGCAATGTTGTCCTTTGGGATAGTTTATCTTTCTTATGATAAAATGTATGAAAAACTAAATGAGCCTGCCTACTCATTATTTTCTGATTATATACTTCCTATATCTCAAATTTCAGATACATTAATAAAAATATTTCTTATAATGGGGGTAGGTATAGGAGTTTTAGGCAGTATGTTATCCATAAGAAAACACCTGAAAGTCTAGAATAAGGGGGATTTTAGATGAGAAAATTATCAATTACTTTGGCTATATTAATATGTATATCAAGTGTTAATGTATATGCTCAAAGTATATCAGAGTATAAAAATAAGCTAAATAATGTTCAAAAGAGCATAACTAATATAAATAAAGCTAAAACCGAAAACAAAAACAAGCAGGAAAATGTTCAAGAAAGAATAAAAGAATTAGATAAAGAAATAAATGAAATACAAAGAGAAATAGAAAAGATAAACTCAGAACTTGCAGAGACTGAAAGAAAAATTAGCACAACTAAAAAAGAAATAAATGCCCTTGAAAAAAGTATACAGGAAAATAATGAACTTTTAGGACAAAGGCTTAGAGTTATGTATAAAATATCTGAAGTTGGATATTTAGAAGTTCTTTTTTCTGCTAAGGATATAACAGAGCTTTTATCTAATTTAGATATGATAAAAAAAATAGTAGATCACGATAAGCAAATATTACACGAACTAAGAAAAAATAAAGAATCATTAGAAGATAAAAGAAGAAATTTAGAAAATGAGCAAAAGAAAATAGTATCTTTAAAAAATTCAATAGAAATACAAAGACAAAAGCTAGTAGTTTCCAGGGGAGAGCAAAATAGACTTAAAAAACAACTAGAACAAGAATATTCAAATCTTCTAGCTCAAGAAGATGAATTAAATAGATATGCAAAAAGTTTAGAAAAAGAAATATTAAAGCTACAATCTAAAGGAAGTTATGCAGGTGGTGCTTTTGCGTGGCCAACTCCAGGATATACAAGGGTTTCATCTCCATTTGGAAACAGAATACATCCAATATTTAATGTCCCAAGACTTCATACAGGGATAGATATAGCAGCGCCTATGGGGGCAACAGTAGTTGCCGCAAATAGCGGAACAGTTATAATGGCAGATTGGATGGGTGGATATGGAAAAACTGTACTGATTGACCATGGAGGAGGAATTGTAACTTTATATGCCCATAATTCATCATTATTAGTTTCAGTAGGACAGAAAGTACAAAGAGGACAAGCAATAGCAAGAGTAGGATCTACAGGATATTCAACAGGACCACATCTTCATTTTGAAGTTAGAAAAAACGGTGCGTATGTTGATCCTATGTCTTGGTTAAGATAAGGTCTAGGTTTTTCCTAGACCTTATATCATAAAAGATGGTTTTTAACATATAATAAGAATATAAACTATATAAAAGGAGATGCATAATATTGAGATTTAAAAAGGAGAAAATCTTAAAAATTTTGATTGGTATCATACTAGTTATTTCCCTTTCAGCAAACCTGATTTTGCTTACAGGAAGAGCAGTAGTTATTCGAAAAGAAGACTACGAGGAATATAAAAAGCTTTCAAAATTAGTAACCCTTAAAAAATTTATACAAGAAAACTATTATACACAAGTAGATGAACAAAAGCTGATTGATTCTGCCTTGAAAGGTTTATTTGAAGGGTTAGATGACCCTTATTCTCAGTATTTAAATGAAAAAGAGTTTAAAAGTTTAATGGAGTATACTAAAGGTACATATAGTGGTATAGGAATAATAGTAACACCAGGAGAAGATGGCTTTATAACTATAGTTTCTCCTATAGAAGATACTCCTGGATTTAGAGCAGGACTTAAAGCTGGAGATAAAATATTAAAAGTAGATGATAAAGAAGTTACAGCAAAAGAAATTGATAAAGCTATAAGTATGATGAAAGGCCCAGAGGGAACTAATGTAAAGTTAACTATACTTAGAGATGAAAAGGAGATGTCTTTAAATATAAAAAGAGAGGAAATAAGGCTTAAAACTGTAAGGTCAGAAGTTTTAGAAGAAAATATAGGATATATAAGAATAACTACATTTGATGAGAAAACAGCTCAAGATTTCAAACAAAATCTACAAAGTCTTCAATCGCAAGGAATAAAAGGATTAATAATAGATTTAAGAGGAAATCCTGGAGGACTTTTAGATCAGTGTAAAGAAATAGCAGATGAAATATTAGGAAAAGGAACAATTGTATATACAAAGGACAATAAAGGAAAAAAAGAATACTTAAAGTCCGATGGAAGACAAATCGATATACCTTTGGTAGTATTAATAGATGAAGGTTCAGCTTCTGCTTCAGAAATTTTAGCTGGAGCTATAAGAGATCACAAAGCTGGAACTTTAATAGGAACAACTACATTTGGTAAAGGTCTTGTTCAAAGAGTTAGACCTCTTAATGATGGATCAGGATTTAAACTTACAATTTCACAGTACTTTACTCCAAATGGAGAATATATACACGGAAAAGGAATACAGCCTAATATAGTTGTAGAAGATGAACAAGAGCAATTAAAAAAGGCTATAGAACATCTAAAAGGAAAGATGAAATAAATCATCTTTCCTTTTTGTCTTGATTTTATAATTTATCATAATTAAAATTAAATAAATAGAAGTTTTAGGAGTGATAAAATGTTAAAATCTAATGATTATATACAAAATATGTGCGATAATATATCAAAGGTATTAGACCTTGAAGTTACATTAGTAGATAAGAGCTTAAGAAGAATAGCAGGTACTGGAAGTTATTTTTCAAAAATAGGCGAAATAATAGATGAAAACTCTATATACTCAGAAGTTTTAAAAACTGGCAAATGCAGTATAATGCATGAAAAAGAATTAAATGATAAATGTAAAATATGTAAAAGAAAAACTCTTTGTGAGGAAATGGCTGACGTGTGCGCTCCTATAAAAAATGGAAACAAAGTTATAGGTGTTATAGGACTTGTAGCTTTTAATAATGAGCAAAGGGAGAGTATAATATCAAAGAAAGAAGAATTGATGAATTTTATAGAAACAATAGCAAAACTATTATATGTTCAAATGAATGAAGAAGAAACAGAAGTGAAAACTTTTGAGGAACTAGAAAAAAATGAAATACAAAAGGCACTGAAAAAATATGGAACCACAACAGAAGGAATGAAAAAAGCAGCAGATGCATTAAATATTGGAATAGCAACTTTATATAGAAAAGTTAAAAAGTATGATATAAAGTAATAAATTTAAGGAGGAAACATTTGTGCATGAATTTATAAGAACAGAAATGTTAATAGGAACAGAAAATTTAAATAAACTAAAGCAAAGTACTGTAGCTGTATTTGGAATAGGAGGAGTAGGTACATTTGTTGTTGAAGGGCTTGTTAGAAGTGGAGTAGAAAAACTTGTCCTTATAGATTACGATAACATATGTATTACTAATATAAATAGACAAATACATGCTACTACAAAAACAGTAGGAAGACCTAAAGTTGAAGTAATGAAAGAAAGAATATTAGAAATAAATCCTAAAGCACAAGTTATAGCTTACAAAGAGCTTTATAACAGTGAAAATGCATCAAAACTTTTATCTAAAGAATATACTTATGTGGTAGATGCTATAGACATGGTTTCATCAAAACTTGATTTAATACAAAGATGTAAACAGATGAATATACCTATCATAAGCTCTATGGGCGCAGGAAATAAACTAAATCCAACTATGTTAGAAGTTTCGGACATATATAAAACTTCTGTGTGTCCTTTAGCAAGAGTAATGAGATATGAGTTAAGAAAAAGAGGAATAGAAAAATTAAAGGTTGTATATTCAAAAGAAACACCTATAACGCCTAAAAATATGGTAAATGATCCAAATAGAAGACAAACTCCAGGAAGTGTATCATTTGTTCCATCTGTTGCAGGACTTATTATAGCATCAGAGGTAGTTAAAGATATTATAAATAAGTAGTTAGGAGGGGATTTTATGGATTTAAATAGCAAGTATGAAAAATTAAAAGAAATAATAAAAGAATTAAAAAGTGTTGCAGTTGCTTTTTCAGGAGGAGTAGATAGTACATTTTTAATAAAGGTATGCAAAGACGTTTTAGGAGATAATGTTATAGCTGTAACAGCAACATCATCGACTTATCCAGAAAGAGAATTTAAAGAATCTATAAACTTATCTAAACAAATAGGAGTAGAGCAGATAGTTATAGAGTCAGAAGAAACAGAAATAGAAGGATTTAGGAAAAATCCTCCAAATAGATGCTATTTTTGTAAACATGAGCTATTTACCAAAATAAGAA
Organism: Alkalithermobacter thermoalcaliphilus JW-YL-7 = DSM 7308; assembly: GCA_001584565.1. Classification (GTDB taxonomy): domain Bacteria; phylum Bacillota; class Clostridia; order Peptostreptococcales; family Peptostreptococcaceae; genus Alkalithermobacter; species Alkalithermobacter thermoalcaliphilus. The sequence goes on along the minus strand of LSFY01000001.1, from coordinate 1,531,123 downwards.
AGGTAGCTGATGAAAAAGGAATAGAGAATATTTTAGATGGATCAAATGCTGATGATTTAAAAGATTTTAGACCTGGAAGTAAGGCAGCAAGAGAACTTAATGTTATAAGCCCTTTAAAAGAAGCTTCTTTAACAAAAGAAGATATAAGACAGTTATCAAAACAATTAAACCTTCCAACTTGGAATAAACCTGCATTTGCTTGTTTATCTTCAAGATTTCCATATGGAGAAGAAATAACAAAAGAAAAACTTTCTATGCTAGATAAGGGAGAAAACTATCTAAGGGATTTAGGATTTAAACAATTTAGAATAAGACACCATGGACAAATAGCAAGAATAGAAGTATCTCCTGAAGAAAGAGTAAAACTATTTGATATTAATCTTTTAGATGATATAAACAAAAAACTGAAACAGTTAGGATTTTTATATGTAACTATGGATCTTGAAGGATATAGAACCGGGAGTATGAATGAAGTTTTAAGTGATGAACAAAAGCGCAGCCTAGCATAAAGCTGCGTTTTTTACTGAAAATAAAACTTTAGAAAAAAATTTGTAAAAAAGTGTTGACTTATGTAGAATAACCTGATATATTATTATTTGTCGCAAGGACAAGTCAAAATGAACTTTGAAAATTAAACAGCAGGTAATTAAGCCAGTTACTAAATATAAAAGTTATATTTGAGAGTTTGATCCTGGCTCAGGATGAACGCTGGCGGCGTGCCTAACACATGCAAGTCGAGCGGAGATAGTGTTTAACACTGAGTATTTATTTAAAGTGCTAATTTGATAGCCTTTGATAGCCGCGTCAAGCGCGCGATAGCGAGCTTGACGCAAATTATGTTTAACACACAATAAGTATTGAGTGTTAAACACTATCTCAGCGGCGGACGGGTGAGTAACGCGTGGGTAACCTGCCCTGTACACTTGGATAACACACCGAAAGGTGTGCTAATACAAGATGATATCAAAGGAAGGCATCTTCTTTTGATCAAAGTTTTTGCGGTACAGGATGGGCCCGCGTCCCATTAGCTAGTTGGTGGGGTAACGGCCTACCAAGGCGACGATGGGTAGCCGACCTGAGAGGGTGATCGGCCACACTGGAACTGAGACACGGTCCAGACTCCTACGGGAGGCAGCAGTGGGGAATATTGCACAATGGGCGAAAGCCTGATGCAGCAACGCCGCGTGAACGATGAAGGCCTTCGGGTCGTAAAGTTCTGTCCTTGAGGAAGAATTCTGACGGTACTCAAGGAGGAAGCCCCGGCTAACTACGTGCCAGCAGCCGCGGTAATACGTAGGGGGCTAGCGTTATCCGGAATTACTGGGCGTAAAGGGTGCGTAGGCGGCCCTTCGAGTCAGAGGTGAAAGGCTACGGCTCAACCGTAGTAAGCCTTTGAAACTGTTGGGCTTGAGTGCAGGAGAGGAGAGTGGAATTCCCAGTGTAGCGGTGAAATGCGTAGATATTGGGAGGAACACCAGTTGCGAAGGCGGCTCTCTGGACTGCAACTGACGCTGAGGCACGAAAGCGTGGGGAGCAAACAGGATTAGATACCCTGGTAGTCCACGCCGTAAACGATGAGTGCTAGGTGTCGGGAGTTACCCCTCTCGGTGCCGTAGTTAACGCATTAAGCACTCCGCCTGGGGAGTACGCTCGCAAGAGTGAAACTCAAAGGAATTGACGGGGACCCGCACAAGCAGCGGAGCATGTGGTTTAATTCGAAGCAACGCGAAGAACCTTACCTAGGCTTGACATCCCTTAGACAGCTCCTTAATCGGAGCCTTCCTTTCGGGGACTGAGGTGACAGGTGGTGCATGGTTGTCGTCAGCTCGTGTCGTGAGATGTTGGGTTAAGTCCCGCAACGAGCGCAACCCTTACTTTTAGTTGCCAGCATTAAGTTGGGCACTCTAAAGGGACTGCCGAGGATAACTCGGAGGAAGGTGGGGATGACGTCAAATCATCATGCCCCTTATGCCTAGGGCTACACACGTGCTACAATGGCCAGTACAGAGGGCTGCAAGGTCGTGAGGCTGAGCTAATCCCTTAAAGCTGGTCTCAGTTCGGATTGCAGGCTGAAACTCGCCTGCATGAAGCTGGAGTTGCTAGTAATCGCGGATCAGAATGCCGCGGTGAATACGTTCCCGGGTCTTGTACACACCGCCCGTCACACCATGGGAGTCGGGGGCACCCGAAGTCAGCTACCTAACCGCAAGGAGGGGGCTGCCGAAGGTGAAATCGATGACTGGGGTGAAGTCGTAACAAGGTAGCCGTATCGGAAGGTGCGGCTGGATCACCTCCTTTCTAAGGAGTTTTACCTGCTGTTTGATTTTGAGAGTTTAACACTTAGTTAAACTGCACTAGCACTTTGAGCAACGGAAATCTTTGATTTCGTTGGCGATGTGCTTTAGCACTTTGAAAATTGCATAGCATTATAGCTGGTCAAGTTATTAAGGGCGCAGGGCGGATGCCTTGGCACCAAGAGCCGATGAAGGACGTGGTAAGCTGCGATAAGCTTCGGGGAGGTGCAAGCAACCTTTGATCCGGAGATTTCCGAATGGGGAAACCCACCTAGAGTAATGTCTAGGTATCCTTAGATGAATACATAGTCTAAGGAGGGGAACCAGGGGAACTGAAACATCTAAGTACCCTGAGGAAGAGAAAGAAAATTCGATTCCCTAAGTAGCGGCGAGCGAAAGGGGATTAGCCCAAACCTATAAAGCTTCGCTTTGTAGGGGTTGCGGATATGCTCTTTAGAAAGTTAGTAGTGTAGTCGAAGAGGTCTGGAAAGGCCCACCACAGAAGGTAACAGTCCTGTAGATTAAACACGAAACCTTTTGAGCATACTCCAGAGTACCACGGGACACGTGAAACCCTGTGGGAAGCAGGGGGACCACCCCCCAAGGCTAAATACTACTTGGTGACCGATAGCGCATAGTACCGTGAGGGAAAGGTGAAAAGAACCCCGGGAGGGGAGTGAAATAGAACCTGAAACCCTGTGCCTACAAGCTGTGGAAGCACATTTTTAGTGTGACCGCGTACTTTTTGTAGAACGGGCCAACGAGTTACGGTAAGTAGCAAGGTTAAGGACTTAAGGTCTGGAGCCGCAGCGAAAGCGAGTCTTAAATGGGCGTTTTAGTTACTTGCCGTAGACCCGAAACCAGGCGACCTACCCATGGACAGGATGAAGCGAAAGTAAAATTTCGTGGAGGTCCGAACCCACGCACGTTGAAAAGTGCGGGGATGAGCTGTGGGTAGCGGTGAAATTCCAATCGAGCTTGGAGATAGCTGGTTCTCCCCGAAATAGCTTTAGGGCTAGCCTCGAGCTTAGAGAAAAGGAGGTAGAGCACTGACTGTCCTAGGGGCCCTTTGGGTTACCGAAGACTATCAAACTCCGAATGCCTTATTCTTTTGCTCGGGAGTCAGACTATGGGTGATAAGATTCATAGTCAAGAGGGAAACAGCCCAGACCGTCAGCTAAGGTCCCTAAGTATGAGTTAAGTGGAAAAGGATGTGGGATTGCACAGACAACCAGGATGTTGGCTTAGAAGCAGCCATTCATTTAAAGAGTGCGTAATAGCTCACTGGTCGAGTGATCCTGCGCCGAAAATTACCGGGGCTAAAACTCATCACCGAAGCTACGGCATCCGTAAGGATGGGTAGGGGAGCATTCTCTAAGGGCTGAAGCTAAACCGTAAGGATTAGTGGACTTTAGAGAAGAGAGAATGTTGGCATGAGTAGCGAGACGTGGGTGAGAATCCCACGGGCCGAAAACCTAAGGTTTCCTGAGGAAGGTTCGTCCGCTCAGGGTTAGTCGGGACCTAAGCCGAGGCCAATTGGCGTAGGCGATGGACAACAGGTTGAGATTCCTGTACCACCAATTACCGTTTGAGGGATGGGATGACGCAGAAGGATAGGCTATCCTACCGCTGGTCGCGTAGGTCCAAGCATCAAGGGAGTTAAGATAGGCAAATCCGTCTTAACATATCCTAAGGTGTGATGGGGAGCGAATTTAAGTAGCGAAGTAGCTGATTTCATGCTGCCAAGAAAAGTCTCTACCGAGGTAAGAGGTGCCCGTACCGCAAACCGACACAGGTAGGTGAGGAGAGAATCCTAAGGCCAGCGAGAGAACCCTTGTTAAGGAACTCGGCAAAATGACCCCGTAACTTCGGGAGAAGGGGTGCCTCGTTAGGGTGTATGCCCGAGGAGGCCGCAGAGAATAGGCCCAAGCGACTGTTTACCAAAAACACAGGTCTCTGCTAAATCGAAAGATGATGTATAGGGGCTGACGCCTGCCCGGTGCTGGAAGGTTAAGGGGATGTGTTAGCTTTTGCGAAGCACTGAACTTAAGCCCCAGTAAACGGCGGCCGTAACTATAACGGTCCTAAGGTAGCGAAATTCCTTGTCGGGTAAGTTCCGACCCGCACGAAAGGCGTAACGATTTGGGCACTGTCTCAACAAGGGACTCGGTGAAATTGTAATTCCAGTGAAGATGCTGGATACCTGCGACAGGACGGAAAGACCCCATGGAGCTTTACTGTAGCTTGACATTGGATCTTGATACTACATGTACAGGATAGGTGGGAGGCCAAGAAGCCGGGACGCCAGTTTCGGTGGAGCCATCCTTGGGATACCACCCTTGTAGTATTGGGATTCTAACCACAGGCCGTGAATCCGGTCTTGGGACACTGTCAGGTGGGCAGTTTGACTGGGGCGGTCGCCTCCTAAAAAGTAACGGAGGCGCCCAAAGGTTCCCTCAGCACGGTCGGAAATCGTGCATAGAGTGTAAAGGCAAAAGGGAGCTTGATTGCAAGACATACAGGTCGAGCAAGGACGAAAGTCGGGCTTAGTGATCCGGTGGTACCGAGTGGAAGGGCCATCGCTCAACGGATAAAAGCTACCCTGGGGATAACAGGCTGATCTCCCCCAAGAGTCCACATCGACGGGGAGGTTTGGCACCTCGATGTCGGCTCATCACATCCTGGGGCTGTAGTAGGTCCCAAGGGTTGGGCTGTTCGCCCATTAAAGTGGTACGCGAGCTGGGTTCAGAACGTCGTGAGACAGTTCGGTCCCTATCCGTCGCAGGCGTAGGAAATTTGAGAGGAGCTGTCCTTAGTACGAGAGGACCGGGATGGACATACCTCTGGTGCACCAGTTGTCACGCCAGTGGCACAGCTGGGTAGCTATGTATGGACTGGATAAGCGCTGAAAGCATCTAAGCGCGAAGCCACCCTCAAGATAAGATTTCCCACTTTTTAAGGTAAGACCCCAAGAAGACTACTTGGTTGATAGGCTCAAGGTGTAAGCACAGCAATGTGTTTAGCTTATGAGTACTAATAGGTCGAGGACTTGACCAAAAATGCTATGCAGTTTTGAATGTGCTAATATATTATGTGGTTACTATAGCAAGGAGGATACACCTGTTCCCATTCCGAACACAGAAGTTAAGCTCCTTTGCGCCGATGGTACTTGGAGGGAAGCCTCCTGGGAGAGTAGGACGTAGCCACATAAAAAAGTTATAAATTTATGTATATATTTTGAAATTATGTTCAAAATATAAGTAGATAGTGAATACTTGATTTACAAATATCCCCCTAGAAAGGCTTCTATCCCCCCATAGAAGTCTTTTTTTTGTTTCTTTTTACTTTACAGGAGGTATATTAATACTATTGAATTATTTTGTCGGTATGTGTATAATCTTAATAGAACTTACGTTCGAAGAGGTGAAAATTTATGTTTAAAATAGATTCAAAGCTAAGACCTATGGGAGATCAACCAAATGCTATAAAAACTATATCTGATGGAATTAAAAAAGGTGAAAAATTTCTAACTCTTTTAGGGGTTACAGGATCGGGTAAAACTTTTACTATGGCTAATATAATACAAGAAGTTCAAAAGCCTACTTTAGTAATAGCTCACAATAAGACATTAGCAGCACAGCTTTATAGTGAGTTTAAAGAATTTTTTCCAAACAATGCAGTTGAATATTTTGTAAGTTATTATGATTATTATCAACCAGAGGCTTATGTCGTTCAAACAGATACTTATATAGAAAAAGATGCTTCTATAAATGAGGAAATAGATAAGTTAAGACACTCAGCAACAGCAGCGATACTAGAGAGAAAAGATACAATAATAGTAGCTTCAGTTTCTTGCATATACGGATTAGGAGATCCTAGTGATTATAAAGATTTGATGATATCCTTAAGACCTGGTATGTTAAAAGATAGGGATGAAGTTATAAAAGAGCTTGTATCTATCCAATACGAGCGAAATGATGTAAATTTCAAAAGAGGAACATTTAGAGTAAGAGGAGATATACTAGAGATATTTCCAGCAAATACAGATGAAAAAGGTATAAGAGTAGAATTTTTTGGCGATGAAATAGAGCGTATAACAGAAATAAATTACTTAACTGGTGAAATAATAGGATTAAGAAAACATGTATCTATATTTCCAGCATCTCACTATGTAACTAGTAAAGAAAGACTAGAAAAGGCAATAATAGCAATTGAAGAAGAATTAAAAGAAAGAATAAGGTACTTTAATGAAAAAGGAAAATTGCTAGAAGCACAAAGAATAGAACAAAGAACAAAATATGATATAGAAATGCTAAGAGAAATAGGATTTTGTCAAGGAATAGAAAACTATTCAAGACATATAACTGGAAGAAAAGAAGGTGAAAGACCTTATACATTGATAGACTTTTTCGAAAAAGATTATTTAATAATAATAGATGAATCACATGTAACTATTCCTCAGATAAGAGCTATGTATGGTGGAGATAGATCAAGAAAAGAATCTTTAATAGAAAATGGATTTAGGCTACCGTCTGCATATGATAATAGACCTTTAAAGTTTGAAGAATTTGAAGATATGATTGATCAAATATTATTTGTATCAGCAACTCCTGCAAAGTATGAAATAGAAAACTCAACAGTTGTAGCAGAGCAAATAATAAGACCTACAGGTCTTTTAGATCCTAAGATAGATGTAAGACCTACAGATGGTCAAATAGATGACCTTTTAAATGAGATATATAAAAGAACAGAAAAAAATGAAAGAGTACTAATTACTACTCTTACAAAAAAAATGGCAGAAGATTTAACTAATTATCTTCAAAATGCAGGAGTAAGGGTAAGATATCTTCATTCTGATATAAATACATTAGAAAGAGTTGAGATAATAAGAGATTTAAGAATAGGTAAATTTGATGTACTAGTTGGTATAAATCTTTTAAGAGAAGGACTCGATATTCCAGAAGTTTCTTTAGTTGCTATATTAGATGCTGATAAAGAAGGATTTTTAAGATCAGAAACATCTTTAATACAAACAATAGGTAGAGCAGCGCGAAATGAAAACGGACAAGTTATAATGTATGCAGACAAAGTAACTGATTCAATGAAAAGAGCAATAGATGAAACAAATAGAAGAAGAAAGATACAAAGCGATTACAACAAAAAGCACAACATAATTCCAAAGACAGTAAGAAAAGATATAAGAGATATAATTGAAGCTACTAAGGTTGCAGATGAAGAAGTTAAATACAATATAAAAGATACAACTGATATAGAAAAGACAATACAAAACTTAAAAGAAGAAATGATGATAGCTGCTGAAAACTTACAGTTTGAAAGAGCAGCTGAAATTAGAGATAAAATAAAAGAGCTTAAAGAAAGGATAGAAAAGTGATATGGAAAGCAAGAATATAGTTATAAAGGGGGCAAAAGAACACAACCTCAAAAATATAGATTTAACTATTCCGAGAAATAAATTCATAGTATTTACAGGCCTTTCAGGTTCAGGAAAATCTTCTTTGGCATTTGATACTATATATGCAGAAGGTCAAAGAAGATATGTAGAAAGTCTTTCAGCTTATGCAAGACAGTTTTTAGGACAGATGGAAAAGCCAAATGTTGAATATATAGAAGGGTTATCCCCAGCTATATCCATAGATCAGAAAACAACATCAAAAAATCCAAGATCAACAGTTGGTACAGTAACAGAAATATATGACTATCTAAGGCTTTTATTTGCAAGAGTTGGAAAGCCACACTGCCCTATATGTCATAAAAAAATAAGTCAAATGACTGTTGAGGAAATAGTGGATAAAATTATGAATTTTCCACAGAAAACAAAAATTCAGATACTTTCTCCAGTTGTAAGAGGAAAAAAAGGAAGACATGAAAAAGTAATTGAAAATATAAAAAAAGAAGGATTTGTAAGAATAAGAGTAGATAATGAAATGTTTGAAGTTACTGATGAAATACAAATCGATAAAAATAAAAAACATAACATAGAAGTAGTTGTGGATAGAATAGTTATAAAAGAAGGGATAGAGTCAAGGCTTAGTGATTCAATAGAAACATCTGTAAAACTTTCAGATGGGTTAGTCATAATAGATGTTGTAGGAGAAGAAGAGATACTTTTTTCAACTAAATTTGCATGTCCTGAGCACGGAATAAGTATACAAGAGCTTTCTCCTAGGATGTTTTCTTTTAATAGCCCATTTGGAGCATGTGATAATTGTAATGGATTAGGTAGTATGAAAAAAGTAGATGAATCTTTGGTTGTTCCAAATAAGGAATTATCTATAAAGCAAGGAGCTATTGCACCTTGGTTTTCTGTTGGAGGAGCTTCAAGTGAGGATACGTATTACTTCAAAATGGTTGAAAATCTAGCTAAAAAGTATAATGTATCATTAGATACACCATTTAAAGATCTACCAGATGAATTTGTAAATGAGCTTTTATATGGAAATGAAAATACAGTAGTTGAATTTGAATATGAATCAAAGTTTGGAGGATATAGATCCTATAAAGGATATTTTGAAGGAGTTATAAATAACCTAAAGAGAAGATATATTGAAACAAATTCAGACCAAATAAGAGAAAAGATAGAAGAGTTTATGATAGACAATCCGTGCAGCAAATGTAACGGAGCAAGACTTAAAAAAGAAAGTTTATCTGTATTAATACAAGAAAAAAATATATCAGATCTTACAAATATGTCAGTTGATGAGCTTATAAATTTTATAGATGATATAAAACTGTCTGAAACAGATCAAATTATAGCAAAAGAAATATTAAAGGAAATAAAAGAAAGAGCAGGATTTTTAAAAAATGTTGGTCTTGGATATTTAACGTTATCTAGAAGTGCTTTTACTTTGTCAGGTGGAGAAGCTCAAAGAATAAGGCTAGCTACACAGATAGGATCGGCTCTTGTTGGAGTTTTATATGTTCTAGATGAACCTAGTATAGGGCTTCACCAAAGAGATAATGATAAATTGATAAAGACATTAAGGAAATTATGCGATATAGGAAATACACTTATTGTTGTTGAACATGATGAAGATACGATGTATGCAGCAGATCATATAGTTGATATAGGCCCAGGAGCAGGAGTACACGGTGGATATATAGTTGCACAGGGAACCGTAGAAGATATAAAAAAGAGCACAGAATCTATAACAGGACAGTATCTAAGCGGAAGAAAAAAAATACAAGTACCAAAAGAAAGAAGAAAGCCTACTGATAAATATATACAAATATTAGGTGCTAGAGAAAATAATTTAAAAAATGTAAATGTAAGCATACCTGTAGGGTTATTAACTTGTATAACAGGAGTATCAGGATCTGGAAAAAGTTCTCTTATAAATGAAATATTATACAAAGGGATAGCCTCAAAAACACAAGGTCTAAGAGAAAAAGTTGGAGAACATGAAGATATAAAAGGTATAGAGCATATAGATAAAGTAATAAATATAGATCAATCACCTATAGGAAGAACACCAAGGTCAAACCCTGCAACATATACAGGAGTATTTGATATGATAAGAGAAGTTTTTTCAATGGTTCCAGAAGCCAAGGCAAGAGGGTATAATAAAGGAAGATTCAGTTTCAATGTAAAAGGTGGAAGGTGCGAATCGTGTAAAGGAGATGGAATAATAAAAATAGAAATGCACTTTCTTCCAGATGTTTATGTGCCATGTCAGGTATGTAAAGGAAAAAGGTATAACAGAGAAACACTTCAAATACTTTATAAAGGAAAAACAATATCTGATGTATTAGATATGAATGTAGAACAGGCTCTAGAGTTTTTTGAAAACATACCTAAAATAAAGAAAAAACTAGAGACGTTAATTGATGTTGGACTTGGATATATAAAATTAGGACAACCTTCTACCCAGCTTTCAGGAGGAGAAGCTCAAAGGGTAAAATTAGCAACAGAACTTAGCAAAAGATCTACTGGAAAGACTATATATATATTAGATGAACCAACAACAGGTCTTCATATGGCAGATATAGATAAACTTATAAAAGTACTTCAAAGACTAGTAGATAGTGGAAATACTGTTGTAGTAATAGAACATAATTTAGATGTAATAAAAACAGCAGATTACATTATAGATTTAGGCCCTGAAGGTGGAGATAATGGTGGAGAAATAGTTGCTGTAGGAACTCCAGAACAAGTATGTCAAAATGAAAATTCATATACAGGAAAATTTTTAAGAAAATACTTATAGGCAAGGCCTATAAGTATTTATTTGTCAGAAAGGAGAAAGGTATGAAAACAAAGGATATAACTTTTATAGGAATATCAGTATCTTTAATAATAACTTTAGGATATGTATTTTACACAGTTGGAAGTATATTTTTACTCCCAGGATCAAAATATATTTTTATGGCCCCATTTTTAGGATTTATGTTTTGTATAGTTGCACTAAAAGTAAGAAAAAGAGGAACAATATTTTTAGTTTCTACAATATTTGGTTTTATAATGATGTTAATTAATATATTTATGAGCTTTGCAATAATACTATCTGGTATATTAACAGATTTGATAGGTTTAATTTTCTTTAGACAGTATGAAAAGAAAGTTGTATATATATCGGCTATTTATCCATTGTTTAGTCTTATAGTATCTTTTTTTGTTTCAAATTACTTAACAGGAAATAAACTTCATCTAATGATATATAATAAATATTCATTTATATTAGCAGGGATAATAACTTATATCTTAGGGCTTGTTGGATCATACCTTGGGTATAAGTTGTTATCAAGAATTTAGGTAGTTTTATAAATGTTTATGATATTATTTATATATTTAATCATTGTGTCAGTAGCTTCTAGAGCATTATAATTTACATGATTATTTAAAATTCTATAAAGAAGCCCTTCATAAATAAGTAAGATCATTTCATTTTTTTAAAGCCTTTAAAGACTATATATTAGCAATTAAAACTTCATAAATAAGTAAGATCATTTCATTTATTTCATGAATATGATCTTTTTTTATTATATTTTCATTTACACAAGACTCTAGTGCAGTTATACATCTATCATAGATATTGTGTTTCAAGAGCATTGGCAATATATCGTCAGAATGATTTGCAAGCTCTTCAGGAAAAATGGCATAGTATTCACTTACAGCATCTTTTATAGAATCTGAAAATTTATAAAAGAATATTCTGTGATAAATTTCGGGCTTTTCAAATGAGTGTTTGCAAAAACATTTCCATATAGCAATATATTTTTCTAAAGCAGTGTTTGTTTTATCTATGTAATTAGGCAAATCTAGGATATAGGGCTTTAGATATTTCATACAAGCAAAGAAAATAAGATGATCTATATTTTCGAAATAGTTATAGATAGTTGCACTATTATATCCAGCTAGATCTGAAACTTTTCTGATTGTAACAGCTTCAATTCCTTCTTGATCTATTATTTTATTAGTTGCTTCTATAAAATATCCCATCATTCTTCGCCTTTGAATTTCTTTTTTGTTCATTCTAACTCACCAACTTGTAATATTTTTCAATGTTATTATATCATATTAAATTTTGTAAAAGTTAAACCTGGGTATAGAATTTTCCTTTTGACCATATATGAAAAATATATAATTAAATAGTAATCATGATTATAAAATAAATAAGTTCATAAAAATTTCATATAAGTTATATAATTTATTAACAAAGAGAATAGGGGGGATAAGGGTGAAGCTAGAAATAGCAAATTTTTATGTTAAAGACATTATATTTTCTGACAAGACATCTTACAAAGAAGGAGTACTTACAATAAATAAACAGGAGGCTTTAGAAATTGTAAAACAGGATAAACATATTACATATGCAGATATAGTAATAGCAAAGCCAGGTGAAAACATACGAATAGTTCCAGTGAAAGAAGCGATTGAACCAAGATACAGAGTTGGTGGAGGAGCATTATTTCCAGGAGTAACAGGAGATATTTTTCAAGTAGGAAATGGAAAAACGTTAGCTCTTAAGGGATGCAGCGTTCTAGTAGTTGGAAAGCATTGGGGTGGTTTTCAAGATGGACTTATAGATATGAATGGTGAGGGAGCAAAGTACACACAATTTTCATCTTTGAACAATATATGTCTTGTCGCTGATACAGATGAAGAATTTGAAAGATATGAACAGCAAAAGAAAAATAAAGCTTTAAGGTGGGCTGGAATGAGGTTAGCGCAGTATATAGGGGAGTGTGTAAAAGATCTTCAATCTCAAGAAGTAGAAGTTTATGAATTAAAAAGCATAGACAAGGAGCTAGTTGAAAATATAGATCTTCCAAAAGTAGTATTTGTTATGCAAGTTCAATCACAAATGGAGGAGCTTGGATACAATGATTTGATTTATGGATGGGATTGTAATAGAATGGTTCCAACCTTTATGCACCCTAATGAAATACTTGATGGGGCTATAATCTCTGGTTCTTTTATGCCTTCATCATCAAAATGGTCAACGTATGATTTTCAAAACTTTCCTATGATAAAAAGGTTATATAAGGAACATGGGAAAACTATAAACTTCCTAGGAGTTATAGTATCAAATTTAAATGTAGCTTTAGAGCAAAAAGAAAGAGCAGCACTATTTGTAACAAAGCTAGCCAAAGTTTTAGGTGCAGATGCAGCAGTTGTAGCAGAAGAAGGATACGGCAACCCAGATGCAGATTTTATAGCTTGTATAAAGTCATTAGAAGAAGCAGGAATAAAAACTGTTGGACTTACTAACGAGTGTACAGGTAGAGATGGAGCATCTCAACCACTAGTTACATTAGATCAAAAAGCTAATGCCATAGTGTCTTGTGGGAATGTTTCAGAATTAATAGAGTTAAAACCTATGGAAAAAGTTATAGGAGATTTAAACTCATTAGCCAGAGATGGATTATCTGGAGGATGGTCAGGAGATGAAGTGCTAGGGCCTTCTGTGAGAGAAGATGGGTCTATAATTATGGAAAATAATTCAATGTTTTGTGGAGATGGAGTAGTTGGTTGGTCCAAAAAAACTATGGTTGAGTATTAGGGGGGATACGATGAAAAAGGCTGTATTATATTTAAATCAGTTTTTTGGCCAAATAGGTGGAGAAGATATGGCCGATTTTGAACCACAAATAATAGAGGGTGCTATAGGACCGGGAGTAGAGCTAGATAGAAGGTTAGGAGAAGATATAAAATTAACTCATACAATAATATGTGGAGACAATTTTATGGGTTCAAGACAAGAAGAAGCTATAGATAAAATATTGAAATTTTTAGAAGGTATAGAATTTGATATATTTTTCGCAGGTCCAGCTTTTAGAGCAGGAAGATATGGAAGTGCATGCGGAAACATATGTAAAGCTGTTAAAGAGAAATTTAATGTTCCTACTATAACTTCTATGAATGAAGAAAATCCAGGGGTAGAAATGTTTAGAAAACATATTTATATATTTAAAGGTGGAGCAAGTGCAGCTTCTATGAGAAAAGATATAGCAACCATGGCAAGATTTGCTGTAAAAGTATTGAATAATGAGAAGCTATTATCTGCCGAAGAAGAAGGATATTATTCAAGAGGTATAAGGCATCAAATATGGATAGATACGCCTGCAACTGAAAGAGTTATAGATATGCTACTTAAAAAGATATATAATCAGCCATATAAAACAGAACTTCCTATAGATCCTCCACAACTAGTGCCTATAGCTAATTATATTAAAGATCTTAGTAAGGCTAAAATAGCTTTAGCCACATCTGGAGGAATAGTTCCAGTTGATAATCCAGACAAAATACAGTCAGCTTCAGCAACTAGATGGGGAAAATATGATATAACGGGTTTAGATAGATTAGAAAAAGGTGTATATAAAACTATTCATGCCGGATATGATCCAGCGGCAGCAGACGAGGATCCTAATGTAGTAGTTCCTTTAGATGCACTCAGACAATATGAAAAAGAAGGGAAAATAGGATGTGTTCATAATTTCTTTTATACAACGGTAGGTACAGGAACAACTCAAGCAGAAGCATCTAGAATGGGAAAAGAAATAGCTAAAGATATGAAGTTAAATAAAGTAGATGCTGTTATCTTAACTTCTACATGAGGAACATGTACACGTTGCGGTGCAACAATAGTTAAAGAGATAGAAAAAGAAGGAATAGCCATTGTTCAAATGGCAAATTTAGTTCCTGTTGCTAAGACAGTTGGTGCAAACAGAATAGTTCCAACTATATCAATACCATATCCACTAGGAGATCCCAATACATCAAAACAAGAACAATTTGAGCTAAGATACCATAGAGTAGGTATTGCTCTGAAAGCATTGGCAACTGACATAAAATCACAAACCGTATTTAGGGTAGATATGTAATATATTGGGGTGAGTGGATATGAAAAGAAATAGTGTGTTTATAATATCCTTGCTTGTAACATTTGTTATAGTTTTATGGGGAATAGTGATTCCAGAAAACTTTGCAATGGCATGTAATGGGCTTTTTAACTTTTTGTTAGATAAATTTGGATGGATGTATCTAATAACTATGTTTTTCTTTGTAGTATTTTCAATATTTCTCGTATTCAGCAAGTATTCAGATATAAAGCTAGGTCAAGATGATTCAACTCCTGAATATAACTATTTATCATGGTTTGCAATGCTATTTAGTGCAGGTATGGGAATAGGTCTTGTGTTTTGGGGAGTTGCAGAACCACTTTATCATTATTTATCTCCTGTAGGATTTACCCCTGCAAGCAGTGAGGCTGCAAACTTTGCGATAAAAACGTCATTTTTCCATTGGGGAATTCATCCGTGGGCAAATTATAGTGTGTTGGGTCTTGCACTTGCATATTTTCAATTTAGAAAAAATTCACCTGGTCTTATAAGTAGTATATTTGTTCCACTTATAGGAGAGAAGAATGTAAAAGGGTGGATTGGAAAGACAATAGATATTCTTGCTATATTTGCAACAGTTGCAGGGGTTGCAACTTCACTTGGACTTGGAACACTTCAGATTAACAGCGGATTAAATTATTTATTTAATATACCTACAAATACACTAGTTCAAATAATTATTATTGCTATAGTAACAGTTTTATTTATGGTATCAGCTATCACAGGTCTAGATAAAGGTATCAAATGGCTTTCTAATATAAATTTAAGTCTTGCAAGTATTTTGATGATATTAGCTTTAATTTTAGGACCTACAGTAAAAATAATAAATACATTCACTAATGGTTTAGGAATGTATCTAAATGACTTTATAGTTGACAGCTTGAATATAAACCCGTTTGGAGACAATAGCTGGATAGGTGGATGGAGAATATTTTACTGGGCTTGGTGGATAGCATGGGCTCCATTTGTAGGAACGTTCATAGCCCGTATTTCAAAAGGCAGAACTATAAAAGAATTTATAATAGGTGTGACATTAGTGCCAGCTTTAGGATCATTTTTATGGTTCGCTACATTTGGAACACTTGGAATAAACTTAGGGCACGAGGTAGCTACTCAAGCAACTCAAGTTACAGAAACAGCATTTTTTGTAGTTATGAATCATTATCCTTTAGGAGGTCTAATATCTCTTGTTGCGGTAGTACTTTTATGCACTTTCTTTATTACTTCAGCAGATTCTGCTACATTTGTTTTAGGCATGATGTCTTCGGATGGAGATTTAAATCCGTCTACAAAAATAAAAGTTATATGGGGAATAGTACAATCTTTATTAGCATTGTCACTTTTACTAGCAGGTGGACTTAAAACTCTTCAAATAGGATCAATAGCTGCAGCATTCCCATTTGCAATAGTTATGGTATTATCTTGCGTATCGCTTTTAAAAGCACTAAAAAAAGAAAAATTATCCTCTTAACCGAGGATAATTTTTTTTTTGAAACCAAATAATAAAAATGTACGTTATAAAATATAGAGGTGAAAAACATGAAGGATCCTGAATTAGAGTTTAGATTTAACGAAATATATAACTTGTTTTGGCCAAAAGTTTACAAATTTATATATTTTAGAATAAAAGATACACAGCGCGCAGAAGAATTAACTCAAGAAGTTTTTAAACGACTTTATATCCAGATGGAAAAGGATATATGTGAAAAAAAGTATACAAAATCATATATATTAACTGCAGCAAAACACATAGTATATGATCTTTGGAGAAAAACAGGGGATAGAAAAGAAGAAAGCCTAGAACAGTTAAGCGAAAGTGGATTTAATATTGAAGGAAAAGAACAAATGATAAATGAAAGAATAGTTTTGAAACAGGCATTAAGCAAGCTTTCACAAGATGAACAAGAGGTTATTAATCTAAGAATAATAAAGGGATATTCAGTAAAAGAAACATCACAGATATTAAAGAAACCATCAGGAACGATAAAAAGTCTACAATATAGAGCTCTTGATAAAATGAGGAAAGAACTCTTGAAAGGGGGATTAATAGGTGAAAAATAAAGAAGAAATAGTATCAGCACTAATAGATGATATTAATAAAGGAAAAAATCCTTCGCTAAATGAACAATCAGATCAAGAACTAAAAGAAATCTTGCAAACTATAAAAATAGTAAAAGAATTTGGAAGGGAGGATATTATGCAGTTTAGAAAAAAAAGAATAAGTAACAGTTTGAAAGTAGCTTCTATATTAGCATTTATTCTTGTAACTATAAACATATTACTTTTATTTCCAAACAGAAATGATAACAATATAGTTTATTCAATGGAAAAGGCATACAGCCAAATAGAAAGTTATTTTGGAATAATAGAAATTATATCACAAACAGGTAACGATATAGAATCTAAAGAAAAAATAACTGTATACTACAAAAAGGATGACAAGTATAATGCACTACATGAAATACAAGGATATAAAACTAGACAGATAAGCGATGGAGAAAAAATATACACTATAAATGGAAAAAATGTTACAATAGAATATACAAATCCGAAAAGAGAGCTTTGGAGATACCACATACAAGAAACCATAGATCATATGAAAAATGCAATAGATATACAAAAAACTGCAAGTGAAGTTGTATCAGGAAGAAAGACAGATGTATATAAATTTAGATACTCAAAAGATGAACCTTTCAATAGAATATGGATAGATAAAGAAACTAATATGCCTATAAGAAAAGAAATAAATACAAATGAAAATTCAAAAGTTATAAATACATTTGTTAAACTAGATATAAATCCATATATAAATGATTCGTTATTTACCTATGAGATTAAAAGTGATGACGTAGTAACATATATAAATAAAAAGATACCACTAGATAATATTGTTGAATCTGATATGATAAGCAAAATACCTGAAGGATTTGATGTTATGTACCTAATACAGCTTCAAAAAGATCATATATATGATTATCTGTTAAGACTTAAAGGAGATAACTCAAAGTTTATAGATGTTTATATATCTTTAAATTCAAATAAAGACTTTAATATTGCAGGAGAAACTATAAATTTAGGGAATAACTATATAATAGTAAGTGAAAATGTGGTAAATTTATTTAAAGTATATATAGGAAAAATTAACACTGTAAGGTATACTCAAGAAAACATAGACATATTAGCTGTAACTAATTTAAACAGACAAGAAATTATAAATATATCAAGACAAATATTAAAATAAGGGGTGATTTTATGAAATTTAAATTCTTAGCTTTAATTTTAATTGCATTTATGTTTTTAACGGGCTGTGAATTAGAACAAGAGCCTAAATCTATATCAGAAGAAAATACAAATGAAACAGTAGTTGAAGAAAGTAAAGATGATAAAATAAATGAGTACAAAGAAGCTATAGGTATATATTTTGAAGAAAAAGACAATAAAATACATGTAAACTTACTAGATACAGAATCTGATGATAATTATTTTGAATTTGACTCATCATTAAATCAAACAATACAAGATTTAAAAAGTCACAGACTAGTAGTTATAGGTTTTGACGAAAACTCTTTAGTAAAAGATATAAAACAAATAGGAAATGCACAAGTAGAAGCTATATTTAACGGAATGGCTGACAATAATTTTGCAGAATTTAATATAAAAGGATATTTAAATGTGTTTCAGATAAGTGATGAGCTAAAAGAAGAATTTTATTCTTTAGAAGAAGGTAAAAAATTATTAATGACTATTACTAATAATGACCAAGAAGGAGCTAATTTAATAGTTACGAATATAGAATAACAAAGTCTTACCTGCCGAATAATTCGGCAGGTTTTTTATAACATATAGGAAATTATGCACTTTAATAAATTGTGGATATTTCAAAATCTACATAAATAAAATATAATATTTTTTATGGAGGAAAAAATGAGACAGTTAAGAGAAAAATTAAAGAAACTTCCAGATTTACCTGGAGTTTATTTAATGAAAGATAGCAAAGGTAACATAATCTATGTTGGAAAAGCTATATCTCTAAAAAACAGGGTAAGGCAATACTTTCAGTCATCTAAAAATCATTCTCAAAAAGTAGTATCAATGGTAAAAAACATAAGTGATTTTGAGTATATAATTACTGACTCAGAGCTTGAAGCGTTAATACTTGAATGTAATTTAATAAAAAAGCATAAACCAAAATATAACATACTATTAAGAGATGATAAAACTTATCCATACATAAAGGTAACTCTAAACGAAAAGTACCCAAGGGTTTTGAAGGTAAGAAAAATACAAAAAGATAAAGCAAAGTATTTCGGACCTTATACAAATACAACTGCAGTAAACGATACACTTGAAATAATAAGAAATCTATATCCTATAAGAACATGCTCATTAGATATACAAAAGGCTATAAGCAAAAAACAAAGGCCTTGTCTTAATTTTTATATAAAAAAATGTCTAGGACCTTGTACTGGAAATATAGATGATAAAAAGTACGAAAAGATGGTAGATGACATAATAGCCTTTTTATCTGGAAAAGGTGAGAATATAATAAAAACATTAAAGGATGAGATGAAAGAGGCATCTTTAAATTTACAATTTGAAAAAGCTGCAAGTATAAGAGACAGGATAAAAAGTTTAGAAGAAATACTTGAAAAGCAAAAGATAACATTTACCCAAAGTGATTTAGATCAAGATGTGATAGGAATAGAAAAGTCTTTAGATGAAGCGTGTATACAGATATTTTTTATAAGAGAAGGCAAGATAGTAGGCAGAGAACATTTTATATTTGAAGGTATATTAAATAGTGATGAAGGTGAGATATTATCTTCCTTTATAAAACAGTTTTATTCATCAGATGTATTTATTCCAAAAGAAATAATACTTGATCATGATATAGAAGATTCTTCTGTTATAATGAGCTTTCTAAGCTCAAAGAAAGGGCAAAAGGTAAATATAAAAGTTCCTAAAAAAGGAGACAAAAAAGAACTTGTAGAGCTTGTAAGAAAAAATGCAAAAGAGTATTTAGAAAAATTTAGTCAAACCAAAAAAGTAAAGTTTGAAAAAACTGTAGGTGCTATTGAAGTTTTAAAGGAAATGCTTAATTTAGAAAAGATTCCAACTAGAATAGAAGCTTTTGATATATCTAATATTCAAGGAGTAGATTCAGTTGGAGCTATGGTTGTTATAACAAATGGAAAGAAGGATAAAAAAGAATACAGAAGGTTTAAGATAAATAGTGTAGATACTCCAAATGATTATAAATCAATGCAGGAGATTTTATATAGAAGACTTAAGAAAGGAAACTATCCAGATCTTTTACTATTAGATGGTGGAAAAGGTCATGTATCGTGTGCAAAAGAAGTATTAAAAGATCTTGGTATAGATATTCCTGTATGGGGAATGTATAAAGATGATAAACACAAAACCAAAGGGCTTGTATCTTTAGATAAAGAGATAAATCTAGATAAATCATCTAATATATATAAATTTATATCTTCAATACAAGAAGAAGTTCACAATTTTGCCTTAACATATCATAGATCTCTTAGAGAAAAAAATCTGAAAAAATCTATATTAGATGATATACCTTCAATAGGAGATAAAAGAAAAAATAATTTACTAAAGCATTTTAAAACTATAGAAAATATAAAAAATGCATCTATTGAAGAACTTGAAAAAGTTGAAGGAATGAATAGTATAAGTGCAAAAAATGTATATGAGTTTTTCAGAAAGAGGTGATAAATTTGAAAAAGGTTTACGTTAGAAATTTAATAAAAGACCTTAATTTAGATATTGTTTACTGTCCTGAAGAAGTAGACTATTATATTGAATCTTCAGATATAAATAGGCCAGGACTTCAGCTTGCTGGTTATTTTGGGGATTTTTCATATGATAGAATTCAAATAATAGGAAAAGGAGAGTATAATTATTTTGAGCATTTAGACGAGAAAATAAGAAAAGAAAGGTTAGACAAGCTCTTTTCATATGAAATTCCTGCTTTAATAGTTACAAGGGGACTAAAGGTCAATAGCGATACAATAGACGCTGCTAAAAAGTATAAAAAAATAATTTTATCTACAAATATGAATACAACAAGATTTATAAATAGGGTATCTAATTATTTAAATGAAAAATTAGCTGCATCTAAGACTATGCATGGAGTATTAGTAGATGTTGATGGTATAGGCATACTTATAATAGGAGAAAGTGGGGTTGGAAAATCCGAAACAGCATTAGAACTTATAAAAAGAGGACATAGATTAGTTGCAGATGATGCTGTAGAGATAAGAAAAATTGATGAAGATTTGTTATTAGCTCAAGCTCCTGAAACAATAAGACATTTAATGGAGATAAGAGGTATAGGAATATTAGATATAAAGAGTCTTTATGGTGTTGGTGCTGTAAAACTTTCTAAGAATGTAGATATGGTAATAGAACTTCAGGTATGGAAAGAAGGACAATATTATGATAGATTAGGAATAGAAGAAAATTATATGGAAATATTAGGAGTTCCTGTTGAACATGTAATTATACCTGTAAGACCTGGGAGAAATATAGCTATGATAATTGAGGTTGCAGCTAAAAATCATAGACAAAAGGCAATGGGGTATAATGCTGCTAGGGATTTTAATGATAGACTTATGAAAAAGCTATCAGAAGATAAATAAGTTGGAGGGGATACTATGTATTATGTAGGAATTGATCTTGGAGGAACAGCTATAAAAGGTGGAATTGTAGATGAAAACGCTAAAATAATACTAAAAAAGGAAGTAAAAACTCCAGTAGAAGCTGGATATGAAGGTGTTATAGGTGAAATAATTTCGCTTATAAATTCTCTTTTAGATGAAGCTAAATTAAATACTAAAGATATAAAATCAATAGGAATAGGTATACCTGGAGTTGCAAGTAAAGAAGGTTTGGTTTATTACGCTCACAACCTATTTTGGAAAAATGTTCCTTTATCAGATATGCTTAAAAAAGAGTTTAAAGATTTACCAATATATGTAGAAAATGATGCAACTGTTGCATGTGTAGCAGAATATGCTTGTGGAGCTATGAAAGATAAAAAGACAGGAGTTATGCTGACACTTGGAACAGGAGTAGGTGGAGGAATAATAATAGATGGAAAAGTATTCAGCGGAAGCCATGGATTAGGATCTGAAATAGGTCATATGGTAGTAGGAGAAAACTTTTATGACTGCAACTGTGGTAAAAATGGATGCCTTGAAACATTCTCATCTGCAACTGCAATAATAAATTATGCAAAAAAACTTATAAAAGAAGAAAACAAAGATACATTGATAATGGAAAAAGTACAAAATGACATGGAAAAAATAGATGCAAAAGTAATAATAGACTCAGCAAAAGAAGGAGACTATATAGCAAATAAAGCTGTAGATAATCTAGTAAAATATCTAGCTATAGGAATTACAAATATTATGAATATAATAGATCCTGAAGTTATATGCATAGGTGGGGGTCTATCAAAGAGTGGTAATTTCCTTTTAAACAAAATAAACAGTGAAGTTTCAAAATACTTATTATTTAAAGATTTAGAATATGGAAAAATAGTCATAGGTAAACTTGAAAACGATGGTGGAATAATAGGAAGTGCAATGCTTGGTAAATAGCAGGTAAATTACCTGCTATTACTTTGTTATCATAACTTCAGTTCCTAGTGGAACTAAATCATATATAGCATTTATATTACTGTTTAACATTCTTACACATCCATTAGAGACAGCTTTTCCAATAGAACTTGGATTATTAGTTCCATGTATTCCATACCCTCTATAAAACCTCATCCATCTAGATCCAAAAACTCCTCCTGGATTTCTTAACTTTTGTATTATCCTAAAATTACCCGTTGGAGTAGGAGTTGAAGCCTTTCCGATAGCTACAGGATAAGAAGAATGAAGAATATTGTTTATATAAAGATATAACTTTCTATCATTAAGATTAATTACTATTTTTACTTTTCTATTCATAAAAATCACCCCAATATACATTTATTAATATATTATGCAGCTACAATAAATATCAGTAGATTTATGAAAAATTTTTCATAGTACTTAGGAAATTATAAATAAAAAAATGTATATATTAATATAAAAAATATATACAAACCTAGTTATATATATACAGCTAACATGAATAAATAGTTAAAACGGTAACATGACAATATTCTAAATTTTGATAAAATTAATAAGAAAAAGTCGAAACATGTTATAGTAAATGAATAAATATACACTAAATATACAAGTTGATAAAAAAACAACAATATATTCTGAAAATTCAAAATATATCACTGAAAACTTTGTAGTGAGGTGATTTTATGGATCAAGATTTGAGAAAAGAGATTGAAATTGCAATGAATTTAAGAGATTTTTGCCTTGAATGTAAGGAGCAGGAAAAGTGTAAAGAAGATATGAAAAAATGCAAAGCCGTACAATTTACAGAATTTATTATCAATAAAATAATTGCAGAGAAAATGAATAATATGTTATAATGGCATTGTCGAGTAAAATAAAATAAGGATAAAAAATTATTATATCCTTATTTTATTTTTATATACGCATGTTAAAAAAATGACTTATTTTTTTGTACATGCAATTTTGAGAATGATTTCCTGGGATGAAAAAAAGGTGTGAGGAGGATTAGGATGGCAAGAGACGTTTTTACGAAGGAGAATTTTGATAAGCTTGAAAAGGTTATCCTGGAAAACAAAGGTAAACAGGGTGCGTTAATGCCAGTACTTACAGAAGCACAGAGAATATTTGGATGTGTTTCTATGGAAGTTCAAAAGAAGATATCTGAAGGACTTGACATACCGCTAGCAGAAATTTATGGTGTTGCAACTTTCTATTCTCAGTTTTCTCTAGAACCAAAAGGAGAATATGTAATAGGGGTATGTCTAGGAACAGCTTGTTACGTTAAAGGGGCTCAAGAAATAATAGATAAAATAGCTAAGAAAATAGATGTAGAAATAGGAAAAACATCTAAAGATGGTAAGTTTACTTTAGTTGGAACAAGATGTATAGGAGCTTGTGGACTTGCTCCAGTATTAACAGTAAACGAAGATGTTTATGGAAAACTTGTAGTTTCAGATGTAGATGGAATAATAGAAAAATATCTTTAATAACTGATAAATCAAGAAAACCACGTAAGGAGGGTATACAATGGCTTACAAAAATGAAGTATTAGTTTGTGGTGGTACGGGTTGTATTTCATCAAGCTCTTTAAAAATATTTGAAAAAATGGAAAACCTACTTTCAGAAAAAGGCATAAAAGATGATGTAAAACTTATAAAAACAGGATGTTTTGGACTATGTGCAGCTGGTCCTATAGTTATAGTATATCCAGAAGGAGCTTTTTATAGTCAAGTTCAACTTGAAGATGTAGAAAGAATAGTTGATGAGCATATAGTAGGTGGAAATGTAGTTAAGGAATTATTATATAAAGAAGCATTAACAGAAGATGGACAGATGAGACCATTTGAAGAAGTTCCTTTCTATAAAAACCAACACAGAGTTGCTCTTAAAAACTGCGGTTCTATAGGAGCTGAAAATATAGATGACTACTTAGAAAGAGATGGATATAAAGCATTAGAAAAAGTTTTAAAAGAAATGACTCCGGAAGAAGTTATAGATGTAGTTAAAAGATCAGGACTTCGTGGTCGTGGAGGTGGAGGATTCCCAACAGGACTTAAATGGGAATTTACTTACAAAGCTCAAGGAGACCAAAAATATGTTGCATGTAATGCTGACGAGGGAGACCCAGGAGCATTCATGGACAGATCTATACTTGAAGGAGACCCACACGCTGTAGTTGAAGCAATGGCTATTGCAGGATATGCAGTTGGAGCAAATATGGGATATGTTTATGTTAGAGCAGAGTATCCAACAGCTGTTGAAAGACTTCAAAAAGCAATAGATTCTGCTAGAGAAAGAGGATTATTAGGAAAAGATATATTCGGAACTGGATTTGAATTTGATATGGAAATAAGACTTGGTGCAGGAGCATTCGTTTGTGGAGAAGAAACAGCTCTTATAAACTCTATAGAAGGTAAAAGAGGAATGCCAAGACCAAGACCACCATTCCCAGCAGTTAAAGGTATATGGAATAAGCCAACACTTTTAAATAACGTTGAAACTTATGCAAATATTCCAAGAATAATATTAAACGGACCAGAGTGGTTTGCTTCGATGGGAACTGAAAAATCTAAAGGAACTAAAGTATTTGCTTTAGGAGGAAAAGTAAACAACGTAGGTCTTATAGAAATACCTATGGGAACAACTTTAAGACAAATAATATTTGATGTTGGTGGTGGAATACCAAACGGTAAGAAGTTTAAAGCTGTTCAAACAGGAGGACCATCTGGAGGATGTCTAACAGAAGAATATCTTGATACTCCAATTGACTACGAATCACTAACAGCTCTTGGATCAATGATGGGTTCAGGTGGTATGGTAGTAATGGATGAAGATAACTGTATGGTTGACATTGCTAAATTCTTCTTAGACTTTACTGTTGAAGAATCTTGTGGTAAATGCCCTCCTTGTAGAATAGGTACAAAGAGAATGCTTGAAATACTTGATAGAATAACAGAAGGACATGGAGATATAGAAGATTTAAATAGACTTGAAAAGTTAGCAAACAGCATAAAATCAGCTGCACTTTGCGGACTTGGTCAAACTGCTCCAAACCCAGTATTATCTACTTTAAAATACTTCAGAGAAGAGTATGAAGCACACGTAAAAGATAAAAAATGTCCTGCTGGAGTATGTCAAGGATTACTTCAATTCTTTATCATTGAAGAAAAATGTAAAGGATGTACACTATGTGCTAAAGCTTGTCCAGTAAATGCTATAAGCGGAGAAAGAAAAGAAGTACACAAAATAGATACTAATGCTTGTGTAAAATGTGGTGCTTGTGTAGATAAATGTCCATTCAAAGCAATAATTAAAAAGTAATAAGGAAAGAGGTGTGCATGATGGAAAAAGTTACTTTAACCATAGACAATATAACTGTTTCTGTTCCTAAGAATTATACAATACTTGATGCAGCAAGAGAAATTGGAATAGATATACCTACTCTTTGTTATCTAAAAGATATAAATGAAATCGGTGCTTGTAGAATGTGTTTAGTTGAAATAGAAGGAGCTAGAAACCTTCAAGCTTCTTGTGTTCACCCAGTTGGAGAAGGTATGGTTGTAAAAACTAACACTAAAAAAGTAAGAGAAACAAGAAAAGATAACTTAGAGCTTATACTATCAAACCACAATAGAGATTGTTTATCTTGCTTTAGAAACGGAAACTGTGAGCTTCAAACATTAGCTGAAGATTTAAATGTTAGCAAAATAGAATATGAAGGAGAAAATAAGGTAAAACCTGTAGATGATAAATCTCATTCTATAGTTAGAGACCCTAATAAATGTATCCTTTGTGGAAGATGTGTATCTGTATGTAAGAGCGTTCAAGGAATTTCTATCTTAGACTTTACTAAGAGAGGAATCGAAACAGAAGTTGCTCCTGCATTTGACAAGAGCATGGCTGATGCTCCATGTATATACTGTGGACAATGTATAACAGTATGTCCAGTTGCAGCTCTTAGAGAAAAAAGCGATATAGAAAGAGTTTGGGATGCTATAGAAGATCCTAATAAGCATGTAGTAGTTCAAACTGCTCCTTCTGTAAGAGCTGCTTTAGGTGAAGAGTTTGGAATGGAAATAGGAACAAGAGTTACTGGAAAAATGGTAACTGCTCTTAAAAGACTTGGATTTGACAAAGTATTTGATACTAACTTTGCAGCTGACCTTACAATAATGGAAGAAGGACATGAGCTTTTAGATAGAATTCAAAACGGTGGAAAACTTCCAATGATAACTTCATGTTCACCAGGATGGATCAGATACTGTGAATTCTATTACCCAGAATTAATAGAAAACTTATCAAGCTGTAAGTCACCTCATCAAATGATGGGAGCAATATTAAAATCTTACTATGCTCAAATAAACAATATAGATCCTAAAGATATATATGTGGTATCTATAATGCCATGTACTTCTAAGAAAACAGAGTCAGCTAGAGAAGAAATGCAAGTTAATGGATTAAAAGATGTAGACGCAGTTCTTACTACAAGAGAGCTTGCTAAGATGATAAAAGAAGCTAGAATCGAATTTAATAAATTAGAAGATTCAGCATTTGATGAGTTCTTCGGAGATTACTCTGGTGCTGGAGTAATATTTGGAGCAACAGGTGGAGTTATGGAAGCTGCTATAAGAACTGTAGCTGACGTATTAACAGGAGAAGATTTAGAAGAAATAAACTATACTGCTGTAAGAGGAATTGAAAACTTAAAAGAAGCTACTGTAAATCTTGGTGGAAAAGAAATAAAAGTTGCAGTAGTTCATGGAACTAAAGCTGCATCTGAGCTTTTAGATCTTGTAAAAGAAGGAAAAGCAGACTATCACTTCATAGAAGTAATGGGATGTTCAGGAGGATGTGTAACTGGAGGAGGTCAACCTCAAGTTCCATCTAAAGTAAGAGATACAGTAGATTTAAGAGTGGAAAGAGCTAAAGCTTTATATGAAGAAGATGTTTTAATGCCAGTTAGAAAATCTCATAAGAACGAATCAGTACAAAAATTATATGCAGAGTTTTTAGGAAAACCAAACAGCCATAAAGCACATGAATTACTTCATACTCACTATACAAAAAGAGAAGTATATCCATTAGATAAAAAAGAAGAATTAGAAGTTGCAGCAACTGAATAATAAAAAGGGCAAGATTTCTTGCCCTTTTTCATAATATATGTTTATTTCAACCTACTTTGGAGTAAATATATATTATGAAAAAAATAAATCTGACTGATGGATTGTATTCATCAGGAGGATAATAAAAAAATTCTAATTGCGAGGATATTATTCTGAGCAAAAGGTAAGAGAGGTGATGAGTATAAACTTTCCTACCTTTAGGAAAGTTTTTTTGTTTAGAAAGGGTGATATCATGAACAAAAGAATTGGAGTAGTTGCGATAATAGTAGAAGATAAAGAAAGTGTTGAAAAGGTAAACAAATTATTAAGCTCTTTTTCAGATATTGTTGTAGGAAGAATGGGAATACCATACAAAGAAAAAGATGTAAGTGTAATATCTATAATAGTTGATGGAACAAACGATGATATAGGAGCTTTAACAGGAAAATTAGGAAGATTAAAAGGAGTTACAGTTAAAAGTGCTTTAACTCAAAAGTGAGGTGGAAAAATATGAATACTTATGAAATAATAAATGAAAATGAAATAAATGAAATTTTAAAAGAATCTAAAGACTTTTCTAAAGAAGAAATCTTAGAAATAATAGAAAAATCTAAAGACTGTTATGGAATAGAAATAATAGAAGCTGCAAAACTTCTTCAAGTTGAAGATGAACATCTTTTAGAAAAAATGTTTGAAGCTGCAAGATATATAAAAGAAAAGATATATGGTAATAGAATAGTGGTATTTGCACCGCTTTATACATCAAATGAATGTACTAACAACTGCTTATATTGTGGTTTTAGAGCAGCAAACAAAAGTCTTCATAGAAAAACATTATCAACTGAAGAAATAATAAATGAAGCTAAAGTTTTAGAAAAACAAGGACACAAGAGAATTTTATTAGTTTGTGGAGAAGACAAAAAAACTACTAATATAGATCACATAGTAGAAAGTGTAAGGGCTATATATGAAAATGCTGATATAAGAAGAATAAATGTAAATGCCGCTCCTATGAGTGTTGAAGAATTTAAAAAGCTAAAAAAGGCAAAGATTGGAACATACCAGATATTCCAGGAAACATATCATAGGCAAACTTATAAAAAAATGCATACAAGTGGCTCAAAGGCAGATTATGATTATAGATTAACAGCAATAGATAGAGCATTTGAAGCTGGAATAGACGATGTTGGTATAGGAGTATTACTTGGACTTTATGATTATAAATTTGATGTTATAGCAACACTTATTCATTCTGATTATTTAGATCAAAAGTATAATATAGGTCCACACACTATATCTATACCAAGACTTAGACCAGCAATTGGATCAGGGCTTGATAAAGTGCCATATCCTCTTTCAGATAAAGATCTTAAGAAAGTTGTAGCTGTTTATAGAATGGCAGTTCCTTATACAGGGATAATTCTTTCAACAAGAGAAGATAAAAATCTTAGAGATGAACTTATAAATTTAGGAGTATCACAAATGTCAGCTGGATCTAAAACAAGTCCAGGAGGATATGAAGAAGATGATAAGTATGCAGACCAGTTTGAAACAAGTGATGAAAGAAGCCTAGATGAGATGCTAAAAGTAATATGCAAGCAAGGCCATCTTCCTAGTTTTTGCACAGCTTGCTATAGGGCTAAAAGAACAGGAGAAGCATTCATGGAACTTGCTAAACATTCACATATACATGAATTTTGTCAGCCAAATTCAATACTTACATTTAAAGAAAATCTAGTAAACAGTGCATCTGAAGAAACTAAAAAAATAGGAGAAGAAATGATACAAAGAGAGCTAGACAAAATAAAAAATGAAAAAATAAAACAAGAAGTAAAGAAAAGATTAGAAAGAATAGAAAAAGGAGAAAAAGACCTATATTTTTAGGAGGATGCTATGAATGAAATAAAATACTACCTTATAATGGCAGGATCTACAAACCATATGTTAAGAGGAGATAAAATACTCAAAGATAATGGTATTGAAACATCTCTTGTTCCAGCTCCTGCTGAATATGGATCGGTTTGTGCTATTGCAATAAGAGTAAAAAAAGAAGATAAAGATATAAGTGAAAAATATTTAAGACAAAATGATATAGTAATATCAGGTATATATGAAGATAAACCTCAAAGGCTAACAGGCCTTCTAGAAAAAGTAAGAAATTCAGTTATAAGAGAAGAATTTCTAAATGCATTAAAAAAGGTAGAACAAGGTATAGAATTAGATTTTGAAGATATAGTAACTTTGCTTAAGGCTGATGGTACTGCTGAAAAGCAAGCACTATTTAGTGCAGCTGATGAAATGAGAAAGAAAATAGTTGGAGATGTAGTAGATATAAGGGGAGCGATAGAGTTTTCTAATTATTGTATAAAGGATTGTAAATACTGTGGAGTTAGAAAAGGACTAACAACTCTTGAAAGATACAGAATGGATGAAGAAGAAATAATGAAGATAGTTCATGAGCTTCATTCATTAGGTCTTAAAACTGTAATACTTCAATCTGGAGAAGATCCATTCTATACTAAAGAAAAAATAGGTAATTTAATAACAAGAATAAAAAAAGAAACAGGTATGAGAATAACTTTAAGTTTAGGAGAAAGACCAAAAGAAGAATACGAATACTTTAAAAAGCTTGGTGCAGATAACTATCTTTTAAAAATAGAAACTACTAATAAAGATATATTTGAATATGTTCATCCAGATGATGATTATAACCATAGGATACAATGCTCAAAGTGGCTAAGAGAATTAGGATATATAAATGGGTCAGGATCTATAATAGGTCTTCCAGGACAAAGAGAAGAAGATATAGCAAAAGATATAATGTTTTTTAAAGATATGGGAATAAATATGATAGGTATAGGACCTTTTATACCAGCAAAATCAACTCCACTTGAAAAATATCCTCCTGGAAGTGTTGAGATGACCTTAAAAGCTGTTGCTGTAACTAGATTAGTTTGTAAAAGAGTATATATTCCAGCCACAACAGCTTTAGCATCCATTGACCCTAATGGACAAACTAAGGCTTTAAAAGCAGGAGCAAACACTATAATGCTTATAAATACTCCAGCTAAATATAGATATAACTATCAAATATATTCAGGTAAAAATATGGTAGATCTAAA
The DNA here is from genome assembly GCA_001584565.1 of Alkalithermobacter thermoalcaliphilus JW-YL-7 = DSM 7308. Lineage (GTDB taxonomy): Bacteria > Bacillota > Clostridia > Peptostreptococcales > Peptostreptococcaceae > Alkalithermobacter > Alkalithermobacter thermoalcaliphilus. The sequence goes on along the minus strand of LSFY01000001.1, from coordinate 1,500,596 downwards.
GAGTGCATATAAAGCTATAAAAGAGGCTAATAGACAGTTCCCGCCATATTTAAAATTTGATATGGAGGTATTTAGCAATGAATGAAACACCTAGAAGCAATAGACTTCATATAGCGATATTTGGTAGAAGAAATGCAGGAAAATCGTCATTAATAAATGCTTTGACAAATCAAGATATAGCTTTAGTATCTAATGTAGCTGGAACAACAACAGACCCTGTATACAAAGCTATGGAAATTCTTCCTATAGGTCCTGTTGTAATAATAGATACAGCAGGAATTGATGATGAGGGAGCATTAGGAGAACTTAGAGTTAAAAAAAGTATTGATGTTTTAAATAAAACTGACCTTGCAGTACTTGTTATCAACGCAAATGATGGGGTTCGTGATTTTGATAAAGATATATTAGAAAAAATAAAAGACAAGAAAATTCCAGTAATTGCAGCTGTTAATAAGATTGATGAAACTTGCATTGATAAAGAACAAATAAAAGAAATAGAAAACACATTAAATATTGAATGTGTAGGGGTAAGTGCTAAAAATAGATATGGAATAGATGATCTTAAAAACTTAATAATAAAGCATGCTCCTAATACTCAAGAAGAAAAGAAAATAGTGGGAGATTTAATTGAGCCAAATGACTTTGTAGTATTAGTTACCCCGATAGATAAAGCAGCTCCAAAGGGAAGACTTATATTACCTCAGCAGCAGACAATAAGAGATGTTATAGATCACGGGGCAGTAGCTATTGTAACAAGAGAAACAGAACTTAAAAGCACATTAGATAATCTAGGGAAAAAACCTAAATTAGTTATAACAGACTCACAAGCATTTGAGCTAGTAGATAAGATAGTTCCTAAAGATATTCCTATGACATCATTTTCTATATTGTTTGCTAGATACAAAGCTGACCTTGAGGAGCTTGTTATAGGAGTTAAAGCTATAAATACATTAAAAGAAAATGATCATGTTCTTATATGTGAAGGATGTACACATCATAGACAAGAAGGAGACATAGGAAAAGACAAAATACCTAAGTGGATAGAGAAAATAGCAAATGCAAAACTAAATTTTGAGTGGACATCTGGAGTTAGTTATCCAAACCAAGAAGAAATGAAAAAATACAAACTAATAGTTCACTGTGGTGGATGTATGCTAAATGCAAAGGAAATGCAATATAGAATAAGTAAGGCAAGAGAAAATAAAACACCTATAGTAAACTATGGGGTTTTAATAGGACATGTAACAAATGTTTTAGATAGAGCACTTGATCCATTCCCAGTAGCTAAACAGCTTTACAAAGGATAATCCTGTAAAAATTTTTACAGGATTTTTTCACATAATTTACTACCCTCAAATATTATAAAGTGAAAAAATATATAAGAGGGTGGTAAAATGAATAAAAAAATTAATAGTATAAATTTTAAAATAGTATTATCAATACTTTTATGCTCTATCATAATAGGTACAACTGTTGGAAGTATTATACTATCTAGAGCAAAAGATATAGTAAAAGAAAATATACAAAAAGAGCTTATGCTTATATTAGAAAACAAAGGATATGAATTTGAAAATGTAATGGATAATATATCAAGCTTAGTTGAAAACCTATCAGATACAGCAGTAAATTTATTTGATACAAAACAGTTTAAAGAAAATGATTTATACTTAGAAAAATATATAAGCGAAATGGATAAAGTAATAAAAAGATACTCAGAAAATACAAAACAATCAGTTGGAACTTATATAACTTTAAATCCAGAGCTTAAAAATAAGGCATATGGAATTTGGTATACAAATATAAATGGAAAAGTTGAAAAGCAAGAAAGTATAACTATAGAAGAATTTAATAGAGATAATGAATATATGAACTACTACTATAAAGCAGTAGACAACAAAGCTGGAACATGGATAGATCCTTATATGGAAGATGATATAAATAAATATTTAATATCATATACAAAACCAGTATATGTAGATAATTTACTAATAGGGGTTGTAGGAATGGATATAGATTTTGATTTAGTCAAAAATGCAGTAAAAGAAATAAAATTATATGATACAGGATATGCTTTTTTATTATCTAAAGAATATAATTTCTTAGTTCACCCTACATTTAATATTAATGATAATTTAAAAGATGTAGAAAATAGATCGCTTTCTTTATATAGCTGAAGAAATTGCAAAAAATAAATCGGGATGGTTTAAGTACAGCTTTGAAGGAGAAAAAAAGATATTTGGATATTATAATTTATCAAACGGATATACAATAGGAGTATGTATTCCAGAAAAAGAAGTATTTAGTGATTTAAATAAACTCATTAGTATATCTACAATAATAATAATTTTAGGAGCAATAATTTCAATAGCAATATCTTTATATATAGGAAACAAGATAACAAAGCCAGTTTTATCGGTTACACAAGCTTTAGATAAAACAGCTAATCTTGATATAAAAGACAATAAAGAATACGAGTATCTATTAGAATATAAAGATGAATGTAAAGATATGGGAGAATCTATAATTAAGCTACGAAAAACTCTTAAAACCATAATAAAAACATTAAAGGAAGACTCTAAAAAACTTTATGATAACAGCTTTATACTAACAAATAATATGAATGAGTATTCACAGGCCTTAGAACAAATATCAAAATCAACAGATGAACTTTCTCAAGGAACCATAGATCAAGCTAAAAGTATGCAAGAAGGATACGAAAAACTAAAACAATTAGACAATAATATAGATTTGTTGTTAACAGGAATTAAATCTATAGAAGGTGAAATAGAAAAGGCAAAATATACTAATGAGAGTGGTTTGCTGCAAATAGAAAATTTATATAAAGCATCTGAAGATAGCATTAAAGCATCAGATAATACATTAGAAAAGATTGAATCTTTAAATAAAAGCTCAAAACTAATATCAAAGGCTTTAGAAAGCATAAAAGTTATATCAGATCAAACAAACCTTTTAGCACTTAATGCAGCCATAGAAGCAGCCCGTGCAGGAGAAGCTGGAAGAGGATTTTCGGTAGTTGCAGATGAAATAAGAAAGCTTTCACAACTATCTTCAACATATACTAAAGAAATTGAGCAGATAATTTCAAATGTTCAAATAGATATAGAAAGCGTAAAAAAAGAGATAAATTTCGCAGCACAAGCTATTAAACTATCAGATAATGCAGTAAAAAATGCAAAAAACTCTTTTGATGATATAAGTAATGTTATAAACAAAATAGTTGATGAAAGTATTAATCTTATAAAAAATATAGATAAAATAAAATTACAAAAACAAGAAGTAGTTAAATCAATACAGGAAATATCATCAGTAACACAACAGTCAGCAGCATCTACACAAGAAATATCAGCATCTATTCAGGAACAGTTTGCATCTATTCAAGAGTTATCATCATTATCTGAACAACTTTTAAGAATAGTGAAAGAATTGGATGAAATAATTAATAGATTCAATATATAAGTGGTGGATATTGTGCCACTTTTTTTCAATGTTTGTAGAAAAAAACCACACAAAAAATAAAATTTTATATAGAAATATTAAAAAAAATGGAGTATAATCTATAAAGCGATTTAGTTGAAGAAATTGGATAGGGGGAATAAAAGTGGATTTTTCAGAGCATGGGCGAAATGAAAAATTGACTGAAAAAGGCGGGTAGATAATTTCTGAATATTTAAACTTTACACAACTAAAATACTAATAAAATTGAAAGGAAGATGATTAAATGGATAAGAAAATTTTAACCCCGCCAGAGATAGCACAGGCTATAGTAGGTGCAGGAATAAAGAAAGCTAATTTATCGACTACACAAATGGAACTTTTAGGATTGTTTGCAGGTATGTTTATAGGATTTGGTGCACATGCATATATCTCAGTAATGCAAACATTAAAACATATAGATGTAGGACTTATGAAACTTATAGGTGGAGCAGTTTTCCCTGTAGGTCTTATGCTTGTTATAATGGCAGGAGGAGAATTATTTACAGGAAACTGTCTTATGACTTTAGCCCTTATGGATAAAAAGATAACTTTAAAGCAAATGCTAAAAAACTGGGCAATAGTTTATGCAACAAATTGCATAGGAATAGCAACAATGGCACTATTAGTAGTAAAAACAGGATACTACAATGTAGGGGATCCTATGTATGATCTTGCAATGTCTATTGCAAGTGGTAAGATGGCACTTGATTTTACTACTATCTTTTTAAGAGGAGTACTTTGTAATATATTAGTAGTTCTTACAGTATGGATGGTAGCAGGGGCACAAGATATGATATCTAAGATATTTGCTTGCTGGTTCCCTATAGTTGTATTTATACTTGGTGGCTTTGAGCATAGTATAGCTAATATGTTCTTTTTACCTCTTGCAAAATTTGCAGGAGCTGATATGACTTGGGTAGAGATATTTACAAAAAACATAATACCATCAACTCTTGGTAATATAGTTGGAGGAGCAATAATAGTGCCTGTTGTTTATTATTTTGCATATATACTTCCTTCAAAGAACGAGCAAGAATCAGCAAAACTTTCTTCTGAGGTATATGTGCCTATAACTAAAAAAGTTACTCAATAAGCAGCTTAATTGCTGCTTTTTTTGTTTCAACAAAATAAACCTTTGAATAATATATTAGTAAATTTATTATTCAAAGGGTGTGATATGGTGCTAAGAAAGTTTTATAATATACTATGGGGAAAGTTTTTAGATACTAAAAATACTGAATATAAAAAAATGCAAGATAAAATAAAGGAAAGCGAAGAAAAATATAAAAGCTTTTTTGAAAAAAATGGAGCAGCAATGTTTATAATAGATCCTGAAAGTTTTAATATAGTAGAAGCAAATAATGCTGCATGTATATATTACGGATACACATATGATCAGATGAAATCCATTAAAATACAAGATATAAATATTCTCAGTAAAGACGAACTTAAAAGGTATATAAATGATGCAAAATCTGAGAAAAATAAAAGATTTTATTTTAAACACAAATTATCATCAGGAGAAATAAAAGATGTAGAGGTTTACAGTGGAATAATAAATATAAATGGAAAAGATTATTTGTATTCTATTGTTCATGATATAACAGAAAAAATAATGTTTGAACAAAAATTAATGATACAAAAATCTTACTTTGAACAATTATTTGAAAACTCACCTGATGCAATAGCAATATTAACTAATCAATCAAAAGTTATAAAGGTAAATAAAGCTTTTGAAACAATATTTGGATATAATTTAGATGAAATAAAAGGAAAATATATACAAGATTTATTAATCTTTAAAGAAAATATAAAAGAATATGATTTTCTTACAACAAAAGTTATAGGAGGAAATGTTTTAAGACAAGAAATAGTTACTAAAAATAAGTATGGAAAGTTAATATATGTAAGTTTATTATCATACCCTATAATTTATAATCAAGAGCAATTAGGAATTTACTGTATATATACAGACATAAGTGAAAGAAAAGAATGCGAAAAAAAAATAGAAAAGTTAGCATATACAGATAGCTTAACAGGACTTTATAATAGAGCATACTTTATAGAAAAATTAAACTCAGAAATAAGGGAAACTGAAAATAAAAAAATAATGATAATGTTTATAGATATTGATGGGTTTAAAAAAATAAATGATACATTAGGTCATATAGTAGGAGATGAAATACTTAGATACTGTGCAAACATAATAAAAAAAGTTATAAATATCAAAGGGATTGTTGCTAGAATAGGTGGAGATGAATTTGTAGTTTTATTAAAAAATATAACTCAAAAAGAGCTTGTAGATATATCTTATGAGATAACAGAAAAATTAAAAGATGTAGTAATTATGAACTATCAACATATCCATCTTTCAGCTAGCATAGGTGCAAGTATATATCCAGATGATGGAATAGATGCCCATACACTAATAAAAAATGCAGACATAGCAATGTATGAAGCAAAGAAAAATAATGAAGGGAAAGTGCATATATACTCTAGTCAGGATTTAAATAAAATTAAAAAAGAATTTATACTATGTAACGATATAAGATATGCTTTAGATAAGGGAGAAATACAAATACATTTTCAGCCTATAGTAGATATATCAAATTCACAAGTAGTAGGAGCAGAAGCTTTAGCAAGGTGGTATCACAAAGAGTTAGGATACATACCACCTTCAGAATTTATACCTATAGCAGAAAAAAATAAAAGTATAATAGATATAGGAAATTATATAATAAAAACTGTATGTAAACAAAATAAGATATGGCAAGATATGGGTTATAAAAAAATATTTATATCAATTAATATATCAGCAGTTCAACTTCAAGAAGATAACTTTGTGGATAATTTATATAAAATAATAAAAGACACAGGTATAGACCCTAGATATATTGAACTTGAGATAACGGAAAGAGTTTATATAGAAGATATAGATAATATAATACAAAAAATAAAAGATTTAAGAGATATGGGAATAAAAATAAGTATAGATGATTTTGGAACAGGATACTCATCTTTAAGTCAACTTAGCAAATTAGATGTAAATAAGCTAAAAATAGATAAATCATTTATAGATAATATAAAAATGATAGATGCTATAATGTCTGTTGCAACAATTTTAAATTTAGATGTAATAGCAGAAGGTGTAGAAAATGAAGTGCAGCTAACGTTTTTAAAAAGCAAAAAATGTAAAATAGTTCAAGGGTATATATACGGAAAACCTGTTAATTCAACAGAATTTGAAAAATATATAAAAGTTGAGAGCACATAGTGCTTTCTTTTTTTTTCTACAAAATTACAGAAAAATCTGATATAATGTAAAAAAATAAAACAAATTGTTACGGAGGGAGAAGAAATGTCAATTTTTACAAAGAGCGTAAGAAATAGGCTCCTAGCAATAATAGTTTTAGCAATTATGCTTCCTGTAATAGCGTTGGGATACTTTTCTTACAACAAATCAGTTAATATCCTAAAAGATAAGCTTGTAGACACATCAGATCAAATGCTTGATCAGATCAGTGTAGCTTTAGATGAGTACTTTTTCGGAATAGAAAATCAAATAAAAGCTTTAAGTGATAACTCAGCTTTTAGGAATATTCAAGATGAAGATATGAGAAAAATAGCAACAGAATTTATGAAAAATATTCAAGAAAACAATCCAAGTATGATAAATGCATATTTTGGACTTGAAAATAAAGATATGGTTATATATCCTTATACAGAGCTTCCTCAAGGATATGACCCTACTAGTAGGTCTTGGTATCAAGGAGCACTTAAGGATCCTCAAAAAGTATACTACACAGATCCATACATAGATGCTGCTACAGGAGATGTGGTAATAAGTCTTGCAAAGGCTATAGTAGATAACGGAAGAGTAATAGGTGTTATTGGAACAGATATAGACCTTAATATGCTATCTGATAAAATCGAAAATATAAAAATAGGAAAAGAAGGATTTGCAGTTATAATTTCAAGAGAAGGAACAATAATTGCTCATCCAGATAATACATTAATAGGATCTGATCTTCCTATACAAATAGGTATTTGGGATGATATGAAAGATAAAGATAGAGGCTTTATAGAGTATACAGCTCATGATGGGGGCAATAGATTTTCAAACTTCTTAACAGATGAGCTTTTAGGGTTTAAGATAATGACAATTTTAAAAGAAGATGAGCTTTTAAATGATACTAATATTATAAGAGATTTTATATTTTTAATATTAGGTATAGCTATTATAGCAGGTTTAGTTATAGCGTTTTTAATAGCTAAAAATATTCAAGATTCACTAAATGTATTAAACAATGTATTTGAAGATGCAGCAAGAGGGGATTTAACTGTAAAAGCTAAATCTAAATACGATGATGAGTTTGGTAAACTTTCAAATAACTTCAATACTATGATTGAAAATATAAGATCATTAATAAAAGAGGTGAAAAACTCTACAAATGTAGTATTAGATGCATCTAATAATTTATCTGAAGTTACTCAGCAAACTAGCTATTCTGCATCAGAGGTTGCTAAAGCTATAGAAGAAATAGCAAAAACTTCTTCAAATCAGGCAAATGAAACAGAAAATGGAGCAATGAAAATTGATGATCTTGCTAAAAATATAGAAGAAGTTATTTTATCAACAGAGAATATGAATAACTTGTCTAATAAAACTGATAATTTAAGTACTAAAGGACTTGAAATAGTAAATAGCTTAACAGAAAAATCAAAACAAAGTGAAATGGCATCTATAAAGGTAAATGAAATAGTTTTAGATGTTAGCAAATCTTCTACTGAAATTGGAAGTATAACAGATACTATAACTCAAATAGCAGAACAAACTAATTTACTTGCACTTAATGCAGCTATAGAAGCAGCACGTGCAGGAGAAGCTGGAAGAGGATTTTCGGTAGTTGCAGAAGAAGTAAGAAAACTTGCTGTTCAGTCATCAAATGCAGCTAATGAAATAAAATCTTTAATAGATACTATACAGTCAAAAGCTCAAAATGCAGTTAAGATGATGGATGAATCTAAAAAGATAGTTAAAGATCAAGTAGATGCTGTTAATAATACAGAAAATATATTCAATGAAATATCAAGTGCTATAAAAGAGCTTTTAGGAAATGTACAAGAAATAAAGTCTTATACTAATGATATGAATATCAAAAAAGACGATATTATACATGTAATGTCATCGCTTGCAGCATCAGCTCAGGAAACTTCTGCAGGAACAGAAGAAGTTTCAGCTTCAACTGAAGAGCAACTAGCATCTATTGAGCAAGTATCATCTTATGTAGACAACTTAAATACACTTTCAAATAAGCTAGAAGAAGCTGTAAGTAAGTTTAAAGTAGACTAATATAACTTTTGAAAGGAATATTTTATATAATATAAAATATTCCTTTTTCTTTTGACCTAATGTATACTTTAAAGTGTTCTATTTTTATAAAAAGGAGAGATTTATATGAATATTAATTACATCTATGATAGATTATGTGAAATACTAGATAAAGAAGATATATTATTGAATGAACCTATGAAAAACCATACTTCGTTTAAAGTAGGAGGACCTGCAGACATACTTGTTATGCCAAGAGAAGAAAAGCAAATAGTTGACATTATAAATTTGGTAAAACAAAATAATATACCTTTTTTTATAATGGGAAATGGATCAAATCTTTTAGTAAAAGATAAAGGTATAAGAGGAGTTGTAATAAAAATAGCTGAAAATTATTCAGATTTTGAAATAAAAGAAAATGTCGTAAAAGCTAAGGCTGGAATATTACTATCAAGACTTGCCAAAAATATACTAAAGGCTGAACTTGAGGGCTTTGAATTTGCAAGTGGTATTCCAGGAAGCTTAGGTGGAGCTATAGCTATGAATGCAGGAGCTTACGGAGGAGAAATGAAAGATGTTGTAACTTCAGTTAAACTTTTAGACACAGATGGAAATATAATAGAGCTTAACAACGAGCAAATGGAATTTGGATATAGAAAAAGTATATTAAGCTATAAAGATTTTATAGTTCTTGAAGTTACAATGACATTAAAAAAGGGTAAATACGAAGATATAAAATCTATTATAGACGATATAACTGTAAAAAGAACTACAAAACAACCTCTTAATCTACCAAGTGCAGGAAGTACATTTAAAAGACCTGAAGGTTATTTTGCAGCTAAATTAATAGAAGATGCAGGACTTAAGGGTTTAACTTTTAAAGACGCTCAAGTTTCTCCTAAACACTGTGGATTTGTTGTTAATTTAGGAAATGCAAGTGCAAATGATATACTACATTTGATATCTATTATAAAGAAGACTGTAAAAGATAAATTCGATGTTTTATTAGAAGAAGAAGTAAAAATAGTAGGAGAAGATTAAAAGGAGAGTTTTAAAATGAGAGTAATAGCTGACTATCATACTCACACTATTTATAGCCATGGAAAAGGAACTATTGAAGATAATGTAAAAGCTGCTATAGATAAAGGACTAAAGACAATAGGAATATCAGATCATGGCTATAAGCACTTAGGATTTGGAGTAAAGTATAAAGATATACCTAAAATGAGAAAAGAAATAGATGCTCTAAGAGAAAAATATCCCCAAATCAATATACTCATGGGAATAGAAGCTAATATATTAGACGATGAAGGAAATATTGATGTAGATGAAAAAACATTAAAATATTTTGACTACATTATGGCAGGATATCACTTTGGATCTATGCCAACAAGAATTTTAAGGGGAAGTTTTTATCATATTTTAAATTTTATGGGACCACTTAAAAAGCTATCTTTAGACTATAATACAAAAGCAGTCATTAATGCTATGAAAAGACACAACATATTTATAATTACACATCCAGGTGCTAAAGCAATGATAAATTTAAAGGAAGTTGCAAAAGTAGCAAAAGAAACTGATACAGCTTTAGAGATAAATTCACATCATGGACATTTGACAGTAGATGAACTACTTTTAATAAAAGATACAAAAGTCAAATTTGCTATAGGATCTGATGCTCACACTCCAGAAGATGTAGGAAAATTTACAAGTGCTATTGAAAGAGTAAAAAAGGCTAATATAGATAAAGGTCAAATAATAAACGTAGATTAAGGAGATGGAAAAAGTGAGATTTGTTATAGTTACGGGGTTATCTGGAGCAGGAAAAAGTGAAGCTATGAAGGCTTTAGAGGATATAGGATTTTATTGTGTTGATAATCTTCCACCAACCTTGATAACAAAGTTTGCCCAGCTTTGTTATCAGCCTACAAGCTTAATAGAAAAGATAGCTTTAGGAATAGATATAAGAGGAAGAAGGTTTTTTAAAGACTTAAATGACAGCTTAGATAAGCTTTTAGAGTTAGGATATGAATATGAAATATTATTTTTAGACTGTGAAGATGAAGTTTTAGTAAAAAGATATAAAATGACAAGAAGAAATCATCCTCTCTCATCTGAAAATAGTATCCTAGAAGGAATAAAAAAAGAAAGGCAAATGCTTGAAGATCTTAAGGAAAAAAGTAGTCATATAATAAATACTACAAATATGTCTATAAAAGATCTAAAAGAAGAAATTTCTCAGATATACTCTAGTGAAGATAAAAAAAGTTTTATCACAATATCTATAGTATCATTTGGATTTAAACACGGCATACCACTAGATGCAGATTTAGTATTTGATGTTAGGTTTTTGCCTAATCCATATTATATAAAAGAACTAAAAGAAAAAACAGGTGAACAAGAAGAAGTTAGAACATATGTTATGAATTCTCCGATAAGCGTAGAGTTTTTTGAGAAACTAAAAGATATGGTTGAATTTTTAATACCTCAATATATACTAGAAGGAAAAAGGCATTTAGTTATAGCTATTGGATGTACAGGAGGAAGACATAGGTCTGTAACTATAGCTCATTTACTTTATAACTATCTAAAAGAAAAAGGATATAAACTTCTCAAAAAGCATAGAGATCATACACTTAGTTAATCGGAGGATACAGATGGAACTGATTAGTTTGATAACTGATATAGGTTTAATAATATGTATTTTGCTATTTATATATATAAACAATAAAAAGATAAAAAGTGATCAGTTTGAAAAAAAGATACAAGGAGGAGTAAAAGTTGTAGTAATAGGTGGTGGAACTGGTCAATCGATTTTTTTAAGAGGTCTTAAAAAATTTACAGATAATATAACTGCTGTTGTTACAGTAGCTGATGATGGAGGAGGTTCAGGTGTTTTAAGAGAAGACCTAGGAATGCTGCCTCCAGGAGATATAAGAAACTGTATATTAGCTTTAGCAAACATAGAGCCTACAATGGAAAAAGTAATGCAATATAGGTTTGAGGAAGGAACACTAAAGGGTCAAAGTTTTGGCAATTTATTTTTGGCTGCAATGAATGGAATATATGGAAACTTTGAAGTTGCAGTTTCAAAAATATCTGAAATATTTGCAGTAAAGGGAAAAGTTTTACCGGTTTCACTTGAGGATATACAGCTTTGTGCAAAACTAGAAAATGGGAATATAGTTGAAGGTGAATCTAACATACCACTTGAAGTCAAAAGGCAAAAATCAAGGATTGAAAGAGTATTTTTAAATCCTAAAAGCCCAAAGGCACTAAAAGAGGTTATTGTATCTATAAAAAGTGCAGATATTATAGTAATAGGTCCAGGAAGTTTATATACAAGTGTTATACCTAATTTAATGGTAGATGGTATAGTAGATGCACTAGTTGAAACAAAATCACCTAAGGTATATATATCAAACATTATGACGCAACCAGGAGAAAGTGATGACTATAATGTATATGATCATGTCAGTTCTATAATAAAACATACCAAAAAAGGAGTTATAGATATAGTTATAGCAAACTCTCAAATAATATCGGAAGAAATATTGCAAAAATATCACAAAGAAGGAGCAAAACAGGTTTTACTAGACAAAGATCAAACAGAAAAATTGAATTTACTAGGAATAGAAGTTTTACAATCAGATGTTGCTGAAATTAAGAAAAATTATATACGACATAATGCAGAAAAAATCGCAAGTATAATAACTGCATTAGCACTAAATGAGTAAATAAATTTAAAAGAGGAATTACAAAGTTTTTGTAGAAACTCTTATTATTATGCAATTTTAAGGAGTGAACCAAAACATGAGGGAAGAAATTAGTGCTGGTGGAGTTGTAATGTTTGGAAACGCTATACTGCTGCTAAGAAAATACAACGGAGATTGGGTTCTTCCTAAAGGTAAAGTAGAAGAAATGGAAGAAAAAAGTGAAGCTGCATTAAGAGAAGTTTTAGAAGAAAGTGGAGTAAAAGCTGATATAGTAAAATATCTAGGAGAAATTCATTATACTTTTAAAGAAAATTGGGATGAAAATAAAACTGTTCACAAAACTGTTTATTGGTATCTTATGAAAGCTAGGAGTATGGATACAATACCTCAAAGAGAAGAGGGATTTATAGATGCAAAGTTTATTCATATGGATAGAGTTGTAGATATGGCAAAATATGATGATGAAAAAGAAATAATAAAGGTAGCACTAGAAGAAATGAAGAAAATTATATCTTGATTTTAGCAGCGAAGGTGATTTTAATGTCTTTTTCTATTCAAACTAAAAATGAGTTATCAAGAATTACACCTCCTAGTATGTGCTGTGAAATAGCTCAGCTTTCAGCTATGATAAGAACTAGTGGAACTATTCAACTTGCGGGTTTTGAAAAACTAAATATAAAAATGTCAACAGAAAATGCAGCTATAGCAAGAAGACTATTTAAACTATTAAAAAGCTGTTTTAATATCAACACTGAAATAATGGTAAGGAAAAATACCAATCTAAAAAAAAATAACAATTATGTATTAATTGTAAATAGCAGCATGGGAAGTACGGAAATTTTAAAAAAAACTAGAATCTTAAAGCAAAAGAGTGGAATAAGTATAAACAATAAAATTCCTAAAGATTTACTAAAAGATGAAAACTGTAAAAGAGCATATATAAGAGGAGCTTTTTTAGGGTGTGGGTCAATTAGTGATCCAGAAAAAGCGTACCATATGGAATTTGTAACTAATAACAGAGAGTTTAGCGAAGAACTGAAAGATTTAATAAATGAATTTGGGTTTAATTCAAAAATTGTAAATAGAAAAAATAGCTATGTAATATACTTAAAAGAAAGCGAACAAATTTGTGATCTTTTAAATTTAATGGGAGCGTATAATGCACTTTTAGCACTAGAAAATGTGAGAATACTAAAAGAAATGAGAAACAATGTAAATAGAGTTGTAAACTGTGAAACTGCAAATCTAACTAAGACCGTAAATGCTGCAGTAAGGCAGCTTGAAAATATAAGATATATAAAAGATACAGTAGGACTTGATTATCTTCCTAAAAATTTAGCTGAAATTGCAAAAATTAGATTAGAATATGAGGATTTTAGCCTCAAAGAATTAGGTCAAATGTTAGATCCACCAATAGGAAAGTCAGGAGTAAATCATAGATTAAGAAAAATAGAAGAAATAGCCGAAAAAATAAAAGAAGAAAAGGAGGATTTTTGTGATAAAAAAAGAATTTGAAATTTTAAGCTCTATAGGTCTTCACGCAAGACCAGCAGCTTTATTTGTCCAAACAGCGAATAAATTTGAAAGTGAAATAACGGTTATAAAAGATCAAAGTGAAATAAACGGAAAATCTATAATGGGTATAATGGCGCTTGCAGTTTCAAAAGGAGAAAAAATAACTATAATAGTAGATGGAAAAGATGAAAAACAAGCAATGGATGCATTAGAAGAACTTTTGACAAAGAGATTTGCTCAAATGTAGACTTTAAAAAGTCTTCCTTTAAAATTTTAAAGGAAGACTTTGTTTGTTTTGTTTTAGTAAATACTCATGGTAAAATGTAAGAAAGGAGGGTGATTTTTTTGCAAAAAGAGTTTGTCCACCTTCACGTTCATACTGAATATAGCTTATTAGATGGATTTGCCAAAATAGATAAATTAATAAAAAAAGCTAAAGAAATGAACATGAAAGCTGTAGCTATAACAGATCACGGGTGTATGTTTGGCGTTATAGACTTTTATAAAAAAGCCAAAAAAGAAGGAATAAAGCCTATTATAGGATGTGAAGTATACACAGCATCTAGGAGCCTAAAAGATAAAGATCCTAATCTTGATAAATACCAAGGACATTTAGTTCTTTTAGCTAAAGATTATGTTGGATATAAAAATATTATAAAGCTAGTTTCAAAGTCATATACAGAAGGATTTTATTATAAGCCTAGGGTAGATTATGATGAGCTAAAAAAGTATAGCCAAGGAATAATTGCACTTTCTGCTTGTTTAGGTGGAGATATACAAAGAAATATTTTAAATGGAAATTATGAAAAAGCAAAAGATATAGCTTTAAAATTGAACGAGATATTTGGTGAGGGGAATTTTTATCTTGAAATTCAAGATCACAATATAAAAGAGCAAAAACAAGTAAACTTAAATTTAATAAAACTATCAAAGGAATTAAATATACCTTTAGTTGCAACTAATGATGTGCACTATGTAGATAAAGAAGATGCAAAGGTTCACGATATACTATTGTGCATACAAACAGGAAAAACTCTTAAAGATGAAAATAGAATGAAATTTGAAAGTGATCAGTTTTATTTAAAATCTCAAGAAGAAATGTATGACTTATTTTCAAATGTACCTTCTGCTTTAGAAAATACAGTTAAGATAGCTAATATGTGTAATCTTGAATTTGATTTTAATCAAATTCATCTTCCAAGATATGATGTTCCAGATGGATATACACCAAGTACTTACTTGAGAAAGCTTTGTCAAGATGGGTTAAAAGAAAGATATAAAGATATATCAAAACAGCTACTAGATAGACTCAATTATGAACTTACAACAATAGAAAACATGGGTTATGTTGAATATTTTCTAATAGTATGGGATTTTATAAATTTTGCAAAGAAAAACAATATAATGGTAGGTCCAGGTAGAGGAAGTGCTGCAGGTAGCTTAGTTTCTTATTGTCTTAAAATAACAGATATAGATCCTATAAAGTATGGACTTATATTTGAAAGATTTTTAAATCCTGAAAGAATATCAATGCCTGATATAGATATAGATTTTTGTTATGAAAACAGAGAAAAAGTAATAGATTATGTAAAACAAAAATATGGACAAGACCATGTTGCTCAAATAATAACTTTTGGAACTTTAGGTGCAAAGGCAGCTATAAGAGATGTAGGAAGGGTATTAGGAGTTAGCTATGCACAAGTAGATAAAATAGCTAAGGAAATTCCTTTTGCTTTAGGTATGACAATAGATAAAGCACTCCAGATTAATCCTAATCTTAAACAAATGTATGAAAATGAAGAACAAACAAGAGAAATACTAGATATTTCAAGACAACTAGAAGGACTCCCAAGACATGCTTCAACTCATGCAGCAGGAGTTGTTATAGCAAAAGAGCCAGTTGATAATTATGTTCCTCTTTATATGCATGAAAATTCTATCTCAACTCAATTTACAATGACTACACTTGAAGAATTAGGCCTTATAAAAATGGACTTTTTAGGACTTAGAACTTTAACAGTTATAAGAGATGCTATAGATCTTATATCTAAAAATCATAACGTAAAGATAGATTTTTCTAAAATGGACTATGACGATCAAACGGTATACAACCTTTTAAGTGCAGGAAATACTCTCGGAGTGTTTCAGCTTGAAAGTGCAGGTATGAGGCAGTTTATGAAAGAGCTTAAACCAAATAACTTTGAAGATATAATAGCAGGAATATCTCTATATAGACCAGGGCCTATGGACTCTATACCTTTGTATATAAAAAATAAGAATAATCCTGAAAAGGTTGAGTATGCACATGAATTACTAAAACCAATTCTTGAAAATACCTATGGCGTACTAGTTTATCAGGAGCAAGTTATGCAGGTAGTTAGAGATTTAGCTGGATATTCTTATGGTAGGTCCGATCTTGTTAGACGAGCCATGGGTAAGAAAAAAATGGATGTAATGGAACAAGAAAGGCAGTATTTTATACATGGAAAACTAGACAAAGATGGTAACATAGAAATTCCAGGTTGCGTGAGAAATAAAGTAGCGGAGAATATCGCAAATAAGATATATGATGAGATGATAGACTTCGCTAAATACGCGTTAATATATACAAGGTGCCATTTATTGAATATATAACAACTAAATAGTTTAATACAGTTCACTTACGCAAATAATATATTTAAGATGATATTTGAGGAGTGGATAGTATGAAACATTATAATAAACTTACTCAAGTAGATAAAGAGCATATAATCGAACTTTTTAACAAAGGATTGGAATTCAAGGAAATAATGCAGCTACTATGTGTATCTAAAAGGTCAGTTGCAAGAGTGCTCAAAGAAGCTAATATAAATACTAAACGAAGAAATAGATATAATCTAAATGAGTCATATTTTGAAGATATAGATAGTCAAGAGAAAGCATATATATTAGGTTTGATGTATGCTGATGGTTTTGTTGGTAGTGATAAGCACAATAATATAGTCATATCCCTTACTAGAGAAGATAGATATTTATTAGAAAAGATTTGTACTGAAATTCAATTTACAGGGAAGTTGAGAGATGTAGATAAAGGTGGAAATTATGAAAATAGTAAGTCTAAGAGTGTTCTTAATTTTTCATCTAAGAAAATGGCCTCAGATTTAAGAAAACTAGGGTTATATCCAGGAAAAAGTAAGCAATTATCAAATATTCCACATTTAAACAAAGAACTTATTAGGCATTTCATTCGTGGATATTTTGATGGAGATGGATCTATAAGTCTAGGAACGTCTACATCATATTACAAAATGAAGGACGGAACACTAAAGGTATACAAATATAATTCTCCTAGATTTAGCATTATTGGAACTATAGAGTTTCTTAAAAATATTGAAAAATATATGCCTGGAACATTCTCATACAGAGATTCAAAAACAGATTATATGAAGTATATGGAATGTAGTTCAAAAAGAGATATGATTGATATATTCGAATTTTTGTATAATGATTCTACTATCCACTTAGAAAGGAAATTCAATAAATGGCAACAAGTATTAAGCGCCATTAACAAGTAATTGTTAATGAAAACTGGGTGAATTCAGAAAAAGCCTGAGATGGTAATTCTGAGCCAAGCCTACAGAATGGCATAAGAGTATGTAGGAAGGTGCAACGACTAGACTGGTGACGAGCCTACGAATAAACCGGTCCAAGAGCGCCCAGCTCCTTAGATATAAGGATGATGATATAGTCTGAACTATAAGGAATAGGAACTTATAGAAGATAAGATAAAGAGCTTATCGATAACATATTGTTAACAAATCTCACGCAGCAGCTTATGGAGTGTTAGCATACCAAACTGCATATTTAAAAGCGTATTATCCGGTAGAGTTTATGACAGCTTTAATAACTAGCGTAATGGGAAATACAGATAAAGTTGTAGAATATATAAGAGATTGTGCAAATATGAATATAAAAGTTTTAAAGCCTGATATAAATAAAAGTTTTAGTAAGTTTTCTGTAGAAGGACAAAACATAAGATTTGGACTTTGTGCAGTTAAAAATGTAGGAGAAAATGTAGTAAATGACATTGTAATGGAAAGAAACTTAAATGGACCATTTAAAGATTTTGTAGATTTTTGTAAAAGAATAAAATCTAAAGACCTAAATAAAAGAGTAATAGAAAGTCTTATAAAATGTGGAGCATTTGATAGTATAAGTCCAAACAGAGCTCAGCTTCTAGCAGGATTTGAAAAAATAATAAATAGTATAGTTGAAGATAGAAAAAAGAATTTATTTGGCCAAATGTCTTTATTTGATACTACAAATGAAAATGAAAATTTATATAGCCTGCCAAATGTTTTGGAATTTAAAGAAAAAGATAAACTTTTTTTAGAAAAAGAAGTATTAGGAATGTATATAAGTGGACATCCTTTAGCTGAATATGAAAAAGAACTTATGATAAATACATCTATAAATACTAGTATAATTTCAAGTGAAAATTTAGATTACGATCAAATGAAAAAATTAGAAAACAAAGAAATAGTAATTGGTGGAATTTTAATAAATAAGACTATAAAACCGACAAAAAATAATGATATGATGGCCTTTGTTGAAATAGAAGATCTTTATGGAGTTATAGAAGTTATAATTTTTCCAAGTATATTTAAAAAGTATATGAATTTAATAAAAGAAGATAATATTTTGTACGTAAAGGGAAAGCTAAGTATTAAAGAAGATGAAAATCCAAAACTTATAGCAAGCGAGTTTAAGGAAGTTGTAAAAATAAGTGATACAAGCATTTACCTAAGGGTAGATAGTATATCAAACAAAGAATTGATAAAAACTATAAAAGATACTTTAAAAAAATATAAAGGAAACAGTGAAGTTTATCTATATTTTACAGATTTAAAAAAGGCATTTAAAAGTGAGGAAATTATGGTAGATATAAATGAAAATTTAATATATGAATTACAAAAAATTTTAGGGAGGGAAAACGTTAAAGCCAAAAATAAAAGTTTAAAAGATATTTAAAATTATGTTATAATAATGAAAGTCAATACGAAAAATGAAATAAATTGTTTGTAGAAAAATTTTTAACCAGACCGGGATACTAGTGTAAACATAGGGACCGTGAAAGTCCCTACTTTTCAGGAGGTAGAGGTATGAAAAAAATAGCAGTTTTAACTAGTGGAGGCGATTCTCCAGGAATGAATGCTGCCATAAGAGCAGTTGTAAGATCAGCTATATACCATGGATGTAAAGTGTATGGAGTTAACAGAGGATACAGAGGTTTAATCGATGGAGATTTATTTGAAATGGATCTTGCTTCTGTTGGGGATATTATACATAGAGGCGGAACTATTTTAAGATCAGCTAGATGCGAAGAATTCAAAACAGAAGAAGGAAGAAAAAAAGCTGTAAATGTTCTTAATGTGTTTGGAATAGACGGCCTTGTTGTAATAGGAGGAGATGGATCTTTCCAAGGAGCTCAAAAACTAAGCGAATTAGGATTTCCAGCTGTAGGGGTTCCAGGAACAATAGATAATGACCTAGCTTACACAGATTATACTATAGGATTTGATACAGCTCTTAACACTGTACTTGATGCTATAAGCAAAATAAGAGATACATCTTCTTCACATGAAAGAGTAAGCGTAATAGAAGTAATGGGAAGACATTGTGGAGATATAGCTTTATACGCAGGACTTGCTGGTGGTGCTGAAGTTATAATAGTTCCAGAAGAAGATTATGATATAGATGAAATATGCAAAAGATTAATTCAAAGTAATAACAGAGGTAAAAAACACAGCATAATAATGCTTGCTGAAGGCGTTGGAAACGCAAATGAAATCATGGAGCAAATAAAAGAAAAAACAGGTCTAGATTCAAGAGCTACAATTCTTGGACATATCCAAAGAGGTGGAACTCCAAGTGCATTTGATAGAGTATTAGCTAGTCAAATGGGAGCTAAAGCTGTTGAACTATTACTAGAAGGTAAATCTTCTAAAGTTGTAGGTATAAAAAATAATGAAATAATAGATATGGATATACACGAAGCATTAGCTATTGAAAGAAAATTTAATTCAAATCTATATAAATTAGCAAGTATATTAGCAAAATAATTTATAGGAGAGTGTGTTTATGAAAAGAACTAAAATAGTATGTACTATGGGACCTGCTAGTGAAAAAAAAGAAGTATTAAGAGAGCTTATCAAAAATGGTCTTAATGTTTGTAGACTAAACTTTTCTCACGGAGATTATGAAGAACACGGAGCTAGAATAAAAGCTATAAAAGAGTTAAGACAAGAGTTAAATAAACCAATAGCAATCCTTCTAGACACAAAAGGACCAGAAATAAGAACAGGAAAATTCAAAGATCCTGAAGTTTTATTAGAAGAAGGACAAATGTTTACTATAACAATGAAAGATGTAGAAGGTACAAAAGAAATGTGTACTGTAAGCTACAAGGGCCTTGCACAAGATGTAAAAGAAGGAGATACTATCCTTATAGATGATGGACTAGTTGGATTAACTGTTAAAGAAGTTAAAGGTGAAGATATAATATGTCAAGTTCAAAACAGTGGTATAGTTAAAAACAACAAAGGAGTAAATGTTCCTGGAGTAATAATAAATTTACCAGCTATAACAGAAAAAGATAGAAAAGATATAGAGTTTGGTATAGAGCAAGGCATAGACTTTATAGCAGCATCTTTTGTTAGAAAAGCAGCAGATGTACTTGCTATAAGAGCTATACTTGAAGAGAAAAATGCTACAGATATACAAATAATATCTAAAATAGAAAACCAAGAAGGTGTAGACAACATAGACGAAATACTTGAAGTTTCTGATGGTATAATGGTAGCTAGAGGAGACCTTGGTGTTGAAATACCTACAGAAGAAATACCTATAGTTCAAAAGATGATAATCAAAAAGTGTAACGAAGTAGGAAAACCGGTTATAACTGCAACTCAAATGCTTGATTCTATGATTAGAAACCCAAGACCTACAAGAGCAGAAGTTACAGACGTTGCAAATGCTATTTATGATGGAACTGATGCTATAATGTTATCGGGAGAAACTGCTGCAGGTAAATATCCAGTTGAAGCAGTAAAAACAATGGCTACTATAGCTAAAAGAACAGAAGAAACTTTAGATTACAATGCTATATTAAGAAGCAAAGGATTAACAAAAGTTAATATTACAAATGCAATAAGCCATGCAACTTGTACAACAGCTATAGATCTAAACGCAAGCGCAATAATTACATCTACATCTTCAGGAGATACAGCTAGATCAGTTTCTAAGTTTAGACCATCAGCTCCTATAATAGCTGCAACAAACAACGAAAAAGTAATGAGAAAACTTGCATTAACTTGGGGAGTAAACCCAGTACTTGCTCCTAGTGCATCTTCTACAGATGAAGTAATAGAAAGTTCTATACAAGCAGCTATGGATGAAGGATATGTAAAATCAGGAGATCTAGTAGTTATAACTGCAGGAGTTCCAGTTGGAGTTTCAGGAACAACTAACCTTATAAAAGTTCACATAGTAAGTGACATATTAGCAAAAGGTGTTGGAGTTGGAAGAGAATATGCAACTGGTAAAGTATGTGTAGTTAAAGATGCAAATGAAGCTAAAGAAAAATTTAATGAAGGAGATATACTTGTAACAACTTCTACAGATTCAGATATGAACGCTTATATAGAAAAGTCTAGTGCTGTAATAACTGAAGAAGGTGGAATAACTTCTCATGCGGCAATAGTTGGATTAAACTTAGGAAAAGCAGTTGTAGTATCTGCTAAAGGAATCACTGAAGCAGTAAAAGATGGAGAAACAGTTACAGTAGATCCAGTTAAAGGAGTTATATATAGAGGACAGGTAAAAGGACTTTAATACAAAAAACGAGAAAGAATAATTCTTTCTCGTTTTTTTTGATATAATTGAGAAAAGGGGGAGATTGAGTTGATAAAACTTGGAAGAACAGAACTTGAAATAAATAGAATAGGATTCGGAGGAATTCCTATACAAAGAATAACCAAAGAAGAAACAAAAAAACTAATTCAAAAATGTAAAGAAGAAGGTATAAACTTTATAGATACAGCTAGAGGATATACTGTAAGTGAAGAATATATAGGATATGGCATAAAAGAAGATAAAGATTACTGGATAATAGCTACAAAATCTATGGCAAGAGACTATGATTCTATGAAAAAAGATATAGAAATAAGTTTAAGAAATTTAGGAAGAGATTATATTGACTTATATCAAATACATAATTTAAAGGAAGATGAATACGAAAAAATATTCTCTGAAAATGGTGCATATAGGGCATTAGAAGAAGCCAAAAAAGAAGGAAAAATAAGAGAAATAGGTATAACTTCTCACAGTGTAAACTCTATAGAAAAAGCAGTGGAGTGCAATAAATTCTCTACGATACAATTCCCATACAACATAGTTGAAAATCAAGGTGAAAAAGCATTAATAAAAGCTAAAGAGAAAAATATAGGAACTATTATAATGAAGCCATTAGCTGGAGGAGCATTAGATAATGGGAGATTAGCCCTAAGATACATACTGTCAAAAGAATTTGTTGATGTAGTAATTCCTGGTATGGATAATATAGATCAAGTTATAGAAAATATAAAAGCAGGAAAAGAAAACAATATATTAACGGAAAGTGAAATAAAAGAAATAAATAAAATAAAAAAAGAACTAGGAAATAAGTTTTGTAGAAGATGTGGATATTGTCTTCCTTGTAAACAAGGCATAAATATTCCTATGCAGTTTTTACTTGAAGGATATTATACTAGATATAATTTAAAAGAGTGGGCGTTAGATAGATATAGATCTTTAGGAAATGGAGCATCAACTTGCACAAAGTGTGGAGTTTGTGAACAAAAATGTCCATATTATTTGCCTATAATGGACATGCTAGAAAATGTTGCAAATGTTTTAGAAAAAGAATAAATAAATCTGATATATACTACCTAAAATGCAACTATGTAAAATTTTTATTTCAAGTACATGTTAATTTATTAACTTGACATAAAAATAAGTAAAGCAAAATATATATTAAAAACAAGTTGATAAAACATATATAGGGTGAGAATATAAAAAAATAAATGTTCAGAAAATTTTAAAAAATCATTGAAATGAAAAAAATAAGGTGATATAATCACATATAATATATGTTTTATCAACATATAAAGTTCAAAGAAGGAGGCGTGCAAACAGTTAGAAAATATTTATAAATTCATACAAAAACCTTATAATTTTTATAACATCACGTTATGATTATTATGAGGTGATGGAAATGAAGTATTATAGTATAGGTGAATTTGCTAAGTTGATAGGAAAAACAGAGCAAACAAAGCTAAGAAAATGATTAAGGTGCTGGTAGAAGATGATTAAGACTTATAAAGTTAAGCTTTTACCTAACAATAAACAACGAACAAAGCTATTCGAGTGTGCAGGTGTGGCAAGATGGACATATAACTTTGCGTTAGCAACACAGCAAGAAAATTATAAAAATGGTGGTAAATTTTTAAATGATGGTGAGATTAGAAAAAGATTAACAGAGTTAAAAAAACAAAAAGAATACTCATGGCTTAATGACTATTCAAATAATATAACAAAACAAGCTATAAAAGATGTCTGTATTGCATATAAAAATTTCTTTGAAGGTAGAGCAAACTTTCCTAAGTTTAAGTCAAAGAAAAAAAGTAAGCCAAGTTTTTATGTAGATACAGAAAAAATTAAAATAACTGATACTCATGTAAAATTAGAAAAACTAACTAACAGCAAAAAGAAAAACAAACAAAAGTTTAACTGGATTAAACTTGCTGAAAAAGGCAGAATACCAATTGGAGAAAAAATAAAATATTCTAATCCGAGAATAGTATTTGATGGACTCAATTGGTACTTGACAATAGGAGTAGAAGAAGCTGAAATAAAAAATCAAGACTATACCGAAGGTATAGGAATAGATTTAGGAGTAAAGGATTTAGCTACAATAAGTACAGGACAAAAGTATAAAAACATAAATAAAACAAGTAAAATTAAAAAACTTGAGAAAAGACAAAAAAGATTACAAAAAAAGCTATCTAAAAAATATGAATTAAACAAAATTCAAACAGAAGGAGGTGAATATCGTTACAGAAAAACTAACAATATAAAAAAGTTAGAATTCCTTGTTTTAAAAATGAGAAGAAGGCTTAAAAACATAAGGCACGATTATATTCATCAGATAACTACATCTTTGGTGAAAGCCAAGCCAGAGTATGTAGTTATGGAAAACTTAAATACTTGTGGGATGCTGAAAAATAAAAGATTATCAAAATCAATACAAGAGCAGCTATTTTACGAATTTAAAAGACAAATGGAATATAAATGTGCCTTAAATGATATTAAATTTATACTTGCAGATACATTCTATCCTTCATCTAAAACTTGTAGCAGATGTGGTGCTTTAAAAAACAAACTTTCTTTATCAGAAAGAACATTTATATGTGATGAATGTGGGCACGAGATAGATAGAGACTTAAATGCAAGTATAAACCTAAAAAATTATGGTAAATCAATAGCATAGCATCTAAAGCAGTTATTGATATGTACCGATTCGTTAGTCGGGAATTTAAGCCTTCGGAGTGTTAAATAAACAGGAGTAGATTTTTCGAAACTGGACACAATGAACAAGGAAGGAAACATAAACTTTTATAAGGTTTGATAAGAACTTTATAAAGTTTTATAAGTTTTCTGTAACGGGATATTATGGGAGAAAAAAGAGAGAACTGGGGATCGAAGATAGGTCTTATACTTGCTATGGCAGGTAATGCTATAGGACTTGGAAACTTCTGGAGATTCCCTTACCAAGCAGCTAGCAACGGTGGAGGAGCTTTCATGATTCCTTACTTTGCAGCACTTATCATGCTAGGACTTCCGCTTATGCTGGTTGAATGGAATTTAGGTAGATATGGTGGAAAGTATGGCCATGGAACTTTAGGGCCTATGGTGTATCTTCAAGCTAGAGAAGGTACAAAACCTAGAAAAGCAGCAGTTATAGGAGCACTTGCTGGGATGCTTGCTTTTGGAGTAACATTACTTGTTAACTCATATTACAACCACATCATTGGATGGACACTTGGATACAGCTTTTTATCATTAACTGGTGGATATATGGATAGTGCTAAATCTACAGGAGAAATATTTGTAGGATATATCCAAAATCCAGCTATGGTATTTACTTTCTGGATTATAGCTCTTTTAGGGCTTGCACTTGCAGTTATGAGAGGTGTTCAAAAAGGAATTGAAGCTTGGGCAAAACTTATGATGCCAGTACTTTATGTATTTGGAATTATTCTAGCTATTAGATCATTAACTTTAGGAAGCCCAGTAAATCCTGATTGGTCATCTCTTAAAGGATTAAACTTTGTATGGAATCCAGACTTTAGCAAATTAAACTGGACAGCAGCTTTAGCAGCAGCAGGTCAAATATTCTTTACATTATCACTTGGAATGGGTATTATATGTAACTATGCTTCATACCTAAAACCAGAAGATGATGTTGTAGTTTCATCAATTGCTACTATATCTTTAAACGAATTTGCTGAAATAGTTCTTGGAAGTACTATAGTCATCCCTATAGCTTATGCCTTCTTAGGACCAGATGGAGTAGGTGCAGGAGTAGGTCTTTCATTTATAGCACTTCCGAATGTATTTAGAGCAATGGCTGGTGGACAATTATTTGGATCACTTTGGTTCTTACTTTTATTCTTTGCAGGATTCACTTCAGCTATAGCAATGTATAACTATCTAACAGCTTTAGTTGAAGAAGACTTAGGAATAGAAAGAAAGAAAGCTTCTTGGATTATATTTATAGCATACATTATAGTAGGTCTTCCAGTTGGTCTTGAGCCAATACTTACAAAAACAGCAGAACTTGTTTATTTAACTGAAGTAGACAACTGGGTAGGAAGTTATTTACTGCTAGTTTTAGGACTTATAGAAATAATAGTTGCAGCATTCTTGATGGGAGATAGATCTTTAGTTGAAATAAATAAAGGTGGAATATGGCAAGTTCCAACTTGGTTCTTCAATACATTTGTAAAAGGTATAGCTCCTTTAGCATTAGTTATAGTGTTAATATTCTCTACAAAAACATACATGGAAGCTGGATACTTTAATATAGTTCCATCATTTGTTGAAGGAATGCCACAGCTTGTACCTTGGGTTCAAGCAGCTAGATTAGTTATAGCTTTAGTGCTTGTTGCAGGATTTATACAATCATACACATCTATTAAAAACAAATACAAAGATGAGCTCTCCCAAAATAAAATTATAACAAGAGTGGAGGGATAGACTATGACAAGTCAAGCTTTAGGATTTTTAGTAACTGTATGGGTTATAATATTTGCTGTTGCAGGTATTAGTATAAATGCTTTAATAAAAGGAGAACAAGAAAAAAATAAATAAAAAAATCCCACCATATTTGGTGGGGTTTTTGTTACAATATACTAAGGGGGTGGGTATTATGAAAACAGTAGAGATACTACAAGTTTTAAATGAACTAAAAGGAAAAATAGAAACGACAACCTTAATAGAGGGAAGAAGAAAAGAAAAATACCTAAAAGATATTTCAAACTTATATTTAGAATATGAACAAATAGAAATTGACGAAAGCCTAAAACAAATTTATACCTCTTTAGTAAAAAAAGGAAAAGAGCTTAAAGGTGAGTTTAAAATCGACGCAGATGTAAAAGCACTATACTCAAAAATAGAGTATTATATAAGATATCTAAAAGCAGCAAAAGCTGACTTTAAAGGACAAACAAGCTATCTAAATAAATATATAAAATCATTTATATTTACATCTATACTTTTTATGGCATTATCTCCCCAATATTTTGGGTTTATACTACCAGCAGTATTCTTCGTTCCTATATTCTTAGGATTAAGAGGAGTTAAGAGTAGATCAAAGCAAGGATTTAATTTAAGTTTAGCTGTTATTCCTGTTGCACTTATGACTTCATTTATATGGATAAGATATGGACTATATGCTATGACTAATTACCAAAAAGCTATAATGGATGTAGTTAGTGATACAGGCAGATCAATTTCAGTTGCAAAAGCACTAGTTACAGTTCCACCAATACTTGCTATGATTCTTTTAGGATTTGCACTACTTCAAGCGTACAGAGGATATAAAAGTAAAGATTTATTTGTATAGGGGCCTTTATAGGCTCTTTGTTTTTTGGTAATATAATTAAGTTAAATCAAGCAAAGGAGAGATATTATGCTAAAAGAAGGAAAAGAGTATATAGTGGATATAGTAGATATAGGACATAAAGGAGAAGCTATAGGAAAATACGAAGGATTTACCGTATTTGTAGACGGTGGCCTTGTAAAAGACAAAGTAAAGGTAAAAATAACAAAATCTAAAAAAAACTATGCCCAAGGTCAAATACTAGAATTTATAGAAAAATCTCCATATAGAGTAAAATCGCCTTGTGAAGAATCAGTCTATTGCGGAGGCTGTCAAGTTCTTCACTTAGATTACAAAAAACAATTAGAAATAAAAACTAATATGGTAAAAGAAACACTAAAAAGAATAGGAAAACTTGAAAATATAAAAGTATATGACGCTTTAGGAATGGATAGTCCATATAGATATAGAAATAAAGCCCAGTTTCCTATAGGATATAAAAACAATGAAGTAGTAATGGGCTTTTATAAAAAAATGACTCATGAAATAATACCATCAGATAAATGCCTTATACAGCATGAAATAAACGATAAAATAATGAATATAGTAAAAGAATATATAAAAAAATTTAATATAAGTATATATGATGAAAAAAATCACAAAGGCATCTTAAGACACTTAGTTACAAAAGTAGGCTTTAAAACAAAAGAAGTTATGGTAATTTTAGTTGCAAATTCAGATAAATTACCTCATAGCGATAAATTAATAGATTTACTAAAAGAAAATATAGAGGGCTTTAAAACACTAGTGTTAAATATAAACAAAGATAAAACAAATGTAATACTTGGAAAAGAAAACAAAGTGCTTTACGGAGATGGAAAAATACAAGACTATATAGGAAACTTAAAATTTAATATATCGCCTTTATCTTTTTTTCAAGTAAATCCTGCTCAAACTGAAGTTTTATACAATAAGGCGCTTGAGTATGCAAATTTAACAGGGAATGAAAATGTATTTGATATATACTGTGGTATAGGAACTATATCACTATTTTTAGCACAAAAGGCTAAGAGGGTGTATGCAGTAGAAATAGTAGATCAAGCGATAGAAGATGCTAAGATAAATGCTAAGCTAAACAATATAGATAATGTAGAGTTTTTCGTTGGAAAAGCAGAAGATGTAGTTCCATCTCTTTACAAAGAAGGAAAAGTAGCAGATGTTGTAGTCGTAGATCCACCTAGAAAGGGCTGCGATGAGAAAGTTTTAAACACTATTGTAAATATGAATCCTAAAAGGATTGTATATGTTTCTTGCAATCCTTCAACCCTAGCAAGAGATCTAGCATATTTAGATATGAATGGATACAAAACGCTTAAAGTTCAACCAGTTGATATGTTCCCTCACACAATGCATATAGAAAGTGTTGCGTTAATAGAAAAAAATTAAAAAATTTTTTTTAAAAAAGTATAAAGTTTTTTAAAAAACTTTCGATATATATGTTGAACATAAAACAAAATGTTTTTGGCCAAAAACAAATTATAAAAAGTGGACAAGGAAGTTCACTAAAAAATAAAGGGAGGTATATAAAATGAGAATTAACAACAACTTAATGGCAATGAATGCACACAGAAATTTAGGAATAACTAACTCTGGAGCTGCTAAATCAATGGAGAAATTATCTTCAGGATTTAGAATCAACAGAGCAGGAGATGACGCAGCAGGTCTTGCTATCTCTGAAAAAATGAGAGGACAAATTAGAGGATTAAATCAAGCTTCTAGAAATGCTCAAGATGGTATTTCTTTAATTCAAACAGCAGAAGGAGCACTTCAAGAAGTTCATGCTATGGCACAAAGGATGAGAGAGTTAGCTGTTCAAGCAAATAATGATACTAATACTAATGATGACTTAGCTGAAATTCAAAAAGAGATAGATCAGTTAAAAGAAGAAATTACACGTGTTGGAAATAAAACTGAATTTAATACAAAGACTCTTCTAAACGGATCATTAGGTGTTCAAGCGCAAAATGGAACTGCTACAATTGCTAATCTGACAGCTAAAGGGATTTCTTTAGATGTAAGCGGGGTTAAGTCAGGAGCAACATTAACCTTTGCATTAGGTACGACTGCTGATCCAAAATTTATTTCAGTTTCTGATGGAACAGTTACTCAACAAATCAACATTGACCCACAAGATATTAAAGCAGGAGCCACTTTAAATTTTGATAAAATTGGATTAAAGATGTCTTTTGCGGCAGATGTGGATTTGACAGATTACACTGGTTCGGGGATAAGTTTAGATCAGCAAACTATAACGACAACAGGTGATCAAATTAAATTCCAGATTGGTGCTAATGGAGATACTGTATTAAATATAAGTATTAGTGATATGAGAGCATCTGCACTTGGTAAGGGTGCTTCCGGCTTTGTTAATAGCTTAAATGATGTTAATGTAACAAATGCTGGACAAGGATTTGATGAAAATATCAAAGTTATAGATCAAGCAATAAAAGAAATATCTGCTCAAAGATCACAGCTTGGAGCATGGCAAAACAGGTTAGAGCACACTATCAAAAACCTAGACACATCTTCTGAAAACCTACAAGCTGCTGAATCTAGAATCAGAGACGTAGATATGGCGAAAGAAATGATGGAGTTTAGCAAAAACAACATCCTTCAACAAGCTGCTCAAGCAATGCTTGCACAAGCTAACCAAGCTCCTCAAGGAGTACTTCAGTTATTAAGATAATAAAGTTAATTAGGAGTCAGGGGATATATATCCTCTGGCTTTTTTAGAATAAGTATAAAGCAAAAAATATTGGCTCTTTGTCAATAGTTGGGGTAGGGTTGACATCAATCCTACTCCATTACTATATTTGAACCTATTTTAATATAGCCATAGAGTTTTGCATGTTTTTGGGTACACTAAATAAACCTAACTAAAATGTAGGAATTTTATGGTATTTAATTAGTACAGTGAATAATTCTATTTCGGAATCTATGGAAATTCTTAATTCCAAAGGAAACACGTTTTAATACCTTAATCTTGTTATTAAATCCTTCAGTGGGGCCATTTGTATAACCATATTTAAAGGCATTTCTTATTTCATTAACCCATCTTCTATATGTAGCTGCACATTTTTCAAACTCTTCTATTTTAGAGCTTTCTGCATTTTTAATCCAATTGATTAAAGCATCACTTTGATAAGAATAATTATTACTTTGACATATCTCATAAAACCATTCTTTTAACTTATGCGCAACGCGCAGGTCATCGTTATACAATAGCATTAAGTCAACTGCTTTTTTGTTTTCATCTTGAAGTTTATGATAACGGGTAAGTATAAGTTTTCTACTTCGTTTGTAATATTTTCTAAGATTAAGTGGCATATTTTTTTGTATACGCTTTCTAACATTTTCAATAGCCCAAGTGACTTGTCTAATAAAATGATATTTATCAATAATAATTTTAGCATTAGGAAAATAAATTTTTGCTAGATCAGTATATGGTTGCCACATATCACAAACAAAAAATTGAACATTACATCTTTCTTTACGGGAAAATTTGTTAAAGTAACTTATAAGATGATTTTGAGACCTATCCGCAAGGATATCTAATACCTTATTTTTCTCGCCATCAACAAGTATACATTGATACCTTCCGGTTTCAGCATTACCCTTAAACTCATCAATGCAAAGAACTTTTGGAAGAGTAGGTATACTGTAATTAACATAGTTAAAGATACGAGTAACCGTAGAAACAGATACATTAGCAGATTTAGCTATTGAAGTCATACTAGTAACTTTAGTAAGTTCATTGCAAATAAGCGCTTAGTCATGCGGTTATAACGGGGAAGAAAGTCGTAATGCTCATAAAATCTTTTACCACATGAACATACATATCGCCTTTTTCGTAGCACAAGGAATACATGTTTAAACTGCAACGGCAAATCCTTAATTAATTGATTTCTATAATCATGAACCCTAGAAGTTAAGCAGCCGCAGGCAGGGCAAGTATGTTCACGTGGATTGGTTTTTATATATATTTTTATAAAAGAATCCTCATGAGAAATTTTATTTATTTTTACGCCTTGTAAATTTAGTAATTTATTGATAAAATTAGAGTGCACTTGTGAATAAATCTCCTTTCTATGTTTTTTTTTAAGGTCAATTAACATTTTAGCAGATTTATTTCACAAGTGCTTTTATTATGCCAAAAAATAAATGTTGAAGCACAATATTTCATGCCCCCCAACATTTATTATAGAACCAAAATATTTATTATAGTATGAGAGGTTGATTAAAATGAGATGGGATTCCTCAGATGAACAATATTATAGAATTATAGAAATGGTAAGATAATATAATCTTGATACTATAAATGAAAATGCACCTAAGCGAGCAGGTGTGTATGTATTTGTTAATTCTGACTTACAAGTAAAATATGTAGGTAAAGCAGGAGCGGGAAGATTAAAAGATGAAATTTAAAATGCACTATCAAGAGATAAGAGCAAAAGAGCTACAAAATTTGGATGGTTCAGAACTAATTCTGATGATAAAGCACAGTCTTTAGAGAGAGATTGGATTGATAAATATAACCCTCCAAACAATTTAAGATAGTCATAAATTATAGAGGCATTAACTTATAACTATAGAGGAGTGAGGGAAATATTTTCTCTAACTCTTTGTTAAAATGGGGAGGAGCAAAATGAAGGGTGAAGTTTGTGTAGGAGCTTCTATTATTGTTACACAGATGTCTAGTGAAATGTTTAATGATGCTTTATTTTACAAAGAGCAGGCTCAGGCAACAGATGATATATTTTAAAAATGGAGATTTTATAGATCAGCTTTAATTAACTACTGCATTTCAGTAGAAGCTTGGATAAATAAATTAATAACAATTGAGTTAGAAAAAAAGAATAAAGATGGATATCAGGATGAAACTGAAGCTAGCGCAAATGAATATAAAATATTATATAAGGTATTGAGCGAAGAGGATTCTTCAACATATGGTATTAATTTAACTAATTCTAAAAAGTTGAAAAAGTATTTGCCTCATTTATATGAATTTAAAATCATGCCAAATTCAGCTTTGGAAAAAGCAATAGATGAATATATTAGCATTACCAAATATAGAAATAAAATAATTCATTATTCGAAAGGAAATTATAAGAAGGTTTATAATACAGAGGATTTAAAAAAATGTATTGATGATGCACCAGATAAGATAGAAGAACTTTTTAATCAAATATATAGTTCTTCAGAAAAATTTAAAAATGTTGGGTATCCTAATTGGTTTAGAGATAGAGACTATAAAAATATATAGCGTTACTAGTGTCTCAAAAGGACGGAAAAAATTACAAAGTCAAACCCCTAAACCAACCAAGGATATGATTTTTGTGGCTGGTGGAATTGAGCCTCTTAACAATAATAATAAAGGAGTCAAGGGAGGTATCCTCCGGCTAATTTAATATTTGAAAGATAGGTGTTAAGATGAGAACGATTATATCTTTTATTGATAAGCATGAAACACTAATGGGCTCAATTATAGGGGCATTAATAGCTGCATTCTTTGGTATATTAGCACAAGTATGGTTAGATAAAAAAGAGAAAAAGCAGAAGCTAAAAATATTACTGAATTAGTAAAGTATGAAATGGATTTGAATTACCAATTAGCAAAACAAATGGCAATTACAAAAGAAGGTGTATATGAATTTAAAACAGAGTATTATGACAGATTTCTAGATAAAATAATGCTAATAGATAATGAAGATATAAAAAATAGGATATTAGATATTTATATTGGATTAAAATTATATAATAATGGTGTCAATTCTCAATATGACTTGATTATTAAAAAAATTAGAGAATTAAATAATATTGCTAAATGGGGATTAAAAATAGAAACTGAAGAAGAATTAGACATAAAAATTTCGATATATAATGAGAAAAAAATAAGGGAGAAATAAAAGAATTTGAATTAGCTAATTATCAATCTAAAAATAAAAGAGGATACTATGGAATAATATGTACTATTGATAATCTTAGTAAGAAAATAGAAGCAATTTTAAAAGATAAAAATTAATCAAATTAATAAAAATATCAAAACTTTGCAAAATATAATTAAGAGGGTGTTATGATATGAAATATAGGATAAAAGATGTTACTAATCGAAATAATACTGATTTAAGAAATCATTCTCAAAATATAGAACTTGGAGTACAAGCTATTTTTCCTAATGCTTATGTTAACGTTTATCAATATTATTTTGAGATAATAAATTTATCAAGCATACCATCAGACAGTCAATTAAGAAAAATGGGTCAAGAAATTGTAAAAAAAGATTCTTATTTACGTTCATTAGCCAAACAATATAACTATACTAGATCGGATGGGACACCAGGTAAAAGTGTACAGTTATTTGAAAAATTTGATTAATAGGGATAATAACTGAAATAAGACAAAATATTCTTGTTGTTTGATGAAGACCAGGGAATATATTCAACAAAATATGTTACTGGATAAAAAATATTTTTTATAGGTATTTAATTAAATTTAAACGTTATGAATGTATAAACAAGACATATTGTAAATTCCAAAAGATTTTAAAAGTTTTTTAGAAATGGGAATACTTGAAGAAATAAAAGAATTGCAAAAACAAGGTAAATTAAAATAATGGTTTACAGTGAAAGAATTAAAGCGTTATACAAATAATCCAGAAGCTAATAATCTTTCAAATTATGCCTTAGATAATTTAGGTTCTAGTAATCGTAATAAAAAGGTATTAAATAGACGAATCAATGATGATGGAAAATACGAGTATTCGTTTATTGGATCTTATAAAAGTAACAATTGAAGAGTATATAAAAAGTTTAAATTCATATAAAATAAGATGAAAGCAGGTGACATATGTTAAATCAAGAAGTAATAAAACAAACTCTAGACCTTCTAGAAACTATGGAAGAAGGAATGGACTATGTAAAAGCTAAACTAGGAGAGCTTAATATAGAAGCAACAGTAACAGTACTTACAGACCTAATTGAAGCCTTTACAGAAATAGAAAAAAGTATATCACCAATTATAAAAAATCTATCAGAAAAAGAAGATAAGCTAAGAAAAGCTTTTGATATAATAGTAAAAGAATATGAAATTTCTAAAGGACAAAAGGCTTATGAAATAATGCAGTTTACTTTAGAACCAGCATTTAAGAATTGGAAACAGGAAATAGAAAACACTCTAAAACCATATATTTTATCCTAGAATAAAGGAATTTAGCATTATATGTAGAAAAATAAATAGTCAAGAAAATACACAAGGAGTTGTTTCTATGCTTAAAAAAATAATAATGATACTACTCATATCAGTCCTAGTAGTAGGCTG
Organism: Alkalithermobacter thermoalcaliphilus JW-YL-7 = DSM 7308; assembly: GCA_001584565.1. GTDB lineage: Bacteria > Bacillota > Clostridia > Peptostreptococcales > Peptostreptococcaceae > Alkalithermobacter > Alkalithermobacter thermoalcaliphilus. The sequence goes on along the minus strand of LSFY01000001.1, from coordinate 1,465,981 downwards.
CAGCGCTAATAAAGAAACTGAAAAACAAAAAATAAAAGTTGCTGCCTTAAAAGGCCCTACGGGAATGGGTATGGTACAGCTAATGGAAAAAAATGAAAACAATCAAACAAAATTAGACTACGAAATGTTTATGATATAATAAGTCCGTTTGTTACAGTAATAAAATCTACTCCTGTTTTGTCTTTTATAATTATTGCTCTTATTTGGTTTAAATCTTCTAATGTTCCAATTTTTATTTGTTTTTTAATGTGTTTTCCTATAATATGGACAAATGTTGTAACAGGAGTTAAAAATGTAGATAAAAAGCTTTTACAAATGGCTAAGGTATATAAAGTTAAGAATACAGTTATTCTAAAGAGAATATATTTACCATCAATTACTCCATATGTATCAGCAGCTTTTATAACATCTTTAGGGTTAGGCTGGAAGGTAAGTGTAGCGGCAGAAGTATTAAGTCATCCTAAAAATGTGCGTATATTTTTCAAGAAGAAAGGCTACTACTCTTAAAAGGGATACCACTAACAATAAAAGATCAGATATATAGAAATACTCCTAAGGGCAAAGAGAGAAAAAAAGAGGAGAAACCTCTCCTCTTTTAATCACTCATGATGATGATGAGCATCTTCTTTTGTTTCGTGAACAGTGCCAAATGGATGTTCAGGAGGGGCATATATGACATATACTTTAAGAGGTTTATTTCCTATATTAATTACATTGTGCCATTTGCCAGCAGGTATCATTATTGCAAAGTCTTCATAAACTCTTTCTTCAAAATCTAGATCATCTTCAGTATCTCCCATTAAAACTAAAGCTTCACCTTCTTCTATTCTTATAAACTGATCTCCATCTTCATGAACTTCTAATCCTATATCATCTCCTGGCTCTATACTCATAACGGTAACTTGTAAATACTCTCCTGTCCAAAGAGCAGTTCTAAAAGTTTCATTTTGTTTAGTAGCTTTTTCTATATTGACAACAAACGGCTCAGGGCCATAATCTTTTAGTTTTATGCTGTTATTATTATAGTGATAAGGATACATTCTATAAAAGTTATATGGATTATACATAAAATAATAGTAATATGGATATTTATACATATACCTCATTCCTTTCATTGTTCTCTAAAACTACTATATGAAATATATAAAATTTTGTGATTATCTTCACGGAAAAAAGGTCCTTATTGTGATAAATTAAAATAAAAAGGAGTGAGAAAAAAATGAACAAAGTTCTTCAGTATATAGAAAATTACGGATTTAAGATACATAAATTAAAAGATGAGTCTATACACGGCTATCACTGTATAAATAACCTATCAAATAGTGAATTTATATTAGTCTGTGTAGGAGATGATTTAAAGATAAAGCAACTAGATGACTTATCAAATAAGGTTGTGTATCTAATATGTTTGAATGATAATATCGATAAAGTTATAGATATAGTAGAAAGTGACAAACACCAAGATAAAACTTTCCTAATATATGATGAACAAGATGAAATTGAGTTTTTCTTGAAAGATCTTTGGAATGTTATAGTAGATCTAAATAAATAATCTGTTAAACCATTAACTACAACAGATTATTCTTATGCACTATAAAGAATATTTATTATTTAACAATGCTTTTTTGTTATAAAATTATATAAGTATACATCTATAATTTAGGGAAGGATGATTGGTGTGAATAAAGTAACTTTTAGTGAAGGAGTTATAAAAAACGCTCAGAAGATAGTAGATGAATGTATGGGGCTTGAAGATGCATATTGTCAAAGCAGATGTCCAATGAGTACAGATGTAAAAAAGTATGTTAATTTAATTGCACAAAAAAAATATGATGAAGCGATAAAAGTAATTAGAGAAAAACTATTTTTACCTAATACATTAGGTAGAATTTGTGCTCATCCGTGCGAGAAAGATTGTAGAAGAGGAGTAGAATTTAACCAGCCAATTGCTATAGCTGCCCTAAAAAGATTTGCAGCAGAAAAGGCAGATAATGAGTCTATTTGGGATATAAAAACAGCAGATCCAACTGGAAAAAAAGTTGCAATAGTTGGAGCAGGTCCAGCAGGGGCTCAAGCTGCAATAGATCTTAGAAAAAAAGGTCACTCTGTAACTATATTTGATAAGTTAAATGTAGTTGGTGGAATGATGAGAGTAGGTATTCCAGAATACAGGTTACCTAGACATATTATAGATCATGAATATAGCTATTTAAATAAGCTTGGTGTTGAATTTAAACTTGGAGTTGAAGTAGGAAAAGATATAACTTTTAAAGAATTAACAGAAAAATTTGATGCAGTATTACTTGCTCATGGAGCACACAAAGGAAACATAATACCTATTCCAGGTCATAAGGCTGAAGGGGTATACTCTGCAGTTGAATATCTAAAAGAAATAAGTTTAACTAGAAAGTTTGATAGAGCAGGAAAAAGAATTATGGTAATCGGTGGTGGAGACGTTGCTATGGACTGTGCACGTTCTTCATGGAGAATAGGTGCTAGTGAAGTTTATCAATGTTCATTAGAAGATTTTGATAACCTACCTGCATCAAAAGAAGAAATACATGAATCATTAGAAGAAGGCGTTGTTTTCAATGCTGGTTGGGGACCAATTGAGATTATAGAAAAGGACGGAAAAGTTGCAGGTATTAAGATTCAAAAAGTAAAATCTATATTTGATAAAGAAGGAAGATTCAACCCTCAATATGAAGGAGAACCTAAAGTTATAGAAGTGGATACTGTAATTATGGCAACTGGTCAGTTAGTAGAAGATATTACAGATGGTGCTTTAGTTCAAACAAGAGGTGGAAGATACGAAGTAGATAAAGATACACTTGCAACAAAAATAGAAAATGTATTCGTGGCAGGAGATGCAGCAGGTGGTGCCATTGTTATCGAAGCTATGGCTTTAGGAAGAAAAGCTGCTATAAGTATAGATAGATATCTTAATAACATAGACTTAAAAGCTGATAGAGACTTTAAATATGAATGGGCATATGAAACAAAATTAGAAATACCTTTACCAGAAGGAACTGAAGATAAGCAAAGACTACACACTAATATGAGACCAGCACAAGAACGTAAGAAGGATTTTGAGCAGTGCGACCTTGGTTTTACAGAAGATCAAGCAATCGAAGAAGCGTCTCGTTGTTTAAAATGTGAGTGTAAGCTTTGTATGAGAGAATGTGTTATGATGAATGAATTTGGAAGCTGTCCAAAGGAAATTTTAGAAGGATTAGCTAAAGAAGGTAAAATGGAAGCTTTATTAGCATATTCATGTAATGGATGTGACAACTGTACAATTGTATGTCCACATAAACTTCCTATGAAAGATATATTTATAGGTTCAAGAAAAGACTTTGTTAAAGCAAACGATGGTGAGTCACCAATGAAAGGTCACAAAGCTATAAAAATGCATCAGTTACTAGGATTTTCTAAACTGTTTACTACTAAAGTGCTAGGAGGTAAAAAATAATGAGCATAAAAATAGATAAAAATAAACGTTATGGATTTATGCCTGGATGTAGTTTACCATCTTATAGTCCAGAAGCTGTTGTAAAAACTATAGAATATTTAAGCTCTGTATTTCCTAAATTTTCAGCAGTTCAAAAATGCTGCGGAAAACCAACAAAAGCAGTTGGACAATATGAGCTTTTTAAAGAAAGATTTGCTGATCTTCAAAAAGATATGGATGATGTAAAAATTGAAGAAATGATAGTAGCTTGTCAAAGTTGTAAATTAACTTTCGATGAGGCAAGTCCAACTCCAACGCACTCACTTTGGGAGATACTACCTATTATAGGTCTTCCTAAAGAATTAAAAAATAAAGCAAAAGATAGCGATGTAGTGTTTACTATACACGATTCTTGTTCAACTCGTCATTTAAAAGAGCTTCAAGATGGAGTTAGATGGATATTAGACGAATTAGGATATAAATATATAGAATCTAAGTATTCAAGAGAAAATACAAGATGCTGTGGTTTTGGAGGAATGGTAGTTCCAGCAAATCCTCAAGTAGCTGAGAAAGTTATGAAACGTCGTGTAGAAACTTTAGATAGTGAGTATGTAGTTGTTTATTGTTCGGCTTGTAGATCTTCTATTCTTAAAGGTGGATCAAAAGCTTGGCATATTCTAGATTTAATTTGGGGACCAGTAGTATACTCAAAAGATGCTCCACCAGAAGATGTACTATCATCTCCTGTTAAATCTTGGATTAACCGTTACAAATCTAAAGTAGGAATTAAAAAAGCACTTAAATAAGGCCTGATTTTTATCAGGTCTTATTTTTTTCTAGAATACAGCTTCAAAAGTAAAAAAAGAAGGAATTAAAGAATATTTTGTAGAATAATTGCAGATTATAAAGAAAATATATTGGGGTGAAAGGAGAAATTATGGTTAAAAAAGTTTTAGTCACAGGTGGGGCTAAAGGCATTGGAGAAGCTATTGGTAAGGAATACAAGAAAAATGGATATTTAGTTATAGTAGCTGATATACAGGAATGTAAATATGCAGATTATTGGTATAAAGTTGATTTTTCAAAAGTACATGAAGTTGAAGATATGATGAAAGATATACATTTAAAATTTGAAGATATAGATATATTGATTAATAATGTAGGAGTAGGACAAAGTACATCACTTTTAGAAACAAAAACAGAAGACTTTCAAAAGATTATTACAACTAATTTAACAAGTGTATTTATAACTTCTAGAGAATTTGCGAGAATGAGGAAAAATAACAAAGGAAAATATGGAAGAATAATAAATATTTCATCTACAAGATATCTGATGAGCGAGAAAAATACAGAAAGTTATAGTGCTTCAAAAGGTGGAATTGTATCTATAACCCATGCATTAGCTGTAAGTCTTTCTGATTACAACATTACTGTAAATTGTATTAGTCCTGGATGGATTGAAAATTATAATTACAATGAATTAACTTATGAAGATCACAAACAGCATCCATCTGGAAGAGTTGGAAAGCCAGAGGATATAGCTAGAGCTTGTATATTTTTAAGTCAGGAGGAGAATGATTTTATTAATGGACAAAATATTACTATTGATGGTGGCATGACTAGAAAAATGATATACATATAGCTAAGCAATATAAAAATAGGAGGTCTAAAATGAAAAGGTTACTTTTAGCTTTAACTTTAGTTACAGTATTTATACTGTCAGGATGTAATAAGCAAGATCAAACTTTAGAAGAAAAATTAGATACAGAAAATGAAATAATAATAGAAGATACAAAGGAATATCTAAAAAATATATTCACTGGTGAAGATATAGAACAAGAAAAGATTCCTTTTTTTGTAATTATAGAAAACTCTAAAATGGCAAGGCCTCACAGTGGTTTATCTTCAGCAGATATAGTATTTGAAACATTAGTTGAAGGAGGAATAACGAGATATTTAGCACTTTTTTCAAAAGATGTAGAAAAAATTGGGCCAGTAAGAAGCACAAGGCCATATATTCAAGATATAACAGTTGCATTTGATATTCCATTTGCTCACTGTGGAGGTAGTAATCAAGCTATTGATCTTATAAAAAGAAAGAATCTAAAAAGCATAAATGAAATGTATAATAGCTCTTACTTTTTTAGATCAAAAGATAGAAAAGCTCCTCATAATCTATATACATCATCTGATAAGTTAAGGGATTATATATCTAAAAATGGATATACAAATAGATATAATTTCAATATGAACTTTGATGAAAGTATAGATACATCTTTAGAAAGTGCTAGTATTATAAAAATAATTCCTAGTAAATATACTTATTCAGAATTTAGGTATGAGGATGGAAAATATCTTAGATTTCAAGATGGGAAAGAAGATATAGATATATTAAATAATAAACAGATAAATGTGAGTAATGTATTAGTTTTATTTACGGATATAAAAGATTTAAATAATGAATCAAAACACGTAGATGTAAGAATCTTAGGTAGAGGAAATGGACTTTTATTTAAGGGTGGAAAAGTTGAAAAAGTAACATGGGTTAAAGAAAGAGAAACTGACCATTTTGACATAAGAAATGAAAAGGGACTTAGAGTTAATTTATTAAAGGGAAATAGCTGGATTTATATTATAGATAATAAGTCACAGGTTATATATTGATTTAACCATAAAAAATATTTTTAACATATAAAATATTTTAAACATTTAATGAAAAATTTTTCGTGTAATGTTATAATATTGTTAAGATAAAAAACAGGAGGAGGGGTATTATGAATACTAAAGAAATTATGGATATAGCACTTGAGAAAGCTGGACTAACTGAAGTGCCTGAAGATTCTGGGATTATAGTAGAAGGAGAAAATATAAAAAAAGTAGCAATAGGTGTAGACATGGAGCTAGCTGAAATGATGCTTGCTAGAGAGTTGGGAGTAGATTTAGTAATAACTCATCACCCTAAAGGTGGTAAAGCAGCTATAAACCTTCATAAAGTTATGAAATCTCAAATAGACAGAATGGTTAAAGCAGGGGTACCTATAAATAAGGCTCAAAAGGCTTTAGCAGAAAAAGTTGGGCAAGTAGAAAGAGCTTTACACGTTACAAATTATGATAGAGTAGTTTCTGCTGCTAAGCTTTTAAATATGCCTTTTATGGGAGTACATACACCAACTGATATATTGGCAGAAAATAAGGTTCAATCGCATTTAGATGAAAGATTAAAAGATAATCCAAAGGCTACTTTAGATGATGTAATTAAGGCATTAGAAGAACTACCAGAATATCAGAAAACTTTAGCAAAACCTGTTATTCGTGTAGGAAGCAAAGATGATTTTGCAGGAAAAGTATTTGTAACAATGGCTGGTGGTACTGGTGGAGGAGCAGCAGTAGCTAAAGCGTATTTTGAAGCAGGAGTAGGAACTTTAATATGCATGCATATGCCTGAAGATGTAATAAAAGCAGTAAAAGAGCAAAATATAGGAAATGTAATAGTTGCAGGACATATGGCATCAGACTCTGTAGGAATTAATGAATTTATAAAAGCACTAGAAGAAAAAGGACTTGAAGTAATAAGAATGAGTGGAGTTATTGATCCAAAATAGACTTTATTTTTCTTGACATATCACAATAATAAATGATATAGTCAAGTTGAAAATTAAATACAGAGGCTATTGGTGTGATCATATGATCGCTTAAAAGGGAAGTTCGGTGAAATTCCGACACGGTCCCGCCACTGTGATGGATAGAGCTTTACAAATACCACTGTGCTATGCATGGGAAGGTGTAAAGCTTGTTATTCCTAAGTCAGGAGACCTGCCAATAGTAACAACGCTGCTTAGTACTCACGAGGATGAGGAGGTGTTATTTTGGGGTGTAGTAAATTTGTGCTATGCTTTGTTGATAATGCCTTTCTGATTAGAAAGGATTTTTTTATGCACAAGTATGCTCGGAGTAACTTAGCAAGGTTTTTCCGAGTTATTTTTTTGAAAAAACGGAGGGATCAAACATGAATTTTGGAGCACTTTTATCAAATCCACTCTTACTTATGTGTGTAAGTATATTTGTGGGGCAATTAGTTGGAAAAATTAGTTACAAAAATGTGAAGCTAGGAAGTTCAGGAGGATTGTTTGTAGGTATATTTATAAGTTATTTTGTAACAATTTATCTTCAAAACAATTATCCATCACTAGTAAAAAGTTCATTCATATCATCAGATGTATTTAGTTTAAGTCTTATAGGCTTTATAGCTTCAGTTGGGCTATTAGCATCAAAAAATATAAGAAGAGTCATAAAAGAAAATGGTTATAGATTTATATTTTTAGCCTTTACAATAACATTTTCTGGAGCATTATCTACATTGATATTTTCAAAGTTTTTGACAAATTTAAAAAGCTCTATAATAGGTACATATGTTGGAGCATTGACAAGCTCTCCAGGACTTGCAACAGCTATGGAATCTGCAAAGCTTTTAGGAGAAGAAGCTCAAGCTATGGTAGGGCTTGGTTATTCAATTTCATATATACCTGGAGTTGTATCAGTTATTTTATTTGTTCAGTTACTTGGAAAGTATTCTAAAGAAAAAAATCATATAAAAGAAGCTGATTTAAATAGAAATAATGAAAAAATTAAAGAATCTAACTTTTGCATAATTTCATTTGCTATGGTGTGCCTATTAGGAATTGTATTAGGTGAAATTAATATATATTTAGGAAGTTATTTAGGATATTTTTCATTAGGATCTACAGGTGGAGTTTTGATGAGTGCCTTGATCCTTGGAGATATTAAAAAAATAGGTTTTTTGAATTTCGATATGAATAAAGGGCAGTTAGCTGTAGTTAGAGATATTTCATTAAATATGTTTTTATCTATTGTAGGATTAAACTATGGATATAATGCATTAACTCTTATTAAAACATCAGGAGTTCAACTTTTAATAATGGGTATGGCTACAGCATTAGTTAGTATATTAGTAGGATATTTAGTAGGAAAGTATATATTAAAGTTAAATACAGTAAATTTAGTAGGGGGAATATGTGGAGGAATGACTAGTACACCTGGATTAGCATCTTCTATTGAGGCATTAGAAAGTGATGAAGTAACCGTAGCTTATGGAGCCACATATCCGTTTGCACTGTTTTTTATGATATTGTTTACCAATATCTTATTCAAAATATAAAGGTGGAGGGAAAATATGAATATACATGAGTATCAAGCCAAAGAGGTATTGAAAAAATACAACATACCAGTTCCAAAGGGTACAGTAATATATGATGCAAAAGATGCACAAAAAGCTGCTTGGCAGATAGAAACAGATATAGCTGTTGTTAAAGCCCAAATTCATGCAGGGGGAAGAGGAAAAGCAGGCGGAGTTAAGATAGCTAAGACAATAGATGAGGTAGAAAAATATTCAAAAGAATTATTAGGAAAAAAATTAGTAACTTATCAAACAGGGCCACAGGGAAAAGAAGTTAAGGCAGTTTTGATAGAAGAAGGATGCGATATTGATAAAGAATATTACGTAGCTTTAACGCTAGATAGAGAAAGTTCAAAGGTAGTAATTATGGCATCTGAAGAAGGAGGATGTGATATTGAACAGGTAGCAGCTCAAACTCCTGAAAAGATACATAAAGAAGTGATAGATCCACTAACAGGGCTTACTAAATTTCAAGCTAGAAGGTTGTGCTTTAATATAAATATAAAGTCAGAGTTAGTTGAGGTAGCTTCTGATCTGATGATTAATCTATACAAGTGCTTTATAGATAAAGACTGTACTTTAGCAGAAATAAATCCTTTAGTTGTAACTAAAGATGATAAGATTGTAGCTTTAGATGCTAAGCTCAATTTTGATCAAAATGCTCTTTTTAGAAACAAAGATATACTTGAATATAGAGATTTAAGTGAGGAAGATGAAAAGGAAGCAAAAGCATCAGAATATGGGTTAGCCTACATTGCTTTAGATGGAAACATAGGCTGTATGGTAAATGGTGCTGGATTGGCAATGGCGACTATGGATATTATAAAATTCTATGGCGGAGAGCCTGCAAACTTTTTAGATGTAGGTGGAGGAGCAACAGAGGAAAATGTAACTAATGCATTTAAGATACTTTTATCAGATGATAAAGTTAAAGGAATATTTGTAAATATATTTGGGGGAATAATGAAGTGCGATGTAATAGCAAATGGAATTGTAAATGCAGCAAAACAAGTAAATTTAAGTGTTCCATTAGTTGTAAGATTAGAAGGAACTAATGTAGAGTTAGGTAGACAGATACTAGAAAATTCAAACTTAAGTATAGTTTCAGTATCTACAATGGATGAAGGTGCAAGTAAAATAATAAAGCTAGTTAGCTAGAAGGTAGGGGGCTTATAACAGTTAAAATAAATTTATAAAAACTTGCAAAACTCTATATATAATTTATAATTTTTATGGTAATATTGTATATAGAGGTGATATTAATGAAATATTATAGCATAGGACAATTTGCTAAATTAATAGGCAAAACAGAACAAACATTAAGAAATTGGGATAAAACTGGTGTATTAAAACCTGCACACGTTGCACCATCAGGATTTAGATATTATTCACAGGAACAACTTAATCATTTTCTTGGTATAAAAAATGTTAAACACGAGAGAAAAATCATAGGTTATTGTAGAGTATCAAGCAATAAGCAAAAAGATGATTTAGAAAGACAAATACAATATGTTAAAGAATATATGATAGCAAAAGGTTATCAGTTTGAAATTATAACTGATATAGGAAGTGCAATAAATTACAATAAGCAAGGATTAAACAAACTTATCGATATGATTACAAACAATGAAGTAGAAAAAATAGTTATTCTTTACAAAGATAGACTTGTTAGATCTGGATATGAGTTAATAGAAAATTTGTGTTCAAAGTATGGAACAAGCATTGAAGTAATAGACAATACAGAAAAAACTGAAGAACAAGAACTTGTAGAAGATTTAATACAAATAATAACAGTTTTTAGTTGCAAACTACAAGGTAAAAAAGCAAATAAAGCCAAGAAAATGATTAAGGTGCTATTAGAAGATGATAAAGACTTATAAAGTAATGCTTTTACCTAACAATAAACAACGAACAAAATTATCTGAGTGTGCTTCAGTTGCAAGATGGGCATATAACTTTGCGTTAGCAACACAGCAAGAAAACTATAAAAATGATGGTAAGTTTTTAGGTGATTGCGAGCTTAGAAAAAGATTAACACAATTAAAAAAACAAAAAGAATATGCTTGGCTTAACAATTACTCAAATAATATAACAAAACAAGCCATAAAAGATGCCGGTATTGCATATAAAAACTTCTTTGAAGGTAGAGCAAACTTTCCTAAGTTTAAGTCAAAAAAGAAAAGTAAGCCAAGTTTTTATGTAGATACAGAAAAAATAAAAATTACAGATACACATGTTAAGTTAGAAAAACTGACTAACAGTAAAAAGAAAAACAAACAAAAGTTTAACTGGATTAAACTTGCTGAAAAAGGCAGAATACCAATTGGAGAAAAAATAAAATATTCTAATCCGAGAATAGTATTTGATGGACTCAATTGGTACTTGACAATAGGAGTAGAAGAAGCTGAAATAAAAAATAAAGACTATACTGAAGGTATAGGAATAGATTTAGGAGTAAAGGATTTAGCTGTTATAAGCAGTGGACAGAAGTTCAAGAATATAAACAAATCAAGTAAAGTTAAGAAGTTAGAGAAAAGACTTAAAAGATTACAACGTAAGTTGTCTAAAAAATATGAGTTAAATAAAATTCAAATGAACGGAGGTGAATACCGTTACAGAAAAACTAACAATATAAAAAAGTTAGAATTCCTTGTTTTAAAAATGAGAAGAAAGCTTAAAAACATAAGGCATAATTATATTCATCAGATAACTACATCTTTGGTGAAAGCCAAGCCAGAATATGTAGTTATAGAAAACTTAAATACTTGTGGGATGCTAAAAAATAGAAAATTATCTAAAGCAATACAAGAGCAGCTATTTTACGAATTTAAAAGACAAATGGAATATAAATGTGCCTTAAGTGGTATTAAATTTATACTTGCAGATACATTCTATCCTTCATCTAAAACTTGTAGCATATGTGGTGCTTTAAAAAACAAACTTTCTTTATCAGAAAGAAAATTTATATGCGATGAATGTGGCTATGAAATAGATAGAGACTTAAATGCAAGTATAAACCTAAAAAATTATGGTAAATCAATAGCATAGCACCTAAAGCAGTTATTGATATGTACCGATTCGTTAGTCGGGAATTTAAGCCTTCGGAGTGTTAAATAAACAGGAGTAGCTTATGTGAAACTGAACACGATGAACAAGGAAGGAAACGTAAACTTTTATAAGGTTTGACAAGAACTTTATAGAGTTTTATAAGTTTTCTGTAACGGATATAATGAGTATATGGGTGGATAAAAATACAAAGGTAATAGTTCAAGGTATCACAGGAAAAACAGCTCTTTATCATACAAAGCAAATGTTAGAATATGGAACGAATATAGTTGCTGGTGTAACTCCGGGAAAAAAAGGAACAAAAGTTGAGGGTGTTCCTGTATTTAATACAGTAAAGGAAGCAGCATCAAACACAGGAGCTAATGTTTCTGTTATATATGTTCCTGCAAAATTTGCAGCAGATTCTATTTTAGAGGCGGTAGATGCTAATTTAGATCTAGTAATTTGTATTACAGAACATATACCTATAAATGATATGATAGTTGTAAAAAGGTATATGGAAGGAAAGAAAACTAGACTTATAGGGCCAAATTGTCCAGGAATAATAACTCCTGGTGAATGTAAAATAGGTATTATGCCAGGATATATACACAAAAAAGGTAGAATAGGAGTTGTTTCTCGATCTGGTACTTTAACTTATGAAGCAGTATATCAACTAACTCAAAGAGGGATAGGTCAGTCAAGTGCAGTTGGAATCGGTGGAGATCCTGTTAATGGAACAAATTTTATAGATGTATTAAAAGCTTTTAATGAAGATGATGAAACAGATGCTGTTGTAATGATCGGTGAAATAGGAGGAAATGCTGAAGAAAAAGCTGCACTTTGGGCAAAAGAGAATATGAAAAAACCAATAGTAGGATTTATAAGTGGAAAAACGGCTCCTAAAGGAAAAAGAATGGGGCATGCAGGAGCTATTATTTCAGGGGGAGAAGGTACAGCTTATGAAAAAATAAAGGTTATGAAAGAGTGTGGAATACACATGGCTGAAAATCCTACTCAAATAGGAGAGACATTAGTCAAAGTTTTAAAACAGAACAATATTTGGAAAAGTGAGTACTTAGGTTAAAAAAGATAGGCTTTTGCCTATCTTTTTTGATATAATTATTTAAAGATAGTATATGAGGGGGAAGGGAATAGGAATGAATACTAGATATGAAACTGCAATTTTTGCTGGTGGGTGCTTTTGGTGTATGGTTTCACCATTTCACGTACTAGATGGAATTATCGAAGTAAAGTCAGGTTATATAGGTGGGCATAAAGAAAATCCAACATATGAAGATGTCAAATCTCAAACATCTGGGCATTATGAGGCAGTGAAAATAACTTATGATCCCAATATAATAAGCTATGATAAGTTATTAAAAGCTTACTGGATGCAAATAGACCCAACAGATGATAATGGACAGTTTCACGATAGGGGACCTTCTTATAGAAGTGCTATTTTCTATACAACTGATGAACAAAGAAAAAAGGCTGAAAAGTCAAAAAAAGAGTTAGAAGAATCAGGCAGGTTCCAAGACCCAATAGTTACAAGAATACTTCCAGCTACAACATTTTATGATGCAGAAGAATATCACCAAGACTACTATAAAAAAAATCCTGTTGAATATAAAGAAGATAGAAAAATTTCAGGAAGAGATGAATTTATAAAAAAATATTGGGGAGATGAATACTGGGATTTATTTGAATAATTTAAAAAAATCCTCTAGGTAATACTAGAGGATTTTTTTGTTATACTAATTAGGGGTAATAATTTTGTTATATGGAGGGAATTTATGAAAGTTATAAAAGCTTTAGCAATAATCTTTCTATTACTTGTAACAGGTGCTTGTCAAGATCATAAAATAGATAACAAGCAAATCAAAGAAATAGAAGAAAACATAGAAAATGATGTAGTAGAAAGTCCAAAAAGTTTAATAGTTGACCAAGAAAAACTAGATAAAATTTATAAAAAAGATGGTCAAAAAATAGCTTACTTAACATTTGATGATGGTCCATCTAAAAATATAACCCCAAAAATATTAGATATATTAAAAGAAAATGAAATAAAAGCTACTTTTTTTGTAGTAGGAGAAAATGCACAGAAAAACAGTGGTATCATAAAACGAATGTATGAAGAAGGTCATAATGTAGGAAATCATACTTATTCACATAATTTTAGAGATATTTATAAAAATAGTCAAAACTTTATCGATAGTGTAAAAAAATGTGATGAAATAATAAAGTCAATATTAGGAGAAACTTATGATTTTAATGTAGTTAGATTTCCAGGAGGATCATCAGGAAAAGATCTTAAAGATTTTAAAATTGAGCTAAATAATGCTGGATATAGCTATGTAGACTGGAACTGTTTAAATGGAGATTCAGAAAAAGAAAACAAAACAGTAGATGAATTATTTGAAAGATTTATAGAAACATCTAAAGGTAGAGAAAAATTAGTTATATTGATGCATGATAATTCATCAAAAATTAATACACCTGAATCTTTAGAAAAAATTATAAAATATTTAAAAGAAAATGGATATATTTTCAAACTTTTCTCACAGATAGACTATTAATATATAAAATATTAATAAAGATAAATTTACAAAAAATAATTGACTTTATATTAAAAATCTAGTAAATTTATAAGCATAGTTAATATTTTTTTTTAGACTTCTATGCAACCGTTTGCATTGCAGAGAAGTTATTATTTTAGAGACTATGCAATCGATTGCACAAATTAAATAAAGGAAAGGAAAGATATCATGACAAAAAAATGGTGGAAAGAGTCAGTTGCATATCAAATATATCCAAGAAGTTTCATGGATTCAAATGGAGATGGTATAGGGGATCTAAAAGGAATTATATCGAAATTAGATTATTTAAAAGACTTAGGAATAGATGTTATTTGGATTTGTCCTATGTATAAATCTCCAAATGATGATAATGGATATGATATAAGTGATTATCAAGATATCATGGAAGAGTTTGGAACTATGGATGATTTTGATGAACTATTAAAAGAAGTTCACAAAAGAGGTATGAAGTTAATAATAGACCTTGTTATAAATCATACAAGCGATGAACATCCTTGGTTTATAGAATCAAGATCATCAAAAGATAATCCAAAGAGAGATTGGTATATATGGCGTGACGGAAAGAATGGAAAAGAACCAAACAATTGGGAAAGTATTTTTGGTGGATCTGCATGGGAATATGATGAAAAAACAGATCAATACTTTTTACATCTGTTTTCAAAAAAACAGCCAGATCTTAACTGGGAAAACAAAAATATGCGTAGCGCCATATACGATATGATAAATTGGTGGCTAGATAAAGGGATAGATGGCTTTAGAGTTGATGCTATAAGTCATATAAAAAAAGAAGAAGGATTAAAAGATATGCCTAATCCTAAAAAATTAAGATATGTTCCATCTTTTGATAAGCACATGAATGTAGAGGGGATACATGAGTATTTAAAAGATCTAAAAGAAAATACTTTTGCAAAGTATGACATAATGACAGTTGGAGAAGCAAATGGAGTTAAGATAGAAGATGCTCATCTTTGGGTAGGAGAAAAAGAAGGAAAGTTTAATATGGTATTTCAATTTGAGCATTTATCTTTATGGGATGGAGAAAAAGGGAAAAAGCTAGATATTGTAAAACTTAAAGAGATATTAACAAAATGGCAAGAAGGACTTTATAAGGATGGTTGGAATGCTCTTTATATAGAAAATCATGATATCCCTAGAATAGTTTCTACATGGGGAAATGATACAAAGTATTGGAGAGAAAGTGCAACTTGTTTAGGGGTTATGTATTTTATGATGCAGGGAACACCATTTATATATCAGGGTCAGGAAATTGGGATGACAAATGTTAAGTTTGATAGTATACAAGAATATAACGATGTAAGAACTAAGAATATGTATAAGATAAAAACAGAAGAAGGAGTTTTACATGAAGATATAATGAAAATAATCTGGGCAACATCAAGGGATAATGCTCGTACTCCTATGCAATGGGATAGTTCGTTAAATGCTGGATTTACAAATGGAAATCCTTGGATTAAAGTAAACCCTAATTACAAAGATATAAATGTAGAAAAACAACAAAAAGATCCAAGTTCAATACTTAATTTTTATAAGAAAATGATTAGATTAAAGAAAGAAAATGAAGTTTTAGTATATGGAAAATACAATTTAATATTAGAAAAACATCCTCAGATATACGCATATACTCGCAGGTTAGATGATAAGAAGATTATAATTATATGTAATCTAACAGATAAAGAAGCTAATTATAAATATGACGAAATTTTAGAATATGATAATCTTATGCTTTCTAATTATGATGTTAAAAAGCATGAACCTATAAAACAATTTACACTAAAACCATTTGAGGCAAGAGTTTATAGTTTATAAGGAGGTATAGAAAATGAATAAGTCTAAGATAATATCTTTTGATTTTTGGCAAAAGTTTGGTAAAGCATTGTTAGTTGTAGTTGCAGTTATGCCAGCTGCAGGTCTTATGATTTCTATTGGTAAACTAATAGGTATGGTTGGTGCAGATTTAAATACAGTTTCAATAATTGCTAGAGTTATGGAGGATATAGGTTGGGGTATTATTGTAAATTTAAATGTATTGTTTGCAGTAGCAATAGGAGGTTCTTGGGCAAAAGAACGTGCTGGTGGAGGATTTGCAGCACTGCTAGCTTTTATACTTATTAACCGTATAACAGGAGCAATTTATGGTGTTAATAGCTCAATGTTATCTGACAGTCAAGCTACTGTACACTCTTTACTTGCAGGAAGTTTAGTAGTTAAAGACTACTTTACTTCTATCCTTGGAGCTCCTGCACTTAATATGGGGGTATTTGTAGGTATAATATCAGGATTTTTAGGTGCTACGCTTTATAATAAATACTATAACTTTGACAAATTACCAAAGGCATTATCATTTTTCAATGGCAAACGTTTTGTTCCTTTTGTTGTAATATTAGGATCAACAATTTCAGCTATAATTTTATCTTTATTCTGGCCTTTTATACAAAGTGTGCTAAATGGATTTGGTCGTTGGATTGCAACTTCAAAAGATAGTGCTCCAATTATTGCACCATTTGTATTTGGAACACTAGAGCGTTTATTATTACCTTTTGGTCTTCATCATATGTTAACGATTCCTATGAACTATACAGAGCTAGGGGGAACTTATGCAATATTAACAGGAGAAAAAATTGGCCAGATAGTATCAGGTCAAGATCCTTTATGGTTTGCATGGATTACAGATCTAAATAACTTAAAAGCTATGGGAGATATTTCATCGTACAACAATTTATTATCAACTGTTGTTCCGGCAAGATTTAAAGTAGGGCAAGTAATAGCCTCTACAGCATCATTAATAGGTATAGCATTAGCTATGTATATGAATGTAGATAAAGATAAAAAAGATAAATATAAACCAATGTTTTTATCAGCAGCATTAGCAGTATTTTTAACTGGAGTTACAGAACCGATTGAATTTATGTTTATGTTTATTTCACCAATACTATATTTAGTATATGCTATTATAACAGGACTAGGATTTGCAGTTGCTGATATAATTAGTCTTCGTATTCATGCATTTGGATTTATAGAGTTTTTAACTAGAACTCCTATGATTATACAAGCAGGACTTTTAAAAGATTTAGTAAACTTTATAGTTACATGTTTTATATTCTTTGGATTTAATTTTGTAGCATTTAATATACTTATAAAGAAATTTAATATACCAACTCCTGGTCGTTGTGGAAACTATATAGAATCAGAAGAAGGTGAAAAACAATTAAGCAAAGATGAACTAAAAGATTCATTAGCAACAGAAGTAATAAAACTGCTTGGAGGAGAAGAAAATATACTAGATGTAGATGCT
The DNA here is from genome assembly GCA_001584565.1 of Alkalithermobacter thermoalcaliphilus JW-YL-7 = DSM 7308. Lineage (GTDB taxonomy): Bacteria > Bacillota > Clostridia > Peptostreptococcales > Peptostreptococcaceae > Alkalithermobacter > Alkalithermobacter thermoalcaliphilus. Next base: position 1,448,378 of record LSFY01000001.1, on the reverse strand, counting down.
TGTATGACAAGACTTAGAGTAACTGTAAAACAAACAGATCTAGTTGCTAGCGAAAAGAAATGGAAAGAAACAGGAGCTTTAGGACTAATAATTAAAGATAAAGGAGTTCAAGTGATATACGGGCCTAAGGCAGATGTTTTAAAATCTGATATACAAGATGCACTAGGAGTGTAATAAAATTATGAAACTTTTGACTTTAAACTGTCATTCATGGCAAGAAGAAAATCAAATAGATAAAATAAAATATATAGCAAAAGTTATAAAACAAAAAAAGTATGATGTTATAGCTTTGCAAGAAGTTAGTCAGTCGATAAATAAAGGAATTGTATATAAGAATATAAAAGAAGATAATTTTGCCCTTTTACTTTTAGATGAATTAAAAAAACTTACAGTAGATGAATATAGCTTAAATTGGGACTTTTCTCATATAGGATATGATATATATGAAGAAGGAGTAGCTATATTGACAAAGCATCCAGTAATTGAGAATACTTCTTTCTTTGTTACAAACAGCAATGATACTAACTTTTGGAAAACAAGAAAAATATTAAAATCTACAATAGACTATAAAGGAAAAAACATATCATTTTTCTCATGCCATCTTGGTTGGTGGGATGATAAAGAAGAACCTTTTAAATCTCAAGTAGATAACCTTATAAATCAAGCAAAACAAGAAAACTTATTTTTTCTTATGGGAGATTTTAATAACGATGCCCATACAAAAGGTGAGGGATATGATTACTTGATAAAAAAGGGACTTTACGATACTTATAATATTGCAAAAATAAAAGATGATGGAATAACTGTAAAGGGCAAAATAGCTGGATGGGAGAAAAATAAACAAGGATTAAGGATTGATATGATATTTGTCAATAAACCTGTAAATATAGATTATTCAAAAGTAATATTTAACGGTGAAAATGGCGAAGTTGTATCGGATCACTTTGGAGTAGAAATACAAGTTAATATATAATATAAAGGTCTTCTTTAGTAGAAGGCCTTTATATTTTTTTAAATTTATGAATAAAAATGCTTTTTTAAATCGTCTAATATATAGTAGGTAAAAAAGAAAGGGAGTTGAAGAATTTGCTTGTAAAGCTATTTAAGAATAAAGATAATTTACCAGATACAGAAACATTGATTGACTTATACGGTAACGATGTTATAAGAATTTGTATGTATTACATGAAAAATAAGGACGATGCAGAAGATGCGTTTCAGGATATATTTGTGAAAATACACAAAAATAGATCAAGTTATAAAGGCAAATCAGATATAAAGACATGGATAACAAAAATAGCTATTAATACATGTAAAGATATACTAAAGAGCTCTTGGAATAAAAAAGTTACTTATTTAGAAAATGACCTATCAGATAAACTAATTTACCATGACAAAGCTAATGACTATGATCATATATATGAAGTTATCAAAATGTTGCCAGATATATACAAAGATGTAATTTTACTCAAGTACTATAAAGATATGAAAGCAAAGGAAATAGCAAAAGTATTAGGTATATCTGAATCTGCAGCAAATTCTAGAATATTAAGGGCAAAAGCAGAGCTAAAAAGTATATTTTTAAAGAAAGGAATTGATATTGATGGATAAAAAAATAAATAAATCTCTTAATGATAATTTGAATAACATTACTGTTTCAGATGAGCTTAAATCAAAAACTATGAAAAAAATAGAGAAATTAAAGCAAAGAAAATTTAATAAATTTACTTATGTAGCTGCAGTAGGTATAGTTTGCATATTTATTATAAGTTTAAGTCAAAACTTTTCTAAGAATAATTTAAGGGATCAAAAGGTAGCTATACAGGAAAAGTTACAAACTTATGAAAATGCTGATTTAGCTAAAGTAGATATAGATTTTATAACTGATATATACTATGATAAATCAACAGGAATAATTTATTTTACTATAAATAATAATACAGATTCTGATTTATTCTTTGGCGTAGGATTTCATATAGAAAAATATGAAAATGGAAATTGGAAAAAGACTAACCTAACTGATGATTTGGCATTTATTGAGATAGCACTTATAGCAAAGCAAGGAGAAAAACTTCAAGATAGTATAGATCTTTCAATAATTAAAGATAAGATAACTCCTGGTAAGTATAGAGTTGTTAGATCATATGGAAGTGATAATCAAAGAATAATCTCATACATTGAATTTGAAGCTGATAGAGGTGGAAATTTTACAAACTTTAATAGCTACTAAATATAAATTAAAAGGAGGGTATATAATGAAGAAAATTAAGAGTTTAATAATCATTTCAGCAATAACATTATCGATGATAGGTTTCTTTTATGCTGGTAACTTATCTAAGGCAAAAATTACAGATGCTCAAAATCAAGGCTCTATCCAAAATCTAATAAGTGTAGTTGGGGAAGGGAGTGTAAGTGTTAAGCCTGATGTAGCTTATATAAATTTAGGGGTTTATGTACAAAATAAGGATGCTAAGATAGCACAATCTGAAAATACTCAAAAGATGAATAGAGTAATATCAGAACTTAAAAAACATGGTATAAAAGATGAAGATATAAAAACTATAGAATACAGCATTTATCCAGAATACAACTACAATTTTGATAAATCTAATCAACCTAAGATTGTAGGATATTCTGTTAGAAATATGGTCAGAGTAACTATTAAAAATGTAGATAAAGTAGGGATAATTTTAGATGCTGTATCAAAAAGTGATGCTAACTTAATAGATAGTATATCTTTTGGAATTAGTAACACAGAAAAATATTATAAGGAAGCACTAAAAAAATCAGTTGAAAATGCAAAAGGAAAAGCTACTGCTATAAGTGAGAGCTTAGGGGTGAAATTGTCTACTCCAAGTAAGATAATAGAAAATTCTTCTCCGTCATATATTGCATATGAGAGAAGCTATAAAGCTATGGATACTGTAGAAAGTTCTACTCCAGTATATCAAGGACAACTAGAGATAAAAGCTGTTGTAACTGTTGAGTATAATTACTAAAATATATAGTGATGTGAAAATACACATCACTATATTTCTTCTAAAGGAATATTCTCTTGACAAGAAGGGTTATCTAATCTTAGGTTATAGAATAGTCCGATTAGTACTAAAACTCCTCCAACTATTTTACCAATTGATAATGTGTTTAGACTAATGTAGTCGATTATAATTCCTACAAATATTTGACCTATGAATACAAATAGTGTTAAATAAAATGATGATATTTTAGGAGTTATATAGCTAAACAAAACAACTATCAAAACACCCATAGCTCCACCAAAGTAAGCCCAAAGCGGTAAACGCTTAATAGATATATTTAAAGTATTACTATTTATAAATAAGAATATAATTGAAAAAATTAATCCTACCATATAATTAAAGAAAGTACTTTGAAAAAGACCTACTCTTTGTGATAGTTTAAAGTTTACAATTCTAGATAAAACAACACAAACCCCAGCTAAAATAGACATTATTATATAAATCATAAATTACCTCCACTAAAAAAATGTCATTACAAAAATTCCTAAGGCTATAAAAGATAAACCTATCAATTTTCGCTTTTCAAACTTTATAGTTTCTAGTCCAAATAGGCCAAAATGATCTATTACAATAGAAAAAACGGATTGTCCTAAAAGTCCTAAAGCAAGAGGAATTGATACACCTAAAACAGGAAATGTCAAGTTATTAAAAAGAATAGTAAAAACGCCTATAGCACCACCGCTGTATAGGTAAAGAGGTAATTTAAAATCGATTCTAAGTTTTGATCTAGTAAAAATTAGTATAAAGATTATGCACAAAAGACCAACTGAATGAATTATTACATTTGACATATAGCCTCCATAGGCATTAGATAATGTTCCGTTAAACATTACCATAATTGATATCAAACCGCCTATAATACATGAGATTAAATTATTCATAATATTTCCCTCCTTAAACCCTCAACATTTAATTTACCACAAAAGTAAGTATAATTGCAAAGAGTATAAATGTTTATCTATAAAAATATAAAAACCTATAAGAATTTTCAATAAATAAACACATTAGCAATTATTGTACATACATTTATTTTATTATAAACTAGACAAAAATAGGAGTTACAAGGGGGATAAAAAATGAGACCAAAGCTTATGGAAAAAGTAGAAGAATTAAGGGGTATTAACGCTGTAAAAGTAAAAGAAGCTAGCGAACAAGGAAAAAAAGTTGTAGGTATGTACTGTGTGTTCTCTCCACAAGAAATAGCTTTAGCAGCAGGAGCAATTGCTGTAACACTTTGTGGAACAAAGCAAGAGCCTATAGAAGATGCTGAAAAAGATCTTCCAAGAAATTTATGTCCTTTAATAAAATCAAGTTATGGTTTTGCAATTACAGATAAATGTCCTTATTTTTATTTTTCAGACGTTTTACTAGCAGAAACAACTTGTGATGGAAAAAAGAAAATGTATGAATTAATGGGTAAAATAAAGCCTATGCATATAATGAATCTTCCACAAACAGCACAAGGAGAAGAAGCTTTGCATCTTTGGAAAAGAGAGATGGTTCGTTTCATAGAATTTTTAGAAGATAAGTTTAATGTAAAAATTACAGAAGAAAAACTAAAAGAAGCTATAAAACTAATGAATAAAGAAAGAGAAGTTATGAAAAGATTACATCAGTTAAATGCACATAAACCAGCTCCAATGACTGGAATGGATATGATGTTAGCTCAATGGTTAAAAGGATTCAATGTAGATAAACAAGCAGGAATAGAGATAATTGAAAATTTAATTAGTGAAGTTCAAGAGCAGATGGAAAAAGGAATATATGCATTTGATGAAGATGCACCTCGTATATTACTAACAGGATGTCCTATAGGAAGTGGATCAGAGAAAGTTTTAAAAATACTAGAAGAATCTGGAGCAAGTGTTGTAGCACTAGAAAACTGTACAGGATACAAAGGATTAGATGTTTTAGTTGATGAAGAGAAAGATCCTATAACAGCTTTAGCAGAAAAATACTTATCAACGCCTTGTTCATGCATGATGTCAAATAATGGAAGGTTAGATTTAATAGAAAGACTAGCAAAAGAATACCAAGTAGATGGGGTTGTAGATTTGACATGGCAAGCATGTCATACATATAATATAGAATCTTTTGTTGTTAAAAACTTTGTTAAGGAAAAATTAGATCTGCCGTTTATCCAAATAGAAACAGATTATTCTGATTCAGATATTGGTCAGTTAAAGGTAAGAATAGAAGCATTCCTAGAAACATTAATTTCATCGAAAGAAAAAGGATACTCAACTATTTAGTAAAGGAATGTTGTTAATATGTACACAATAGGAATTGACATAGGTTCTGTAGCTACTAAAGTTGCTATTTTTGATGGAAAAGATATTATAGCTACAGATATAACTCCTACAGGGTGGAGCCCAAAAGATTCAGCAAGTTTACTAATAAATAAAGTTTTAGAAAGCTCAAAAATAAGTAAAGAAGAAGTTAAATCTATAACTGCAACAGGATATGGAAGAGTATCTTTACCGTTTGCAACAAAAAAAGTAACAGAAATTACGTCTCATGCAAAGGGAGCACATTTTATAGATTCATCAATAAGAACAATTATAGATATAGGTGGACAAGATAGCAAGGTAATTAAAATAGATAATAACGGCAACGTAGTTGATTTTTTGATGAATGATAAATGTGCAGCAGGTACAGGTAGGTTTTTACAGGTTATGTCACAGATACTAGAAACAGATATAAGTGATCTTTCTACATTAGCAAGTGAGGCTGAGCCTGAGAATATAAATAGTATGTGTACAGTATTTGCAGAGTCTGAAGTTGTAAGTTTGATAGCTAGTGGAAAATCAAAAGAAAGCATAGCAGCAGGATTGTTAAATTCTGTTGCAAAGAAGACGTATGCACTAGTTAGTAAAGTAAAAGTAGAAGATAAAGTTTTTTTCTCAGGTGGAGTATCTAAAAATTATCTACTTAGAAAGTTTTTAAGCGAAAGGCTTAATATAGATATTAATTCATCAGATAAATCACAGTTTCTAGGGGCAATAGGAGCTTGTATAATTGGATATGAAATGTAAAAAGTGTACACATATGTGTACACTTTATTTTTTAGGAGTTCATTAAAGATTTTATTTCATCTTTTAAGCTTTCAGCTTCAGTTCCAAATATTACTTGAACACTTCCGCCACCTACATCTAAAACGCCTGCAGATCCAAGCTTTTTAAGTTTAGCTTTATCAACTTTAGAAGGATCTTTAACTTCAAGTCTAAGTCTAGTTATACAAGCATCTATATGATTTATATTTTCAGAGTCTCCAAGAGCTTTTAAAACAGCTAAAGCTTTATCAGATGCAGATGTTTTATTTTCACTAAGGTCTTTATTTTCTTCTCTACCAGGAGTTTTTAAATCAAGTTTTTTAATTAAGAAGTAGAATGTAACAAAGTAAAGTATAAATATAACTATCCCTATAGGGAAAAGCATAAATGGATTACCTGCGTTACCTGTAGATATACTTACAAAATAATCTATAAGAGAAGAAGTAAATGTTTCTGTAAGTCTAACATTGGCCATATTCATTAACATTCCACCAACAAATGCTAAAGAAATATGAGCAAGGTATAAAACAGGAGCAACAAACATAAATGCAAATTCAATTGGTTCTGTTATACCAGTAATTATAGAAGTAAGAGATGCTGTAAGCATTGCTCCTCCTATTGCCTTTTTATTTTGAGGCAGGGCAGTAAGGTATATAGCTAAAGCAGCTGCAGGAAGACCAAAGATTTTTAAAGGATACTCTGCAGCTGTAATAGATCCTGCGGTAGGGTCTCCTGCAAAGAATCTAGCGATTTCTCCTATAAATACTTCTCCCGTATTAGGATTTACATATTGACCAAATTGAGTTGTAAATGGAGTTTTAAACACGTGGTGAAGACCTGTAGGAATAAGTGCTCTATTTCCAAATGCATATATAGCACCACCTAATCTAAAACCTCCAATTTGAGCATTTATAGCAACCTGACCAAGATAATTTATTCCATCTTGAATTGGTGGCCATATAATACCAAAGATTATACCTAGTACTGCAGATACAGCAACCATAATTATAGGAACTAATCTTTTTCCAGCAAAGAATCCAAGGATTGGATGAAGTTGAGTTTTAAAGTATTTTTGATATACTTTTGCAGATATAATACCTATTATAATACCACTAAATACTCCCATATTTATAGGATCAGAAAGATTTTGAGCAGAGCTCATAATGTCTAATACTCTTATAAGAACTACATGCCCAACTAAAGCAGCAAGACCTGATACAGCTTCTCCACCAGTAAATCCTATTGCAACTCCTATAGCAAATATAAGTGGAAGATTTTCAAATACTACAAGTCCACCACTAAATAAAACTTGAACAAATACCTTTAAAAATACATTTTGAGATACAACATCAGGACCTAAACCTTGTTCAATCATTCTTGAAACAGCAACCATAAGTCCTGCAGCTGGTAAAACAGATACTGGTAGCATCAGAGATTTACCAACTTTTTGAAGAACAGCGAAAAAATTATTTTTCTTCTTCATAAAAATCCTCCTTTATTTATTATTGTTTAAAAATAACAGGCATAAGCTTACAAAGATAACCTAGGTTATTTTCTTATAAGCTTATGCCTGATCGAATCAGTAACACGCAGTATAAAAATAGTATTTTATAAAAAACAAAAGGCATGAACTCATATAAAAACAACAAAAGTCATTTTTATATAAGCTCATGCCTGATCGAGTCAGTAACACGCCAAAACTTGATATCGTTTTCCTTGATACAAGAGTATCACGGTTTTTCTAAAAAGTCAATAATATATTCTAAAAAAATTTGTAGTTTTTTTAGTTTTATTGACACTAAACAGGAGCTTTGGTAATCTTTATATAAAAAGAAAGGGGGGTGCTTGATGAGCAGCTTTGATTATGAAGGCATTATATCTAAGTTATCTAATTGTTGTTTAACAGAATCAAGTTGTGGTTCTTGTGAAAAAGAGGATTGTCTCATAGGATATTCTAAGCAATGTCTAGTCAAATGTCTAAAAGAACAAGAAGAGTACATAGAAAATGGTATGGAGTATATGCCACAGGAAAGCTCAAAAATTTATGATGAAGATTCAGTGGCGCAAACTATTGGATTTTTATTAAATCAGTGTAAAAACTGCAACTTATATCACGATGAAGAATGCTTGATTAATATTATAAGATCATCGCTTGAAATTATCTTATTAGGTGAGGCTCAAGAATATTTAGGAAGTACCTTAATGTATATGAATGATGTAAAAAACATAAATAAAGATGTTGCACAAAAGATATTCAAACATTTCCAAGATTATAAAAAATAGAAAGGTGAATAGCTATGGATAGAATAGATCTTGTTATAGAAAATATTATTGGAGAAACAAAAGGAACTAGTTTAGAAAGAATAGTTAAGCAAAACTTTTCAGGAGAAACTTCTGAGGTAGGTATATATCTTGCTATGGCTAGACTAGCACAAAGACAAGGATATCCAGAAATTGCTGAGGTTTTAAAAACTATAGCATGGGAAGAAGCAGAGCATGCAGCACGTTTTGCTGAATTTAATGGCCTAATAAAAGAAGATATATTTGAAAACATTAGACAAATGTTAGAAGGAGAAACATTTGCTAATAAGTCTAAAAAAGAAGCCGCAGATAAGGCTAAAGAACTTGGATTAGATTCAGCTAGTGATTATTTTAATGAATCAGCCAAAGATGAAGCAAGACATGCTAGAATGCTTGAAGGTATATTAAAAAGATATAATAAATAAAGGAGAGATTAGTATGAAATTTAAAATGGTACACAATAATATTAATGTTTTAGATCTTGAAAAAAGTTTAAAATTCTATAAAGAGGCTTTAGGACTTGAAGAAGTAAGAAGATACGAGCCTGAAGATAAAAGCTTTATACTTGTTTATTTAGGAGATGGTAGTTCTACTCATCAGCTAGAGCTTACTTGGTTAAGAGATAGAAAAGAGCCATATAATTTAGGAGAAAACGAATTTCATTTAGCTTTTGAAACAGATGATTTTGAAAAAGCGTATGAACATCACAAAAAAATGGGATGTATATGTTTCGAAAACAAGGAAATGGGAATTTACTTCATAAGTGATCCGGATGGATACTGGTTAGAAGTTTTACCTAAAAAATAGGGGTGAATAAATGAGATTTTTAAAAAGTCCAGTAGGAATATCACATGAAGTTGTTGAAAAGATTGTAAAACAAGGAGACACAGTAGTGGATGCGACAGCTGGAAATGGAAATGATACTCTGTTTCTAGCAAAATTAGTTGGTGAAACTGGAAAAGTATATTCTTTTGATATACAAAATGTAGCTCTTGAAAAAACAAAACAAAAATTAATAGATTCAAATATGCTAGATAATGTAACTCTTATAAATGATGGTCATGAAAACATAGATAAGTATGTATCGTATCCAGTAAAAGCTGTTATGTTTAATCTAGGATATTTGCCAGGAGGAGATCATAAGATACATACAAAACCCCACACAACTATAACTGCTATTGAAAAAAGTTTAGATATAATAACTAAGCATGGAATTGTAATGCTTGTTATATATCATGGTGGAGATAGTGGCTTTGAAGAAAAAGATGAAGTTTTAGAGTTTTTGAAAGGATTAGATCAGAAAAAGTATAGTGTTCTTATGTACAATTATATAAATAACATAAATTATCCTCCAATAGCTGTTTGTATAGAAAAATTAAAGGAATAAAAGTGTCCAATCAAAAGGACACTTTTTTGTTATATACTTGACAAGTTGCAAAATTATTCAACAAATAATACAATATATATAAGAAAATATTGGGAGGATAATAATATGCCTAAAAATTATATGGAAACAGTAGTTGACTATTTAATACCTAGCGTGTTGAAAAAATATGAAAATATATGTACTTGTGAAAAATGTATAGAGGATATAAAGGCTATAGCTTTAAATAATCTACCACCAATGTATATTGTAACAGATCAAGGAAATGCTTATGCTAAATTAAATGAAATGAGTAGTCAATTTAAGGCTAATGTAATACAAGTTATAGTAGAAGCTATTGAAAAAGTTAAAAATAACGTAAAACATGATTAAATCCACCTTAGGTGGATTTAATTTGTATATATTTATTTATATGATCATATAAATAAATATATAAACTTTAAGGAGTGGTAACATGGTGATTTCGCTAAAGAATATAGTAAAATTTCTAGTAAGTATTTTTATTCCATTAGGGGTTGGTTTTTTAAGTGGATACATAACTAAAGATTCAATGAATATATATCAAAATCTTATAAGACCTTCATTTGCACCTCCAGGGTATATATTTTCTATTGTATGGACCATACTTTATATACTTATGGGAATTGCATCGTATAGAGTCTATGTTTCTGAAAAAAGTAAATATGAAGTTAAAGATGCATTAACTTTTTACTTTATTCAACTGGCATTAAACTTTCTATGGCCTATAGTATATTTTAATCTTGGTTTTAGATTTTTAGCCTTAATTTTAATTATAATTCTTTGGATATTAATATTAGTAACAACAATAAAGTTTTTTCAAATTGATAAGATAGCAGGATACTTAATGGTTCCATATCTATTATGGGTTAGTTTTGCAGCTATACTTAATTACTCTACTTGGAAATTAAATAGATAAGCAGCCTACCTAGGCTGCTTAAACTATTTTACCATCTGGTGATATTGTTACTTCTTTATATGGAACTATTTTTTGAGCATTTAGCATAGCTGTTTTTACTGCATTAGCAATTCCTTGACAGCAAGGAACAGACATTTTTACAACTGTTATACTTTTTATATCTTTAGTTTTAAATATTTCAGTAAGTTTTTCTATATAGTATTCATTATCATCTAGTTTAGGACATGCTATAAGAGTTAATTTACCCTTTATAAAGTCTTCGTGGAAATTAGCATAAGCATAAGCGCAGCAGTCAGCAGATATTAACACATCAGCATCATCCCAAAAATCAGCCATTGGACTTATTAATTTTAATTGTACTGGCCATTGTCTAAGTTGAGATTGAAGTTGAACAGATTGAGTATTTTTTTTATCTTCATCTTCAGAAGATTTTAAAACTTTATTTACAGAAGAAGGACAAGCATTTAGTACTCTATTTACAGAAGAAGGGCATCCTCCTGAATGCTTTTTATTTGCAAATCCTCTTCTTGACTCATCGAATTTTTCTGCATCTTTCTCTACTAATTTTATAGCATCAACAGGACAAGCAGGAAGGCACATTCCTAGTCCATCACAGTAAGAATCACTTATAAGTTTAGCTTTTCCATCTATCACTTTGATAGCTCCTTGATGACAAGCATTTGCACATAGTCCACATCCTATGCATTTTTCTTCATTTATTTCAATTATTTGTCTTTTCATGATTAAAACCTCCTTTTGATTTGATAATTAAATAATACTACAAAATTAAAAATTAGAAAGTGACTTAAATCACACTAAAAAAAAAGAGTCTTTGAAAAGACTCTCTAAAATAAGATAGATAAAATGAAAGATAAAAGAGCTACTCTAAATAGTAGTGAAGAAAGAGAACTTAAAAGACCTATTGCAATAGCTGTATATCCTAAAGTTTTAGCTCCGGAAAAAACAGATACAAATCCTAAAAATGCACCTAAAATTCCAAGTGTGACAGGATACGTAAATAAAGAAATGATGGAGGCTATAACTCCTAGATATCCCCAAATTCCCGTTACATACGCAGTTTCATCGCCTCTAAATTCTTTATAATTCATTTTATTAGGAACAAATTCGGCTGCGTGTTCAGTTTTGAATTTATCATTTTTTTTATCCATAATTTCACATCCTTTTTATATAATCTAAAGATACAAATAGTTTTTGTAATTTAGATTATATAAATCGAGTTAAATTTTTATAATGGTATCATTAATTTCCCTATAAAGAATATTATGGATAGTTAATTTACTATATGAAAGTCTTTTAGCATATTATCAAATCTAACACCATATCCTTCAGAAGCTTCTAAAAATAGTTGTTGCTTAATCAAAAATGTTCCACCTTTTTGATCACTAATAACATAGAATTTTAAAACAGTATCATCCCAGTTATATCCAGATGAAGCATATATAAATAAACCATTTATAGGAGTTGTGATTTTTTCAGGAGCATTCAATATATTGTATTTACCTTTTAAAGTTTGGTATATATCAAGAGAAACTTCATCAGGAGATTTATCTTTTATTCGACTAATTTCCATAAATATTTCAGGAAGATTTGATGAATTACTCTGTATCTTAGGTATTATTTTGTCTTTTTGATTATTATTTTCTAAGATATATTCTTCCTTATCAAAATAAATAACATATCCTAGTTGACCTGTTTGAAGGTCTACTTTATTTTTTTCCTTTATTCCCTCTATTAATTCTATGTTATTTTTTTCTTGAACAAAAATTTCCTTGATTTTATCAATAGCAGCCTGACCATAGTTTGTATTAAGTAAAAATATTATACTTATAGATGCAGCTATGGCTAAAAGTTTTATGTTTTTAAATATATTGGTTTCCTTTCTTATACTATTGTCTTTTTCAGTATTTATCTTCATTTCAATATCTTTCCAAATAATATCTTTTAACTGTTTAGCTTCATCAGTATTCAAAATCAAAGATTGTTTGATTTTTTCATCGTATTTTTCATTCATATTTTTCACTCCTTTTCTCAAATTCTTCTATCATTTTTTTAAGCTTTTGTCTTCCCTTGAATAGTCTAGATTTTACAGTATTTATGTTTATTGTAAGTATAGAGCTAATTTCTTTTTCAGAAAAATCGTTTAGGTATTTTAGTATTATAGGGATTTTGTTTATGTCTTCAAGATTTTGTATTGCTTTATAAAGAAATTCATATTCTTCAAAACTATAAATGTCATTACTTGAAAGGGAATATTCATTTTCTAAAAACAAGCTATCTACTTTAAATGCTTTATTATTTTTATCAAGTATTCTCCTACACTCATTCAAAAGTATGGTATAAAGATAAGTCTTAAAAGACTTAGTTTCGTCAAGAGAATCCATATTTTTATAAATTCGTATAAAAGTCTCTTGTACGGCATCTTTAGAAAAAGATGTATCTTTTGTTATAGCTATTGCAGTTCTTAATGCATATTCAAAGTATTCCTCGTATAAAGATTTAAACTTTTCATTATTATTCAATTTTGCACCTCCTTTAATTTTTGCTCTCATAATATATACCTTTAAAATAAGCAAAAAGTTTTCAAAATATATTATTTTTTATAATAATACATAGCAAATTATATACTTTAATAAATTGTAAGAAAGACTTTGTTTAAATATAAAGAATTTGGACAATTAAAGATAAATTTAGTAAACTATTTATAAAGAATAAAGGGTTATAAACGGAGGGCGGTAAGTATGATAAAAAATGAAGATTTAATAAAAAAAGCTAATAAAGAAATAGAAAAAAATAAAAGTTTAGTTAATAGTGATTATTATAGATTAAAATATCATATAATGCCACCTACAGGACTTTTAAATGATCCTAATGGTTTTATTCAATTCAAAGGAGAGTATCATTTATTTTATCAATTTCACCCATTTGGAACAAATCATGGTTTAAAGTACTGGGGCCATTATAAAAGTATAGATTTAGTAAACTGGGAAGCTATGCCAATAGCTTTAGCTCCTAGTGAGTGGTATGAAAGTCATGGATGTTATTCAGGAAGTGCTATAGAAGATAATGGTATTTTAACCTTAATATACACAGGTAATGTAAAAGATAAACAGGGAAATAGAGAAACATACCAGTGTCTTGCTATGAGTGAAGATGGAGTAGAGTTTGAAAAATATAAAGACAATCCTGTAATACATAATCAACCTAAAGGATATACGAGACATTTTAGGGATCCAAAGGTATGGAAAAAAGATGGAATTTGGTATATGGTAATAGGAGCCCAAACTATTAAAGAAGAGGGAAGAGTTTTACTTTTCAAATCTAAAGACTTAAAAAGTTGGGATATGGTAGGAGAGGTAGCAGGCTCTAATATAAATAATCTAGGAGATTTTGGATTTATGTGGGAATGTCCAGATTTATTTGAACTTAACGGTAAAGATATATTAATATCATCTCCTCAAGGGATAAAACCACAAGGAGATTTATATAACAACATATATCAGTCAGGATATTTTGTTGGAAAGGTAGATTATAAAACTGGAAATATGCAACATGAAGATTTCGTTGAGCTTGACAGGGGATTTGAGTTTTATGCTCCTCAAACTACTTTAGATGATAAGGGAAGAAGAATACTTATAGCTTGGATGGGGCTTCCTGAAGAAGAAGATCATCCTACAACTGAAAAGGGATGGATACATGCAATGACAATTCCAAGAGTTCTAGAGCTTAAAGAAAACAAAATTATTCAAAAGCCAGTTGAAGAAATGGAAAATATTAGAAAAAATCTAGCAAAATATGAAAATATAAAAATAAATAGTAGTGAGATAATGTTAGAAAATATATCTGGAGACGTTCTAGAGATGGAAGCTATATTTGAGGTAGATGATGCTTATGAATTTGGAGTAAAACTAAGATGTTCAGATGATGAAAAAGAAAAAACAATTTTATATTACGATAGGAAAATGCAAAAATTTATATTTGATAGAGAAAATTCAGGAAAGGGATATAAAGGAGTAAGAAGGTGTTATATAGAAGATAAGAAAAAATTAAAGCTTAATATATTCTTAGATACATCATCAGTAGAAGTTTTTATAAATGATGGACAAGAAGTTTTTACAGGAAGAATATATCCAGATAAACAAAGTTTAGGTATAAAATTCTTTGCAAAAGGTGGAAGTGTAATATTAAAGGAGTTGAGAAAATGGGATATAAAACCAGTGTTTTAAGGGGGATATGTATGAAAGCTATAAGGGTTAGAACTGAAATACAAAAGTTTGACTATCTTGCAAACTTTACAAATGAATTTAATATTGGGAAAGATGATTTAATTTTTACAAGCAAATCTTTATACGATAAATATATTAAAGAACTTAATCTAGAGAGTGATATTGTTTTAAAAGATACATACGGAAGTGGAGAGCCTTCTGATGAGATGATAGACAATATATTAAACGATATAAAGAATAAGGAGTACTCAACAGTAGTAGCTATAGGTGGGGGATCAATAATAGATATTGCAAAGTTTTTAGTTTTAGAAGGATTTGAAAAAGTAGTTGATTTATTTGAAAGAAAAGTTTCTCCTGTTAAGAAAAGAAAGTTAATAGCAATTCCAACTACCTGTGGGACAGGAAGTGAAGTTACGAATATATCTATTGCTCATATAACTTCAAAAGATACTAAAATGGGAATAGCAAAAGATGAGCTTTATCCAGATTATGCAGTCTTAATACCCCAGCTTCTTAAAAATTTACCTTCTAAGGTGTTTGCAAGTAGCTCAATAGATGCACTAATACATGCTGTAGAATCTTTCTTGTCGCCTAAATCTAATGAATATACAGAGCTATTTAGTATAAATGCTATAAAACTAATATTGCAAGGTTATATAAAAATTATAGAAAATGGATTTGAATATAAAGAAAGTATAATAGAAGACTTCATAGTTGGAAGTAACTATGCAGGGATTGCTTTTGACAATACAGGAGTTGGAGCAGTTCATGCTTTATCATATCCTTTAGGTGGAAAATATCATGTACCTCACGGTGAAGCTAATTATCAGTTTTTTACTAGCGTGCTTAGAATGTACTTTGAGAAAAATCCTAAAGGGAAAATAGTAAGATTAAATAAAATTTTTGAAGATATATTAGGAAAAGAAAAAAATGTATATGATAGATTAGAAGAAGTTTTAGATAATCTTTTAAAGAGAAATAGATTAAGAGAATATGGAATGAAAAGTGAAGATATAAAAGTTTTTACAGATACTGTAATTAATACTCAACAAAGACTTCTTTCAAACAATTATGCTTATCTTTCAAAAGAAGATATATATAATATATATAAAGATTTATACTAAAAATAGTCCCAGACGGGACTATTTTTTGGTTAATTTAAAGAATTTTAAAAACGATGTATTAGATTCTTTTTCAATCTTATGAACAGAATCTATTTGTATATCATTTTGTTTACAAATTAAAAGTATATCTTCTTTTCTATCACAAGGAAACTGAGCAGCTGTTCCACAGCTTGAGCTAATTTGCCTTGGAATAGGCATTAACTTTATATTTATATCAGTATTTTTAAATACATCTTCAAATCGTAGAGCATGATATGTTGAGTGAAATGATACAACGCAATAATAATCTTTCAAGTTAATCACCTATTTTTTAATAAGAATGTAGTAATCTTCATCATTTTGCTTTACTTCAATACCAAAACCTTTAGATTTTACAAATCTTTTTATATTTTCTAAAGCAACAACAGAATCAACAATAACCTCAACAAAAGGAGCATCAACATTTTCTACAGCTTGTTTAGTAATTAAAACAGGTTCAGGACAAGATCTTCCTCTAGCATCAAAAATATTATGACTCAACTTTAACTCCCCCTTGTTTAGTAGATTTTACAGTATAAATTATGCTATAAGCTATAGAAAGAACTATTATTATACCAATAATTACAGCTATTTTTCCGTTAGGAGTAACCCCTTTTGGACTAGAAGCAAGCCCAAAGTTATGAGCAAAAGCAGCTCCTGACATTAATCCAAGGATAGTTATAGCTGCGTCGCTATCACCTTCACCAGCTAAGATAGTTTGTCTAAGAGGACAACCACCTAATAAAACAGAGCATATACCAACTAAAGTCATTCCTAAAAAGTTCCATAAGTGGTCATTATGAGCTATAGGTTGGTCTATAAATGCTATTTTAAATGTTTGAGGATTAAATAATAAATTTCCTATTAAAGAGAATATGAATATCCCAACAAGTCCCCATAAAAAATGAAAATCTTTTAATAATATAGCATCTCTTATTCCGCCAGCAGTACAAAGTCTAGTTCTTTGAATAACAGCTCCAACTATTAAACCTACTGCTAAAGAAATTATAAAAGGAGCTTTCATAGATCCAGGGCCACTTTCACTAAAGAATATAAAAGAAGGTTTAGTTATTAAAAACACTAATATAGCTACTGAGAATAAAGGCATTATATATCCTTCGAATTTAGGTTTTTTAGTACTTTTTCCTAAGCTAAATCCTTCTTTTAATAACTTAATACCAACTATTATACCGAAAGAGTATCCAAATAGCCCAGTCAAAGCATTTAAATCACCGTTAGATAATCTTAAAATCATTCTCAAAGGACAGCCAAGGAAAACTAAAGCACCAATCATTAAAAAGAATCCTAAAACAAATCTTAAAATAGGAGATGAACCACCACGAGGTTTGAATTCACCACTTAGTTTTGAAATTATGAATGCTCCTAAGATAAATCCAGGAATTTCAGGTCTTAAGTATTGAACAACATCAGCTCTATGAAGACCCATTGCACCTGATATATCCCTGTAAAAACAAGCAACACACACTCCCATATTGACAGGGTTACCAAGTTTAACTAAAATAGCTGATAAGATACCTAGTATTCCTCCAAGAGGAATAGTTTTAAGTTTTGATTCAACCACAACAATACCCCCTTATTTTTCAATGTTCAAGATAATTATAACAATTTAGTTAAATTTTTGACAATTGAAGATATCTATAAGTAACACTAATATCTATAAATAAAATTTATAATAACAATGCTCAAAGTTTATCACTAATCAACTGAAAAAATGTGTGGTATAATGAAAAATAAACCTTTCTAATAAACGAAAAAGGAGAATTCCTATGAGAATAAAAAAGATACTAAATAATAATGTTGTTGTTGTTAATGACGGACAAGAAAAGATACTTATGGGACTTGGAATAGGTTTTCAAAAGAAAGTAAATGATTTAGTAGATAAATCTAAAATAGAAAAAATATTTGTAATGAAAGATGATAAGGAAAATAAAAAATTTCAAGAATTGATGCTAAATACTCCACTTGAATATATAAATATAACAGAAAAAATAATAACTTACGCAGAAAATACACTAAATTGTAAGTTAAACGATCATATACATATAGCCTTAACAGACCACTTAGCTTATGCAATAGAGAGATTAAAAGAAGGAGTACAAATAAAAAATAAGCTTTTAAATGAAATAAAAGTTTTGTATAAAGAAGAATACAGTGTTGGCCTTTGGGCTAAAGATTTAATTAAAAAAGAAATAAATGTAGATATATCTGAAGATGAAGTTGGATATATAGCTCTTCATATATATACTGCTAGATTAAATTATAAAAATATGAAATATACAATAGATACAACTAGAATAATACAAGATATAGTAGATATCATTCAAAGTGATTTAGATATTTATATAAATGAAGAAAGTATATCTTATCAAAGGTTAGTAACTCACTTGAAATTTACTATTCAAAGGCTATCTGAAAATGAGCAAATACATGATATGGATGAAAATATGATGAAAGTTATAAAAGAAAATTATAAAGAATCTTTTGCTTGTGCTAACAAAATAGTTGCTTACTTAGAAAGCGAGCTTGGATATGAAATTCCAGAAGGAGAGATAGGATATATAACTCTTCATATAGAAAGAATAAAAACAAAATAATATAATTGACAAATTGTAGCTTATAAATTAAAATTATGCTTGAAAATATAATATATCCTCAAGGATTGTGACTGGTTAAGCAGGCAAGACCTAGAATGATAAAACTATCATTTTAGGTCTTTTTGTATTTTGATATAATATTTATGTAAATTTTTTCTTGGAGGATATATAAATATGGATAGTTTACAACTTTCAAAGGAAATACTAAAGGCTTTAGGAGGAAAAGAAAATATACAAGAATTCGATATATGTGCAACAAGGCTTAGAATTTTTCTAAAAGACAATGAAAAGGCAGATTTAAGAGCAATAAAGCAATTAAAAGGAGTAATAGCAGCAGTATTTAGACTAGGACAAGTTCATATAATACTTGGTACAGGATTAGTATCTAAAGTGTACGAAGATTTTAAGTATTTAGTAAGTGATAATGAATTAGACACAAAAGATATTAAAAACAAAAATTTTTTTAGAAGAATAGCCAATATCTTTATACCATTAATACCTGCATTAGTTGGAAGTGGGATTATTATTGGAATAAGTAATACTTTAAAAAATATAGGATTAGTTAGTGAGCAAAGCGATATATATAAGCTTTTAGAAATGTTTTCAAGTTCTGTATTTGTTTTTTTAAATATATTTGTAGGAATAAGTGCTGGTAGAGAGTTTGGAACAAATCCAATGCTTGCTGGAGTAGTTTCAGGAATACTAATGCATCCTATGCTTGAGAGTATAGGTCAAATTAGTATATTTGGATTTAGAGCTTATACTAAAGTTGGAGCAGGTGGGATATTTGCTGTTTTACTTGTAGTATTTTTTATGAGTTATGTAGAAAAGACATTAAGAAAAATTATTCCAAATTCTCTTGACCTAATAATAACTCCTGCCACAACAATAATAATAACTGGTTTATGTGCAGTTTATATACTTTCGCCTTTAGGTATTTATCTTACAAGTGCCTTTTCAAGTATAATTAGGTTTGCATTTTATAAATGGAAGGTTGTAACAGGTTTTTTACTAGGAGGAGTTTATTCAGCACTAGTTACAACCGGACTTCATCAAGGGTTAAATCCTTTGTATCTAGAGATGCTTTCAACAACGGGAGTTAATCCTATACTTCCGATAATAGCTATGGCAGATACTGCTCAGGCAGGAGCAGGTCTTGCAGTTTATTTTAAATCAAAAAATATAAAGCTAAAGAAAATATCACTAAACTCTGTTGTGATATGTCTTTTAGGAATTACAGAGCCTATGATGTTTGGCTGTAACATACCTTTAGTAAAACCTTTTATAGCAGGATTGATGGGTGGAGCAATAGGAGGATGTTTTGTAGCTTTCTTTGAAGTTAATGCTATAAGTTTAGGACTTTCTAGTATTCCTATTATTTCTATAATAAAACAAGGCGATGTACTAAAATATATAGTTGGGTTTTTTATAGCATTTTCAACGGCATTTATAGGAACATATTTAATGGGGTTTGAAGATGACATAAAAATAGATGATATAAAAATAAAATAAGAAAGGAGAACACTATGAAGGGAATTGTATGTTTAGGAGAAGCACTTATAGACTTTATTCCAGCTGATAAAACTAATACACTCTATGAAAAATGTCCAGGAGGAGCACCAGCTAATGTATCTGTTGGACTAGCAAGGTTGTCTTCAAAAAGTATATTTGTAGGAAAATTAGGTGATGATATATTAGGCAGATTCTTAGAAAATACTCTAAAAGAAAAAGGAGTAAACACAGAGTATATAAAATATACAAACGATGCTAGAACAGGGGTAGTATTTGTTGAACTTGATGAAAGTGGAGAAAGAAGCTTTTCTTTTTATATAAATCCTAGTGCAGATAGATTTTTAAGTGAAGAAGATATAGATGAAAATTTATTTAAAGAAAATAAAATACTTCATATAGGATCTATTTCTATGATAAGTGGGCCGTCAAAGAGTGCAACTAAAAAGGCAGTAAATTTAGCTAAATCTAATAATATGTTAATATCTTATGATCCTAATTTAAGGTTAGGCCTTTGGGATAACGAACAAAATGCAAAAGATACTATAATATCTATGCTTTCTTATACAGATATACTTAAAATATCAGATGAAGAACTTAAGTTTATAACTGGAGAAAGTGATATAAAAAAAGGACTTGATGCAATGGATATATATAATATACCTTTAATATTTGTAACTATGGGAAAAGAGGGAAGTTATTTTAAATTTAAAGGTCAAATAGAAAAGGTTGAGTCTATGAAAGTTGAAACAGTTGATACAACTGGAGCAGGAGATGCATTTGTATCAGGAGTTTTGCATATGATCGACAAGCAAGAAAAAAACATTTTAGACTTATCTAAAGAAGAAGTTGTAAATATAACTAAATTTGCAAGTGTATGTGGAGCATTAGCAGCATCTGCAAAAGGAGCTATGACATCTTTGCCAACTATTGATAAAGTGAATGATATTATGAAAAGGTAGCTAAGCTACCTTTTTTCTAATACAATTATAAGTAAAAGTCATGGTTTGCTATTTTTTTATAAAATGGTCTATTATTTGTTATCCAAGGCGAAGTTGCTGTAGATGGATTTAAGAAAAATAAAGCATTTTCTATATTGTTAATTCCTCTTAAAGCATCTAACGCAGCATTTATACTTTCTTTGTTTGGATTATTATAAATTGTTCCATTTGATATAGGCTGAAATTGTACTCCGTTTGTCGTATCAAATATAACTGATTTAATGTCATTAGGGAAATCTCTGCTTTTAACTCTATTAAGTATAACATTAGCAACAGCTAATTTTCCTTCATAAGGTTCACTTTCAGATTCTGCGTGAACAATTCTAGATAACCAATATAAATCAGCAACTGTATATCCTGAAGGGATATTATACGAATAAAATTCAGAAGGAATATTATCTGTAGATTGAGTTGGTATTTTTAAAATTTGTCCTACCATTAACACATCACTAGTTAGGTTATTTAGCGACTTTAGAGTATCAACTGAAGTATTATACCTTTGAGATAATCTCCAAAGCGTATCCCCAGCTTGTACTGTATAATTAGTAGTATTTATGAAATTTGAATTAGTAGTATTTGTTACATTTGATTTAGAAGGAATAATTAGATTCTGACCAACAATTATAGTATCACTAGTTAGGTTATTAGCTCTTTTAAGATCATCTATTGATACATTATAAGCTCTAGATAATCTCCAGAGAGTATCACCAGGTTGTACTACATGATTTTTTCCAGATGTATTTATAGTAATAGTTTTAGTTTGTTCATTCCATATAGCAGTAAAACCTAGATGTTCACTTAAGAATCTAACAGAAACCATTGTATGGTTGTTTATTGACATAGATCTATCCATAGGAACTTGAACTCCATTTTTTCTAGCAACAGAAGATCCTATTACAAAAGCAATTCTTGTATCACCCTTGTTTATACCAACAGTATTAGAAGTACTATTAAACCATACACTAGCTCCTATATGTTCAGCTAAAGCTCGTATAGGAACATACACTATACCATCTATTAGTACTGGGCTTTGTTCAAAGTTTTGAAGTTTATTGTCTATAACTATATTCACATTATTTGAAGTTATATTCTGAGCATAAGATTGGCTAAAAGGTCTAAGGGTAGGAAATGATGTTACAAGCATACATCCTAACATTATTTTAATAGCATTTAGTTTAAGATCAGGATATTTTGATTTAGCATATTCAAGCGCACTTTCATTTAGTTTTTCTCTTTTTTTGCTATTTGAATATCCAAACTCACTTGCAAATTCAACAAGAGTTAAATTCGGATTAAGATAAAGAACTAAGGTAGTTTGACCGTTATTATTTTCTATTTTATCGTTTACAAAAAGTTGCATCTAAAACACCTCTTAAAAAGTTTTAGTATATTTTTCTAAATGTAGTTTTAACAAAAACATAGCTAATGATACATGAGGTGTTTAAAGAAATAAAAAAAGATAATAGAAATTTCTATTATCTTTAAACTATACTACAATTTTTAGGAACCAAAAACTTCATAGCCTTAGGGATTACTTCAAATTCAACAGGTAAAATTCCTCCATCTTCACCATCTATATCTATATGAATCTGTGATGAGTCTAAAGGTCTTACACAGAGTTTGTCGGTTTGAAAATAAATAACATTTTCGTCGTTTATGTGTTCACCTCTAATTATTTTTAAAAATATAGATGCAGCATCTAAAATATCTGATTTTTTTATAATACATACATCAAACCTTCCATCATTAATTTTAGCATGAGGAGCAAAACTTCTAAATCCTCCAGTAGAAGAAGTGTTTAAGACTGCAAACAAATAAGTATCGCATATGATAGATTTATCGTAATATTTAAATTCAAGAGAGATAGAATTAAATATTTGCCTTTGAAGCTCTTTTACAGCTTCTGCATAGTATGCAAATTTTCCAAAAGTAGTCTTAGCATCTACTGATGCTTTAAAGGGAACATCTGTTAAAAAACCTGCTGCAGCAACGTTTGCAAAGTAATTATTATTTACCCTACCAACATCTACATCAATTATTTTTCCGTTTTTTATCATATTACAAAGTCCGTCTACATCGTTAGGAATAGATAGATAATTTCCAAAATCGTTTACAGTTCCAGCAGGAATTAATGCAACAGGAGTATTATTTAGTTTAGCTTTCATAACTCCATTTACAACCTCGTTTAAAGTTCCATCTCCACCTACGGCTAATATAAGATCATATTCTCCATCTTTGATATTTAGCAATTCATTAGTAGCATCAAATTTTTTAGATGTATTAAAAGTATCTATATATTTAAATACTCCATCTAAAACTAATTTTCCAACAACAGTATGAAGATATTTTTGAACAGTAATCTTTCCAGAAGATGGATTGTTTATAATTTTTACTCTCATACTGACCTCCTTTATTCTTCTAAGACTTGTTCATCTAAGTTTGTTTCTTTCTTAAAAATTGACTTTATATCAACTTCAGACACTATCATTCCTAAAAGAATAAGAATACTACCTATTATACCTTTTGCTGATAAAACTTCTCCTAAAAGTATATATGCAAATATAGCAGAAAAAACAGGTTCACCACTGTATATAAGTGCAGTATGAGTAGGAGATGTAAACTTTTGCATAGTAGTTTGAATTATATAAGCTCCAGATGTAGCTAGAATACTAGTTATTAAAATAGCATTCCAAGCAGTAGCATTTTTAGGAATTATAGGATTTTCGAATAAGAATGTAAATATTGTGCTAAATAAAGCTACAGTACCTATTTGAATAACAGCAAAAGCAATAGAATCAACTTCGTTAGTATATTTTCCGACAAGTATTATTTGAAAAGCATATCCAAAAGCACAAAGTAATGTGTAAAAATCTCCTATGTTTAGTTTAAGGTTTGAATCTAAGCTTAAAAGCCCAAGGCCTATTATAGCTAAAGTAACACCTATTATACTTTCTTTTTCAGGCATTTTTTTAAGAAGTAAAGTAGAAATAATAGGTACTATAACTACTGAAAATCCAGTTATAAATCCGGATTTTGATGCACTAGTATATAAAAGACCTACTGTTTGAGTTGCATAAGCTGAAAACAAAATTATTCCAACTAAAAATCCATATTTTAAAGTATTTTTATTGATAGTTTTCATATTTTTCCAAAATACAATAGATGAAACAGCAAAAGCTATTATAAACCTTATAGCTAAGAAATTGTAAGTTTGAAGACTTTCTAATGCATTTTTTGTAAGAACAAATGTAGACCCCCATATTATAGTAACTAATAACAATGCTAAATCTGCCTTGATTTGTTTTTTCATTTTATTCCCCCCTTAACCTTAAGAATATTATATCACCTACATATTAAAAATAAGACACCTATTGGAAACAAAAAAAATATTATTTTTCTACAAAAAAAGGTATTGAAAAATATTATCAATGAATATATAATATTAAATGTGATTGATAATGAAAAACAATATCAAGGAGGGAAATACATATGAAAAAGATATTTTCAATTTTTATGGTATTATTAACTTCAATATCTTTATTAGCAGGTTGTACAAACGAAAGTGTAGAAGAAAAGGAGCAAAGCAATAACGAGCAAAGCCAAAAGCTAGTTATATACTCAGGAAGAAAAGAGCAGTTTGTTCTTCCGCTAATAGAGAAATTTGAACAAGAAACAGGTATAAAAGTAGAGCTTTTATCAGGAAAATCATCTCAGTATGCACAAAAGATTATAGAAGAGAAAAATAATCCTCAGGCAGATTTATTAATAGCTAATGATGCAGGGGTTATGGAATATTTAAGACTTCAAGGGGTTTTAGCTCCTAACGATTCAAAAGAGTTAGAAAAAATTCCAGCAAATTTCAAATCAGAAGATGGATCATGGGTAGGAGTTTCAGCTCGTTCGAGAGTATTAATGTATAATAAAGATCTAATAAGCGAAGAAGAGATGCCAAAGTCTATATTAGATTTAGCAGATCCAAAATACAAAGGACAATTTGCTATAACAAAAGCATCAAGTGAGGCTATGGTATCTCACATAGCAGCTATAAGATCTATATATGGGGATGATAAGACAATAGAATTTATAAAAGGAATGCTAGCAAATGAGCCTTTAATATTAGAAGGACATACAGATATAAGAAAAGCTGTAGGAGCAGGAGAAGTTAAATTTGGATTAGTTAACAATTACTACTTCCACTTACAATTAGAAGAAGAAAAGGATAATAATGTAGGAGTTATTTATCCAGATCAAGGTGAAAACGAAATGGGAACATTTGTAAATGTAGCAGGAGTAGCTTTAATAAAAGGAGCACCAAATGAAGAAAATGCTAAAAAGTTTATAGAATTTTTACTTAGAGATGAACAACAAGAGATGTTTGCATTTGACAGTAAAGAAACTCCAGTTCTTCCTCATATAAAAACTTTAGACTATGCTAAGAAAATAAATGAATATAAAGTTATGGAAAAACCTTTAAGTAATCTAGGTTCAGTATGGGAGGATACACTAAACCTAATGGAAAAGGCAGGGTATGTAGATTAAAATGAGCCTAGCAAAATGCGAAACTACCATAGAAAATAAAAAGGTCCGATCTAATCATCGGGCCTTATGCTATATATTAAAAGATATATGGCATAAAATATGGCTTGATAATCCTCCCTCAAATTATATTTTACTTTTCTCTAGCATAGTAGCTATTTTTATGTTTATACCAGTTATATATGTTATTTTAAAAGTTTTCGAAGCTGACAAGGCTAGATGGTCTTTATTATTAGGAAGTAGGATTTTACCCCTTCTTATTAATACTTTTAAACTTGCATTTGTTGTAACTACACTTACTATAATTATAGGAGTTAGTTTGGCTTGGTTTATTAATAGAACTGATTTACCTTTTAGAAAGTTCTTTAAGGTAGCATCAGCTCTTCCTCTTGCTGTGCCACCGTATGTTGGAGCCTTAACCTATATAATAGTATTTGGACCAAGAGGACTTTTAAGAGATATATTTGGAACTGTTCCATTTAATATATATAGTTTTTGGGGAGTAAGTCTTGTTATGACAATTTTTACTTTCCCTTATGTATATCTTATAGTTTCTTCTGCTATACAAAGGCTGAATCTAAATTATGAAGAGGCAGCTTTATCTTTAGGTCTTTCATATAAGGAGATATTTTTTAAAGTAATTATGGTTCTTCTTAGACCAGCAATTGGATCTTCAGCACTTTTAGTATGTTTATATATATTTTCAGACTTTGGTGCAATAGCTATGATGAGATATAATACCTTCGCAAGTAGTATATATTATCAAATGACAGGAAGATTTGATATGGTTGCATCTTCAGTGTTGAGCTTATTTTTAATGATGATAACACTTGTAATTATAATATTTGAAAACAAAATGAAAAGAAAAAGCTATGCCCAGTCTGCAAAGTCAGCTAGAAAGATAAATATTATACATTTAGGAAAATATAAATATTTAGCATTTGCATTTGTATCATTTATATTCTTCTTATCAGTAGTTATACCTTTTTCAGTTTTAATATCATGGTCTGTAAGAGGAATATTAAATGGAGCTATAAATGCTAGGTTTATAGGGTTTGTAAAAAATAGTTTATATTCAGCAACAGTTGCAACGTTAATTTGTATGATTGTAACTATTCCATTAGTATATTTAAAATCTAGATACAATTCATTTATAAGCGAAATTATAAATAAAATGATTTATTCAGGATATGTTCTTCCAGGTGTTATTACTTCATTAGGAATAGTTGTATTTTTTATAAGGTATTTTCCAAGATTTTATTCTACTCCATTTATAGTAATAACAGCATATATAATAAGATTTTTACCTCAGTGTATGAAATCAGCTGAAGCAGCTATTGAGTTAGTTCCAAAAAATTTAGATGAAGCTGCAAAAAACTTAGGTAAAAACGAAGGATATATTCTTTCAAAGGTTATATTTCCACTGATAAGACCAGGTATTTTTTCTGGAGGGGCGTTAGTTTTTGTAAATTCACTAAAAGAGCTTACAACAACACTTATACTAAGGCCTGCAGGATTTGATACTTTAGCAGTTAGAGTCTGGATGGAGGCAAGTGAAGGGTTTTATCAATTTGCAGCTCCGGCAGCTCTTTTGATAGTTTTAGTATCTATATATCCTCTAATGGTTCTTATAAATGAAAAATAGGGGGGATATTATGTCCAGTATAGAACTTAAAAATATATCTAAAAGATATAAAGGAGAAAAAAGATATGCATTATCAAATGTAGATTTACAAATAAAAGATGGAGAAATAGTTACTCTATTAGGGCCTAGTGGGTGTGGAAAGACTACAACATTAAGGCTTATAGCTGGATTTGAAAAACCTGAAAGCGGCACAATAAGATTTGGTAATGAATATATAGTAGATGATAACACATTTATACCACCTCAAAAAAGAGGTGTTGGAATGGTGTTTCAAGATTATGCTTTATTTCCTCATTTAACGGTTTATGAAAATATATCATTCGGAATGAAAAAAGATAAAGATTTAAGCTCAAAAATGCAAAGTGTATTACATTTGGTAAAGTTAAGTGGACTTGAAAAAAGATACCCATCAGAACTTTCAGGAGGACAACAACAAAGAGTAGCTCTTGCAAGGGCTTTAATTAGAAGTCCTAAGGTAATATTGTTTGATGAGCCTTTTTCTAACTTAGATACAGATCTTAGAACAACTATGAGAGGAGAAATAGTATCTATTATAAAAAAGACTAAATCTACAGCAATATTTGTAACCCATGATCAAAAAGAGGCTATGGCAATATCAGATAGAGTAATAGTTATGAATAATGGATTTGTAGAGCAAATAGGCACTCCAAAGGAAATATTTGAAAAACCAAAGAACAAGTTTGTAGCTGAGTTTATAGGTTTTAGTAATATATTTAAAGGAAAAATAAATAATAATATATTATCTTGTGATTTTACAGATATAAACATAGAAAATAAAGAGAATATGTCAGGACAAGTATATTTTTCTATCAAGCCAAGTGGTATAAGAATAAATGATGAAGGTAACTTAAGTGGAGTAGTAAGATCAACTTCGTACTTTGGAGATTATTTAGAAGTATTTATAAGTTATATAACTAAAGATAAGGAAATATTAGATTTAGTATGCTATGAAGATCCTTCAAAGGATTTGAAAGTAGGAGATAGTGTTAGATTTAGTATAGACAAAGATAAAATAGTAATATGGAAAGAATAAGGCGAAAAATCGCCTTATTCTTTTGGAAATTTAAGTATGAATTTAGTTCCAAATCCAAGTTTACTTTCTACACTAATACTTCCTCCATGGGCTTTGACTAATGATTTTGTTATACTAAGTCCTATCCCATAGCCCCCAGTTAATTTACTTCTTGATATATCTCCTCTATAAAGATAGTCAAATATATGTGGTAAGTCTTTCGAGTTTATACCAACGCCAAAATCTTGTATTGTTATAATAATATCTTTATCTACTATAGACTTAATGTTAATTGAAGAATTTTCATGAGAATATTTATATGCATTAGATAAAATGTTATACATTATTTGTTTAAACTTATCTTTGTCCATAAAAACTTCAAAATCATCATCTTTTATATAGTTAATGTTTATATTTTTTTTAGCAAATTGAATTGATAATATTTTTATTATTTCATTTATTGTGTCTTTCAAAGAAAATTTTTCTTTGTTTAGTAAGTAATTTGAGTTTTCAAGTTTTATTACTTCGTTTAGATTATTAATTAATCCTGATAGTCTATTTACTTCATCAAGACAGCTTTGCACATTTTTTTTATTTAATTCAAAAATTCCATCTATAAAGGCTTCTAGATATCCTTTTATATTAGAAAGAGGGGTTCTAACTTCATGGGATATATCACGAATTAGTCTTTTTCTTAAATCGTATTGTGATTTTAGTGTTTTTGCTAGTATATTTATAGATGAAGAAAGCTCATTTATTTCATCTATATTTGTATCAACGCAAGTATCTATAAGTAAATTTCCCCTTGTTATTTGCTTAGATATAGATGTAACTTTTTTTATAGGAATTGAAATTTGTCTTGATAAAGTAATACTTATAAATAGACTTATAATTATAGAAATACAAGAAGAAATTACCATAGATTTATATAGAGAATTTTTAAATATAATAGCTGAAGATGAAATATTAGAAGGACCGAAGTATCCTATTATAACAGTTCCTACTTTTTTGTCATTTACAATTAGATCATAAATTTCTTCTTTGTAATCTCTAAATACATATTCTAGTTGTCTTTTCATCATTCGGTGATTTCTCATTTTGTTTTTTAGAATCATGTGTTTATTTCCAGAAGTATATATAGTTTTTTCGTTCAAATCTTTGATTTCTATATAATATTTTTCAATCATAGCATATTGGGTTAAAGTATCACTTTTTAAGATATTGTTATTTTCTTCAAATGAAGATTGTATGATTGATTCTATTTTTTTAACTTTATTTTTATGTTCTCTTTCTAGATAAATATCAAATTCTTTATCTATAATATAATTAGATATAAATCCAGTTGCAACTAATGATATTAAGGTTACAATTATAAAGTTTATTATAAGTTTTTTACTTATATTAAGTTTCATTGCTTCCTCCAAATTTATATCCAACTCCATATACAGTCTTTATATATTTTGGAGATTTAGGATTATCTTCTATCTTTTGTCTTATATTCTTTATGTGTGTGTCTATAGTTCTATAAAATCCATCGTAATCAAATCCAAAGGCAGTTTCAATTAAAACTTCTCTTGAAAAAACTTGATTAGGATTAGAAGCTAAAGTTAATAGTATTTTGTATTCATTTGGGGTTAAATAAACTAGCTTGTTATTTTTTCTTACTTCTTGTCTTCTTATATCTATTTCAAGATCATTATTAAAAGAAATTATGTCTGCTAAAATAGAGGATTTACTCTCTGTTCTTCTAAGTAAAGCTTTTACCCTACTTACAAGTTCTCTAGGACTAAATGGTTTAGTTATATAATCATCAGCTCCTAGAGCAAATCCTTCAAGTTTAGATTCTTCATCTGACTTTGCAGTTAACATTATTATTGGTACATTTGAAAATGTTCTCAGTCTTTTGCATATTTCTTCTCCTGAAATCCCTGGAAGCATCAAATCTAAAATAACAACATCGAACGATTTATTACTAAATGTATCAATTACTTGTACTCCATTTTTACATATATAAGCATCAAAACCTTCATTTTCAAGATAAGCTTTTACTATATCAGCAATTTTATCTTCATCTTCAACTATTAAAACTTTCTTTTTCATAAAATCACCTCTTTTAAAAGTATATCTAATATATACTAATTAATAAATATGAAGATTTTATGAAGAAAGTTTTTTGATACCTTCATAAGATCTTCATATTTTATGCCTATAATAAGCTTAAACAAAATAAAAAATGAAAGGAGAAATGAAAAATGAAAAAAGTTGTATTTTTCGCATTAGTAGCAACTTTAATTTTATCAGCTTCAATATTTTCGTTTGCTGATACAAAATCAGAGGAACCATCATGGTTTAATGAAATGACTACTTGGAAAAGAGAGAAAATTGCTCAAGCTTTAAAAGAGGGAAGAATAACTCAAGAACAAGCAGAAAGAATGAATGAAAGACTAAATGAGAAAATTGAGTATCACAGACAAAATGGATTTGAATGTCCTAACAATTTAGATGAAAGAAATAATGGATTTAGAAAACAAAGAAAAAGATTTAAAAAAGAATGTCAAAATTGCACAAATGAAAACCTAAATATAATAGAAAGTGCTCCTTTACAATAGAAATAAGGGCTTTGGAAGTATTCCAAAGCCCTTATTTTTTTGGATTAAATTGTATAAAATTAATATATAATAATTGTTGTAAACAGAATAATTTAATGGGAAAGGGGTATTCATTATGAAGAAAATATTATTTATTTTATTATTTACACTTACACTTTTTACAGGATGCTCTAGTGAAGATGTAGTTGAAACTACAAATGTAAGTGAAGAAAAAATAAAAGTATATGCAAGTTTTTACCCTATGTATGATTTTGCAAACAAAATAGGAAAAGAAAAAATAGAGCTAAATCTTATAATTCCACCAGGAGCAGAACCACATGAGTTTGAACCTAGTTTAAAAGTGTTAACATCTATTAAAGATTCAGATTTATTGATTTTAAATGGTCTTCAAATGGAGCCATGGGCTGAAAAATTAATACCAGATCTTGAGAAAAATAATGTAAAAATAATTAAGATAGGAGAAGTTGCTGATCCTATAAAAATACATAATCATAAAGGATGTAGTCATGATCACGGTGAATATGATCCACATATATGGTTAGATCCTATAAGAGCTATAAGAATGTGTGAAGAAATAAAAAATGCTCTTTGTAAGATTGATAGTGAAAATAAAGAATATTACATGCAGAATTTTGAAGACTTTAAAAATAAATTGATAGAGTTAGATAAAGAATACAAAGAGAATTTATCGAATACAAAAAGAAAAGAAATAATAGTATCTCACGAAGCATTCAATTATTTAGCAGATAGATACGGAATAAATATAATAGGTATTTCGGGAGTATCGTCTCATCAAGAACCTAGTTTAAAAGTTCTTTCAGATTTAACTAGAATAATGAAAGAAAAAGAAATAAAAACTGTATTTTTTGACAAATTAGTTACGTCTAAGCTATCCGAAACTTTAGCTAAAGAAGTGGGAGGAAAAACAGAAACACTGTATACTATAGAAGGAATTACTGTAGAAGATATGAAGGAAGGAAAAGATTATATATATAAAATGAAAGAAAATTTATATAAGATGAAAAATGCATTAAATGAATAGCATTTTTCTAGTATAATTAAAATTTAAGGATAAAAAATAGAGCTTGAAAGGTAGGAACAGTATGGAAATACAAAAGAAAATAAAAGAACTTGTTGATATTATAAATTATCACAACCACAAATATTATGTAGAAGATAATCCTGAAATTAGCGATAATGAATACGATGATCTTATGAGAAAGCTAATAGATCTTGAAGAAAAATATCCAGAATATAAATTACAAGATTCTCCAACTCAAAGAGTTGGAGGATATGCTGTTGATAAATTTAATCAAGTAGTTCACACAGTTCCTATGCTGAGTTTATCCAATGCTTACTCAGAAAGTGATATAAAAGACTTTGATAAAAGAGTAAAAGGAGTAGTTTCTTCTAATGTAGAGTATGTAGCAGAGCTTAAAATAGACGGACTTTCTGTTTGTCTTTCATATGAGAATGGAATATTAAAAACTGGAGCTACAAGAGGAGATGGACAAGTAGGGGAAGATGTGACATTAAATTTGAAAACAATAAAATCTATACCTATTAAGTTAAAAGACAACATAGATATACAAGTTAGAGGTGAAGTTTTTATATCAAAGGAAAGGTTTGAAAAATTAAATATATATCAAGAAGAAAATAACTTACCTAAATTTGCAAACCCTAGAAATGCAGCAGCTGGATCTTTAAGACAATTAGATCCTAAAGTTACAGCTAAAAGAAACCTAGATATATTTGTATTTAATATACAATCGATAAAAGGGAAAGACATACAAACACACAGTGAAGGATTAGAATATCTAAAGAATTTAGGATTTAAAGTAAGTCCTAATTATAAAGTGTGTAAGGATATAGATAGCTTAATGGAATTTATAAATTATTATCAAGAAAATAGGTATAAACTAGATTTTGAGATAGATGGTATAGTAATAAAAGTAAACGACTTAAATCAAAGACAGATATTAGGAAATACTGCTAAAAGTCCTAGATGGGCAATAGCATACAAGTTTCCAGCAGAGAAAAAGAAAACAAAAGTTTTAGATATAATAGTTCAAGTAGGAAGAACGGGAAATTTAACACCAACAGCAATTCTTAGCCCAGTAAGTGTAGCAGGATCAACTATAAGCAGGGCAACTCTTCATAATGAAGATTATATTAAGCAAAAAGATATAAGAATAGGAGATACGGTTATAATTCAAAAAGCTGGGGATGTAATTCCAGAAGTTGTTGAGGTTGTTCTAGATGAAAGAACAGGAGATGAAATAGAATTTAATATGCCAGATATTTGTCCAGAATGTAACTCAAAGGTTTATAGACAAGAAGGAGAAGTAGCTGTTAAGTGTATAAATAGTCTTTGTCCTGCTCAAATAAGAAGAGGTATTATTCACTTTGTATCTAGAAATGCTATGAATATAGAGGGGTTAGGAGAATCTATTGTAACAATGCTTCTTGATAAAAAACTTATAAAAGATGTAGCAGATCTTTATTATTTAGAAAAAAAAGATTTGATTAATTTAGAAAGAATGGGAGAAAAGTCAGCACAAAATCTAATTAGTTCTATTGAAAAATCTAAGCAAAACGATTTATCAAGATTAATATTTGGCCTTGGAATAAATTATATAGGAGAAAAGGGAGCTAAAATACTTTCAG
This sequence comes from Alkalithermobacter thermoalcaliphilus JW-YL-7 = DSM 7308, assembly GCA_001584565.1. Lineage (GTDB taxonomy): Bacteria > Bacillota > Clostridia > Peptostreptococcales > Peptostreptococcaceae > Alkalithermobacter > Alkalithermobacter thermoalcaliphilus. The sequence continues at coordinate 1,414,664 of LSFY01000001.1, read as the reverse complement.
ATAATTTTAAGACTATTGACAACATAATAAATGCAAAGTTTGAAGACTTAATAAAAATAGATGAATTCGGAGAAAAAATGGCACAAAGTGTTGTAGAATTTTTCAATAATAAAACTAATCTTGAGGTTATAGAAAAATTGAAAAATGCAGGAGTAAACCTAAAATCTCTAAAAGAGGAAGATAATATAAAAATATTTGATGGATTAAAGATAGTATTAACAGGAACATTAGAAAAATTCAAAAGAAATCAAGCAAAAGAAATAATAGAAAGTCTAGGAGGAAACGTAACATCAAGTGTTAGTAAAAATACATCATTTGTACTTGCAGGAAGTGATGCAGGATCAAAATTACAAAAGGCTACAGAGCTTGGAATAAAAGTAATAGATGAGGAAAAATTCGAAGAAATTATAAAGATGAAATCAAAAGAAGATGTTATGAAAAATATATCATAAAAATATGGGGTGATAATGATGATAGATTTTCTAAATGAAAGTGAGATGGAGTTTTTAAATAAAAACATGATTGTAAAAGAGTATAAAAAAGGAGAGCAAATATATACCCCTCTTAATATATGTAAATATTTATCGTTTGTACTAGGTGGGAGTGTAAGGCTTGTAAAATATTCAACAGATGGAAGAGAGCAGATAGTTGCTATATTAAAAAAAGGAGCTTTTTTTGGAGAAGCATTGGTATTTGAACAACTTCATTATCCTGTATATGTTATAGCAGATAAAGACTGTAAGATAGGTAATATTACTAAAGATACACTTATACAAATATCTAGTATGAATAAAAAGTTTATGGAAGTATTCTTAAGTGAAATAACTACAAAGATATTTATTTTAAATAACCAAATAGAAATACTATCATTAAAGACTGTTAAGGATAAACTAATAAAATTTTTGTATAACCACTATGAGCTTAAAAAAACTCATATATTTAAACTTCCTTATACAAAACAAAAGATAGCAAATATGATAGGAAGTTCAAGAGAGGTAGTTTCGAGAAACTTTAAAGAGCTTGAAGAAGAAGGAGCTTTTCATTATGATAAAGATAAGATAGTTCTTAACCTAGATTATTTTAATGAAAAGATGTATAATTTTTCTTAGACTTTTATATCGAAAGGAGTGAAATTATGGTAGATAAATCAACAATACAAAATGTAGCAAAACTTGCAAAACTAGAATTTAGAGAAGACGAAATAGACATGATAGTAAAAAAGCTTGATAATGTATTAAGTTATGTAAAAATGCTCGATGAGGTAAATGTAGATAATGTAGATATTACATATAATCCTATAGATCTAAAAAATGCCTTTAGAGAAGATAATGTAGGAAAATCTCTAGATAGAGAAAAAGTTCTTCAAAATGCACCAGATAAAGAAATGGGATGTTTTAAAGTGCCTAAAGTATTAGACTAGAAAGGAGTGAGTAATTTGGATTTACATAAAATGACTATAAAGCAAATAAGCGAAAAAATTAAAAATAGAGAAATAACAGCGCTTGAACTTACAGAAAAAATGCTTGAAAAAGCGAAAGAAATAGAAAAAAAAGTAGATTCTTTTTTATGTATAACAGAAGATGTTGCTATTGAACAAGCAAAGAAAGTAGATAAAAAAATAGCAAATGGAGAAAAAGTATCTTCTCTTGCAGGAATACCTATAGCTATAAAAGATAATATATGTACAGAGGGAATAAAAACTACTTGTGCATCAAGAATGCTAGAAAATTTTATTCCTCCATATAATGCAACAGTTGTAGAAAAGTTAAATAAAAGCGGGACTGTTCTTATAGGGAAAACAAATATGGATGAATTTGCTATGGGTTCTTCAACAGAAACATCAGCATTTAAGAAAACAAAAAATCCATGGGATTTAAATAAAGTTCCAGGTGGTTCATCAGGTGGTTCTGCTTCTTCAGTTGCAGCAGGTCAGGTATTTTGTTCATTAGGTTCAGACACTGGAGGATCTGTTAGACAACCAGCAGCTTTAACAGGAATAGTTGGGCTTAAGCCAACTTACGGAAGAGTATCAAGATATGGACTTATAGCATTTGGTTCGTCTTTAGATCAAGTAGGGATATTTACTAAAGATGTATATGACTGTGCATTAGTATTAAAAGAAATAGCTGGGAAAGATGATATGGACGGGACAAGCTCGCCAATAGAAGTACCAGATTATACTAAATTTTTAGATGGAAATGTTAAAGGAATAAAGATAGGAATTCCTAAAGAGTATTTTGCACAAGGAATAGATGAAGATGTAAAAAAAGCAGTACTTGCAGGAGTTGAACAATTAAAGGAACTTGGAGCTATTGTTAAAGAAATATCTCTTCCTCATACTAAATATGCAGTAGCAACATATTATATTATAGCTCCTAGTGAGGCTAGTTCAAACCTTGCAAGATTTGATGGAATAAGATATGGATATAGAACAAAAGAATTTGATTCGTTAGATGATTTATATATAAAAAGTAGAAGTGAAGGATTTGGAGAGGAAGTTAAAAGAAGAATAGTTATAGGAACTTATGCGCTTAGTTCAGGATATTATGATGCTTATTACAAAAAAGCACTTCAGGTTAGAACTTTAATAAAGCAAGATTTTGAAAAGGCATTTGAAGATGTAGATGTTATAATAGCTCCTACAGTTCCTAATGTTGCATTTAATTTTGGAGAAAAAAATCAAGATCCACTTTCTATGTATATGGAAGATGTATGCACAATACCTGCTAATATGGCTGGAGTTCCAGCAATATCTATTCCGTGTGGATTTAAAAACTCTCTTCCAATAGGAATGCAAATAATAGGAAAGCACTTTGATGAAGCTACTGTTTTAAAAGTTGCACATGCATATGAAAGTTGTGGAGACTTTAAAGACAAAAGACCGAACTTATAAGATGGAGGTGAAAAAGATGAATTATAAAACTCTTATAGGACTTGAGATACACGCAGAACTTTTAACTAATACAAAAATATTTTGCTCATGCAAAAACGAGTTTGGAGCAGATGTAAATACCAACTGTTGTCCTGTTTGCTTGGGGCTTCCAGGTTCTTTACCAGTACTAAATAAAAAAGTTTTAGAGTATGCAATAATGGCAGGACTAGCATTTAACTGTAATATAGCAAGACATACTAAAATGGATAGAAAAAATTATTTTTATCCTGACCTTACAAAGGCATATCAAATATCTCAGTATGATATTCCACTTTGTGAAAATGGATTTATACAGATAGAAAAAGAAGATAAAACAACTAAAAATATAAGAATAAGAAGAATACATATAGAAGAAGATACAGGTAAGTCTTTACATGATACCTCTGGGGATACATTATTAGATTATAATAGAAGTGGAGTGCCTCTTATAGAGATAGTTACAGAACCTGATATGAACTCTCCTGAAGAAGCATATAAATTCCTTGAGAAATTAAAGGAAGTACTTTTATTTACAGGAGTATCAGATGTAAAAATGGAACAAGGATCTTTAAGATGCGATGTAAATATAAATGTTGTAAGAGAAGATGGATTAAAGTCAAACATAGTTGAACTTAAAAATTTAAACTCTTTTAAAGCTGCAGTAAAAGCTATGGAGTATGAAATTAAAAGACATATAGATCTTTTAGAAAGCGGACAAAATACAGTAAGAGAAACTAGAAGATGGGATGATAGTGAAAATAGAACAATATCTATGAGAAGCAAAGAAACTGTTCAGGATTACAGATATTTCCCAGAGCCAGATATTGTTAACATAAATATAAGTGATGAATTTATTGAAAATGTAAAAAAATCTTTACCAGAGCTTCCTGATCAAAAAAGAGAAAGATTTATAAAAGAATATATGATACCAGAATATGATGCTAAGATACTTACATCAAGTAAGGAGCTGTCAAGTTATTTTGAAGATATAGTAAAACTGTTCAATGAGCCTAAAGTAGTTAGCAACTGGATAATGACAGAACTTTTAAGAAGAGTCAACGATGAAGGAATAACCCTTTCAGATCTAAAATTTGAAAAAGAAGATTTTGCTGATCTTTTAAGTGCAATATCACAAGGCAAAATAAATAATAATGCAGGTAAAAAAGTATTTAGAGCTATGTTTGAAACAGGCAAAAAACCAAATGAAATAATAGAACAGATGGGACTTGTTCAGCTTCAAGATGAAAATGAAATAAAACAGATAATAATAAGTGTTCTTGAAAATAACAAACAATCAATAGAAGATTATAAAAATGGAAAACAAAGAGCGTTTGGATTCTTAGTTGGACAAATAATGAAAGCAAGTCAAGGTAAAGCAAATCCTCAAATAGTAAACAGTATGTTAAAAGAAATAATAGATAATATGTAGACAAATAATATATTGCTTATATATTAACAAATACTTGGCATAAACTCATGAAATATTAATATATCAATAAATGAAAACACCTTAAAATAGGGTTTTTGGATATCCAAAAACCCTATTTTTTTGTTAATAAATAGATAAAAGCTAGTAATACCATAATTTTCAGACATAAAACATATTTATTTAATATATAAATTCAAGATGAATTAGGGGGTAGATTGATGAAAGATTTTAAAAATAAATCACTAGAGAGTAAATTTAAAGAATTAGAAGACTTTATAGACTCATTAGAAGATAAAAAAGCTGAGCTTATAATAGTACTTCATAAGGCTCAAGAAATTTTTGGATATATTCCAAGAGAAGTTCAACAGTTTGTTGCACAAAAGTTAGGAGTACATACCTCTAAGGTTTATGGGGTAGTAAGTTTTTATTCTTTTTTTAATATGACTCCCCAAGGGCAGTATCCAATATCTATATGTATGGGTACAGCTTGTTATGTTAGAGATTCAGAAAAAATATTAGATGAATTTAAAAAAATACTAGGAATAACAATAGGAGAAGTTACAGATGATGGAAAGTTTTCTATAAACGTATTAAGGTGTGTTGGAGCTTGTGGGCTTGCTCCGGTAGTTATGATAGGAGAAAAAGTTTATGGAAGAGTTACACCTGATAAGGTATCAAAAATTATTCAAGAGTGCGAATAAAACTAAATTGCCTGGAGGTAGAAGATGAGAAAGATAAGATGTATTAGTGACTTGGCAAATATGAAAAATGATTTAAAAAGTAAAAAGTCTAGTGAAGAATTAGTAATTATAAAAGTAGCTATGGCAACTTGTAGTATAGCAGCAGGGGCTAAAGAGGTTATGGATGTTTTAACCGAAAGTATATCTCGTAAAGGTATCAAAAATGTGATTGTAGAAAAAACAGGGTGCATGGGATATTGTTATGCAGAACCTACCATTAAAGTAATAAAGGCAGGTGAAGAAGTAGTATTTGGAAATGTAGACAAACATTTAGCAAAAAATATAGTAGATGAGTATATAGAAAATAAGTCAGAGATCGAGGGAGTTTTAACAGATAAAGACAATAAACAAATGAAGATAGTTCTTAGAAATTGTGGATCAATAGATCCAGAAAGTATAAATGATTATATATGTGTAGATGGATATGAAGCTTTAGGAAAAGTTTTATTTGATTTAGATCCCGACAAAGTAATTGAAGAAATAAAAAAATCAGGCCTTAGAGGAAGAGGTGGAGGAGGATTTCCAACAGGAGTTAAATGGGAGTATGCAAGAAAAAGTAAATCAGATAAAAAATATGTAATTTGTAATGCTGATGAAGGAGATCCAGGAGCATTTATGGATAGATCTATATTAGAGGGAGATCCACATTCAATAGTTGAAGCTATGATTATTTGTGGTTATGCAATAGGTGCAGATGAAGGAAAAGTATATATTCGTGCAGAGTATCCTCTAGCAATAAAAAGGCTTCAAAAAGCTATAGATGATGCTAGAGAATATGGACTTTTAGGAAAAAATATAATGGGTAGCGAGTTTGATTTTGACATTGAAATTAAATATGGAGCAGGAGCATTTGTATGTGGAGAAGAAACAGCTTTGATACATTCAATAGAAGGAGAAAGAGGAGAGCCTACTACAAAACCACCTTTTCCAGCAGAAAGTGGACTTTGGGGCAAACCTACTAATGTGAATAATGTTGAAACATTTGCAAATATACCAGTTATAATTTTGAATGGTTCGGATTGGTTTAATAAAATAGGAACAGAAAGGTCTAAAGGAACTAAAGTATTTGCATTAGCAGGAAAGGTAAAAAATGTTGGACTTATAGAAGTAGCAATGGGAACAACTCTGAGAGAAGTTATATTTGATATAGGTGGAGGAATAGTAGGCGACAAAAAATTTAAAGCAGTTCAAACAGGAGGACCGTCTGGAGGGTGTTTAACTGAAAACGATCTAGATACTCCAATAGACTTTGAAAGTTTAGTTAGTAGGGGATCTATGATGGGATCAGGTGGAATGATAGTTATGGATGAAGAAGATTGTATGCCAAGTGTTGCAAAATTCTATTTAGAATTTATACAAGATGAGTCCTGTGGAAAATGTACACCATGTAGAATAGGAACAAAAAGATTGTGGGAAGTATTGGAAAAAATTACAACTGGAAAATCAACAATAGAAGACTTAGAGCAGTTGAAAGTATTATCAGAAGTTATAAAAGACACAGCTTTATGTGGACTAGGTCAGACTGCTCCAAATCCAGTTTTATCGACTTTAAATACCTTCTTAGATGAGTATGAAGATCATGTAAAATATGGAAAGTGTACAGCTGGAAAATGTAATGCACTCTTAAAATACAGAATAATAAAATCAAAATGTGTCGGTTGTGGAGTTTGTTCTAAAGTATGTCCAACATCCGCCATATCAGGAAGACTAAAGCAAGCTCATGTCATAGATCAAATAAAATGTATAAAATGTGGTGCATGTATGGATAAATGTAAGTTTTATGCTATCAAGAAAGATTAGTGTAAGGGGGATCATATGGTAAATATTATAATAGATGGTAAAAGAATCAGCATAGAGGAAGGAAGTACTATATTACAGGCAGCTGAAAAAGTTGGGATAGATATTCCTACTCTTTGTCATCTTGACTTGCATGATATAAAGATGGTTAATAAATGTGCAACTTGTAGAATATGTGTTGTAGAAGTTGAAGGAAGGAGAAATTTAGCACCAGCATGTGCAACTCCTGTTTATGAAAATATGGTTGTAAAAACTAATACATTAAGGGTATTAAATGCTAGAAGAACTATTTTAGAATTAATGTTATCAGATCATCCTCAAGACTGTTTGATATGTAAAAAGTCAGGAAATTGTAAGTTACAAGACCTAGCACAAAGGTTTGGATTAAGACAGGTTCACTATTATGATGGTGAAAAATCAACCTATATAAAAGATATTTCAACTTCTATAGTAAGAGATATGGATAAATGTATAATGTGTAGAAGATGTGAAACTATGTGCAATAATGTTCAAACTGTAGGTGCTCTATCAGCAATAAATAGAGGATTTAATGCTGTTGTATCTCCTGCATTTGAAGAAAAACTAGAAAACACTGTATGTACTTATTGTGGTCAATGTGTTGCAGTATGTCCAGTAGGAGCACTAACTGAAAAAGAGAATATATGGGCTGTTGTAGATGCTCTAGTGAATAAGGATAAGGTAGTTATAGTACAAACAGCTCCTGCTGTAAGAGTTGCACTTGGAGAAGAATTTGGATTAGAGGCAGGGCAAGTAGTTACAGGAAAGATGGTAGCTGCACTCAGAAGATTAGGATTTGATTATGTATTTGATACTGATTTTGCAGCAGATTTAACTATTATGGAAGAAGGTGCAGAGTTATTAGATAGAATTGAAAGGTATATAAATAAAGATGAAACAGTAAAGCTTCCTATGTTAACTTCCTGTTGTCCAGGTTGGGTAAATTTTCTTGAAAGTCAGTTTCATGATCTTTTAGATACACCTTCTTCAGCAAAATCTCCTCAACAAATGTTTGGGTCGATTGTAAAATCATATTTTGCACAAAAGCTTTTGATACCAAGAGAGAAAATGGTTGTAGTATCGGTTATGCCTTGCCTTGCTAAAAAGTTTGAGGCATCTAAAGAAGAATTCAAAGTAAATGGAAATCCAGATGTAGATATATGTATATCTACAAGAGAATTAGCTCACCTTAAAATCCATATATAAAAGAAATATATGAAAAATTCTTATGGGAGCCTCTAAGTAAAAAGTCACATCATCTTCTTCATACAAAGTATTCATATAAAAACAAAGTCTAAGAGACAGATTATCTGTCTCTTTTTTGTAGCAAAAAATCTTGTCATAAAAAATTATTTAGTCATTAAACTTAATTGACATCTATATAATACATATTAAAAATACATCATGTAAAAAAATTACATAAGGAGGGGGTAACGGGTGCTAAAGTATATTTTAAACAGATTTGTATCTATGTTTATCACAATTTTTTTAGTAATTACAATTACATTTGTGTTAATGCATGCAATACCAGGGGGACCTTTTACTGGAGAAAAAAAATTGCCACCTGCAACAGAACAGGCCTTAAGAGAAAAGTATAAGCTTGATGATCCGCTAATTAAGCAATACACAGATTATTTACTTAGTGTAGCTAAGGGAGATTTAGGACCATCTTTTAAACTAAAAGGGCAAAGTGTTAACGACATAATATCAAGGTCATTTCCAGCATCAGCTCAGTTAGGGGGAGTAGCTATAATATTGATACTTGCTATTGGAATACCAATAGGTGTAATAGCTGCTTTAAAACAAGGTACATGGATAGATAGTGCAGTAATGTTGTTTGCTGTCCTTGGAGTTACTATACCTAGCTTTGTTGTAGCAACAGTTATGATTTATGTATTTTCTGTTAGACTAAATATTCTTCCATCAGCTAGATGGGGAACTATTCAACATATGATTATGCCTACTATAGCTCTTTCGGCTTACTCTTTAGCATTTATAGCAAGATTGACAAGATCTACTATGCTAGAAGTTATATCTCAGGATTATATAAGAACAGCAAGAGCAAAAGGATTAAGTGAGGGAGTAGTAATATTTAAACATGCTCTTAAAAATGCACTAATTCCGATAATTACTTATGTAGGGCCATTAGTTGCAACTCTTTTAACAGGATCATTTGTTATAGAAAAAATATTTGCAATACCTGGACTTGGAAGATTCTTTGTAGAAAGTATAACTAACAGAGACTATACAGTTATAATGGGAGTTACGATATTTTATGCCGTATTTTTAGTTGGAATGATGTTTATTGTAGATATACTTTATGGATTGGTAGACCCAAGAATAAAACTCGATGAGTAGGAGGGAAAGCAATGGATTGGGAGTTTATAAGTCAAGAAGAAAAAGATTGTGAACAAATAGTAAGGCCATCTATGACTTATTGGCAAGATGTTTGGAGAAGGCTAAAAGCTAACAAAGTGGCCATGGGTGGATTGATATTTTTAGTATTTTTAATATTACTTGCAATAATTGGCCCTATGTTGTCTAGATATTCATATTCAGATCAAAACTTAGCTTTAGCAAATCAAGGACCTAGCTCAAAACATTGGTTTGGAACAGATAAACATGGAAGGGATCTTTTTGTAAGAGTATTATACGGAGCTAGAATATCGCTTACAGTTGGAATAGTAGCATCCATTATAAATTTAGTTGTTGGAGTATTATATGGAGGAATATCTGGATATTTAGGTGGAAAAGTAGACAATATTATGATGAGAATAGTAGATATACTATCAACTATCCCCCTAACTTTATATGTAATACTTTTAATGGTAGTTATAGGTTCAGGACTTAAAAGTATATTAATAGCAATAGGATCGGTATATTGGCTTTCTATGGCCCGTATAGTTAGGGGTCAGATATTATCTTTAAAAGAACAAGAATATGTTCTTGCAGCAAAGACACTTGGAGCTAGTGGAATGAGAATAATTTTAAGGCACCTTATTCCAAATGCTATGGGTCCTATAATAGTAACTATGACAATGTCAATACCATCAGCAATATTTACAGAAGCATTTTTATCATTTATAGGGCTTGGAGTATCAGCACCACAAGCATCTTGGGGAGTTTTAGCAAGTGATGCATTAGGTAGCATAAGAGTTTATCCATATCAATTATTTTTTCCTGCACTTGCTATATCAGTAACTATGCTTGCGTTTAACTTTTTAGGTGACGGATTAAGAGATGCTTTAGATCCACGTATGCGTAAATAAAGGGGGGATAAATGTGAAAGAGAAATTACTTGAAATAAAGAATTTAAAAACATCTTTTTTTACTCATGTAGGAGAGGTAAAGGCTATAAGAGGAGTAGATTTTGATTTATATAAAGGGGAAGCTTTAGGAATAGTAGGAGAATCAGGAAGTGGAAAATCTGTAACATCTATGTCTATAATGAAACTTCTTCAACATCCAGGACAAATAATAGATGGTCAAATATTGTTTAATGGTGAGGACCTAGTAAGAAAAAGTCAAAAACAGATGCAAAGTATAAGAGGAAATAAGATAAGTATGATTTTTCAGGATCCTATGACATCTTTAAATCCAGTTTATACAATTGGAGATCAAATAATGGAAGCTATAATAAAACATCAAAAACTATCAAGACAAGATGCAAGAAAAAAAGCTATCGATATGCTTAGGATAGTTGGAATACCAAGTCCAGAAAAGCGTATAAATCAGTATCCTCATGAGTTTTCTGGTGGTATGAGGCAAAGAGCTATGATTGCTATGGCATTATCTTGCGAACCAGAGCTTTTAATAGCTGACGAACCAACAACTGCACTAGATGTTACTATTCAGGCACAAATTTTGGAATTAATGAAAGAGTTAAAGAATAAACTTAATACAGCTATAATTTTAATAACTCATGACTTAGGAGTTGTAGCAGATGTTTGTTCAAGAGTAATTGTAATGTATGGTGGTCTTATAATGGAGGAAGGAACAGTTGAAGAGATTTTTTATAAACCTAGACATCCATATACATTAGGTCTTTTAAAATCTATACCAAAGCTTTCAGATAAAAAAGATAAGCAAAGATTAGTTCCTATAATAGGATCTCCTCCAGATCTTTTAAAACCTCCAAAAGGATGTCCTTTTGCACCAAGATGTGAATATGCAATGAGAATATGTTTAAACAAAGTACCAAATTATACATATGTAAGTCAAACACAAAGATCTATGTGTTGGTTACTTCATAAAGATGCTCCAGTAATTGATGCTATAAACAAGGATTTAAAGGGGGCAAAAACAGATGAACAATAAACAAGATATATTACTTGAAGTTAAAAACTTAAAAAAATATTTTCCTGTAAAAAAAGGCTTATTTAAAAACTCAGTTCAGTATGTCAAAGCAGTAGATGATGTAAGTTTTTATATTAGAAAGGGAGAGACATTAGGCCTTGTTGGAGAGTCTGGCTGTGGAAAATCAACTACGGGAAGAACAATAATAAGGCTTTATGATCCAACTGAAGGGCAAATAATATTTGATGGTCATGATATAGCTAAGTTGAACCAAAACCAGTTAAAAGAGTTTAGAAAAAAAGTTCAGATGATATTTCAAGATCCATATGCATCATTAAATTCACGAATGACTGTAGGAGATATAATAGGAGAGGCTCTAGATATACATAAGATAGCAACTGGAAAGGAAAGGCTTGAAATAATACATGATCTTTTGCAAAGGGTAGGACTTCAGCCAGATCATGCAACTAGATATCCTCATGAGTTTTCAGGAGGACAAAGACAAAGAATAGGAATAGCTAGAGCACTTGCAGTACAGCCACAATTTATAATAGCAGATGAGCCTATATCTGCACTGGATGTTTCTATACAGGCACAAGTTGTAAATATGCTTGAAGATTTACAAAAAGATCTAAATCTTACATATTTATTTATTGCACACGATCTTTCTATGGTAAAACATATATCTGATAGAATAGGAGTTATGTATTTAGGTAAATTAGTTGAAATTACAGATAGTGATGAACTTTACAAAAATCCTATTCATCCATATACAAAAGCACTTTTATCAGCAATACCTATTCCAGATCCAAATATTGCTAAAGCAAGTAAAAGGATAATACTACAAGGAGATGTTCCAAGTCCATTAAATCCACCTTCAGGGTGTAGATTTAGAACAAGATGTAAATACGCAATGCCTATATGTAGTGAATATGAACCTAGTTTAGTAAATGTAAGTGAAAATCATAGTGTAGCTTGTCATTTAGTTAACAAATAAACAAGATATAAAAGCTATAATAAAGCTTTTATATAAATACATATTAAAAAGGGAGGAGATTTTGTGAGAAAACTACTTTCACTACTTCTTGTCGTAGTGTTAGGTCTAGCATCTTTAGTTGGATGCTCAGGAAATAACACAGGACAAAATGAAAAGAAAGAGCCTATGATAGTAAGACATAATCTAGGTTCTGACCCAGAAACAATAGATCCAGCATTAAATGCAGCAGTTGATGGAGCTATAATACTTGTTAATACGTTTGAAGGTCTTATGAGACTAGATGAAAATGATCAACCAATTCCAGGAGTAGCAACAGAATATACAGTTTCAGAAGACAGACTAACTTACACATTTAAACTAAGACAGTCTAAATGGTCAGATGGAGAAGAAGTTACAGCACATGATTTTGAATATGCTTGGAAAAGAGCTTTAGATCCTGCTACAGCAGCTGACTATGCATATCAATTATATTATATTAAAAATGGGGAAAAATTTAATAATGGAGAAGTTAGTGCAGATGAAGTAGGAGTTAAAGCATTAGATGATTATACTTTAGAAGTTGTTTTAGAAGCACCAACTCCATATTTCCTAGAATTAACAGCATTTCCTACTTATTTCCCAGTTAGAAAAGATATAATAGAAGCTCATGGAGAAAAATGGGCACTAAATCCAGAAACTCATATTTCGAATGGACCTTTTAAAGTTGTTAAGTGGGAGCATAATGATGTAATGGAGCTTGTTAAAAATGAAAACTATTATGATAAAGATAGGGTAAAACTTGATGGAATTCATTTTTACTTTATGACTGAAGCTTCTACAGCACTTGCTGCATTTGAATCAGGAGAAGTTGATTATATAGAATCTGTTCCATCTGAAGAAATACCAAGACTTATGGAAGAAAGTGATGAATTTAAAATATTCCCAAATCTTGGAACATACTTCTATGTATTTAATACAACTAAAGAACCTGTTAACGATGTAAGAGTAAGAAAAGCTTTATCTATGGCAATAGATAGAAAAGCTATAGTTGAAGTTATAGCTAAAGGTGGTCAAATACCAGCATTATCATTTGTTCCTGAAGGAATAACAGAGCCAGATGGATCAGACTTTAATAAAAATGCTAAGGATTATGGATTAGCATTAACACCAAAAGTTGAAGAAGCTAGAGAGCTTCTTGCACAAGCAGGATATCCAGACGGTAAAGGCTTCCCTAAATTAACAGTTATATACAATACAAGTGAAGGACATAAGGCAATAGCAGAAGCTATTCAAGCTATGTGGAAAGATAATTTAGGAATAGAAGTAGAACTTCAAAATCAAGAGTGGAAAGTATTCCAGCAAACTAGAGACAATGGAGATTTTGTTATAGCTAGACATGGATGGCTTGCAGACTATGTAGATCCTATGACATTCTTAGATATGTGGTATTCTACAAGCGGAAACAATAATGCTCATTGGAAAAATGAAGAATTTGATAGATTGATAAATGAAGCAAAATCTTCAGCAGATGAAAAAACTAGATTTGAAATAATGCATAAAGCACACGACTTAATGATGGAAGAAATGATAGTAATGCCTATATACTACTATACAAATCCTGAAATGATAAAATCTTACGTGAAAGATGTAAGAGTATCTCCACTTGGATTTGTTTACTATGATGAAGCGTATATAGAAAAATAAAAAGGCAAAAAATAAATGGAGTCTATATAGACTCCATTTATTTTTGAAAGGAGAGGATTTATGGAATACATATTTGAGGATTATACAAAAACAAAAAAAGTATATCATATAGTTAGTTTAAATGATCTAGATAGAGTAATAAAAAATGGAATATGTTATGATGATAAGATAACATATAATACAAAGTATAAGGGATTTCATGATTATATAGATAAATTTAAAGGAAAGAATATTCCTTCCTGGGTTATGAGAAGTAAGTGTATATTTGCAAGTTTAAATTATAAAAAGGACCACAATTTTCACTCTCATAGTGCAATTTTATCTGTGAATATAGATGAAGAAAGATGCTGGATTGCAAATGAAAATCTAGCAAATGTAATATATGAGCCATTTGCTTTAAGAAATACTGTAACGTTTGAAAATTGTAAAAGTTTTTTGGACAAAAATGGAGAAAGAATATTAAAAAAATATTGGGATACATCTATTAGCTTCAAAGAAAATTTGAAGGTTAGAAAAGATTTAAAAAAGGGATATGATGCAGAAGTTTTGATATGTCATCCTATATCAAAAGAAGATATACAAATTTTATATATTTGTTCAGATCATAAAATAATGAGTTTAGAACAATTTAATATGTATTTTTCTTAGTATATCCCTAAGGGATATTTTTTTTTAACTTGTTGTAATGGTATAATTATTGTATTAAATTTTTAGGGGGTAATTAAAATGCAAGTAGGAAAACTTACATCAGATCAACTTAAAAGTATTATTTTCAGCACCTTAAATAAAAAAAGAAAAGAAGTTATTGTAAGGCCTAATATAGGTGAGGATTGTGCAATATTAGACTTTGGAGAATATGTATGTGTAATGAGTACAGATCCTATCACAGGAACAAGTGAGGAGATTGGAAAGCTTGCAGTTCATATAACATGTAATGATATAGCAGCAAGTGGGGTAGAGCCGCTTGGATTAATGCTTACAATAATGGCTCCAGTTGGAACTAAAGAAGAGGAAATCAAAAAGATTATGTTAGATGCGTCAAATGAAGCTGCAAAGCTTAATGTAGATATTATAGGGGGCCACACAGAAATAACAAGTGCAGTTAACAGAATTGTACTTTCATCTACTGGAGTTGGTAAAGAAAAGAAAGATAAAATCATGCAAAGAAAGTCTTTAAAGCCTTCAGATATACTAGTACTTACAAAAGGTGCTGGAATAGAAGGAACAGGTATAATATGTTTTGAAAAATATCAAGAGCTTAAACAGTTATATGGAAAAGAAATTGTAGAAGAAGGAAAGAAGCTCCTTGATAGTATAAGTGTAGTAAAAGAAGGGATAATAGCAGGTAAGGTTGGAGTAAGTTGTATGCACGATGTTACAGAAGGTGGAGTTTTAGGAGCTATATGGGAAATGTGTGAACTTTATAAATTAGGATGCACTATATACAAGGAAAAAATATATATACATAAATCTACAAAATTAGTGTGTGATCATTATAAAATAGATCCATTAAGACTAATATCTAGCGGATCTATGATAATTGGAGTTTCTAAAGATAAACTAGACTTATTAAAATCAGAGTTTGAAAAAGAAAATATAGACTACTTTATAATAGGAGAGTTTACAAAAGAAAAAGAAATTATATTAAAAGAAGGCAAACAGCAAACGATTGTTTTGCAACCACAAAGCGATGAGCTGTATAAAGTCTTGTAGTTTACATGTTTTACCTTTTAATAATAAAGCAGTTAGTGTATAATAATTCAGTAAATAAATGGAATGAGAAAGGATGGTTTTTTTGAAGAGAATCGGTGGCAGGAAAAGCGATGAATTGAGGAAAATAACTATAACAAGAGACTATACAAAATACGCAGAAGGATCTGTTTTGATAGAAATGGGAGATACAAAGGTAATATGTACAGCTTCTATAGAAGACAAAGTTCCACCATTTTTAAAAAATACTGGAACAGGATGGATTACAGCTGAATATTCTATGCTACCAAGGTCAACTCATTCAAGAAAAGTGAGAGAATCATCTAAAGGAAAAATAGATGGAAGAACTCAAGAAATACAAAGACTTATAGGAAGAGCATTAAGATCTGTTATAGATTTAAAATCACTTGGAGAGAGAACTATATGGATAGATTGTGATGTAATACAAGCAGATGGTGGAACGAGAACAGCATCTATAACTGGTGCTTTTGTAGCTATGGCAGATGCAGTTTATAAACTTTATAAGGATAAAGTTATAAAAACTATGCCCATAACATCTTTTGTTTCGGCTGTTAGTGTAGGAATAGTAAACGGTGAAAAAATATTAGATCTTTGTTATGAAGAAGATTCAAACGCACAAGTTGATATGAATATAGTTATGACAAACAAAGGAGAATTTGTAGAAATCCAAGGAACAGGAGAAGAATTCCCATTTACAAAAGAAGATTTAGACTGTCTTATAAATTTAGGTCAGATAGGAAACAAAAATCTAATAAAGGCACAAAAAGAGGCATTAGGAGAAATATCAAAAGCTATATTAGGAGAAGAGATTGAAGTTGTAATTGCTACTAATAATGCTCACAAATTAAATGAAATGAGAAATATGTTGAGTGAACTTAATATAAAAGTTTTATCACTAAATGACCTTGGTTTTAAAGAGATAAAAATAGAAGAAACTGGAAGTACATTTGAGGAAAATGCACTTATAAAAGCTAGAGAAATTATGAAAAGAACAGGAAAAATATCAATAGCGGATGATTCAGGACTTATGGTTGATGTATTAGGAGGAAGACCAGGAATCTATTCAGCTAGATTTGCAGGAGAAAATTCTACAGATAAACAAAATAATGAAAAACTATTAAAGCTTTTAAATGGTTATCCTCTTGAGAAAAGAGGTGCAAGATTTGTATCTTCAATAGCTGTTGTATTCCCTGATAAACAGGAGTTTACAGTAAAGGGAACTTGTGAAGGAAAAATAGCATTAAGCCCAAGAGGAGAAAATGGTTTTGGATATGATCCGATATTTATAGTTGATGGATATGACAAAACTTTTGGAGAAATTGAAAAAGATGTAAAAAATAGAATAAGCCATAGAGCAAAAGCAATGGAAAAAATGAAACTTGAATTAGAAAAGAGGATCTTGCTATGAAGATAGGAATATTAGGAGATACTCATAGAAATAAAAATTATATAGATAAAGCAATAAAGCATATGAATGATTGCGATTTAATTTTGCATACAGGAGATAATTTTCAAGATTCAATATATATACACAAAACAACAAATATAACAACCCTTGGAGTTGTAGGAAACTGTGATTTCGAAGAAGCAGAAGATGAAATTTTATTTGAAACTAAAGGTTATAATATATTTATCTGCCATGGACATAAATACGGTGTTAAGTATGGAATAGAAAAATTAAAAGATAAAGCTAAAAAGCTAAATGCAGATGTAGTAGTATTTGGGCATAGTCATGAGTATTTACATGAATTTCATGATGGTATTTTATTTTTAAATCCAGGAAGTATATCCCTTCCAAGAGGAAGCATAGATAGAAGTTTTATTATAATGGAGTTAGATTATGAAAATATAAATATAAATAAAATAATACTTTAAAAGGAGCGGTTATGGGGTACATTTTAGGATATTTATTTATATTTTTTGCAAGGTGTTTAGATGTTTCAATGGCAACTACAAGAACCATAATGGTAGTTAAAGGGAAAAAATTTACTGCAGCAACTATAGGATTCTTCGAAATAATTATATATGTATTTGCTATAAATAAGGTTTTAAGTGGAATGAACAATATAGGAAATGTACTTTCTTATGCGCTAGGATTTGCAACAGGAAATTATCTTGGAGTAGTAATAGAAGAGAAAATGGCTCTTGGAACTTTAATAGTTCAAATAGTTACGACTAAAGATGTAGAAAAGTTCTCAAAATACCTAAGAGAAAATGGATTTGGGATAACTGTTATGGAAGGTCATGGAAAAGAAGGAAAGATACACATATTACAAAGTGTTCTTCACAGAAAGGACTTAAATAGCTTTGAAAGATATGTAAATAAATATGATGAATCAGCTTTTATGACTATTTCAGATGCTAGAACAATAAGAGGTGGATATTTTAAAAATAGGATAATAAATAAAAAATGACCGCATGGTCATTTTTTTATAACTTGTATTTTTATAGATAAAATAATATAAGGTAAATAGTAGACAAAATTATAGATACTATCATAAGAGGAAATCCTATTTTAAGATAATCTATAAAGGATATTTCGTTATTATGTTTTTTTAGCATACCAGCTACTATAACATTAGCTGATGCTCCTATTAAACTTCCATTTCCTCCAAGACAAGCTCCAAGGGATAATGCCCACCAAAGAGGAGTTATATCAGTAGATGATAGCAAAGCAATCTTTTTTATAAGAGGAATCATAGTAGCAACAAATGGTATATTATCTAAAAAAGCAGAAGCAATAGCTGACGTCCATAAAATTAAAATAGTAGATAAAAACAAGTTATTTTTTGTAGAAGAAGTTATAAAATATGCCAACTTATCTATAATACCTACTTTTTCTAATCCTCCAACTAAAATAAATAAAAATACAAAGAAAAATATAGTTGGCCATTCTATATCATGAAATACTTCTTCAACTTTAGATCTACTTACTAAAAGCATAATAGAAGCTCCAATAAGAGCAACAGAAGAAGATTCAAGACCAAATCTTTCATGGGTTAAAAAACCTAATACAGTTAAAAGTAAAATAGTAAGAGATTTAACTAAAAGTTTTTTATCTTTTATTGCTAACTTTTCATCAAATGAGAATACTTTTTGCTTTACATCATCTGTTACATGAAGTTTGTCTTTATATATAAACTTAAATGAAAATATAGTTACTATTAATATAATCAACGATATAGGTCCAGTATTAAATATAAAATCTAAAAAACTAAGGTTTGTAGAACTTCCTATCATTATGTTAGGAGGGTCACCAACTAGGGTTGCTGTCCCACCTATGTTTGATGATAATATTTGAGGAACTAAAAAAGGTATAGGATTTACTTTTAAAGTATCAGTTATAACAAGTGTAACAGGAGCTATTAAAAGCACTGTTGTAACATTGTCTAAAAATGCAGATAAAACAGCTGTAACTATACTAAATATAACTATAATTCTTAGTGGTTCTCCTTTAGCTATCTTAGCAGATTTAATAGCTATATATTGAAAAAGTCCAGTACTTTTTAGTATACTTACAACTATCATCATTCCTATTAAAAGACCTATTGTATTAAAGTCTATATAGTGGATAGCTTCTTCTTGAGTTACTATACCAAATAAAATCATAAGGCAAGCTCCAAAAAAAGATATAGCTGTTCTATCTATTTTTTCTGACACTATAAATACGTAAGTTAAAATAAATATAAAAACAGCTATAAATGACTGAGAAAACATATTTAATTCATCTCCTTAAGGTTAATTTATGGAATAATTATAATCCTGATTCAACCTAAAGTAAAGATTTTAGTTTATATTATTAACTCCATAACAAAAACTTAAAAATTTGGTAAATTTATTGAAAGAAATGATTGATATATAACTTATCTTTTAATAAAATTTTATATGTGATATAATGTAAAAGTTACAATATAGGTATAAGAAAATTATTTACATAGGAGGAAAAAATATGAGCAGTAAATTAATAAAAAAAGAAAATAACGAAGCAACATTAGAGTTTACTATAAGTAGTGAAAAATTTGAAGATGCTACACAAAAGGCATATCTTAAACTAAGAGGAAAATTTGATATACCAGGATTTAGAAAAGGTAAAGCTCCAAGAGCTATAATAGAGTCAAGATACGGAAAAGGAGTATTCTTTGAAGAAGCTTTAGATATAGCTTTCCCTCAGGAGTACAAATTAGCTTTAGATGAGCATAATCTAGAGCCTGTTGATAGACCAAATGTAGATATAAAAGAAGTAAACGAAGAAGGAGTAACTTTAGAAGTTACAGTTACAGTAAGACCAGAAGTTAAATTAGGAGAATATAAAGGTATAGAAGTTGAAAAAATTGAATATACTTTAGAGGAAGATGCAGTTGATAAAAGATTAGAGCAAATGTTAGATCAAAATGCAAGATTTGTGAATGTAACAGATAGACCAGTTCAAGAAAAAGATATGGTTTGCATAGATTTTAAAGGATTTGTTGATGGTGAAGCTTTCGAGGGAGGAACAGCAGAAAATTACAATCTAGTAATAGGATCTAAAACATTTATACCTGGATTTGAAGAGCAATTAATAGGAGCAAATGTTTCAGATGAAGTAGATGTAAATGTTACTTTCCCTGAAGAATATCATGCAGAAAACTTAGCTGGAAAAGATGCTTTATTCAAGGTAACTATAAAAGAAATAAAAGAAAAACAACTTCCAAATCTTGATGATGAATTTGCTAAAGATGTAAGCGAGTTTGATACATTAGATGAATTAAAAGAAGATATAAAGAAAAGACTTATGGAAGATCAAGAAAAAAGAGCTAAAATGGAACTAAGAGATAAAGTAGTAGATAAAGTAGTTGAAAATGCTACTGTAGATATACCTGAAGCTATGATAAGAACTCAAATAGACAGCATGGTTAGAGACTTTGACTATCAACTAAGATATCAAGGACTTGATATACAAAAATACTTAGAATTTACAAATACTAAAATAGAAGATTTAAGAGAACAAATGAAAGAAGAAGCTTATACAAGAGTTAAGACAGGATTAGTTTTAGAAGAAATAACTAAAGTAGAAAATATAGAAGTTTCTCAAGAAGAGTTAGATAAAGAAATAGAAAATATGGCTTCTATGTATAGAATGGAATTAGATAAATTTAAAAATACACTAAAAGAAGAAGACAAAGAATACCTAAAAGAAAATGTAGCTATCAGAAAAACAGTTGATATGTTAGTAGAAAACGCTAAGGTGGTATAATATTACAGTAGCCATATGGCTACTGTATCTGTATAAATAGAAACTAGGAGGGGTAGTTTATGGCTTTAGTACCTATTGTAGTTGAGCAAACAGGAAGAGGAGAAAGGTCTTACGATATATATTCTAGACTCTTAAAGGATAGAATAATATTTTTAGGAGAAGAAATAAACGATACTACAGCAAGCTTAGTAGTAGCTCAACTTTTATTTTTAGAATCAGAAGATCCAGATAAAGATATTTATCTTTATATAAATTCACCAGGTGGGAGCATAACTTCAGGAATGGCTATTTATGATACTATGCAATACATAAAACCAGATGTATCTACAATTTGTATAGGAATGGCAGCTTCAATGGGAGCATTTTTACTTGCAGCAGGAGCAAAAGGAAAAAGATTTGCTCTTCCAAATTCAGAGATAATGATACATCAACCATTAGGTGGAATGAGAGGACAAGCTACAGACATTAAAATACATGCTGAGAGAATTTTAAGAATGAAAGAGAATTTAAACAAAATATTATCAGAAAGAACAGGTCAACCTCTTGAAAAGATAATGGTGGATACAGAAAGAGATTACTTTATGGAAGCTGTTGAGGCAAAAGAATATGGAATTATAGATGAAGTTATTACAAACAGACCATAAGTAAAATTTCTTTCAAAATATATGTCAGAGAGGTGTAAAAATGTCTAGATTTGATGATAAAAAGCATCTTAAGTGTTCGTTCTGTGGCAAAAGTCAAGAGCAAGTTAAAAGATTAATAGCAGGACCAAATGTGTACATATGTGATGAGTGCGTTGACCTTTGTGATGAAATAATAAAAGAAGAGTTTGATGATTCTTTTGATAGAGAAATTACAGAACTTCCTAAACCTAAAGAAATAAAGAAAATACTAGATGAATACGTTATAGGTCAAGAGCAAGCTAAGAAGGCTCTTTCAGTAGCAGTTTATAATCACTATAAAAGAATATTTAGAGCAAATAAAAAGTCTAAAGATGTAGAACTTCAAAAGAGTAATATTTTACTTTTAGGACCTACTGGTTCAGGTAAAACACTTTTAGCTCAAACTATGGCAAAAATTTTAAACGTTCCTTTTGCAATAGCAGATGCTACATCTTTAACAGAAGCTGGATACGTTGGAGAAGATGTAGAAAATATATTACTTAAACTTATTCAGGCTGCAGATTATGATATAGAAAGAGCAGAAAAAGGAATTATATACATAGATGAAATAGATAAAATAGCTAGAAAATCTGATAATCCTTCAATAACAAGAGATGTAAGTGGAGAGGGAGTTCAGCAAGCTTTACTTAAAATATTAGAAGGAACAGTAGCTAATGTTCCACCTCAAGGAGGAAGAAAACATCCTCATCAAGAATTCTTACAAATAGATACTACAAATATCCTGTTTATCGTTGGTGGAGCATTTGATGGTATTCAAAAAATAATTCAAAAAAGAGTAGGGCAAAAATCTTTAGGATTTGGAGCAAAGATAGAAAGTAAGAAAGAGATGAATCTAGGGGAGCTTTATAAACAGGTACAACCAGAAGACCTTTTAAAATTTGGTCTTATACCAGAGTTTATAGGAAGAGTTCCTGTAGTTGTGTCACTAGATTCATTAGATGAAGCTGCTTTAGTAAAAATTCTAAAAGAACCTAAAAATGCTTTGACAAAGCAATATAAAAAGTTATTTGAAATGGATAATGTAGAGCTAGAATTTGAAGATGATGCACTTTTAGAAGTAGCTAAAAAGGCTATAGATAAAAATACAGGTGCTAGAGGATTAAGAAGCATACTAGAGGGTATAATGCTAGATGTAATGTTTGAAATTCCGTCAAGAAATGATATAAGTAAAGTTAAAATTACTAAGGAAACGATAAGAGAAGGAAAAGAACCAATAATTTTACTTAAGGATGGAAATAGCAATTCAGGAGAAAGTGCGTAAAAAAGGGCCTTTAGGCCCTTTTTTATAATACTTAATTTTTCAAAGAAGACTTTTTTATATTAAAAAATTTTGTGCAGTATAGCTGAGATTGATCCACATAACAGTATTACAGATATAGGATGAACTTTTTTGTAAAATAATAAAATAGATGACAATAAAAATATTATCAAAGAATAATAGTCTACTATGCTCTTAGAAAACAAAGAAATTATAGATGAAAGTATCAAACTTATAGTAATAGGCCTTAAAGATTTAAATGCCATTAAAATATATTTGTTTTCTTTATATTTTTCTATTTTAGGAGATATACTACTTATACATATTAATGAAAAAAATATAACTCCAAATGTAGCGAAAAAACTTCCTAAAATTCCTAAATGCTTATAACCTATAAAAGTAGCAGAATTTATTGCTATAGGGCCGGGTGAGGCTTGAGATATAGCTAGAATATCTAAGAATTCTTCAAAAGTTATCAACCCTTTAGATAAAACAAGTTCTCTTTCTATGAATGGAAGCATACTGTATCCTCCACCGAAGCTAAATGCTCCAATTTTAAAAAATGAAAAAAATATATCTATTAAACTTTTGAAAGTATCCATACGCCTAAAAAACCTCCTATTAGAATAACAAATATAGGATTTATATTTAAGAATGATACAGATATAAATGATAAAGCTATAAAAAATATATTAAACTTATTTTTCTCTATTTTTTTTGATAGATTAAAAAACGAATAAATTAATAATGATACAATAACAGGTCTTACTCCGTAGAAAAACCCATTTAAAACATTAGAATCTTTAACTAAGTTGTAGTAATAAGCTAAAATTAGTATAGATATAAAAGATGGAGAAACTATTCCTATAAGACAAATAATAGCTCCTTTTAGTTTATAAAGTTTATATCCCAAAAGCAGTGATAAATTTACTGCAATAGCTCCTGGAAAACTTTGAGCAACTGATATATAGTCTAAAAATTCTTCAGACTTTACTAATTTTTTATTAATTACAAGCTCCTTTTCTATTATAGGAATCATAGCATATCCACCACCAAAAGTAAAAAAACCTATTTTTAAGAAAGTAACAAATAATTCAAGCAATTTTACACCCCCTTGTTTTTAGTTTTATTATATCATTATAAATAGAATCTATAATATTGAAAAAATTTTATGGGAAATATATAATAGTATAAGTATTTTATAACACATAGGAAATTATGAACTTTATCTTTATATACCTAATTTAAAAAAGTAGTCACAATTTAAGGAGTGATTTTATGCAAAGCTATACATTTAAGGAGCATACATTACCGCTTATACCTTTAAGAGGGCTTGCTGTATTTCCATATATGGTTATTCACTTTGATGTAGGAAGAGAAAAGTCTATAAACGCACTAGAAAATGCAATGGTAGATGAGCAATTAATATTTCTAACAACACAAAAAGAAGCAGAAATAGATATACCTACTGTAGATGATTTTTACCATGTAGGAACCATTTGCAAAATAAAGCAAATGCTAAAACTACCTGGAGATACTATAAGAGTATTAGTTGAAGGTATATCAAGAGCAAAAATTAAAGAAGTTATTCAAGAGGATCCATATTACAAAGTAACTATACAAGAAGCTGTATACGATAAAATAGAAATAGATAAAGAATTACAGGCATTAATGAGAACTGTGTTAGATACATTTGAAGAATACATAAATATAGGAAATAAAATATCTCCAGAAATATTATTAGCTTTATCTGATATGGAAGATCCAAATAGATTTGTAGACACTATGTGTGCAAACATACTGCTAAAACCTAGTCAAAAACAAGAAATATTAGAAATATTTGATCCAAAAGAAAGATTAGAAAAAATATATAAGATCCTTTTAGAAGAAATAGAAGTTTTAGAAATAGAAAAAAGAATAAGCATAAGAGTTAAAAAACAGATAAATAAAGTTCAAAAGGAATATTATTTAAGAGAACAACTAAAGGCTATTCAAAGAGAACTAGGAGAAGATGAAGAGACATTAGATGAAATAGAAGAATACAAAAATAAACTTAAAAAACTAAAATTAAAGCCAGAAATAAAAGAAAAAATATCAAAAGAAATAGACAGATTATCTAGAATGTCTCCTTCTTCAGCTGAGGGAGTTGTAGTAAGAAACTATATAGACACTATATTCTCGCTTCCTTGGGATAAAGAAACTAAAGAAAAACTTGATATAAAAGAAGGAAGAAAAATATTAGATGAAGACCACTATGGGCTTGAAAAAGTAAAAGAAAGAATACTAGAGTATCTTGCTATAAGAAAACTTTCTAAATCTATGAAGGGACCTATACTTTGTTTAGTTGGACCTCCAGGAGTAGGTAAAACATCTATAGCAAAATCTATAGCAAGAGCATTAAATAGAAAATTCGTCAGAGTATCACTTGGTGGAGTAAGAGACGAAGCTGAAATAAGAGGTCATAGAAGAACTTATGTAGGAGCTATACCTGGAAGAATAATAAATGCAATAAAAGAAGTAGGAAGTAAAAACCCTGTATTATTATTTGATGAAATAGATAAAATGGCATCAGATTTTAGAGGAGATCCTGCTTCTGCAATGCTTGAAGTTTTAGATCCAGAACAAAATAAAGAATTTACTGATCATTACTTAGAAATACCATTTGATTTATCTAAAGTTTTATTCGTAACTACTGCAAATAGCTTAAGTACTATACCAAGACCACTTCTTGATAGAATGGAAGTTATAGATATATCAGGATATACTGAAGAAGAAAAAGTTAAAATAGCAACAAGATATCTTCTTCCTAAGCAAATAAAAGAGCATGGATTAAAAGAAGATTTTCTAAAAATAAGTGAAGAAACAATAAAAGACATAATATCTTACTATACAAGAGAATCAGGAGTTAGAAATTTAGAAAGAAAAATAGGACAGGTATGCAGAAAAGCAGCTACAAGATATGTAGAAAATCCAAATCTAAAAATGATAAGAATAAATAAATCAAATCTTGAAAAATATCTTGGAAAACCTATATTTAAGTTCCAGTTAGCAAAAGAAAAACCAGAAATAGGTATAGTAACAGGACTTGCTTGGACTCCTGTTGGTGGAGATACTCTTTCAATAGAAGTTACTTGTATGAAGGGAACTGGAAAACTTGTATTGACAGGTCAGTTGGGAGATGTTATGAAAGAGTCTGCTCAAGCAGGAATATCTTATATAAGATCTAATTGCAACAAATACGATATAGATCCAAATTTCTATAAGGAAATGGATATACACATTCACATTCCAGAGGGAGCAATACCAAAAGATGGTCCTTCAGCTGGTATAACTATGTGTAGTGCTGTTATTTCAGCTTTATCACAAATTCCAGCTAATAATCTAGTAGCAATGACAGGTGAAGTTACTTTAAGAGGTAGAGTTTTAGCTGTTGGAGGAATAAAAGAAAAAGTTTTAGCTGCATATAGAGCAGGAATTAAAAAAGTTTTACTTCCTGAAGAAAATAAAAGAGATTTAGAAGAAATACCTGAGAATGTAAGGAAAAATATGGAATTTGTGTTAGTAGAGAGCATGGACCAAGTATTAGAACATGTATTAGTTAGGAATGGTGAAAAAAATGAAAATTAGACATGCACAACTAGTTGTAAGTGCTATAAATAAAGATCAATATCCAAATGAAGGTATGCCAGAGATTGCATTTGTAGGAAGATCAAATGTAGGAAAATCATCAACTATAAATTCTCTTTTAAATAGAAAATCATTTGCAAGAGTAAGCCAAACACCGGGAAAAACCAGAACAATAAATTTTTATCAAATCAACAAAGAGTTTTACTTTGTTGATTTGCCTGGGTATGGATATGCTAAGGTATCAAAGACAGAACAAGCTCAATGGGGAGCAATAATGGAGAGGTATTTAAAAGATAGAAAAGAGCTTTGTAATATATTTTTACTTGTAGATATAAGGCATGAACCAACAGATCAAGACAAACAAATGTATGACTGGATAAAATACTATGGATATGATTGTACGATTATAGCAACAAAATCAGATAAAATATCTAGAGGACATTATCAAAAGCATTTTTCTATGATAAGAAAAAAACTTAATCTATCAGATGAAAAAATAATACCTATATCATCTTTAAAGAAAACTGGCATACAAGAGCTTTGGGAAGAAATAATAGATATATATACAAAAAATGGATATACAATAACTGTTGAATAGACCTTTAAGGTCTATTTTTTTGGTTTGTCTTGTTTAAATTTTTTTAAAATTCTTTACATTCTTAAATATGTATAATATATTATACATATAAAAAAAATTATACGAAGGGAGAATAAAAGGTGTTAGATCCAAGAGTAACTCAATTAGCAAAAAACCTTATAAACTATTCTGTAGAACTAAAAGAAGGTGAAAAGATACTAATTGATGTTTTAGGGCTAGAGCTTCCATTAGTTAAAGAGCTAATAAAAGAAGCTTATAACGTTGGAGCATATCCATTCGTTTCTATAAAGGATTATAAGATTTTAAGAGAATTACTAAAGGGAGCTTCTAGAGAACAATATAAGTACATAGCAAAGTATGAATTAGAAAGAATGAAAGATATGGATGCTTACATAGCGATAAGAGCAGGGGATAACATAACAGAGCTTTCAGACGTTCCACAAGAAAAAATGAAAATATATATGGAAGAGTTTGTAGGACCTGTTCATATAAAAGAAAGAGTAGAAAACACTAAATGGTGCATATTA
Organism: Alkalithermobacter thermoalcaliphilus JW-YL-7 = DSM 7308; assembly: GCA_001584565.1. Classification (GTDB taxonomy): domain Bacteria; phylum Bacillota; class Clostridia; order Peptostreptococcales; family Peptostreptococcaceae; genus Alkalithermobacter; species Alkalithermobacter thermoalcaliphilus. The sequence goes on along the minus strand of LSFY01000001.1, from coordinate 1,387,136 downwards.
AGGTGGCCAAATGATGCTATGGCTCAATCAGCAGGAACTAGTACAGAAGCATTTGAAGATTTTTATTTTAATGTATGCAATTTAGATTATTCAAAAATGTCAAAAGCTATGGATAAGTTAGTTGATTTGATGGAAAGAACTGATAAAGTAAGAATTGTAGGACCAGGAACAGATCTTTCTTTTTCCATAAAAGGGATTTCAGTTGTAAAATGTGACGGTAAAATGAATATACCAGATGGAGAAGTATATACAGCTCCTGTGAAAGATTCAGTAAATGGAAAACTATCATATAATGCTCCTGCTGTATACAATGGGTTTACATTTGAAAATATAGTATTAGAATTTAAAGATGGAAAGATAATAAAAGCAACAGCTAATGATACAGAAAGAATAAATAAAATATTTGATACTGATGAAGGTGCAAGATATATAGGTGAATTTGCCATAGGGGTTAACCCATATATAGAAAAACCTATGAAAGATACATTGTTTGATGAAAAAATAAAGGGAAGTTTTCATTTTACTCCAGGAAATAGCTATAAAGATGCTTACAATGGAAATAATTCTTCTATTCATTGGGATTTAGTTTGCATTCAAACTCCAGAATTTGGAGGAGGAGAAATTTATTTTGATGATGTATTAATTAGAAAAGATGGAGAATTTGTGATAGATGATCTAAAAGAACTAAATCCTGAAAACCTTAAAAAATAGAGGAACTCTCCTCTATTTTTTAAGGTCAAGAAAACGTTATCAAAAACTATTAAAAATTAGTTGATTTAATTTTCTGATGATGTTAAAATAAATCAGGCTACTAAAACAGACAAAATATTAATATTTTCGACAAGGAGGACAAAAATGGAAAATAAAGAGCTAAAAAAAGATATAGGGTTTGTAACTGCTATATCTTTGGTTGTTGGTATGGTTATAGGCTCTGGAGTATTCTTTAAGCCTACAGATGTATTTAGTGCAACTAAAGCCCCTGGACTAGGTATAATAGCTTGGATATTAGGAGGGGTTATATCTATAGCAGCAGGTCTTACAGCTGCTGAAGTTTCTGCAAGTATAACAAAACCAGGTGGAATGATGACTTATCTTAAAGAAACTTATGGAGATATTTGGGGATACATGCTTGGATGGGCTCAAACAATAGTGTATTTCCCAGCTGTAATAGCAGCTCTTGGTATTATATTTGCAACTCAGGCAGTTAGCTTATTAGGAATAAATGATACATTAATAATACCTATAGCAATGATAACTATAATATTTTTAGTATTTATGAATTCATTAGGATCAAAGACAGGTGGAATCATTCAAACAATTTCTACAATAGGAAAGTTAATACCATTATTTGCAATAATAATTATAGGATTTACAAATGGTGATGGAACATCTGCAAGATTATTTCCAATAGTATCTAAGGAGCATAACTTCGTTACAGCACTTGGATCGGCACTTGTAGCTACAATGTTTGCTTATGATGGTTGGATAATGGTTGGAAATATAGCATCAGAAATGAAAAATCCAGGAAAAGACTTGCCTAAAGCTATAGTTGGTGGATTATCTTTAGTAATGGGAGTTTATGTTCTTATAAATATAGCATACCTTTATGTTCTTCCAGCAGATGTATTAGCAGCAACATCTACACCAGCTGCAGATGTTGCAAAAGTTATATTTGGTTCATCTGGTGGTAAAGTTATAACTATAGGTATATTAGTATCTATATTTGGAGCGTTAAATGGATATATACTAACAGGGCCAAGAGTTCCTTATGCTTTAGCACTTGAAAATAAATTACCTGGTAGTGAATGGTTGTCTAAACTACATCCAAGATTAGAAACACCAGTAAATGCAAGTATATGTCTTACACTACTTTCAATGGTTTATGCACTTTCAGGACAATTTGGAATGTTAACAGACTTATTAACATTTATAATATGGATATTCTATGTTATGACTTTTGTTGCAGTATTTGTTCTTAGAAAAAATAGACCAGAATTAAAAAGACCTTATAAAGTTCCTTTATATCCAGTAGTGCCTATGATAGCAATACTTGGAGGATTATATATCATAGTAAATACATTATTAACTCAGCCATTATATGCAGGATTAAGCTTAGGAGTTACTCTATTAGGACTTCCTGTTTATAATGCAAGAAAATCTAAATTTAAACAATTACAAGAAAATCAATAAGGAAAAACCGTCATCACAGTGTGATGACGGTTTTTTTATTGTAATGTATAACTGTAAGTTATGTATTGATCTGTATTCCAAGGTGTATAAAAAGAGATAGTAATTTTATTTAAATCGTTATTTTGGATATATTTTTTAGATTCTGAATTAGATTTTAATTTTTCATATAAAGATTCACTTATGTTTTGTAGATTATTTAAAATAGCGCTTTGGCTGTTCTTTTCATAAATGTCATATATGGGAATTTCTATATATAATTCTTTCGTGTTGGCAATAATTCCAAACTTTCTTAGTATAAAATTTTTATTTTCATGTACAAAATTATATACTATAGTTTGAGTTTCTAATTCTTCTGTAGATTGCTCTATATTAGCAATTTCAGATAAAAAAGTTTGACCTGTTGTGTATTCATAATTTGACATATTCTTGTTATCTATAAAATTAGTATAAAGTGTATTTAATTTTAAAAATCCATAAGTATCATTAATACATAACTGGAATATCTCTTTATTAATTTCATTTGATATATTTTCAGCCTCTTCTCTACTCATGTTTTCATGATTAATAGATAATTCAAGACTGATAAACAAATTATTAAATTGTTTTTTGTTTTGGTTTTCATACATCAATAGATTATCTTCATAAATATCTATTGTAATTAAATCTAGTAGTTTTTTATTATTAACATAATCTGCTATTTTTCCTTCAAAATAGTTACCTACATAATCCATAGGTATAGAATCTATTTTTTTCATCAGCTTTATTTGTTCAGATTGAGGTAATTTTCGAAAATCTGATAGATTTGGAAGGCCTTTAAAATCATCAGAGTCTTTTATATCTGTTTTATAATTTATACTGAAGATAAACAAAAGTAAAAGAAACATGAAAAATATAATTTTTGCTGTACTTTTCAAAAACAACTCCCCCCTTTATACATATATTTACAAATATTATATATTAATATACAATATTTGTAAATATATGTATTGTTTGTAAATAAGATCTTGAATCAAGAAAACTATGGTTGTTAAAGGTCAATCTTAAAGGATTTTGATACAAGCACATAATATAGCACACTCTAATACTATGAAATTAAGGAAAAATATTCAAGTATAAGAGGAGCTGATTGTAATGAGTGGCAAAGTTAAAAAAGTATTTCCAGGAGGAAATACATCAGAAGGCTTTTTTTCATTTTATGATTATATGATCGACAAAGATACTGCAAACAGAATATTTGTAATAAAAGGTGGGCCAGGAGTTGGAAAATCCTCGATGATGAAAAGAATAGGTCAGGAATTTGCTAAAAGAGGATATGATGTAGAGCTTCACTTTTGCTCATCAGATAACAATTCAATAGATGGAGTAGTAATACCTAAACTAAAAGTAGCACTAGTTGATGGAACGGCGCCTCATGTGATAGATCCTAAAAACCCTGGGGCTGTAGATGAAATAATAAATTTAGGGGAATATTGGGACCAAGATAAAATGGAACAGGTAAAAGAAGATGTATTAAAAACAACTAAACAAGTAAGTAGATATTTTTTAAGAGCGTATAAATTTTTACAATCTTGTAGACCAATAGTGCTAGATATACAAGAAAAATATAAAGAAGCAATGGATTATGGAAAAGTTAATTTTGAAACATCTAAACTAATAGAAGAAGTATTTGAAAACGTACCTTATAGATTAAAATTTGGAAAAGCAAGACATTTATTTGGAAGTGCAATAACTCCAAATGGACACGTAGAAATTACAGAATCTATATTACAGGGAATAGATAAGATATATTATATAAAAGGGGAAGTAGGAACAGGAAAATCTACTTTATTAGAAAGAATATATAATCAAGCACTATTAAGAGGAATAGATGTTGAAGTTTATCATGCGCCTTTAATTCCTCAAAAGTTAGAAACGGTTGTTATAGAAAGTTTAAAAGTTGCCTTTACAACAAGCAATTTATTCAAAGAAAATAACTATAAGACTATAGATTTAAATGAATATCTAGATAAAAATATAATCAAAAAATATGAAGAAGAAATAGAATACGACAAGAAAATACTCAATGAATTATTTAATAAAGGAATTGAAAATGTTAAAAATGCGAAAAAAGAACACGATGTATTAGAAAAATATTATGTTTCAAATATGGATTTTGAGGGTATAGAAAAATTAAGATACGATATAGTTGAAAGAATATTAAAATATGCAAAATAATATAAGAGACCTTTAAAGGTCTCTTATTTAAATAGAATCAGGATCTTTTTTGAAATAAACCCTTTTACTTTTTTCTTTAAACTCTTTTACAAGATTTTCTATTTTACTAATTTCATCTTTAAGATCATCAAATATTTCGTGAGGAACGTTGTAGTATAAGTACAAATCTTCAAAGTGTTTAAGTGATTCATTAAATCCTTTGTGAATTTCAATAAACTTTTCAAACATGCTAGATTTAGCAGCATTTCTGAATTGATCTACATCAAACTTTATCACCTGAATGAGTTCATCTTTAGTAGAAAAAGTTCCAAGAATCATAGGATATGGAGAAATTCTCTGAAGAAAATAATTGTCAGTATTGTTTATATGATAAACGTATTCTATTGAGGTTTGTTTTACATCAAATTTTACATATACCATAATTCCTCTAATAGCTTCTACATGGGCTCCCATTTGATTTAGCAGCATTTCGTGTTGACTCATTTCAGTTTTTAGATAGGTAAATTTCATATAAATCCCTCCATGTATGTATAAAAAGCGATAGTTTAATCTATATATCTATTATATTCCAAATTTTATTTCTTTCATATAAATTTTAACAAATAAAGGGGATGATTAAATTGAACGATATTCTATATGAAATAGAAAGACTCATAAAAGTAATAAAAGATATAAATAAGATAGAGCGAAAAATAAAATATATAAAGCGAAAAAATCTAAAAAAAGGTGAATACAGCTTAGCCGAAAAAATTATAGGATTTATATTAGTATTATTAAATATATTTGGTATATTAATCTTTTTTACAAATAGTAAAATGTTTATAGGAATAGATCTTGTACAGATATTTTTTTATAGTAACAATATTGTGTTAACTATTTTAATAATAATTTTAGTAGTTTTTTCGTCTATTGAAATTACTATATTCATGATAGAATACATAGGATTTAAACATATAAGAGATGAGATGAGAATTAGAAGATGGGAAAAAAAGTATAAATATAAATTAGAGTATATGAAAAATAAAAAAAATGAGCAAATCAAATTTTTAAAATCTGACAAAATTCCGCAAGATTACGTAAATATAAAGATGTTGTATTTTTTAAAATACAATATAAAACTCGAAAATTTAAAAAATGGAAAGAAAATTGTAGAAGCATATAAATACAATGTGATAAAATATTTATGGGTTAATATTTTGATTTTAAGAAATAGAGGTAGATAAAATGGTTTTTTTATTATCAATAGTAAATATAATTATAATTTTAGTCATGATAATAATACCAGTTTCAGCAGGATATTTTGTTATAAATTACTTAAAAAACAAAGAAGAAAGCAGGGATGAAATTTTAGGAAGAATTATAATGTTAGAAAAAAGGGTAAAAGAAATTGAAGATTATATAAATGATTCCGAAATATAAATAGGGGTATATTTATACAAAAAGCAAAATAGGGAGGAACATATATATGAAAGGTACAGTTGTTTCTACATGGCTTAAAACTTGTAGAAAATTGTATGGGGAAGATATAGTAGATAAAGCTATGGAAAGTGCAGGTATGTCTAAAGACAGAGTATTTTCCCCTATTGAAGATGTAAGTGATGATTTGATCAATAATATTGTTTTAAAAATATCAAACATTAAAAATATTAAGGTAACAGACCTTTGGAGAGAAATAGGAAAAGATAATATAATTACTTTTACAAGTGATTATCCTGCATTTTTTAGACATGATAATTTGTACCACTTTTTAAAGTCTATGAACGATGTTCATAAAATAGTTGTTAAAAGAATTCCAGGTTCAAAACCTCCAATACTAGATGTTGAAGTTATATCAAATGATGAGATAATTTTTACTTATAAATCAAAAAGAGGAATGTTTGATTACTTTTTAGGATTACTTGATGGTGCTGCAAAATACTACAATGAAAAAATAGATGTAAATGAAATTTCAAGGACAAGTGATGAGCTAAAAATAAAAATCAAGTTTGACAAAAATATATATAATAAGCAAACCTTTATTTTAAACAAAATGTTATCATTCTCAATCATAAAAAGTTTAGATATTAAAATAGCTATTTTATCTGTTTTATTATTTATATTAATAAGTATTCCAATTAGCTTTTTACCTAAACAAATATCAAGTTTTATATATCCTTTAGTAGTATTTATGTCTACGTTTTTATCTTCTAAAATGTTAAATAAACCTATCAATTTTATTATAGATCAAATACAAATGATAAAAGATAGAAACTACATAAATAATAATAAATTAGTAACATGTGATATTTATGAAAAATTAAATGAAATGCTAGAAGAATACAAAGATATTATAAGAAAAGATTTTGTTGGATTTAAGGGATTAACAGATGAAATGAATACATTCAGCAGTGTATTAAATCAAATATCTAACAAAATGGGATACACATCAGAAGAAATATCTAATGTTGTAGAACAAGTTGCAACAGCAGCTATTAATCAGGCAAATGAAACTGAAAGTGCAGTCTATCTTTTAAATCAAAATATAGATTCTATAAAAGAAGTTGCAAGAGTTGAAAATGAAAACAAAGAAGATCTTGAAAAATCTGTTAAAAGAATACAAAAAAGTTATGAAAATATGAAAGTTACTGCAGATAAACTAAATGATATACTGTTAAATTTTGAACAAGTAAAAGAAAACAGCATAGAGCTTCAGCAAAAAGGAAAGAACATAACAGATATAGTTTCTTTGGTATCTTCAATTGCATACCAAACAAATCTTTTAGCACTAAATGCATCGATAGAGGCAGCACGTGCTGGAGAAATGGGAAGGGGCTTTGCTGTTGTTGCTGAAGAGGTTAGAAAGTTAGCAGAGCAATCTCAAAAGGCTGTTGAAGATATAAATGGAAATTTAACAGAATTTATATCTGAAATTGACTCTTTAGTAGGATCTGTTGAAGAACAGTTTGAAGTTTTAAGAGAAGAAAATGATAAAATAAAAGGGGCAGTTGATGAAAGTAGCATAGCAAATGATACAATAAAACAAGTAGCTAATAAAATGATAGAAACAACTTCAAGACTTCAACAAGAGACAAATTCTATAGCATCTGTATATGAAAATATAGAATCATTAGCTGCAATAGCTGAGGAAAATTCAGCTTCATCTGAGGAAGTAAGCTCAAGTGTTACAACTTATGCAGAGGAAATTAAAAAGCTTACAAATAGCATAGCAGACTTTAAGAAAATAGCTGAAGATTTTGCAAAAGATATAGATATATATAGAATTTAAGGAGGATAACAAATGAAAAAGCTTTTAAGAAACAGACAATCTATAAAGATAAAAATACTTATAAATGTATTTATTACATTTTTTATAACTATGTCAATACTTACAGGAGCAAGTATATATTCAATAAATAAAAAAATGACTCATCAAATGGAAACTTTAAGTTTGTCTTTAATTGAAAGTATGGTATCTAGAATAGAAAATAATAGACAGGCATTAGATGCAATACAAGAACTTTTTGATCAAAAAATAGTAGTAGCTTCAAAACTAATAAATAGTTACCCAAATATGTCTAATGATGTTTTAAAAAGGCTAGCTAAAGAATTAGATGTTGCAGAAATAAATATATCAGATTCAAATGGAGTTATAATATATTCAAATTTAGATGAAAACATAAACTATAAATATCCTAGTGAACATGCAGTTTCGGATATATTATCTGGAAAAAGCAATAGTGTAATAGAAGATGTAAGACAAAGTACTGTAGATAATAACTACTATAAATATGGAGCTGCAAAGCTTAATAACGGTGGAGTAGTTCAGATAGGAATTTCAGCAGATACTATAAAAACAATTAGTGATTCAGTTGATGTTCAAAATATACTTGAAGATATAGCTTCAAGAGATAATATAGTTTATGCACTTGTAATAAGTAAAGATTTAAAGGCAATAGCTCACAGTAATAAAGACAGAATAGGAATACAGCTTGATGATGAAGGATCTAAAACTGCAGCAGTAGAAGGAAAGTCTTATTTTGATAAATTCTACTACGAGCCAGCAGGTGCTGTTGTATTTGATGCTCTTGTTCCGCTTTATAGAAATGGCGAGCATATAGGAGCTGTTAGTATAGGTATATCTACTAAAGATTTAACAGATGCTATAAAAGAGACTATTATAAATTCAATTATAGTTGCTTTGGTAATGTTTGCTTTAGGGTTTTTAGTTTTAATTTATTTATTAAATAGATTAACAAAACCTTTAAATGATCTTGTATATGCTGCTGATAAAATATCTAATGGAGATTTAACTGTAAATATAGACATAAAAAGCAATGATGAGGTAGGAAAAGTTGCAAATAGCTTTAATAATATGGTTGAAAAACTAAGAAGTATGACAGGAAAAATGAAAGATATAGCTATTAATATATCTTCATACAGCGAAGAATTGTTTTCGATTTCTCAACAGGCATCTTCAGTATCAGAACAAATAGCTATGTCTACTCAAGATATGGCACAAGGATCTGAAGAGCAAGCTCGTGCAACAGCAGATGTTTCTGAAAACATAAAAAATGTAGTATCTAATATAGAAAGTATAAATAAAGAAGTAGAAAATGTTGTTAATACAGCAGATGAAACAGGAAAATTAGCACAAGATGGAACAAGCAAAATGAATAATATGATAAATCAGATGAATACTATAAAAAATAGTGTAAATTATTCATCAGATGTAATACAAAACTTACAGGAAACTTCGCTTGAGATAGGAAATATAGTTGAGGTTATAAATAATATAGCAAACCAAACAAACTTACTAGCTTTAAATGCAGCTATAGAGGCAGCTCGTGCAGGAGAGGCAGGACGAGGATTTGCAGTTGTTGCTGAAGAAGTAAGAAAGCTAGCAGAGCAATCTATGAGATCTGCAGATTCTATAAAAGAATTAATAGCTAAAACTCAAGAAAATACTCAAAAAGCATTAGTATCTATAAATGAAGGTAATAGTCAAGCTCAAAGAGGAGAAGAAATAGTTAAACAAGTAGAGGCAGCATTAAACGAAATACTAGATGGATTTAATGATACTAAAGATAAATTATATTCAGTAAGTAAAAATGTAAAAGAAGCAAATGACAATGCACAGGTTATAATAAGTTCTGTAAGTAAGATAGAATCTATAGCTCAAGATGCAGCAGCTAATTCTGAGCAAATAGCAGCATCTACAGAGGAGCAAGCATCTTCTATAGATGAAATAGCAAAATCAATACAAATGCTTACAGATATGTCTAAGGAATTAGAGGATATGGTGTCTGGATTTAAACTAAATTAAAGGTCTACATATGTAGATCTTTAATTTTTATTTTTTATGTATTATATTTATATAGTATAAAGATAATATAAAAATAGGTGATGGTATGAAAAATAAATATATGTCGATAATAGTATTGTCTATCCTAACTGGAGTTTTAATAGGAATACAATTTAAAAGCGATTATCAAGAAAAGCTCCAATTATCTTTTGTTGATAGACAGTTTATAGGAGAGATAAATGCAGTTAAAAGAGAAAATATGGAACTTACGAAAAAACTTAATACATTAAATCAAAATCTTAAATTTCTAGAAAAAAATAAAATTTCAGATGAATCCAATCAAAAATTAAAAGAGCAGGTTGAAAGCCTAAAGACTATATTAGGATATAAAGATTTAAAAGGTCCAGGACTTATTATAAGAATTGATACAAAAGAAGATCTAAATCTAGCTTTTATGATGGAAGAAAGAAAAATATTGATAAGTTTAATAAATGAAGCAAGAATATACGGAGCAGAAGCAATATCTATAAACAATCAGATAATAACTCAATATACAGAAGTAACTTTAGCAGGAAACCATATAAATATAAATTCAGTTGCAGTAGATCAGCCTTATGAAATAAAAATAATAGGAAATATAGATAGATTAAGAAGCTATATAAATGAAAATAATGTTTTGATAGATACAATGATAAATATGTATGGACTAAATGTAAATATAACAGAACATAGAGAAATTATAATAAATAGACTAGAAAAAGAAAAGAAAATTAGACATATGCATATTGATGAAGATGTTTAAGTGTGAGGTGTAGGTGTGATAAACGACTTTATCTTGTCTATAGATATAGGAAGTAAAAATACGAAGTTAGTATTAGGAAAAAAGTATGGAAAGAAACTAACAATAAAAAAATGTATAAATATAAAAACTCCTGAAAATACATTTGAAGACGGAAATATATTAGACATCAAACTTATAACAGAAAATATAAAAAAGGTATTACAAACTGAAGGAATCAAGGCAAAATATGGTGTGTGTACAATACAAAGCACCTCTATATTATTAAAAGAAGTGTATTTGCCAGTTGTATCTAAAAGTAATCTTAATAAAATCTTAAAATATGAAATAAATCAGCAGATGAATATTAGTTTAAAAGATTATTCCATAGATTATAAAATTTTAGACAAAGTAATGCTAGACGGCAAATGTAAGTATAAAGTCTTAGTCGTAGCTGTATTAAAATCTATAATAAAAAATTATTTAGATTTATTAAATGAATTAAAGTTAAAACCACTAGCACTAGATACACACTTTAACTGTATATTAAAAATATTTTCTGATAGAGAATTTAAAGATAAAAGTGTAGCTGTAATTGATATGGGATATAACTTTTTTAATGTAGTTATATTGTGTAACAATAAATATGAATTTAGCTACATGATAAAATCAGTAGTAAAAGATATAAATTTACTAAATGATCAAAATGAAAATTTACAAAACTACATTGAAAAATGGAGTGAGGATATATTAAGAGTATTTAGATATTATATATATAAAAAGGCCGAAAATAAAATAGATTGTGTATTTATACATGGAGGATATTCTCAAGTTGAAAATATAGATCATTACATGGAAAATACTCTAGATTTACCTGTTTACAAAGAAAATTTAGATAATATGTTTTATTTAAATGCTTTAGGTGCATTGATAAGAAAGTAGGTAAGACTTTTATGGATCTAAACTTTTTTTTAGAGCATAGAAAACAAAATGAAAAGATAAAAAAATATACTTTAATAGTATGTTTAGTATTTGCTTTTTTATTTACATATTTTTACATATCTTTAGATAATAAGCATAAAAAAATACAAAGCGATATCTTTACTATAAAAGAAAATTTAAATAAATATAATATAGATGCCCTTAAAACAAAAATAGATAATCTAGAAAATTTAAAAAAATATGAAGAAGAAATAAACAAGATAAATGTGATAATACAAAACAAAAAAACATTAACAAAGCAAGTATTAAACGGTTTAATAGATATAGAAATAAAAGATATAATGATAGAAAAACTTACTATAAATGAAGATTTAATAAGCATAACTGGAAGAGGAACAAGCAAAACTTCAGTAGCAGTATTTAGTAAAAAATTAAAAGAAATAAAGTACATAAATTCTATAAACATAAAAAACATAACCGAAGACAATGGAAGCTATAAATTTTATATAACTTGTAAACTAGGAGATGTTTCAATTGAATAGTTTAATGTTAACTAGAAAAAAATTATTGTTTTTATTTACTTTTATTCTCGTAATAATAAGTATTCACAAGTTTATTTTTGAGATTAAGCTAAGAGAAATAGAAAATTCAAAGCAAACGTTAAAACAGTATAAGTTTGAGATGAAAAATGTTAAAGAAACATTTGAAAAATATAAAAATATAGATAAAGAATTAATTAAAATAAATGATGTTATTTATGAAAAAAGTGAAAAGTTGCTCGATTATATAGGCCAAGAAGAAATACTACTGATATTAAATGAGATAATAGAAAAGTCAAAATTAAATACAACTAAAATAGAGTTTTTAGAAGAAGAAAATATTTATATAAGTGAAGATGAAAGTTTATTAAATCCTAAAACTATAAATGTAAACATAACTTATTCAGATAAGTATGAAAGTTTATTAGACTTTATAGCATATGTGAATAACTATTCAAAAAGCATAACGATAGAAAATTTATCGATAGATATAGATGAATACGAAAATTTAACAGGAAAGATTATTCTTAAATTTTATTCTGTTTCAAAGATACATAAACAAAAAACCTAAACTTAGCTTTTAGGTTTTTCTTTTTTTGTTAAAAATCTAAAGGAAAAGTACATATAATTATAGAAATATAAATAAAGTAAACGGTTAGGACAGGTGGAATGTATGGGTATTGGAAAAGTCATATCTTTAGATGATACTATCGAAAAGATGAAATTAGACTATTTATATAATGGAAATGAAAGGTATTTAAAATTTATAAAGAGGTTGTACTCTATTGATTACAACAAATGGAGTTTGTATTTTTGGGAACTTTATATAGTAAAGCTTTTTGAAGAAGAAATAAGGGAAAGATTAAGTTATATAAAAGATATAAATAAAATAGCAAAAGAAATAGCAAATGATATAAAAGTTGAAAGAGAAAGAATTATAATTTTCAACTATGTACAAGGAGCTGTTTTAGGGTACAAAAGTTTAAGATTAAACAAAGAGATAACTAAAATATGTGAAAAGATATTAAATGAGAGAAAGAGCAAAAAAATACATATAAGTGAGATAATGAGAAATAAGTATATAAGAGTTTACAATGAACTTTTAGCAAGAGAAATAAGAGAAGCTAATGCTCAAAATCAGATTGATGAAACTTTAATTATGTATTGTAATGACAAAATTTATGATAAACTAACAAAGTATAATTTAAATTATGATCTAAACGCTGTTCAAAGTGAAATATATTTTATATTAAAAAAAGATTGCTTAGAAAAATATAAAGAAGGGGTATGGGATGGAGTAATATCTAGAGTTGTAAAGGATATAGATAAAAAATATAGAATAATATTGTAGTATGATATTAAAAAAAATGTTATAATCATTAATTGTTATGACTAAAGAAGAACTTACAAAGGAGTGAATTTTAATTTGATGGGGAGAAATGATCTTTGTAAATGTGGAAGTGGAAAAAAATATAAAAAATGTTGTCTAAACAAGGAAAAAAAACTAAATATATTAAGAAATAAAATTGAACTTTCACAAAAAGCTGAAACAGATCTTGTAGAAAAAATATATAATTATTCAAAGAATGAAAAATTTAATAATGAATACATAAAAGCAAGTGAAAAATTCTATGTAGTAAATGATATACCAGAAAATGAAAAATTTTATAAACTATTTTTAACATATTATTTGAACGATTATATAACTGAACACAATAAGCCAATAACTTTGATGTTTTATGAAGAAAATTTTAACAATCTAAATTTAGTTGAAAAAGAAATACTAAAAGAAAGACTTATGTCTTATATAAGTGTATATGAAGTTATAAATGTAGATGAAGATAAAGTTTTAATGAAAGATCTATTATGTGAAGATGAAGTAGTTATAGAAGATATAAATGTGATAGAAAACGTAAATGCAGGAGAAATACTGCTTGGAAGAGTTGTTAAAATAGCTAATGTAAATAGATTTTTAGATATAGTAATATCTATATCTAAAAAAACTAGCGACTTATTGATAAAAGATATATTAAATGTTTATAATAAAACTAAAGAAAGTTATAAAGATATAAAAGAATTTCTAATTTATAATAGACTTATGATGTATAAATACATGCAACAGCTAATAGACCCGAAAGTATTAGAAAAATTTAGACAACAAAAAGATAAGGTCAATGAAGATTTATGTAGTGTAGAAAAAATCATATGTGATAGCCTAGAAAGTGAATATATCGAAGAAGGAATAAAAGTATGGAGAAATTATAAACTTAAGTCTAAAGATATAAAAGGAAACGAAAATAGTTGGGCTGCAGCTATTGAATACCACATAAAAAAAGAAAATAAAGTCAATATAACACAAGCTGTTCTAGCTGAAAAATATAAAATCGGTGTTAGTACTTTAGGAAAAAGATATAAAGAACTTAAACAGTATATATAAAATAAAAAGTAAAGGAAGGTATAAAAATGAGCTTAATACTAGGAAAACAAGTAGCAGTTACCACTAATTATATAAAATCTAACCCAGCTATACCTATATATAAAGGCGGAGAAGATGTTAAAAATTTATTTGCTTACATATACCATATAGAAATAGGATATAGTGAAGAAAACAAAGAGAAAATAAAAAATTATCTAATTATAGATTACAAGGAATATAAATTAAGCGAAGAAGACAAAAACGAACTTATAAGCAAGGCTAAAGAATACTCATGTTCAAATGGTATACAAAATGTAGAGATTTTTTTAATAGACAATGAAGAAGCTGAAACATTTGTTGAAAAATTATTTGACAATATGAAGATAATAAGAGGATTAACTCAAAAAAGAGTTTAATTCTCTTTTTTGTTTGTATGATATAATATATTTATATTTAAAGGTGGTGATAAAATGAGATTTATAGGTTTAGAAGAAATTCATCCATATAAAAATCTATATCAGTTTAAAATATTTGAATACGATGATGAAATAAATTTATCAGAAAAAGGAAAGTATATATGTGATTTAAAAGTATTTAAACTGGATATAAATGATTCATACATAAAAAAGGGGTTTAAAGAAACTTATTATGTACTATTACAAAATATAAACAAAGATATAAAATTAACTGCTGATGAGATAAAAAAAGGCATACAAAACTTTATAAAAGAAGAAATAATAGATATAAAAGATGAAGATGTATGCATATTTAAACTAGATGAAATATAGTAAGTTTCTATCGAACACCATAGGAGGTGTAAATATGATAGAGGTATTAAAATTAAAGCTAGATATAGAAAAACTAAGAGAAAAACTAAATAATTTAATAGTAGATAAAGATTATAATTTAGATAGTGATGAAGTGATAAAATTAAGTCAGGAACTAGACAAGCTTTTAAGTTTATATGAAAAAATAAAAAGGTGATTAAATCACCTTTTATTTTTTTGAAAAATTTTCTTAAAAGTACTATACAAATAAAATAAATATGATATACTATTTAATGTAATGAGACGATTAGTATATAACAAAAGGGTGGAGGTAATAAAAAATGCTACGTTTTTTAAAGGAAGATATCTTTAAAAATGTTATAGTAAATCCAAGTGTTGAAGAACTAAGAAGTATGAGTAAAGACATGGAAATAACAACTGAGTTTGGTAGCCCTTGCTATATAACAAATGTAAGAAATAGAAGTGCTAAAAACTCTTTTATAGTGGATGATGTTTGCTTAGGTGTAGATCAACAAGGTATAAAAAGAGAAAAGGCAGATGAAATTATTGATAAGGTAAATAAATATTTATTAGATACAGAGCTAGTTAGGATAGATAGAAAGATGGGAATGCATGATAAATTTTCATTCAATTGTAGATTATATATAACTAAAAAGTATAGCAGAATAGGATATATGTGGCATAATACATTATTTGATCCAGTAGATACAGAAAATCCAGATTTAGTAAGTGTATATGTTCCAGAGTGGCCAGAAAGAATTATTATCGTATATCCTGAAGAAGGAGTAACTTATATATTAGGAACAGATTATTTTGGAGAATCTAAGAAATCGTTTTTAAGAATGGCTATGTACAAAGTTAAAAAGATGGGTGGAATAGGTCTTCACGCAGGAAGTAAAATACTTAGGGTAAAAGATAAAAGTAATAATTTGAAAGATGTTGGCTTTATAATGTTTGGACTGAGTGGAACAGGAAAAACAACACTTACTATACACGATCATGATTTAAAAGGAGAAGAAAAAGCTATAATAAGACAAGATGATGTAATATTTATGGATGAAAATGGATATTGTGCAGGAACTGAAAATGGATTTTTCATAAAAACAGAGGGGCTTGATGAAAGTCAAAAGGTTTTATATAAAGCTGCTACAAGTAAAAATTCTATATTTGAAAATGTTAAAGTATATGAAGATGGGAAAGTTGATTTTAATGATACACAACTTACATCAAATGGTAGAGGAGTAGTTTTAAGAGAAGAAATAGAAAATACAGATGATAGTATAGACTTAAAAAAGGCAAATAGGCTTATATTTATAACTAGAAGAAAAGATATAGTTCCTCCTGTTGCTAAACTTACACCATCTCAAGCAGCTACATTCTTTATGCTAGGTGAGTCTATAGAAACATCTGCAGGGGATCCAACAAAAGCAGGTCAATCTAAAAGATGTGTGGGAACTAATCCATTCATAATAGGTTTAGAAGCAGAGGAAGGAAATAGAATATATCAAATATTAAATCAAAATCCTGATATGGAGTGCTTTATATTAAATACAGGAAGTGTAGGAGCAAGTGAAAACTTTGAAGGAGAAAAAATAACTATAAAGGTATCTACAACTATAATGAGAGAGATTGCAAAAGACAATATCGAATGGGAAGTAGATAAGGATTGGGGATATCTAGTTCCAAAAAATATAGAAGGTATAGACATTGAAAAATATAATCCTAGGAAGTATTATTCAGATATTGAATATAAAAATCTTGTAAATAAACTAAAAGAAGAAAGAAAAAATTGGATACTAAGATTTGAGACTTTAAGTGAAGAAATAGCAAGTACTATAGAATAAGCTGGGATTTCCCAGCTTTTATTTTTTTATTTTTCTTGATATAATTTATTGTATTTTGCACATCATTTAATTAAAGGAGTGGTACAGTGATAAGAATATCGAATATAAGAATGAATATAAATGAGGATATATCTGATATTAAAAAATATATTCTAAAAAAACTAAATATAAACAAAGAGCAATTAATTGATTACAAAATATATAAAGAATCGATAGATGCAAGAAGAAAAGGAAAGATAGATTTTATTTATACAGTAGATGTAAAAGTTTTTGATGAAGAAAATATATTGAAAAAAATAAAAGATGCAGATGTAAGAAAAACTCCAGATCTTGAATATAAAGATGTTCCAAGTGGAAATAAAAAAATAAAACAAAGGCCTATAGTTATAGGTATGGGACCTGCAGGAATGTTTGCAGCGTTAATATTAGCACAAAGAGGATATGCCCCTATAGTTTTAGAAAGAGGAAAAGATGTAGATGAGAGAACTAAAGATGTGAATATTTTTTGGAAAGAGGGAAATTTAAATAAAAATTCTAATGTTCAATTTGGAGAAGGTGGAGCAGGAACGTTTTCTGATGGAAAGTTGACAACTAGAATAAAGGATTTAAGATGTAGAAAAGTTTTACAAGAGTTAGTCCAAAGTGGAGCTCCTGATGAGATACTATACTCTCATAAGCCTCATGTTGGAACTGATATACTAAAAGATGTAGTAAAAAACATAAGAAATAGAATAATTGAGCTAGGAGGTAGTGTAAGATTTAACTGTAAAGTTACAGATTTTATCATAGAAGATAATTGTATAAAAGGAGTTGTAGTAAACGAAGGTGAAGTTATAAAGTCAGATATAATAGTACTAGCTATAGGGCATAGTGCAAGAGATACATATCAAGTGTTGTATGAAAAAGGAGTTAAGATAATTCAAAAGCCATTTGCGATAGGAGCAAGAATAGAGCATCCTCAAATCCTTATCAATAAATCTCAGTACAAAGAATTTTATAACCATCCAAGACTTGGAGCAGCAGATTACAGATTAATATACCATGCTCAAAATAAAAGAACTGCATATACATTTTGTATGTGTCCGGGAGGAAGTGTTATTGCATCATCATCAGATGAGAAGTTGGTAGTAACAAATGGAATGAGCGAACATAAAAGGGATAAAGAAAATGCAAATAGTGCGCTACTTGTTAATATAGTTCCTGAAGATTTTGGCAGTGATCATCCTCTTGCAGGGGTATATTTTCAGGAAAAATATGAAAAATTAGCCTTCAAATTAGGTGGAAGTAATTACTATGCTCCTGTTCAATTAGTAGGAGACTTTTTGAAAGAAAGAAAGTCAAATGATTTGGGAAAGGTATATCCAAGTTATACTCCTGGATTTAAACTAACAAATTTAAGGGAATGTCTTCCTGATTTTGTAGTAGATACGATGAAAGAAGCTATACTTAACTTAGATAAAAAACTTAATGGATTTGCCTTATATGATGCTATTTTAACAGGAGTTGAAACAAGATCATCTGCACCTATAAGAATAGTAAGAGATGAAAAAACTTTTGAATCAGTAAACACAAAAGGACTTTATCCTTGTGGTGAAGGGGCAGGATATGCAGGAGGAATAGTATCAGCGGCAGTTGATGGAATAAAAATAGCGGAAAGCATAATAAGTGAGTATACTTTCTAATAAACTTTACAAGCTCTTAACAAATTTAACATAAACTTAACACATAAAATTTAATATTTTGATAAAATTAGACAGGATGTGACTATAATACCTAAAGGGAGGATATTTATGGCTTTACAAATATTACTTGGAGTATTAGGAGGCCTTGGGTTATTTCTTTATGGAATGAACTTAATGGCAGAGGGTCTTCAAAAAGTTGCAGGAAGCAAACTTAAAAGAATAATTGAGCTTCTAACAAAAAATACTTTGACAGGAATAATAGTAGGGGCATTTGTTACTGCTGTAGTTCAAAGTAGTAGTGCAACTACTGTTATGGTAGTTGGATTTGTAAACGCAGGTATAATGAATTTAACTCAAGCAGTAGGACTTATAATGGGAGCTAATATAGGAACAACTATAACAGCTCAGCTTGTGGCATTTAAACTTGAAGATATAGCACCAATAGTAGTTGGACTAGGTATGATGCTTTATCTATTTAGTAACAAGCCAAAAACAAAACAAGTAGCTGAAGTACTGATAGGATTTGGTATATTATTTATTGGTATGGGATATTTAAGTAAGGCAGTTAAGCCACTAAGAGAAGTACAAGCATTTAAAGATTTACTAGTAAGTTTTGGTCATAATCCAATACTTGGAATACTTATGGGATTTGCACTTACTGTTATGGTTCAAAGTAGCTCAGCGTCAATGGGTATACTTTTGGCTTTAGCATCTCAAGGACTAGTTCCGCTTACATCAGCACTTCCTATTTTATATGGACAAAATATAGGAACTTGTGTTACAGCATTAATATCTAGTATAGGAGCAAATAAAAATGCAAAAAGAGCTGCTTTAATTCACTTAATATTTAATATTATAGGAACAGTACTGTTTGCAACTATATTAGTTATACCTATAAGAACACTGGTTGTATCACTAAGTCCAAATGATGTAGTAAGACAAATAGCAAATACACATACACTGTTTAACTTTATAAATGTTATAATTCAATTCCCATTTGCTGCACTTTTAGTTAAGGCTGTAATGCTTATTCTTCCAGAAGAAGAAGGAGAAAAAGATATAAATAAGGTTACAAAATATCTTGATGATAGAATACTTCAAACTCCATCAATTGCTCTTGAAAATGGAATAAGAGAATGTCTTCGTATGGGTAAATTAGCTAGAAATTCACTTGAAAGTGCTATGGATGGATTTTTCAATAAATCAGAAGAAAAGGTAAAAGAGACTTTTGAAAAAGAAAGAATAGTTAATGAATTAGAAAAAGCTATAATAAACTATATGATAAAACTTTCAAATACAGCTATGTCTCACAGAAATAGAGAGATGATAAATGGATTATTCCATACAGTAAATGATATAGAAAGAGTAGGAGATCACGCAGATAATATAGCAGAACTTGCTTTAGTTGCCATAGAAAAAGATCTTCCTTTCTCTGAAGAAGCTATACAAGATTTAAAGAAAATGTATACTAAAGTTTTAGATACTTATAAATATTCATTAGAATGTATGAAAACAGGAAATATAGATTTAGCATTTAATGTAATAAAAATGGAAGAACAAGTAGATATAATGGAAAAGACTTGTAGAACAAATCATATATATAGATTAAATACAAGTTCATGTAATGCAGAATCTGGGGTAATATTCTTAGATTTAATAAGTAATATGGAAAGAATAGCAGATCATGCTTCAAATATAGCAAGAGCTGTTATAGATGCTAGTAAATATGAATAAAGTTAAGGGATAGCTAATTGGCTATCTCTTTTTGCAAAGGGGGATAACGCATGTTTAAAATAGCACTTTGTCAAATAAAAGTAGAAGATGATAAATACAAAAATCTAAATAAAGCAATAAGTTACATAAAGGAAGCTAAAGAAAATAAAGCAGACTTAGTTTGTTTTGGAGAAATGTTTATATGCCCGTATAGAAAGTCATTATTTAAAAGTTATGCACAAGAAGAAAAAAATAGCTATATTCTAAACGAGTTATCTATAGCAGCTAAAGAAAATAATATATATATAGTTGCAGGGTCTATCCCTGAAAAAGAAAATGACAAATATTACAATACATCATATGTATTTGATAAACAAGGAAATATTATAGCAAAGCATAGAAAAGTTCATTTATATGATGTAGAAATAGATGGAAAAATTACAAATAAGGAATCAGATATATTTTCATATGGAAACAATATAACAGTATTTGATACACAGTATTGCAAAATAGGCCTTAGCATATGTTATGACATTAGATTTCCTGAAATTTTTAGAATAATGGAGCAAAAAGGAGCAAAACTTATAATAATTCCTGCTGCATTTAATACTATAACAGGTCC
Organism: Alkalithermobacter thermoalcaliphilus JW-YL-7 = DSM 7308; assembly: GCA_001584565.1. Classification (GTDB taxonomy): domain Bacteria; phylum Bacillota; class Clostridia; order Peptostreptococcales; family Peptostreptococcaceae; genus Alkalithermobacter; species Alkalithermobacter thermoalcaliphilus. Next base: position 1,366,127 of record LSFY01000001.1, on the reverse strand, counting down.
TATGCACTGGGATATACTTTTGAAAAGTAGAGCAATAGATAATCAGGTCTATATAGCAGGTGTAAGTTGTGCTAGAGATTGTAAAGAATCTTATGTTGTATATGGTCATAGCAAAGTAATAGATCCCCTTGGAAATACAGTAGGTTCTTTAGATGAAAAAGAAGGAATACTTTACAGCGATATAAATTTAGATTATATTAGTAAGGTAAGAAAACAGCTTCCGATACTAAATCATAAAAGATCAGATCTATATGAAACAAAGATTAAATAGGAGGAACTAATATGGAAAAATTAACTTTTGACTACTCAAAAGCGAGTAAATTTGTAAAAGATCATGAAGTAGAGTATATAGCGCCACTTGTAAAACAAGCTCATGATATGCTTCATGAAAAAAAGGGTCCAGGAAATGACTTTTTAGGATGGCTTAATCTTCCTTTAGATTACGATAAAGAAGAATTTGAAAGAATAAAAAAAGCAGCTCAAAAGATAAAAGATACTTGCGATGTACTTCTTGTAATAGGTATAGGAGGATCTTACTTAGGAGCAAGAGCTGCAATAGAAATGCTTGGTCATACATTTAGAAACAATCTTTCTAAAGAAGAAAGAAAAGGACCAGAAATTTACTTTGTTGGGCATAATATAAGCTCTACATATATGATGGATCTGTTAGATATTATAAAAGATAAAGATGTATGTATAAATGTAATATCAAAATCAGGAACAACAACAGAGCCTGCAATAGCATTTAGAATATTCAAAGAGTATTTAGAAAATAAATATGGAAAAGAGGAAGCTAAAAATAGAATATTCGCTACAACAGATAAAGAAAAAGGAGCACTTAAAAAACTTGCTGATGCACAAGGTTATGAAACTTTTGTAATTCCAGATGATGTAGGGGGAAGATTCTCAGTTTTAACTGCTGTAGGATTACTGCCAATAGCTGTTTCTGGAGCTGATATAGACAAAATAATGCAAGGAGCGCAAGATGCTCTAAAAGAATATTCAAACCCAGATTTAAAACAAAACTATTGCTATCAATATGCTGCTGTTAGAAACATTCTTCACAATAAGGGTAAAAATATAGAGCTTATGGTAAACTATGAGCCTTCACTACACTATATCGCAGAGTGGTGGAAACAACTTTATGGAGAAAGTGAAGGAAAAGATCAAAAGGGAATATTCCCAGCGTCAGTAGATTTTTCAACAGATTTACATTCTATGGGACAATATATACAAGATGGAAGAAGAGATCTATTTGAGACAGTATTAAATGTTGAAAACTGCACAAGAGATATAATTTTAAAACAAGAAAATGAAGATTTAGATGGTTTAAATTACTTAGCGTCAAAGACAGTAGACTTTGTAAATAAAAAAGCATTTGAAGGTACATTGCTTGCTCATACAGATGGAAATGTTCCAAACTTAATAATAAATATACCACATCTTAACGAATATCACTTTGGATATTTAATATATTTCTTTGAAAAAGCTTGTGCTATAAGTGGATATATTTTAGGAGTTAATCCATTTGATCAACCTGGAGTTGAAGATTATAAAAGAAATATGTTTGCTTTACTTGGAAAACCAGGGTACGAAGAACAAAGAAAAGAATTAGAAAAAAGACTTGAAAAGTAGTAAGGGTTATCCTTGCTACTTTTTCAAGAAATTTAATATATCATTTATATGTCTTTTAGCTGCAATCTCGCCCCTATATATACATTCATTTATTTTTTCTTTATCTAAAAGTCCTACATCCCAAATTTCAGGATTCATAACATATGAAATATTAGAATATTTATTATATCTTAGTTTTGTTATTTCATACATCATTATATCTAAAGACTGGCCTAAAACTTCAAATCCGTTGTCAACATCTTCTCTGAGCATACCGTTATAACCTAAATTCACTCCTAATACCTTATCAGCACCCATGTGTATTAAAACTTCTAGCGGAAGATTATCTAATACACCACCATCTACAAGTCTTACGAGATTGTCGTTTATATTTATCATCTTTGGTTTGAAAATTAAAGGTATAGAACAACTTGCTCTAACAGCATCTGAAATAGCAATATCTGTAATTAGCTCATAGTTTACAGCTATGTCAAATATTTGCTTAGAGCAAAATACTATCTTTTTACAATTGTTAATATCTACAGCTGTAACAGCAAGAGGAATTCTAGTTTCGTACATTTTTTTGTTGTTCATTAACTTATTGAGGCTTTCTTCTAATTTATCCCCATTTAGTATCCCTGTTATTTTGCTTTTTTTGAAAAATAATATAGCTTTTATTAAACCAAAGTAATCTATATCTATAAAGTCGTTAAATAGATAAGTAGAATTTTCTATTTCTTCTACTGAATATCCAAGAGCATATAAAGATGCTACAATACTACCGCTACTTGTTCCAGCTATAAAGTCAGGTCTTATTCCATAGCTTTCTAAAACTTTAAGAACCCCTATATGAGCAGCCCCTCTTACTCCTCCACCAGATAGAGCTAATCCTATTTTCATAAAAACACCCCTTAGACAATATATTCAAAAAGTATTGACTTTGTTATATTGGTAATATATAATCTAATTAATAATAATTATCAATATCATTGAAGGAGGATAATTATGAGTATAGTTATATTTGGTGGACATGATAGAATGGAGAGAATTTACATAGATGAAGCTAAAAAAGTTGGTATAAAAGCTAAAGTTTATACTTATGGAAGAAATGATATAGATAAGTCAGTAGGAAAAAGTGATGGGATCTTAATATTTACAGATACAATATCTCATAAAATAGCAAGTACAGTTTCAAAAGAAGCTAAAAAAAGAAATATACCAGTTATAGTATGTCATAATAGTAGTAAAAGCTCTTTCAAAAAAACGATACAAGGACTTAAAAGTTAAATTTTACGAATAATTTATTTATTTCATATATTCCGGATATTACTAAACCTATTGATAAAATATTATCTAAAGTTTAAAATCAAACTTGAAGGTAGGTTTAAGATAGCCGGAGGTGAAAACTTGTGATAAAGAAAATATCAGATGTAGTGATTGTGGGCTTTGCTTTATTTGCTATGTTTTTCGGCGCAGGAAACTTGATATTCCCCCCTTTTTTAGGATTTATAAGTGGAGATAGATGGTTGGTTACATTTGTAGGGTTCTTTTTAACAGGAATATGTATGCCACTGCTTGGAATAGTAGCTGTATCTAAGGCAGGTGGAAGACTATCTGACTTAGCAGATAAAGTAAGTCCAACTTTTAGTAAGATTTTAGGAACTATTATAATGCTTGCACTAGGTCCGCTTCTTGCAATACCTAGAACTGGTGCAACTACATTTGAAATGGGTATAAAGCCTATATTTCCTAACTTTAGTCCAATAGTTGCATCGATAATATACTTTTTTATAACTTATATTTTAGTTATAAAGCCCTCATCTGTTATAGATACAATAGGAAAGTTTTTAACACCTACTTTATTAATAATATTATCTGTAATTATATTTAAAGGAGCTACAAACCCTATTGGAGATCTTGTTAATACAGGAATAGAAAACCCTTTTTCAACAGGATTTACAGAAGGATATCAAACTATGGATGCACTAGGGTCTATAGTAATAGGAGGAATAATAATAAAGACCTTAGTATCTAAAGGATATACTAAAAAAGATGAGCAAATAAAACTTGCCGTAATGTCTGCAATAGTTGCAGCCTTAGGACTTACATTTGTATATGGTGGACTTATGTATTTAGGTTCAACTGCAAGTGAAATGTTTGATTTTGATATTTCTAAAACAGAATTAACAATTCAAATTACAAATGCTATATTAGGAAATGCAGGAAAAGTAGCTATAGGAATTGCTGTATCGTTAGCTTGTCTAACTACATCAATAGGGCTTACAGCAACTTGTGGAGAGTTTTTTAATAGTCTAACAAATGGTAAATTAAGTTATAAATCTATAGTAACTGTGATAATAGTATTTAGTACAATAATTTCTAATTTTGGAGTAGAAAAAATAGTAGGGCTTGCCATACCTTTACTAGTTACTGTTTATCCTGTTGTTATAATATTAATAATAATGAATTTATTTGATAGATATATACCTAATAAAGCAGTATATCCAGGAGCAGTTATAGGTGCTGTATGCATAAGTATATTTGAAGCGTTGTCGGCTGCTGGGGTCAGAGTATACAGTATTCTCGATATAATAAAGAGACTTCCTCTGTCGGATCAAGGTTTTTCTTGGATAGCTCCTGCTTTACTTGGTGCTTTATTTACTGGTATAGTAGGTAGAAAAAAACATAATTATTAAACTAAGAAAGGATGCTTTGTGCATCCTTTTAGTATTTTTGAATCTTTTTTTCTATTATGTTTACAAATTGATACATAAAAAGTGCACATACTGCAAGTATTATAACACCCATCATTACAAGATCTAGCTTGAAAACTTGACCTCCATAAACTATCAAGTATCCTATGCCGTATCTAGAAACTAAAAATTCTCCAACTATTACACCAACCCAAGAAAGACCTATATTAATTTTGATAATATTGATTATATTACCTATGTTAGAAGGAAGAATTAATTTAACTAATATTTGATATTTGTTTGCTCCAAAGCTTTTTAGCATTTTAATTTTTTCTTCATCTACTGTCTTAAAGTAGTTATATGCTGAAAGGATAGTAACTATTATAGATATGGTTACAGCTATAACAATTATCCCATTTACTCCAGCTCCTGCCCAGACAATTATTATAGGAGCAAGTGCTGTTTTAGGAAGTGCATTTAATACAACAAGGAAAGGATCTAGAATTTCTGCAAGAAGGTCATTCCACCAAAGAATAATTGCTATAATTATTCCTCCTAGTGTACCTAATGTAAATCCCATAACCGTCTCGTAAAAGGAAATTCCTATGTGCTTAAATATTTCTCCGGTTTTAAAAAACCTTATCATCAAAGTCAATATAGCAGAAGGTTTACTAAACAAAAATTGATCAATAATCTTTAGATTAGCCAAAACCTCCCAAAGAACAAGAAATGCAATCAATATAGAAATTCTGTATATATTTATTTTAATTTTTCTTAGTTTTATAGAATTTATATACTCTATATATTCTTTAGAGTAGTCTTGTTTTATCATCTATCTCCAGCTCCTTCCATATCATATTAAAATAATCTTTAAATTCAGGAGCTTCTCTAGCTGACATAGGAGTTTTAACTTCATTTACACTCAAAATTATATCGTGAATACTTTTTATAGTAGCAGGTCTTTTGGATAAAACAGCTATTTTATCACCCATAGATATAGCTTCTGATATATCGTGAGTTACAATTATAGTAGTTTTATTTTCTCTTCTTATTATTTTAGTTATATCATCGCAAACTAAAAGTCTTGTTTGATAATCAAGAGCAGAAAAAGGTTCATCTAAAAGAAGTATATCTGGATTAACTGCAAGTGTTCTGATAAGAGCAACCCTTTGTCTCATTCCACCAGATAACTGTCTAGGGTAGCTATCTTTAAATTCCCAAAGTCCATATGTTTTTAAAAGGTGTTCTATCCTTTTTATTGATTCATTGGTTAGTTTTTTTTGTATTTCAAGACCGATTTTGATGTTGTCCATTATAGTTCTCCATTCTAAAAGGCAATCTCTTTGAAACATATATCCTATTTTTCCACTAATATTAACTTGCCCCTTAGTAGGTTTTAAAAGGCCTGATAATATATTCATAATTGTGGACTTTCCACAGCCAGAAGGACCTACAAGAGCTAAAATTTCCCCTTTTTTTACAGTTAAGTTTATATCTTTTAAAACTTCAAGCTCTCCGTTTAAAGTGTAGTATGTCATTGAAAGATCTTTTATTTCTACTATAAAGCTCACAATCTCACCTCCTGTTATTTTAGGAAATCTTATATTTATACTATTAAAAATTAGGATATTTTGTACCATATTAGAAGGTTTTTAATACTTTTATGTAGAACTTTAAAAGACTTAAATCTTAAGGGGGATATGTTATGGTAAGGCTAATAAAACCTGATACTAGTTTTAAAAGTGAATTTTTAGATATGATATCAGAATGGAAAGAGTCAGGCGAGGAACTTATTCCTTGGAGTTTGAATTTTAATACAACTGATTTTAATGAAATGGTAGAGAAAATAAATGGATATAGTAATGGTATAGGACTTAAAGATGGTTTTGTAGAATGTTCAACTTATTGGTTAATAAATGAAAACAACAAAATTCTAGGTGCTATTGATATTAGGCATAGGCTCAACGAAAAATTACTTTATAGAGGCGGACATATAGGGTATGGTATAAGGCCTAGTGAAAGAAAAAAAGGATATGCTACACAAATGTTATCCTTAGCACTTAATATATGCAAAACTATAGGTATACCAAAAGTTTTAATAACTTGTGATAAAAATAATATTGGATCTAGTAAAGTAATACTCAATAATGGTGGAATTTTAGATTCTGAAGAAATAGAAAATGGAGAGGTTTTCCAAAGATACTGGATTGATCTAAGTTAAATTTTAAAAAGGGCAGATCTGCCCTTTTTTATCCAAGTATTATTTTTATTAAGAACATAAAAGATACTATATACATAACTTTAGATACTTCTCTTTGTCTTCCTGTCAATAACTTAAGTATAACATAGCTTAACATACCAAACACGATACCTTCAGCTATACTATAAGTAAGAGGCATCATTATTATAGTCAAAAATACTGGGATAGCTTCAGTAAAATCATCAAAGTCTATTTCCTTAACAGGAGAAATCATAAATAGACCAACTAATATTAATGCAGGTGCAGTAGCAGCTGCTGGAATCATTATGAAAAGTGGAGATAAAAATAAAGCTATTGCAAACATCATAGCTGTAGATAAAGCAGTAAGGCCTGTTCTACCGCCATCTGCAACTCCTGAAGCACTCTCAACATAAGTTGTAACTGTACTAGTTCCTAAAAAAGCTCCTATTGTAGTTCCTATTGCATCTGCAAATAAAGCTTGTTTTGCATTTGGAATATTACCGTCTTTATCTAACATATTAGTTTTAGTAGCAACTCCAACTAAAGTTCCTACAGTATCAAACATATCAACAAATAAGAAAGTAAATAATATTACAAGCATATCTATAGAAAATATATTTGACCATTCAAATTTAAACATTATAGGACTTAAAGATGGAGGAGTGCTTATAAATTTTAAACCTTCAGGAAGTGTAGTAACTCCCATAGGGATTCCTAAAACTGTTGTAATTAATATACCTAAAAGTAAAGCTCCTTTAACATTTTTTGCTAATAAAAATCCTGTTATTATAATTCCTATTATAGCTAAAAGACCTGATCCAGAAGATATATGTCCAATAGTTAATGGTATTCCATCTAACTTTCCATCTCCAACGTGAAACATTCCGCTTACAACTATTCCTGAATTAAAAAGTCCTAAAAACGCTATAAATAGTCCTATACCAGCAGAAACTGCTTTTTTTATGCCTATAGGAATCGAGTTTATTATAGCTTCTCTTACATTAAAGAAAGAAAGAATTATAAATATTATACCTTCTAAGAATACTGCAGTTAAAGCCATCTCCCATGAATAACCCATTCCTAAAACTACCGTAAAAGCAAAGAATGCATTAGGTCCCATGGCAGGAGCTAAAGCAAATGGAAGGTTTGCATAAAGTGCCATTATAAGAGTTGCTACAACTGAAGATAAGGCAGTTGCAGTAAATAATGCTCCAAAGTCCATACCTGTAGCAGATAATATGCTAGGGTTAACTATTAAGATATAAGCCATTGTCATAAATGTTGTCATACCTGCTAGTATTTCAGTTTTAGCATCTGTATTATGCTTACTTAGCTCGAAAGTTCTTTCTAAAATAGAAGTTTTAATACGTTGTTTAACAAGTTCCATTATGTATCCTCCTTTTGACTAATAAGTATTTAGTCCATAGCAAGGCGATTTACGGTCGCCTAGTAGAAACTTCGCATCCTTATTATGCGAATTATATGGAACTTTGCCGTTTGACATATAGATGATAATATAGGAAAGGTTATAAGTCAATACAAAAAATAAAAAATATAAATAAAAGTTCGGTTAAATACGAACTAAAATAAAAATATAAACAATAAAGTTGACTACATATAATTATGAATGTTAATATTTAATATATAGGTTATCTTAAAGTATTGTAACTATGTTACTAGAATAAAGAGAGGGATATTTATGCTAAATAAAAAGGTAGGGATAATAGGTGGTGGACAGCTTGGGAAGATGCTTATAATTGAAGCATTGAAAATGGGGGTATACACTGTAATTTTAGATCCTGATCCTAAATGTCCTGCAAGTTATATAGCTAATGAACATATCATAGCAAGCTTTTATGATGAGAATGCTTTAAGAGAATTAGCTAGCAAAGTTGATGTTGTAACTTATGAATTTGAACACATAAATGCAAATATACTTAAGAATTTAGAAAATGAGGGATTTAGAATATATCCTAGTCCTAATACTCTTTGTATAATTCAAAACAAGTATAGTCAAAAAAAATATTTCAAAGAAAATAATATTCCTGTAGGAGATTTTAGAGAAATTAAGTGTATAGATGATATAGAAAAAGTATCTAAAGAATTTGGATATCCTGTTATGTTAAAGAGTGCACTTGGTGGATACGATGGAAAAGGCAACAGTTTGATTAAAAGTCAAAATGAAATAGATATTTTTTATAAAGAGCTTGGTGAAGGAAAAATTCCTTTATATATAGAAAAATATATTCCTTACAAAAAAGAAGTTTCTGTTATATGTTGTAAAGGAATTAATAACGATATAAAGATATATCCAGTAGGAGAAAATGTTCATAAAGATAGTATACTGTTTGAGACATCTGTTCCTGCTGATATAACGAAGGATGAATATGAAAAATCGATAAATATTTCTAAGGATATACTGAATTTATTTGATGATATTGGAATATTTTGTATAGAAATGTTTATAACCAAAGATGGAGATGTTTTAGTCAATGAGGTTGCGCCAAGGCCTCATAACTCGGGTCATTATTCTATAGAAGGGTGCGTAACTTCGCAATTTGAAAATCATTTAAGGAGTGTATTAGGCATACCCCTTGGAGATGTGAGTTTAGTTAGGCCAGTTGTTATGAGAAATATTTTAGGAGAAGATGGATATAAAGGAAAACCTACAGTAGTTGGAGTTTGCAATGCTCTATCTATAGAAGGTGTAAGTCTTCACATATATGGAAAAAGTGAAACAAATCCAAAAAGAAAAATGGGACATGTTACTGCTATAGCTGATACATTAGATGATGCAAGAAATAAAGTAAGTAGTGCTTATAATTTTATAAAAGTTATTTCAAAATAAGGGGGGATTTATATGAAAATAGGGATAATAATGGGAAGTGATTCGGATTTACCTGTGATGAAAGAGGCTGCTCAGATTTTAAATGAGCTTCAAGTAGACTATGAGATGACAATTGTTTCAGCTCACAGAACTCCTGATAGACTATATGAATATGCTAAAAGTGCACATAAAAGAGGGATAAAAGTTATAATAGCAGGTGCTGGAGGAGCTGCACATCTTCCGGGTATGGTAGCATCTCTTACTTGCATTCCTGTTATAGGGGTTCCTGTAAAAACTGAAAGTTTAGGAGGGTTAGATTCTTTATATTCTATAGTTCAAATGCCTCCTGGAGTTCCTGTTGCAACAGTTAGTATAAATGGTGCTAAAAATGCTGGTATACTGGCAGCTCAAATTATAGCTATTCAAGATGAAAAGATTTATAAAAATCTTGAAAACTATAAAAAAGAACTAGAAAATATGGTTTTGGAAAAAGCTATGAAAATGTAAAGCAAAATCTTGTTAAATTTCTAAAGGTATGTTAATATATAAAATGTATTTTACGTGTTACTGATTCGATCAGGCATGAGTAAGGTTTAATGCTTTACTCATGCTTTATTTATTTAGAAAGGAGAATTTGACATGAAAAAATTACTAGAAAGCATCAAAAATATGTTCTCTGCTAAAGATTCTTCTGAAATTCAAAGTGAAAAACAAGTAGAGAAAAGTGAGTTTTTATCTCCTATAAGTGGAAAAATATTAAGTATTGAAGATGTTCCTGATAAGGTGTTTTCTCAAAGAATTATGGGAGATGGATTTGCGATTGATCCTTCATCAGGAGAAGTAGTATCTCCTGTAAATGGAGAAGTAAGCACATTATTCCATACAAAACATGCAATAGGATTAACTGCAGATGATGGAACAGAAGTACTTATCCACTTTGGAATTGACACAGTTAATATGGGTGGAGAAGGTTTTGAGGCTTTAGTAAGTGAAGGAGATAAAGTAAAAGCAGGTCAGCTTATATTAAAAGTAGACATCGATAAAATAAAAGATAAGGTACCTTCTTTAATTACTCCTGTAATTTTCACAAACTTACCAGAAGGTAAAAAAATTGAAGCTAAAATAGGAGCAGAAGTTAAAGCTTCACAAAAAGATATAGTATCTATAGTATAGAAAAAGACCTACATATTGTCAGGTCTTTTTCTTTTTCTTTTTATAAAGTATAATAGGAATAAAAGTTAGGGAGGAGCTTTATGAAAAAAGGAGATATAGTTTTAGTAATATTAATTTTATTTATATCACTAGGCATGCTATTTGTTATGAACAACCAAAAAGATGATGAAAACGAAAAATATATACAAATAGTTGTTGATGGAAATGTTTATAAAACTATACATTTAAAGGATAAAAACTATTCCCAACAGATAAAAGTAAATACAGTTTATGGAGAAAACACTGTATTAGTTCATGATTTTGGAGTAAGTGTAACTAGTTCAAATTGTAAAGATCAAATATGTGTTAAAACAGGACATATAACAAAGAAAGGTCAGATAATTGCATGTCTTCCTCATAGATTATATGTAAAAATAACAGGAAAACAAGAAAAAGTAGATGTTATATCTTACTAGGAGGATTTTATGAATAAGACTAAAAAGATGATTATACTTTCCCTTTTTGTAGCAAAAGCTATAGCACTTTACATATTTGAATCTTATATTCCCAATCCTTTTTTATTTTTATCTCCTGGGGCTAAGCTGGGTATTTCAAATATCGTAACTTTAATTTGTCTTGAGTTATTTGGATTTAAAGATACGTTGATAATAGTTTTTTTGAGAATTTTAATTTCTAGTTTTTGGGGGTCGTTGTCTTCGTTTTTATTTAGTATAACAGGTTCAGTTTTAAGTTTGTTAATCATGAATTTGTTAATAAAATATAAAAAAGAAAACTTGAGTATAATTGGGGTTAGTATGGCTGGAAGTATATTTCATAATATAGGTCAATTACTTGTAGCATCTTTTATTATAAAAGATATAAACATATTCATGTACTTGCCTGTACTTTTTATATCATCTATTCCAACAGGAATGTTCGTTGGTGTAGTTTGTAAGTTATTTATAGACAAATATAAAAATATGTTAAAACGTTTTCAAGTGCTAAGTATTGACAAATAATACGATCGTTTGATAAACTTTTATTAAAGAATATTAGAAAATGGTGGTAAGTATGACGAAAATAGAAGAAATAAGGAGAGAAATAGAGGATTTAAGAGAAGAAATCAATAGATATGTTCAATACCCAGATATTTTTAAGGAAGAGCTAGAAAGTACTAGTATGAAAATCGATTCTTTAATAAATGAATATCTAAAATTAAGTCATACAAACTAAAAGAGAAGGTAATCCTTCTCTTTTTTTTTGTATATATATCTTATTAAAGGGCAACAATGTATCTTGAAAATATTTTTTGTAGGGGATAATCATGTTAAGATTAATAAAGAGCATTTTTATAATAGTTATATCGTTTTTGTCTATAAGGTTTATAAAATATATAACAAAGAAAGTATTTGATGTAACTAAATTTGATATTCAGTATGAAAAGACTATAAGAAGTATTATAGTTTCTGTTTCTTATTATTTAGCTTTTTTTTCAGCAATAATCCTTATATTAAGAGAGTATGGAATGTTAGATTTAAGTAAGTCGACTATGCTAACAGGAGCAGGTATAATAGGTCTTGTGGCTGGTTTTGGAACGCAAAGTTTAATAAAGGATATATTAAATGGTTTTTTCATTTTGTTTGAAAAACAAATGAGGGTAGGGGATTTTGTAGTTATTAATGAAATGTTTAGAGGAACTGTGGAAGAGATAGGACTTAGAAGTACAAGTATTAGGGATTGGAGTTTAAGAAGGATTCATATTCCAAATAGCGAAATAAAGTCTATTGTAAACTATAATAGAAAAAGAATGAGGGTTATAGTTCACGTTTATGTATCTTATGAAACAGATCCTCATTTAGTTATAGATACATTAAAAGAGGTTTGTGATGCTCTTAATGAAAAATATAGTGAATTTTTATGTAAAAATATAATGAATGAACCAGCTAATCCATTTGACGTTTATGGAATAACAGATATAGATGAAAAAAACATAGGAGCAAAGTACACAATAACAGGTGTGGTTGAACCGTTCAAATATTGGTCGGCTCTAAAAGATGCAAGGCTTGAAATACTAGTTAAGTTTAGAGAAAAAGGGATAAAAATAGCTTATCCAAGAAGAATAAATATGAATGATTAATCTTCTTGGATAATAAATTTACATATTTTTAGACATTGATAAAGCCTTTTGTGTGCACTTTTCCATACATGATATAATAGCAGATCTAAAGCCTCTTTTTTCAAGTTCATATATCGCTTCAATAGTAGTGCCTCCTGGAGAACACACTTTGTCCTTTAAAACAGCTGGGTGTTCATTGGTTTCAAGAACCATTTTAGCAGCTCCCAAAACAGACTGTGCAGCTAATTTATATGCTTTATCTCTAGGCAAACCTTTTAAAACAGCTCCATCAGCTAAAGCTTCTATCAACATATATACATAAGCAGGAGACGAACCACTTATAGAAGGGATAATATCCATTAAAGACTCATCAATAACTTCTGCTTTTCCAAAGCTTTCGAATAATTTTAAGATAAGCTCTTTTTCGTTATCATCTAAAAGGTCATTAAAAGAGATAGCACTCATTCCTTCTTTGACTAAAGAAGGTGTATTTGGCATAGTTCTAACTACTTTAATTTTTCTTTGGAAACATTTTTCTGTAAAAGAAATGTCTATTCCAGCTGCTATTGTAACTATTATGGCATCATCTTTTACAAAATCTTTTATCTTTTTGATTACAAGTTTATACTTGTCGGGCTTTACTGATAGAAAAATAATATCTGAAAATGTAGCTACATCTACGTTGTTGTTAGTAGTTAATATGTTATATTTATCTTTAGTTGTTTTTAGTTTTTCACTATCAATATCGCTTGCTATTATATTGTCAAAAGAAATCAAATCAGATGTTATAAGTCCGCCTATAATAGCTTGAGCCATATTTCCACAACCTATAAAGCCTATTTTTTTATTCACGCTAATACCCCCATTATTAGTTTTTATACATTATATCATAAAATTCAGTCAATTTTAGATGAATAGTTAATATAATTAGAAAAAAGGGGTGATACTTTTGAGTAGGGCGGATATTATATATAGACTAATTCTTGCAATGATTATAGGTGGAATAGTGGGTATAGAAAGAGAAAAATCCAATCAGTGGGCAGGATTTAGGACGCATGTTTTAGTAGCCGTAGGATCATGTGTTGCAGCTATGACATCTTTGCTTTTGTTTAACGATTACAAAGATGTTATAAATCTAGATCCAGGACGTATACCTGCACAAGTATTATCTGGAATAGGTTTTTTAGGAGCGGGAGCTATTTTAAAGACTCAAAGCAGTGTAAGAGGATTAACTACTGCAGCAGGAATTTGGGTAATTGCATGCGTTGGTCTTGCTATAGGATATGGATACTATTACCTGAGTTTTATGGTTTTAATATTTTTATTTATTACTTTATATACTTTAAGAAAAATAGAAAAAATAATAGTAATAAAGAAAACTTCTGACTTTTATGTATACACAAGCAATATATCGGAAACTTTATCTAGAATAGTACAAATACTTGAAAAAAATAAAATTATAATAAAAAATATGCAAATTTTAGAATCGGAAAGTTGTGAAAAAATTTGGGCTATAAATATAACAGTAGTTTATAGTGATAAAATATCTATAAAGAAAATTCTTAAGAAAATATTAGATTCTGAATATGTTGTTAAAGTAGACTATATAGAGTAAAATATACTATATTAGAAAATGGAGGATATTTATGGGAAAAAAGAGAAGTGAGATAAACAAAGAATATAAATGGGATTTAGACAGTATGTATAAAGATGATGAGCATCTTAAGAAAGATTTTGATAAAGTACGAGATATGCTAAAAAATCTAAAACAGTACAAGGGAAAACTTAAATGTAGTAAAGAAAACTTGTACAACGCTTTGAGTGTATATGAAGATATATTAAGGCTTTCTCAACACATATATGTTTACACTCATATGAAACAGCATGAAGATAACACTGACACAAAAAATCAAGCCTTAGCTGGTAAGGCTGAAATGTTATCTACCGAAGTATCTACTGAAACATCGTTTATTGTTCCTGAAATTATAAAAATAAGTGATGAAATAATAAATGATTACATGAAATGTGATAAATTAAAAAAGTATGACAAATTTATCGAAGAAATTCTTAGAAAAAAGCCATATACTTTATCAGAAAGAGAAGAAGAAATTTTATCATCTTCATTAGATGTTTCAAACACTATAGAAACTACATTCGAAATGTTATCGTTTGCAGATATGAAATTTCCAGAAATTGAAGATGAAAACAGAAAAAAAGTTCAAATAACTCATGCAAATTACTCTACTTTTATGCAAAGTAAAAACAGAGATGTTAGAAAAAAAGCTTTTGAAAGTATGTATGAAACTTATAAAAAATATAAAAATACATTTGCATCAACACTATCAGGAGCCATAAAAAGAGAAGTATTTTATTCAAAGATAAGAGGATATAAATCTGCTCTAGAGGCATCTTTGTTTCAAGATAACATAACTACTCTTGTTTATGAAAACTTAATAGATGCAGTAAATGAAAACTTAAATCTTTTGCATGAGTATTTGAGGTTGAAAAAGGAATTTTTAAATTTAGATAATCTTCATATGTATGATTTATATGTTCCTTTGGTAGAAAATTTTGATATGAAAATAACTTACGAGCAAGCTAAGCAAATTTTACTTGAAGCATTTAAACCTTTAGGAGATGAATATATATCGTTAGTAAAGAAATGTTTTGATGAAAGATGGATAGATGTTTATGAAAATGAAGGAAAGAAAAGTGGAGCATATTCTTGGGGAAGTTATGACTCTTATCCATTTATACTTATGAATTATAAAGATGACTTATCTTCTTTGTTTACAGTAGCACACGAAATAGGGCATTCTATTCACAGTTATTATTCAAAGAAAAATCAACCTTTTATATATTCAAGGTATAAAATATTTGTAGCTGAAGTTGCATCTACACTCAATGAACAACTACTTATGGATTATATGCTGAAAAATGCTACTACTAAAGAAGAAAAATTATATTTACTAAATTATTACTTAGAACAATTTAGAACAACAGTATATAGACAAACCATGTTTGCAGAATTTGAAAAAATAACTCACGAAAAAATAGAAAATAAGCAGTCGTTAACATCTGAGCAATTTTGTCAGATATATTACGATCTTAATTTAAAATATCACGGAAAAGATATGATAGTTGATGAAAATATACAGTTTGAATGGGCAAGAGTACCTCACTTTTATTCTAACTTTTATGTATATAAATACGCTACAGGATTTTCAGCTGCATCTTTCTTGAGTTTTAAAATTTTAAATAATGAAGAAAAAGCAGTAGAAAAATATATAGAGTTCTTAAAAAGTGGAGGATCTGATTATCCTCTTAATCAGCTTAAAAAAGCTGGGGTTGATATGGAAGATAAAAATTCAATTTACACATCTTTAAAGGTATTTGCAGATCTTATAGAAAAGTTAAGAAAAGAAAAGTAATCAAAAACACCTATAAATTTATAGGTGTTTCAGTTTGTAGACAATTCAAATGGAAAAGATAAAATATTAAATTTAAAGGAAAAAATATTGAGAATATAGAAATAGATAAATAGCATAAATGTAGATTAGGTGATTTATATGGAAAAGGTAAGAAAAATATTATTTGTAGCTGTTTTTACAGCATTAGTATCACAAATATACATAAACTTGTTTATAAATAATTTTAGAATATCGTTTGCTATAATATTTTTTCCCATATTTCTTATAAACTACAAAAATATAAATATTATAACAACATCTACGGTTACAGCTTTTGTAGTGTTTATTTTTAGAAGTATTTTGAGTCTAAACGCTTATTTAGATTACAAAAGTGCGTTTGAATTAAATTATCCTTTGATATTTTTTTATATAACATATGGAATAATATTTTATTTTCTAAATGTAAGGCATGAAAAAGATATAACAAAAGTTATAATAGGTATTTGGACTTGTGATTTTGTTTCAAATTTTCTTGAGGTGCTAATCAGAATTGAAAATATAAACGATGTAGATGTTTTTAATGTGTTTAGATTGCTTGCTTTAATAGCTTTTATAAGAGTTGTATTTGTGTTTTTAATAATTACATTAGGCAAACATTATAAATTGTTGTTAATGAAGGAAGAGCACGAAGAAAGGTATAGAAAACTTATCCTTTTAACTTCTAGTTTAGAGTCAGAAATATATTTAATGAATAAAAATATAGAAAATATAGAAAATGTCATGAACAAAGCATTCAAACTTTATAAGGAGTTAGAAGATGAAAAATCAAACCTTGCATTATCTATAGCTAAGGACATACACGAAATAAAAAAAGACTATATAAGAGTAATAAGAGGGATACAAGATCTAAAGGTAAACAAAATGGAATACACTAAAATGAGTTTAAAAGATATATTTTATATTCTTGAAGATAGTACAAATAAGTTTATATCTGCTGAAGAAAAAGAAATAGACATAATATTTAAAAGAGAAGGAGATTTTTATACAAAACATCACTATACTTTAATATCAATACTTAGAAATCTTATTCAAAACTCTATTGAGTCTATAGAATGTGCTAAGCGAAAGGGTACTATAATGGTAAAACATTTTTCTGATGAGAGCAATCATTGTTTTATAGTTTATGATAATGGAGTAGGTATTAAAAAAAAGGATATAGATTACATATTTAATCCTGGCTTTTCAACCAAATTTGATAATAAAACAGGAGATATAAACAGGGGGCTTGGGCTAACTTTAGTAAAAGATATAGTAAAAGATAAATTTAAAGGCCAAATAATAGTAAACTCAGAATATGAAGATGGAACTATATTTGAAATCAAAATTCCTAAGGAAAGTATAGAATACAAACATTCACATGTGGGAGATGATGAAGATGAAGTTTTATATAGTTGATGATGATGTAACTATAATAAAAATATTAGAAAATATAATAGATGACAAAAACTTAGGACAAGTTGTAGGAAGTTCAATAGATCCTTTAGAGTGTATTGAAGATATTATTTTAAAAAATCCTGATATAGTTATAGTAGATTTGCTTATGCCTAAAAGTGATGGAATAGAAGTTGTAAATAATATAAAAAAAGAAAAAATGATATTAAGATAATTATGATATCTCAAGTTTCGTCTAAAAACTTAATAGAACAGGCATATTCAAGTGGGATAGAATTTTTTATAAGCAAGCCTATAAATATAGTTGAAGTTGTAAAGGTAATAGAAAATGTACTTGAAAAAATAAAGATGGAAGAAACATTAGGAAGAATAAAAAGTATGTTTAGCGATTTAGATATAAATAAAAGTGAGAAATTAAAATCAAATGAAATAGAAAAAATAAGATTTATATTATCAAAACTTGGAATATTAGGAGAGATAGGAAGTAAAGATATAATAAACATTTGTCAATATTTATTAGACAATAAAGAAAGAATGTTTAATTATAAGGTAAGTGAAATATGTGAAAAATTAAGTGATAATCCTAAAGCTATGGAACAAAGAATAAGAAGAGCTTTAAATAAAGGATTAACTAATATAGCAAGTTTAGGTATAGAAGATTATATGAATGATGATTTTATTCAATATTCAAATTCACTATATAACTTTGAAGATGTAAGATTAGAAATGGATTATATAAGGGGGAAAAATAGCTATGGAGGAAAAGTTAATATAAAAAAATTTATAGAAGGGATACTTTTACACAGTGAATGTTAATTAAAGCTCAAAATCAAAATACTGAAAAGTTTGAAAATTGTTTTGAATTTTTCTGATTTTTTTTGTATCATCGTAGCTATAATGAAGAAAATAAAAATTCAAAAGGGGAGGATGTTATGAAAAAGAAGGTGGGTCTTACGTCTAAGATCTTCGCAGGTCTTATACTCGGAGCTATATTTGGTATAATACTTAGTAAAGTTCCAGGGGGATTTGTTAAGGATACTCTTCTTATAGGAGGTATATTAAAATTATTTGCAAGAGTATTCGTAAATGGTATAAGAATGCTTGTTGTTCCACTTGTATTTGTTTCTTTAGTTTGTGGATCGGCAGCTATTGGAGATGTAAAAAAACTAGGAAGAGTTGGGGCAAAAACTTTAGGTTTTTATATGGCAACAACAGCAGTAGCTATAACGCTTGCTTTGATACTAGGAAATGTTATAAATCCTGGAGTAGGGCTTGATTTATCTAATGTTATGACTAGCGAGCCTACAATAGGTCAGGCAAGTCCTTTAGTTGATATAATAATTGATATGGTTCCAGTAAACCCTATAGCTTCTATGGCAGAAGGAGCTATGCTTCAGATTATAGTATTTGCACTTTTAACTGGTATTAGTATAGCTTTAGTTGGGGAAAAAGCTAAACCACTAATAAATATATTTGACTCTTTAAATGAAGTAATTATGAAAATGGTATCTGTAGTTATGCTATTTGCTCCATATGGGGTATTTGCACTTATAGCTAACACTTTTGCAACAGTTGGATTTGATGCTATGTGGCCGCTTGCAAAATATATGATAGGTGTAATATTAGCGCTATTGATTCATGCTACAGTAGTTTATATGGGTGTTTTAAGTATATTTGGAAAACTAAATCCTGTAGTATTCTTTAAAAAGTTTGCTCCAACTATGAGTGTTGCGTTTTCAACTTCATCAAGTAATGCAACATTACCTCTTACGATAGAAACAGCAGAGGAAAAACTAGGTGTTTCAAATAGTGTAGCGTCATTCACATTACCTCTTGGAGCTACTATAAATATGGATGGAACGGCTATAATGCAAGGTATAGCAGTAGTATTTATATCTCAAGTTTATGGAATTGATTTAACTATTCAATCTTTCTTAACTGTAATAGTAACAGCTACATTAGCATCTGTTGGTACAGCAGGAGTTCCAGGGGTTGGACTTATAACTTTATCGATGGTTTTACAATCAATAGGATTACCAGTTGAAGGGATAGCGCTTATAATAGGAATAGATAGATTGCTAGATATGTGCAGAACAGTTGTTAATATAACAGGGGATACTGTTTGTACACTAGTTGTAGCTAAATCAGAAGGAGAGTTTGATGAAAGTATATATTATTCAGAAACTAAAACAACTGCATAGGTTGTTTAAGGGGAGTGGAAATCCACTCTCTTTTTTTGTATAATTTGATATAACTTAAAAGTGAGGTGTTATTTATGAAGTCTATATTTCAGGTAAGAAATTTAAGTTTTAGTTATGATGGTGTAAGTGTTATAGATAACATAAGTTTTGATATAGAAAAAGGAGATTATTTTGCATTAATAGGGCCTAATGGATCAGGAAAAACTACTCTTTTAAAACTTCTTTTGGGAATATTAACGCCTACAAGTGGAAAAATTATGTATTTAGGAGAGGATATAAAGTTTTCAAAATATAAAAATAAAATAGGGTATGTATCTCAAAAGGCTAATTCTTTTAATGAAAGTTTTCCAGCTACAGTTGAAGAAATAATATTATTTACTTTAAAATCTATACATAATCTGAGTAGTAAGCAGTTAATAGAAAAAACTCATGAAGTACTAAACAAGGTTAATATGATAGAATATAAAGATAGATTAATTGGAAATTTATCAGGAGGTCAGCAGCAAAGGGTTTTTATAGCTAAGGCTTTAAGCAAAGATCCTTCTATATTGTTTTTAGATGAGCCTACTGTTGGTGTAGATTATAGATCTGAAGAAGAGTTTTATAATATAATGCAAAACCTAAATAAAGAAGGAGTAACTATATTTATTGTTTCTCATGATATAGGTAGTGTGATAAATAAAGTTAACAAAGTTGCATGTATTGGTAATAAAAAAATACACATACATAAAAGTACACAGTTTGTAGATATAGAAAACAATTTAAGAAGTATATATGGTGAGAATATAGATTTTTTTAATCGAAACTAGGGAGGGGTATATGCTAGATTTTTTACATTTTGATTTTATGCAAAGAGCATTAATAGCAGGAGTAATAATAGGATTTGTAGCGCCTTTAATAGGTGTTTTTGTAGTTTTAAGAAAAATGTCACTTATAGGAGAGAGTTTATCACACCTTGCGTTGTCTGGAGTAGCTGTATCTGTACTTTTTGATATAAATCCAGTTATAGGTGCTATGGCATTTTGTATATTTGGATCACTAGGGATTCAAGCTTTAAAAGAAAATTATAGAAAGTTTGAAGATATATCTTTATCTGTTATAATGTCTGCAGGAATGGCTCTTGCAGTGGTTTTGATAGGAATATCTAAAAATAGAGCTGTAAATTTTATGAGCTATTTGTTTGGAAGTATAGGATCTATATCTAACTTTGACATAATTGTAATGATTTTTTTATCTTTAGTTATTATAGTTTTTCTAAAATTATATTTTTATAAGCTTTTTTATATATCATTTGATGAGGAAGGTGCTAGAGTATCAGGAATAAGTGTCAAAACTATAAATACAATATTTATAGTATTAGTATCTTTAGTAATAGTTATATGTATGAGGATAGTAGGTATTTTACTTATATCATCTATGCTTGTTATTCCTATAGCATCTGCTATGAGAATATCTAAAAGTTTCAGGAGTACATTGATATTATCATTTTTGTTTAGTCAAGTATCAGTATTATCTGGTATAATTTTATCTTATTATTATGATTTAGCTTCTGGTGGAATTATAGTTTTAATTAATATATTTATACTTTTAGCTTGTATTGTTCATAAAAAGGTATCTGTTTGTTATAAAAAAAACTGTTCCTAGGTCAATCTTTAGAAAATTATGTATTGAAAAATATACTACAAGTTGTATAATTACAGATAAGGGTACACTTTAAAAAAGTTAAGGGGGAAAAACCATGTCTTTAGTGCAAGAGATTTTAGAACAAGTGAAAAAGAGAAATCCAGGTGAAACTGAGTTTCATCAAGCTGTAGAAGAAGTTTTAATTTCAATTGAACCTGTTTTAAAAAAACACCCAGAATACATAGAAGCAGGAATACTTGAAAGGATAGTAGAGCCAGAAAGACAAGTAATATTTAGAGTTCCTTGGGTTGATGATAGTGGTAAAGTTCGCGTTAATAGAGGATTTAGAGTACAGTTTAATAGTGCAATAGGGCCTTATAAAGGAGGAATTAGATTCCATCCTTCTGTATACTTAGGTATAATAAAATTCTTAGGATTTGAACAGATATTCAAAAACTCTTTAACAGGTCTTCCGATAGGTGGAGGTAAGGGAGGATCTGATTTTGATCCTAAAGGAAAATCTGACGCAGAGATAATGAGATTTTGTCAAAGTTTTATGACAGAGCTTTATAGACATATAGGACAAGATATAGATGTTCCAGCAGGGGATATCGGTGTTGGAGCTAGAGAAATAGGATATATGTATGGTCAATATAAGAGAATAAAAAATGCTTATGAGGCAGGAGTTTTAACAGGAAAAGGACTTACATATGGAGGTTCTTTAGTTAGAAAACAAGCAACAGGTTATGGTCTTATCTATTTTGTTAGAGAAATGCTTAAAGAACATGGACATAGTCTAGAAGGAAAAGAAGTAGTAATATCTGGATCAGGAAATGTTGCTATATATGCTTGTGAAAAAGCTCAAAGTTATGGAGCTAAAGTTGTAGCAATGTCTGATTCAAGTGGATACATATATGATGAAGAAGGAATAAATTTAGACACTATAAAACAAATAAAAGAAGTAGAAAGAAAAAGAATTAGTGAGTATGTAAAATATCATCCTCAAGCTCAATACCACGAAGGAAGAGGTCTTTGGAATATTAAATGTGATATAGCTTTACCATGTGCTACTCAAAACGATATAGATGTTGAAGATGCAAAAGCTCTTATAGCTAATAAGGTTATAGCAGTAGGAGAAGGAGCTAATATGCCTTGTACAAATGAAGCAT
Organism: Alkalithermobacter thermoalcaliphilus JW-YL-7 = DSM 7308; assembly: GCA_001584565.1. Classification (GTDB taxonomy): domain Bacteria; phylum Bacillota; class Clostridia; order Peptostreptococcales; family Peptostreptococcaceae; genus Alkalithermobacter; species Alkalithermobacter thermoalcaliphilus. The sequence continues at coordinate 1,343,649 of LSFY01000001.1, read as the reverse complement.
TAAATTTACTTATAGAAAACAATATATTAGTTGCTCCTGCTAAAGCTGCTAATGCAGGTGGAGTTGCAACTTCAGCATTAGAAATGTCTCAAAATAGTATGAGACTTGCTTGGACTTTTGAAGAAGTTGATGAAAAATTAGATCAAATAATGGTTAATATATTCAATTCAGCTAAACAAGCTGCTAAAGAGTACGGATTTGAAGGAAATTATGTAGTAGGAGCTAATATAGCAGGATTTTTAAAAGTTGCTGAAGCTATGATGGCTCAAGGAGTAGTATAAAAAACCAAAAGGGGTATCCCTTTTGGTTTTTATTTTATGTTTTCAACTGAGTTTTTAGCAAACTCTGTAGTAACTATTTTTTCATAAGGTGCTCTTTTATCTAGCTCACCTGCAAGCTGCATAATATCCATTAGATGCTCTAGACTTTCTTTTTCAAGAATAGGAGTTTTTGACCAAGTGTCTTGATGTTTATATCTTTTTACAACTTCAGTTAATGATTCTAAATCGATTTCAGGGAAAAAGTTAGATATAGAATTTGCTATAGCTTCAGGAGAATTACTGTTAACCCATAATTGAGCTTTGTATATAGCATTTGTAAATCTTTGGATTATATCTGGATTTTTTTCTATATAAGATTTTGTAGCTGAATAACAAGTATATGGTATATATCCAGATTCTTTACCAATAGATGCTACTATATATCCGTTGCTTTGTTTTTCAAGTGCTGATGCAGTAGGTTCAAATAATGTTACATAATCACCTTCTCCACCTACAAAAGCTCCTGCCATAGCAGCGAATTGAATATCAGTTCTAACTATTACATCTTTACCTATTTCAAGGCCTTTATTCTTTAAAACATATTCAAGAGTCATAAGAGGCATTCCGCCTTTTCTTCCTCCGATTATAGTTTTGCCTTTTAGCTTATCAAATGAAAAGTTATCGTCTTTTTCTCTACCAACAAGAAAAGAACCATCTCTTTGAGTTAATTGAGCAAAGTTTATAGCGTAATCTTCTCTTCCTTGATTATAAACATATATAGATGCTTCTGGACCCATAAAGCCTATATCTACTTCTCCAGATAAAAGAGCAGCCATAGTTTTATCAGCACCTTGAGTGTTTATAAGTTCAACATCAAGTCCTTCTTCTTCAAAGAATCCTTCAGAAATAGCTACATATTGAGGAGCATAAAAAATAGAATGGGTAACTTCTGCTAGTTTGATTTTTGTAAGATTACTAGATTTACATCCTGTAAAAACAAAAGATAAAGAAAACAACAAGCAAAGTGTAAAAATGAGTTTTTTAGACAGCTTCACAAATATCCCCCCAAAAATACAATTTATTTACCTGTATTAATATATTCATAAGTTACAATTTGTGTTAAAAAGGTTATAATTTATATAGAAAAAATATATAATACTAAGATGGATTAAATGTGGAGGGAATTATGAGCTTAAAAATAACATTTATATATAATAGTGGATTTAAGGTTAAGCTTGGAAAGAATTTATTTATATTCGATTATTATATGGATAAATCAAATTGTATAAATACACAAGAATTTGAGGAAAATGAGAATGTATACATATTTTCAAGTCATTTTCACTATGACCACTTTAATACAGAAATACTAAATTGGAAAAAATATAACAAAAATACATATTACATATTTAGTAGTGATATAAAAGTAGATGAAAAAGATATTTATTTCCTAAATCCATATGAAAAAATAGATATTAATGATATAAAAATAAAAACATACGGATCTACTGATGAGGGAGTTTCTTTTTTAGTTAAAGTAGAAAATATAAACATATTCCATGCCGGAGATTTAAATTGTTGGTACTGGAAAGAAGATAGCGAGGAAAATAGAAAGTATGCAAAGAAAATATTTAAGGAAGAAATACAAAAAATAAAAGAAGATGAAATAGATATAGCATTTTTTCCAGTAGATCCAAGGTTAGAAGAATATAGCACTTTGGGAGGGCAATATTTTATCGAAAACGTAAATCCTAAGGTTTTTATTCCTATGCATTTTGGAGAAGATTTTGATATTACTTTTAAGTTTAAAGAGATTTTCAAAGATAAACCTACAAAAATTATAAGCATAGAAAAATTTGGTCAAGAGATAGTATTATAAAAAGTAATAACATAATAGTAGTTTTTACATATTATAAAATTGAGCTAAAATATAAGGGGGAATTAGGTATGTACAACTACTATTATGATAATTATTTAAATTATTGCATGAAAAGATATAAAGATATGTGTCCACAACTATATCATAAAGTTCAACGAATAACAGTTAGAGTTTGTCAAGAAGACGATAGAAATATGTATGTATTTCCTAATGAAGATGTAGTAGAAAATATGGTTGACAGAATATATGAATGTTATACTAATGAAAATAAAACTAGAGATGACGAAGTTGATCTAGATGAAGAATACAGATCAAGAAGAGGCATTCTTAGAGATTTTATGAGATTTATTTTGCTTAGAAATTTAGTAGATAGAAGATGTAGATATTTTGGAAGAAGATGTTACTACTATTAAAGCTTGGGTTTCCAAGCTTTAATAGTTAATGGAGTGATTTAGATTGAAAATAGGAATGAGAACTATAAAAACAGGAATAGCAGTGTTTTTGTGTGTTTTAATATTTAAACTATTTAATATGGGATCAGCTATGTATGCTGTTTTGGCTGCTGTTATATCTATGCAAAATACAGTAATTTATTCTTTTAAGGCAGGAAAAAACAGAATGCTAGGAACATTTATAGGAGCTTTAGTTGGTCTTATATGTGCCCTTATAAAACCTGAAAGTGCTATTTTATCAGGTATAGGAGTTATGATAGTAATACATATAGCTAATTTACTTAAAAGCAAGGAAACTCTCCCTATAGCAGCTGTTGTTTTTTCTGCTATTATGTTAAAACTAGAACAAGAAAGTGCAATTGTATATAGCCTAAGTAGAATAATAGATACATTTATAGGTATAGTAATAGCAATATCAGTAAATTACTTTATATCTCCACCTAAGTATTTTGAAAAAATAGATAGTAAATATAAAAAAGTTATAGATGATACACTTAATATAGTAAAAATGAGCATTTGTTATAATCAAACTATAAATTCAAGCTTAATAATTGAAGATATACAAACATTGGAAAAGCTCATACATACATATATACAAGAATTTAGATTTAGAAAAAGTGAAAAGATAGAAATTGAAAAAATAAAAGAATCATTAAATGAATGCAAAAAAGTTTTGCTTAATTTACAGATTTTAGATTCTTTTAAAAATAAAGAGCAGCTTGATGAGGAAAATATTAAAAATTTAGCTAAAGTTTATAATTGTAGGCTTAGTTACAAAGAAAAAGATGAAACTAAAGAAAGTGTAGTGTACAATTATCATATTAAAAATATAATAAAATCCATTAATAAACTTAACAGTTTAAGTATAAGATAGAGGTGAAACAATAGATGAAAAAGGTAGTTGTAATAGGAGGCGGAGCTGCTGGAATGATGGCAGCAGGAACAGCAGCAAGTAGAGGATTAGATGTTACTTTAATTGAAAAAAACAACATTTTAGGAAAAAAGATATTAATAACTGGAAAAGGAAGATGTAATATAACTAATAGTACTGATATTGAAGGTTTTATAAAAAATACTCCTGTTAATGGAAAATTTTTATATAGCGCTTTTTATACATTTACAAATGAGGATACAATTAGATTTTTTAATAACTTAGGTGTTCAGACGAAGGTAGAAAGAGGCGGAAGAATATTTCCAATTTCGGACAAGTCAAAGGATGTAGTAATAGCTTTAGAAAAATATATGAAAAAAAATAACGTAAAGATAATAAATGATAAAGTAACTGAAGTTGTTTCAAAAGACAACAAAATATCACATGTTCAATTAAGTAATGGACAACAGATATATTGTGATAGTGTCATAATAGCAACTGGAGGAGCTTCGTATCCTGCAACAGGGTCAACAGGAGATGGATATAAGTTTGCAAAAGAAAATGGACATACAATAGTTCCTCTAAAGCCTTCTTTAGTTCCGTTAGAAACAAAAGAAGAGTGGGTAAAAGACCTTCAAGGATTGTCTTTAAAAAATGTATCTATAAAGGTGTTTAATAAGAAAGATAAAAAAGTATATGAAGATTTTGGAGAAATGATATTTACTCATTTTGGAGTTTCAGGACCTATAATATTATCTGCAAGTTCATATATGAAAAAGATAGAAGAAGAAAATTATAGACTAGTTATAGACCTAAAGCCAGCTTTAAGTTATGAACAACTTGATAAGAGAGTTCAAAGTGATTTTAGCAAATATATAAATAAAATATATGCAAATTCATTAAATGATTTGCTTCCTAAAAAGCTAATTCCAGTTATAATACAGTTATCCGGAATACCTAAAGATAAGGTTGTAAATGAAATTACAAAAAAAGAAAGATTAGATCTTGTACATTTACTAAAAAACTTAACAGTAAATATAAAAAGCTATAGACCTTTAAAAGATGCAATAATAACATCAGGAGGAGTTAAGGTAAGTGAAATAAATCCAAGTACTATGGAATCGAAGCTAGTAAAAGGGCTTTATTTTGCTGGAGAAGTAATAGATGTTGATGCTTATACAGGTGGATTTAATCTTCAAATAGCATTTTCAACAGGATATCTAGCAGGTCTTAACTGCTAAAAAATAAAGGTGGAATTTAATTCCACCTTATATCATATTTATTTCATTAAATTTGTTTCTAGGGATAAATTCTTCTGTTCCAGTATTGAATATAAAAATCCTATCATATAGTAAAACTTCACCAGCTTCATTTTTTTCTCCAGTAGGACTAGGTATAGCCCAATTCAAAGACATTATCTCACTAGATTCAGGTAAAATAAAACTGCTAGATTCAAGACTTGGCTCGGTATATGCTCTAGTATTATTTAATATTATGTGAATTCTTCTATTACTGCGTGCAAGCTCTATTCTTCTTAAAACTATTCTAGATAATGTAGATATAGTTTCGTCAGTGCTTTGAGCAAGCTCTAACAATACATTTATAACATTAGAGTTTGAAGGAGCTATCCGTCCAAGTGAAATCATAGAATATAAAATAACTGTTTTGCAAGGGTTTTGTATAAGATTTAATAGATAAGGAATAGCTGAATATCCTAAAGATTCCCATATAAAAGATCCTTTATAGTATATGTTGTGTATATCTTCTTCGGTTATTTCATCACACGATAAAGCTGTATCTTCCCACAGTTTTTTCAAATTATTAGGATTCATAATATAATCTCCCATTAATAGTTCAGAACCTGCAAAAATTATATTTGGATTAGCTAATCTATTAACAAAAGCTATTGTTGTTATAGGTAAATTGAATTCTTTAGAAAGACATGAAAGGGTATCGCCAGGTTGAACAACATAATATGGACCTTGACCTTGAGATTTTGGAAGAATTATATCTTCTTTAGGAATTATTAAAACTTGCCCTTGATACAGAAAGTTTGGATTACAAATTACATTAGCTTCTTTTATTTTTTCAGTGCTTGTATTGAATTTTGTTGCAATCTTAGAAAGAGTATCTCCTCTTTGAACATAATATAACATGTTATATCACCTCAAAATATACTATTCAAAGACTAAAAGATATGTTAAAGAGTTATTTACAAAAATAAAAAAAATATATATAATGAAAAATAAATATAACTAAATATAAAAAAGACTATGAAGAAGAGGAGTACATGGTATTCGCCAAAAAGAGAGGAAAGTCCGCGGCTGAAAGGCTTTCTTGGAAAGAAATCATGGAAGGTAGCTTCTGAGTTTCTAAGTTGAAATATCAGTAGACTTAGACGGATATTCCGTTAAAATAAATGAGTGCCAGAAATTTCTGGAAATAAGGTGGTACCGCGAAACAAAGCCCTTCGTCCTTAACAAGATGATGGGCTTTTATATTTTCAGGAGGTGTATATATGCTTGAAAAGAATTTAGCAAAAACATATAATCCTAAGGATTTCGAAGAAAGAATATACGCACAGTGGATGGAAAATGGATATTTTAGTGCAAATGTTAATGAGAATAAAAAGGCATTTACTATAATGCTTCCACCACCTAATATAACAGGACAGCTTCATATGGGACATGCCCTTGATCACACTCTTCAAGATATACTTATAAGATTTAAGAGAATGCAAGGCTTTGAAACTCTTTGGCAACCTGGAACAGATCATGCCAGTATAGCAACAGAAGTAAAAGTTGTTGAACATATACAAAAAGAAGAAGGAAAAAGTAAATACGAAATTGGTAGAGAAGAGTTTTTAAAAAGAGCATGGGCATGGAGAGATGAATATGGAAGAAGAATAGTAGATCAAATGAAAAAATTAGGAGATTCATGTGATTGGGATAAAGAAAGATTTACTATGGATGAAGGTTGTAGTGAGGCAGTTACTGAATTTTTCGTAAGATTATATAACGATGGACACATATATAGAGGAAACAGAATAATAAACTGGTGTCCTGATTGTAAAACATCTTTATCAGATGCAGAAGTAGAACACGAAGAGAAAAATGGAAATTTATACCACATGAAATATCCTATAAAGGATAGTAAAGAATTTATTGAAATAGCTACAACAAGACCTGAAACTATGCTTGGAGATACAGCTGTAGCAGTAAATCCTAATGATGAAAGATATAAACATTTAATAGGAAAATCAGTAATACTTCCGATAGTAGAAAGAGAAATACCTATAGTTGCTGATGATTATGTAGATATGGAATTTGGTAGTGGAGCTGTAAAAATAACTCCAGCACACGATCCAAATGACTTTGAAATAGCTCAAAGACATAATCTTCCTAGTATAAATGTTATGAACGAAGATGGAACTATGAATGAAAACAGTGGTAAATATGAAGGTTTAGATAGATATGAGTGTAGAAAAGTTTTAGTAAAGGACCTAGAAGATTTGGGTTATTTAATAAAAATAAAAGATCACACTCATAACGTAGGACACTGCTACAGATGTAATACTATAGTAGAGCCTAGACTTTCTAAGCAGTGGTTTGTAAAAATGGATGAGTTAGCAAAGCCAGCTATAAAAGCATTAGAAAATGGCGATTTAAAACTAGTTCCAGAAAGGTTTAATAAAATATATCTTAATTGGCTAGAAAATATAAAAGATTGGTGTATATCAAGACAATTATGGTGGGGTCATAGAATACCAGCTTATTATTGTTTAGAATGTGAAGAAACAATAGTATCTAAAAATGAGCCTAAAAATTGTCCAAAATGTAGTAGCACCAATCTAAAACAAGACGAAGATGTTTTAGATACATGGTTTAGTTCTGCTTTATGGCCTTTTTCGACACTAGGATGGCCGAATAATACAAAAGAATTAGATTATTTTTACCCAACAGATGTATTAGTTACAGGATATGACATAATCTTTTTCTGGGTTATAAGAATGGTGTTTGCAGGAATTTATTGTACTGGAAAAGTTCCTTTTAAATATGTATTTATTCACGGGCTTGTTAGGGATTCACAAGGAAGAAAGATGAGTAAATCTTTGGGAAATGGAATAGATCCATTAGAAATAATTGAAAATTATGGAGCAGACGCTTTAAGATTTACACTTGCTACAGGAAATTCCCCGGGAAATGACATGAGATTTTATATTGAAAGAGTAGAAGCTTCTAGAAATTTTGCGAATAAACTATGGAATGCGTCTAGATTTGTATTAATGAACGTAGACGAGGAATTAATAAAGAGTGTACAAAGAAAAGATGTAGAAAATCATCTAACTTTAGCTGATAAGTGGATAATCTCAAGAATGAATAATCTTGTAAAAGAAATGACTGAAAATATGGAAAAGTTTGAGCTTGGAATAGGAGTTCAAAAGATATATGATTTCATATGGTCAGAATACTGTGATTGGTATATAGAAATGGTTAAACCAAGACTTTATGGTCAAGATATAGACACTAAAAAATCAGCTCTTTATACATTAATTTATGTTCTAGAAAATGTATTAAAACTTCTTCATCCGTTTATGCCATTTATAACAGAAGAAATATACAAATATTTACCAACAGTTAATGAAAGTATAATGATTTCTAGTTGGCCTAAATACAAACTTGAAGATGAGATGAAAAATGAAGAAGAAAAAATGAATCTATTAATGGAAGCTATAAGAAGTATAAGAAATATAAGAGCTGAAATGAATGTTCCGCCTTCTAAGAAAGCGAAAATAATGTTAGTTCCAAGCAATGAAAAATTAAGTACGGTTCAAGAAGGAAAAGAATATTTCCAAACACTTGCTAGTGCATCTTTTGTAGAAATATTAGAAAATAACTCTAAAGTTCCAGAGGATGCTATGTCTGCTGTAGTAGAGGGACTAGAAATTTATATACCACTTGATGAACTTGTTGATTTTGAAAAAGAGATACAAAGACTAGAAAAAGAAATGGAAAAAATAGAATCAGAACTAAAGAGAGTAAATGGAAAGCTTTCAAATAAAGGTTTCTTAGATAAAGCTCCTGAAAAACTTGTACAAGAAGAAAAAGCTAAGAAAGAAAAATATGAGGAAATGAAAAAGTCAGTATTAGAAAGATTACAAAACCTAAAGTCAAAATTGAATTCTTAATATAGAATAGGAGAGATATAAGGTGAAGTACGCACAAGCTTTAGACTTTATTTATGGTGCATCTAGATTCGGTATAAAATTAGGGCTTGATAATATAACTAAACTTTTAGATTTGCTTGGAAATCCTCACAAAAATCTCAAAGTAATACATGTTGCAGGGACAAATGGAAAGGGATCAACATCATCATTTATAACATCAATACTTAAAAATGCTGGATATACTGTAGGGTTATTTACATCACCTCATCTTGAAGAGTTTACAGAAAGAATAAGGATAAATGGAGAAAATATAAAACAAGAAGACTTAGCTAGAATAACTTGTATAGTAAAAGATAAAATAGATGAGATGATAAATAAAGGGTATAATCATCCTACACAATTTGAGATAATAACAGCTATTGCGCTTTATTACTACAACGAAAAAAATGTAGATTTTGTAGTTTTAGAAGTAGGAATGGGAGGAAGATTTGATTCAACAAATGTAATTGAAAATCCTTTACTTTGTGTTATAACCCCTATAAGCATGGATCATAAAGATGAATTAGGTGATACAATAGAAAAAATAGCATATCACAAAGCTGGAATAATAAAACATGGTTGCGATGTTGTAGTTTATCCTCAAGAAAAAGAAGCTCAAAAAGTAATAATGGAAGAAGTAAATGACAAAAATGCTTGTGTGTACATTGCTGATATAGAAAACAAAGAAATTATAGAAAGCTCTATAGACGGGCAAGTATTTAATTTTAAACTAGGCAATGAATACTATAAAAATGTTAATATAAAACTTTTAGGAGATCATCAAGTAAATAATGCTATAGTAGCAGTTTCATCAGTAGATATACTAAGAAAAAAGCATGGTATAAAAATAGATAATGATCATATATATAATGGATTAAGAGAAACAAGATGGGCAGGAAGAATAGAAATATTAGTTAAAGAACCTACTGTAATAATAGATGGAGCTCATAATGAAGATGGAGCGTATTCTCTAGCTAAAGCAATGGATAAATATTTTAGTGATAAAAATATAACTTTTGTATTAGGTATGTTAAAAGATAAAGATGCTGATAAAGTTATAGAAATTCTAATGCCAAAAACAAGTAGAATAATAACAACAAGACCTAATAGCGATAGATCTCTTAGCGCATATGAATTAAAAGAAAAAATAGATACTAAAACAGGAAAACAAGCCATTGCTATAGAAAATATAAAAGATGCAATAGAATACGCAGTAGATACTAGCAAAGAAAATGATGTAGTAATATGTGCTGGATCTTTATATATGATAGGAGAAGTTAGAAGTTTAATAAAAGATAATAAGAAAAAGAAACTGTCTTTTTAGGCAGTTTCTTTTTCTCTTTTGAAGATTTTATGGTTATGTCAAATATTTCTTTGAAAATATATGAATATTTTTGATATAATTAAAGTAACTTACTTTACATAGGGGAGGAATATGATGAATAAACATATGAGAAAAAAGATTATAGCAACAGTTATAGGGGTGGGGATTTTTGTTAGTCCGTTTAATATACAAAGTATAAATGCAAATACAATTATTCCTAATACGGTGATTATGAGAGTTGGAAATAGAAGCAACGAGGTATCACTGCTTCAGACTAGATTAAAAGAACTTGGATATTTTAATCACAATGTAACAGGATACTTCGGAACTATTACAAAAGCTGCAGTTCAAAATTTCCAAAGAGACAATAGGATAGCTGCTGATGGAATAGTTGGTCCTCAAACTATAAACCTTTTAAATAATAATAGGACACCAGGTGTATCATTAGCTCCGGTATCAAGATCAACTACTATATCAAGAGTAATAAGAATGGGCATGAGTGGAGAAGAAGTATCAAATCTTCAAAGGAGATTAAAAGAACTTGGATATTTTAATCATAATATAACAGGATATTTTGGAACTATTACAAAAGCTGCAGTTCAAAACTTCCAAAGAGATAGTGGAATAGCTGCTGATGGAATAGTTGGCCCTCAAACTATAAATGCATTAAATTCACCTCAAACTTTGGTATCGAGGGGAAGTGTTGTGGACAGGTCTACTGCCCAAATGACATGGTTTGATAGAATAACTCATATAATTCCAAGAGGAACTACATTCACAGTTACTGATGTATATACAGGTAGACAGTTTAATGTTAGAAGAACTTATGGAACTAATCATGCTGATTGCGAGACTGTAACACAACAAGATACACAAATAATGTTGTCTGTTTATGGTGGAACTTGGTCTTGGAATAGAAGACCTATAATAGTTGAAGTAAACGGAATGAGAATACCTGCATCTATGGCTGGAATGCCTCATGGTAGTCAATTTATACACGACAACGGAATGAATGGACATTTTGATATTCACTTTTTAGGAAGTAGGACTCATGGAACTAATAGAGTAGATCCATGGCATCAAGACACAATAAAAATAGCCGAAAGACATTTAAATAGATAAATATCTCAATTTTTTTCTTGACACATAAAGTTAGAATAATTAAAATATACAATAATAAATTTAAATTAAATGTGTAATACTAAATACAAAAATATAAGATACAATAAAATCCTATGACAGGAAGAGTAATTATAGTGTATGTTTCAGCGAGCTAGAGTTGGTGGGAGTCTAGTAACAAAGCTATAATGAAAAGAGCCCTAGAGGATATCTTTTGAAATAGTAGTAGGAAGATACGTTAGCCGCGTTAAAGGCATAAAGTGGGTATATTATTATGCCAAAAAGGGTGGCAACACGGGAAAAACTCTCGTCTCTTAATTTTAAGAGGCGAGAGTTTTTATTATACAAAATATAAATGGGAGGGATAATGTATGAAAGAAAAAGTTGTTTTGGCATATTCAGGAGGATTAGATACATCAATAATAATACCATGGCTTAAAGAAAACTATGATTTTGAGATAATTGCAGTGTGTGTAGATGTAGGTCAAGGAGAAGAGATGAAAGATATAAAGTCAAAAGCTATAAAATCAGGTGCACATAAGGTTTATATAGAAGATGTGAAAGAGGAGTTTGTAACTGATTATGTTTATAAAGCCTTAAAGGCAGGAGCTATATATGAATATAAATATTTACTAGGTACATCTTTAGCGAGACCTTTAATTGCAAAAAAACTTGTTGATATAGCACATAAAGAAGGAGCTAAATATATTTGTCATGGATGTACAGGTAAAGGAAATGATCAAGTTCGTTTTGAAGTAGGAATTGCAGCTATAGACTCTAGTATAAAAGTAATTGCCCCTTGGAGAATATGGGATATAAAATCAAGAGAAGATGCAATAGATTATGCAAAGTTAATGAATATAGAAGTTGCAGTTACTAAGGAAAAAATATATTCAAGAGATAAAAACTTGTTACATGTAAGTCATGAAGGAGGAGATTTAGAAGATCCTAAAAACGAACACAATCCAGATATACTTTATATGATGACAACTCCTTTAGAAAAAGCTAAAAATGAACCAACTTATGTTGAGATATACTTTGAAAAAGGTATACCAACAATGGTCAATGGTAATAAACTAAGTCCTGTTGAGATATTGCAGGCATTAAACAAAATTGGTGGAGAAAATGGAATAGGGGTTGTAGATTTATTAGAAAATAGACTTGTAGGAATGAAATCAAGAGGTGTTTACGAAACTCCAGGAGGAACTATTTTATTTCAGGCATTAAGAGAACTAGAATACTTAACTTTAGATAGAGATACACTTCACTACAAACAAGCAATTTCTCAAAAATATGCACAGCTTGTTTATGATGGACTATGGTTTGGTAAATTAAGAGAAGCTTTAGATTCATTTATAGATAAAATACATGAAACTGTTACAGGAAGTGTTAAGCTTAAGCTTTACAAAGGAAATATAATAATAGCGGGAATGAAATCTCCTTTTGCGCTATACGATGAAGAAATATCATCTTTTGGAGGAACTGATTTATATAATCATAAAGATGCACAAGGTTTTATAAATCTATTTAGCTTACCATTTAAAATAAAAGCCCTAAAAAATCAAAAAAGAATACAAGAAGGTGAAAATATATGAAGTTATGGGGTGGAAGATTTAAGGTAGATGAAAGCAAGTTAATGGAGGATTTTAATTCATCTCTTAAGTTTGATAAGGTTTTATATTTTCAAGATATTAAAGGTAGCATAGCACATGTTAAGATGCTAACTAAATGTAATATTTTAACAGATGAAGAATGTAAAGTTTTAATTGATGGATTAAACGCTATACTTAATGATATAGAAAGTGGAAATTTATTAATAGAAGGAGATTATGAGGATATACACAGTTTTGTAGAGATTAATCTTACTAAAAGAGTAGGAGAAGTTGGAAAAAAGCTTCATACAGCCAGAAGTAGAAATGATCAAGTGGCAGTAGATATGAAAATGTATTCAAAAGATAAGGCATATGAAGTTATTGAAAATATTAAACAATTACAAGCTGTAATGTTAAGAATTGGAGAAGAAAATAATGTATTAATGCCGGGATATACACATCTTCAAAGAGCTCAAGTAGTAACTTTTAAACATCATATTATGGCATATTATAATATGTTTGACAGAGATATTAAGAGAATATTAAATGCGATTGATATTTTAGATGAAAGCCCTTTAGGATGTTGTGCACTTGCTGGAACGACATATTCTATAGATAGAGATTACACATCAAGAGAGCTTGGGTTTAAAAGACCCGTAGAAAATTTCTTAGATGGTGTAAATGATAGGGATTATATTATAGAACTTACATGCGCATACTCTATAATAATGATGCATTTAAGTAGATTAAGTGAGGAGCTTATTTTATGGAGTACTAAAGAGTTTGATTTTATAAAAATGAGTGATGAATACTCAACTGGAAGTAGTATAATGCCACAAAAAAAGAATCCTGATGGTGCAGAATTGATTAGAGGTAAAACAGGAAGGGTTTATGGATCGTTAATGTCAATACTTACTACAATGAAAGCACTTCCTTTGGCTTACAATAAAGATATGCAAGAAGATAAAGAGCAGTTTTTCGATTCTATAAACACTGTACTTAGTTGCTTAAAAATAATGACTAGAATGTTAGATACGATGGAAGTTAAAAAAACTAATATGATAAAAGCAGTTAAAACTGGTTTTTTAAATGCTACAGAAGTTGCTGATTATCTTGTAAATAAAGGAATGACTTTTAGACAAGCACACGAAATAGTAGGATTGATTGTATTATATTGTGAAAGCAATAATATATGCATAGAAGAATTACAGCTAGATAAGCTAAAACAGTTTAGCGATCTATTTGAGGAAGATATATATGAATTTATAGAGTATACAAATATATTAGATAAAGGAATAAAAAAAGAAATATAGGGCTTAAAATTAAGCCCTGTATTTATTCATTTGTTTTTGTTTTAACCTTATACTCAGCTAGTGCTTTTGACAGTTGGTCAGGACATGAAGTTTTTCTTTTTCCACAATTTATTCCTTTAAGCTTATTTATTATATCGTCTATATGACTTCCTTCAACAAGAGCTTTAATTCCAACTAAACTTCCAGGACATCCTCCAACAAATTCTACAGACTTTACTATGTCATTTTCGATTTCGAAAATTATTTCTTTAGCACAAACTCCAGAAGTTTTAAATTTTGCCATACTTAATACCTCCTAAAATATTTATATAATTTATATTATCATATACATAAAAACTTATAAAGTAACTAATTATTATTAAATAAATATAATGTAATAGGTTATACTTAAGGGGGATTGATATGATAGGGTATGTTTCTAATTTTCAAGATGGATCGATATCTATAATAGATTTAAAATATCTTAAAGAAAAAGAAAGGATATATTTAGGGTTATTTATACACCCTCATCATTTTTGTTTAGATAAAGATAATCAAAATATGTATATACCTAATAGCATAGATGGCACTTTATATATACTAGATTTAAACACAAAAACTATAAAAGACAATATTTGCATAGGAAGTAATTTAAGTCAGGTCGTTTTATATAATGATCAAGAGCTTTTTATAGCTAATGAAGATTCAAACAGTATATATATATTTGATATAAAAAGTCTAACTCCTATAGGTATAATAGGTGTAGATAATATGCCACATGGAATGATTTTAGATGAAAAAAGTAGTAAGTTGTATGTTCCTTGTGACAATACAATATTAATTATAGATTGTTTTGAAAAAGCTATATATAAAAAGAAAATAATAGGATATAATCCGTGGCATCTTAAAATAGATGAAAAAACAATATATATTATAACAAAGTATGGAAAATTAGTAGGGATGGATATTGAAAAATTTGAAGTAATATTTGTCTTAGATAGTTTTAAAGCTGCAGTAGAAATTGCCATAAATAGTGAAAAAGATGAACTATATATTACGGATCTTTGTGATAAAAGTGTAACTATAATAAATAAAAAAACATATAAAATAATAGAAAAAATAATGATAACAGGAAATCCATTAGGAATAGATATATCTAAGGATAATAAATATGCATTTATATCAGATATAAAAGAAAATAATATAAAAGTTTTAGATATATCTAAAAGGAAAGTAATTAAAAATATAGGAGTTGGAAAAGAGCCTACTACAATAGTATGTAAATAGGCTATTTTTTTGCATATATATTTAATTTAAGGTTTTTTAATTAGAAGTTGAATTATTTCTCCGTAAATATCAGGCGCATTCTTTTTCCAATTATCACAAATAAGCTTAGCTTGTTTGTTAGAAGGTACATTTAAATCTATATTAATAAGTTCGATATGTTTTTCTATAACTTTTAAATTAACAACAAATTCATCAGGACCTTTCTTATAAAAATTAGATTTTATTTGGGTTTCTTTTAATATATTTTCTTTGTTTTCTAAAACGTATTTGTCGATTTTTTCTTTCATATCTTCAGGAATTCTTGAAATAAAATATTCTAAAGCTTCTATACTTTTTTCGGTTAAAGAATAATAATCTTTTCCTTCTTCATTTAAGATTTTTATAAAGTTAGATTGAACTAACTCAGAGATAAACTGCTGAAGAGAAAAATAATCAACAAATTCATTTTCCATTATTACCTGCGTAATTTGAGAATTGGTTAAAGGAATTTCCATTTTATCTAAAATGTATAATATCAATAATTTATTGACTGCCAATTCTTCAGATGATCTTAAAAACATACATCATCATCCTCCGTTAAGTTTATGTATACATATATATTAAACTATTTTTTGAAAAAAATAAAGAGGTCGCAGGTTGCGACCTCTTTACTTAGTTGTTATTTTCCAGACATTTGTCTTTCAGCCATCTCAACTAATTTCTTAGTCATGTATCCACCTACATAACCATTTTGTCTAGCTGTTAAGTTACCTTTGTCAACAGTATCATAGTTTGATATACCAAGTTCTGCTGCTGTTTCTAATTTCATTTGGTTAAGTGCTGCTTGTGCCTCAGGAACTACTTTTTTGTTTCTACTTGCCATAGTAAATTCCTCCCTTAGTTGATAACTTTTAATTTCAACATCTTTATGATGTTGTAGTATTAATTTAACCAATTATAGAAAATATATGTTGGTAAATGTTAAGTATAGATAATATATATGGAATATAAGGAATAATATAGTATAAAATTCAATCGAATAACACAGCAAGATTATGTTATGCATATATATTTTTTTTATACACAAAAAGATAGGGATTTTCCCTATCTTTTTATGAAAATTTCTTATGAATTCTTATTTTTTTATCTTTTCTAATTCCTTCTTGAATAGGATGAGCTTCTCTTAAGAAATGTCTAGGTTCTAATTTATTAGTAATTCTAGCAAATTCTACTTGTTTTCCTTTTACATTAGTGAACTGACTTTTTATATCAGACATAAAATCACCTCCATTAGTAATTTGCCCATTTTAAAATCTTAATCTTCTAGTAATTTTTTGAAAGATTTTTAAATAGTATTAGTATAGACATAAATTTAGATTAAGGAGGGATTATATTGAAAATATTCATCATACCAATAAAAAAAGCAATTATATCGTTGATATTACTTGTTTTGGCAATTATAGTTTTAATAGGTTGTTTATATATGGTAAAAGATACAATGGCTTTAGTTCCAGAAAAAAAAGTTCCTATATATAGCGTAGAAACTAGAGAAAAGAAAGTAGCTATAAGCTTTGATGCTGCATGGGGAGAAACTTATACAAAGGATATATTAGATATATTAGATAAATATAATGTAAAAACAACTTTTTTCTTGGTAGGATTTTGGGTTGATAGATATCCAGAAATGGTTAAACAAATTCATGAAAGAGGTCATGAAATAGGAAATCACTCAACAACCCATCCTAAGATGTCACTTTTAAGTAAAGAACAGATAATAAAAGAGCTTGAAACAACATCATCAAAAATAGAAAAAATAACAGGAAAAAGAACTACTTTATTTAGACCACCGTTTGGAGATTATAACAATACGTTAATAGATACAGCTTCAGAACTTGGATATTATACAATACAGTGGGATGTAGATTCACTTGATTGGAAAGAAATGGGTGTAAATCATGTTGTTGATAGAGTTATAAAAAACGTAACAAATGGATCTAT
Organism: Alkalithermobacter thermoalcaliphilus JW-YL-7 = DSM 7308; assembly: GCA_001584565.1. Classification (GTDB taxonomy): domain Bacteria; phylum Bacillota; class Clostridia; order Peptostreptococcales; family Peptostreptococcaceae; genus Alkalithermobacter; species Alkalithermobacter thermoalcaliphilus. Next base: position 1,326,390 of record LSFY01000001.1, on the reverse strand, counting down.
AGTTTTATTTCACAATAATGCTAAATATGTAAGAGAATACTTACCTTTAGTTATTGAAAGATTACAATCTCAGGGATATGAAATTGTTCCTATATCACAGCTTATATACAAAGATAATTATACAATAGATTCTACAGGAAAACAAAAAAGTAACAACTAATTTTAAAATACCTATGCTTATATGTTAATATATAAGCATAGGTATTTATCATTTATAAGGGTGTGGTGTATATGTTTTTGTTTCCAAGAAGAACTTTAGTAAAGGATATTATGTCTAAAAATATGATTGTCCTAAAAGAAGATGATATTTTAGAAAAAGCCATAAATTTAATGCTTGAAAATAATCTAAAAGATGTTTTTATACAAAATGAAAATAAAGATTTAGTAGGGTTAATATCTTTAACAGATATATCTAAATTAAATATTGAAATGTTAGATAAAAAAAGTAAAGTATCAAATTTTATGACTAAAGAGTTAATAGTTGTAAACAAATACGACAATATATTAAAATGCAGAGATACAATGCTTGAACACAAAATAGGACGCCTACCTGTTGTTGAAGATAAAAAAATTATAGGAGTAGTAAGAGATGAGCAAATAAGAGATTATTTTTATATGAAAATAGAAGAAATAGGAGAAAAATTAAACCATGTTATTAATAGTATACACGAGGCACTTACTGTTATAGATGAAAATGGAAAAGTTGTTATATGGAATAAAAATGCTGAAAAGCTATATGGAGTAAAGAGAGAAGAAATAATAGGAAAAGATATGGATATATTTTTTCCAAATGCTATAATGCTTGAAGTTTTGAAGACTTGTAAGCCTATAGAAAATATATATCATTCACCGAGAAAAGATACTTATGTAGTTGTAAGTGCTAAGCCTATTTATTTAAATAACAAATTAGTAGGGGTTGTTTCCACTGATAAGGATATAACCGATGTTAAAAATTTGACTATGCAGCTAGATAAAGCTAATAGTTCAGTTAAATTTTTACAAGAAGAAGTTAAGAAATTATCTAAAGGTAATTTTGATGAAATAATTGGAAAAAGTGAAAAACTTATAAAAGTTATAGATGTAGCAAGACAAGTAGCTAAAACTAGTGCAAGTATTTTTATACAAGGAGAAAGTGGAACTGGAAAAGAAATATTTGCTAGAGCTATACATAAACACAGCGAAAAAGAAGGTTTGTTTGTTCCTGTAAACTGTAGCGCAATTCCTTCAGAATTATTTGAAAGTGAGTTTTTTGGATATGAGGCAGGAGCATTTACAGGAGCTAGTAAAAAAGGGAAGATGGGTATATTTGAGCTTGCAAACAATGGAACTGTATTTTTAGATGAAATAGCAGATCTTCCAATGTATATGCAAGCTAAACTTCTTAGGGTTCTTCAAGAAGGAGAAGTAAGGAAAGTAGGTAGCGAAAAGACTATAAAAATAAATGTAAGAGTAATATCAGCAACCAATAAAGACTTAAAAAAAATGGTTGAAAATGGTGAATTTAGAGAAGATCTTTACTATAGGTTAAACGTTGTTCAAATAGATCTTCCACCTTTAAGAGAGAGAAAAGGCGATATAGGTATTCTTGTAACAGAATTTTTAAAAGATTTATCAGCAAAGAATAATAAACAAATTTATAAAATAGACAATGAAGTAGTAGATATTTTACAAAAATATGAATGGAAAGGTAATATAAGAGAGCTTAAAAACACAATAGAACATATGGTTGTATTATGTACAGAAGGAGTAATAACTAAAGACTTAATACCAAATTATATATTAGAGAATATAGAAAATAAATCGATCAAAGAAGAATATCCTCTTGACTTAAATGAAGCTGTAAAAAAAATAGAAATATATAACATAAATAAAGCATTAGAATTAGCAAATGGAAATAAAGCTAAAGCAGCAAAACTTTTGAATATACCAAGAAGTACCTTATATTATAAGATGGAGCTTTATAAAATAAAGTGTCAGTAATTTGGACTGCGTCTAAATACTGACACTTTTATATTTTTCTAAATTACTATATTATAACAAAAACACTGACTAAAAATTGACATATTTATTTAAAAAACTTTGTTTTAATACTATGCGATATAGGAAATAAATATTATTGATAGATGTAATTGCAACTATTATAAAAATTTATATCTATAATATTTTTTTTGGCATTATACTTGCTTAAATTATATATTGGATAGGAGGTGAGAAGGTGAAGATAGTTATAAAACTAAGACAGCATATAGGATCTCCTTGTAAACCTATAGTTGATATTGGACAAGAAGTTAAAAAGGGTCAATTAATAGCAACTCCTGAAAAATTAGGAGCTAATATACACTCTAGTGTATATGGAAAAGTGGTTGATATAAATGAAAATGAAATAATAATAGAATCTTTCAAAGATCAACCTGATGAATATGTAAAAATAAAAGAAACAAACTTTTATTTAGAAGCAGTAAAAGAAGCTGGAATAGTTGGAGCAGGAGGAGCTGGTTTTCCAACTCATATAAAACTTGATGTAAATTTAAAAGATGGATGCGTTATAGCTAATGCAGCTGAATGCGAGCCTATATTAAGTCATAATATATATCTTTTAGAGCAAAATCCTGAAATAGTAGTGAGGGGATTAAAGTATGCAATGCAAATTACAAATGCATCTAAAGGGTATATAGCTATAAAACCAAAACACAAAAAGGCTATCATAGCTTTGGGAAAAATATGCAAAAATGAAGAAAATATAAATATAAAATTCTTAAGTGATATGTATCCTGCAGGAGATGAAAGGGTAATAGTAAGGGAAACTCTAGGCATTGAGCTTGAACCTGGGCAGTTACCTATTTCTGCTAATGCTGTAGTTTGTAATGTAGAAACTTTAAAAAATATAGCATTAGCAATAGAAGAAAGAAGACCTGTTATAACTAAGGATATAACTGTAGGTGGAAGAGTAAAAAATTCTGCAGAAGGTAAAGTGTTTTTAGATGTTCCTATTGGAATGCCTATAAGTTATTTTATTCAAGAGTGTGGTGGATATGAAAATCCACATGGAGAAATAATTTTAGGAGGACCATTTACAGGAAAGCAAGGTAATGAAGATGCACCAGTAGACAAAACATTAGGAGGAATACTTGTAGCTATGCCTTATCCGAATGAGAAAAGGAAAATAGGAGTAATAGCTTGTGAGTGTGGTGCAGATGAACAAAGATTAGAAGAGATAGCTAAAGGTATGGGTGGACAGATAGTAGCAAAGGAAAAATGTAAGAGAATGGTACTAGTTAATGGAAGGTATAGATGCGATAAACCAGGAATATGTCCAGGCCAGGCCGAAAAGGTATTATCTCTAAAAAAACAAGGAGCTGAGGTAATAATAACGGGTACATGTGAGGACTGAACTAACACAGTAATGAATGTAGCTCCTAGGTTGGGAGTGCCAGTTTATCACAGTACCGATCACGTATTAAGAGCCTCAGGTCATAGATTATATAGAAGAAAAAAATAAGGAGGGGTTTTTTATGGCTATTACGCAAGAAACAGCAAAAGCTCATGCTAATGATCCTGCGGTATCTTGCTGTAGGTTTGAAGCTGGTACTGTGATTGAAGCATCAAACTTAGAAGATCCAGCAATATTTGATGATTTAGTAGACTCAGGACTTTTACAAATACCTGAAAACTGCCTTACTATAGGCCAAGTAATAGGTGGAAAACTTAAAAAAACTATAGACGCTTTAACACCTTTAACTGAAGATGTAGTGGAAATTGCATCAAAACCAGAAGAAAAAAGAGATAGTGTAAAAAAAGATGTAAAACAAGAAGTAAAAGCTAATACTCAAGATACAAACATTAATGTATCTCAAACAACAAATAATTTAGGAGTAATTAAGATACACATAGGAGAAGGAAAAGATATAAATTTAGAGATTCCTTTGAGTGTATCTTCTATTCAGAATAGTCCGCAAAATTTCGCTAACGCAAGTGAAGAAAAAGTTGAGGTAAAACAAGAAGTAAAAACAGAAAAAACTGAGGAAAAATGTGAAAACAAAGCTATAAGAAAGCTTGTAAAAAAATATTACAAAATAGATAAAGTAGAGTTTGGAAAAGAAACAAAAATTGAAGGAACAACTCTATATATAAGAGAAGATATTGCTAAAGATGCTGTAGAAAGTGAAGACTTAGTAGTAGACCTAAAAGTAGATATAATAACTCCTGATAAGTACAATACTTATAGCGAAACTATAATGGATGTTCAGCCTATAGCAACTAAAGAAGAAGGAGAGCTTGGAACAGGAACAACTAGAGTATTAGATGGAGTTGTAATGCTTGTAACAGGAATAGATGAAGCTGGAGTTCAAATAGGAGAGTTTGGATCTTCAGAAGGTGAGTTAGATAGAAATATAATGTGGAATAGACCAGGATCTCCTGATAAAGGAGAAATATTTATAAAAACAGAAGTAGTTATAAAGAAAAATACAAATATGGAAAGACCAGGTCCTTTAGCAGCTCATAAAGCTTCAGATTTTATAACTCAAGAAATAAGAGAAGCTTTAAAGAAAGTAGACGACTCTTTAACTGTAAAAACAGAAGAGCTTGTTCAATATAGAAGACCTGGAAAGAAAAAAATAGTTATAGTTAAAGAAATAATGGGTCAAGGAGCGATGCATGACAATTTAATACTTCCTGTTGAACCAGTAGGTACTTTAGGAGCTAAGCCAAATGTTGACCTTGGAAATGTTCCAGTTGTATTATCTCCACTTGAAGTGTTAGATGGTGGAATTCATGCATTAACTTGTATAGGACCTGCATCAAAAGAAACATCAAGACATTACTTTAGAGAGCCGTTAGTAATAGAAGCTATGAATGATGAAGAAATAGACTTAGTAGGTGTAATTTTCGTAGGATCTCCTCAAGTAAATGCAGAGAAATTCTACGTTTCTAAGAGATTAGGAATGTTAGTTGAAGCAATGGATGTAGATGGAGCTATAATAACTACAGAAGGATTTGGAAATAACCATATAGATTTTGCAAGCCATCACGAGCAAATAGGCTCAAGAGGAGTTGCAGTTGTAGGAATGACATTTGCTGCTGTTCAGGGAGCATTAGTTGTAGGAAATGAATATATGAAATACATGATAGATAACAACAAGTCTAAGCAAGGAATAGAAAACGAGATATTAGCTAATAACACTTTATGTAAAGAAGATGCTATAAGAGCACTTGCAATGGTAAAAGCAGTAATAGCAGGTGAAGAAGTGAAAGAACCTGAAAGAAAATGGAATCCAAATGTTAAATTAAACAACATAGAAATGATAGAAAAAGCTATGAATACAAAGATAGAATTAGTAGAAAATGAGCAAGTTTTACCTAAGAGTAAAAAAAGAATGGAAATATATGAAAAAGAAGAAAACTAAAAATAGGTGATAGCCTTGGAAAAATTAAGATATGCATCTACAGAAAGATATGTAGAAGGTGTAATTGTAGAAATAAATGATGGAGCAGTTGGAATAGATTTAAAGGGAAGAATAGGATATTTAAAAGTTCCTAAAAGAATGCTTATAACAGACCATGAACTAAAACTTGGTCAAGAAGTTGGATTTTTAATGAGTTACCCTGAAGTATTAGGAGATGAAATAAACGAGAAGTATATGCAAAACTTAAACCGAAAAAAAGATGAATAAAGGAGGTAAAAATATGGCACTTACAGTTGTAAAAGGACTGCAGTCAGAAATATTTGTTCCGATAACGCCGCCGCCAGTTTGGACTCCAGTAACTAAGGAGTTAAAAGACATGACGGTTGCGCTTGCAACAGCTGCAGGAGTACACCTTAAAAGCGACAAAAGATTTAACCTAGCAGGAGATTTTACTTATAGAGTAATTCCTGGAGATGCAAAAGCAGAAGATTTGATGGTATCACATGGTGGATACGACAATGCTGATGTTAATAAAGATATTAACTGTATGTTTCCTTTAACAAGACTTCAAGAATTAGCTCAAGAAGGATTTATAAAAGCTGTTGCTCCAGAAAATTTTGGATTCATGGGTGGTGGTGGAGACCAGCAAAAATTTACAGAAGAAACAGGTCCAGAAATAGCTAGAAGATTAAAAGAAGAGGGAGTAGACGCTGTACTCCTTACAGCTGGCTGAGGTACTTGCCACCGCTCTGCCGTGATTGTGCAGAGAGCAATTGAGGAAGCTGGAATACCTACAATAATAATAGCAGCTCTTCCTCCAGTAGTAAGACAAAATGGAACTCCAAGAGCAGTTGCTCCACTAGTTCCAATGGGTGCTAATGCAGGTGAGCCAAACAATAAGGAAATGCAAACTGCAATAGTAAAAGATACTTTAAAACAATTAATAGAAATACAAACACCAGGTAAAATAGTGCCACTTCCATATGAATACGTAGCTAAAGTATAGTAATTTTCCCGCTTCATCTTTGAAGCGGGAAAATTTTAAAGAAGGTGATTGTATGGAAAAAGAGATAATACTCAGAAGGCTTGTTATAAAAGCTTTTCATATAGAAGAAGTAGCACTTGGTGATAAATTATCCATAAACGACAAAAAATTGGTATTAGACGAGAAAATAGCAAAAGACATATGTAAAAATGAAGACTTAATAGAAAATATAAATATAAATATTATACCTCCGAGAAACCATGACATATATGTAAACAGTATAATGGATATAATTCCTATATCGACCAAGGTATTAGGAAATTTAGGAGAAGGAATAACTCATACATTAACTGGAGTATATGTAATGTTAACTGGGGCAGATGTTGATAAAGTTCAAATGGCCGAATTTGGATCATCTGAAGGAATACTAAGGGAAAAATTAAAACTAAATAAAGCAGGAACTCCAGGAGAAAATGATTATATAATCCATTTTGATGTAACTTTAAAATCAGGAGCAATGTCTAGTAGAGAATATCCACTTGCAGCACATAGAGCTTGTGATCTATTTATTCAAAAAATAAGAGATGAGTTGAAAAAGCTAGAAGCAAAATATGCAGACTCAGTACATGAATATTTTGATAAAATAAGGCCAAATGGGAAAAAAGTTTTGATAATAAAGCAAGTGGCAGGCCAAGGTACAATGTATGATAATATGTTATTACCATCAGAACCGAGCGGATTTGCTGGAGGTAAATCTATAATAGATATAGGAAATGTTCCGATTATATTATCTCCAAATGAATATAGAGATGGTGCTATAAGAGCAATGACTTAAGGAGGTATATTTATGGGAATAGGGCCATCAACAAAGGAAACTACTTTACATCATTTTAGAGATCCATTGCTTGATGTAGTTTCTAATGATAAGGATATAGATTTACTAGGGGTTATGATAGTTGGAACGCCTCAAGACAATAAAGATAAGTATTTTGTAGGAAAAAGAGCGGCTGTATGGGCAGAAGCATTGAGAGCAAACGGAGTTATAATTTCTGTAGATGGATGGGGAAACTCTCATGTTGATTATGCAAATACAATAGAAGAAATAGGAAAAAGAAATATACCTGTAGTTGGATTGAGTTTTATAGGAAAGCAGGCTAAGTTTGTTGTAACTAACAAGTATATGGATACTATAGTAGATTTTAATAAATCAAAAGAAGGCATAGAAACTCAAGTTGTAGGCGAAAACAATGTAGATTTATTAGATGCTAAGAAGGCATTGGCGTTTTTGAAACTTAAAATGAGAAAAAAGGGGGAAGTAAAATGATAGCTATAAAAAGCATCCATGCTATAGATTCTCATACTATGGGTGAACCTACAAGAATAATAATAGGTGGAGTACCAAATATACCTGGAAAAACAATGGCTGAGAAAAAACAATATTTAGAAGAAAATATGGATAACTTAAGAACAGCTGTTATGCTAGAGCCAAGAGGACACAATGACATGTTTGGATCTATAATTACTGCTCCAGTAAATGAAGAGGCAGATTTTGGAATAATATTTATGGATGGAGGAGGATATCTAAACATGTGTGGGCACGGCTCAATAGGAGCTGTAACTGTTGCTATCGAAACAGGAATGGTAAAATGTGTAGAGCCTATAACAGATGTTACTATGGACACACCTGCAGGATTAGTTAAAGCAAAGGCAAAAGTAGAAAATGGAAAAGTAAAAGAAGTATCTATAATAAATGTTCCTGCTTTTCATTATAAAAAAGATGTAGAAATAGATGTTCCTGAAATAGGAAAAGTAAAACTTGATATATCTTTTGGAGGAAGTTTCTTTGCTATATTAGATGCAAAGCAATTAGGATTAAAGGTAGAGCCAAAAAACGCTCAAAAACTTACACAGATAGGTCTTAAAATAAGAGATATAGTTAATGAAAAAGTAGAAATATCTCATCCAGTTTTAAAACATATAAAAACTGTCGATTTAGTTGAAATATATGATGATCCAACTCATCCTCAAGCAAATTATAAAAATGTAGTAGTGTTTGGCCAAGGGCAAGTAGATAGATCACCTTGCGGAACAGGGACATCTGCTAAAATGGCAACTTTATATTCAAAGGGTGAGCTAAAGCAAGGAGAATTATTTGTATATGAAAGCATACTTGGAACTATATTCAAGGGAAGAATAGTTAAAACGGATAAAATAGGACCTTATGAAGCTATAATACCTGAAATAACGGGATCGGCCTATATAACAGGATTTAACCATTTTGTTATAGATCCAGAAGATCCAGTTAAATACGGATTTATATTAAAATAAGTCTGATTTTTAACAAAAAAATAATAGCATTATAATATTATGTTGAATATAATATTATAAATGGTATAATTAAACATATTTTAATAAGGAGGTATTATAATGATACAAATTATATTAGGAGTTTTAGGAGTTTTAACTCTCTGGTTTTCAGTTGTATTCATAAAAGATTTTCTAGCAAACAAAGATAATTTAGAAAACAATTCATGGGCTAAAGTCTTAGGAATTGGATTTATAACGGACTTTTTCGATACATTAGGGATAGGTTCATTTGCTCCTACGACTGCACTTTTAAAAGGATTAAAGCAGACAAAAGATAGGGTTATACCAGGAACGTTAAATGTTTCACACACAATACCAGTAGTTCTTGAAGCTTTCATATTTATAACAGTTATAAATGTAGAACCAGTAACTTTAATAAGTATGTTATTAGCTGCTACAATAGGAGCTTGGATAGGGGCAGGAGTTGTGTCTAAGCTTCCAGAAAGAACTGTACAATATGTAATGGGGATAGCTTTATTTGTAACTGCATTTTTAATGTTTTCATCTAAAATGGGCTGGATGCCAGGTGGAGGAGAAGCTATAGGACTTACTGGAGCAAAACTTGCAATAGCAGTTGTAGCTAACTTTATATTAGGAGCTTTAATGACTGCCGGAATAGGACTTTATGCACCTTGTATGGCGCTTGTATACTTCTTAGGAATGTCTCCAAGAGTTGCTTTCCCTATAATGATGGGATCTTGTGCATTTTTGATGCCAGTTGCATCTGTTAAGTTTGTTAAAGAAGGAGCATACGATAGAAAAGCTTCTATGGGTATAACAATAGGTGGAGTTATAGGAGTTATTATAGCAGCGTATATAGTTAAAGAACTACCTCTTGAAACATTAAGATGGTTAGTTATAGGGGTTATATTATATACTTCAATAACAATGTTAAGAGCAGCATCAAAAAACAAAGAATTACCAGAAAAACCTGCTGAGTAAAGAATAAGCTGTTGGTATATACCAACAGCTTATTTTAATAATAAATATATATAATGAGCAGATATTCCCGCAAACAATCCACCGAAAGTATGAGCTAATATAGCGCTATTAGTAAGCTTTCTACATTTTAATGCATCCATCATTCCAACATGCGTACTTAAATATCCACTCCAGCACATACCCATAGCAGTAAATACTGCAATTTCACTAGGACCAGCAATACCTTCGTTTATAAATCTTGGAACTAAGGATATAGCAGCTCCTACAGCACCTAAAGAAGTGATAGGGAATGCAATAGCCTCCGAAGATGTAAATCCAAATAAAGGATTTAATATAAACATAAATTTTTTTCCAATCTCAGGTAAAAGTCCTACTCCTTCATAAGCTACTCCTTTATAAACTTGAATACCAGATTCAGGATCTATAGAAGGTCCAAATGTTAGTATCATAACAAATGTACATATAAATAAAACACCAGGTATTATAGCAAGTCCCATTTCAACTCCTGTTTTTCCGCCTTCTAAAATAGCATCTAAAACCCTTTGGAATAAATTATCATTTTTTATTTCTCTGTATTTAAATACTTCAGGATCATAATCAGATGTATCATCAATATTTGAAACATCTTTAAAATGCTCTTTAGTTAAATAAATCATAAGTCTAACACTTATTATACTTCCTATAATAGCTCCTACATTTCCGATTATAGCAGCTTTAACAAACTCTTTTCCTTGAGACATCATAAATGTAGTAACTATAAGTCCCATACCAAATGAAGTTCCAAGATTGCAAAGAGCAGGTAGTTCGTAATTTTTAAAATATCTTTTAAATGTTTTATCATTAGCTAATGATATTATTGCTGGATTATCTGATAAATAGGTTGTAATAGCACCTATTATAGCAGCACCAGGAAGATTATAAAGTGGTTTCATAAGAAATGCAAACATATAATTAATTAATGATATAACACCAAATTCTGATAGTAAATTAGCTAGAGCACCTGCTAATACAGCAATTGCCATTATAAACAAAACTGTATTTAACAAAAGATCGTGTGCTGTATACATTATAACTTTAAACATAATTCCTAGCCCCATCTTTTGAGATATATATGCAAATATACCTATGAAGACGAGCAAAAATGCAAACGTTTCCAAGTTGACCGCTTTAACCTTCCTTTTTTCTAAGTGCTTGTCTGATATCAATTTGCATACCACCTTTCTAAATAAATTCCAATAAGATTTTATCAGGGGAATAATAAAATATCAATCAAAAAATTAAAATAATTTAGAATAAAATAATAGTTCTTATAATATAATTATCATAGGTAACACATAAGAAAGTTGGGGGGATTGAAATGAACAAGATAAAAGAAACTACAAATATTGTAAACTTATGCGGAGAAATAAACTCAAATTTAGAATTTAGTCATGAAGTTTTCGGAGAAAAATTTTATAACTGCACAATCAAAGTTAAAAGGTTAAGTGAAACATATGATATTCTTCCGATAACTATATCTGAAAGACTTCTTACAGATTTAGATCTTGAAATTGGAAAAAAGGTTAACGTAACAGGACAGATAAGATCTTATAACAAGTTTTCAGATGGTAAAAATAAGCTTATAATAACAGTATTTATAAAAGAAATATCTGAAAACTGTGAAGAAGTAAAAGATCCAAATACTATCTTTTTAGATGGTTATATATGCAAAGATCCTGTGTATAGAAGTACTCCTTTAGGTAGAGAAATAACAGATTTATTAATAGCTGTAAACAGATCATATAATAAGTCTGATTATATTCCTTCTATAGCATGGGGGAGAAATGCTAAGTTTTCAAAGAATCTACAAGTAGGAGATAGAATTCAAATATTTGGAAGAATACAAAGTAGAGAATATGAGAAAAAATTAGAAGATGGAACAGTGGAAAATAGAGTAGCGTATGAGATATCTATATCTAGAATGAAAAAAATGCCTGAAAATAACGCAAAAGAATAATAGTATATAATTTCCTTGTTGAATTATATTGATGATTGGAATTATATTTATTATAATATTTACATAGTTTAGTACAAAAGAGAAAGTAGTAGGTGGATTAAATTGGATTGTATGTATACGGACGAATATATTAGTATAAATGGAAGTATATGTCCAAGTAAAAAGGAAAATAATATCTATAATTTTTTGAAAGTCATAAATCCTAGTGTAGGAGAGAAAGTTTTATTAGTTGGAGATATAGGTAATTATGGGAAATATCTAAATAAGCTAGGAGTTGAAGTTACTATATTCTGGATAGAAAAAGAAATAGACACTTTGGCTTTAGCTAAAAATTGTAGCTGTAATGTTATCAAAGGAAATCTAGAATATATGCCGTTCAAGGATGAATACTTTGATAAAGTCATATTCTTAAATGCTTTTAACTCTTTTGATGATGAACAAAGAGTGTTTGATGAGATTTGTAGGGTATTAAGAAAAAATGGAAATATAGTAATACAAGAAAGAGATCCAAAGAGTTTAGAAGTTAGGCTTACTACTTTAAAGAGAAAAACATTAGGGTATAAATGTAAGTTTTACTATCCAAACGAAATAGATAGCGTAATGCAAAAAATGGATGTGTAGGTATATTAAAAACAGTAGATAAAAATAGTTTTATTTATATAGGAACAAAGTTAAAAAACACTATAGACTAGGAAAATTCCTAGTCTTTTTTTGCAAAGGAGGAGTTTATGAGGATATATTATGATTATGTTTTAGTAGCATTTTTATTTGTAATACTAGTATCTATACAATATTCTATAAACAAGGTAATAGTTCTTTTGAAGGATATAAAAAGTTTACTTTCTCAGTCAAGGCTAAAGGATAGGATATGATGGTTGGGTTAAGTTTTATAAAAGAAGATATAGAAAACATAGCAAATGTTATATCTACAGTTTTAAATGTAGATGTAACAATAGTAGATGATAATTTAATAAGAATAGCTGGTACAGGACAATATAAAGAAAAAGTTGGAGAAAGGGTAAGTGAAAAGTCTGCATTTGGAGTTTCTTTATCTACAGGTAAAAGTTTTATAATAGAAAATCCTAGACAAGACCATATTTGCAATCTTTGTGAAATTAAGGAAAGTTGTAATGAATTTGCAGAAGTATCTTCTCCTATTAAAATCGAAGACAAAATATATGGAGTAATAGGCCTTATAGCTTTTAGTATCGAGCAAAAGAATAATTTACTAGAAAATAAAACGAAACTTATGGACTTTTTGAATAAAATGGCAGACTTAATATGTAGCAAAATTCTTGCAGAAATGAAGTCTTATCAACTCAAACTTGAAGCTACAAGATTACAAATGTTGTTAAATAATATGGACAAAGGAGTAGTATCCATAGACAAATTTGGAAATATAAATAAATGGAATGAAAAGTTTGTTCAAATATTTAAACTGAAAAGTAATATAGAAAATAAAAGCATATTTAAAATTCTAGATTTTATAACACTAGAAGATATAAAGAATCTAAAAAAACATAAAGTTATTTCTTTTAACTTTAACAAAGAAAGTTATATTTTTAGTGGGATTTGCAATATTAATCCAATAATAGTAGATGAAACTATAAAAGGGTACGTACTTTATTTTACGGACAAGCTATCTACAATAAAAGATTTTAATAAAATAACTACAGGAGAGTATAATGTAAGATTTAGTAATATAATAGGAATTAGCGATGCTATAAAAAATGTAAAAAGAAAAGCAGATATAGCTTCAAAGTCTTTTTCTACAGTCCTTATAACAGGAGAAAGTGGTACAGGGAAAGAATTATTAGCAAGAGCTATACACAACAATAGCGAAAGGTCTAAAAATTCATTTATAGCTATAAATTGTGCAGCAATACCTGATACCCTGTTAGAAAGTGAGCTATTTGGATATGAAGAAGGTGCTTTTACAGGGGCTAAAAAAGGTGGAAAAATAGGAAAATTTGAACTTGCTAACAAAGGGACATTGTTTTTAGATGAGATAGGAGATATGAGTATTCATCTTCAAGGAAAACTTTTAAGAGTTTTACAAGAAAGAGAAATAGACAAGGTTGGAGGTAGTAAAGCTATACAGATAGATGTAAGGATAATAGCTGCTACTAATAAAGACCTTGAAAAGATGGTTAAAAATGGAGAATTCAGAGAAGATTTGTATTATAGATTAAATGTATTGCCTATAAAAATTCCGCCTTTAAGAGAAAGAAAAGAAGATATATATTCTCTTGTAGAACATATTATAACTAAATATTCTAAAAAACTAAACAAACATGTTTCATCGATAGATTCTCAAGCTATGAATAAAATATTGGAATATCCTTGGTATGGGAATGTCAGAGAACTAGAAAATGTTATAGAGTACGGGATAAATATGTGCAATACAGATACAATAAAACTTACAGATCTTCCTGAAAAATTAAAATGTGAATATAAATATAATGAAGATAATTATGAAGACACTATAACTCCTTTAAGTGAGCTTGAGAAAAAAGAAATAATAAAAGCACTTAATAAATTTAAAAAATTTAAGAAAGATAAGGAAAAAGCAGCTCATGCTCTTGGAATATCTAGAGCAACTTTATATAGAAAGTTAAAAGAATACAAAATAGTCTCAGATTGATACAGCTGTATCAACTTGAGACTATTTTTTTTCGTTTTGAGACAATGTTTTATTGCTAGGGTATATATATTGCTACTTAAGGCATTTAACTTTGGCATAGTTATTGCTAATAGATATTTATATAAAGTTATAGGGAGGAGATAAAATGAAAGAAAAGTTAATAAAGATATTAAAAGAAGAAGTTAAGGTGGCAGTTGGTTGTACAGAACCTGTAGCAGTAGCATTAGCTTGTGCCAAAGCGAAAGAGCTTTTAGATGATGAGTTTGTTTGTTGTGATATACTTGTAAGTTCAAATGTATATAAAAACGGTATGTGTGTAGGTATTCCTAAAACAGAAAAAATAGGACTAAAAATAGCAGCAAGTATGGGATTAGTAGGAGAAAAATCTATTGATAATCTTAGAGTGCTTGAAAATATAGAAAAAGAGGATATACTAAAAGCAGAAAAATTATCTGAAAAAGGAATTATAAAAATAAATCCTATAAATACAAAAGAGAAAGTTTATGTACAGGTTAATTTAAAAGGATATAAAAATGAATCAAAGGTTATAATAATGGGAAAACATGACCAATTTGTGCATCTTCAAGTAAATGATAAAATAATTATTTCAAATGATATTGATCTTCAAATAGATAATACTCAAAGTGAAAGTGAAATAGCACATATGAAAATAAGTGATCTTTTAGAAAAAATTGAAGAATTAGATTTTGAAGATATAAAGTTTTTATTAGAAGGAATAAATATGAATCAAGCTATAGCTGATTTTGCTATTGAAAATAAAATTGGAGCAGGAGTGGGATATGGAATTAAAAAGGCTATAGATGACAAGATATTATGTGATGATCTTATGAATAGAGCTATAATGATAACTGCAGCGGCGTCTGATGCTAGAATGAGTGGAATAAATATGCCTGTTATGAGTTCAAATGGAAGTGGAAATCACGGTATTACAGCTATATTACCTATAAGTGCATATAATTATTTATATCCTCAAGAAGATGAAAAGTTAGCAAAAGCTTTAGCTATAAGCCATTTGATTACAACATATATAAAAAATTATACAGGAAGGTTATCAGCTGTATGTGGATGTGGAGTAGCGGCTTCTACTGGTGCTGCAGCTGCAATTGCATATCTTATGGGATGTGATTATAGGAAGATAGAGGGATGTATAGATAATATGGTTGCAAATTTAAGTGGAATGATATGTGATGGGGCAAAAGCAGGCTGTGCATTAAAGCTTGCATCAGCAGCAGGAGCAGCAGTTCAGAGTGCTCTTATGGCAAAATATAACTGTATAGTTCCGCCTCTTAATGGAATAATAGGTAAAACTGTAGAAGAAAGCATAAAGAATTTAGGTAAGGTAAGTAGTGAAGGAATGGAGATAACAGACCAAGTAATAATAAATGTTATGGAAAGAATGAATAGTAATTAATTAATTGACAATATTCTACTTTTTAATTAAAATAAAGTATAAAATTATAAAATGGAGGTAA
Source organism: Alkalithermobacter thermoalcaliphilus JW-YL-7 = DSM 7308 (assembly GCA_001584565.1). Lineage (GTDB taxonomy): Bacteria > Bacillota > Clostridia > Peptostreptococcales > Peptostreptococcaceae > Alkalithermobacter > Alkalithermobacter thermoalcaliphilus. The sequence goes on along the minus strand of LSFY01000001.1, from coordinate 1,310,558 downwards.
GTCATGGATATAGAAAAAAAGAAATGGGAAGTTCTATGTTCTGAAGAAGACATAGCTAATAGACTTAAACAGTTAGGACAACAGATATCAGAAGATTATAAAGGAAAAAACTTAATGGTAATTTCTCTTTTAAAAGGAAGTTTTATATTCACGGCTGATTTAGTAAGAAATATAACTATTCCTGTTAAAATAGGATTTATGACAACTTCAAGCTACGGACACGGAAAAGAAACTTCTGGTGTTGTAAGTATGCTTGCTGATGTTACTGACGATATAAAAGGATATGATGTTTTAGTTGTAGATGATATCACTGATTCTGGACTTACGATGAAATATGTTCTTGATCACTTAAAAACTAAAAATCCAGCAAGTGTAAAATCTTGTGTTCTTTTAGACAAGCCAAGTAGAAGAAAAGTAGAACTTGTACCTGATTATGTAGGTTTTACTATAGAAGATAAATTCGTTGTTGGATATGGATTAAACTATGGTGATTACTATAGAAATGTACCTTATGTGTTTGTTGTAACAGATGAAGATAGATAAAGGTGGCGTATGCCACCTTTTTTTATCCTCTCAAATCTTCTAGTAATTTAGTTTTTTCTTTTGTTTTATCATCTTTCATTTTTATTATTTTAGCTGGAGAGCCTGCGACAACAGCATTTTCAGGAACATCACTAGTTACAACAGCTCCTGCAGCAACAACAGCTCCTTTACCTACTCTTACTCCTTCTAGAATTACTGCGTTAGCTCCTATTAAAACATCATCTTCTATAACTACAGGTGTAGCAGAAGGTGGTTCTAAAACTCCTGCAACAACAGCTCCTGCACCTAGATGAACATTTTTTCCAAGCTTTCCTCTAGCTCCTACAACGGCATTCATATCTACCATTGTATTTTCTCCTATTTCTGCTCCTATATTTATTACTGCTCCCATCATTATAACTGCATTTTTTCCTATAGAAACCATATCTCTTATTATAGCGCCAGGTTCTATTCTAGCTTGAGTATTTAAAGGATTATACATAGGAATAGCAGAATTTCTTCTGTCGTATTCTAAATGATAGTCAATGATTGAATCTTTGTTTTCATCGAGTAATACCTGAACTTGATCATATTCTCCAAAAATCGTATATAGATTTTCATCACCAAATATCTTAAGATCAGTATATTTTTGAGTATCTATTTTTCCTTTTAGATAAACTTTTACTGGAGTTTTTTTCTTTACGTTCTTTATATATTTTGCTATTTCGTATGGATCAGTCATATTCATCATTAGCAAAAATCCTCCTTACAATTTTATTATATCTTTCATATTATAATAACCATTTTCCTTACTTACAATAAACTTAGCAGCTTTTTTAGCACCTTCGGCAAATATTTCCTTAGACAAAGCAATGTGATTAATCTCTACTATTTCATCAGGCCCAGCGAATATAGTAGAGTGTTCACCTACTATAGTTCCACCTCTAACAGCGTGAATACCTATTTCAGATTTATTTCGCTTAGCATCTTTGCCGAATCTTCCGTAATTAAAATCAACTTGATTGTCTAAAGTTTCTTTTATTTCCTTTGCTATCATTAAAGCAGTACCGCTTGGAGCGTCTACTTTCTTATTGTGATGTTTTTCTACTATTTCTATATCAAAACCATAAAGGGCCTTTGTAGTTGTTTTAACTAAATCTAAAACAAGATTAACTCCAACAGACATATTAGAGCTGTGGAATATTGGAATCTCTTTTGAATGACTTACTATCTTGTTTATCTGATCATCTGAATATCCAGTTGTAGCTATAACAAGAGCAGTTTTGTTTGATTTTGCATAAGATAGTAGATCATCTAAAGATTCAGGTCTTGAAAAATCTATTATAACATCTACCTTTTCTTTTATATCTAAAGCACTAGTGTAAACAGGGAAGCCTAAAGAGTTATCCGTTTTTGTGTCAACACCTGCTACTAGATTTAAATCAGGATCCCTACTAATAGAATCTATTAAAACCATTCCCATTTTTCCGAGGCATCCATTTAAAGCTACATTAATCATAAAAAACCTCCTAGGATAATTTAAATCCATAATTAATTAATTCTCTTTTTAAAACTTCTAAATTGTTCTCGCTCATTTCTGTTAAAGGTAATCTAAGTTCACCCATATCAAAACCTAAAAGGTTCATAGCTGTTTTAACAGGAATAGGATTTACTTCTATAAATAGGGCATCTATTAAAGGTTTCATATCTAATTGAAGTTTTCTTGATCCTTCAATATCTCCTTCAAAGAATTTATAAACTAAATCATGAGTATCTCTTGGGCATATATTTGCAACAACTGAAATAACACCAACTCCACCTAAAGATAATAAAGGAAGTATCATATCATCATTTCCTGAATATATAGCAAAATCTTTAGGGCAAACCCTAGCTATTTCAGCAACTTGAGCTATATTTCCGCTGGCTTCTTTAACACCAACTATATTCTTGATCTTAGCAATTTCTGAAAGAGTATTAGGAGCTATATTTACCCCAGTTCTTCCAGGAACGTTGTAAACTATTATAGGTATGTTTACAGAGTTTGCAATAGATTCAAAGTGAGCTATAAGGCCTTTTTGAGTAGCCTTATTATAATATGGAGTTATAACTAAAAGTCCATCAGCACCTAATTTTTCAGCTTCTTTGCTAAGATAAATAGAGTGAGCAGTATCATTAGATCCAGTTCCTGCTATAACAGGAATTCTTTTATTTGTCTTTTCGATTACAAACTTAATGGTTGCCAACTTTTCTTCATCAGTCATAGTAGATGCTTCTCCTGTAGTTCCACAAACTATGAAAGCATCAGTTTTTTCTTTGATATGAAACTCAATTACTTTCTCAAGAGCATCAAAATCAATTTTTCCATCCTTGAAAGGAGTAACAAGAGCAACACCAGAACCTTTAAATAACATAAAAAACCATCCTTTCTAAATTAAATTATATTTTAATATATACTCAGCAATTTGAACTGCATTAGTAGCTGCTCCCTTTCTTATGTTATCAGCTACTATCCACATGTTAATTCCATTTTCTAAACTAAAATCTCTTCTTATTCTTCCTACAAAAACCTCATCTTTGCCATTAGCAATAGAAGCTAAAGGATATTTATTTAAAGAAGGATCATCAACAACTACAACACCATCTGCATTTTCTAAAGTATCGAATATTTCTTTCATATCGAATGGTTTTTCAAGCTCTACATTTACAGACTCACTATGGCAATTAAATACAGGTACTCTTACAGTTGTAGCAGTTACCTTTAAAGAACAATCATTTAATATTTTCATAGTTTCGTTTATCATTTTCATTTCTTCTTTTGTGTATCCATTTTCTAGAAAAACATCTATATGAGGAAGACAGTTATTTGCTATTTGATGAGGATAAAATTTGTTTTCATTTCCTCTTAAACCTTCTTCAAGATCATTAATACCATTTATACCAGAACCTGAAACAGCTTGGTAAGTAGAATATACTATTCTTTTTATCTTAAATTTATCATGAAGAGGTTTTAAAGCAACAACTGCCTGAATTGTTGAGCAGTTAGGATTTGCAATTATTCCATTGTGTTTTTTTATATCTTCGGGATTTACCTCTGGAACAACTAAAGGAACATCCTTATCCATTCTAAATGCACTACTATTATCAACAACTATAACTCCTTTTTGCTTAGCTATTGGAGCATATTTTAAGCTTACCTGCCCACCAGCAGAGAATAAAGCTATATCTATATCTTTATCAAAAGAGTTTTCGTTTAATTCTTCAACTATATATTCTTTTCCTTTAAATGTTAAAGTTGATCCTGCTGATTTTTTAGAAGAAAAAAGATATAAGTTATTTACAGGAAAATCTCTATCCTCTAAAACTTTTAAAAAAGTTCTTCCTACCATCCCAGTAGCTCCAACTATGGCTATATTCGTCTTTTTCAATTTATATACCTCCTTTAAAAAATGTATTATAATATAACTATGTATTCATATATAGTACCATTCATTATAAGTATATTCAATATTTAGGAATAAGTGAACATTATTTATTTAATATTTTATTGTGTTAAGGAGAGATATATATGTTTTTAAAAGAATTAGATATAGAAAAAAAGGTTACAAATCACAGAAAAATATTAAACTCTATAGCAGAAATAGGAATGAAAGAATTTAAAACATCTAAATATATAAAGGATTATTTAAAACAAATAAATGTTGAGTATGAAGAATTTTTAGATACAGCTGTAGTAGGAGTAATAAAAGGAAAAATTGGCAAAAAAACTATAGCTTTTAGAGCAGATATGGATGGTTTGAATATAGATGGACATGTAAAACACTTATGTGGTCATGATGGTCATATGAGTATACTATTAGGATTGATAGAATATCTTAATGCAAATAAAGAAAACTTAAACGAAAATGTAGTATTTATATTTCAGCCAGCTGAAGAATCGCCAGGAGGGGCTTTACCCCTTATAAAAGAAGGAGTTTTAGAAAAGTATAAAGTCAATGAGATATATGGCCTTCACATATATCCTGAAATAAGTGAAGGAGTTGTTGGGGTAAGACCAAAGCATTTTTTGGCTCAAACAGGAGAAGTTGATATAGAAATAACAGGTAAAAGTGGACATGGAGCTATGCCTGAAAATGCAGTGGATTCAATAGTTATTGCATCAAACTTTATAAATACAATCCAAAGTATAATATCTAGAAATATAAGACCTTTAGATGAAGCTGTTTTAACTATAGGTAAAATAGAAGGTGGAAGCAGGAGAAATGTAATAGCTGAAAAGGTAATTCTTCAGGGAACAATAAGAGCTTTTAAAGAAGAAGTTTATAAAAAAGTAAAAGAAAGGTTAACTCAGATAGCTAAAGGATTTGAAGAAAGTTTTGATTGTAAAATAAAAATAAAAATAAAAGATGATTATCCTGCTGTTTATAATGATGAGAATTTATTCGAAGAAATGAAAAAAGCTATAGGAGATGAAAATATACAGATACTTGAACCACTTATGATATCAGAAGATTTTTCATATTATCAAAAACAAATACCTGGATTATTCTTTATGTTAGGTTCTAGAAATGAACAAAAAGGATTTGTAAATGGTCTTCATAATATAAATTTTGATTTTGATAATACAGTTTTATTAAATGGAATATACATTTATATAAAAATACTTATTCATAAAGGAGTGTTGTCTGATCATAATGAAAAAAACTATAAAATCTAATCTTATTTACCTATTTTTAGCATGTCTTTTCTTGACAGTAGGGGCATTTTTTCAAAGAAAAGATTTAAATTTAGGTCTGCTTATAACAGAATATGGAATAATTCTTATTCCTGCAGTTTTGTTTTCAGTTCTTTTTAAGGGTGACAAAACTTTAAAAGAGTTTTTAAGGTTTAATAAGATAGACCTTAAAACTTTTATTTCATCTTTGTTCATACCTTTGTTTGCTTATCCTATAGCTGTTTTAGGAAATTTAATTGTTATATTTATATTAGATGTTTTTGGGATAAAATATTTTAATTATCTACCGTCGGCATCAAGTTCAAGCGAATATCTTTGGTTTTTAGTATTATTAGCTCTTACTCCAGGGATATGCGAAGAAGTTTTATTTAGAGGGTTTTTTATTAGAATGAATGAAGAAAGGGGATTTGAATTTTCTGTAATATATTCTTCGTTTTTATTTGCTTTATTTCACTTTAATATATTTAACTTTATGGGACCTTTCATAATAGGTATAATATATGGATACTTAACGATAAAAACAAACTCTATCTATCCAGCTATAATAGGACATAGTATTAATAATTTTATAGCTACAACACTTTTATATGTATTTTCAACTAATGACCCTGGTGTAGAAAATGTTTCGTTATCAGCACACCAAGTTTTATTTCAAATTTTATTCTGGTTAGGGGTAGCTTTAATATCATTTATAATAATTAAATTTTTATTTAATATAGTACAAAATAATATGGAAAATGAAGATAAAAAATATGAAAAAAGCAATATATTAGAGTATGTGCCTATATTGATATGTATAATTATGTATATTTATGTTGCTTATTCATACATTGGATGAAAAAATAAAGTCTTCCTTCAAATTTGAAGGAAGACTTTATTTTTAGTATATATGTTAAGGGGGAGTGGGAAAATATTATAACTTTATTTTAGCATTAATTTTAAAAACGTCAATAGTTATTATGCAATTTTGACGAAAAATATCGAAAAAATTTACAAACTATAGTTATTAATTTATTAAGGTATATAATTTCCTATGTGTTATAACAAAGCCTTTCTTTAGAAATATTTTAAAAAGAAGTCTTTGTTGAAACACATTACGGAAATTATAACTTTTTCATAATTTATTAAGGTATATAATTTCCTATGTGTTATAAAAAGGAGCTTATCTGTAAAAAATTAAAAGTAAGTATAATAAAATAAGGAGGAATTTTGAGATGAGTAAAAACAAAAAGAAGAAAATACTAACAGAAAATGATATAATGAAATACGAAATAGCTCAGGAGCTTGGGCTTATGGATAAAGTTCAAAAGTATGGATGGGGTGGCCTTACTGCTAAAGAGGCAGGCAAAATAGGTGGAATAATGACATCTAAAAAGAAGAAAAAGAGTAAAGGAGTAGAAAATGAAACAGTATGAGGAATTTGCTTTTATATACGATGAGCTTATGGATGATGTAGATTATGATGGATGGGTTGACTATATAGAAAAAATTTATAAAAGTGAAAATTTAAAAGTAAATACAATATTAGAGCTTGCCTGTGGTACGGGTAATTTAACTACTAGGTTAGCTAAAAGAGGATATGCTATAGTAGGTATAGATATATCTGAAGAAATGCTAAGTGTAGCAAGAGAAAAAGCAGAAAAAGAAAATTTAGATATAGTTTTTTTAAACCAAGATATGACACAATTAGATTTTGATGTGTATAATATAGACTGTGTTTTGTGTGGTTGTGATGGTTTTAATTATATTTTAGATAAACAAGACCTTTTAAATATTTTCAAAAAGGTAAAAAATATATTAAAAGATGAAGGCTTGTTTATATTTGATATAAGTTCTTATTTTAAATTGTCTACAATACTTAGCAACAATACATTTGCAGAAAATAGAGATGATTTAGCTTATATATGGGAAAATTATTTTGACGAAGAAGATAATATACTGCAAATGGATTTAGCTTTTTTTGTAAAAGAAAAAAATTATTTTAAAAGATTCGAAGAAGTCCATTACCAAAGAGCATATAAGAATGAAGAAATAATAAAACTGCTAAAAAAAGCAGGTTTTGATAAAATAAAGATATATAAGGATTTTACATTTTCTGAAGATGATGAAAGTTCAGAGAGAGTTTTTTTTATAGCTAAAAAATAAAAAGGGAGATGATAAAATGGATTACATAGTTAGAGCAACAGATAAAGATAACAAGATAAGAATATTTGCAGCTCTTACAACGGATATGGTAGAAATGGCAAGAAAAACACATAATACAACTCCTGTTGCAACTGCTGCACTTGGAAGAACGCTAACAGCAACATCTATTATGGGTACTATGATGAAGTCGGATAAGGATAAATTAACTATTACTATAAAGGGTAATGGACCTATAGGAAGTATAGTAGCTGTTTCAAATTCAAAAGGAGTAGTAAAAGGATATGTATCAAATCCTGATGTAGATGTTCCTTTAAAATATGAAGGTAAATTAGACGTTTCTGCAGCAGTTGGTAAAGAAGGAAGTTTAACTGTAATAAAAGATCTTGGACTAAAAAAACCTTACATAGGCAAATATGAATTAGTTAGTGGAGAAATAGCTGAAGATTTTACAGCTTATTTTGCTCACTCTGAACAACAACCATCTGCTGTAGCTTTAGGAGTTTTAGTGGATGTTGATTACTCAGTTAAAGCAGCAGGTGGATTTATAGTTCAATTAATGCCAGATGCTAGCGAGGAAGTTATAACTACACTAGAAAATAATTTATCTAAAATGGAGCCTATATCTACTCTCATAGATAAAGGAAAAACACCAGAAGATATAATAGCTATAGTGTTAGACGGACTTGAATATAACATATTAGAAAAACATAATGTTAAATTTGAATGTGACTGTAGTAGAGAAAGAATAGAAAAAGCTCTTATAACGCTTGGAGAAAATACATTGAGTGAGATTTTACATGAAGATAAAAAGGCTGAAGTTGTATGCCATTTTTGTAACGAAAAATATCAATTTAGTGAGAAGCAGTTAAAAAACATAATAGAAAACATGGGGTAGTTGTATGGGCTGTCTTAGATTAGAGATAACAACGCAAGATAGGATAGGAATGGCCTTTGATATATTAAGAGAAATTTTTTCAATAAATATAAGTATATCGTCAACAGAAGTTTTTACTAAAAAAGTTTATATAAAAATAGATCATATAGATAAAGACAAAAAAGATACATTAATAGAAAATATAAAAAAATTAAATGGTGTAATAAATATAAAAGAAATAAATCTTATGCCAAGTGAAGAACACGAAAGAAGAATATTAGCTTTTATAGATTCTGTAGAAGAAGGAATAATAGCTATAAATGAATCTGGAAAAATAGAAATATTTAATAATTACTGTGAAAACATATTTAACTATTCTAAAGATGAGTTAATAGGAAAACACATAACTAATCTTCTTTCGAGTGATGCTCCTATAATAAGACTTTTAAAAGAAGGAAAAAGCTACAATAACCTAGAGATGAAAATAAAGACAAAAAGAGGAGAAAGTCACTACTTGACAACAGGAAGAGCTATTAAAGATGATTACGGAAATATACTAGGTGCAGTAGCGTCTATAAAAGATATGAAAAAAGTTATAGAGCTAGCAAATATAGTTTCTTCAAGTGATGAAGATGTATTTAAAAATGTAATAGGAAATAGCAAGGAAATAAATAAAGTAAAAGAATTAATAACTATGATATCAAGCTCAGATTCAACAGTTTTACTAAGAGGAGAAAGTGGGACTGGAAAAGAAGTTTTTGCAAAAACTATACATCTTTTAAGTAACAGAAAAGATAAGCCTTTTGTACCGGTAAACTGTGCAGCACTTCCTGAAGAATTATTAGAAAGTGAGCTTTTTGGATATGAAGAAGGTTCTTTTACAGGAGCTATAAAGGGTGGAAAAAAAGGGCTTTTCAAAGAAGCTGATGGAGGCAGCATATTTTTAGATGAAATTGGGGAATTATCAATAGTTCTTCAAGCTAAACTTCTTAGAGCTGTCCAAGAAGGAAAAATAAGAAAAATAGGAAGTGTAAACGAAGAAAGTATTAATGTTAGGATAATTGCAGCAACAAATAAAAATTTAGAAGAAATGATAAAACAGGGTAAATTTAGAGAAGATTTATATTACAGATTAAATGTAATACCAGTTTACTTACCACCTTTAAGAAAAAGAAAAGAAGATATACCTTTGTTAGTAAACTTTTTTATAGATAAATTAAATAAAAAACTAAATAAAGCAATTATAGGTTTTGATATAGATTTTATAAATAAGCTTATGGAATACAGTTGGCCGGGTAATATAAGAGAATTAGAAAATGTAGTAGAAAGAGCTATGAATTTGTGTGATAAAGATATATTGACAAAGAGACATTTGGTTATAGACTTTAAAGAAGATATAAACAATGACTACATAAATGAACAGGTAAGTTTTAAAGAAACTACTTTAAGTGAGATGGTTGAGGCAACTGAAAAAAGTGTAATTTTAAAAACGCTAAAGAAGTATAAAACTATAAGAAAAAGTGCAAAAATTTTAGGTGTTTCTCACACCACATTGGTAAATAAAATAAAAAAATATAATATAAAGTGGAAATAAAAATTTACATATGGAAATAAACATTTACAAAAACAGAAAAAGTGGAAAGTTTAATTTCCACTTTTTCTGTTTTTTTGTAATAGATAAGAAGACTACTCAGGTTAAAAATTTGGCATACAAATTGCTATTTTATAAAATTGAAAATATGTTTAGGGGGCGATAAAATGAAAGATATAAAAAATAAAGGTTTTGCAACAAAAGCAATACATGCAGGTTATGTAAAAGACCCAGTTTCAGGATCTTTAGCAACACCTATATACCAAACATCTACTTTTATATTTGATAGTGCAGAGCAAGGAGGAAGAAGATTTGCACTAGAAGAAGGTGGATACATATATACAAGACTTGGAAATCCTACATTGACACAGTTAGAAGAAAAGTTAGCTTGTTTAGAAGGTGCAGAGGCTGCTATGGCTGTTGGATCTGGAATGGGTGCTATAACATCAGCACTTTGGACAGCTTTAAAAGCAGGAGATCATATGATAGCAGATAAGACATTATATGGTTGTACATATGCATATTTAAGTCATGGTCTTACTAGATATGGAGTAGAGGTAACTTTTGTTGATACATCTAATCCTAATAATATAAAAAATGCAATGAAAGAAAACACTAAAGTTGTGTATATAGAAACTCCAGCAAATCCTAATCTTAAAATTGTTGATATAAAGGCTATAAGTGATATAACTCATCAAAAGAAAGATTGTATACTTATTGTAGATAATACATTCTGTACGCCATATCTTCAAAGACCTATAGAGTTAGGAGCTGATGTAGTAGTTCATTCTGCAACTAAATATCTAAACGGTCATGGAGATGTTATTGCTGGATTTGTAGCAGGAAAACAAGAGTTTATAACTCAGGTTAGATTATTTGGAGTAAAGGATATGACAGGATCTGTTTTAAGTCCGTTTGATGCATATTTAATACTTAGAGGAATGAAAACTTTAGAATTAAGAATGCAAAGACACTGTGAAAATGCTTATAAAGTAGCCAAGTTTTTAGAGTCTCATCCTGCTGTAGAAACTGTATATTATCCAGGACTTGAAAGTCATCCGCAACATGAACTTGCTAAAAAGCAAATGGATGGATTTGGAGGACTTATAGCATTTGAAGTTAAAGGTGGAGTAGAAGCTGGTAAGAAATTATTAAACTCTCTAGATTTATGTAAACTAGCTGTAAGTTTAGGAGATACAGAAACTTTAATTCAACATCCAGCATCTATGACTCACTCTCCATACACAAGAGAAGAAAGGTTAGAAGCAGGAATAAGTGATGGTCTTGTTAGATTATCAGTAGGGCTTGAAAATGTTGAAGATATAATACAAGATTTAAAACAAGGATTAGATAGACTATAACAAAACAAAAAAACTCCCATAAGGGAGTTTTTTTATGGTCTTATAAACATTTGAGTCCAATAAGGTACACCAGATTTGTTAACTGCATACCCAACACCAATTTGTGTAAAGTTTGTTGATAAAATATTTCTTCTATGCCCTTCTGAGTTCATCCAAGCATTTACTACTTGCTGAGCTGTTCTTTGTCCATAAGCTATATTTTCTCCTGCTGCTGAAAACTTAATTCCAAAACTTCTTATCATGTCAAATGGGCTTCCATAAACTGGGGAGTTATGTGAAAAATAATTATTATCTATCATATCTTGAGATTTATATCTAGCAACCCTAGATAACTCCCAGTTGTGAGAAAGAGGTGGCAAGTTTCTTTTAGATCTTTCTAAATTAACAAGTCTTATAACCTCTTGCTCTATAGCCTTTACATCATCTATATTTGGAATAGTTATCTTATCTCCAGGATAAATTAAATCTGGATTTTTTATGTGAGGGTTTGCGTTTATAAGCTCTGATAGACCTACTTGATATCTTACAGCTATTTTCCACATACTATCTCCGCTTACAACAGTATATACGGTATCAGCAAAACTTACACCTAAAAATCCAACAGATAAAAATATAGCAATAGCACTAAAATATGTTTTTTTCAAGAGATTTTTTATCATATATTACCTCCACATTTAAAATTTTGTCTAGATAAATTGTTCCCAAAAGATAAATATATATATGTTGGAATATATATCATAAGATAAAAATATATGGTTATATAAAAAACTATTGATATAGAATTAAACGTAAACAAAATAATGAAAAATATTAAAATTTTAAATAAAATATATTTTTAATTAATTAAATAAATATATTTTATAATACAAGAGAGCCGACTTGGAAAATCAAATCCAGATGTTAAAACAGTTTTGTTTTAGTAATGGATATTGCATATCAAGAGTGTTTTCAGATATAGAAAGTGGGATTAGCTTTGAGAAAAGAAAAAATTTTTTCAAGATGCTTGATGATGTAATTGCAGGTAAAGTAGAAAGAGTTATAATATCTTATAAAGATAGATTAAGTAGAGTAGGTTTTGAGTTATTCTTTAAAAAATATAATTGTGAGATAATAGTTATGAGTGAGGTAGGCTGTGAAAAATTAGATAGTGAAGAAATATTTGAAGAAATAGAAGTTTACTTCAGTGTTATTCTATGAAGTTATACTCTAAAAGAAAAGGAAGTGAATGAGGAAGGTGCAAGTTAATCGTGTAGAAAGGCACATAATACATCCTAAAAATCTTTATTATAAAATGTTAGATGAATTTTGTTTTAAATCTAAAAGCCTTTATAACTTTGCAAATTATCAGATAAGGAAATTGTTTATTAGTGATAATAAATATATCTGATATAATCAAATGGATAAACTATTAAAAAAAGAAGGAATGGATTTTGATTATAGGAATATGCCCACTGCCCAATCAGCACAACAAACATTAAGATTGTTAGATAAGAATTGGAAGTCTTTTTTTAATTCTATAAAAGACTGGAGTAAACATAAAGAAAAATATAAAGGTAAGCCTAAATTACCGAATTATTTACCTAAAAACGGAAGGTTTCAATTAATACTAACAAATTGTAATTGTAAATTAAAAGATAATCAAATTCATTTTCCTAAATGTTTTAATGGTTTTAAATTAAATACAAAAGTAACTAATTTACAACAAGTCAGGATACTACCAAGAAACAATCATATTATTATCGAAGTAGTATACAGACTAGAAATACCTGAAACTAAAAAAGATAACGGTAGGTTTATTAGTATTGATCTTGGTTTAGATAACTTTGCAACCATAAGTAATAATGTAGGTGCAAAACCTATAATTCTGAATGGTAAGGGTCTAAAATCAATAAATCAATACTACAACAAAAAAATAAGCCATTATCGTCAAATAGCAAAAAGAATGAATAGCCTTGATTACACTAAAAGAATGAATAAATTAACGGTTAAAAGAAATAACAAAGTAAATGATTTTATTCACAAAGCAAGTAAATATGTAGTAAATTATGCTTTATCATTAAATGTTAACACAATAATTATAGGCAATAACAAAGACTGGAAACGAGAAAGCAAAATGAGTAAAAAAGTTAATCAATCATTTGTAGGAATACCACATAAAGAATTTATAAATAAGATAATGTATAAAGCAGAAAATGCAGGAATTAAAGTAGTACTTATAGAGGAAAGTTATACAAGTGGAACATCATTTTTAGATAACGAATTGCCTGTTAAAGAAAAATATAATAAGTCAAGACGAATCCATAGAGGGTTATTTAGGTCTAATAAGGGTACTTTAATAAATGCAGATTTAAATGGAGCATATCAAATAATGAAAAAAGTATTCCCCAATGCATTTTCGGAGGGGATAGAGGGTGTAGGGTTACACCCAATCAGAGTAAACATAGCTTAGGCTAAGTTGACTGATAAATAATTTTATTAAAATTTTAAATCTATCTTATGAATTTTAATAAAATTAATAACCTAATCAACTCATGATATAAAAAATAAAAAAGGGTGAAATGTAGTGGAAATGAGATTTAATTTAGATATAAGGCAAACCCAAAAATTAGTACTTACAAAACAGCTAAAACAGTCTTTAGAAATCTTAACTATGACTACAAGTGAGCTTGAAGAAAAAATAATAAAAGAAAATGAAGAAAATCCAGTAATAACTGTAGAAAAAAATGAGAACATAGATTGGTTAAGATATATACAAAAAAATAAAAAAGATATAATTCAAAACGAAATATCTGAAACAATAAATTTAGAAAATATGATTAAATATCAAATGACGTTATATGACTATTTAAAAGATCAAGTAAGATACATAAACTTAGATAAAAAAGATAAAAAAATAATACACTACATAATAGATTCTATAGACGAAGATGGATATCTTAGAGTAGATATAAAAGATATTCAAAAAGATTTAAGAATAGATGAAAAAACTTTACTAAAAAACTTAAAAGTAGTTCAAACTCTTGAGCCCTCGGGTGTAGGAGCAAGAAATTTAAAAGAATGTCTTTTAATTCAATTAAAAGAGCTTAGAAATAATGAAGATATAATCGAAAATATAATAAAAGAAGATCTAGACTTATTAGCTAAGAAAAAATACAAAGACCTTTGCAGAAAATACAAAATAAAAGAAGAAAAGTTATTTGATATATGTAAAATAATAAAAAATTTAGAACCAAAGCCTGGAAGAAAATTTTCAAGTTATACAAACAATTACATACAGCCAGATGTAATAGTTGAAAAAGTAGGAAGTGACCTTTTAGTATATATAAATGACAAACATATACCTACAATAACAATAAATAAGTTTTATGAAGAAATTTTAAAAAATACAAAGGACGAGAATGCAAAAGAATATATAAAAGAAAAATTAAATAGAGCAGTAACTCTTATAAAAAATATAGAAAATAGAAAAAACACAATATTAAAAATATCTGAAGAAATAGTAAATATTCAAAAAGAATTTTTTACTAAGGGAAAAAGATATTTAAAGCCTATGATATTAAAAGACATAGCAAATAAACTAAACATTCATGAATCTACAGTTAGTAGAGCAGTAAATGGAAAATATATACTAACTCCATATGGTTTGTTTGAACTTAAGTACTTTTTTAGTTCAGGATTGAATGAAGCTATAGCATCTACTAGTATAAAGGATATGATAAAGGAAATAATAGACAGTGAAAACAAGCAAAAGCCTTATAGTGATCAACAAATAGTGGATATTTTAAAAAACAAAAATATAAATGTGTCTAGAAGAACAGTAGCAAAATATAGAGAGGAAATGGGAATACTATCTTCATCAAGGAGAAAAAGTTTGTAAAATTTAATAAAAATGGCTTGAAAAAAAATAATTGTTAGTATAGAATTAAAAATGTGGGACGTGAAAGTGATATAGGGATTGAAAACGTCCCGCAAGAATACTAAACTGGGATAAGTAATGCCCCAGGAGGAAGAAATGAAAGAGCTAGTAGAAATTCAGAAAAAATTAGTTCCAGAAGTCTTAGATTTAATTCAAAGAAGATATTTTATACTAAGACAAGTATATTTAAACGAGCCAATAGGAAGAAGAGCATTGGCTAACCTATTGGGACTGAGCGAGAGAACTATAAGATCAGAGGTAGAATTTTTAAAAAATCAGGAACTTATAGATGTTCAAGTATCGGGAATGAGAATTAATGAAAATGGATTAGAGGTACTTGAAAAGCTAAAAAAACTTATGGATGATATTATGGGTATTTCTCAGTTAGAAGATACAATAAGAGAAAAACTAAATATCAAAAAAGTTATAATAGTTCCTGGAGATAGCGATGAGGATAAATCTGTAATTAAAGATATTGGAAAATGTACATATAAATACTTAATGGGTATATTAAAAGAAAGTGTAATAATAGGAGTAACAGGCGGCAATACTATGTTTGAATTTGCTCAGTGCCTGCCAGAGTGTAAAAAAGAAAAAAATGTTTTAATAGTTCCTGCCAGAGGTGGATTAGGAAAAGAAGTAGAGATACAGTCAAATACAATAGCTGCAACAGTTGCAAAAAAACTTTGTGGAAATTATAGGCTTTTGCATGTTCCAGACAATGTAGGAAAAGATATACTTGAAAGTTTGATGAGTGAACCAGATATTAATAAAACTCTTGAATATATAAAAAATGTAGACATATTAATATTTGGTATAGGAAGAGCCGAGGAAATGGCAAAAAGAAGAAAAATGGAAGAAGATATCATAGAATATATAAGTTCAAAAGGTGCAGTTGGTGAAGCTTTTGGCCACTACTTCAATAGAGATGGACAAACAATTTACCAAACAAGCACAATAGGAATAACAGTTGAAGACTTCAAAAAAATAAAAGATGCTATAGGGATAGCAGGTGGAACAAAGAAAGCAGAGGCTATAATAGCAATATCTAAAATAAAGAAAGATTTGGTTTTAATAACAGATCAAGGTGCAGCAAATAAAATTCTTGAATTAATTTAGTTTATATTTAAAGTTAATATAAAAAATAAAAAATAGGAGGAATGATCATGATTAAAGTTGCTATCAATGGTTTTGGAAGAATAGGAAGATTAGCATTAAGATTAATGCTAGACAAGCCTGAGTTTGAGGTTGTTGCTATAAACGACCTAACAGATGCAAAAACATTAGCGCATCTTTTTAAATACGACTCAGCTCAAGGACGTTTTAACGGAGAAATAGAAGTTAAAGAAGGAGCTTTCGTTGTAAACGGTAAAGAAATAAAAGTAACAGCTGAAAGAAATCCAGAAAACTTACCATGGGCAGAATTAGGAATAGATGTAGTTTTAGAATGTACAGGATTCTTTACTTCTAAAGAAAAAGCAGAAGCTCACATAAAAGCTGGAGCTAAAAAAGTTGTTATATCAGCTCCTGCAACAGGAGATCTTAAAACAGTTGTATTCAACGTAAACCACGATATACTAGATGGTTCAGAAACAGTTATATCAGGAGCTTCTTGTACTACAAACTGCTTAGCTCCAATGGCTAAAGTTTTACATGAAAACTTTGGAATAACAAAAGGATTCATGACTACTATCCATGCTTATACAAATGACCAAAATACATTAGATGCACCACATGGAAAAGGTGACCTTCGTCGTGCAAGAGCTGCAGCTTCTAATATAGTTCCAAACTCTACAGGAGCAGCTAAAGCTATAGGATTAGTTATACCTGAATTAAAAGGAAAATTAGACGGAGGAGCTCAAAGAGTTCCAGTTATAACTGGTTCTTTAACAGAACTTGTTTGTACATTAGAAAAGAAAGTAACTGCAGAAGAAGTAAACGAAGCTATGAAAAAAGCAGCTAACGAATCTTTCGGATACACAGAAGAGCCACTAGTATCTTCAGATATAATAGGAATTCACTACGGTTCATTATTTGATGCAACTCAAACAAAAGTTATGGAAGTAAATGGAGAGCAATTAGTTAAAGTTGCAGCTTGGTACGACAACGAAATGTCATATACAGCTCAATTAATAAGAACTTTACAATACTTTGTAAATGTTTCTAAATAATTATTGAAAATTATTTAAAAAATAAATTGGTCCGGGTTTTGTAGTTGTCACTACGGGACCGGACCTATTTTTTACGAAAGGAGCATGAAAAATGTCGATGTTTAATAAAAAAACAATAGAAGATATAGATGTTAAAGATAAAAAAGTTTTAGTTAGATGTGATTTTAACGTACCTTTAAAAGATGGAGTTATAACTGACGAAAACAGACTTATAGGAGCTCTTCCTACAATTCAATATCTAGTAGAAAAAGGAGCTAAAGTTATCCTTTGTTCTCACCTTGGTAAGCCAAAAGGAGAAGCAAAACCAGAACTTTCATTAGCACCTGTTGCTAAAAGACTTTCAGAGCTTTTAGGTAAAGAAGTTTACTTTGCAAAAGATGACAATGTAGTTGGGGAAAATGCTAAAAAAGCAGTAGAAAACATGAAAAGCGGAGACGTTGTTTTACTTGAAAACACAAGATACAGAAAAGAAGAAACTAAAAATGAAGACAATTTCTCTCAAGAACTTGCTTCACTTGCAGAAATATTTGTAAATGATGCATTCGGTACAGCTCACAGAGCACACTGTTCAACTGTTGGAGTTACTAAGTATCTTGAAACTGCTGTATGTGGATATTTAATTCAAAAAGAACTTAAATTCTTAGGAGAAGCAGTTGAAAATCCTCAAAGACCATTTGTTGCTATACTAGGTGGAGCGAAAGTTTCAGATAAGATAAACGTTATAAATAATTTACTAGAAAAAGTAGATACACTTATAATAGGTGGAGGAATGGCTTACACATTCTTAAAATCTCAAGGATTTGAAGTAGGAAATTCTTTAGTTGAAGAAGATAGATTAGATTATGCAAGAGAAATGATTCAAAAAGCTAAAGATAAAGGTGTAAACTTATTACTTCCAGTAGACCATATAATAGCTGATAAGTTTGCTCAAGATGCAGAGCCTGTAACAACAGAAAATGAAAATATAAAAGAAGGTTACATGGGTCTAGATATAGGACCAAAAACTAGCGAAAACTACGCTAATGCTGTTAAAAATGCAAAAACAGTTATATGGAACGGACCAATGGGAGTTTTTGAATTTGAAAACTTTGCAAATGGAACAAAAGCAGTTGCTAAAGCTATGGCAGAAAGTGATGCTATAACTGTTATCGGTGGAGGAGATAGTGCTGCAGCTGTAAATCAATTAGGATTCGGAGATAAAATGACTCACATATCTACAGGTGGAGGAGCTTCTTTAGAGTTCTTAGAAGGAATACAGCTTCCAGGTATAGTTGCTTTAAATGATAAATAAGGGGTGTAAACAATGAGAAAACCAATAATAGCAGGAAACTGGAAAATGCACAAAACTATAAATGAAGCTTTACAATTTATAGATGAAGTTAAAGACAAAATAAAAAATACAGATGTGGAAGCTGTTATATGTGCTCCTTTTACTATGCTTTACGAAATGAAAAAAGCTACTAAAGGAACTAATATAAAAATAGGAGCTCAAAACATGCACTTTGAAGAAAGTGGAGCTTTCACTGGTGAAGTATCTGCTTTAATGTTAAAAGAATTAGAAATAGACTATGTTATAATAGGACATTCTGAAAGAAGACAATATTTTAACGAAACTGATGAGACTGTAAATAAGAAAGTAATAAAAGCATTAGAGCACGGAATAATTCCTATAGTATGTGTTGGTGAAACTTTACAAGAAAGAGAAGAAGATAAAACAAAAAATGTAGTAAAAGATCAAGTTAAAGCAGCTTTTGAAAATGTATCAAGTGAAGATGCTAAAAAAGTTGTAATAGCGTATGAACCTATTTGGGCTATAGGAACAGGAAAAACTGCAAGTAGTAAAGATGCTAATGACGTGATATCTTATATAAGAGAAGTTATAAAAGATATATATAGCGAAGATGTATCAGAAGAAGTTAGAATACAGTACGGTGGAAGCGTAAAGCCAAGTAATGTAGAAGAAATAATGAATGAAGAAGATATAGATGGTGCTTTAGTTGGAGGAGCTAGCTTAAATCCAGCAGATTACGTAGAACTGGTTAACTTTTAAGGAGTGATATATATGAAAAAACCTGTAGCCTTAGTAATCCTTGATGGCTGGGGTGTTAGTAATTCTACAGTAGGAAATGCTATAAAATCAGCAAAAACTCCAAATTTTGATAAATATATCTCTACTTATCCTAATACTACTATAAAGACAAGTGGTATGGATGTTGGACTTCCTCACGGACAAATGGGAAATTCGGAAGTTGGACATCTTAATATAGGCTCAGGTAGAATAGTTTATCAAGAACTTACAAGAATAACAAAATCAATAGAAGATAAAGACTTTTTCACAAATGAAGCTTTATCAAAAGCGATAGAAAATGCAAAAAAAGAGGGTAGAAACCTTCATGTTATGGGACTTTTATCAGACGGTGGAGTTCATAGCCATATAGATCATTTAAAAGGAATACTTCAGTTTGCAAAACAAGAAGGATTAAAAGATGTATATGTTCACGCATTTTTAGATGGAAGAGATACTCCACCAGCTAGTGCTTGTCAATATGTAGAAGAAATAGAAAACTACATGAAAGAAATAGGTATAGGAAAAATAGCTACTGTATCAGGTAGATATTATGCAATGGATAGAGATAAAAGATGGGAAAGAACTGAACTTGCTTATAATGCTATGGTTTATGGAAAGGGGCAAGTTTCAGATAGTGCACTAGGGGCTGTAAAATCTTCTTATGAAAAAGGAGAAAATGACGAGTTTGTACTTCCTACTGTAATAATGGAAGGATCAGATCCTATTGCTACTATAAAAGAAAATGATTCTATAATATTCTTTAACTTTAGACCTGATAGAGCTAGACAGATAACAAGAGCACTAGTTGATCAAGATTTTTCTGGATTTGACAGAAAATATTTTGAAACAGTATTTGTGTGTATGACACAATATGATATAACTATTCAGAATGTAGATATAGCATTTAGACCTGAAAAAATTACTAACACACTTGGAGAATACCTAAGCAAAAAAGGTATAAAACAGCTTAGAATAGCAGAAACTGAAAAATATGCTCATGTAACTTTCTTCTTTAATGGTGGAGTAGAAGAAGCGAGTGAAGGAGAAGATAGAAAGCTTATCCCATCTCCTAAAGTAGCAACTTATGATTTAAAACCTGAAATGTCAGCATTTGAAGTTACAGATGAGCTTATAAAACTTATAGATGAAGATAAATATGACTTTATAGTACTAAACTATGCAAATCCTGATATGGTAGGACATACAGGAGTAATGGATGCTGCTATAAAAGCAGTTGAAACTGTAGATACTTGCTTAGGAAAAGTAGTAGAAAAGATAGTTTCACTAGGTGGAAGTGCTATAATTACTGCTGACCATGGTAATGTTGAAGAAATGTTAGACGAAAATGGTCAAGTTGTTACAGCACACTCTACAAATGAAGTTCCATGTATAGTTATAACAGATAAAAATATTGCTTTAAGAGAAGGTGGAAGACTTTCAGATCTAGCACCTACAGTACTAGATATTATGGGATTTGAAAAGCCTTTAGAAATGACAGGACAAAGCCTAATATTAAAATAAACCTATATTGAAAGGAGAATAAATATGACAATAATTCAAGACGTATTCGCTAGAGAAATATTAGATTCAAGAGGTAACCCAACTGTTGAGGTAGAAGTTATACTAGAAGACGGAGTAATGGGAAGAGCTGCTGTTCCATCAGGAGCATCTACAGGAGCTTTTGAAGCAGTTGAATTAAGAGATGGAGAAAAAGATAGATATTTAGGAAAAGGAGTTCAAAACGCTGTTAAAAACGTAAATGATATAATAGCTCCAGAACTTGTTGGAATGGATGCTTTAGACCAAGTAGGAATAGACAAACTATTAATAGAGCTTGATGGAACTAAAAACAAAGGAAAATTAGGAGCAAATGCAATACTAGGAGTTTCTATGGCTGTTGCTAAGGCTGCTGCTGAAGCTTTAGGAATGCCACTTTTCCAATATATTGGTGGAGTTAATGCAAAACAACTTCCAGTACCAATGATGAACATATTAAATGGTGGAGCTCATGCTGATAACAACGTAGATATCCAAGAGTTTATGATAATGCCTGTTGGAGCAGAGTCATTTGCACAAGCTTTAAGAATGGGAGCAGAAATATTCCACAATTTAAAAACAGTTTTAAAAGGAAAAGGATTAAATACAGCTGTAGGTGATGAGGGAGGATTTGCTCCAAACTTAGGTTCAAACACAGAAGCGCTAGAAGTTATAGTAGAAGCTATCAAAAAAGCAGGATATGAGCCAGGAAAAGATGTTAAACTTGCACTTGACGTTGCTGCTACAGAGTTATACGACAAAGAGAAAAAAGTTTATGTTTTAGCAGGAGAAGGAAGAGAATTAACTTCAGCTGAAATGGTAGATTTCTATGCTGAATTAGTATCAAAATTCCCAGTTATATCTATAGAAGACGGATTAGATGAAGAAGATTGGGAAGGATGGAAATTACTTACTGAGAAATTAGGAAATAAAGTTCAGTTAGTAGGAGACGACTTATTCGTTACAAATACTGAAAGATTAAGAAAAGGTATAGAAAATAAAACTGCTAATGCTATATTAATAAAACTTAACCAAATAGGTACAATAACTGAAACTTTAGATGCTATAGAAATGGCAAAAAGAGCTGGATATACAGCTGTTATTTCTCACAGATCTGGAGAAACAGAAGATGCTACAATAGCTGACTTAGCAGTTGCAGTTAATGCAGGACAAATCAAAACTGGTGCTCCATCTAGAACAGATAGAGTTGCTAAGTACAACCAATTACTAAGAATTGAAGAAATAATAGGAGAAGTAGCTCAATATCCAGGAATGGAAGCATTCTACAACATTAAAAAATAGTTAGAATACATTATTAAAGATAAGGGCAGAATAAAGCAGTGTAAAATGCTTTGTTTTGCCTTGTTTTTCTGTTGATTTATGTGTTTTGATATGTTAAAATAGGTATGTTGATTTTGAGTAAAGGGGGGAAGAAAAGTGAAAACATTCTTGATGGTTTTACAGTTAGTAGTAAGTATAGTTTTAATAGTGAGCGTTTTACTTCAATCAGGAAAGGGTTCTGGAATGGCAGAAGCATTTGGAGGAGGATCAAACCAAATGTCTTCTACTAGGTTAAAAAGTACAGACAATATTCTTGCAAAAGTTACAGGTATCTGTGCGACTTTATTTATATTAATAGCAGTATCACTTTTGGCTATACAATAGTGAACTATCCCCAAGTGGGATTATTATAAAAATAAAATAATGTAAAGGAGGAAACGGTATGAACTACACAATTTTAGCACCTGTAGTTGGTATTGTTGCTTTATTATTTGCTTATATGTTAACAAGCAAAATAAATAAAGTTGACATTGGCAACGACAGAATGAAAGAAATATCTTCTTACATACACGAAGGTGCTATGGCATTTTTAACTAGAGAGTATAAAACTCTTGTACCATTCATTGCCATTTTATTTGTTGTCTTAACAGTTGGAATTAATGTAATGACAGCAATTTGTTTCTTAGCAGGAGCTTTATTCTCAACACTTGCAGGTTTCTTTGGAATGAAAGTTGCTACAAAAGCAAACGTTAGAACTGCAAATGCTGCTAAAGAAGGTGGAATGAATAAGGCTTTAGACGTTGCTTTCTCTGGTGGAGCAGTAATGGGTATGTCAGTTGTTGGTCTTGGATTATTAGGAGTAGGGTTATTATACTTTATTCTTACTAACTTTATGGCATATGATCCAAATCAAGCAGCTAACATATTAACAGGTTTTGGACTTGGAGCTTCATCACTAGCACTATTTGGACGTGTTGGTGGAGGTATATATACAAAAGCAGCAGACGTTGGAGCAGACCTTGTTGGTAAGGTTGAAGCAGGTATACCAGAAGATGACCCAAGAAACCCTGCTGTTATAGCTGATAACGTTGGAGACAACGTTGGAGATGTTGCTGGTATGGGTGCAGACCTTTTTGAATCATATGTAGGATCTATAATATCAGCAGTTACTTTAGGATTAATAGCTTATGGAGTAAATGGAGCTGCTTTCCCTCTAGCTTTAGCAGCTGTAGGAATAGTTGCTTCTATAATAGGTACATTCTTTGTTAAAGGTGATGAAAATTCAGATCCTCACAAAGCTTTAAAAATGGGAACTTATGTATCAGGAGCATTAACAGTTGTTGTTGCATTTGTTTTATCAAGACAATTATTAGGAAATCTTCAAGGTTTCTTAGCAATAGTTATAGGACTTGCAGTAGGTATGATAATAGGTCAATTAACAGAAGTATATACATCAGGAGATTATTCTCACGTTAAAAAAATAGCTGATCAATCAGAAACTGGACCAGCTACAACAATTATATCAGGACTTGCTGTAGGTATGATTTCTACTGCATGGCCAATAATAGTTTTAGCAGTAGGTATATTACTAGCTTATGGAGTTGCAGGACTTTATGGTATAGCAATAGCAGCAGTTGGAATGCTTGCTACTGCAGGTATGACAGTTGCGGTTGATGCTTACGGACCAATAGCAGATAATGCTGGTGGTATAGCAGAAATGTGTGAACTTCCAAAAGAAGTTAGAAAAGTTACTGACAAACTAGATGCTGTTGGTAATACTACAGCTGCAATAGGTAAAGGATTTGCAATAGGATCAGCTGCTTTAACAGCTCTTGCATTATTTGCATCTTATACTGCAGCAGCTAATTTATCTTCAATAAATTTAACAAGCCCTGCTGTTATAGCTGGTATGTTAATAGGAGGAATGCTTCCATTCTTATTCTCAGCTATAACTATGGAAGCTGTTGGTAAAGCTGCTTTCCAAATGATAGAAGAAGTTAGAAGACAGTTTAGAGAAATACCAGGAATAATGGAAGGTAAAGGAAAACCTGACTACGCTAAATGCGTTGATATATCAACAGGAGCGGCACTAAAAGAAATGACAGTTCCAGGACTTTTAGCAGTATTATCTCCGTTAGCTACAGGATTATTACTTGGAACTGAAGCATTAGGAGGATTACTTGCTGGATCATTAGTATCTGGAGTTCTTATGGCTATAATGATGGCTAATGCTGGTGGAGCATGGGATAATGCTAAGAAATATATAGAAGAAGGACATCATGGAGGAAAAGGTAGCGATCCTCACAAAGCTGCAGTTGTTGGAGATACTGTAGGGGATCCATTCAAAGATACTTCAGGTCCATCTATAAACATATTAATTAAGCTTATGACTATAGTTGCATTAGTATTTGCTCCATTATTTGTTCAATATGGTGGAATATTACTAAGATTCTTTGAATAAAAAATAAAGCTTCTCGGTTGTTTAAAACTGAGAAGCTTTTTTATTTTAAGAAATGTAGTATAATAGTATTAATATAAGTAGAATATATTGGAAAAGTAACATATAGTTAATA
Source organism: Alkalithermobacter thermoalcaliphilus JW-YL-7 = DSM 7308 (assembly GCA_001584565.1). Taxonomy (GTDB): domain Bacteria; phylum Bacillota; class Clostridia; order Peptostreptococcales; family Peptostreptococcaceae; genus Alkalithermobacter; species Alkalithermobacter thermoalcaliphilus. The sequence continues at coordinate 1,285,788 of LSFY01000001.1, read as the reverse complement.
TAGAAAGGGGCGATATATATGCAAAAACAGATATATAAATCAAATCAAAACAAAATTATAGGTGGAGTATGTGGTGGTATAGCAGAATACTTTGAAATAGATCCTACATTAGTTAGACTTTTTTGGGTTTTAATTTCTAGCATGGGAGTAGGGGTAGGAGCATATATTATATGTCTTATCATAATGCCTGAAAGAAAAGATTCTAGTGTATTTATACAAGAAAAAGAGTATAAAAAGGAATATGATGGTCAAAATGATAAAAACAGGGTATTAATTGGAGGAGTATTAATTCTTTTAGGTATGGGGTTTTTGTTGAAAAGATATGTAGTTTGGATAGATTTTAAAAATTTAGTTCCGTTTATAATGATACTTGTAGGAGCATTTCTTATATTAAAAAAGGAAGGAGATAATTGATGTGAATAAAAACAATTTATCTTCAGGTATATTTTTTATTATTTTAGGTGTATTTTTAGTTTTGAAAAATATGAATGTAATTACATGGTCTATATTACCTGCTTTTTTTGATCTTTGGCCACTTATACTGATACTAATAGGAATAAATATAATTTTTAATAAAAATAAAATAATAATTATTGTAAGTTTAATTTTATTTTTTTAATTTTACTAGTTTATGGGTATATACAAGAACAAAAATATTTACAAATGAATTTAGTAGGAAATGAAAATATAGTTTTAGGTAAGCAAATAGATACAGAAACTGCAAATTTAGACTTAAAACTTAAAGCGTCTGATTTAAATATAAAATCCACAGAAGATGATCTTATAAAGGTGTATGCGCCAAAGCAAAGATTAGAATATAATGTAGATTTTAGTGATAAAAAAGCATTTGTATCCTTTTTTGAAAAAGAAGAACTAGATATTTATAATAAAATACAGCAAAAAGATTATGATTTTTATCTTAATAAAGATATTTTATGGAATATAGATGCAAAAATAGGTGTAGTAAATTCTACAGTAGATATTAGCAATTTAAAAATAAAAAGACTTAATATAGATTCAGGAGCAGGAAATCTAAAAATAATATTAGGAGATAAAAATGATATAAGCGATATTAATGTAAAAATGGGGGCCGGAAATGTAGAGATAATTATACCAGATAACTTAGGTGTAAAGATAGATACAAAGGGACTTATTAAAGATATCAATTTTCCAAATAGCGATTGGGAAAAAATAGATAATTATTACTTATCTCCAAATTACAAAGAATTTGATAAAAAAGTAAATTTAGAAATAGTAATGGGAGCAGGGAATATTAAAGTATATCAGAGATAATATAAGTTTTCTTAAAAATGGATAAAATATCTATATTAGATATATTTTCAAATAAATACTCTTATTAGGAGGAAGAAAAATGGATTTACAATTAAAAAATTCACTACTTGAATTTATGAAGGAAAAAGCTTACAATCCTTTAAGTGCACAAGAATTAGCAGATATATTCGATATACACCCTTCAGAAAGAGCAATGTTTTTTAATATGCTAGATGAAATGGAACAAGATGGATATATTTACAAAACAAAGAAGAATAAATATGGACTTCCGAGCAAAATGAACTTATTTGTAGGAAGGCTTTTAACACATCAAAGAGGCTATGGATTTGTAATTTCTACTGAAGAAGGTATTGAAGATTTATTTATTCCAGCAAATTGTATGAATGGTGCTCTTCACAATGATAAAGTAATAGCTAGAATAATCCAAATCCCTGAAGAAGGAAAAAGAGCTGAAGGAGAAATAATAAGAATAATAGAAAGAGCTACAAAGACTGTAGTTGGAACATTTGAAAAAAGCAAAAACTTTGGATTCGTAGTTCCAGACAACAAAAGATTTGGAATGGATATATATATACCAAAAGATTTAAGTATGAATGCACAAGATGGATATAAAGTTGTTTGTGAAATAACTCAGTGGCCTAAAAAAGGAAGAAATCCTGAGGGAAAGATTATAGAAATCCTAGGAAAGAAAGATGAAAAGGGTGTAGATATTCTATCGATAATAAGACAGCACGACCTTCCTGAAGAATTTCCAATTAAAGTATTAGCAGAAGTTGATAGAATAGATGAAAATATACCAAATGAAGAAATAAAAAGAAGATTAGATCTAAGAGATAAAGTTATATTCACAATAGATGGAGCAGATGCAAAAGACCTAGATGATGCTGTATCTATAGATATTCTAGAAAATGGTAACTATAAATTAGGAGTTCATATAGCAGATGTAACTCATTATGTAAAAGAAAACTCTAAGCTTGATAAAGAAGCTTTAAAAAGAGGAACATCTGTATATTTAGTTGATAGAGTTATTCCAATGCTTCCTAAGAAGCTTTCAAATGGAGTGTGTAGTTTAAATCCTAATGTAGATAGGCTGACATTATCTATATTTATGGAAATAGATAAAAGTGGTAATGTAGTAGATTATGATATAGCTGAAACTGTTATAAATTCAAAGGCTAGGATGGTCTACACAGATGTATCTGATATATTAGAAAAAGAAGACAAAGAGTTAATAGAAAAGTATAAAGAATTAGTCCCTCACTTTAAGAATATGGAAAAACTAGCTAAAATACTTATGGAGAGAAGATATAAAAGAGGGGCTGTAGATTTTGATTTTCCAGAAGCTAAGATAATACTAGATAAAAATGGAAATGTTGAAGATGTAGTAAAATATGAAAGAAGAATAGCAAATAAAATAATAGAAGAATTCATGCTTATAAGCAATGAAACAATAGCAGAACATTTTTATTGGCTGTCTATACCTTTTGTATATAGAGTTCACGAAACACCACACATAGAAAAAATGGAAAATTTCAACAAATTTATATCAGCATTTGGATATTTTATAAAGGGGGATCTTGAAAACATACAGCCTAAATCTTTACAAATTTTACTTGAAGAAGTAAAAGGAAAGAAAGAAGAAAGGGCTATAAGCACCATAATGTTAAGATCTTTAAAACAGGCAAGATATTCTCCAGAATGCATAGGACACTTTGGTCTTGCTGCAAAATATTATTCTCACTTTACATCTCCAATAAGAAGATATCCAGACCTTCAAATACACAGAATAATTAAGGAATTTTTGAATAAAAAATTATCAGATTCAAGAATTCAATCTTTAAAAGGTATAGTTGCATATTCATCTGAGCAATCATCTTTAAGAGAAAGAGCTGCAGAAGATGCAGAAAGAGATGTTGAGGATCTTAAAAAAGCAGAATATATGGCAGGTAAAATTGGAGAAGAATTTGAAGGAGTAGTATCAAGTGTTACCTCTTTTGGAATATTTATAGAGCTAGACAACACTATAGAAGGTTTGATAAGATTATCTTCGTTAGATGATGATTACTATATATTTGATGCAGACAATTATGTATTAAGAGGAGAAAATACTAAAAAGACATATACTATAGGAGATATAGTTAAGGTAAAAGTTTCTAAAGTTAATGTAGAGTTTAAAGAAATTGAATTTTCAATAGTTCAAGACTAGGCCCCCCTAGTCTTGACAGTTTAAATTTATTGTGATAGGATATATGGTACAGTAAAGCTTTGAAAGTAGAGGGTTGATCTATGAGTGATGGAGTAAAAATTTTAGCACAAAACAGAAAAGCTAAACATAACTTTTTCATAGAAGAAACATATGAAGCAGGTATAGAGCTTAAAGGAACAGAAGTAAAATCTATAAGAGCAGGTAAAGTTAATCTAGGAGAAGGCTTTGCATCTATAGATAATGGAGAAGTATTCCTAAAACAAGTTCATGTAAGCCCTTATGAGCAAGGGAACATATTCAATGTAGATCCTCTTAGAACTAGAAAGCTTTTACTTCACAAGCATGAAATAAGAAAGTTAATAGGAGCAGTAAAAGAAAAAGGTTATTCACTAATTCCTCTTAGCATGTATCTGAAAAGAGGAAAAGTAAAGGTTTCTATAGCACTTGCAAAAGGTAAGAAACTATATGATAAGAGAGAAACAATTGCTAAAAGAGATGCACAAAGACGTATTCAAAGAGAATTAACAGGTAAATATTAATAACATGGGGGCGTAAAGGTTTCGACGGGGGTTTGGAACCTGAAGTAGCGAGCCGTGTTTCTCTGGTCCACGTAAAAAACTGGGGATTAAATATAAACGCAAACGATAATTACGCTTTAGCAGCTTAATAACAGCTGCTCGTCCTACCTAGCTGCCCACAAGCTAGACTAGGGCGTCGACTCGGTGGGGAACTATCTTTAGGGAGTCTCGACTAAAGATGGACTAATTGAGACTGGCCGATCTTAAAGCCTTCTATTGGGCGTTATGTGAGGCGAGATTCTAAAACAATAGATACGCTCGTAGAAGCTTCAGGGAAAGAACTTTCGGACAGGGGTTCGACTCCCCTCGCCTCCACCAATATACCAATAAAAAAGACTGCAAGTTTGCAGTCTTTTTTATATGTTTATAAATTTCTCATAGAAACTATTTTTAGCTTCCAGCATTTCTTTTGTTTTTTCTTTCTCTCCAATATCCATTGACAAATGTTCCATCTTTTCTTTTGTATCCTTTTACCCAATGAGGACTGACAAATTCTTTTTCATTATTATTTGCAAATCCTGAGCCTATATTATATATCTTAAATGCAACTAATCCCAAACTTAATTATTGCGTCTATATTTTCAATTGAAACTTAGATTTTATACAAAAACGATGGATTTTTATATTTTTTAGATTTATAATAGATGTTATCGCCTAAATTTTTCATTTTTTTGTTTTAAGTATTCTTTTAAGGGTAAATCTGAATTGTGACACTAACTATTGCAAAGGGAGGATGATAAAATGCAGCTAACTATACGTAATAAAATATTGTCTGGATTTGCTGTAGTCTTGGTTATTATGCTTGTAAGTGGTCTTATATCGATAAATTCCATGAAAAATGTCTCGGATACAAAGTCCAAAGCACAAAAAGCAACATAACAAAGACTATTCTTTGAAGAAGTAAAAGCAGGTCATAACTCGTGGATAAAAGAACTTGCTAATTATTTCGTACTTAAAAATTCTTTTAATGGGCAATTAGATCATACTAAGTGTAAGTTAGGGCATTGGTATTATGATTATATTAATTCTGAAGAATTTAAAACACTTCCAGACAACATTCAGCAGCTATTAAAAGAATTAGAAGAGCCTCATATACTTTTACATAATTCAGCTACTAAAATTTTAGACATAATGCAGACAAAAGACAATGAAACAGGACAATTAGATGATGCTATAGATATATACAACAATGAAACATTGACACATATAGAAAAAATCGAAGATATATTAAATGCACTTGGGGATTACTACGAACATAATAGAGAAATGTTGAACAATGAATCAGATGCAATTAAAACAACATCAAATATAATAATAATATTTAGTATAATAGTAGCATTGATATTAGGCATTGTTATTACAATACTTATTTCACAAAGTATTAATAAACCATTGGTAGTATTAAATAAAAGATTAAAAGAAATAGCAGATGGGGATTTTACCCAAAGTATTAATGTCCATTCTAAAGATGAACTTGGACAAATAGCTAAATCAGTAGATGAGATTGTAAAGTCTATTAGAAATATAGTAGTAAATATAAAACAAAAATCTACTGAGTTAACATCGAACTCTGAATCTTTAGCGGCAACATCTCAACAAATGTCGGCAGCATCTCAAGAACTTGCATCAACAATGCAGCAAGTTGCAGATGGAGCTAGTAATCAAGCACAAGATTTACAAGATATTGTAAACTCATTAGAAGATTTAACATATAATATAGATAATGTATATACAGAACTTGAACGCGTAAAGGTTGAAACAGAAAATACAGAAAGTAAGGCAAATATAGGAAAACAAGAAATGGATATACTCATTAAATCTATTCAAAGTATAAAAAATTCATTTGAATTAGTAATTGGAAAGGTAGAAACATTAACTAAATCTGTTAAAGAAATAAGTGGTATTACAGAAATAATATCAGCAATATCAGAACAAACCAACTTACTTGCACTTAATGCAGCTATAGAAGCAGCAAGAGCAGGAGAACATGGAAAAGGGTTTTCGGTAGTTGCAGAAGAGGTTAGAAAATTAGCTGAACAATCAAGACAGTCTACTGAAAAAATAACTAATTTAGTTTTTTCTATAACTAAAGATACTGAAGATGTAATACATACTTCAAAAGATGTAGAAAAGTCAGTAAAAGAGCAAACATCATCAGTTGAAAGTACTGTAAAATCGTTTGAGGATATACTTGTATCAGTAGAAAATATAGCACCACTTATGAAAAAGACGTATATCGCTATGGATAAAATCGTAAGATCGAAAGATAAAGTTATAGAAAGAGTAGAAGAAGTAAGTGCTGTAACAGAAGAAAATACTGCAGCAACAGAAGAAGTAACAGCATCATCAGAAGAGCTTACTGCATCAAGTCAAGAGGTAGCAACAACAGCCCAAAGTTTAAGTGAGATAGCTTTAAGTTTAATGGAAGCTGTAAACAGATTTAAAGTTAACATTTAAGGATGATAACTTAAAAACTAGCGTAATACTTAGACTAAATATTAATATAAAAATTATTTTTTTCTATTGACTTGTTACTAAGCAGTGAGTATAATAAGATCTATAATGAAATTTAATTCTGAATTTTAAAACAAAATAAAAAGATTTCTCTTATCAAGAGAGGCGGAGGGACTGGCCCAATGAAGCCCGGCAACCACGATTTATTTCGAAGGTGCCAATTCCAGCAACATGAAAATGTTGAAAGATAAGAGGTATACCATTGTTTGTGTGCCTCTTTCTTTAGAAAGAGGTTTTTTAATTTTAAATTTTTAATGGGGGTGGTAGATGTGAAAGAACAAAAAAATCTATCAAAAGGTGTATCTTTAATTCCTTTTCTAGTCTTTATCCTAGTATACCTTGGAAGTGGAGTTTATTTACAAACAAAAGGGGTTGAACTGGCATTTTACCAGTTTCCTGCACCTGTTGCAGCATTTATAGGAATTATTTTTGCTTTCTTACTTTTGAAAGGAAGTATAAATGAAAAATTTGATACATTCATAAATGGTTGTGGGAATCCTAATATAATTACTATGTGTATTATATATTTACTAGCAGGTGCATTTGCTACAGTTTCTAAAGTTATAGGTGGTGTAGATTCTACTGTTAATTTAAGTTTAACATATATACACCCAAATTATATAATAGCAGGATTGTTTTTAATATCTTCTTTTATATCTTTAGCAACTGGTACTTCAGTGGGTTCAATAGTTGCTGTTGGGCCTATAGCAGTAGGTTTAGCACAAAGAGCAGGATTGTCTTTACCGCTTACATTAGCTTCTTTATTAGGTGGAGCTATGTTTGGAGATAATTTATCAGTAATTTCAGATACAACAATTGCTGCAACAAAAACGCAAGGTTGTGAAATGAAAGATAAATTCAGAGTAAATTTAATTATAGCTTTACCTGCAGCTATAATTACATTAATATTGCTTATTATCTTTGGAAGACCAGAAACAATACCTAATATACAAGCTTATGATTTTAACTTTATAAAGATATTACCGTATTTACTGGTATTAATATTATCATTAATTGGAGTAAATGTTTTTGTTGTTTTAACTATGGGTATTTTTTTATCAGGATTAATAGGATTATACTATGGTGAACTAACTCTTTTGACGTTATGCCAACAAATATTTGAAGGATTTAAAGGTATGACTGACATATTTATACTTTCTATGCTTACTGGTGGATTAGCTGAACTTACATCAAAGGCTGGAGGAATACAATTCTTAATGGAAAAGACACAAAAACTAATCAGAGGAAGAAAATCTGCACAGCTAGGAATTGCAGCCTTAGTATCTTTAACAGATGCAGCTGTTGCCAATAATACGGTAGCAATTATTATCAATGGTTCAATAGCCAATGAATTGAGTAGAAAGTATGAAATTGATCCAAAAAGATCTGCATCTATATTAGATATATTCTCGTGTATTGTTCAAGGAATAATTCCTTATGGCGCACAAATGCTTATATTAGTTAGTTTTTCTAATGGATTAGTGTCTCCTTTTGATGTAATTCCTTTAGCATGGTATATACATTTATTAGCAATTTGTGCAATAATATCTATCTTTATACCGTTTTCATATAGAGTAAACAAAGAAAATCCAATAAATTACAATAATTAAATATCATATAGTATTTAGGCAAGTATATAATTATATACTTGCTTTTTTGTTTTCCTAATACTTATTCACAAAATCATACAGCTTCTAATACTATAAATTATAATTAATATAAATGGGAAGTGGTAAGGTGAGTATAAGAACTAAAGGGTTGATCGGCATTTTTATTGTTGTTATGTTTAACTTTATTATAGTACATTTGACACAAATAGTTATTATTAACCCTAAATTTGAACAGCATTCTAGGGATGTTGCAGTTAAAGTTATGAAGAAAAATATAGATTTATTGGAAACAGAAACAGAAAATTTAATTGACTTAACACAAGATTATGCAATGTGGAATGATACTTATGATTATGTTGATGGTAAAAAAGAAAATTATATCTATGATACTTACCATGAAACAAGTTTAAATAATTTAAATTTATCCCTAGTAACAATAATAGATAAAAAAGGAAAGATACTGTTTGCAAAGTTTAAAAACGATGAAAATATTTGGTTGGATATAGAAGAAAACTCTGTAGTCGATTTTATAAAAAAGGAAAAAATAAATGAAAATTTTCATGGCTTTTTTAATATTGATGAGGAAATTTTTTTATTGGTAGGTCAACAAATTTTTAGGACAGATGGATCAGGAGATGCTAATGGCTTTGTTATATTTGGTAAAAGATTGTCTGATTTTAAAATATTTGACGAAAATAATTTAACCTTCATATCTTTAGATAGTCTAAAAGAAAATGAATTTAAAGACATTACAAGTTTATTTTATCTAGACAAAATAAGTTATAAGGATAATATATTTGTCATAAATGAAGAATCTAAAAATTATATGGGTGTATATATGATTATAAAAGATATAAAAGAAGAGACTATTGGATTTTCAAAGCTAACATCAGCTAGAGAGGTCGAAAATTTTGTAAAAAGAGTTTATTCGATAGTAATGCTTATTTTTGCCTTATTAGGTGTAGTTGCTATAGCTAGTTTAAATATGGGATTTAATATTCTTGTTGCAAGACCTATTAAAAAACTAAAAGAGAACATATATATATTCAAAAAACAAATGAAGAACATTAAGAATTTTGAACTTTATGATAGAGACGATGAGATATCGGATTTAGCAAAGAGTATAGATGAATTTAAAGAAGAAATAATTTTAAGACATAACGAACTTTTGCAGATAAATAAAGACTTAGAGATTAAAATAAAAGAAAGGACTCTAGAATTAGAAGAAAAAAATAGAGAACTTTTGCTTTCAGATAAAATAATTTCACAGACATTAGAAGCAATTATAGTTTTAGATGACAATAAAAATATAGTTAAAATAAATAAAGCTCTAGAGAATATTACAGGGTATTCTAATCATGAACTATTAGGTAACAATATAAATGTTTTAAATATAATTTCACAAGATAATAAAAATATAGATGAGATATTAGATGATACTTTAAGTTATGGATGTTGGAAAGGAGAAGTTTATGGAGTAAATAAATATAAAATTAAAATACCATTTATAACATCTATAATATCTTTAACAAATAAAGAACAAGTATATTTCATAATAATATTAACAGACATAACTGAAATAAAAAATGCACAGGAAAAGCTTAAAAAGATGGCATATTATGACTCGTTAACATCTCTTCCAAACAGGGTTTTATTTTATAAAAATCTTAATAACTCTATAAAAAGAGCTCAAAAACATAATACAAAATTTGCACTTTTATTTTTAGATATTGATAGGTTTAAAATAGTAAATGATACATTAGGTCATGAAATGGGAGATAAACTCTTAGTAGAAGTTTCAAAAAGATTCAAAGAAAATATAAAAATAGAAGATGCTGTTTATAGATTAGGTGGGGATGAGTTTACTATCATACTAGATGACATAAATGATGAAAGCAGTGTTAAAGATATAGCTATTAATTTAATAATGGATATATCACTTCCATTTTATATAGATAATAATGAGGTTAGAGTTGGTCTAAGTATAGGTATAGCTATTTATCCAACAGACGATACTACAATAGAGGGACTTATACGAAAAGCTGATGCAGCATTGTATGAAGTAAAGGAAACTAAAAAAGGAACATTTAAATTTTTTTCAAATGATATATAACAGAAATATTAATACTTGCTTAACGAGGAAGGTGTAAAGGGCATGAGGGGTGCAGTTGTATATTTTTCTGGAACGGGTAATACAGAGTATGTTGCTAAGTTGTTTCAAAATGAATTAAATAACAGAGGGTATGAAATTACTTTAATTGATGTTAGTAAAACAATAGATTTTAGAGACGATTATTCTTTCTTTGTATTTGGAAGCTGTATACATGCTGAGATGTTTCCAATTGTATTTATGGATTGGGTAAAAAAGAATATAAAACAAGGAAATAACAGAAAATGTATAGTTTTTTCAACTCAAGCAGCAAATACAGCAGCAGGAGCTAATGTATTTGCTGATGAGCTTAAAGATAAAGGATTTGATATTAGAGCAGTTGAACATATAACCATGCCAAATAATTATTATTTAGTTGGTTTTGGAAAGGATAGTCAAGAGAAAAAAGATATACTAAAACAACAAGCGAAACAGATAGTAAAAAAAGTAGCGGATGACTTTGTTGAGGGAAAAATGAGTATAAAAACATCTACTAAGTTTAGAAATACATTTGGGAAAATGGCATATTTTATGTTCTTAAAATATTCAAAAACATGGGCGAAAAAAAAGATAAGTGTAGATACAAAGCTTTGTATAAAATGTATGAAGTGCATAAAGGATTGCCCAACTGAAAATATTTACTTTGAAGATGAGATAAAATTTAAAGATAAATGTATATCATGTCAAAGATGTTTACATTCGTGTCCAGTAAATGCGTTCAAATATAAAGGAAAGCATTTTGAAAAATATACGATATAGTTAATTTCAAAATATAGTGAAAATATTCTGAAATTACTATTGACATTCTTTAAATATTATCTTAAAATATATTTTATAATTTTCTAAAAATTTAAAGGCAATGAGGGGAAGAGTAGATACAAGGAGGTAGTTACAGCGAGCTGGTGGTGGTGAAAGACCAGTACGAAGCCTGTATTGAAGAACATCCCTAAGCTCCCAACCGAAATCTTTATAGAAAGTAGACTTGGGCGGAAATCTCTACCGTTATCAAGGAGAACAGTATCGAAATTATTTCTGTACTGGAAAAGAGGGCTTTTACCAATTTGGGTGGCACCGCGGAAGATATAACCTTTCGTCCCATTATTATAGGGATGAAAGGTTTTTTGTATTTCTTTTTAAAAAAAGGGAGGGGTATTTATGGAATTGAAAGTTTTAGATGAATACAAAGAATATTTAAGTTTAATGGAAACTGAAATTGCTATAAAAAGAATAAAGGATTATTTTGAAGTAGCACTTTCCCAGAAGTTAAATTTAACTAGAGTATCTGCACCTTTGTTTGTAGAAAAATCTACAGGACTTAACGATTATTTAAATGGTATTGAAAGGACTGTATCATTTGATGCATTAGATGTAGATGGAGAAAAACTTGAAATTGTTCAGTCGCTTGCGAAATGGAAAAGATACGCATTAAAAAGATACGGCTTTAGACCTGGGGAAGGTTTATATACAGATATGAATGCTATAAGAAGAGATGAAAAGTTAGATCCAATTCATTCGATATATGTAGATCAATGGGATTGGGAAAAAATTATTTTAAAAGAACAAAGAACAGTAAGAACTTTAAAACAGATAGTTACAGATATATATAGCGTATTTAAACAAACAGAATTGTATGTATATAGTCTTTATCCTCATATAAAACCTATATTGCCAAAAAAGATTACATTTATAACTTCTCAAGAGCTTGAAGATATGTATCCATCGTTAACACCAAAAGAAAGAGAGTATAAGGCAGCTAAAAAATATGGAGCGTTTTTCTTGATGCAAATAGGAGACATCTTAAAGTCTGGAAAAAAACATGATGGTCGTTCTCCAGATTATGATGATTGGAAGTTAAATGGAGATATTATATTTTATTATCCTGTTTTAGATTGTGCATTAGAGCTTTCATCAATGGGTATTAGAGTAGATAAAGATTCATTAATAGAGCAAGTTAAAAAATGTGGATGCACAGAAAGATTAAAATGGCCGTTTCATCAAATGGTACTAAATGAGGAACTTCCTTTTACAGTAGGAGGAGGTATTGGTCAATCTAGAATATGTATGTTTTTTCTAAGAAAAATGCATATAGGAGAAGTTCAATCTTCTGTTTGGCCAAAAGAAGTGTTGCAAGAGTGCAATAGAATGGGTATTACATTACTTTAGATAGTTTTATAACACATAGGAAATTATGTAGTTCTAGTTTATTAAAATATAATATATATATTGTAACAATTATAGATTTTAATAAGGGGGGATTTATTTGAAAAACTGCTATAAATTTTTTCAAAACAAAGAATGTGAGTATTTTCCTTGTCACAAGGTAAAAAATTTAGATAACTTTAATTGTCTGTTTTGTTTTTGTCCTTTATATTTCCTAAATGAATGTGGTGGAAACTTTGAAATGACAAATGGAATAAAAAATTGCACGAATTGTTTAATACCTCATTCAGACAATGGATATGAATATATAATACAAAAAATATCTAAAAAGATAAGTGAAACTAAAAAATAAGGTGATTACACCTTATTTTTTAGTATATTTTTGGCAAATAATAAGGCCTTTTCTTCTATTTTACTAACATCAAGTATACTTTTTGGATCATTAGCTGTTTCCATAAGACAAAAGTAAGGTGGGAGCCTAAAACCCTTATTTATATTTAATCCACCTATTAGTTGTTTTGCAACACAATCACTTCCAGAATTTCCAGATACTATGATTGAAAATAATAATTTATCATAAAAATTCATCTTTTTATAAAGAACAGTTAATCTATTTATTACTGCCATTAATTTTGCTGAGATAGCATCGTTATAATTAGGGCACAACCACACTATATAATCGCTGTTTTCAATTGCAGGAAATAAATCTTCAACTACTGTTCCTTCATAAAAACATTTATTTTGATTACTATACATTTTACAAGTTTTAAATGAACATCCTTTACAGTCAACTATAGTTCCATTTTCAACATAAAACTCATCAACAAAGCAGTCTGTAAGATGTTTTTTCACCATATTCCAAAGAAGAAGAGTATTAGATGTTTTATAAGAGCTAGAATGAATTGCTAATATTTTTGGATTTTTTATAGTTAAAGGAGAGTCGATTAAGAAAGATTTTCCTAACTCTTTACAAAGATAAAAGCAAATTTCCTCAAGTGACATATCTAGTGTTTTTTGCCAAGTCTTAAAATTGCTTAAATCAGAGGTAGCTTCAACTAAAGGATGCCCCTTAAATGAGCATCCTAGTTGATTAGCTAAGAAAGCTATATTTTTAGCTGCACTTTTTGTATATAAAGAGCTATTTGACTTGATAAGCATTATAGCACTTGATCTTTCAAGACAGTCTAATCCTCTTTTATATAGTGTAGAAAAGATTTCAAAAAGCTCTATGTTAAATCCACAATCATCAAGCTCAACAGCAAAGATTATCTTTTTACCCTTTAGATCAGGAATATCAAAAGAATTATTAATTAGGTAATAGTTAGCAGTTAAAGTTGCATTTTCAACCATTTTTTCTAGAAAATTTGAAGGCTTTCCAGGCATAATCAAATATAAATCATTCATAAGATTATCTCCCTTAGATTTTATAAAATATTTTTTAGATTATCATAAGATTCTTTTATTCTATTCATCAATTCATCAGGTAAATTTAAAACTTCAAGTTCTATCCCAGATGGATTAAGTCTATTTTTAGATCCCATAAATACGCCACCCATATATGTAGAGCTATAATGCCACTTTCCTTTTATTGTAGATATTATAGATAAAGCTCCTGAAGATAAAGCAGGGGCAACATATGGTTTAAATCCAGTTTTTCTAACATCTATATTTGCATTTAGAGCTTTTTCTGTTAAGTATTTAGATAAAGCATCGTCATAGTTGTAAATACTATCAGCTATTACAAGGCCATTTCCGTGAGGCCCAAAAGCTCTACCTTCTTTTGCATAATGAATGGTACTAAAACTTTTTTTAGAATAATAAAGAGCACGAGCGTTCATAACGCCTAGTCCATATCCTCTTATTTGGTTTGAAGCTAGACCGTTAAAGTCTAAATTATTGTTGCAATCTTTATTACTCTCTAAAAATGCAACCTTACACAATAGATCAACAGGATCTGATACAACTGCAAATATTCCTTTGAATTTACTTTCTCTAGCTTTTTTGGCATAGAAACTTACTATTTTTGAGTTTTCTTCAAATTGAACCATTCTCACATCTTTTACATTATCTCCTACCTTAGGAACATTTTTAGAAGCACAAAAAACAAACATATCACAATTGAAAATATCTTCTTCGTTTATAATTTGAATATCAGGATAATTGTTTTCATTAAATGGATCTATGATTTGGTTTGCTTCATATTCCCATCTTAAAAGTCCATTTAGATCCGTTTGATATATTCCTATTTTTGAAATACAATCGCCACCTAAAAGGCGCAGTCCGGTAAGGAGTGTTCCACCTACATCTCCTAAACCAACTATATTTATATTCCATTTTTGAGGAAAATTTATATTTAATGCATCTTTCCAGTTTTTATATTCTGTATTAACAGATATAACTTTTCTTTCTTTAATTTTTGACAGCATCCACTTAGGAAGTGTATTAAATTGATTATGTCTTCTTTGATGAATAAGGTAAATATCTTCTTTTTCTAAAAACATCAAAGAAGGATGGGATACACAAAAGCTTCTTCTAGAATACAAAGGATCTATTTTATTTAGTGCAAATATGTATCCTCTGTATTTTCTTGCGTAATCTTCGGATACAAGCTCTAAATCTTCATATTTTTCCTTTGAAATAAGTATTTTGTCATTTAATTTGTAATAAAACATAAAAACCCCCCTAAATCATATTTATAATATCCTCCATACGGTTAAGAAGCTGTAAATGTTCTTTTAAATAGTAAGAAGGATTTAGATTAAGATTATAATTAATATCCTTTCCTATATCAGGATATCTAGGATAAATAAATACTTCACCTAAATTGTTTAAAGTTAAAGTTCTATTATTTATATTTAGATATTCATTTTCTATAGAACTTAAAATATCTATAGAATTTTCCAAGCAAGTTTTTGATAAAGTATAAAGAGATTTTGCTGTAGCGTTTTTTATAAAGTAAGGAGTAGTATACGGAAGTATTAGGTTAATAGATGGAATTAAATTTCTTGAAGGATAAAAACCTCTCCATAAAGTATCTCCTCCTATAAATGGATACATAACATTTTCATTAAACCATACTCTAAGATTAGGTATATAATATACACTGTCTACATCTCTATTTTGTTTTATCATTAAATCTTTTCCCTTTTTAGATAAAATTCCTACTATAATTTTCTTAACATTTATATTTTGATTTTTCAATATAGGATCTAAAGCATTAATTCTATATCCTTTATTTAGAATATCATCTACTAATATTACAGGTCTATCAAAAGAAGCTACAGTTTTTACTTGGTTTTCTAAGCTAAGATAATATGGAAAAGCTTCTATCCAGAAATTTTTAGTATCAGGAGAAAATAATTTTTCTGTGTGAAGTGATTTAGTTACTGTATTAGGAATAACAGTTTTGTTTAAAACATTTCCAAAAGGCACACAAATATATTCTCCTAAAGTTTTAGGATTAGTAGGGTATGAAGGAACATTGTTTTCCATACAAATTTTCTTAACTAATTTTTTATTTAATATATTTAAATCAAATGATAATAATAAGTTTCCTGGATATAATGAAGCTATTGATTTTTGAAGTTTTTTTCGTGAATTATTAATAACTGTCCTAACATTTGTATTAGTTTTAAAAGGACTTTTAATAAAAGATTCAACATCTAAATTAAGTATACAAGGGTTTGTCATATCTACACCAAATAAAAACTCATTATCTTTTTCTAATTTGTAAAAGCCGTAAAGTCTTAAAATTTCTTCAATTTCAGTGTTTAAATTCTGGTTTATTTCATTTTTATAAAATGCAAACTCAAATTCATTTTCAACACAAAAACACAAAGTTTCTGTAAGGATTATTTGGTTTAAATCTGAGTAAAAATTATCTATCGAGAAAATTCCATTCATAACTACTGTTTTTTTGTTTTGATAACTATCTTCTTCTTTGAACAAGCAAAAGCCTAATATATCATCATTTTCTGTAATTAATAAAACTTTGGAATTTTTATTTTGTAAAAAGTTTTTTATCTTTTTCATATAGGTCATATTTTTAAGGAATTTCTCACACAAAATATAAATTAAATCATCGTCTATAAAGTCTAGAATTTGTATCTCAAGAGAAGTGACCTCCATTAAATCTTTGTATCTTGCTTCTTTTTGATAAAGTCCTTTTTCGTAGATATAATTTTGAGCTAAAGGATCTATAAGATCAGATATATCTCTATTTTTATCTATATAATCCCTAATTTGAGAAGAACTTATATCTTCATACTGAGGTTTTAAATTTAAAGTTAATACATCGCCTTTAATATTTTTAAGAGCAACATTAAATTTATCATCAAAGTCATCAGGACTATCGCTATTTCTTCGTTCGAATATTATATGGTTAAAGTTGTGGATAGAATTTGGACATATTTGTCTTTTATAAGCAGAAGCGTTTAATATAACGTCACTTCCTACAACTATATACAACTTATAATCTGAAAAAGTATCTTTAAGCTTTTCTAAATCTTTAGGATTTGCTATATTAATAGGAAAATCTTCAGGATAAATATATATGTTAAGCTCATCAGCTACTGACATATTTATTAAGTTTCTTCTAAACATATTTGGTTGAGTTTTCTTAGACCAAGAAAACTCATCTACAGCTAAATAAACTTCAAATCCTAAAGATTCAATATTTTTAGCTATTTCTTTGTGGCTTAAGGAAAAAGGGTCGAATGTTCCTGGGAAAAAAGCTACCTTTTCAGGTATATCTAACTTAATACTATCTATATCACATATAAATCTATATATATTGTTAAGTCCTACAGATATAGAAAGAAAATCTGCATAATTTTCATTGTCAGATGCTAACAAAGTAAGCATTTTTTTTGCTATTAATCCAAATATGACTTTTTTGTTTTCTATATCTAAATTATTACATCCGAAGATATCTTTAGATATAACTTTAAATGAAAATTGTTTTATATCATTACTGTAATTAGCAAGACCATTTAGTAAAATTCCAAGAAGCTTATTTAATCTTTCTTTGTATGATTTTTGTTTTTCAGAAAATCTATTTTTATAATGAAAATAGTGTCTTATGGCAACACCTACAGTTTTTAAAAGCAAAAAGTTAAGAGTTGATTGAGATCTTTTAACTTTAAATTTAATATCATCTATTAGCTCATCAAGGTCTGAAGGTTGAAGATAAAGTATAACCTGACCTAAATAGTGTGGTATATACTTACTAAACTGATATCCTTCTATCTCAAGAGATCTTAAAAGTTCTATTGCAATATCATTTCTTTGTTCTAGTGATAGATAAGGCATAAGTTTAATAAGAGCCATGCCTGCACTATTTCTAACCCCTTCAACTCCACTAACTTTTAATAAGTTAGAAAAATGTATTGCTGTATATGTCATATTGATTTTATTTTTTAAAGCACTTTCTAAAAGTAAGTCTATGTTTATTTTTTTTATTATCCAAGGAGTAGATGTTTTTAGATTGTTTAAATAAAGTTTTGAAATTTCACGTGAATTGTCTATAAAAAAGTTTGTATTATTTTTTAAATAAATAGAGTTTAATATTTTACTTGTAATAAAATCTTCACTATATATGTGTGATTTTTGTTTAGATATTAGGGTATTTTTTAAATTTTCTATAAATTCACTGTTTTTATCGACTTTATAAAGAAGAGTATATGCTGTATAAAGTGCTGTAAGCCTTAAATTATCATTTTTATGTTTTATCATATTTAGAATGTAATCAAGAAAAATATTTTTAAACGTTTCGTCATACTGTATAGGTATATGTTTTATACAATTTAGAAGATAAAGTTGGGTACTAGGGTTTTTGTATAATCCGTTTTCATAATATTTCGATATTACAGATATATATCCTCCTATTTGGTCTTTTTTACAGTTTGAAAAAAGGCTTCCTATCATATTGCTCAAGTTATATCCTATCCATTTTTGATGAAGTGGTATTATTTTGTGGTCTGGATTTATAAATAAATCTAAATAATAATCTAAAAGCTCAAAACTTGTTATTATTTGGGTATCTATAGTTTCATCTTTTGGAATTTCTTTTCTATAATCTTCATCGAATATAGATATGATAGTTCCTATAAGCTCACTACAATCTCTTCTTATATCGTCTTCGTGGTTTATTAATTGTTCATATAAAAATTTTAACATTATAAGTTTTTGGTTTTGAGTAAGATATGTACAATACTCATTAAAAGCTTGAAGGTATTCTCGAAGATTTTTTTTGTACTTTGAGCTTCTTGCCATTTCTAAGATAGAGTTTAAAGAAGCTTCATTTCTTAGCTTATACATTAGATTTATATTGTGTTTTATGGACATATATTTTATATTTTTTATTATGTCATCTCCGTGCATTAGAGGATAGTACGATTTATTTTTAGGTTTTATATTTATATTTTCGTTTATATCTACATTTACACCTATACTTATCATATAATCTTCAAAGTCTTTTAGTTTTGAGTATACTTTTTTATATCTTTTTTCTTTTTCGCTATCTACATTATCAAGTTTATTTAAGATAACATCGAAAGCTTCATCTAAGCTAAAAATGTGCATTTTAAATTTATTATCTTTATCTTTTTTATTTTTTACTCTAAAGTCGCAATAAATTAGTATTAGTGACTCTAAAGATAAATTTTCAAGTTCTAAGTCCCAAACAGAATGATTTAGCGCTATATGACCTATATAAGTTATATTATGTCTTTTAAACCATTGATCAGTATAATAATAATGTAAATAAGCAACTCTACTTGACTCACAAGATTTGCAACCAAATTTTCCTATATCATGACCTGCACATGCTCCTGATACTCTTGCAAGATCTATTGGAACATTTAATTGTTTTAGCTGTCTTGATATAAAAAGAGCTAGACTGTGAACACCACATATGTGATCTAAAGTATTATGTCCTAAAACTTCTTGATTTAGTTTCATCATTTCATATATGTATTCATCTTCAAACGCTCTTTTAAATACTCTGTATTCTGATATATCTTCTAAAGAAGATTCTTCTTCAAAAGTTAGAAAATTAAGAGGATATTTGCTTTGCCAAGAGGGAGAATCAGATATTTTCTCAAATTCACAAAAAATTTTAAGTATATTCAAATACACATGGCATGCAGCATAAAGACTTTTGGGAATATTATCTAAATTTAAACTCAATGCGCTCGGAAAGGATTTAGATAGTGCTACGTTGTATATAAATGTTAACCACTGATCAAAGCTTATGTCTTTATGTATTTTGTTTAATAAGTCTATACATAAAGATAACACTTTAGAGCAAGAATAATCTTTTTCGATTATTATACAGTCAATTTTATTTATAAAATCGGAATCGTTTAAGTGATCTGTTAACATTGTTTTATCAAGTGAAAAGTAATCTAAAAAATTATCGTTTAATAGTGAAGATAAGATAGTATTATGAATTTGGGTAGAAACACTGCTTATCACAGTACACCTCCTAGAATCTATGTTAAATAAATTATATATTAGATGCATTAATTTGGAAATACGATTAGACACAGAATTATTTTTTTTCATACTTAAAAAATTATACTAAAATAAAGCAAAATACTTATTTTAAAGTTGTTGTAAATTATACTAGATTATTTTTTAAAGTAACTACATATTAATAAAGTAAGCAAAACATAGTCAAATTACATAAAATAACTTTTACTATAGAAAAATATAACAATCATGGTATAATAAAATTAACATTTATATTTAACAGGAGTGTGATATATTTTGGATCTTGGTAGTTTGTGGCAGTTTGTAGTGTTAGCAATACTTTTATTTTTATCTTCGTTCTTTTCAGCATCAGAAACTGCTCTTATGTCACTGAGTAAGATAAGAATACGACATATGGTAGAAGAAGATATACCAGGAGCAAAGTTAGTAGAAAAACTAATATCAAATCCAAGTAAGTTATTAGGTGCAATACTTATAGGGAACAATGCAGTAAATATCGGAGCTTCAGCACTAGCGACATCACTTGCTATCAAATATTATGGTCAAAGTCGAGGTGTTGGAATAGCTACTATTGCTATGACGATATTTGTTTTAATATTTGGAGAGATTACTCCAAAATCTTTAGCCGCTCAAAATTCTGAAGAAACATCACTGAAAATATGTAAAACAATAAACTTTATAGTAATTATACTTAGTCCTATTGTAACTATATTAACTTATATAACTAACTTTATAATAAAACTTTTAGGAGGAAAAGCTAATATAAATCAACCTTTTATTACAGAAGAAGAACTTAAAACAATAGTTGATGTAAGTCATGAAGA
Organism: Alkalithermobacter thermoalcaliphilus JW-YL-7 = DSM 7308; assembly: GCA_001584565.1. GTDB lineage: Bacteria > Bacillota > Clostridia > Peptostreptococcales > Peptostreptococcaceae > Alkalithermobacter > Alkalithermobacter thermoalcaliphilus. The sequence continues at coordinate 1,264,960 of LSFY01000001.1, read as the reverse complement.
GGGAGTATTAGAAGTTGAAGAAAAAGAAATGATATATAACGTATTTGAATTTGGAGACTTACAGGCTAAAGATGTTATGGTTCAAAGAACTGATATTGTAGCTATAGATAAAAATACGACATATGATGAGATAATAGATATTTTTAAAGAAGAACAATTTTCACGTATGCCTGTTTATGATGAACAGATAGATAATATAATAGGAATTTTGAATGTTAAGGATATAATGTTTATAGATAAAGATAAATTTAAGCTTAGCGACTATATGAGAGAACCTGTATTTACCTATGAATTTAAAAAAATAACAGATTTATTTAGAGAATTAAGAAGTATGAGGGCTCATATGGCTATAGTGTTAGATGAGTATGGAGGAACATCAGGAATAGTAACTATGGAAGATCTTATTGAAGAAATAGTTGGAGATATAGAAGATGAGTATGATGAGGAAGAAGAAGAAATAATAGTGATAAAAGAAGATGAGTATATTGTAGATGGAAGTACAAAAATAAATGTAGTAAATGATATGATAGGAGTAAGAATAGAATCTGAAGATTTTGATTCGATAGGAGGCTTTATAATAGGAGAATTAGGAAGGCTTCCAGAACAAGGAGAGACTTTACAAAGAGATAACATAAAATTTACAGTAGAAAGCATAGATAAAAATAGAATCCAAAAGGTAAGAATAATAACAGGTGCCTAAATCTTGGGCATCTTTTTCTTTTTTACAAAACATGTTATAATTGAAAACGATACCAAAGACTAGGAGGTTTTGTGATGGATAAAGTGATAGAAAGATTTATAAGATATGTAAAATATGATACAAGATCTGATGAAAAATCGAGTTCATGTCCAAGTACACCGTCTCAAATAGATTTTGCAAAAATTTTGGTCGATGAACTAGTATCGATAGGAATGAGTAATGTAACTTTAGATGAAAATGGATATGTAATGGCAACATTACAGTCAAATACCGATAAAAATGTAGAGCCTATAGGTTTTATAGCTCATATGGATACAAGTCCTGATATGTCAGGTAAAAATGTTAATCCTAAAATAATAAAAAATTATGATGGTAAAGATATAGTGCTTAATGAAGAAAAAAATATTATTTTATCTGTAAAAGATTCTCCTGAACTTTTAAATTATATAGGACAAGATATTATAACAACTGATGGAACTACTCTTTTAGGAGCAGATGATAAGGCTGGAATTGCAGAAATAATTACAGCTATGGAATATTTAATAAATAATCCTCAAATAAAGCATGGTCAAATAAATGTGGCGTTTACACCTGATGAAGAAATAGGAAGAGGAGCCGATAAATTTGATGTAGAAAAATTCGGAGCAAAATATGCATATACAGTAGATGGAGGAGAAATTGGAGAGTTAGAGTATGAAAATTTTAATGCAGCTGTAGCAAAAATAAAAATCCAAGGTAAAAATGTTCATCCTGGAAGAGCTAAAAATAAAATGAAAAATGCGATACTTATAGCTATGGAATTGAATTCACTTTTCCCAGAAAATGAAATACCTAGCAAAACAGAAGGGTATGAAGGATTTTACCATCTAAATGATATAAATGGAAATGTTGAAGAGTGTGAAATGATATACATAATAAGAGAGTTTGATATGGATAAATTTAATGAAAGAAAAGAATTTATGAAAAAGAGTGTAGACAAAATAAATGAAAAATATGGACAAGATACTGTAACAGTTGATATAAAGGATCAATATTATAATATGAAAGAAAAAGTAGAGCCTGTAAAATTTATTGTAGATATAGCAAAAGAAGCTATGGAAGAAATAGGTATAACTCCAAAAATAACTCCTATAAGGGGAGGCACTGATGGGGCAAGACTTTCTTTTATGGGCCTTCCAACTCCAAATATATTTACAGGTGGGCATAATTTCCATGGAAAGTATGAATATATTCCTACCTTTGCTATGGATAAAGCTGTAAAACTTATAGTTAAGATATGTCAAAAATATGAACAAATCTCATAGTATATACTATGAGATTTTTCTTTTTTGGAGGTGATAAGGTGAAAGATAAAGATAAAATAATTAGAGAAATAGAACAAGATATAATATATTTAAGTAAAGTTATAGATAAATTAACAGAAAAAGCAGGAGTTAACACTAAAATAGCAATCTTAGAGTTTCAACTTATGAAAGAAAAATTAAGAAAAAGATTAATCGAGATAAAAAATTCAGATCATGACCTTTTTCAAGAAGATCCTATAGAAGATATAAAAGATTCTCTAAACGACATTTGGGTCAAACTGAAAAAAAGATTTGATAAATTTATGGATGAAATATAAAAAAATCTCTTTTATTTCTAGAATGTAGCTATATTTAATATATTTCATATATTAAATTAAAGGAAATGAGGGAGGTGATTTTTTTGATTATTCATGTCGTAAGACCTGGAGAAAGTGTATACTCAATTTCTAAAATGTATAATGTACCATATCTAAAAATAATTAATGACAATGAATTGACACAACCAGATAGACTAGTAGTAGGCCAAACATTAGTAATATTAGATGCACATAAAAAACATGTAGTAAAAATAGGAGAGTCATTATATAGGATATCGAGAATGTATAATGTCAGTATAGAAGATATATTGTCAATAAATCCAGAAATTAAAAATAAAAATGTAATATATCCAAATCAAATAATAAAAATACCTTTTAAAAAATATGAAAAGCAGGATATAGAAGTCAATGGATATGCACTTTCTAATATAAATATGGATGTTTTAAAGAAAACTTTGCCTAATCTTACTTATCTAGCTATATTTAGTTATGAGGTAAGAGAAGATGGAACACTGAAAAATATAAACGATGAAGAAATAATAAAAGCTGCTAAGGCTGAAAATGTAGCTCCTTTAATGGTTATTACAAATTTAGATGAAACTGGAGGATTTAGTAGCAATCTAGCAAGAACTATACTATCAAATGAAGATATACAGGATAAATTATTAAATAATGTATTAGAAATACTAAAAAACAAAGGATATAGCGGCCTTGATATAGACTTTGAATTTATATATCCAGAAGATAGGGAAAAGTATAATCAATTTTTAATAAAAACAGTAAATAAACTTAAGATTTTAGGATATTCTGTAACAACAGCATTAGCTCCAAAAGTTTCAGGGGATCAAAAAGGGCTTTTATATGAAGCTCATGATTATCCAGTACATGGAAGGTATGCAGATCATGTTGTTATTATGACATATGAATGGGGATACACATTCAGTGAGCCTATGGCTGTTGCTCCTGTTAATGAGGTAAGAAGAGTTATAAATTATGCAGCAAGTGTAATTCCGCCTGAAAAAATACTTATGGGAATTCCAAACTATGGATATGATTGGCTTTTACCTTATGAACAAGGAAGGCCAGCTAGAGCAATATCAAATACTGAAGCAGTAGATATAGCAAGAAGATATAATGCAGCTATTAGATTTGATGAAAGATCAAAAACACCATATTTTAATTACTATGATGAAAATAGAAATCTTCATGAAGTATGGTTTGAAGATGCAAGAAGTATATATGAAAAACTACAAGTTGTAAAAGATTACAATCTGGGGGGAGTAAGCTACTGGACTATAGGTAGATATTTCCCGCAAAACTGGTTAGTTTTAAATTCTTTATTTAATGTGAAAAAAGTGCTAGGTTAATTCTTAGCACTTTTTTATGTGAAATATTCAATAACAGCATTTTTAAAATTTTTATTTATTAAATCAGACATATATGTTTTTATCTCTTCGCTGTCGTCTTTTGTATATATATATTTAAATTTTCCGTAAGGGCCCCACTTTAACTGTCTTTTATCTTCATTTAAATCTAGCAAAGTATTTGGAAACCTATTTAAAATAAGTTCTTTGGCTGTAGATGTAAATCTATGCTGAATAAGCTCAAAACTTATTTTATCTTTATAATCTTTAAAGGCAACACTTAAATTTTCTATAAGGTTTTTATATTCTTTTTTCCAGTTAGGATATATCATTATAGGAGCTATTATAAATCCTATTGGATATCCTGAATTTGCAACTTTTTTAGCAGCTAATATTCTATTTTTGAGACTAGAAGTATTCTTTTCGAAGTTATTTATTACATATTCAGAATTTAAACTAAATCTAAATGTAGTATGCCTTTTATGATCTATATTCAAGAAAGAATCTACATTATCAAATTTTGTAACTAATCTTAATCTGCCATGGTCACTATTTGAAAAAAACTCTATACATCTTTTTAGATTTCCTGTTATGTGATCTAAAGCAACAGGATCTGTTATACTTGCGCATTCAAAAGTTGTGATATCAGGTAAATGTTTATTTATATGCTCTTGAATTACTTTTAATATATCTTCAATATTTACAAAAATTTTAATATAAGGTTTTTCGCCTTGTGTCGTTTGCAGGTAGCAATACTCACATTTACCTGGACATGAGCTAGAAAGAGAAAATTGATAATTAGCTGAAGGTTTACATGAAGGTAACTTTTTTTGTGAATTTATAGTTAAAAACACAGTTTTCTTAGATTTATCATAGTTTTCGATAAAAGATTTTTCGTTTATTGATACAGACCTAGAATTTATTATATTGATATTGTGATTTTTTAGATATTCAACAGCTTTTAATCCACACTCGTAGTTTAAAGCTTTAGGATTTACATAAACAGTATCAGGAAAAAATAATTTCACCAAATCACCTTCCAAATTTGAATAAATCTATGTTTGGATTTTGTTTTTCAAGATATAAATCTGTTATTAATTTGCCTGAAATTATAGCATACAATATTCCGTTAGATCCAAAATTCATAGAAAAATAATAATTAGGAAAATCTTTATGTTCACCGATATAAGGTAGTCCATCATCAGTAACAGCAAATAATCCACTAAATTTATATTCAACTTCTAAGTTTTTTATATTTGGAAACATATTTTTAAGTTTTTCCAAAAGCTTTTCGTATTTTTTGTCATCGCTAGAAAAATTATTTATAATGTTATTTATCAGTCCAAATTTTTCATCTTGTCCACCTATAATTATTCTGTTATCAGAAGTTGTTCTAAGGTAGGTGTAAGGGTTATTGTCGTCTCGTATTATGCATTTTTTATACCATCCATCGAAGCTATTTACAGGTTTAGTCACTATCGTAAAGGTTTTATAAAACTTTGCGATATCATCATTTATAAAGTTTACACCTTCATATCCAGCTGCTATTACAACTTTTTTAGCCTTTATTTTAAAATTATTTTTTGTATATAAAATTACATAATCATTATAGTTTTCTATATTCACAACTTTAGTATTTTCGAATACTCTAAGACCATTTTTTACAGATTTACAAATAAGGTTGTGAGTAAATTTATAAGGGTTTATCTGGCTGGATCCAGACTTAGAGTATATACCAGCCTCAACAGGGAAAGAAAACATATCTTTTGCAGCTAAATTATCTATAAATTCTACATTAAATCCGTTTGATTTTCTCATTATAAATATAATTTGAAAAAACTAAATAATGAAATAAAAAAATAAAAATTATTCATATGTAATATTTTTACATGGAATAAAATTCAATAAAAATAAAGAGGAATTTTTTCTCAAATGTATAATAAATATAAAAATAACAGAATAATATGGTATAAAAAACTTTTTCAAAAAAGAATATTTAAATGTTAAAAAAATGTAAACAGGGCAAAAAAGCTGAAAAATCAATAATCTAAACAATATGATGTGAATAAATTGTAAAAAAAGTGTTGCAAAGTTAAGAAAATTTATTTAATATAGTATTAACAGAACAGAGGGTGATAAGTACATAGCATAGTTTTCAGAAAATTCACCTTATTAAGAAGTTAGAAAAGGCTGTAAAAAGCAATAGCTTTTTTATAAATTTTAGTAAAAAAGGGAGGAAAGAAAATGCTGAAAAACAAGAAATTCACTTCACTTCTAGCTGCTTTGATGGTATTCGCTCTTGTTTTAACAGGATGCGGACAAGGCGCTACAGATCAAGGTGGGGGAGCAGAAGGAAAAGACAGCATCGTAGTTGCACAAGGTGCAGATGCTAAAACTTTAGACCCGCATGGGACAAATGACCAACCATCTTCAAGGGTTATGAAACAAATTTACAACACTTTAGTTACAGCTAATGAAGACATGGAAATAGTTGAAGGATTAGCTGAAAAGTGGGAAGCAGTTGATGAAAAAACTTGGGAATTTACTTTAAGACAAGGAGTTAAATTCCACAATGGAGAAGAATTAAAAGCAAGTGATGTTAAGTTTACACTTGAAAGAATGCTTGGTTCAGATCAAGTTTCTCACATAGTAGAAGCTATAGAATCTGTAGAAGCTCCAGAAGATTATAAAGTAGTTATAAAATTAAAAGAGCCATTTGCTCCAATACTTTTCCACTTATCTCATACTGCTGCATCTATATTAAATGAAAAAGCAGTAAAAGAAGCTGGAGATGACTATGGACAAAGACCAGTAGGAACAGGTCCGTTCAAATTTGTATCTTGGCAATCAGGAGACAGAATTGAACTTGAAGCTTTCGAAGATTACTTTGAAGGAGCTCCTCAAATTAAGAAAGTTACTTTCAGAAATATAACTGAAGGAACAAGTAGAACAATAGCACTTGAAACAGGAGAAGTTGATATAGCATACGATATTGAAGCAATAGACAAAGAAAAAGTAATAAGCAATGATAAGTTAGACTTAATAGAAGAGCCATCATTATCATTATCTTATATAGGCTTTAATACTCAAAAAGAGCCTTTCAACAAAAAAGAAGTAAGACAGGCAATAAGCCATGCTATAAATAGAGATGACATAATAGCTGTAGTTTTAAATGGTGCTGGAGAAAAAGCAGGTGCACCAATAGGACCAAGAGTATTTGGACACAATCCAAATATTAAGCCTCATGAGTATAATGTAGAAAAAGCTAAAGAATTATTAAAACAAGCTGGATATGAAAATGGATTCAAAACTACTATCTGGACAAATGATAGCCCAGCGAGAATCCAAATAGCTCAAATTGTTCAAGCTCAATTAAAAGAAATAGGAATAGATGTAGCTATTGAAACATTAGAGTGGGGAAGCTACCTTGACAGAACTGCAAGAGGAGAGCATGATATGTTCATCCTTGGATGGGTTACTGTAACAGGAGATGCTGACTATGGTCTGTATGCTTTATACCACAGCTCAGCAAAAGGTGGAGCAGGTAACAGATCATTCTTTGAAAATGCTAAAGTAGATGAATTATTAGAAAAAGGTAGAACAACTGTAGATGCTTCTGAAAGAGAAAAAATCTACTATGAAGTTCAAGAAATCATAGTTGATGAAACTCCAATAGCTAATCTTACTTATGGTAACCACAATGTTGGTATCCAAAAAGGTGTAAAAGGATTTAGATTACATCCAGCTGGACACCACAGATTATATGGTGTAAGTTTTTAATTAAATAATAATAAAAAGTGAGACCGATTGGTCTCACTTTTAGTATATAAAGATTATTTTAAGAAAATGTAATATTTTGATGAAGAATTTAAAAAAATGTAACAAATCGCAAAAATGGAGGGAGGAAGAACATGTATAAGTATATATTACGTAGATTGCTAATGCTTATTCCAGTAATGCTTGGAGTAACATTCATAGTATTTTCAATTATGTACATGACACCTGGAGATCCAGCTCAAATGATGCTAGGAGAAAGTGCACCAGAAGCAGCTGTTCAAGCTTTAAGAGAAGAAATGGGACTTAACGATCCATTTTTAGTTCAGTATGGAAGATTTGTTAAAAATGCTGCAATGGGACAATTTGGAAGATCTTATATAACAAAGAGAGAAGTTTTCTCTGAAATCCTTAGTAGATTCCCAGCAACACTTCAACTTGCTGTGTCAGGAGTATTAGTTGCAGTAATTATAGGTATACCTGTTGGTATAATATCAGCTACTAAGCAATATTCTTTATTTGATAGTGTAAGTATGATAGCTGCACTACTTGGAGTTTCGATGCCTAACTTCTGGCAAGGATTAATGCTTATATTACTATTTTCAGTTAATTTACAAATGCTACCATCTGGTGGTTATGGAAGTTTTGAACACTTTATATTACCAGCTCTTACACTTGGTACAAGTTCAGCTGCTATAATAACTCGTATGACTCGTTCTTCTATGCTTGAGGTAATACGTCAAGATTATATAAGAACAGCTAGAGCTAAAGGGGTTGCAGAAAATACAGTTATAAATAAACATGCTCTTAAAAATGCACTTATACCAATTATAACTGTTGTAGGTTTACAGTTTGGTTATCTACTTGGAGGAGCGGTTTTAACAGAAACTGTTTTCTCTTGGCCAGGAATAGGAAGATTACTTGTTGAAGCTATAAGACAAAAAGATACTCCAATGGTTCAAGCGACAGTTGTTTTCATAGCAGTTACATTTAGTATAGTAAACTTAGGTGTTGATATATTATATTCATTTGTTGATCCAAGAATAAAATCACAGTATAAGTAAGCTATATAGAAAAGGAGGTTTGAAAAAATGGATAACGTAGTTAACGGACAAACTATAGAAACTACTAAGACTAAAAAGAGAAGTATATGGGCTGAAGTAGGAAGAAGAATGGTTAAAAATAAAATGGCTATGGTAGGATTAGGAATACTTTTAGTTTTAATAATCCTTGCTATATTTGCCGATGTTATAGCTCCATATGAAGAAGTAGCAATAAAGCAAAATCTTGCTAATAGATTACAAGGGCCAAGTGCTCAGCATATATTAGGAACGGATGAGTTTGGAAGAGATATATTTGCAAGAATAATTCACGGAGCAAGAGTATCTTTACAAGTAGGACTTGTTGCTGTTGGTATATCTATATTAATAGGTGGTAGTTTAGGTGCAATAGCGGCATATTATGGGGGAACTTTAGATAACTTGATCATGAGATTTATGGATATACTACTTGCTGTTCCAAGTATATTACTTGCAATTGCAATAGTTTCAGCTTTAGGACCAAGTTTATTTAACTTAATGCTTGCTATAGGTATATCTTCTGTACCATCATATGCAAGAATAGTTAGAGCGTCAGTATTATCTATAAGAGACCAAGAATTTATAGAAGCTGCAAGAGCTATAGGAGCAAACGATTTTATAATTATAACAAGACACATAATACCTAATGCATTAGCTCCAGTTATAGTGCAAGGAACACTAGGGGTTGCAGGAGCTATACTTTCAACAGCTGGACTTAGCTTTATAGGTCTTGGTATCCAACCACCAGCACCAGAGTGGGGATCAATGCTTGCAGGAGGAAGAGCATATCTTAGAGATGCGTGGCATGTAACAACATTCCCAGGACTTGTAATAATGATTACAATACTTGCACTGAATTTATTAGGTGATGGATTAAGGGATGCATTAGACCCTAAATTAAAGCAATAGTAAATATAGCTTGAAGGGAGTGTATACAATGAGCGATAAATTATTAGATGTGAAAAATCTAACCATTCATTATATAACTGAAGACGGAACGGTTAAGGCTGTAAATGGTGTAGATATAGAACTAAAAAAAGGTGAGACTTTAGGATTAGTTGGAGAAACAGGAGCTGGAAAGACTACTACAGCTTTAGGAATTATGAGATTAGTTCCAAATCCTCCAGGAAAAATATTAAGTGGAGAAATATATTTTGAAGGTAATGATATATTAAAGATTTCTGAAGCAGACATGAGAAAGATCAGAGGAAATAAAATATCTATGATTTTCCAAGATCCTATGACTTCTTTAAATCCTGTTATGACAGTTGGAGAGCAAATAGCAGAAGTTATAGAAATACACGAAGGATTAAATAAAAAAGATGCAATAGAAAAAGCTAAAAAAATGCTTGAACTTGTTGGTATACCAGGAGCAAGACATGTTGACTATCCACACCAATTCTCAGGTGGTATGAAGCAAAGGGTTGTAATAGCTATAGCTTTAGCGTGTAATCCTCAGCTTCTTATAGCTGATGAGCCAACAACTGCTCTTGATGTTACAATTCAGGCTCAGGTTCTTGATATGATGAAAAAACTTAAAGAAGAATTTGAAACTGCTATGATACTAATTACACATGACCTTGGAGTTGTTGCTGAGGTATGTGATAAAGTAGCTATAATGTATGCTGGAGAAGTTATAGAATCAGCTTCTATAGAAGATTTATTTAACAATCCAAAACATCCATATACAATAGGATTATTTGGATCTATACCTAACTTAGAAGAGGAAGTTGAGCGTTTAAATCCTATAAAAGGATTAATGCCTGACCCAACGAATTTACCATCTGGATGTCCTTTCCATCCAAGATGTCCTAAAGCTACGGAATTATGTAAAACGCAAGTTCCTAAAAATACAGATCTAGGAAACGGTCATAAAGTAAGATGTTTAATCTATGAAGGACTTGTAGAAGCATAGGAGGTGGAAAAAATGGCAGAAAAATTACTAGAGGTAAGAAATCTTAAAAAATATTTTAAAGTAAAAAACGGAATGTTACATGCAGTAGATAATGTAAACTTCTTTATAAATAAAGGAGAAACTTTAGGAGTAGTTGGAGAGTCTGGTTGTGGAAAATCTACTACAGGTAGAGTTGTTTTAAGATTACTTGAAGCTACAGATGGAGAAATACTATTTGAAGGAAAAAATATAAGAGAATACAATCGCAATCAGTTAAGAGAACTAAGAAAAGAAATGCAAATAGTATTTCAAGATCCATATGCATCATTAAACCCTAGAATGACAGTAAGTGAAATAATAGCAGAACCTCTTAAAATACACAAGTTAGTAAACAGCAAGCAAGAATTAGATAAAAAGGTATCTAAACTTATGGAAACTGTTGGACTTGCTGAAAGATTATATAATTCATACCCACATGAATTAGATGGAGGTAGAAGACAAAGAATAGGTATAGCAAGAGCTTTAGCTGTTGATCCAAAGTTTATAGTGTGTGATGAGCCAGTTTCAGCACTTGACGTTTCTATTCAGGCTCAGATTCTAAATCTAATGCAAGATCTTCAACAAGAATTTGGATTAACTTACATGTTCATAACTCATGACTTATCAGTAGTAAAACATATATCTGATAATATCGCAGTTATGTACCTTGGACAAGTAGTTGAGTTTGCATCAGCAAGAGAATTATTCAAAAATCCAGTTCATCCATATACAAAAGCGTTACTTTCAGCAATACCAGTACCGAGCTTAAAACATAAGAGAGAAAGAATATTACTAAAGGGAGAGTTAACATCTCCTATAAATCCAGAACCAGGATGTAGATTTGCAAAGAGATGTCCTCATGCTCATGATAAGTGTAAGGAGGATCAACCTTTAAAAGATATAGGAAATGGACATTTTGTAGCATGTAATCTAGCTTATTAAAGGTTAAAAGACAAGGAGTTAATCCTTGTCTTATTTTCTTTGAAGTAGGTGATTAAATGAATGATAAAAGTTATATGTTAGAAAATGAAAGAATAAGCAAGGTATTGATAAATTTATCGATACCAGCTACTGTAGCTATGATGGTAAATGCTTTATATAATATAGTAGATGCTATATTTATAGGAAGAGGGGTTGGAACTCTTGCTATAGGAGCTTTAGCAGTAGTTTTTCCTATACAGATTTTAATAATGGGATTTGCTCAAATGATAGGAATAGGTGCAGCATCTTTAATATCTAGAAGCTTAGGTGCAAAGGATAATGAAAGAGTTTATCAAGCAGTAGGGAATGCTTATGTTTTGGCAGTATTTATTGGGCTTAGTATAACATTTATAGGTCTTTTATTTATAGAAAACCTTTTATTTATCTTTGGAGCAACTCAGAATATACTTCCGTATGCTAAAGATTATATGTCTATAATTTTAATAGGAACTATATTTCATATGTTTGCAGTTTGTTCAAACAATTTAATAAGATCTGAAGGCAATGCGAAAGTTGCTATGTTTACTATGATTATAGGAACAGGTCTTAATATAATCTTAGATCCTATATTTATTTTTGTATTTAAATTAGGTGTGAAAGGAGCAGCTATTGCAACAGTTCTTTCTCAAATTGCATCCTTTTTATTTATAGTTAGATATTTATATACTGGGAAAAGCAATCTAAAAATAAAAATGAAGTATCTGAAAATAGAAAAAGAAATTTGCCTAGAAATAGTATCGGTAGGACTATCTGCTTTTATAAGACAGGTAAGCGGAAGTGTTGTTGCTATAGTTTTAAATAATTCACTTAGAATATATGGATTAGATATAGCAATATCTACTTTTGGAATAGTAAACAGAATAATTATGTTTTTATTTATGCCTTTATTTGGAGTAATCCAGGGAATGCAACCTATAGCAGGATTCAATTACGGTGCAAATAAAATAGACAGAGTAAAGCAGGTTATAAAATTATCTATAATAAGTACGACTATTATGGCTTTTATTGGAACTTTATTTGGTCAATTATTTCCCGAAAATATAATTACAGTTTTCACCAAAGATACGCAATTGATAAAAAATGGTGCTAGTGTACTTAGGATAGTTATATCTATGGTTCCTATTATAGGATTTCAAATAGTTGGAGCAGCTTTATTTCAATCACTAGGAAAAGCTATACCATCTATAATTTTATCGCTTCTTAGGCAAATAATATTTTTTATACCATTAGTATTAATACTTCCAAGGATATATAATCTTGGCCTTTTAGGAATTTGGTTAGCCTTTCCGATATCAGACTTATTATCTACAATAGTTACAGCAATTTTTCTAAAAAAGGAAATTTCAAAATTAGAAAAAGTTGAGTATACAAATAAATAAATATGTCAATAATCTTACCAAAATATTTTTTGAAGGTGAGGTTATGAATGGTATAGGATTAGTTTTACAAGGTGGGGGAATGAGAGGAATATATACATCAGGAGTATTGGATTTTTTTATGGAAAAAGGCATTTATTTTCCATATACAATAGGGGTTTCAGCAGGAGCTTGTAATGGTAGTATGTATATATCAAGGCAGATGGGACTTGCAAAGAGAATGTATCTAGACTACATAGATGATCCAAGATATATAAATTATGCTAATATACTCAAAAGAAAAAGTGTATTGGGAATGGATTTTATATTTGGTGAAATACCTAAAAGCTTAAACCCATTTGATCTTGAGACATTCAAAAACTCAAAAGATAAATTTTTAATAGTAACAACTGATTGTGATACAGGTAAACCTGTATACTTTGATAAAGATGATTGTCAAGACATATTTACTATTATAAAGGCTTCTAGTAGTATACCATTTATAACAGATCCTGTTGATTTTTTAGATATGAAATTAATAGATGGTGGAATATCTGATCCCATACCAATAAAAAAATCAATACAAGATGGAAATGATTTAAATGTAGTTGTTTTAACTGACTCAAGGTATATGAGAAAACCTAATAACATAAAAAGAGCTGTTTATAAAATGTGTGAAAGACAAATAAAAATTACTGACCATATTCTTAATATGCATAGAATAAACAATGAAACTATAGATTATATAAATGACTTAGAAAAAGAAAAAAAAGCTGTCGTAATAAAACCAAGTAAAAATATAAAAATGGGGATAGTAAATAAAAATAAATCAAAACTTAAAGAATTATACGAGTTAGGATACGAAGATGCTAAAAACAGTTATTTGAAAATAAAAAAGATTTATAGTTAATGATACTTGATAAATAGTTTATATAATAATAAAATAACTAATGACAATTAATAGAAAAGGAGCATTACATGAGAAATATAAAACTTAGCATCAAATATGATGGATCTAGATACAAGGGATGGCAAAAACTTGGAAAAACGGATATGACTATACAGACAAAAATAGAAAATGTTTTGTCTAAAATGACTGGAGAAAATATAGAATTAATAGGATCAGGAAGAACAGATGCAGGAGTTCATGCAATCTGTCAGGTTGCAAATTTTAAAACAAGCACTACTATGTCACTTCAAAGTATGCTAGATTATATGTACAAGTACCTTCCAGAAGATATTGTTGTGTTTGATATAGAAGAAGTAAATGAAAGATTTCATTCACGATATAATGCAAAATCAAAGAAATATGTATATAAGATATGGAATGACAAATATCATAATCCATTTTTCAGGAAATATTACGAGCATATAGATAAGCAGTTAGATATACAACTAATGAGACAAGGGGCTTCTTTTTTGATAGGAGAGCATGATTTTTCAAGTTTTAAATCGAGTAAATCACAGAAAAAATCTAGTATAAGAACAATATATTCTATAGATATTCAAAAGGAAGATTGTTTAATTTATATAACTATTCATGGAAATGGATTTTTACATAATATGGTTAGGATTATAGTAGGAACTTTAATAGAAGTGGGACTTTCTATAAAAAAACCAGAAGATGTAAAATATATACTTGAAAAAAAAGATAGATCACTAGCAGGGCCTACTGCATCTGCGAAGGGATTATATCTTTTAGATGTAGAATATTAAAATTAAAGGAGGATAAAAAATGGCAGATAAGTTAGTTTTTTTAGATGAACAAGGAGAAAAAATAGAGTTAGAGTTAATAGAAACTTTAGAGGTAGAAGGAGAAACATATTGTTTATTTGCACAAAACCAAGATGATGAAGATGCTTATGTATATAAAAAAATCGTAGAAGATGGAAAAGAAAAGTATGTTGTTATAGAAGATGAAGAAGAATTTGAAAGAGTTTTAGAACACTATAATTCTTACTTTGATGAAGAATAAGGAGAGGATTTTGTGGAAAACTTTAAGTTAGTACTTATGGAAAAAGAAAAAGATACAGGGTTTTTATATAAAGAAAGAGAAGTATATTCTATAAATACAAATCTTGTAGAAAATATATATGTAGTAGACGAAGATGGTAAAGAAGTAGTACATTTAATAGTTACAACTGATAAAAATGTGAGTGATTGGGAATTTTCTGCAATTTTCGACTACTATGATGTAGATGTTTTTCAAGAGATTAATGTATCAGTAAAAGAAATACATGATAAATATAATCCAGCCTGGGAAATAAAGTTTGAATTTATAGACTGCAGAGAAGAAATGGAAAATCTATTAAATAAAATACTAGATATACACAAAAAAGAACTAGATAGTGTATATGAACAGATAAAAGATAAAGAAGAAGAATATAAATAAGAGCCAAAAGGCTCTTATTTTATACTTAAGGTATTTATAGTTTCTAATGAATTTATATCTATTAAATTAATAGTATTGTTTTCAATTATTGCAACAGAGTGGGAGTCATCTTTAGGAATAGATGTACTTCCTGGATTTAAAACAACTAGATTTTCATCTTTATAAAGCTCTTTTATGTGAGTGTGGCCAGATATAAAAATATCAGCGTTATAGTTTTTTGCCATTTGAATAAATTCATTTTTATCTTTTTTATATCCATGACACATAAATATTTTTAAGTTTTCAAATTGTAAAAACACATAAGGAGTTTGGATAGGGTGATTTATAACCATTTGGTCAACATCACTGTCGCAGTTACCACAAGTAAATATTATGTTATTTAGAGAATTTATTTTCTTTGAAAGATCTAAAGGAGCATATCCATCTGGAAGTGGATTTCTAGGCCCGTGATATAGTATATCTCCTCCATGAAGTATATAATCGCAATCTTTTAGTACATCTAAAGCTTTTTCAAAATACTTTAAACTTCCATGAGTATCACTCATTACTCCTATTTTCATACTAATTCCTCCTATTATAAAAATTTTTCAGCTACTTTACTCCAAAATTCTCCGTTTTTAAGTTTGAGCAACTTAACACTTATTTCAGAAGTTTGAATAACTATTTTTACAATTTCATTAAATCTATATTCTATTCCATCAGTAACTATAAGAATAGAGTTTTCAAACCTGTATTCAGGGGAAACTTCAACTATAGAATCACTAGAAAGAATTATACTAGAAGTAAAAGATCTATAAGCATTTGTATTTATAGGGGCTAGTGGAGTTATTTGCATTAATTTAAGTTTAGGATCAACTATACTACCACCAGCAGAGTAGTTATAAGCAGTAGATCCTACAGGAGTAGATATTAAAACTCCATCTCCACTGAATCTTTCTATAAAATTATTATCTACGCTTATATTAAGGTGAACAGTTCGAGATTTATCTCCTTTTATAACTATTTCATTTATACCAAGAGTTTCTATACAGCTTTTTCGTGTGCATATAGAAGCTTCTATGGGGTTTATGTATTGTATAAAATATTCGTTATTTATATACGCATTTATAAATTCATCTATTTCATGTGTTTGGATATCTTGAAAAAAACCTAAGTGACCAGTATTAATTCCAACTATAGGAATATCAGGAAATCCAAATTCTCTTACAGTTTTTAGAAAAGACCCATCGCCACCTATACAAATTATAAGTTGTGCATCGTAGCTGAAAGTATCTGGAACATAAAAGCCTAGTTTGGTCAGTTTTTCTTTTAGTTTCTTAGCAGTTTCGATAGATTCTGAGTAATCGTTATATGTTATATTTATTATTTTTTTCATAAAAATCTCTCCTTGTTACCTACCATAAATATATTATATCACAAAACAAAAATCAAATAGCTTGCTTATTAAAAATATAAATAATATAATACTTTTGATAAGTTTACTAAGAGGAAGGTGTAAAATTTTGTTGGTAAAAAATGAGCAAAAACATGATTTGATAGTATATAAAGTAAAGCAAGGAGGAAAAACTTTAAAACAAGTTCTTGTAGATGAACTTAATATGTCTATAAGATTTTTATCTAAGTTAAAAAAAGATAAAAGTATATTTGTAAATAACCAGTTTCAAAGATACGATTATATATTAAAAGATAATGATATAATAAAAATACAAATTATTGAGGAAAGTAGCAACTTTGAGCCTGAGAACATAGATATTCAGATATTATATGAAGACTTTGATATTTTAGTGATAAATAAGCCTTCTAATATAGTTGTTCATCCAACAAAAAGTCATCCAAACAATACTATTGCAAATGCATTAGCTTACTACTTTAAAACAAAAGGAGAAAATGTTAGGATAAGATTTGTAAATAGATTAGATATGAATACTTCAGGACTTTTAATAGTAGCCAAAAATTCTTATGCTCACCATATATTGTCTGAAGATATGAAACAAAATAAAGTTACAAAAAAATATCTAGCAGTTGTAAAAGGCGTTGTAAAAGAAGATTTTAAAACTATAAATGCTCCTATATATAGGGAAACTGACGATAGTATATTAAGAAGTGTAGATGAAAGAGGGCAAAAGAGCATAACTCATTTAAAAACAGTACAAAGATTAAAAGATTCTACAATTGTTGAGCTTTTACTTGAGACAGGAAGAACACATCAAATAAGAGTTCATCTAAGTTATATAGGATATCCTATAATAGGAGATGAGCTTTACGGTTATGTTGATGAAGATTTAATAAAAAGACAAGCTCTTCATGCTATAGAGCTTGAATTTTTACAGCCTAGAACAAAAGAAAAAATACACATTACAGCACAAATACCAGATGATATGCAAAATTTAATAAATAAATTAAGGAAGTGATATAATGCAAATACATAAATTTGTAATTCATGTATTGGATAAAAATAATCCTACTCCTATTTTAAATGATTTTGAAGGAGAAATAGACGAGCAAGTTAGTATATTTTTTGAAAAACATATAAAAAGAGGATTAAAAGATGATGATAATAAAAAAGCAAAATTTTTAGACGATACAATAAAAAATCTTTGTGAAGAAATAATATATGACAACACTACCTTTTTAGAAAATTCAAAACAAATAGCTATAAGACTATTTGAATCTATAAACAAAAGCAAAAATTCTACATCATGTGATTTAGCTATATGCCTGTATTCAATAGAAGAAAATTATTACTTGGCAATCCTAGCTTTAGACTATAAAAAGGCATATACGCATTTTATAGAATTTGTAGAAGACAAATTTAAAATTAAGATAGTAGAAAATGAAGTAGCCCTACCTAGTTTATCTCAAAGACTTAAAAGATGTGCTTTTGTAGGACTATCAGGAAAAAATGATGAGTATGATCTTATAGTTTTAGATAAAGATGCTATAAAAGAAGGATCAGAAGAAAATTTCTTTTTATCAAATTTTTTAAAATGTCAAATAGTCTTAGATGACAAGGATAAAACTAAAATATTTAAAAGTTCATCAGAAAAATGGATACAATCTAGTCTTCAAGATGAGATTGAACTTGCACAGGTGTTTAGAGAAAACTTAACCCAAACATTAAAAGACAGTGAAAAAGTAGATATACAAGAATTTATATGCAAAGTAACTGATGATGATATCTTAAAGGAAAGTTTTATAAATTACATGTCTGATGAGGGAATACAAGAAGAAAGTTTTAATATAGACAAAAAGTGGGTAAGCAAAAAGCTTAAAACAAAAACTATAAAAACAGATACAGGATTTGAAATAAAAGCTAACTTAGAAGAATTTGAAGATTATTTTAAATACCAAACAAAGAAAAATTCTGATGGAAGTATAGATATTATAATAAAAAATGTTAAATTTTATGAAGAAAAATAGATAAGAGGGTGTTTACCCTCTTATTTATTGCTTTGAATATAATCACATATATCTCCTATATTTTTAAACTTCTCTGCTTCTTCATCTGGAATTTCAACATCAAATTCATCTTCAAGAGCCATAATTATTTCAACAGCATCTAAAGAATCTGCTTCTAAATCATTCATTAAAGAAGTACTTCTTGTAATAGATTCAACATCTTCAATACCAAGTTGTTCAGCGATTATTTCTCTTACTCTTTCAAACATTATGTATTACCTCCCTAAACTATAGCTTAAATTTAATTGTAGTTTAATATATGTTGATAAATTTTTCAATTATTTTTTCAAAATTTTTCTAAAAATATACTTAAATTCTAACATAAGATATTTTTATCAAAAAAATATAAATTTATAACTAAAAATTTTTCAATTTATTTAGCTAGTAATAATCATGGACAAATTGAATATATATATAGTGTAATAGGACAAAGGAGGAGAAAAATGAAAAAAACTATAAGTCTTTTTATGCTATATATATTGTTGTTTTTTTTATTATTAGGTTTTTCTCAAAATTCTATATTAAGTTCGATAAATGAAATAAGAGCATATAATAGAGAAATCAATTTTATAGTAGATGATTATAATAAAAATTTAGTAAACAAAGATAATTCAAAAGAGTATATAAATAGAGTTGAAAATATAAAAAATGGATTTAAGAATACAAAAAGACCTAGTATACTAAACAATTACTTTACTTTAAGAATAGACTCACTTAGGTATTTGACAATGCTGTTTGAAAACATAGATGATAAAGAATATATAAATTTTTATATAAATAAATATAACGAATATAACAACTTGTCGGAAACTGAAATAAAAAGATTGCTTAAAAGTACATTTATTAGAGTAACATATATTAATGCTCCTACATATTATAAAAAATAGCAGTGGCTAAATATAAAGTAGGAGGTAGATATATGTTAGATAAGCTTAATTTTTTAAGAGGCGGCTTGTTTTGTGATGACGACAATGAACTTTTAATACTAATAATAATTCTATTGTTTTTATGTTGTGGAAATAAATGTAATATAGGTAAGTTTTGTTGTGATGATAGCAATTTTATATGGATATTGTTAATAGTTATATTGCTCTTAGGTTGTGATGATTAAAAAGGGAAGCTAATTTGCTTCCCTTTCTTTTTTAAAAAAAGTTTTTAAACCTTTAACACTTAAAACTGCTTTTGCATAGTATATATCAGAAGCTACACATAAAGTGTAGCGTTCAAATTAAAGTTAAGGTATGAGGAGGTCAGATTATGAGTTGTAAACCTAAGTTCTTTAAAGATTTTGATGGCTGGTGGATAATAGTACTATTATTCTTATTCTTAGCGTTCCAAGATTGTACAGATATATCCATTGAAGATTGGATCCCATTCTTAATTATATTACTAATTCTATGCAGCTGTGATGAACTAGGAGATTGCTGTTAGTAAAAAGGGCTGAAAAGCCCTTTAAATTTTTTATAACACATTATAGATGATATTCATATTATAAAGAAGAAGGGATACCTTCTAAAAATTAATAAGGAGGTCAAATTATGAGTTGCAAAAAAAAGAAATTTAAAGGTCTTGACGAGTGGTGGATAATAGTACTATTTTTCTTATTCTTAGTATTTGAAGATACACTAGATGATATATGCATGGAAGACTGGATCCCATTCTTAATCATACTATTAATTATATGCAGCTGTGATGATTTAGGAGGATGCTAAAAAATGGGGGCTAATTAGCCCCTTTAAAATAAAAAAATAAAAATATAAGAGCACATATAACACATTTATATATATCTGCATAGTATAAATTAAAGAAGGTTTACCTTCCAAAAACTTACTTATCAAGGAGGTTACATTATGGGTTGTGGATTTTTAAAGGATTTTGAAAATTGGTGGATAATAGTTCTATTTATTCTTTTCTTAGTATTCCAAGATTGTCTAGACGACATATGCTTAGAAGACTGGATTCCATTCCTAATTATATTACTAATAGTATGCTGCTGTGATGTATTTGACTGCTAATATTAAGTATTAGTTAGGAGGTAAGAATATGAGTCATTTCTTCAAAAACTTTGATGGTTGGTGGATAATAGTATTATTTTTCTTATTCTTAGTATTCCAAGATTGTCTAGACGATATATGCTTAGAAGATTGGATTCCATTCTTAATTATACTATTAATACTATGCAGCTGTGAAGAGTTAGGAGATTGCTAGAAAAAGGGGCTGAAAAGGCCCTTTTTGCATATGAAAATATCAAAAATGAATAAAAATTCTTTTATTTTATTTATATTAGTGATATAATTAATTTTTGACAATTAAGGGAATATAACAACTTGATTAAGGAAAAGATTTACATAAGAAAGGAGTGAGATAATGTCAGTTACAATAAAAGATGTTGCAAAAAGAGCAGGAGTATCTATATCAACAGTATCTAGAGTTATAAACAATTCAAAGCCTGTAAGTAATGAAATAAGACAAAGAGTAATGTCTGTGATAAAAGAAACAGGATATGTTCCAAACCCTGTAGCTAGAAGCTTAGTTACAAAGAAAAGCCAGCTAATAGGTGTAATTGTTCCAGATATATCAAACTTTTTCATAGGAGAACTTCTGAACGGAATAGAAGAGGTTGGAAAAATATATGAATACGACATTCTTCTTTGTAATAGTTATGGAGAGATAGAAGAAGAATTAAAATATATAAACCTACTAAAATCAAAACAAGTTGCTGGAATAATATTTGTAACATGGAAAATGAGTCAGGAACATGTAGATGCAATAAAAGAAGGAAATCTACCTTCAGTATATATAAGTAAGAATGCTCATAATTTTGATGTTTATTCCGTAAGTATAGATAACAAAACTGCAGCGTATGAGATGACTAAGTATCTAATAGAAAAAGGTCATAGACAAATAGGTTTTATAAGATCTTCGATAGAAGATGATATAATAGATTCTGAAAGATTTAAAGGTTATAAAGATGCACTAGAAGATAATAACATACAAATAGATAATGAAATAATAAAAGAAGGCGATACAACAAGCGAATCTGGATATTATCTTATGAATGAAATACTAAATATAAAAAAACCAGATGCTATATTTGCAACAAGCGATGAAGTTGCAATAGGTGCTATAAACTGTATTTTAGATAAAGGCTATAAGGTTCCTGATGATATATCCGTAGTGGGATTTGATGATATAAAATTGGCATCTTTATATAGACCAAGCCTTACTACTGTAAAGCAACCTATATATGATATGGGAGCAGTTTCTATAAGAATGATAGTAAAAATGATAGATGGTGAAGAAATAGAAGATAAACATACATATCTACCATATGAATTGGTAGAAAGACAAAGTGTCAAAAAGAGGTAGGGATTTCCTGCTTCTTTTTTTTGTTCGTATTAAATTGTAATTGACTTGAAGGAAAAATACGAAAAATATAGAATATTTAAAATTAACAACCATTTAATACAGGGGGATAGCTATGAATAAAGTAATAATAACAGGTAATGATCTAACTATTGAAGATATTGTAAAAGTATCTAGAGATTATTACCAAGTAGAGTTATCAGATGAGGCCATAAAAAACGTTGAAAAATCAAGATACCTTGTAGACAAACTAGTACAAGAAGAAAAGATAGTATACGGAATTACAACAGGGTTTGGAAAATTTTCTGATGTAACAATATCAAAAGAAGAAACAAAAATGCTTCAGAGAAATTTAATAATAAGTCACGCGTGTGGCGTTGGAAATTGTTTTCCTGAGGATATAGTAAGGGCTATTATGCTACTTAGGATAAATGCACTTTCAAAAGGAAACTCAGGAGTTAGACTTCAAACATTAAATACTTTAATACAGATGTTAAATAAACGTGTTCATCCTATAATACCAGAAAAAGGATCTTTAGGATCATCTGGGGATTTAGCTCCTTTATCACATATGGTGCTTGTTATGATAGGTGAAGGAGAAGCTATGTATGAAGGTGAAAGATTAAGTGGAAAAGAAGCTTTACAAAGGGCAGGAATTTCACCTATAGATCTTACATCAAAGGAAGGACTTGCATTAATAAATGGAACACAGGCAATGACAGCAGTAGGAGCTTTAACTGTTTATGACGCTATTAATCTTTCGAAAATAGCAGATATAGCTGCATCGCTTACTATGGAAGCTCTAAATGGTATTGTTACAGCATTTGATGAAAAAGTACATAGAGTAAGGCCTCACAAGGGGCAAATTAATACAGCTAAGAATATGCTAAGAATTCTTCAAGGAAGTAATATGACAACTGAGCAGGGGCAAATTAGAGTTCAAGATGCATATGTGTTAAGATGTATACCTCAAATTCACGGAGCAAGCAAAGATGCAATTGAATATGTAAAAGAAAAAATAAATATAGAAATAAATTCAGCTACAGACAACCCATTAATATTTCCTGATGAAAGTCAAATTATATCAGGAGGAAACTTCCACGGTCAGCCTATGGCACTAAGTTTTGACTTTTTAGGTATAGCTATTGCAGAGCTTGCAAACGTTTCTGAAAGAAGATTAGAAAGATTAGTTAATCCAGCGCTAAGTAATCTTCCAGCATTTTTAACTCAAAATGGAGGAATTAACTCTGGATTTATGATAGTTCAATACTCTGCAGCTTCATTAGTTTCAGAAAACAAAGTATTAGCTCACCCTGCTTCTGTAGATTCTATACCTTCTTCTGCAAATCAAGAAGATCATGTTTCTATGGGAACAATAGCAGCTAGAAAAGCAAGAGAAATACTTGAAAATACTAGATCTGTTATTGCCATGGAAATACTAGCAGCTTGTCAAGCAATAGATTTAGCGGGAAACAAAGGGTTAGGTGAAGGAAGTAAAATCGCATATGAGATAGTTAGAAAACATACCGATACAATAAAAGATGATATAGTTATGTATAAAGAAATAAATAAATGCGAAGAAATAGTTAGATCTAATATGTTAGTTAAGGAAATAGAAAAAGTTATAGGAACTTTAAACTAGGGAGGGGAAAATATGATATCAAATATCGATATATCAAAAGCTATGACTATAAAACTTGATAATACTTTACCTGATATGCCAAAGTTTGTAGAAGGAATTAGAAGAGCTCCGAAAAGAGAGTTAAATTTAACAAAAGATGAAATAAAACTTGCTCTTAAAAATGCATTAAGATATGTACCTGAAGAGCTACACGAAACATTAGCACCTGAATTTTTAGATGAACTTTTAACAAGAGGGAGAATATATGGATATAGATTTAGACCAGAAGGAAATATAAAGGCAAAACCTATAGATGAATATAAGGGAAATTGCATAGAAGGAAAAGCATTTCAAGTTATGATAGATAATAACTTAGATTTTGATATAGCCCTTTATCCATATGAACTTGTTACATATGGAGAAACAGGACAGGTTTGTCAAAACTGGATGCAATATAGATTAATAAAAAAATATCTAGAAGAAATGACAAATGAACAGACTTTAGTTATAAGCTCTGGTCATCCTGTTGGATTATTTAAATCTAGTATTGAAGCACCTAGAGTTATAGTAACAAATGGGCTTATGATAGGAATGTTTGATGATTTAGATAATTTTAATAGAGCATCAGCTTTAGGTGTTGCAAACTACGGACAAATGACTGCTGGAGGATGGATGTATATAGGTCCTCAAGGTATAGTTCATGGAACTTATAATACTTTATTAAATGCTGGAAGATTAGTACTAGGTATACCTGAAGATGGTGATTTAAGCGGAAAATTATTTGTAACTTCAGGTCTTGGTGGAATGAGTGGTGCTCAAGGAAAAGCTATAGAAATAGCTAACGGAGTAGGAATAATAGCAGAAGTAGATTATTCTAGAATTCAAACTAGATACTCACAAGGATGGGTAAGTAAAATAGTACAAAGTCCTAAAGAAGCTTTTGAAATTGCAAAGGAGTATATGGACAAAAAAGAAAAATGTGCAATAGCATATTATGGAAATGTAGTTGATCTTTTAGAATATGCAGTTGAAAACAATGTTCACATAGATCTTTTATCAGATCAAACTTCATGTCATGCAGTATATGAAGGTGGTTATTGTCCTCAAGGATTAACATTTGAAGAAAGAACACAACTTCTAGCTCAAGATAAAAATAAATTCAAACAATTAGTAGATAGATCCCTTGTTCGTCACTATGAACTTATAAAAACTTTACATGAAAGAGGAACTTACTTCTTTGATTATGGAAATAGCTTTATGAAAGCTGTATATGATGCAGGAGTAAAGGAAATAGCTAAAAATGGAGTAAATGAAAAAGATGGTTTTATATTCCCATCTTATGTTGAAGATATTTTAGGGCCTCAATTATTTGATTACGGTTATGGACCTTTTAGATGGATATGTTTAAGTGGTAAATACGAAGATTTATTAAAGACTGATAAAGCAGCTATGGAATGTATCGACCCAAATAGAAGATATCAAGATAGAGACAATTATATATGGATAAAAGATGCTGATAAAAACAAACTAGTTGTAGGTACTCAAGCAAGAATACTTTACCAAGATGCTATGGGAAGAACAAAAATAGCACTTAAATTCAATGAAATGGTAAGAAATGGAGAAATAGGACCTGTAATGCTTGGAAGAGATCATCATGATACAGGAGGAACTGACTCACCTTTTAGAGAAACTTCAAATATCAAAGATGGAAGTAATATAATGGCAGAAATGGCAACTCACTGTTTTGCTGGTAATGCTGCAAGAGGAATGAGTTTAATAGCTCTTCATAATGGTGGAGGAGTAGGAATAGGTAAGTCTATAAATGGTGGATTTGGTATGGTATTAGATGGAAGTGAAAGAGTAGATGAAATACTAAAAAGAGCTATGCCTTGGGATACTATGTGTGGAGTTTCAAGACGTGCTTGGGCAAGAAATGAAAATTCTATAACTACTTGTATGGAGTATAATGAAATGAATAAAGGTAAAGATCATATAACTCTTCCATATATAGCAAGTGATAGTTTAGTATCTGACTTAGTTGATAAAGCACTTGAAAATAAATAGTGAAAGGGGTATTCTTATGAAAAAAGTAGTTCAATGTGTGCCAAATTTTAGTGAAGGTAGAGATTTAGACAAAATTGAAAGAATAGTTCAACCTTTTAGAGGAAAAGAAGGTGTAAAACTTATAAATTATGAACCAGATAAGGATTATAATAGAGTTGTAGTAACAGTTCTTGGTGAGCCTGAAGCTGTTAAAAATGCTGTTGTAGAGGCTATAGGGGTTGCCACTAAAGAAATAGATATGACAAAACATTCAGGACAACATTCAAGAATGGGAGCATCTGATGTAGTTCCGTTTATTCCTGTGAAAAATATGACTGTTGAAGAAGCAGTACAATTATCTAAAGAGGTAGCAAAGGAAATAAGCGAAAGATATAATATACCAGTATTTTTATATGAAAAGTCAGCTACAAAACCAGAAAGAGAAAATTTAGCTACAATAAGAAAAGGACAATTTGAGGGAATGCCAGAAAAATTAAAAGATCCTAACTGGAAACCAGATTTTGGTCCTGATACTATTCACCCAACAGCAGGTGTTACAGCTGTAGGAGCTAGAATGCCTTTAGTTGCATACAATATAAACCTTGGAACAACAAATATCGAAATAGCAAATAAAATAGCAAAAGCAATAAGACATTCAAGTGGAGGATTTAGATATTGTAAAGCAGGAGCTGTTGAAATGCCAGAAAAGGGTATAGTTCAAGTTACAATGAATTTGACAGATTATACAAAAACAGCTATATACAGAGTTTTTGAAACAGTAAAAATGGAAGCTAAAAGATATGGAGTGCCTGTTTTAGGTAGTGAAATAATAGGTCTTGTTCCTATGGAAGCTTTAGTAGATTGTGCTTGTTATTACTTAGGGCTTGAAGGGTTCTCAATGGATAAAGTATTAGAAACTAGTTTAATGGAGTAGATGAAAAATGAAAGCTGATTTAATTATAAAAAACATAGGAAATTTAGTTACTATGAGAGGCGATAATAAGCCTAGAACAAAAGAAAAAATGAGAGATATACAGATATTAAAAAATGCATATGTAGCTATTAAAGATGGGAAATTTGTAGATTTAGGAGAAGGTTTTAACGATAAGTTAGTAGATAGTAATACACAAATACATGATGCAAAGGGGTTAACTGTAACCCCTGGGCTTATAGATGCTCATACTCACTTAGTTCATGGGGGTTCTAGAGAAAATGAGTTTGCTCTTAAACTAAGTGGGGTTTCATACCTTGATATATTAAAAAGTGGTGGTGGAATATTAAGCACTGTAAAAGCAACAAAAAATGCATCTTTTGATGAATTGTATGAAAAGGCTAAGAAAAGTTTAGATATAATGCTTTCTTATGGAACTACAACAGTTGAAGCAAAAAGTGGATATGGCCTTGAGTTAGATACTGAAATAAAACAGCTTAAGGTAGCTCAAAAGTTAAACCAAGATCATCCAGTAGACATAGTGTCTACATTTTTAGGAGCACATGCTATTCCTTTAGAATATAAAGATAATCCAGATGAGTATGTAGATGAAGTTATAAATATGCTCCCTAAGATTAAAGAGCTTAAGTTAGCTGAATTTTGCGATGTATTTTGTGAAGATAATGTATTTAGTGTAGAGCAAACTAGAAGGATATTAAATGAAGCTAAAAAGCTAGGTTTTAAAATAAAAATTCATGCAGACGAAATAGTATCGCTAGGTGGAGCAGAACTATCAGCACAGTTAGGAGCAATATCAGCAGATCATTTAATGGCAGCAAGTGAAAAAGGAATGGAAGATATGGCAAAAAACAATGTAATAGCTAACATATTGCCAGGAACATCTTTTAACTTAATGAAAAACTATGCAAATGCCAGAAAAATGATAGACTTAGGAGTAGCTGTATCTTTATCTACTGATTATAATCCAGGAAGTTGTCCTACTGAAAATATTCAATTAATAATGCAGCTAGGTTCTTTAGGATTAAAAATGACTCCAAGCGAAGTTTTAACTGCTGTTACAATAAACGCAGCTTTTGCTATAGATAAAGCTGATGAAGTAGGATCTATAGAAGTAGGTAAAAAAGCAGACCTTGTTATATTTGATGCTCCTAATATAGATTATATAATGTATCATTTTGGAATAAATCATGTGTATAGAGTTTATAAAGAAGGTAAGCTTGTTGTAGAAAAAGGAAATGTAATATACTAAGGAGGTAAAAATGAGGTTAGTTGATTTGACAATTAAAGATTTTTCGGATCAAGTTGATTCGTCATCTCCAGCTCCAGGAGGTGGATCTGTTTCAGCTCTTTCATCAAACTTAGGAGTAAGTTTATCTAGGATGATGGCAAATTTAAGTTTTGGAAAGAAAAAATATGAAGCTTTAGATGAAGCTATAAAAGAAGAATTTAAATCAAGATTTGAAAAGTTAGGAAATATTAGAGATGAGTTTTTAAATCTTATAGATGAAGATACAAAATCTTTTAATGAGGTTATGAAAGCATTTAAACTTCCTAAAGAAACTGAAGAGGAAAAGAAAATAAGAAAAGAAGCTATACAACAAGCTACTATAAAATCTACGCAAGTTCCTTTAAAAACTGCGAAACTTTCGCTTGAGGCTTTGAGGTTAATGGAATACTTTATAGAGTATGGAAATCAAAATGCTATAACTGATTTAGGAGTTGGAAGTCTTCTTGTATACTCTGGACTTGAAGGAGCTATTTTAAATGTTAAAGTAAACCTATTAGGTATAGATGATCAGGAGTTAGTAAACAATATGAACAAAGAATGCCAAGACATTTTAGAGGAAGGCAAAAAAATAAATGATAATATATTAAATCAAGTTCATGAAAGATTAAAATAAAATAATCCCCTGATTTTAGGGGATTATTTACTTAATTTTTTCATTATTTGATCTAATTTTTTTCTTTGGTTTTCATTAAGTAAAGTTTTTAATTTTTCGATTATTTTAGCTTGATCCTCAGAATTTTTACCAGTGCTCATTTTTTTTAACTCCTCTAAAAGCTCATCTTCAGATTTACCCTGATATTTATCTTTTATTGATTTTAGTTTTTCTTTGTCTACTTTCATAAGACACCTCCTCTTTTTATATGTATATGAAATAATTCTTAAAAAAGTAACCGATTTTATAAAAACAACATAATATATAGAATGAATAATATTATTTAGTAGGGGGTGTTTTGTATTGGATGAAAAAATAATATTATTAGGATTAGCAGTATTGCTTTTAAAGGATAGTAATTTGAAAAATGAAAAAGACAATAAATTTAGAGGAATCATAAATTTAGATGATGACGCAATGGAAAGGAGCATAGAGCTTTTATCAAGAAGTAAAAAATATTTAGATAAAGAAGAGAGAATACTTTTGGGCAAAGCGGAAAACATATTAGAACTTGTACATAGGATAAGAAAGTTAAATAATATAGAACAAGATGAGGAAAGTGTTGATAAAATAGAATTTTTCAGAAGTATGGATAAAAAAGATAAAAAAAATATGATGATAAAGGAAATGATAGAAGTTTTTCCTAAAGAGACAAAGGATACTTTGAGTAAAGCATTAGATATGAGAGAAAAAATATCTCTTTTAAAAAGCCTTATTCAATCAGATGATGGAGAAGGCTTACTAAGTTCAAAAAACTTAGGAAATATGAAAATGCTAGGTCAGTTCCTTGGTAATAGCAGCGAAGAATAAATGTAAAAAGTATGTAAAAAAATTATAAATTGGAATGTAAAAACAGTTTTAAAAGAAATGAAATTGGTATATAATAATAACAAACAAGTTAATAAGAATTTCGTCCTGGGGTATTCGTAGAAGCTTATGTAAATTCAACCTACAAATTGTATACGGGAGCTTGAGTTCTACACTAGATGGCAAGCCACACAGGGTATGTGGAAGTCAGAAGGTGTAGACAGAGCACCCACCTAGGTGAACCTGGGTGTGAATTTGATGAGCTAACGGTACCTCGGGTTAAAAGAGACTCTATATAGAGTCTCTTTTTATAATGCAAAAAAATCTATATACTCTACTAAATTGTGAACAAGTCATATTTTTAAAAACAAAATATTATTTCAAAGTTTAGAATATATATTTATATATACGCTTGGTTGTGTGGGGGGCTACACATGAACGAAGAAAAATATATAGTAAATAAAGATGAAAGTACATATTTATTTTATATAGATGATAAAAATTTACATATGCAAATTATCAAGGAAGAACAAAAATTAGAAAATTATATTATTGAACAAAATGTAGAATGTTTTTGTGCAGATATAAACGAAGATACAATTCATATAATATGTATAAATTCTTATGGAAATCTAATACATCTACAGTATTTAGATAGCGGTACAAAAAAAGATGTTTTAACGGTGCTTGATATACAACACAATAAATTTAATGGTATAAAAATGTGTATTGACAACTTCAACATAGATATATTTATAGTTGTTCTCAATATAAAAGCAAATAATTATAATTTAATTCATTACTCTATTAATAATATTGATTTAGAAAAGTACAAATTAGGAGAAGTTGTATATGATGAGTATAGTTCATATAAAATTGATATTGATAGTAAAAACAATATACATTTAATATATAGAGCTTATAACAATAGCAAAATTCAACTTTATTATAGAATGTTTAATAAAGTTTATAAAAGATGGCTTGTTCCTGAAAAAATAAGTGATAGAAATTTAGATACTACTAATATAAATATTCTGTGTGATTCTAATAATTATGTACATTTGTTTTGGACTACTACAACAACACTAAATTATGTATATAAAAAAGTAGATGACAGTTTGATTTCAAACTGGAATAGACATCTTGATTTTAAACAAATGTATGATGGAGTTTACAATACTATGTTAATTCAGGTAGGTAATGACATAAGGTTATTTTGGACACATCATAAGACATTATATTGTGCACAGACTGAAATTGGAAAAAATTATGGGAAAATATAGAAGTAGTAGCTCGAGATTTAGATCTAGATCTAGTAAAGTCAGTGTATATAGGGAATAGATATAAATCTTTTGAAAATGTAAGACTAAAAAACATATATACCTATGATAAAAGGTGCATATCAATTCCTGGTTTGGATATTGAAAAAGATTTACTTAAACGAGATGAAGGATATAAACAATATATAAAAGATCTACATAGAGAACAATTTATCGAATGGATTAAATATGTGTCATATCAAATAAAAGAAAGCGAGATAAATTTGGATATTTTGGACTATGAACAAACTATTTCGAAGGAATATATCTTTCGTAAGATAGATAAGCTTGATAAAGATGTCGACGAAATTAAATATTCTTTTTATCAAGACTTAGAAAATTTAAAAAAGGACTACAATGATTTAAATGAAAAGATACAAATTTTATTTGCAAGCCAAAAAAATAAAGGAATTAGTTCGTATTATAAAAAAATAAAAAAATATATTAAAGATTTATTGGTAAGACATAATAATTAAATATATATTTATTGTGATACATATATATTATTATCAAGTCGAAAAAGGGGAATAGTTTATGAATAAAAAAGTTATTATAAATGGATATAATAATGATATTTCAACCATTTTTTATGAAGATAATTGTATATATATAAATTCTAAAGATGATAATAATATATTAATGACTGGAGTTAAAAACTATGATGTGAGTATAGATTGCAGGGGCAATGTTTATATTGTATGCATAACAGATGAAGAACTATACTATTTGACATATTTTAATAATAGATGGAGCAAGACAGTTTTGAAAAGATTAGGGAAAATAAGCCTAGTAGATTATATAAAAGTAATAAGTGTAGAAGAAAATACACATATATTCTATACTTTAGAAAGCAAGTTAGGTGAATCCTCCAAAATTGTTCACTTGTACAAAAATAATATAAACTGGAAAATTGATTATTTAAAAAGTAGAACACTAGTAAAAGGTGAAAATACATATTTTATAGATAATGTTGAGAATGATATATTTGTATTATCGAAACTAGAAAAAGGAGATAAAATTGAGTTATCACTACTTGTGTATTCAGACTTAAAGAAACAATGGAGTTTACCCTTGAATTTAGGATTGACAATCAACAATATAAAGATAAAAAATTTTTTTATAGATTCTAAAAGATGTATTCATATAATATATTCTGAAGACGGAAAAAACACATATTATGCATATAAAGATATACATGAATGTAAAAACTGGAAAATAAACTTGATTGAAGGTAGTACAGATTTAGAGTTTAAAATATTTGAAATAAATGATGAAGTTATAATTATATATAAATATTGTAATAGCTATGTAAAAATTAAAAATAAACATTCTTTTGAAAAAACAATAACAGACATAGCTTATACCCAAGGTAGTTCAGATATTAGATACATAAAAAAGGAATTTAAAAATAAATTTATTGATACATATGAAGATTTAATAAATAGAAAAGTTCATATTTTAGGTGTAAATGATTCTAGCCAATCAAAACGAGGTACATTTGAGAAATTGATGATATTGACTTGGTCAGGGAATAATTTAGGGAATTCTGAACAAACTGTTGGTTGTATAGCTCCTTGATCGCAAAAACCTGTAGATAAAACACAAAGTTGAACAGGAACTTTAACTTTCTTTTCGCAAGTTATACATAAAGTAAGAATACCATTAAATGTTATATCTGTAGTTTTTTGAGATGAGTTGACTGATTTATTTACTTGAGATTCTTCGTCTGAATGTGGTTTAGGACATTCTTGAGAAAAACCATTTATTCCTCCTATTACATCAAAGTTACATATAACTGCACAAAATTCTGCTAAAAAAGGCTTCATAGCTGCTGCAGTTGAAGGTATACATAAGTTAGCTGTTAGGAATTCTTTAGGGATATTCTCTAAGTCTGTCATTATAGAACCATTAAGAGTGCCAATTTTTCCATCTGTATATTTAACTTTAATAAATATATCACACTTTATCTTTCCTTTGAAGATATGATTTTATTTTATATAAAAGATAGCAATCTGTGTATAAAAGAGTTTAGATATACTAATAAAACTATAAAAGAAAGAAAAATTCTAGAAAATGTTTTGGGAAATGATTATTGTATAAAAATAGATACGAAAGATAAATTTTATGGAATAGCTAGTTGTAAGGGTGGAAAGGTTGTGTATATGTATGAAGATGAGAATTTTAATTTGATAACCAAAAATTTGTTCGATTATGATGATGAAAAATATTTAGTGAAAAATTTATATATAAAAAAATATGAAAAAAATATTCATATAATGTATTATGTTCAAGATACAAACAATAGAAAAATATGGCATATAGCGAGTCACTATTACGATGGAAATAATTAGATTGAAAATAATGTAGATATAATATATGTATATCCTATTATAAATCCATTTATAGTAATTGAAAAAGACGATAATGTAAGTATATTTTATTTTAATAATGTAGAAGGTAATGAAGAAATATTTTGGAGTAGATTTAATACAGCTTTAAAAATATGGAATAATCCTGTTCAAATTACACATACATCAAATAAAAAGATATATTTGTCAGCATTGTGTGATGAAATAAATATGTATAATATTACATGGTCTGAATTTGTAAACGAAAATCTAGTTGTAAGATATATGAGTGGATATTTAACTGAAAATTCTTTTAATGTTATGAATAATTTATATTTATCCGAGTATTCTAATTGCTCGTTCCCAACACTTATAAAAACAAACAATGTGTTATGGAATATGTGGATTCAGATGGATAAAATTTATAGCAGTTATTCTTTAGATTATGGAAAAACGTGGAGTAATCCAAAAGAAGATTATAAAAGTACTCAAGAAAATATAATAAGATATAAATTTGTTACAAACAACAAAGAGGATATTAAAAAATACAGGTTAGATGCAGCATTTGGAACATATTGCTGTGGAATATCTTTTGTAGGTTTTACAGATATACATGAAAAAAAAGATGGATTTTAATATACCCATCTTTTTTTTTCGTTATATAAAGTTATTAAATGAAGTATACATACTACAAAATTACATAGTATAAATCCATAAATAAATCCATATATATTTATATTTTTTATAGGAACTAAAGTATAAATGCAAATTAATTCTATTAAAAGTCCTAATATATTATTAAATGTCGACATATATTCTTTACCTATGCCGTGAAGGATTCCTGAAAGTGTGTGATTTAATATCATAAAAAATCCACCTATAGATAGAATTTGAAGATATCTACCGGCAAGCTCATTTTTATAAACAAAATTACAAACATTATCTCCGAATAATATAAAAAAGATAAAAGACAATGTAGCTATTACAAGTGATAAGGCTAAAGAAAAATTAATTTTTTTATTTATCAATGAATAATTTTTTTTAGGTAGCTCTTGGGATAAACTAGGAATTAAATTTATAACTAGTGCAGATATTATAACAAAAGGTAAAAACAAAAATGGAAAGACCATTCCAGAGATTATACCATACATACTTAAAGCTTTATTATAAGACATTCCGCTTAAAACAAGTTTTTTAGGTATAAGTATAGAGTTAAAAAACTTAATAAACTCAACAAATATTCTATTAAATGTTATGGGAAAAGATATTTTTATTATTGTTTTTATATTAGATAAAAAGTCAGTAAACTTTACATGATGATCCATTTTAAAATCGTGTTCGTTTATAAGATTAACAGTTATAAAAAATATGTTTACTATTTCTCCTAAAGAAATAGCTAAAATAGCTATTAGTATATAAGTGTTAGAATTTTTTATATATAAAAATAGAGATATAACAAATAAAATTCTAAAAATTTGTTCTAAGAGCTGACCTATAGCACAGATCCATACTTTTTTTAATCCGTAGAAATATCCCCTTAAAATATTAGATATAGTTATCAATGAAACAGCTGGAGTTATTAATAATATTATTATTTGATATTTATCAGAATGAAGCATTTTAATGCTTAGAAATTTACTGTTTAAAATTACAATTATACTTATAAAAATAGAAATAATAAAAGACAAATATAAAGTAGATATTAAAAAATTATTCATTGAATTTTTATTTCCTAAAGCTTTTTCTTTAGAAACTAAACAACTAAGAGCAACAGGGATTCCTGTTGTGGTGATAGATATACACATAGTAAGAAAATGAAATACTAAATGAAAAAGTCCTAAAAAGTGAGTACCCATGGTATTAGATAGAAATATTTTATATAAAAATCCTAATAATCTTATAAAAACATTAGATACAGTTAAAACAACTGTTGAATATAAAAGATTCGGAATTTTCAATACATCACCTCCTGTTTAAATTTATTCTTTAAAAAATAAAAATATTACATGTTGAAAAAAGACGAATTTTGTTTTAAAATTGTTTAAATTCAATGAGAAGAAAGGGAGTTGTTTTCATGAAGATTTTAATAAAAGACGTAGATATAATTCAGTATAATGAAGAAATTGAAGTTAAAAAGTCTGTTTTTGTTGGCATTGAAAATGACACTATAAAATTTATTTCCGAAAAAAAATTAGAAAATTTTAACCCAGATTATGAAATAGATGGTAAAAACAAATTGCTTTTGCCAGGATTCATAAATTCACACACACATCTTCCGATGAGTTTACTTAGAAATGTAGGATCGGATACGTCTTTGATGGATTGGCTTTACAACCATATATTCCCTAAAGAGAAAACATTGACTAAAGAGCACATATATTACGGATCTATTCTTACACTTGCTGAAATGATAAAATGTGGAACGACTGGGATAAATGATATGTATTTTTTATCTGAAAATGTATGTAAAGCAGCATATGATTCAGGAATAAGAGCTAGCATAGGAGTTAGTATAAATGGAGATATTCTTTCGGAAAATATAAAACAAGAGATAAAACAGGTTTATAGTAAATATCACAATTTAGATAATGGAAGAATTCAAGTTGCAATAGCTCCACACGCAATGTACACATGCTCAAAAGAATTTTTAATAGATTCTCTAGAACTTGCAAAACAATTGAATGTAAGTATTCATACTCATATAGCAGAAACTAAAACTGAATACGACTATAGTATAGAAAAGTATGGAGTAAGTCCTGTTAAGTATTTTGATGAATTAGGATATTTTGATATAAAGGTTATGGCAGCCCACTGTGTTCATTTAGATGATGAAGATATAGATATAATCTCAAATAAAAAAGTTATATGTTTACACAACCCAAGTTCAAACCTAAAACTTGCAAGTGGATTTTCTCCTATTCATAAAATAATTGCAAAACAAGGAATAGTTACAATAGGAACTGATGGGTGTGCAAGTAATAACAATGTAAATATTATAGAAGAAATGCATATAGCATCTTTGATTCATAAAGGATACAATATGGATCCAATGCTAGTAAAGGCTAGTGAAGTTTTGAAAATGGCAACACAAAATGGAAAGCATATATTTGGAATTGATAATATGGGTAACATAAGAGAAGGGTATAAAGCGGATTTAGTAATGATAGATATGAACAAGCCTCATTTATATCCTAATTTCGATACTGTATCTAATATAGTTTATTCAGCACAAGGCAGTGATGTTGATACTGTTATTGTTGATGGAAAGATACTTATGGAAAAAAGACAGTTAAAAACGATAGATTTAGAAAAGCTTTATTTTGAAATAAATAAATTAATAAGCTAGGGAAATTCCTAGCTTATTTTTATAAAATTAGGCTTCATTTTAGTAAAGGTAGATACATATTTAAAACCTATTTCTTTTAATAATTCGTATACATAATCAAATTTATAACATAAATGCTGCACACAGTGAGCATCAGATCCAGTAGTTATTATTGTTCCACCTAATTTTTTATATAATTTTAATATATCTACTGTTGGAGAGGTGCTATTAAGTCCATACCTAAAACCAGATGAATTTACCTCAATTCCTTTACCTTTGTCTATTATATTTTTAAGTATTTCTATTAATATATCTTCGAAAATAGAGTCATTTAAAGGGCTTTGGAATGATCCATATCTTTTTATAATATCTAAATGTCCAACAACAGAGTAATTATCAAAATTTTTTACTATATTTAACACATCAAGATAATATTTTTCATATGCTTGTTGTTGAGAAATTCCCTTGAATAAATCTCCGTTATAAAGATCTTTTTTCTCAGCTGTATGAATAGAGCAAATAACAAAGTCAAAAGGAAAGCTTGATATACTTTCATTGCATTTTTCAATTATATGAGGTTGAAGCCCTATCTCTATTCCAGTTTTGATTTTAATATTATCTTTATATTTCGAAGATAGATGTTTTAATCTTTCAAAATATTTTTCAAGATCTATATCAAAATCAATACTCACATCTGGATAATCGTAGTCTATGTGATCAGTAAAACAAATTTCTGATACATTAAGCTCAATAGCTTTATTTATAGTGTCAATCATATCAGTTTTACAATCAGATGAGAAATTAGAGTGTACATGATAATCGAAAAACATTACTAAACCTCCTCGTATTATATATATATAAAGTATACCATATGCAAAAGTTAAAAATATATATTAAATCCATGAATATGGACAAACTAGATATTGCAGAATGGAATCAAAAATTTGAAAAAAACCGTGAAAAATGAATAATGATTTATTCCTTAATTCAATTGACAAACAAATGAAAAAATCATATAATAATATTGTAAGAAAGAACATATAATATAATCATAAAGATAAATAAATTTAAAAATAAGGAGGGGTTAGCATGCTAGATTTAATAAGAAAAGATGTTGATGTTTTAGATGATATTGAAATAGAAAATATATTCTTTGAAGGAAGAAAATGTGGCGTAGTATCTTGTATACATTGCGTAGGAGGTATATGTTTTAAGGAAAAATGCGAAATGTACGAAAAAACTTTAATACAAGAAGGTTAAGAATTTAAACCTTATCTTAATGAAACTGACATTAAGATAAGGTTTTTTGTTATAATATTATAGGTGATAGAATTGGAAAATATAGAATTTAAATTAGATGATAATTTGCCTAAGTATTTGCAAATCTACAATAATATAAAGGATATGATACAGCAAGGAAAACTAAAGAAAAATCAAAAGCTTATTCCTATAAGAAAGTTATCTAAAATATTAGGTGTTAACACTAGTACGATAGTTAAGGCATATGATTTATTAGAATATGAAGGGTATGTATATAAAGTTGCAGGAAGTGGATGTTATGTAAAAGAAGTGAAAAAAGAAGAAAGTTATCAAATTCATGATTACAAAAGGCAAGGTATAACATTTGACAGTGCAACCCCATCTTTAGATATTTTTCCTATAGAAGATTTTAAAAAAGCTATAAATATGTGTTTAGAAAAAGAAGGGGCTAAGATATTTGATTATGAAGATGGACTTGGAAATTTAAAACTGAGAAGTTCCATTTGCGATTATTTAAAAGATTTAAAAATATACTCACATATAAATAAGATACAAATAATATCTGGAGCTCAGCAAGGTATAGACTTAATATGTAAAGCTATCTTAAGTTATGGAGATTTTGCGTTTGTTGAAATGCCAACTTATAGTGGAGCTATTGAGGTGTTTAAAACTAAAGGAGTTAAAGCAATTCAGATTCCTATGCTTGAAGATGGAATAGATATAGGAATACTAAAGAAAAAGCTAGAAAAATTAAGGCCTAAACTACTATATTTAATGCCTAACTATCAAAATCCAACAGGAATATCTTATAGCAAGCAAAAAAAAGAAAAAATTATAGATCTTGCTAAAGAGTATGATTTTTATATTATAGAAGATGACTTTTTGAGCGATTTTAAATTTGATTCAGATGATAATTATACATTAAGGCATTATGACAAATATAACAAAGTTATATACATAAAAAGTTTTTCAAAACTTCTTATGCCAGGATTAAGGATAGGTTTTATGGAAGTTCCATCTAACCTTATCACAAAGCTTTCTATTGCTAAGCATTCAAGTGATATATCGACCTCAGGGTTAGTTCAAGGAGCCCTTTATTACTATATAAAATATTTTGATTGGAAAACTCACCTTATGAACTTAGAAAAAATTTATAAAATAAGATTTGACAAAGCCAAATATTTGATAGAAAATAATCTTAAAGGCCCATTAGAGTATATAAAACCAAAAGGAGGAATAAATTTTTTCTTAGGTCTTCCTAGGGGATATTCTTCTTGTGATTTTAGAGATTACTTATCAAATTATGGTGTGTTTATTTTGCCAGGAGGACACTTTTTTGAAAATGAAATAGAAAGTAGGTTTTTTAGGATAAATATAGCATCTACAAATGAGGATGAAATAGAAAAAGGCATACAAATAATAAGTTCTAAGTTAAGTGAATTCTTAGATAAATATAAAAACAATTTAGATTTTAAATTAAATGAAATTTATTTTTAGAAGAGGTGAAAAAAATGTTACCTAAAGAAAAAATAGATAGAATAAATTACTTAGCTAGAAAATCAAAAGCAGAAGGTTTAACAGAAATAGAAAAGAAAGAGCAAGAAAGATTAAGAAAAGAGTATCTAAAAGCTTTTAGAGAAGATTTTAAAAAGAGGCTTGAAAATATAGAAATAGTTTAATAAGGGGGATTATTATGGCGGAAAAAAAATATGTAATCTTTAAACTAAACAAAGAAGAATATGGTGTTGATATAATGACAGTGAAGGAAGTAAGTGAATTTAAAGAAGCTACAAAGGTTCCTAACACACCAAGCTTTGTTGAAGGAATTATAAATATAAGAGGAGATGTAACTCCTATAATAAACTTAAAGAAAAGATTTAATCTTAAAGAAAATGAAAATGAAGCTTCTAGAATAATAGTTGTGAATATAAAAGATAAATTAGTAGGTTTTTTAGTAGATGATGCATCACAAGTTGTGTCTATTGATGAAAACTCTATAGACCCTCCACCAGAGATAGTATCTGGAGTAGATAAAAAATATATACAAGGAATAGGAAAACTTGGAGATAAAATGATTATAATATTAGATCTTGAAAAAGTATTAAGTGAAGAGGAAAAAGAAGTATTGATGAGTGTATAAGAAGAATGCTAAGCATTCTTCTTTTTTTGACAAAAATAGATACTAAGTAATATATTAATATAGATATATATATAGTATAATTTCTGTGAAAAACTTATGAGATAAAGAGGGATAGAATGGAAAAAGAAGTGAACTTAGAAAATATGAATAAAATTATAGAGAATATAGTTAGTTCTATAAAAAGTGGTCAAGATGAAATGTTTTGTATATATGAAAGTGTAAAAGAAGAAACAGAAAAAATAGAGCTTGAACTTTCTGAGCTAAAAGAAAAAGTTAAGATAATAATAAATGAGGTTTCTATCCTAGAAAAAGAAGAAAAAAGATTTAGAAACAA
The DNA here is from genome assembly GCA_001584565.1 of Alkalithermobacter thermoalcaliphilus JW-YL-7 = DSM 7308. Taxonomy (GTDB): domain Bacteria; phylum Bacillota; class Clostridia; order Peptostreptococcales; family Peptostreptococcaceae; genus Alkalithermobacter; species Alkalithermobacter thermoalcaliphilus. Next base: position 1,224,847 of record LSFY01000001.1, on the reverse strand, counting down.
ATTATTTATAGTAAGTAAAGATTTTAACAAATATACTGAAGATGATATAAAAAATGCATACCAAGAAGCAACACATGCTCAAATGAGGCTTATTCTTAAAAGAGAAGAAGAGAAAAGTTTGATAAAAGCAAGAAATGACTTAGAGGTAAGATTAAAAAGAAATATGCAAATAGCACAAAAAGCTGAAAATTATATGTATAAGATGAAATCTGTTATGGACTTTTTAATTGGAGACTTAAAAAATGTATCTGAAAAACTTAGTGCGTTGGAAGATAAAAACCAGATAGGAATGAATATAATAAAAGCTCAAGAAGAAGAAAGAAGAAAAATAGTAAGAGATATACACGATGGACCAGCTCAGAGTCTAGCTTCTTTAGTTATAAGATCTGAGGTATTAGAAAAGATTATGGATAAGGATATAACTCTTTTGAAAGAAGAAATAAAAGACATAAAAGGCATAATAAGAAATACTTTGAAAGATATAAGAAAGATAATGTATGATATTAGTCCGTCTTCTCTAGATGATCTAGGATTAATTCCAACTATCAAAAGGGTTATTTCAGATATAATATATGATAAAAAAATTAATATAGAATTTGTAGTTTTGAATAATGAAAAAATAAATAATCCTTTAGTTAAGATAACTGTATTTAGGGTTATTCAAGAATGTTTGAATAATATATGTAAACATTCAAGAGCAAATAATGTGTTGATAAAAATAGATATAAATAAAAAAAATATATGCGCTGTTGTACAGGATGATGGAATAGGACTTGAGGAATGTGAAAAGTTAATTTCTAAAGATTCATTTGGTATACGATTTATGAAAGAGAGAATCTCACTTTTAGATGGAAAATTAGATATTCAATCTAAAATAGGACAAGGCACAAAGATAATATTTATAGTTCCTAATAAGGAGGTAGAGTATGAAAACTAAAATTAATGTACTTATAGTAGATGATCACGCTTTAATGAGAGAAGGACTAAAGAGAATACTAGAACTTGAAGATAATATAAATGTAGTAGATACAGCAAGTGATGGCCTTGATGCAATTGAAAAGTTTAAAAAGCTTGATATAGATGTTATTCTTTTAGATATAAATATGCCAAAATTAAATGGTATAGAAACATTAAGAAAGCTAAAAAATATGGACTCTTCTATAAAAGTTATAATGCTTACGATATATGATGAAAGAGAGTATTTGTTAGAAACTTTAAATATAGGAGCAAATGGATATATTTTAAAGGATTTAGACTCATCTAGTTTAGTTTCAGCTATAATAAATGTAAATAATGGAGGGGTATATGTTCATCCTAATTTAGCAGGTGAACTGTTTAAAGAAATAAACGCACAGAAAACTAAAGACAAAAAAGAGGGAATAGATAGTTTGACAAGAAGAGAATATGAAGTTATGTGCTGTATAGCTGAAGGCCTTAGTAACAAGCAGATATCACAAAAGCTAGTTATAAGTGAAAAAACAGTTAAAAACCATGTCTCTAGTATACTTAGAAAATTAAAACTAGATGATAGAACAAAGGTTGCTATATACGCTTATAAGAATAATGTAAAGAAAATTTAAGAGTTAATATTTTCTTTTATATTCTGAAAATTGTGATATACTAAAAATAGTACATAAAAATTTTACTATATGGAGGAATAGAAAATGAAAATAACTCATGATTTCAAAAATGCTTGGAAAAGTCTAGGTAGTAATGAGATCGAAAAAGTAATGAGCTATGGGAAAGAATACATGAGCTTTTTAGACAACGGAAAAACAGAAAGAGAATGTGTAAAAGAGATAGTACGTATGGCTAAAGAAAATGGATTTATTTCTTTACAAGAAGCACTTAAAAATGGAAAAATAAATGAAGGTGATAAAATATACGCTGAAAATAAGGGCAAATCTGTTGCATTATTTGTAATAGGAAAAGAAAGTTTAGAAAAGGGTATGAAAATAGTAGGAGCCCATGTAGATGCGCCAAGATTAGACTTAAAAGCAGTTCCTCTTTATGAAGATGGAAATTTAGCTTTATTAAAAACTCATTATTATGGTGGGATTAAAAAATACCAGTGGACAGCTATTCCTTTAAGTTTACATGGAATAATTCATAAGGCTGATGGAACGAAGGTAGAAATAGTTATAGGAGAAGATGAAAACGATCCTGTATTTTATATAACAGATCTACTTCCACATCTTGCAAAAGATCAGTACGAGAAAAAATTAGGTGAAGGTATTACTGGTGAAGGGTTAAATATTTTAATAGGCCATATGCCAAGTGAAGATCAAGAAAAAGAACAAGTTAAATTCAATGTTTTAAAGCTTTTAAATGATAAATATGGTATAACAGAAGAAGACTTTACTATGGCTGAAATAGAAGTTGTTCCAGCTGGAAAATCAAGAGATGTAGGGCTAGATAGATCTATGATTGCAGCTCATGGACATGATGATAGAGTTTGTTCGTTTGCTGCATTAAAGGCTATATTAGAAACTGAAAATCCAAAATATACCTCAGTTGCTTTATTTGTTGACAAGGAAGAAGTAGGATCTATGGGTAATACTGGTATGGAGTCTAGATTTTTTGAAAATACAGTAGCAGAACTTATAAATTTACAAGAAGACTACTGTGATTTAAAACTTAGAAGATCTTTAGCAAATTCAATGGTTTTATCAGGAGATGTAACTGCAGGATTTGATCCTAATTTTCCTGATGTTTTAGATAAAAGAAATGCAGCTTTCATAGGTCATGGCGTAGTTGTTACTAAGTATACAGGAGTTAGAGGGAAAGCTGGATCTAATGATGCTAATGCAGAGTTTCTAGCGTATATAAGAAAGATATTCAATGAAAATAATATAACGTGGCAAGTTGGAGAGTTAGGAAAAGTAGACCAAGGTGGAGGTGGTACTATAGCATATATTTTAGCAAACTACGGAGCTGAAGTAGTAGATTGTGGAGTTCCTATGCTTAGTATGCATTCTCCTGTAGAACTTGTTAGTAAAGTTGATTGTTACGAAACGTATAAAGCATATAAGGTATTTTATAATGCATAGGAAATTATAAGGGAGTGTAATACTCCCTTATAAACTGAAAAAATCTATAACATGATCTATAAATTTTTTTTCAAGAGGTGTAAAAGGTTTAGTTTTAGTATATGCAAGATAAAACCTTCTTTTAAGATTTAAATCTTTTATTTTGTAAGATTTTAACAGATTAAAATTAATTTCATCTATAATAGCTTTATTTGAAATTATAGAAACTCCTAATCCATGCATTACCATTTTCTTAACAGTTTCTGAATTTTCTGCATGAGCTATAATGTTAAAGCTATCTAAAGATATATTATGTTTGTCTAGCTGTGATACTATAAGGTTTCTAGTAGAAGAACCTTCTTTTCTCATTATGAGTTTTTCTTTTTTTATATCCTCTATGTTTATATACCCGTTTTGATGATTGATTTTATAGTTATAAGGGGCTATTAAAACTAGTTCATCGCCTATTAAATCTATATAATCTATCTGGCAACTTTGAACTTTTCCTCCTACAAATCCAAAATTTATATTGTTTTGTATTATAGACTCTATTATATCGTGAGAATCACATTGATTTAATATGTACTTAACATATGGAAAATCACAACTAAATGATTTTAATATTTCAGGGACTATATATGAACTAGGAATAGAACTTGATGAAATCTCTATTACTCCTTCTATTTTTCCAGAATATTCCCCTAAACTATAAAGAGCTTTTTGTTTTATACTCATTATCTCGAGTGCATAATCGTATAATATTTTTCCTGATTTTGTAAGAGATATCCCTTTGTTATTCCTGTTTATAAGAACTGTTCCAAGTTCATTTTCAAGGTTTTGTATATGGTTACTTACTGTAGGTTGCGTTAAAAATAGTTCTTTTGCAGCCTTTGAAAAACTTTTATATTTTGCTACGTATACAAGTGTTTCTAGTTGCTTAAAATCCATAAAGTCTTCCCCCTGTTTAAAGATTATCCTCTATTTTTTATTATAACACATAGTTATAAAAACTTAAAAAATATCATAATTTAATGTAAATAAGCTCTTTAGGAGAGGATTAAAGATGTATAGACTCAAAATAGACTCGTTAATAAAACAAAATGAAGGTCCTAAACTAGATTATAAACTCAAGTTAAGTTTAGATACAGAATCAGAAAAAAAAGAATTAGCAAAAGATATAGCAGCTATTGCCAATACTAACGGTGGGAGAGGTTATATAATATTTGGTATAGAAGATAAGACTAAAAAGGTTGTAGGAGTACAAAAAGATAATGATATAGAAGAAAAAATACAGCAAGTTATTGCAAACAGAATAGATCCACCAATTCCAATAAGAATGGAGTATATAGAGTATAAAAATAAAATTTTAGGGATACTAACCATATTTAAAAGTAGACACAGACCTCACCAGATAAGACAAAATGGAGCATTTTATATAAGGAGAGGATCAACAACTGATGTGGCTAGAAGGTATGAAATAGCAAATATGTTTAAGGAAAATGCAATAATATCTTCTGAAATGATGCCTATTTATAATAGTTTTATAGATGAAATAGATGAAAAGTTAGTTTATAAGTATTGCCAAAAAATAAATATAAAAGAAGAAATATCAATAAAATTACTCGAAAACCTTGGGATATGTGTAAAGACGGAAGAAGCTAAATATCATCCAACTTTAGGAGGTTTATTAGTATTTGGTAAATATCCTCAAAAACATATATTAGGATCATCTGTACGAGTTACTCTTGACTTAGAAAATGAGTCTATTATAAAAGTTTTTCAAGGGAATATAATATACATTTTAGATGAGGTAGAAAGTTACATAAAATATATTTTTCAAAGTTATGATTATCCATTAGAAGGTTTTCTTGAGTGTGTAAGAAATAGTTTAGTTCATAGAGACTATTTTGATTTAAATAGAGAAACAAATATATATATAGGTAAAAATAAGGTTGAAGTTAGCAATCCAGGAACATTAACTTACGGGGATACTTTAAATTCGATACTAAGAGAAAAAAATCCATCAAGAAGAAATGCTTGGATTCATCAAAGACTAATAATTATGGATGATAAGATGAGGTTTTTAGGTAGTGGTATGGGAATAGGTAAGATAAAAGAAGCATTCAAAGATATAGGAGGAGCTAAGTTTTATAATATTTATAATAGAAATTTATTTAGGGTTGTCCTTCCTGGAATAGAATATAACAAAGTCCTTCTTTCAAAAAAATAATAAAGAAGACTTTGCTCTAATGCATTGTAGAAATTATAACTTTTTATTAAAGTAAAAAGCTAGACTGTTGACAAATTCAACTCAGGAAAGTTTTTTTGAAAATTTTTCAAAAAGCTTTCTTTATTTTTATGCTAAAATATAAATTAAGGATAAAGCGTCCTCTAATGGAATGAGCGGCCTTTAAATTTCACCTTGAGATTTCTATAATCTCCATACATCCTGAATTCTAGAAACTTTGAAACTCGCAAGCTCAAACATTCAAAGTTTCTATAGCCTTCAGGATGTATGTCGATAAGAAATCTTTCAAGGTTCATTAAATCAGGCCTATCCATTCCATTTAGAGTCCGCTGTGATGAATAGAGAATACCAGGAGTCTTTAAGTTAGGTCATACCCAAGATGCAGAAAAACCTGCAGACAGACCTAGGGATAAGAAGAAGTCAGTGAATAAAGACATAGACAAATTAGTGTCGGAGGATTGAGTATATGAAATCACCTAAGGTTTTGGATAATAAAAAGTATAGGGTAGTTGATGAATTAAAGACTGAACTTCGCAAAGGTTCAAAGTTATCAGTTATATCAGCTTACTTTACTATCTATGCTTATGCCGAACTTAAAAAAGAACTTAGCAAGATAGAAAATATGAGGTTCATATTTACTGAACCTACTTTCGTACATAAGGACCAAGAACTTATAAGGGAATATTACATAGAGCGCAACCCTGAAAAAAAGATATCTGGCAATGAATTTGAAATAAAGCTTAGAAATGAAATGAAGCAGGCAGCCATAGCCAAGGAATGTGCCGAGTGGCTAGAAAAGAAAGCAGAAATAAAATCTTTAAGACAAGCAAATCCTGCTCAGCCAAGGCTAGTTTACATAGAAAATTCTGAAGATAATATTTCAATAAATGGAACTGTTGACTTTACTTCTGATGGCCTGGGTATTACTCCTTCCAACAGATTGGATAGCAATATGTGTTTATATGGTAAGGACTATACTATTGGTTTTTTACAAGCTTTTAATGAACTGTGGGAGGATGATACTGCTGTTCAAGATGTAAAAGATAAGGTTCTTGAGCAAATGCGTATCCTATATAAAGAAAATACTCCAGAGTTTATCTACTTTGTAACTCTTTATAATATATTCTATGATTATCTTGATGAACTAACAGAGGATAGCATTGTTAAAAGTCACACAGGTTTTAAAGAGACCCAAATCTGGAATAAGCTTTATAAGTTTCAGAAAGACGCTGTTATAGGAGCCATCGACAAAATTGAGAAGTACAATGGTTGTATTATAGCTGACAGTGTGGGACTTGGAAAAACTTTTACTGCATTGGCTGTAATTAAATACTACGAACTCAGGAATGATAGAGTTCTTGTACTAGCACCTAAGAAACTTCGTGAAAACTGGACTATTTATACCCTAAACGATAAACGTAATATTTTTTCAGCTGACAGATTTAATTATGATGTTCTTAACCACACTGACCTTAGCAGGACAAGCGGTTACTCTGGTGAGATTAACCTTGCAACTTTAAACTGGTCTAATTATGACCTTGTGGTAATAGATGAGAGCCACAACTTTAGGAACAACCCATCAGTCAAAGGGCGTATAACTCGTTATCAGCGATTTATGAATGATATTATAAAAGCTGGCGTTAAAACAAAGGTGCTCATGCTATCGGCAACCCCTGTAAACAATAGGATGAATGATATTAAAAACCAAATAGCCTTTATAACTGAAGGCAGGGATGATGCCTTTAAGAACGTTGGTCTGGATAGTATTGAATTTATCCTTAGAAAGGCACAGACTGTGTTCAACAGATGGTCTGAACTACCTGAACATGAAAGAACAACTGAAACCTTTGTCAACATGATGGATGTAGATTATTTCAAACTACTAGATACCGTAACAATTGCTCGCTCTAGAAAGCATATAGAAAAGTATTATAACTTAGAGGAGATAGGTAAGTTTCCCACAAGGCTACCACCTGAAAACAGATATCCAATAATTGATGCCAAAGGAGAGTTCCCGCCTATAGAGGAAATCAATAGACTTATTAAGAAACTGACCCTGTGTGTCTACTCACCTTTGGCTTATGTGCTTCCTGAAAAAAGAGCTGCCTATGAAGAAAAATACGATATGGTAGTAGGTTCAAATAATAGTGTTTTTAGACAGACAGATAGGGAGCAAAGTCTTGTCGGTCTTATGCGTGTTGGTATATTAAAAAGGTTGGAAAGTTCTATCAAATCCTTTGCTTTAACCGTTGAGAACATCCTCTATAAAATAGAAAAGGCCATCGAAGCCGTAGAACAAATGCAATTTGACTATGATGCAAAATTGGACATCAATAATATTGATATAGACGACCCAGAGTTTGACAATCTCATGTTTGGTAACAACGTAAAGGTATTACTTAAAGATATGGACCTAATAAAGTGGAAGCAAGACTTGTTGTTAGATAAGGACAAGCTGGAAACCATTTTATTGGAAGCTATGAATGTTACACCTGATAGAGATGCAAAGCTACTAGAACTTAAAACCATTATAGAAAACAAAATTAAAAATCCAATAAATCCTGAAAACAGAAAGGTTATCGTATTTACAGCCTTTGCAGACACAGCCCGATATTTATATGAAAATCTAGCCGACCACTTTGCAAAAAGAGGCATTTATTCGGCTATTGTAACAGGTAGTGGTGATAATTATTCTAATTTACCTATACCAAAGGGAATTAAAAAGTCTATTAAGATGTCAGATATAAATACTGTATTGACCTTGTTTTCTCCTATATCAAAGGAATGCTCTAAGGTATATCCTGAAGTCAATGAATATATAGATATACTTATTGCAACGGACTGTATATCTGAAGGACAGAACCTTCAGGACTGCGATTATCTAATAAATTATGATATTCATTGGAACCCAGTTAGAATTATACAAAGATTTGGGCGTATTGACCGTATAGGTTCGCAAAACCAATCTATTAAGCTGGTAAACTTCTGGGCTACCAAGGACTTAGACGAGTATATAAACCTCCAACAGCGTGTCAGAGGCAGGATGGTTTTATTAGATGTGTCTGCCACAGGTGAGGAGAATATTATAGAAACAGACTCTGGCAAAGAGATGAGAGACCTCGAATACCGTAAGAAGCAGCTTGAAAGGCTTCAGAAAGAGGTTGTGGACTTAGAAGATATATCGGGAGGCATATCGATAACAGATCTGACCTTTAATGATTTTAAGATTGAACTTATGGAATATATGAAAAAGAACAGAAAGCTTTTGGATGAAGCACCAAATGGAATGTATGCTGTTGCAAAGATAGACGAAAGCGTAAAAGATATTATAAAGCCAGGAGTGATTTTTACCCTTAGACAAGTCAAAGGGAAACAGCAAAGCAAAGAGCAGAATCCTCTATTTCCTTATTATATGGTTTATATTGCAGATGATGGGGAAGTAAAGCTATCTTTCCTTCATGCCAAGAAGATATTGGATTACTATAAAAAGCTATGCTCCGGACAAAAAGAAGTATTTAAAGAGTTGGTAGAGGAGTTTAATAAAGAGACCAATGATGGTCGTAAAATGAAACATTATTCCGATTTGTTGGAAGCTTCCATTGAAAACATATTAGGCAAGAAGCAGGAGATTGGAGTGGCCAGCCTCTTTAGCAAAGGCGGCACCACCATGCCGAAAAGAACCTTTGATGGTATTGAGGATTTTGAACTGATTACATTTTTGGTCATAAAGGGTTAGGGGGAGTAGCCATGGATGATTACAATTTTTTGAACATCCCTGATAGCTGCTTTATTGGTAGTACAATATACAAAAAGCTCTTTTATGAAAATGCAAATTTATCTACTACTGATAAATCTTTGTTTACAGATACCATAAACAAGATAATATGGCTTTATTGTCTTAAACCTGAAACAATAAACATACCGGCCTATAAGGATGAAGTAAGAGAATATCCGGAAATTGAAGTTATAGAAGTTATTTTAAATAAAGAATATGGGCTTAACAGAATAGCTGAGATTATTATGAGGACTATCCCCTACCCTATGCTGCTAATATTTAAGCTGGAAGATAAAATACAGTTTTATGTAGCTCATCAGAGGATCAACCAAAGTGATAGCAGTAGAAATACCATTGATGAACTTGTTTTCACTGATTGGCTAGAGAGCAAAAGTGTTTTATTCAATAAACTTGATATAAAGAAAATGAGGTTTACTAACCTTTATACACTTTATAGTGATATTGTAGATGCTATCAGTATTTTTAATCTATCATCTATTATGCCTACAGACAATAATATAACAGGTAAAGAGGCAAGGGAAATTGCGGCTAAGATAGAAGAAATAGAACAAAAAACTATAAGTCTACGGTCTAAACTAAAAAAGGAAACCCAGTTTAATCGCAAGATGGAGCTGAATATTGAGATAAAGAGATTGGAACAGAACAAAAATAAATTGCTTGGAGGAGATAAAGAATGAAAGAGACTAATCTTACGGGTAAGACCCCTGATATAGCAGAAGAAAATATTCAAAAATTGAAACAGCTATTCCCAGAAGTCTTTACAGAAGGGAAAATAGACTTTGAAAAACTGCAACAAGTATTAGGCGAATATGTAGAAGATAGCAACGAACGCTACAACTTCACTTGGAATGGTAAAGGACGAGCCTTGCGTTTATCTCAAACACCTTCATTAGGAACATTAAGACCGTGTAAAGAAGAAAGTAAAAACTGGGATACAACAGAAAACCTTTATATAGAAGGCGATAACCTAGAAGTATTAAAGCTTTTACAAAAAAGCTATTATGGTAAGGTTAAAATGATATATATTGACCCACCTTACAACACAGGAAAAGATTTTGTTTATAACGATGATTTCCATGATAGTCTTGAAAACTACAAGAGAATTACAGGACAAGTGGATGGCAATGGTAAGGCAATAAGCACAAATGCAGAAACTAGCGGTCGTTATCATACCAACTGGCTGAATATGATGTATCCGAGATTAAGGTTAGCTAGAAACTTGCTTACAGACGATGGTGTCATTTTTATTAGCATTGATGATAATGAAGTTGATAATCTTAAAAAGATTTGTAATGAGGTGTTTGGAGAAGATAATTTTATCGCAATGCTACCTACGGTTATGAATTTAAAAGGAAATCAAGATGAGTTTGCATTTGCTGGAACCCATGAATATACAATTGTATACTCTAAAAAACGGGATGAAGCTTTATTTAATGAGTTTGCAATAGAAGATGAGGAGTTAAATGAATGGGAACAAGATGAATATGGTTATTTTAAAAAAGGAGCAAACCTAAAAGCAACAGGAGTCAATGCTCCTAGAGAAAAAAGACCGAACCTTTGGTTTCCGATTTATGTTTCTAAAGATAAATGGAGTCTAGAATATTTTGAAGGTAGCGAAGAAATTTATCCTTTGACTGATGGAAAAGAAATGTCATGGCGTTGGAGTAAAAATAAATTTATAAATGAACATTACAATGTAATAGTTTCTTACGATAATGGCAATGTAAGTATATACAAAAAACAAAGACCATCAGTTGGAGATATTCCATCTAAAAAGCCAAAGACATTGTTTTATAAAGCTGAATATAGCAGTGGAAATGGAACAAATGAAGTAAAGGAATTATTAGGAGAACGAATTTTTTCTAATCCAAAACCTATTAATTTACTAAAAGATTTTTGTGAAATAGGTTGTACGAAAGACGGTATAATCCTCGACTTATTCGCTGGCTCATCTACCACCGCTCACGCTGTCATGCAACTTAACGCGAAAGATGGCGGCGAGCGTAAATTTATTATGGTTCAGCTTCCAGAGCCAACTGATGAAAAATCTGAAGCCTATAAAGCAGGTTATAAAAACATATGTGAGATAGGCAAAGAGCGTATCCGCCGTGCAGGAGAAAAAATCAAAGAAAAATATAAAGATAAAGGGAATATAGAAAACCTTGATATCGGCTTTAAGGTGTTTAAGCTTGACACTTCTAATATCCGAAAATGGCAGCCGGACTATGATAATTTAGAGCAATCTTTATTAGATTATGTAGACAACTTTGTAGAAGGTAGGACTGAACTTGATGTTGTCTATGAGATAATGCTTAAATACGGTCTTGACTTAACCTATCCAGTTGATGAGTTTACAATTGCACAGAAAAAGGTTTATTCTATTGGCTATGGCATGCTTATGATTTGCCTTGATAATGAGATTACAACAGAGGTTGCTAAGGGTATTTTAGCAAAAATAAAAGAATTATCACCTGAAAGTAGCAGAGTTGTATTTAAGGATAATGGGTTTAAGTCAGACAGTAACAAGACCAATATCAAGGAAATTCTTAAATCTGGCGGAATTGAAGAATTTATAACTATATAGGGAGGTATGGTCTAAAATGAAGTTGAAATTTGATAGAAACTTAGAATATCAACAGCAGGCCATAGCTTCCGTTGTGGATTTGTTTAGAGGCCAAACGCCTATGCATACTAATTTTACCGTATCAGCTTATAATGGACAAATAGGCCTGTTTGATACAGAAAACGGTATAGGCAACAGGCTTGAACTGGATGAAGAAGAGATTCTTAAAAATTTGCAAGAAGTCCAGCTTAGGAATGGCCTGCCACAGACAAAGTTTCTAAAAGCCAGCGAGTATGATTTTGATATAGAGATGGAAACGGGTACTGGAAAGACTTATGTTTACTTAAGGACCATCTTTGAACTCCATAAAAACTATGGGTTTTCCAAGTTTATTATTGTTGTTCCCAGTATTGCCATTAAAGAAGGTGTGTATAATACCTTACAGATTACAGAGGAACATTTTAAGGAATTATATGATAATACAATTTATAATTACTTTATATATGACAGTAGCAATCTTGAACAGGTTAGAAGCTTTGCCGTAAGCAATAATATAGAGATAATGGTTATCAACATAGATGCCTTTAGAAGGAGCTTTACAGACCCTAGCAAGGAAACCAAGGCTAACATCATTCATAGAACAAACGATAAGTTAAACGGTATGAAGCCTATTGAGCTTATTCAGGAAACTAGACCTATTGTTATTATAGATGAGCCACAATCGGTAGACACTACTCCTAAGGCCAAAGAGGCTATAAAGTCCCTTAATCCTTTATGTACATTACGTTACTCTGCAACCCATGTAGAAAAGCATAATTTAGTTTACAAACTAGATGCAGTAGATAGTTATAATTTAGGTTTGGTAAAGCAGATAGAAGTTGCGGGATTTGCAACTAAAGACTACCACAATAAGGCATACTTGAAGCTTTTATCTGTAAACAATAAGAAATCTCCTATAACAGCAAGAATAGAGATGGATGTCAAAGATAGAAAAGGTGTGGTTAAGCGAAAACCAGTAACAGTCAGATGTGGAGATGACCTTTATGATAAATCCGGAGGGCGCGATGTCTATGAAGGATATATTGTTAGTGAGATTTATTGTGAAGAAGGAAATGAATATGTTGCCTTTACAAGCAAGCCAGATATTCTGCGTATAGGTAAACCTTTAGGAGATGTGGACGATATAGCCATAAAAGAACAACAAATTAGAAAGACTATAGAGGAACACTTAAATAAAGAACTTGTATTAAATAAGCTAGGAATAAAAGTTTTAAGTTTGTTCTTTATAGACCGTGTGGCAAATTATCGCTACTATGATGAAGATGGAAATCCTCAGAAGGGTATATATGCACAGCTTTTTGAAAAGCACTATAATGATTTGATAAGACGGCCTAAGTATAATACCCTGTTTAAGGATATTGATTTAGATACTGCTGCCGAAGAAGTACATAATGGCTATTTTTCTACAGATAAAAAAGGTGCGAAATCAACTGATAAAGACTCAGTATTAAAGGACACCAGCGGTAAAACACAAGCTGACGAAGATGCTTATAACTTGATTATGAAGGACAAGGAACAGCTCTTATCTTTTGACACCAAACTTAGATTTATTTTCTCTCACTCAGCTCTTCGTGAAGGCTGGGATAACCCCAATGTGTTTCAGATATGTACATTAAATGAAACTAAGAGCGAGGTTAAAAAGAGACAGGAGATTGGCCGTGGCTTACGCCTTTGTGTAAATCAGGATGGAGAGCGTCAGTATGGCTCATTTATCAATACCTTGACAGTTATAGCTAATGAAAGCTATGAGGAATTTGCAGAGGCTCTACAGAAAGAATATGAAACTGAAAGCGGCATAAGATTTGGCATTATTGAAACTCATTTATTTGCCAATATTCCGGTAAAACAAGAGGATGGAAGCATAAAGTATTTAGGACAGAAAGCTTCTGAGGCTATATTTAAAGGATTTTTAGATAATGGATATATTGATGAAGATGGTAAAGTACAAGACAAGCTGAAGGTTGCTATAAAAGACAATAGTTTAGTTGTACCAGAAGAATATGAATCTGTAAAAACAGAGATTACGGAACTTACTAGAAAAGTATGTAGTGGGCTTAATATCAAAAATAATAGAGATAAAAAGACCATTAAACTAAATAAACAGGTCTACCTTGACCCTGAGTTTAAAGAGCTATGGGATAGGATAAAATACAAAACTACCTATTCTGTTGATTTTGATAGTGAAAAGCTAATCGATGAATGTTGTAGAGAGATGCAGAAAAGCTTATTTATAAGTTCACCAAAGCTTATATATACGAAAGCAGGACTTGATATTAGTGCCGGCGGTGTTGTGGCGGAAGAATCAGATAGATATGCTGTTGCATTGGATAACCAGCGGGAAAATTTGCCTGATATTATTGCTTATCTTCAAAATGAAACCAATTTAACCAGAAAAACCATTGTGGAGATACTGATAAGAAGCAAGACTCTGCACCTTTTTAAGAAGAACCCTCAAAAGTATATGGAGCAGGTAGCGCAAATTATCACTGCTAAAATGAGGTTAATGATAGTTGATGGCATAAAATACACGAAGATAGGTAACGACGAATATTACGCACAAGAACTCTTTGAAAGTGAGGAGCTTACTGGCTACCTGAACAAAAACATGATAGAAAGTAAAAAGTCAGTATACGAATATGTTGTATATGATAGCGCTAACGAAGAAAGCTTTGCTAAAAGCTTTGAGAACAACAAAAGTATTAAGTTATATGCAAAACTTCCGAGTTGGTTTACTATACCTACTCCATTAGGCAGCTATAATCCAGACTGGGCGGTACTAATTGACGTAGATGGTAAAGATAAACTCTACTTTGTATTGGAAACCAAGGCTAATACTATGTTTGATGCACTAAGACCAACAGAGAGTGCTAAAATTAAATGCGGAAAGAGACACTTTGAGGCTCTAGGTAATGAAGTAGCATTTGAAGATATTGATAGTTTTGAAGGATTTATAGAGAATAAAGTAGTAGTAAGTTAGGGCTTTTAATAAGAATTGAAAGGATAGATAAAAAAACAACTGTAAACATATAATAATTATTAAGAACATGGTATATCTAAATGATATGCCATGTTTTGTATTTAAAATACCACCAGTTATAACCTGGATGTATTTTGAATATAAAAATAAATGTTGGATATACGGACTTTCATACAATCCAACATTTATTATAGAATCAATAAAAAAAACCCCATAAAGGGGTGTTATGAAGTCAAATATTTGGTGCCGGTGGTGGGACTTGAACCCACACGGTATTGCTACCAACGGATTTTGAGTCCGCCCCGTCTGCCATTCCAGCACACCGGCGATACATATGTATATTAGCATAAATGGTAAGAAATTTCAAGAAAAAAATGTAATTTAATGGCCTTTTTAGGTAGGGATTTTTCTGTTATAATCTAGGTTAGCTAATACGCAAAAGAAAAATATAATCAGGAGTTGTTAATTATGAAAAAAACACTTGTTATTATAGATGGAAATAGTCTTGTAAATAGAGCTTTTTATGCTTTGCCAGATCTTATGAATAAAAATGGTCTTCATACTAATGCTATATATGGATTTACTAATATGTTGTTTAAGATATTAAATGAATATAAACCTGAGTATATAAGTGTTGCATTTGACAAAAAGGCACCAACTTTTAGACATATAGAGTATAAGGAATATAAGCTAGGAAGAAAAAAAATGCCTAGTGAATTATTAGAGCAAATTGAGCCTTTAAAGGAATTATTAGATGCTCTTAAAATCCATAGATTAGAAATAGAGGGCTTTGAAGCCGATGATATAATAGGGACTATATCTAAAATAGGAGAAGAAAAAGGGCTTAAGGTTATTATTGTTACAGGAGATAAGGATGCTATACAATTAGCATCTGAAAATACTACTGTTTTAATAACTAAAAAGGGTCTTACAGATCTAGAAAGTTATGATTATGATGAGGTTTTAAAAAAATATGAGTTAACACCTAAACAATTCATTGATCTTAAAGGACTTATGGGAGATAAATCTGACAATATACCAGGAGTTGCTGGTATAGGAGAAAAAACTGGAATAAAACTTTTAAAAGAATTCGAAAGTATTGAAAATATACTACAAAACACAGAAAAACTTAGCAAAAGTATAAAAACTAAAATAGAACAACATTTTCAAGATGCAATAATGAGTAAAAAACTAGCAACCATAGTAAGGGATATACCTTTAGATATAGATATACAAGATTTAAAAGTATGTGAATATGACACAAAGAAAGTGTTAGATTTATTTAATGAGTATGGATTTAACTCTTTAATATCGAAACTAAAACCACAAGAAGAAAGCAAAGATACAAACTTAAATCTATTAAGTATAGATGAAAATATAGATGAATTAATAAACAAAATAAAAAAAGAAAAATATTTTGCACTAAAGACTGTAAAGAAAGATTCAAATCTAATTGATAAAAATATAATATACTTATTTATTACTTTAGATGGAGAAAACATATACTATACAAATCAAGAAGCAACAATACTTAAAATGAAAGAAATATTCACATCAGATGATATAAAAAAATATGGATATGATTTAAAACAAGACTATATAAACTTAAGACCTTATGAAATAGAAATGAGTAATCTAAATTTTGATATAAAAATTGCTGAATACTTAATAGATACAACGAATTCTAACTATACTCATGACCAAATAAGTGCAAAATATCTAGGAAAAAAAATACAATCAGAAGAAGAATTACTTGGAAAAGGAAAAAATATCAAAAAATATGAGCAGATAGATGAAGACCTATTGAAAAAATATTTTGCAGATATTTTAAACTTAGTTATAAATGTAAGACAGCCTATGGAAGAAAAAATATACAATTACAATATGGATAAATTATTTTTTGAAGTAGAAATGCCTTTAGTACAAGTTTTAGGCTCTATGGAATATGAAGGATTTAAAATAGATATACAAAAACTAAAAGAATTAGATGATGAATATACAAAAATAATACAAAAGCTAGAAAATGATATATATGATTTAGCTTCAGAAAAGTTTAATATAAACTCTCCTAAACAGCTTGGGATAATTCTTTTTGAAAAATTAAACCTTCCAGTAATAAAAAAGACAAAAACAGGATACTCAACAGATAGTGAGGTTTTAGAAAGTCTTAAAAAATATCATCCTATAATAGAAAAAATTTCTGAATATAGGCAGATAACTAAATTAAAAACAACATATGTAGACGGTTTACTTAACATAGTTAATACAAAAACAGGAAGAATACACTCTTCATTTAATCAAACTATAACAAGTACTGGAAGAATATCTTCTACTGAACCTAATCTTCAGAATATACCTATAAGATTAGAATTGGGAAGAAATTTAAGAAAAGTATTTATATCAGAAGAAGGATATAAACTGTTAGATGCAGACTATTCTCAAATAGAGCTTAGAGTATTAGCTCATATATCTGAAGATGATAATCTAATAGATGCATTCTTAAAAGGAGAAGATATTCATACTATGACAGCATCTAAGGTATTTAACATAGAAATAGATAAAGTAACAAGACAAATGAGAGATGCTGCTAAAGCAGTTAATTTTGGGATAGTTTATGGAATAAGCGATTTTGGTCTTTCTCAGAACCTAAATATATCTGTAAAAAAGGCAAAAGAATATATAGACAGCTATTTTGAAAAATATTCAAAAGTAAAAGAATATATGGACAATATTATACAAAAATCTAAAAAAGATGGATATGTTACTACAATTTTAAATAGAAGAAGATATATTCCAGAGATAAATTCTAAAAATTTTGTAGTTCAAAACTTAGGAAAACGACTTGCTATGAATACGCCTATCCAAGGAAGTGCTGCAGATATAATAAAAGTAGCTATGGTAAATGTTTATAGAAGGTTAAAAGAGAATAACTTAAAATCGAAATTAATTCTTCAAGTTCACGATGAATTGATAGTTGAAGTATTAGAAGATGAAATAGAAAAAGTAACAACTATATTAAAAGAAGAAATGATGAATGCACTTGAGTTAAAAGTTCCTTTAAGTATAGATTTAAACTTAGGAAAATCTTGGTACGATACAAAGTAGGTGGATAATATGAAGGTAATAGGTCTTACAGGTTCGATTGGAAGTGGAAAAAGCACAGTATCTAATTTACTTATAGAAAAGGGATTTAAAATAATAGATGCAGATAAGATAGCAAAAGAAATATTAAATAAAGGAACGGATGCATTTTTTGAAGTAATACAATTTTTTGGAGAAGAAATATTAGATGAAAATAAAGATATAGATAGAAAAAAATTAGCAAGTATAGTTTTCTCTGATGATGAAAAGTTAAGAAAATTAAACGCTATAACTCATCCTAAAATAAAAAAAGCGATAAAAGACAAGATAGATTATTATAGGGAAAAAAATATCGATAAAATCTTTTTGGATGCTCCGCTTCTTATAGAAGCTAATCTTACTTATATGGTAGATTTTGTACTTTTGATAATATGTAATTATGATATTCAGGTAAAAAGGATAATGAATAGAGATAATATTACTAAAGAAGAAGCAAAACAAAGAATAAAAGCTCAGATGAGTGTTGAAGAAAAGAAAAAATATGCAGACTACATAATAGATAATTCATATACAATAGACAAACTAAAAGACGATGTAGAAATGTTTTTAGCATATTTGGAAGGAGTATAAAACTTTTATGATGTATAAAAAAAAATATTCTTTATGGATATTTGTGATAATAATTATATTAGTATTTTTCATATTAAATAATAAATTTTTATTAAAGGTTATGTATCCTATTCATTATCATGAGTATGTATACGAATATTCTAAAGAATATAATCTCGACCCTTATCTAGTATTTGCAATAATAAGAACAGAAAGCAAATTCTTTCCGTATGCAAAGTCTAGAAAAGGAGCTAAAGGGCTTATGCAAATAGCACCTATAACAGAAAATTGGGCAAAAGAAGAACTAAATAAAACAAAGGTAAACATATATGATCCTAAAACTAATATACATATAGGCTGTTGGTATTTAAATAAACTATTTAATCAATTTAATGATTTAGACCTTGTTATTGCAGCTTATAATGGAGGATCTGGTAATGTAGATAGATGGCTAACAGATGAAAGGTATAGTTATAATGGAATTAATTTAACTAATATACCTTTTAAAGAAACAAAAGAATACGTAAAAAAAGTAAAAGAAAGTTTTACTATTTACAAAAAGCTGTACCAAGGAAGAGGAGAATAATATGAAAAGTGTTAAGTTTATAGTGTTGTTGATTTTATCTATATCCTTGCTATTTGGATGTGCAAGTGTAGAAAATGAACAAGAAAATATACAACAGATAAATGAGGAAAAATCTCCTAAAAAAGGAGGAAGTATAAATATATCTGTCACTAGATTTGATAATTTAAATCCTCTTTTGAATAATGATAAATCATTAGATCATGCTTTGAAATTGATTTACGATAGCTTATTTACGTTAGATGAAAATTACAATATAGTTCCAAAACTTGTAAACGGTTATGAACTTTCAAATTATAATACTAAATTAAATATAACCTTAAAAGATAATATAAAATGGCATGATGGAGCAAATTTAACATCAGAAGATGTTAAATTTACAATCGAGTTTTTAAAGAAAAATAATAGTCCTTATAGCTTTATGGTAGAAAATATACAAAATGTAAACATAATAGATAACAAAAACTTAGAAATAATATTTACAAAGCCTTATGCATTTGCAGTTGAAAATTTAATTTTTCCTATAATTCCTAGACATATAGAAATTGTAGACGGAAACAGTCTAATAGGAAATGGAATGTATAAAGTAGCTGGCTATGAAAAAAGAAGATATATAAAATTAATTAGAAATGAAGATTATTATTCAAAAAAGCCCTATATAGATGAAATAAATATTTTGATAGTTCCAGATACAGAATCTCAAGAAAATATGCTTTTATCATTTGAAACTCATATAAACAAAGCAGATGAAGTTATAAGTGGAAAATTTCCTTCTTCAACGTTTAATATACATGATTATACAGGAAGAGACTATGAATTTTTAGCGCTAAATTTTAATAGCGAATATATTAAGGATATCAATTTCAGAAAAGCGCTAGCTTACTCAATAAATAAAAATAAGATCTTAAATGATATATATTTAAATAAAGGAAAGATGGTATCCTTACCAATTTATCCTGAATCTAAATACTATGATAAAGCAATGTCTGATTATGACTATGATATAGATAAGGCTAGGGAGTATATAAAAATTACAGAATTTGAGGATATTAACCTAAAACTTTTAGTAAACAAAAAAGAAACTACAAGGCTAAAAATTGCCTATGTTATAAAGGAATCTTTAAAACAGATAGGTGTAGAAGTTGAAATAATAGAGGTAGACGAAGAAGGAATAAATCATATGATAAATTCTGGAAATTATGATCTAGCTTTACTGGGATGGACACTCCCGACAATTCCGGATGTTTCATTTATGTTTCAAGGAAGAGAAAGTTTGATTAACTACAGTGACGAAAAAATAAATGAATTACTATCAAATCTTAGACAGTCAACGACTGAACAAGAAAAAATTAAAAATTATAGACAGGTTCAAAAACACGTAAAAGACAATATACCTTATATAGGTTTGGTATTAAAAGATTCTCATGTAGTTTTAAATAAAAATATAAAAGGCAATTTAAATTCTACACATTTTAATATATATAATGGAATTGAAAATTTATATTTGATAACTGATTAATAAGGGTAGATTTTTCTACCCTTAAAAATATATTGACTTAAAATGTAAAATAATTTAAAATTATAGAGTAGATATGCAGGAGTGGTGGAATGGCAGACACGCTATCTTGAGGGGGTAGTGAGAGTATTCTCGTGCGGGTTCAAGTCCCGCCTCCTGCACCAAATTGATAAGGAGTAGAATTATCTACTTCTTATTTTTGTATAAAGAGGTGAAAAATGCATAGTATATTAGATATATCAAAAAAGTATAATATAGATGCACATGTTATAAAAGTTGACGATATAGTTGTTGA
The DNA here is from genome assembly GCA_001584565.1 of Alkalithermobacter thermoalcaliphilus JW-YL-7 = DSM 7308. Taxonomy (GTDB): domain Bacteria; phylum Bacillota; class Clostridia; order Peptostreptococcales; family Peptostreptococcaceae; genus Alkalithermobacter; species Alkalithermobacter thermoalcaliphilus. The sequence continues at coordinate 1,204,090 of LSFY01000001.1, read as the reverse complement.
AAATAGAGTTTACCTAAAATGTGCTTACGGATGCAAAGACTTTGGGAAAAGATTAAATTGTCCTCCGAATATAATAAGTATAGATGAGTTTAGAAAAATATTAAAAGAATACGAAAAGGCTTTAATTTTAATAGAAAAATGCAATATAAGTGAAAATAGCGATATAAATGATTCTTGGGATATTTTAAGAAAAGAATCATTTAAGAAGATGATTCAGATAGAAAAAGCAGCATTTAATCAAGGATATCATTTTGCTCATTTGTTAAGAGCAGGATCTTGTAATGAGTGTGAAAAATGTGAAGACATATGTAAAAAACCTCACCTTAGGAGATTTTCTCCAGAGTCTGTAGGGATAAACTTAACTAAAACACTAAAAAATATCTCCATTGAAATAGACTACAAAGATACTAACAAAATAAATATAATAGGAATCTTATTATTATACTAAAAAAGTGAGCATTAGCTCACTTTTTTCTTTTAATGAAAACTTATACTAATCAAAAACTTTACTGTTGTAGTAACTTAAAACTTTCTGGACATAATTTTGAGTTTCTCTAAAAGGTGGTATTCCTTTATATCTGTCAACATTCCCAGGCCCAGCGTTATATGAAGCTAAAGCTAAAGATAGATCATCATATCTATTGATAAGAGATTTTAGATATCTTGTTCCAGCAAATATATTTTCTTTAATATCATATGGATCTTTAACTCCTAGATACTCAGCAGTCAAAGGCATAAGTTGCATAAGCCCCATAGCTCCTTTTGGAGATGTAGCATTAGGATTAAAGTTAGATTCAACTTTTATAATAGATTTAATTAGGTTTTCATCAATGTTATATTCTAAAGATGCTTGTTTAATAATTGTATCAATATCGCTTATATCTTTTTTATATTCTGTTAAAGTATTTGGTGTTGGATTAGATATAGTTATAGATTTTTCAGATAATATATCATCGAATTTATTCAGATCATTTAATTTTTGAATAGGGTGTTTTCTAATTTTTACAGGTATTCTGCTTTCGATTTCATTCAATTTATTTAGATATATTTGTCGAACTAAATTATTCATAATATATACCTCTTTCAAATAGTAATAATTTATATAAGAATATTATATAAATTGTATAAAAAATAGTAAAGTGGGGGAGAACGAATGAGAAGAAGAAAAAATTACAAAATACCAAAAATATGGATATTATTGTTTTTGCCAGTGGTTCTAGTTATAGTTTCTCTTAGTCTTCATAAAAAAATAGCTTACAAAAATCCAATAGGCTCATTTTCAAATAATAACACATACGTAATAAAATCACTAGATGTATATTCAATACAGGTAGGAGCATTATCAGATGAGGGTCAAGCTGTTATAGTACAAAGGGACTTAGAAGAAAATCAAGTAGCTAATTTTATAATAAAACAAGACGGCATAAATAAAATAAACAGCTACATATTTATGGACAAAGAACATACTAGAGCTTTATTAGATGGGATAAGAGAAAACTATTCAGATGCTTTCTTAGTTAGTAGAAAAATTCCAGCCGTTAGCTTAGCTTATGACAAAGAGCACTCTTATTTAAAGCAAATAGGAGAGCAAATAAGTCAAATTTTAGATAACTTTAAACAAGAATCTAACTTTTGGTATATGCACAAGGAAGGAAAAGCAAATAACGATGACTACACGAAGATTATAGACGAAAGAAAAAAAATACTAAATAATCTTGAAAATAGTATAAAGAATATAGAAATTGACAATAATGAAACAAGTAAGCTTCGAGATAATTTGTTAATATTCATTAACAATATTAGAGAAAAAAATGACTTGATACAAGAATATATTGAAAAAAAGGATATGTTTTCTTGTGAAAAATTATACATAAATTGTGTATTTGATTACGCAAAATTCATTGAAAGTTTAAAAGAAGGAGCTTAAGGGCTCTTTTTTTTTGAATAAACTTTACAGAAAATGTTAAAAAAATAATTTAAAGGACTTTTTGGAAAGTCTGTAGTATACTATATTATACAGTAATTAAAATAATTATATTTTCTAAATAGATCTTAATGAATAAATATACAAGGAGGTAAACTTATATTATGTTTTCTACATTTAGAGGAGGAGTTCACCCACCACATAGAAAAAAGTATACAGAACACATACCTATAAAAAGAGCTAGTGATCCTAAAGTTGCATATATTCCACTTCAGCAACATATAGGAGCTGCATGTACTCCGATTGTAAATGTTGGAGATACAGTAAAGGTAGGTCAAAAAATAGGTCAGCCTCAAGGATTTGTTTCAGCACCAGTTCATTCATCTATATCTGGAAAAGTAAAAGCCATAAAGGAACATCCAACTCCTGGGGGTAACACTTTGTGCATAATAATTGAAAACGATTTCAAGAATGAAATACATGAAAGTGTAAAAAGTAAAGGAGATATACAAACTCTAACTAAAGAAGAAATATTAGAAATAATAAAAGAAGGTGGAATAGTTGGTATGGGGGGAGCAGGTTTTCCAACTCATGTAAAACTTTCACCACCAAAAGAGAAAAAAATAGATACGGTTATATTAAATGGAGCAGAATGTGAACCATATTTGACAGCAGATCACAGAATAATGCTTGAAAACTCAGAAGATATAGTATACGGATTGAAAGCTATAATGAAAGTTTTAGATGTTAATAAAGGATATATAGGTATAGAAGACAATAAAATGGATGCAATAGAAGCTATGAAAAAAGCTGTTAAGGATGAAAAAAATATTGAGGTTGTTCCTCTTAAAACAAAATATCCTCAAGGAGCAGAAAAGCAACTAATATATGCTTGTATAAAAAAAGAAGTTCCATCAGGAGGACTTCCTATGGATGTTGGTGTTGTTGTAAATAATGTAGGAACAGCGGCACAAATAGCGAAAACTATAAAAACAGGAATGCCTCTTATAGAAAGGGTAACAACAGTTACAGGAAGTTGTATTAAAAATCCTCAAAATTTGATTATAAAGATAGGAACTTTGTTTAAAGATATAATCGATGAGTGTGGAGGATTTAAAGAAGAAGTTGGAAAAGTTATAATGGGAGGACCTATGATGGGGCTTGCGCAGTATACATTAGATGTTCCTGTTATAAAGGGTGCTTCTGGTATACTTTGCCTAAATAAAAAAGAAGCGACTATTCCTAAAAGTAAAAGTTGCATAAGATGTGGTAAATGTGTGTATATATGCCCTGCAAATCTTCAACCACTTTATATAAGTGCACATTCTTTAAAATACAATTTTGATAAATCAGAAGAATATAAAGCTTTAGATTGTATAGAGTGCGGATCTTGTTCGTTTATATGTCCATCAAAACGACCGCTTCTTCAATCTATTAGAGTTGCTAAAAGAGAAATAATAGCTAAAAAAAGAAAGCAAAGTAAGTAGTAAGGAGGAAGGGTAATGGATACAAAATTTATAATCTCATCTTCTCCTCATTTAAGATCAAATGAAGATGTATCTATAATAATGAGGGATGTTGTAATAGCACTTATTCCAGCAACAGTATTATCTTTGTATTATTTTAGATTAGGAGCTTTAATAGCTATATTATCTGGAGTAATAGGAGCTGTATTAACTGAAGCACTAATACAAAAGCTTATGGGAAAAGAGATTACTATAAATGATTATTCTGCAGTTATAACAGGTCTTTTAGTTGCTTTTAATGTTCCTGCTTCAGCACCTTGGTGGATACCTTTTGTAGGTTCAGTTTTTGCAATTAGTGTTGTAAAACAATTATTTGGAGGATTAGGGCATAACTTTATGAATCCAGCTTTAGCAGCTCGTGCAATGCTTTTAGCGTCTTGGCCGGTTGAAATGACCAATTGGGTAACACCTGGAGTTGATGCAGTTTCTACAGCTACACCTTTAGCAATGCTTAAAACATCAGAAAATTTACCAAGCATATTTGACTTATTTATAGGAAATATAGGTGGATGTGTAGGGGAAACATCAGCATTAGCGTTAATAATAGGAGGAATATATCTTTTATATAGAAAGGTAATTACTTATGAGATACCTACTTACTATATAGGTACTGTAGCAGTTTTAACATTTTTATTAGGTGGTTTTGATTTTAATATAGTTGTTTATCACTTGTTTGCAGGTGGACTTATGATAGGTGCTTTTTATATGGCAACTGATTATGCGTCTTCTCCAATGACTAAAAAAGGACAAATAATATATGCAATAGGATGTGGTATCTTAACAACAGTAATAAGATTTTATGGTGGATATCCAGAAGGAGTATCTTATTCTATATTGTTAATGAATGTAGCAACTCCTCTTATAGATAAATATACTAATCCTAGAGTTTTTGGGGAGGTATCAAAATAATGAAAGATATTTTAAAGCTTGGAGTAATTCTTTTAATAATAACATCTATATCTGGTGTAGTTTTAGGTTTTACAAACAACTTAACTTTACCTTATATTCAAAGACAAGCTCAAGAAGCAAATAATCTTGCTCGTCAAGAAGTATTGCCAGGAGCTAATGAATTTGAAAAGGTTGATATAGATATACAATCTTCATTAGTTAAGGAGATATATAAAGGATTAAATGGTAATGATGTTGTAGGCTATACAATAAAAACTACTCCAAAAGGTTATTCAGGAGAAATTGAAGTTATAGTTGGTATAGGAATAGATGGAACTATCCATGGGGTTAATATAGGAAATCATAGCGAAACACCTGGTCTAGGAGCAAAAGCTAGTGAAGAGGAGTTTAAAGGTCAGTATAAAAACAAGAAAGCAAATGAAAATATAGAGGTTATAAAAAGTGGAATACCAAAAGAAGATGAAGTAATATCCATAGCTGGAGCTACTATAACTTCACAGGCAGTTACTGATGGAGTTAATGAATCTATTAGAATATTTAATGAAGTTTTAAAGTAGCCAGGAGGTGTTTAAATGAGTTTGTTTAAATTGGTAAAAAATGGAATAGTAAAAGAAAATCCTATATTTGTTCATGTATTAGGAATGTGTCCAACTCTTGCTGTTACAACATCAGCACAAAATGGAATGGGAATGGGCCTTGCAACAACTACTGTTTTACTTTGTTCAAACTTTGTAATATCTCTTATTAGAAAACTAATACCTTCAAAAATAAGAATACCAGCATTTATAGTAGTAATAGCTACATTTGTAACTATGGTAGGAATGTTACTTAAGGCATACTTGCCAGCACTTGATAGATCGCTTGGAATATTCATTCCGTTAATAGTAGTTAACTGTTTGATATTAGCAAGAGCAGAAAGTTTTGCTTCAAAGAATACACCTATTCCATCTATATTTGACGGAATTGGAATGGGTATAGGATTTACGATCTCCTTGACTATATTAGGAGCTGTAAGAGAACTTTTAGGAGCTGGATCTGTATTTGGAATAAACTTAATGCCAAATGTATATAAACCTGCTTTAATAATGATTTTACCTCCAGGAGCGTTTTTAGCTTTAGGTCTTTTACTTGCAATCTTTAATAAAATATCTGTTAAGAAAGCTAGTTAGGAGGTTTAATGTATGGGAAACATATTTGTAATATTATTAAGTTCTATACTCGTTAATAACTTCGTTTTGTCTAGATTTTTGGGGATATGTCCATTTCTTGGAGTTTCAAAAAAGGTAGAAACATCTTTAGGAATGGGAATGGCTGTTACGTTTGTTATGACACTTGCATCTATAATAACTTATTTTGTTCAAAAATTGCTTGTATTTTTAGGAATAGAGTTTTTACAGACAATAGCATTTATATTAGTTATAGCTTCATTAGTTCAGTTTGTAGAAATGGTAATACAAAAGGTAAGTCCAACGTTATACCAAGCACTAGGAGTGTATCTACCACTTATAACTACTAACTGTGCTGTTTTAGGTGTTGCTATTTTAAATATTCAAAGTGATTTCAATTTAATAGAAACAATATTTCACGGCATAGGTGCAGCTATAGGTTTTACTCTTGCGATAGTATTATTTGCAGGAATAAGAGAAAGACTTGAAATTGCAGATGTACCTGAATTGTTTAAAGGATTTCCTATAGCTTTAATTAGTGCAGGACTTATGTCAATAGCATTTTTAGGATTTACAGGATTAGTCAAGTAAAGTGAGGTGAGACAATGTCTAGCTTAATATTAAATTCAGTAATAAGTCTAGGTGCTATGGGCCTTTTATTTGGAAGTGGGCTTGCTTATGCATCGAAAAAGTTTGCAGTAGAGGTAGACCCTAGAGTAGAAAAAATAAATGAAGTTTTACCAGGAGCAAATTGTGGAGGTTGTGGTTATCCTGGGTGTAGCGGACTTGCAGTTGCAATAGTAAATGGGGATGCTCCTATAACAGCTTGTCCAGTTGGCGGATCGGATTTAGCTGATAAAATAGGAGACATTATGGGAATAAGAGCACAAGTTGGAGAAAGAAAAATAGCAAAAGTAATATGCAAAGGAACGTGCAATAACACGAAAGATAAAGCACAATATGAAGGAATAAAAGATTGTAGGGCAGCAACTATGATATTAGCAGGGCCAAAGTCATGTCAGTATGGATGTTTAGGATTTGGAACTTGTGTTAATGTATGTCAATTCGGAGCAATAACAATACAAGATTCAATAGCTGTTATACACAAAGATAAGTGTGTATCTTGCGGAAAGTGCATAGAAGTATGTCCAAAAGCAGTAATTAGATGGGCACCATATGATCAAGATGTAATAGTAGAATGTAATAGTAAAGAATTTGGTAAAGATGTAAAATCAAAGTGTAGTGTTGGTTGTATAGGTTGTAAATTATGTGTTAAATCTTGTCCTTTTGAGGCAATAACTTTTGAAAATAATTTAGCTCAAATAGATTATTCAAAATGTACTCAGTGTATGATATGTGTTGAGAAATGCCCAACTAATGCTATTAGTGGAGATATAAATAAAAGAAAAAAGGCTACAATAGATGATCAAAAATGCATAGGATGCACAATATGTAAGAAAAAATGTCCAGTAGATGCAATAGAAGGTGAGCTTAAATCAAAACACAAAGTAAACGAGCAAAAGTGTGTAGGATGCTTAGAATGTGTTAAAAAATGTCCTAAACAAGCTATAAATTTTGAGTAATAAGGTAAATATATAAGGTGTGGTAACTTCCACACCTTATTGTATTTTATTTTAGTAAGTGGTAAACTATACTATGGTAAAAAAGTAGAGGTGAATAAAATGGGTATAGTATTAGCATCATCTTCACCTAGAAGAATGGAATTGCTTTCTAATTTAAAAATAGATTTCAAAGTGCTAAAGAGTGATATAAAAGAAACTATAAATAAAGGAGAAGATCCAAAAGTAGTAGCAACTAGCATATCACTTCAGAAAGCATTAGATGTAGCTTCAAAGGTTGATAAAGATGATATAGTAATAGGGGCAGATACTATAGTAGTATGCCAAAATGAGATATTAGGAAAACCAGAAGATGAAAAACAGGCATATGAGATGTTGAAAAAATTGTCCGGGAAATATCACACTGTTATGACAGGAATAAGCATAATAAGACTTTCAGACAATAAAAAAATAGTTGACTGTGTATCTACAAATGTTAAGATGAAAGAGTTAGACGATAACAAAATAAATAGATATATACAAACTAAAGAACCACTAGACAAGGCAGGAGCCTATGGGATACAAGGATTTGGAGCTTTACTTGTAGAAAAAATAGAAGGAGATTATTTTAATGTCGTAGGCCTTCCAATAGGAACATTAGATGAAATTTTATATAGACATTTTGATATAAATATTATATAAAATTTAGGAGGGCTTATTGTGTCGAATATTCCTAAAATGACTATAAAGAATTTAGTAAAGGAAGAAAGACCCAGAGAAAAAATGGTTTTAAAAGGAGCTAAATATTTATCTAATGCAGAGTTATTAGCAATACTTCTTAGAACCGGAACAAAAGATATGTCAGCGTTAGAGCTTGCTAACTATATAATAAATAAAGAAAAAGAAGGTATAAAAAGTTTAGCTTCTATAACGGTTGAAGAAATGAGTCAGATAAAAGGAATAGGAACAGCAAAGGCATGTCAAATAATTGCAGCATTAGAGCTTGGAAGACGAGTAGCTAAATCTTGTAAAATGGACAAATTTAAGATCACTTCACCAGAAGGTATAGCAAATATATATATGGAAGATTTTAGATACCTCAAAAAAGAAATATTCAAAATACTTTTGTTAAATACAAAAAATGAAATAATAAATGATGTAGAAATTTCAGTTGGATCTTTAAATTCATCTATCGTTCATCCAAGAGAGGTATTTATAGAAGCTATAAAAAGAAGTTCAAACAAGATAATTCTTGTACATAATCACCCGTCTGGAAATCCTGAGCCGAGCAAAGAAGATATACTTATTACTAATAGGCTTGTAGAAGGTGGGAAAATATTAGGTATAGAGGTTATAGATCATATAATATTTGGTGATGGAATTTACTTTAGTTTTAAAGAGAAAACTTTAATGTAGGAAGGAGAAGAGATGATGAAACTAAAGCCTAAGAAAATGAATTTGTTTGGAGTAATATCTAAAGATATGGGAATAGATTTAGGTACAGCAAATACTTTAGTATATGTAAGAGGAAAAGGAATAGTTTTAAGAGAACCATCTGTTGTTGCAGTAAGAGATGATAATAAAGAGGTTTTAGCAGTTGGAGAAGAAGCTAAGCGTATGATAGGGAGAACTCCTGGAAATATAATTGCTATAAGACCTATGAAAGATGGAGTTATAGCAGATTTTGATATAACACAAAGCATGCTTAGATATTTCATAAAAAAGGCATATCCTAAAAAGTCGCTAATAAGTCCAAGAATTGCTGTTTGTGTTCCTTATGGAGTTACAGAGGTAGAAAAAAGAGCTATAGAAGAAGCAGCTAAACAGGCTGGAGCAAGAGATGCCTACCTTATAGAAGAACCTATGGCAGCTGCAATAGGTGCTGGAATAAGAGTTGAAGAGCCAGATGGAAATATGGTAGTAGACATAGGTGGAGGAACAAGCGAGATAGCAGTTATATCTTTAGGAGGAATAGTTACAGCAAAATCTATAAGAATTGGTGGAGACGAGTTTGATGAAGCTATTGTTAATTATGTAAAAAAAGAATATAATTTAATGATAGGAGAAAGAACTGCAGAAGAAGTTAAGATAAAGATAGGATCAGCATTCAAATACGAAAAAGAAGAAAAAATGAGTATAAGAGGAAGAGATTTGATATCAGGTCTTCCAAAAACAATAGAAATAACATCTAGCGAAATAAGGGAAGCTTTAAAAGAACCAGTAACAAGTATAGTAGATGGAATAAAGGCTACATTAGAAAAAACGCCACCAGAGCTTGCAGCAGATATAATAGAAAATGGAATTATGTTAACAGGTGGAGGAGCTCTTTTAAGAGGTCTTGATAGGTTGATAAAGGAAGAAACAGGAATGCCTGTTCATGTTGCCGACAATCCTTTAGATTGTGTTGGGATAGGTACAGGAAAATCAGTTGAAGACAAAGAAATTTTTGACAAAGTTCTTATGCATAACAAAAGGTGATATGTATGAGTAGAAGGAAAAGAAAAAAGAAAAAAACAAATACAGAAGTGATAGCATTTATTTTAATTGCTATCACTCTAATTGTAATTATAGGGATATCTTCACTTAGAGGAACAAACAATTTTATATCTAGTTTAATTATGGATATTTCATCTCCTATATCAAGAGGAGTCAATAAAGTATTTACTGTTGCAGAAAAAAATATAATAGGCATTATGAATTACAAAAAAAACCTAGAAATAATAGACAATATGAAAAAGGAAAATCAAGAGCTAAGACAAAAGATAATAGAAATAGATCTAAAAAGAAGTGAACTTGAAAGTTTATCAAATCTTAGAAGAGCTTTAAACTTTGTTGAAGATCCTTATGAAAAAAAGTATATAGGAGCTAAAGTAGTATCTAGAAATGACGGAAACTGGTATACAAGCTTTACTATTGCAGCTGGAAAAAGTGATGGGGTTACAAAAAATAGTATAGTTGTATCAGGAGATGGTCTAGTAGGTATTGTTTACGAAGTTTCAAATAATTATTCAAAAGCAATGTCAATACTTAACAATAAAACTGCTGTAAGTTTTGAAATACTTAGAAAGTCAGAGTATACAGGAGTATTAAGTCAAAATATATCAATAGATTTAGGTGAAGAATTTGAAGAAGGATACCTAAAGGGTTATTTATTTGATTCTAAATATGAAGTTGTAGCAGGAGATGTACTTATAACTTCTGGTGTAGGATTATATCCAAAAGGAATACCTATAGGTCAGGTAGACAAAGTTATAGAAGATAGAAATAACTTATTAAAATATATAAAGGTAAAACCTTATGCAAATCTTAAAAAATTAGATAAAGTACTAGTAGTTCCACCACGAAAAATAAATTAATAGGTGATAAATGATGAGAAATTTACTAGTTTTACTCTTAGGGGTAGTTATACTAATACTTGAAAATAGTATATTTAACTATATGAATATATTTAAAGTTTCAATAAATTTTTTATTAATATATATGGTGTTTGTTTCTTTGTCACTAGACAAAAAACAAGGAGCTTTTACAGGTTTAATTCTTGGAATAATAAAAGATATATCTGTAGGTAAGTTCTTAGGACTAAATGCATTTATATTATTTGTAGTAGGTTATGTCTTAGGAATACTAAAGGATAAGGTATTTAAAGAAAATATTTTTACAGTTTTAGTTTTGGTTATTTTTTCGACAATATTTGATAATAGTTTACAGTTTTTATTGAGTAGTTATTTTTTAGCAGGTAAGCCTTTGTATTTGTTTGTTTATAGAGGAATTTTTCTTATTCCTCTACTTAATTTAATATTTAGCCTATTACTTTATAGGCCTTTAAAGAGATTTATAAAAATAATAGAAAGTGTTTAGCGGTGATAAATATGAAAAAGAAAAAAATAGAAGATAGATTTGATGGTTTGAATTTAGCTTTTATAATAATACTTTCTATAATAACTTTGAGACTAGGATATATAACTACAATTAAAGGTGAAGAATATGCAACACAGGCAGAGAATAAAGTTTTCAAAAGAATACCTATAGAAGCACAAAGAGGAGAAATAAGAGATAGGTATGGAAGATTACTTGCAGGAAATAGGCCTTCTTTTACAGTACAAATTTATAAAGATCAAATCGATAGAAATACTATAAATCAAACAGCTAAAAAACTAATAGATATACTAGAGCGTAATGGCGAAAAGTATATAGATGAGTTTCCTATAATAATAGAAAATGGAGAGTATATTTTCACATATGATATAGCAATAAGGGAGTGGAAAGAAAGAAACGAGATTCCTTTAAATTACAATGCAGAGCAAAGTTTTTATTATTTAGTAGAAAGATATACAAAGGAAGGAAAAATAAGTCCAAGTCCAGATGCAGATAAATTTGAACTTCAAAGAATTTTAAATGAACAAGCATATTATCCTCCTATAAGGGTATCTACGTGGGAGTTTACAGAACAGGCTAAAAAAAGAGAATGGCTTTATAGGTATAGAATAACTGATGAAGATATTACTGCAAAAGAAACATTTGAAAGATTAAGAGAGCGTTTTGAAATAGATAGTAGTTTGAGTGATTATGAAGCTAGGAAAATTTTAGTTGTAAGAGATTTATTATTATCAACAGGATACCTTCAATATCAGCCTATAAAAATAGCCCTAGATGTATCGAAAGATACAGTTGCAAAAATAGAGGAGATGGCAATTTCTCTTAGAGGTGTAGGTATAGAAGTAGAGCCTATAAGGTATTATCCAAATGGGAATGTAGCATCTCATATACTAGGGCAGATTGGTAAGATATCTCAACAAGAAGAAATAGAAAGATATATAAACCAAAGAGGATATAGTATTACTGATATGATAGGTAAAACAGGAATAGAAAGAACTTTTGAAGATGTTCTTCAGGGAAAAAAAGGATATAAGAAAGTTCAAGTTGATGCACATGGAAGGTTGGTAAGAAGAATAGAAACTCAAAACCCAGTTCCAGGAGATACAGTATATTTAACTATAGATTTAGATGTACAAAAAGCTGCAGAAGAGTCGTTAAAAAAAGTATTAGAAACTATAAGAGCAGGTGGAGTTTATCAAAGTCCATTTGGAAATGTTACATTAAGAGGGAATAAGGTATATAAAAATGCAAACTCAGGAGCAGTAGTTGCATTAGATGTAAAAACGGGAGAAGTATTAGCATTAGCTAGTTATCCTGATTATGATCCGAATCTTTTTGCAACTGGAATTAGTAGAGAAGATATGAATAAACTTTTACCTGAAAACCCAAATGACCCACTAGCACCAAAACCTCTTTACAATATAGCTACACTTACAGCTGTTCAGCCAGGATCTACATTTAAGATGATAACAGGGCTTGCAGCTGTTGAAAATGGTTTAAGTCCTAATTATACAATATACGATAAAGGATATATAATGCTAGGGAACAGGTCGTTTGGATGTTGGATATGGAATGATAGAAAGGGAAGCCATGGGCATACAGATTTGTTTAAAGCAATACAAGAATCTTGTAACTATTATTTTTACTCTGTAAGTACAGGTTATGATTACAGTAAAAATAAGCCATTACCTGTTAAGATGAATGTTGAAGAAGTTTTAAGATATGCAAGAATGTTTGGTTTAGATTCAAGAACAGGAATACAAATAGAAGAAATAGCAGGTAAAGTACCAAGTCCAGATGAAAAGTTAAGAGTAACAAAAAGGGCATTAAGAGCTAGGTTGATAAGAGATATGAAACTTTCTTTTGAAGATATAACCCAAAGTAAAAATACAAAAGAATACGAAAAAAGAATAGATGAAATAGTAAGCTGGACTGAAGAAAACCCTTCAAGAGGAGAAATAATAAGAAGACTTGCAGACCTTAAAGTGAAAGAAACTGAAATAAATAAAATAGCAGACTTAGTAAAATATAGTTATTTTAATCAAGCAGATTGGAAAACAGGAGATACATTTAACCTTTCTATAGGACAAGGTCAGCACGCCTATACACCTTTACAAATGGCAAATTTCATAGCTACAATGGTAAATGGAGGATATTTAAATAAAGTTACAGTAGTAGATAGAGTAGTATCTCAAGACAAGTCAGAAGTTCAAAGGATAGAAAGAATTTCTGAGAAAATAAGCTTAAAAGACCCTAACAATCTAAATTATCTAAAACAAGGAATGTTAGATGTTACTCAAATCGGTACTGCAAAAGGAGTATTTGCTAATTTTCCTATAAAAACAGGTGGTAAAACTGGTACTGCACAAAGAAGTGGAAGAATACCTGCTAAAGATGAAAAACAATATCTCCTTTCTCACCTTTCAAGTTTTAGAGTAAGAGAAAAAGATGTTTTAGAACTTGCAGAAAAATTGCAAAAAGAAAGTACAGAAAAAAGAAGTGAAGACTACTATATAAGAAAAGCTATAAAAACATTAAATCCTTCTTTGAGTGATGATGACATAAATAGATTTAAAGATACCTATGATAACTTTGCGTGGTATGTAGCATATGCCCCACATGATGAACCTGAAATAGCGGTTGCAGTACTTTTATTTCAAGGGGGATCAGGAGGATATGCAGCACCAGTAGCAAGAGATGTAATGGCAGCTTATTTTGGACTTAACAAAGATGAAGAAAATGAAAATAAGAAAGAAATACTAAATCTTACAGAACAATTACAAAGATAAAGAAGGATTTAGTAAAAATATGAAGAATTTATATATAATAAGTCTTTTGGAGGCATAGTTATGGCTTTAGGTGAGGTAATAGAGCTTAAAAGTGTTAGAAAAGATATAATAGAATTTAAGGGAACCAAAAACGGTATATCTATAAATATAAAGCAAGGGTATGACTTTGAGACAATAAAAAACAACCTTATCGAAAGGATAGAAAAAAGTAAAAACTTTTTTAATGGAGCAAAAATTTCATCTATAAATTCAGATGAACTAACAGATATTGAAATTATTGAGCTAAAAGATATAATAACTACACATTTGAAATTGCAGTGGGTAGAAAATAAAGAAGAGGAAAAAGATAAGGTGTTTGAAGGGATAAAAGAAGGAAACACAAAAATTATAAAAACTACTTTAAGATCTGGAAGTAAAGTAGAATATAAAGGAAATGTAGTTATAATAGGAGATATAAATCCAGGTGCACAAGTAGTTGCATATGGGAATGTAATTATAATGGGATCTTTAAGGGGAGTTGTACATGCTGGAGCAAATGGAAATAAAGATGCATTTGTAGCAGCATACAACTTAGATCCTATGCAACTTAGAATAGCTAATTTAATAGCTATAGCACCTGAGGATCAAGCTGATAAACCTAATATACCTGAAATAGCATATATAAAAAACAATTCTATAATAATAGAACCATATTTAAGTAAGAATGGGGGAGGAAGATGAGCGAAGTTATAGTAATAACATCAGGAAAAGGTGGAGTAGGTAAAACTACTACTACTGCTAACTTAGGTACAGCACTAAGTTTAGCTGGAAAAAAAACAGTTGTTGTAGATGCTGATATAGGTCTTAGAAACTTAGATGTTGTAATGGGACTTGAAAACAGAATAGTATATGACATTGTAGATGTCGTAGAAGGGACTTGCAGGTTAAAGCAAGCTATAATAAAGGATAAAAGATTTGAAAATTTATACTTATTACCAGCTGCTCAAACTAGAGATAAAAATGCTATTTCTCCAGATCAAATGAAAAAGCTATGTGATGATTTGAGAGAATCATTTGAGTATGTTCTTATAGATTGTCCAGCAGGTATAGAGCAAGGTTTTAAAAATGCAATAGCTGGAGCAGATAAAGCTATAGTCGTAACAACTCCAGAAATTTCAGCTGTAAGAGATGCAGATAGAATTATAGGATTACTAGAAGCTAACGATCTAGAAAACCCTAAACTTGTAATAAATAGAATAAGACCAGAAATGGTAAAACGTGGAGATATGATGAATATGGACGATATAATAGATATACTAGCAATAGATCTTATAGGAATTGTTCCAGATGATGAGTCCATAGTTATATCTACAAATAAAGGAGAACCTGCAGTTGTTGATAGTAAGTCAGTAGCAGGACAAGCATATAAAAACATATGCAAAAGAATAATGGGAGAAGAAGTACCTTTTCTAGATATAGATACCCAAGAATCTTTCGTAAGCAAAATAAAGAAAATATTTGGACTTGCTAGATAGGGGTGATAAATGTGCTAGATTTATTTAAAATGTTTGGAAATGAATCAAAAACTAGTAAAAATGTTGCAAAAGAAAGGTTAAAACTAGTTTTAGTTCATGATAGAGCAAATTGTTCTCCTAGTTTTCTAGAAATGGTTAAAAGTGACATATTAAGAGTTATATCAGACTATATAGAAATAGATGAAAAAGGGTTAGAATTTAAAATGGCAAAGACGAGAAATCAAGAAGAAGGATCAGTTGCATCAGCATTAGTTGCAAATATTCCTATAAAAAAGGTAAAAGATAAGATGAGATAAAGGGAACACTTAGGGTTCCCTTTTCTAGATTAAATATCTAATCTAAAGATAAGGAGATGAACAGATGAACATAGCACTAATTGCCCATGATAATAAAAAAGAAGAAATGGTAAACTTTACTCTTGCGTACAAAGATATACTAAAGAAATATTCACTTTATGCAACTGGAACTACAGGCAAGAAAATACAAGATGCTACAGGTCTTAATATAAATAGATTTTTATCAGGGCCACTAGGTGGTGATCAACAAATCGGAGCTAAAATAGCGGAAGAAAACATGGATTTAGTCATTTTCTTAAGAGATCCATTAACTGCTCAATCACATGAGCCAGACATACAAGCACTTATTAGACTTTGTGATGTACATCAGGTTCCAATTGCTACGAATTTAGCGTCTGCAGAAATATTTATAAAAGCATTAGAAAGAGGAGAATTAAGCTGGAGAGATGTAAGAAAAAGAAACTTGTTTAAATAAGCTACTAATATTAGTAGCTTATTTTTTTTTAGAATAATTTGTCCACCGTAAACATATATTTTCTTGAAAAGAAAGTTAAATGTTTATACATAAAATTAGGGGGGAGTATATGAAATCAACTATTAGAGTTAGAATGAGTATGCATGATGCTCATTATGGTGGGAATTTAGTAGATGGTGCTAGAATACTTCAATTGTTTGGAGATGTAGCAACGGAACTTTTGATAAGAAATGACGGAGATGAAGGACTTTTTAGGGCTTATGATAATATAGAATTTTTAGCTCCAGTGTACGCAGGAGACTACATAGAAGTATGTGGAGAAATAGTACAAACAGGAAATACCTCAAGAAAAATGATATTTGAGGCCAAGAAAGTTATAACTTTAAGACCAGATATAAATGATTCAGCAGCAGATTTTTTAGATGAGCCTATCATTGTATGTAGAGCATCTGGAACATGTGTTGTTCCAAAGGATAAAAAAAGAAAGTAGGGGTGGATTATGGAAAAACTTATAATAACAGCTGCTATATGTGGAGCTGAGGTTACTAAAAAACATAATATAAATGTTCCGTATACAGTAGAAGAAATAGCAAAAGAAGCACAGTTAGCTTATGAAGCTGGTGCTAGTATAATACATCTTCATGTTAGAAATGATGATGGTACTCCAACACAAGATATAAATAGATTCAAACAATGTATAGATGCAATAAAAGAAAGATGTAAAGATGTTATAATACAGCCTTCTACAGGTGGAGCAGTAGGAATGAGCAATGAAGAAAGGTTACAACCTATATACTTAAAACCAGAAATGGCAACTTTAGACTGTGGAACGTGCAATTTTGGAGGAGACGATATATTTGTTAATACAGAAAATACAATAAAAGAATTTGGACAAAAGATGCTAAAGCTAGGAATAAAACCAGAGCTTGAAGTATTCGATAAAGGCATGATAGATATGGCAATTAGACTTCATAACAAAGGCTATATAAAGGCTCCGATGCATTATAACTTTGTACTAGGGGTAAACGGAGGAATTAGTGCAACAGCTAGAGATTTAGTATTTATGGCAGAAAGTATTCCAAAGGGATCAACATTTACGGTTACAGGGATCGGAAAAAATCAGTTTCCTATGGCAGCTTTATCAATAGTTATGGGAGGACATGTCAGAGTAGGGTTTGAGGATAACGTTTACATATCTAAAGGTGTTCTTGCAAAATCAAATGGAGAGTTAGTAGATAAGGTTGTAAAAATTTCAAGAGAACTAGGAAGAGAAATAGCATCTCCTCAGGAAGCAAGAAAAATACTTGGACTTAAGGAGTGTTGATCTTATGAACAAAATACGAAGTATAGATGAAATAAGAAAAATTCTAAAAGATGATATGACAATAATGGTAGGTGGTTTTTTAGGATGTGGAACTCCTGAAAAACTCATAGATTTGATAATAGAAGAAAATATAAAAAATATTACACTAATAGCAAACGATACAAGTTTTATAGATAAAGGCGTAGGAAGACTTATAGTAAATAATCAAGTAAAGAAAGTTATAGCATCACATATAGGAACAAATCCGTGCACAGGAAAACTTATGAATGAAGGGGTATTAGATGTAGAGCTTTGTCCTCAAGGTACATTAATAGAAAGAATAAGAGCTGGAGGATATGGACTTGGAGGAATACTTACTCAAACAGGGATTGGAACTAAAGTGGCACAGGGAAAAGAAAAAATAATAATTGATGAAAAAGAATATCTACTAGAACTTCCTCTTAAAGCAGATCTTGCACTGGTAAAAGGACATATTGTAGATGAGTTTGGAAATGTAACATATAAAGGAACAGCTAGAAACTTTAATCCAATAATAGCTACGGCAGCAGACATAGTAGTAGTAGAAGCTGAAAAGATAGTGAAAGTAGGAGATATAGACAAAGAGCTTATAGTAACACCAGGAGTATTTGTAGATTACGTAGTGAAAGGAGGAGAGTAGTTTGATTATAGAGGAAGGAAAAGCAAAAGAAATTATAGCCAAGAGAGTAGCAAAAGAGCTTAAAGATGGACAGTTAGTCAATTTAGGCATAGGTCTTCCTACGCTTGTTGCAAACTACATTCCTAAAGATATAAATGTAATTTTTCAATCGGAAAATGGAATGGTAGGTATGGGAAATTTGGCTAGAGGTGAAGAAGTAGATACAAATGTAACAAATGCTGGAGGTCAATATGTAACAGTTCTTCCTGAAGGTTCGTTCTTTGATAGTTGTATGTCATTTGGAATAATAAGGGGAGGACATGTAGATGTAACTGTTCTTGGAGCTTTAGAGGTAGATGAAAAAGGAAACCTAGCAAACTGGATAATACCAGGCAAGTTAGTACCTGGTATGGGGGGAGCTATGGATCTTGTAACAGGAGCTAAGAAAGTTATAGTTGCAATGTTACATACATCTAAGGGAAGACCAAAAATTTTTACAAGATGTAATTTACCTTTAACTGCTAAAGAAAAAGTAGATCTTATAATTACAGAACTTGGAGTAATGAAAGTTACTGAAGATGGATTAGTTTTAAATGAAATAAACAAAGATGTAACAATAGATCAAATCCAAAGTTTAACACAGGCTAAGTTAATAATACCAGATGATATTAAATTTATGGAGGTAGAGTAAGTATGAAAATAGGATGTAAATATGGAACACACAGGGTTATAGAACCTAAAAATGTTTTGCCACAGCCAGCTATTAAAATAGATAATGATATGAATATTTATGATAATGAAATATTAATAGATGTATGTGCTCTTAATATAGATTCTGCAAGTTTTACTCAAATAGAAGAAGCTTGTGATCATGATATAGAAAAAATAAAACAAATGATTTTAAATATAGTAAATGAAAGAGGAAAAATGCAAAACCCAGTAACTGGATCAGGTGGAATGTTAATAGGTGTAGTTGAAAAAATAGGAGAAAAATTAAGGGGAAAAATAGATTTAAAAGAAGGAGATAAAATAGCAACATTAGTTTCTTTATCTTTAACGCCTCTTAGAATAGATGAAATAATTGATATAAAGCCAGATATAGATAGAGTAGAAATAAAGGGGAAAGCAATATTATTCGAAAGTGGAATATATGCAGTTTTACCAGATGATTTAGAAGAAACTTTAGCATTAGCAGCTTTAGATGTAGCTGGAGCACCAGCACAAACTGCAAACCTTGTTAAAAAAGGTGATACAGTACTTATACTTGGTGCTGCAGGAAAATCAGGTATGCTTTGTTGTTACGAAGCTAAAAAAAGAGTAGGAAATAAAGGAAAGGTAATAGGACTTGTTAGAGATATAAAAAGCAAAGAGTTCTTAGAAAAAACTGATTTTTGCGATGAAATTGTAGTGGCAGATGCCCAAAATCCTTCTCAAGTTCTAAAAGAGGTTTTAAGAGTAAATAACAATGAAGAAGTAGATATATGTATAAATTGTGTAAACGTTCCTAATACAGAAATGTCTAGTATATTGCCTGTTAAAGATGAGGGAATAGTATACTTTTTCTCTATGGCTACAAGTTTTACAAAAGCAGCACTTGGTGCAGAAGGTGTAGGAAAAGACGTTACTATGATTATAGGAAATGGATATACAAAAGGCCATGCAGATATAACAATACAAGATTTAAGAGAATGTGAGACTTTAAGAAAAATATTTAAAGATCTTTATGCTTAAAGGGGAGATTGTAATGAGTAGAAGATTTAAGTTATTTAAAAATGTTTCTGATAGTGAGTGGAACGATTGGAAATGGCAGTTAAAAAATAGAATAGAAACTCTTGAAGATTTGAAAAAGTATATACCTTTAACTAAGGAAGAAGAAGAAGGAACAAAAGAATGTCTTAAAACATTAAGAATGGCTATAACACCTTATTACTTGTCGTTAATAGATCCTAATGATAAGTATGATCCTATAAGAAAACAAGCAATACCTACAAGTTTAGAGCTTATACAGTCTGAAGCAGATCTTTTAGATCCACTTCATGAAGATGAAGATTCTCCAACTCCAGGACTTACACATAGATACCCAGATAGAGCTTTACTTTTAGTTACAGATCAATGTTCTATGTATTGTAGACATTGTACAAGAAGAAGATTTGCAGGACATAATGATGACGTAGTGCCTACAGATCAAATAGATAAAGCTATTGAATATATAAAAGATACCCCTCAAATCAGAGATGTATTACTATCAGGAGGAGATGCACTTTTAATATCAGATGAGAAATTAGAATATATAATAAAAAAATTAAGACAAATTCCTCATGTTGAGATAATTAGAATAGGAACTAGAACACCTGTAGTTATGCCACAAAGGATAACAAAAGAACTTGTCGATATGCTAAAAAAATATCATCCTATTTGGATAAATGTTCACTTTAATCACCCAAATGAAATAACAGAAGAATCAAAAAGAGCATGTGAAATGTTAGCAGATGCAGGAATTCCTTTAGGAAATCAGTCTGTATTATTAAGAGGAGTAAATGATTGTGTTCATGTAATGAAAAAACTTGTAAATGAACTAGTAAAAATAAGAGTAAGACCTTATTATATATATCAATGTGATCTTTCTATGGGACTTGAACATTTTAGAACACCTGTATCGAAAGGAATAGAAATAATAGAAGGGTTAAGAGGTCATACTTCAGGATTTTGCGTTCCAACGTTTGTAGTAGATGCCCCAGGAGGCGGGGGAAAAACTCCTGTTATGCCTAATTATATAATTTCTCAAAGTCACGATAAAGTTATATTAAGAAACTTTGAAGGAGTAATTACAACGTATAAAGAGCCGACAAACTACAAAGTAGGATGCACATGCAGTGTATGTCGAAATGAAAAACAAGTAAATTTAGTAGGTGTAGCTTCTCTTTTAAATAATCAAAAGATGGCATTAGAACCAGAAGGGCTAGAAAGAAAATCAAGAGGAAAAAAGAAAGATGAATAATCTTATAGATACTATAAGAAATTATGAAAGCATATCAATTATAGGAATGGATAAGAACGTAGGTAAAACAACTACACTAAATTATATAATAAGTAAGACTAGGGGTAAATTAACCCTTGGTCTTACATCAATAGGAAGAGATGGAGAAGAAGATGATATAGTAACAAATACACCAAAACCGAGAATATATGTAGAAAAAGGAAGTATAGTAGCTACTGCAAAGAACTGTTTTTTAGATAGTGATGTAACAAAAGAAATATTAAAGACAACACAAATAAATACTCCTATGGGAAATGTAATAATATTTAGATGTCTAAGTGATGGATATGTTCAGCTAGCAGGACCTTCTCAAAACTATTTTGTAGAGAAAATATATAATGAGCTAAAGCAACTAGGAAGTGAATTGATAATAGTAGATGGAGCGCTATCAAGAAAAAGCTTAGCATCACCAAAAGTAACTAAAGCAACTATTCTTTGTACAGGAGCTTCAGTTTCTAGAAATTTAGATAAAGTTGTAGAAAAAACTGCATATGTAGTAGATTTATTTTCAACAGTTAAAGAAGATAGCTTTGATGTAATAAATATAGCAGATGACATACTAAAAACATGTAAAGTAGGAATTATTTACAAGGATTTATCTGTAAAAAAATTGAATGTGTGTACAGCTCTTAGTGCATCAAAAGAAATAATTGAAAACTTAGATGAATCTTCAAGGTATCTAGTTATAAATGGCATATTATCCGATTCTATTTTAGATGAAATAATAAAAAATACTCAAACCTTAGCAAATTTAACAATATTAGTAGAAGATGCTACAAAAATATTTGTATCTAAGGAAATATTAAATAAATTTATTAAAAAAGGTGGGCACATAAAAGTTATAAATAAGATAAATATCATAGGAGTAAGTATAAACCCTACATCGCCTTATGGATATGAGTTTAACAAGGATAAATTTTTAAATAGCTTAAAAACTAGTATAAACCTGCCTGTTTTTGATGTAGTTGGGGGTGGATAGTATTAAATTTTTAGACGATAAGCAACGAGATAGTGTAGGTTTAAATTTTATAATAGAAAATCTTAGAGTATGTACTCCATATGGAAGTTATGAAAAAAAAAATATAAAACCATTCAAAAGAAAAGATAAAAAATTATTACTTCAAGAATTAGATAACATAGAAAAAATAGTAAATAGCTTAAGTGTTAATAAAGATATATATTCTCAGATAGAAATGATTTTATCAAAAATAAAAGATATAAGTGGGAGTATAAAAAGATGTGAAAATTTACAAACATTAGATGAAGTAGAGCTTTATGAGATAAAATATTTTTCTATACAAGTAAATAAATTTATAAGTCTTTATGAAAACTTAAATTTAAACATAGATAATATTAAGTTTTATAAATTAGACAATATAATAAAACTTTTAGATCCAGAAAACAAAAATATTCCAACATTTTACATATACGAATCTTACAGTGAGAATTTAAAAAAAATCAGATACGAAAAAAGGTTAATAGAAGAAAAAATATTTAAAGAAGAAGATAAAGAAAAATTAAAAATTTTGAAAGATCAAAGAATGAAAATAGTTATACAAGAAGAAGAAGAAGAACTAAGAATAAGAAAGTTTCTTACAAGTGAAATTAAAAAAGAAATTTTATATCTAAAAACAAATATATCATCATTAGGAAAAATAGATTTGTTGATAGGAAAAGCTAAACTTTCATTAGAATACAATGGCGTAAAACCAATAATTATAGACGATATAAAAGTAGAATTAAAGGAAGCGTTTAATCCTTATATAAAACAACTTATAAATAAAAAGAATAAAGAGTTTACTCCAATTAGCATATCATTGTCAAAAGGGACAACAGTTATAACAGGTGCAAATATGTCAGGTAAGAGTGTTTCGCTCAAAACTACAGTTTTGAATTTAATTCTTGCTAATATGGGATTTTTTATATTCTGTAAATACGGAAAAATTCCTATACTAGATTTTATATACTATATTTCAGATGATATGCAGTCTATACATAAAGGGCTTAGTACATTTGGAGCAGAGATAATAAAACTTAATCAAATAATACAAAACGCAAAAATAGAAACTGGATTTATAGCACTAGATGAATTTGCAAGGGGAACAAACCCAAAAGAGGGATGTATACTTGCAAAATCTATATGTGAATATTTCAATAAATGTGATTCTATAGTTCTTTTATCAACTCATTATGATAATGTTGCAAACAGTGCTTTAGAACATTATCAGGTAGTAGGGCTTAAAAATGTAGATTTTAACTTGCTCAAAAGAAAAATAGATTTAAATAAAAGCTTTTCTGTTCAAATAATACAAGATCATATGGATTATAGATTAGAGAAAGTTTCATCTAAAAATGAAGTTCCAAAAGATGCGCTTAATATATCTATACTTTTGGGCCTTGAAAAAGAAGTTATAAATTTAATAAACAAGCATTATGAGGGGGATTAAAATGCAGGGGAAATTGAATTTAGATTGGGATACAGTTAAAAAGGCTAGACAACTTGCAAGAAATATAGCTGAAGATACTCAAAAATTTATAGATATGCACAGTACTGTTGCAGTAGAAAGAACTATATGTAGACTTTTAGGCATAGATGGTGTAGATGAGTATTCAGTTCCACTACCTAATGTAGTTGTAGATAGTATAAAAAAAGCAAATGCTCCTTCTGTAGGAGTTGCAAATTTTATAGGAAATGCTATGTTAAAACTAGGTCTTACTCCTCAGGAAATAGCTATAAAAATTTCTAAAAATGAGATTGATATAACTCAAATACCTATGGGGGATTTATTTGAAATAAAACTTGCAGTATCTAAGGTAGCAAGAGAAACTATAGATAAAATAAAGAAAAATAAAAAGCAAAGAGAATATTATTTAGAAAAATTTTCAGATAAAAAGGGACCGTATCTGTACGTTATAGTTGCAACAGGAAATATATACGAAGATATAATTCAAGCTAAAGCAGCAGCAAGACAAGGTGCAGATATAATAGCAGTTATAAGAACAACAGGTCAAAGTCTTTTAGATTATGTACCTTATGGAGCTACAACTGAAGGTTTTGGAGGAACATATGCTACACAAGAAAACTTTAGATTAATGAGAAAGGCATTAGATGAAGTAGGAAATGAGCTTGGAAGATATATAAGACTTTGTAATTATTGTTCTGGCCTTTGTATGCCAGAAATAGCTGCTATGGGTGCATTGGAAAGATTAGATGTAATGCTTAATGATGCTTTGTATGGAATATTATTTAGAGATATAAATATGAAAAGAACTATGATAGATCAATACTTCTCAAGAGTTATAAATGGATTTGCTGGAGTTATAATCAATACAGGAGAAGACAACTATTTAACTACAGCTGATGCTATAGAAGAAGCTCATACAGTACTTGCATCTCAATTTATAAATGAACAATTTGCTATTATTGCAGGATTAAAAGAAGAGCAAATGGGATTAGGGCACGCATTTGAAATAGATCCAGATCAGAAAAATGGCTTTTTACTCGAACTTGCCCAAGCACAAATGGCTAGAGAGATATTCCCTAAAGCTCCTTTAAAATATATGCCTCCAACTAAATTTATGACAGGAAATATTTTTAAAGGACATATACAAGATGCATTGTTTAATATGGTAACTATAATGACAAATCAAAAAATACACCTTTTAGGAATGCTAACAGAAGCTATACATACTCCTTTTATGTCGGATAGAGCCTTATCTATAGAAAATGCAAAATATATATTTAATAACATGCAAGATTTAGGAGAAGAAATTATATTTAAAGAAGATGGAATAATTCAACAAAGAGCAAATGAGGTATTAAATAAAGCTTATGATTTACTTTTAGAAATAGAAAAAGAAGGTTTATTTAAGACGTTAGAAAAAGGAAAATTTGCTGGAGTAAAAAGGTCAATAGATGGGGGAAAAGGATTAGATGGAGTATTTGAAAAAGATACATCTTATTTTAATCCATTTATAGAGCTTATGTTAGGGGGAGAAAAGTAATGGGCAGCGGACTTTATTCAACAGATAACAAGAAGATAGATAAAACATTTGATCTAACAAAGGTAACTCCATATGGAGATACTATGAATGATGGAAAAGTTCAAATAAGTTTTACACTTCCTGTAGAAAGTGGAGAAAAGGCAGTAGAAGCTGCAAAAAGACTTGCTAAGAAAATGGGGATAATAGATCCTTGTGTAGCTTACTTTTGTGAATTAGATAAGGGATACACATTCTTTATTATATATGGTAGTTTAATTCATTCAATAGATTATACTCAAATACATGTACAAAGTGTAGATGTTAATACAATGAGTATGGAAGAAGTAAACAAATATATAAAAGAAAATATAAAAAGAAAGATAGTAGTAATAGGTGCAAGTACAGGAAGTGATGCACATACAGTTGGTATAGATGCAATAATGAATATGAAGGGGTATGCAGGACATTATGGACTTGAAAGATATGAAATGATACAGGCTTATAATTTAGGAAGTCAAGTTCCAAATGAAGAATTTGTAAAAAAAGCTGTAGAATTAAAAGCAGATGTACTTTTAGTATCTCAAACAGTTACGCAAAAAGATATACACATAAAAAACTTAACTAATTTGGTTGAACTTTTAGAGGCAGAAGGAATAAGAGAAAAGGTAATTTTAATATGTGGTGGACCAAGAATTACTCATGAATTAGCTAAGGAATTAGGATATGATGCAGGATTTGGACCAGGCAAATATGCCGATGATGTAGCTACTTTTGCAGTTACTGAAATGGTAAAAAGAAATCTTGTATAAGGGGGATAGAAATTGAATATCTTTTACGAAAAAATAAGTAATAATATAGGCCTTTTAAAGATTAACAGGCCTAAGCATTTAAATAGTTTGAATAAACAAACATTAAAGGAACTTGATAATTTAATAGATGATTTAAAAAAAGACGATGATCTATTAGTTTTAATAATAACAGGTGAAGGAGAAAAAGCTTTTGTAGCAGGAGCAGATATAAAGGAAATGAAAGATATGACAAGTATAGAAGCTCTAGAATTTTCAAAGTATGGCAATGAAGTTTTTTTTAAGTTAGAAACTTTAAATAAAGTAGTTATAGCAGCTATAAATGGATTTTGTCTAGGCGGAGGGTTAGAATTAGCGTTAGCTTGTGATATTAGGATATCTAGTAAAGTTTCAAAGTTTGGTCAACCAGAAGTAAATTTAGGAATTATACCTGGATTTGGTGCAACTCAAAGATTAACAAATATCATAGGCATATCTAAAGCTAAACAGATGATATTTACAGGAGATATTATAGATGCAAGTGAGGCATTAAATCTAGGTATAGTAAATAGTATATCTGATGATCCTTTAAGCGATGCTATAAAAATAGCTAATAAAATAACAAGTAAGGGTTTTAAGGCTATAATTCAAGCAAAAAAGGCTATAAATTTATCATATAGCAAAGCACTACTTTTAGACTATGAATCTGAATGTTTTGCAAACTGCTTTAGTACTAAGGATCAAAAGGAAGGAATGAGTGCATTTATACAAAAAAGAATTCCACAGTTTGAAAACAAATAAGGGGGAGAAAATTTTATGAAAGTAGCTGTTATCGGTAGTGGAACTATGGGGTGTGGTATAGCTCAGGTTTTTATAGAAAATGAATTTGAAGTTATTTTAAAAGATATAGATGATGAATGTCTAAAAAGAGGAAAACAAATAATAGAAAAAAATCTAGACAAAAAGATTAGAAAAGGAAAGATGACATATGAAGATAAAAATAAAGTAATGAACAACTTAACTTTAACGAAAGATTTACAAGATTTAAAAAATGTAGATCTTGTAATAGAAGCAGTATCAGAAAATATGGATATAAAAAAAGAGATATTTAGACAGCTAGACAATATAGTAAATGATAAAGCTATATTTGCAACTAATACATCTACTTTGAGTATAACAGAGATGGCATTTGAAACTACTAGGCCAGATAGATTTATTGGTATGCACTTTTTTAATCCAGCTCAAGTTATGAAACTTGTAGAAGTTATAAGCACAGTATCAACATCTAATGAAATAGAAGATAAAATATTAAAGCTATGTAGAGATATTCAAAAAACACCAGTAAAAGTAAACGAATCTCCAGGATTTATAGTAAATAGGTTACTTATACCTATGATAAATGAAGCTATAGGAGTTTTAAGCGATAATGTAGCAACTAAAGAGGAAATAGATACAGCTATGAAATTAGGAGCTGCACATCCTATGGGGCCACTTGAACTTTCAGACCTAATAGGAAATGATGTAGTTTTAAATATAATGGAAATTTTATATAAAGAGTTTGGAGATGACAAGTATAGACCACATCCATTACTTAGAAAAATGGTTAGGGCAAATCAACTAGGACGAAAGACAAAAAAGGGATTTTATGAATATGAATAAAAACTGGCTAAACTTAGCCAGTTTCAGTTTGTAGACAAAACAATCTGCCCGAAAGGGCAAATTTTTAATCTTGCATATGATTTATCCCTTAATTTGGAAAAAACATATTTTATGCTAAGAAAAATTAAAAAAATGAGCTGGTTTTTGGAGTTTTTCCACTTCCAATTTGCCAGCTTTTTTAAATTTAGACATGCGAAAGCAAGCAGGGTCTGCATTCGCACTTTATCTATTCCTCTAAGGGTTGTATAACACAGTCCATGCTTTTCTTTTAAATCAGCAAACACTCTTTCGATAGTCTGTGATCTGAGTGCATATATACTTTTATTGTAAGTAGTATGTCTTAAATGCTCTGCTTCTTCTAGGTATTCTTCCCAAACATGCCTACATACTACCTTTTTATTATTTTTACTACAAGTGCATTTATGTAAAAACTCACATTTATAACAGTCATAGTATTCGTCATAAACAAAATCATGCTTTTTAAAAAAGCCTTTTTTAGTCATAGGTCGTTTATACGGCATAACTGGAGTAACATTATCATCTAGCAAAATTTTACATATATATGGTGTTTTATATCCTGAATCTACTGCAACAGCAGATATTTCTGTAAATTTTGATTTCACATTTTCATATAGTTCTTTAAATACTACACTATCGTGTACATTAGCTGCACTAACTATACTCGATAATACGAATCCTTTTTTATCACATGCCGCATGAACAGAATAAGCTAAAACTCTTTCTTTCTCTCCTTTATGAAACATACCACAATCAGGATCTACTATACTTTTTGTAATTAACTTTGTTTCTTGGTTTTGTTTTTTTTTAAAGGTTTTTGACCATGGATAGCTCTTGATTTTTCGATCTCTTCATCAAGAAGCTGTCTATATATTTTTGCTTCTTTAACAACTTCTTCTTTATAAGTTTTTTTCTTATTAGCACTTGCCTTTATGTGAGTTGAATCTATAAAAACTTCTTTCGGATCTACAAATCCAGCTTCAACAGCTTCGCTGAGTATTTTAGCAAATATCTCTTCAAATACATTCGAATTTTTAAATCTTCTAGCATAATTTTTACTAAATGTTGAAAAATGAGGTATCTCATCTTTTATTCCATATCCTAAGAACCATCTGTAAGCGATGTTCATATTTACTTCTCTTATTGTCTTTCTCATAGATCCAATACCAAACAGATATTGAATAAAAACTAGTTTGATAAGTACAACAGGATCTATGCTAGGTCTTCCTTTATCTTCAGAATACATTTCACTAACAAGTTCATATATAAAGTCAAAATTCATGACTGCATCAATTTTTCTTAGTAGATGATCTTTAGGAACAAGCTCATCAATAGAGAAAAAAACAAGTTGATCTCTATTTGTCATATCTTGCTTTCGCAACATAAAAATCACTCCAATATAAATGTGTATTTTTAGAGAGCGGACTCTAAATGGAATGGATAGGCCTGATTTAATGAACCTTGAAAGATTTCTTATCGACATACATCCTGAAGGCTATAGAAACTTTGAATGTTTGAGCTTGCGAGTTTCAAAGTTTCTAGAATTCAGGATGTATGGAGATTATAGAAATCTCAAGGTGAAATTTAAAGGCCGCTCATTCCATTAGAGGACGCTTTAGCCTTAATTTATATTTTAGCATAAAAATAAAGAAAGCTTTTTGAAAAATTTTCAAAAAAGCTTTCCTGAGTTGAATTTGTCAACAGTCTGAAACTGGTTAAACTTAGCCAGTTTTTATAACACAGTTGTTAGTTATATGTGTTTTGCAAAGTTTTTCCCAAACTCAAAGCATTTATCTAAAGTCTCTTGAGAAGGTGAAAACTTTTTACTAATTGGTTCTAGAGGAATTTTAAATCCCATTTGTTTTAAAATAGTATTAGCCATTTGAATTCCTTCACCGCTCCAACCAAATGATCCAAATACTCCTGCAACTTTGCCCATATTTGCCATAGGATCTATTACAGATAAAACATCCCACATAGGTTTTACCATAGTTCTATTTATAGTAGGAGATCCTAAAATTAATCCTTTTGAGCTATTTATTATGTTGTGAATTTTAGCTATATCTTCGCTTTCAGCATCTATAAATTCAACATGAACATTTTCAGACTCTAATCCTTCTTTTATTTTTTGAGCCATTAAAACTGTATTGTGGTAAGCTGATAGATAAATTAATGCTACTTGTCTTTGGTTTCTGTTTTTCACTTCTTCGCTTGACCATTCTAAGTATTTTTTCACATTATACATAGGATCTTCAGAAAGTATTGGACCATGAGATGTAAGTATTATATCTATATCTAGATCTTTTACTTTATCTATTGCATTTAAAACATGTTGAGCAAAAGGTCTAACAATACAATCATAGTAAAACTTTAAAGCCTCAGGATATTCAGGATCATTTACACTTTGAGGATCTACTTTGCTATAGTGAGATCCAAAACCATCACAAGTAAATAAAACCTTATCACTTTCACTGTATACAAACATAGAATCAGACCAGTGAAGGAATGGCGCAGTTATAAATTTAAGATTTCTGCTTCCAATATTCAATATTTGACCATCTTTTATTATGTTGCATTTAAATTCTTTATTTACTTGCTCTTTTAGAAATATACTAGCAGCTTGAGTACAGAAAACTTCAATGTTTGGATTAATTTCGAGTATATATTTTAAACTTCCAGAATGGTCAGGTTCTGTGTGATTTATTATAACATAGTCTATATCTTTTATATCGGTTAGTGTACTTAATTTTTCTATAAATTCATCTTTGAAATTAGCCTTTACAGTATCAATTAAAACTTTTTTTTCATCATTAATAAAATAAGAATTATAAGTTGTCCCATGTTCAGTTTCCATTATAATATCAAAAACTTTAAGATCGGCATCTATAACCCCAGTCCAAAAAATATTGTTTTTTATTTCAAAAGCTTTCACTTTACTACCTCCCATATTTTAATTTGTATATTAAACATATACCCACAATTATTAGGATTAATCATATATAAAAATTTTATAAGTATATTTATTCATATATTTTTCGTCTTAAAACAGTATTTTTTTCATATAATAAACTAAAAATATTAAGGGGGGAGTACAAGTTGGTTAAAAGAAGATTTTATCCAAGAGGCAAAAGAAAAATTGGTATAAGAAAAAATATGTCTTCAAAAAACATATATATAAATAAATTTTTGATACAACTTACAATTTCGTGTATAATTGTTCTGATGGTGCTAGGAATAAAAGCTAACATATTTAATACCCAAAAGTATTTAAACAATATAGTTTATATTTTAGAATATAATGAGGATTTTACTAGTTACATAAGTACAATAAAGAAAAAAACAGCGGAGGTATTTAAACTTTATGACGAAGATCAACTTAAATAATATACTACCTAAGGTTGAAAAACCTGCTAGATATCTAGGAAATGAACTAAATTCCTATCACAAAACTGTAGATGAGAATATGATAAGATTTGGATTTGCATTCCCAGATATATATGAAGTTGGAATGAGCCATCTAGGGCTTCATATAATGTATAATTTATTAAATTCAAAAGAAGATATATACTGTGAAAGAGTATTTGCACCAGCTTTAGACATGGAAGAATATATGAGAAATGAAAATATTCCTTTATTTGGTTTAGAATCAAGACAGCCTATAAGTGAGTTTGATTTTATAGGATTTACTCTTCAATATGAGTTATCATATACAAATATTCTTAATATGTTAGATCTTGGAAATATTCCTATATATTCAAAAGATAGAAAATTAGATGATCCTTTCGTAATCGTAGGAGGTCCGTGCGCTTATAATAGTGAGCCAATAGCAGATTTTGTAGATATAGTAGTTTTAGGTGAGGGTGAAGAAGCAACATTAGAGATATTACAAATATATAGAGAATGGAAAAAGAAAAAAACTTCAAGACAAGATTTTTTATATCAGTTAGCTAAGAAAGTAAAAGGTGTTTATATACCTTCTTTTTATGATTTTGAATACAATGAAGATGGTACAATAAAACAGTTTAAACCTTTAAAAGAAGATATACCACATAAAATACAAAAAAGAATTATAAGCAACTTAGATGAAAGTTATTTCCCGGAAAAAATAATAGTTCCTTATATAGAGGTAGTTCATGCAAGAGTAATGCTTGAACTTTTCAGAGGATGTACAAGAGGATGTAGATTCTGTCAAGCAGGAATGATCTATAGGCCTATTAGGGAAAGAAGTTTTGAAAAATTAAAGGATATAGCTCAAAAACTTGTTAAAAACACTGGATATGAAGAAATATCATTATCATCTTTAAGTACAAGCGACTATTCGCAGTTACAAGAATTAGCAGATTATTTAATAAATAGGTATGCAGAAGATGAAAAAATAGGTATATCTTTACCGTCTTTAAGATTAGACAATTTTTCATTAGAGCTTGCTAATAAAGTTCAAAAGGTTAGAAAATCTGGTCTTACGTTTGCACCTGAAGCAGGTACTCAAAGGCTTAGAGATGTTATAAATAAGGGTGTTACAGAAGATGATCTAAAAAATGCAGCTTACAAAGCTTTCGAAATGGGATGGAATAGTCTAAAGCTTTACTTTATGATAGGACTTCCAACAGAGACTTATGAAGATTTAGATGGAATAGCAAACCTTGCTTATAGTGTTATAGATATATATAGAAATGTTCACAATGGAAAACTTAAAAAACAGTTTGGTATAACAGTAAGCACATCTTCGTTTGTACCAAAGCCGTTTACTCCATTCCAATGGCATGGACAAGATGATATAGAAACACTAAGGCAAAAACAAATATATCTTACTAAAAAACTAAAAAATAGAAACATAACATATAATTACCATGACTCAAAGACTAGTTTCCTAGAAGCTGTAATTGCTAGAGGAGATAGAAGAATATCTAAAGTTATATACGATGCGTTTAAAAAGGGTTGTAAATTTGATGGATGGAGCGATAAATTTAAGTTTGATACATGGGTTGAATGTTTCAATGAAAATAACGTAGATATGAGTTTTTATGCAAATAGAAATAGAAGCTATGATGAAATACTTCCTTGGGATCACATAGATGTTGGAGTGAGTAAGAAATTTTTAATAAGAGAAAATGAAAAAGCAATAAAAGGAGAATTAACTTCTGACTGTAGATTATCTTGCAAAGCTTGTGGAGTGAATGTAGATATAGCAAGGGGGCGTGCAAACAGTTAAAAAATATTTATAAATTCATACAAAAACCTTATAATTTTTACAACATCATGTTATGGTTATTATGAGGTGATGGAAATGAAATATTATAGTATAGGTGAATTTGCTAAGTTGATAGGAAAAACAGAGCAAACAAATCTAAGAAAATGATTAAGGTGCTATTAGAAGATGATAAAAACTTACAAAGTTAAGCTTTTACCTAATAATAAACAACGAACAAAGCTATTTGAATGTGCTTCAGTTGCAAGATGGGCATATAACTTTGCGTTAGCAACACAGCAAGAAAGCTATAAAACCTGTATTGCATATAAAAACTTCTTTGAAGGTAGGGCAAGCTTTCCTAGGTTTAAGTCAAAAAAGAAAAGTAAGCCAAGTTTTTATCAAGATACAATAAGTACAGGACAAAAGTATAAAAACATAAATAAAACAAGTAAAGTTAAAAAACTTGAGAAAAGACAAAAAAAACTACAAAAAAAGCTATCTAAAAAATATGAATTAAACAAAATTCAAATGAACGGAGGTGAATACCGTTACAGAAAAACTAACAATATAAAAAAGTTAGAATTCCTTGTTTTAAAAATGAGAAGAAGGCTTAAAAACATAAGGCATAATTATATTCATCAGATAACTGCATCTTTGGTGAAAGCCAAGCCAGAGTATGTAGTTATGGAAAACTTAAATACTTGCGGGATGCTAAAAAATAGAAAATTATCTAAAGCAATACAAGAGCAGCTATTTTACGAATTTAAAAGACAAATGGAATATAAATGTGCCTTAAATGATATTAAATTTATACTTGCAGATACATTCTATCCTTCATCTAAAACTTGTAGCATATGTGGTGCTTTAAAAAACAAACTTTCTTTATCAGAAAGAAAATTTATATGCGATGAATGTGGCTATGAAATAGATAGAGACTTAAATGCAAGTATAAACCTAAAAAATTATGGTAAATCAATAGCATAGCACCTAAAGCTATTATTGATATGTACCGATTCGTTAGTCGGGAATTTAAGCCTTCGGAGTGTTAAATAAACAGGAGTAGATTTTTCGAAACTGGACACGATGAATAAGGAAGGAAACATAAACTTTTATAAGGTTTGATAAAAACTTTATAAAGTTTTATAAGTTTTCTGTAACGGATGTGTTAATGCCTTTAATAAGATGCAAATTTATAAAACAGAAAGATATGATATATATATCACATTTAGATGTATTAAGATTATTAGATAGAGCATTTAGAATAGCAGGGATAAAGATAAATTTTAGCCAAGGGTTTAATCCGCATCCTAAAATATCATTTGGACAAGCACTCTCACTAGGGGTAGCTAGCTTAGGAGAATATGTTGATATAGACATAGCTGAAAAAATAAAAGAAGATGTATTTATACAAAAAATAAACAGTGTTTTGCCAGATGGCCTTAAATTTGTACAAGCTAAATATATAGATGAAAATGCTCCTTCATTAATGAAGACTATAACTTGTGCAAGTTATATAATAGAACTTAAATTAAATAAAAAGTATACATTAGATGATATAAAATCTAGTGTAGATGAATTTATGAATAAAGATGAAATAATATTTACTAAAGAAAATAAAAAAGGAAAACTTGTAGATTTGAATATAAGGCCTATGATATATAAATTAAATGTAATTTCGTATGAAGATGATATAGTTAAACTAGATACATTAGTATCTTCTAGTTCGGAAAACAATTTAAAGGTAAATATACTAGTAGATAAATTACTTGAAACATCTGAAATAGAAGCAGATAATATATTTATAACAAGAAAAGACTTTTATACTTTTAAAAATGGAAAATTGGTTACACCTATTTAGGATGTGGTAGTTTGAGATCATTAATTATAAATTGTGGATCTATACAGCAAAAAATAGTTTATTTAAATAATAATCAAATAGAAGGAATATTTGTTGAAAATATTGATAATAAAAGCATAGCAGGCAATATATATAGAGGAAAAGTCGAAAAAATCTTAAAGGGAATGGAAGCAGCCTTCATAGATATAGGTACACAAAAAAGTGGATACTTACCACTAGCGAAAAATTCACAAATAAAACAAGGACAAGATATTTTAGTTCAAATTAAAAAAGAAGGGACTTTAACAAAGGGGCCTAAACTTACTACTGAAATAAGTATACCATCAAGAAATTTAGTTTTAGTTTGTAACGATAATAAGATAGGAATTTCAAACAAAATAAAATGTGAAGAAGAAAAAACTAGGTTAAAAGATATAATCTCTAAGATAAAACCAGATGATAAAGGAGTTATAATAAGAACTCAGGCAGTTGGAACAGAAAAAACAGACCTAGAAAATGAATTTAAAGATTTAATTAAGATTTGGGAAGATATAAAAATAAATTACAACTTAGGTATGGGCCCTAAACTTTTATTTGAAGATGTTGATATTATATCAAAAACGATAAGAGATACATTAAATGATCAATTAGATGAAATAGTAATAAATGATAATGAAAAATATCTACAAATAAAACAATTAATTAAAACAATAAATCCGTCATATGTATCAAAGGTAAAATATTTTGATGAGCCTATAGATATATTTGAGTATTACAATATAAATAATAAAATTAAGAATCTTTTAGATAAAAAAGTTTATTTAAAAGGTGGAGGATATATAGTAATAGACAAAACTGAAGCACTAACAGTCATAGATGTAAATACTGGAAAATTTACAGGAGATTTAGAACTAGATAAAACAGTATTTAAGGTTAATTGCGAAGCTGCACATGAGATAGTAAAACAAATAAGGCTAAGAGATATAAGTGGGATAATAATAGTAGATTTTATAGATATGCAAAGTGAAAAGTACAAACACAGCTTAATAGATATTTTATCTAAATCTTTATTAGAAATAGGAGCAAGTGTACAAGGACTTACAAATCTAGGGCTTGTTGAGATAGTAAGAAGAAAGACTAAAAATTCTTTGCAAGACTATTTCAAGATGAGTTGTCCAATCTGTAAGGGCAGTGGAAAAGTAGATTCGATTTATAGCGTTTTAGATTATATAGAAAAAGAAATAAAAAGAATAAAAAACCATACATCACTTAATAGTGTTACCTTTGAAATTCCATACTATTTATATGAAAATTTAACTGTGCACAGCTTAGATAGGATAGAAAAGCTCAAGAAAGAAAATAATATAAATATCACTTTAAAAGAGTGCAAAGATTCTGAGATAAAAGCAGTGTTAAGGGGATAAAACTATCCCCTTTTACTATCTTTTAACAAATGTAGCACAGTCTGTTTCTTCTGCAGTTGATGCGTTATGAGCTTTTATTTGAATTGATGGAGCTGTACAGTACTGAGAATTTTGATTGTACGCACAAGTTGAAACAGAACAAGAAACTCTACTTATAGTATTATTTGTCATAGTATTATTTTGAAAGTTTTGCATTTTAACATCCTCCTTTTAATATCTTTTAAGTGCATGTTTATTTTGTGAAGTTATATAATTTTTATACTAATATTAAAAATAAAATCAATTGACACATATACTATTTTTTGATATTATTTATATCTGTAGGTAGCCGCAC
Organism: Alkalithermobacter thermoalcaliphilus JW-YL-7 = DSM 7308; assembly: GCA_001584565.1. Taxonomy (GTDB): domain Bacteria; phylum Bacillota; class Clostridia; order Peptostreptococcales; family Peptostreptococcaceae; genus Alkalithermobacter; species Alkalithermobacter thermoalcaliphilus. The sequence continues at coordinate 1,167,826 of LSFY01000001.1, read as the reverse complement.
AGATCAGGTTGAAAATCCTAATAAGGTACCTAGATTTGGCGAGACTGGATTGAGGAGGTGCGAAGAATGTACGCAATAATTGAGACAGGTGGAAAACAGTACAGAGTTCAAGAAGGAGATACTTTATTTGTTGAAAAGTTACAAGCTAATGAAGGAGATGTTGTAACTTTAGATAAAGTATTAGCTGTTTCAAAAGATGGAAATCTTGTTGTTGGAAACCCTGTAGTTGATGGAGCAAAAGTTGATGCTAAAGTTTTAGAGCAAGGCAAAGGAAAGAAAATAATAGTTTTCAAGTACAAGCCTAAAAAAGACTACAGAAGAAAACAAGGACACCGTCAACCATATACTAAGATAGTTATAGAAAAAATAAACGCATAAGTATATGATTAAGGCAGTTATAAGGAGAGATTCAAAAGGACAGATATTTGAGTTTGAGATAAAAGGTCATGCAAATTATGCTCAACACGGAGAAGACATAGTTTGTGCTGCAGTTTCGGCTTTATCTCAAACAGTTATAATCGGACTTTGCGATTATTTAAATATAAAATGTGATTTTAAAATTGATAGCGGATATCTACACTGTAAACTTCCTTTTGAATTAGATAAGCAAAAAAGGCTTCAAGCCGATGCAGTGCTTGAGACTATGGTTCTCGGCATAAAAAATATAAAAGAAGGGTACCCTTCTTTTGTAAAGTTATATGAGAAGGAGGTGTAGTTATGATATTAAGAATAGACCTTCAATTATTTGCAAGTAAAAAAGGAGTAGGTTCTTCTAAAAACGGACGTGACTCTATAGCAAAAAGATTAGGAGTTAAAAGATTTGATGGACAACTAGTTACTGCTGGAAGTATAATAGTAAGACAAAGAGGAACTAAAATACATCCAGGAAATAACGTAGGAAGAGGCGGAGACGATACGTTATTTGCTTTAGTAGACGGAGTTGTTAAATTCGAAAGAAAAGATAAGAAAAGAAAGCAAGTTAGCATATATCCAGTTGCTGTTAATGAATAATAAAATGGAGTGTCTTAAGACACTCCTTTTCTAATGCATGCTAAATAAAAAGGAAAACCCCTTTGTCATGTAGAATATATAATAGGTTGGTCGTTAGGGGGTATATAAATTGAATAAAGACTATGAAATTAAACTACATTATTGGGAATTGATAGAAAAAATATTAAGAGAACAAAGACATGATTTTTTAAATGAAATTCAAATTATATATGGATACATAAGACTAAACAAAATGGATAAAGCTATTGAATATATAAATAAATGTAGCAAAAACGCTAAAATAATCAGCAAATTATCAAATCTAAACTGTCTTGAGCTTTATCTTATGCTATGTGATAAGTTTAAGGAAGCTAGTAATCTTGGAATTAGTATAGATTTTGACGTTTATAGCTGTTGTAGTAAGGAAGATATAGTAGATAAAAATTTAGATGTTATTGTATCTTCTTTTGAAAAAATTATAAATATAATAATACAGTGTATGTATACTAATTTATATTTTGAGGAACAAATATTTTATATACAGGAAGATAAAGATAGATTTATATTTAAGACAGAAATATATGATGATAGTGTTATGTCTAAATTAAGAAGCAGTCTTGAAAATTTTAACGGAGTGTTTTTTAAGGATAGATGTATTATTTATGAAGCTCATTTAAGCTAGAGGGTGATATTATGTTTATAGATAAGGCAAGGATATTCGTAAAAGGCGGAAAAGGTGGAAATGGAGCAGTAGCATTTAGAAGAGAAAAGTATGTACCAGCAGGAGGACCTGATGGAGGAGATGGTGGAAGAGGAGGAAGTGTTATATTTGAAGTTGATGAAGGTCTTAGAACTTTGATGGACTTTAAATATAAAACTAAATACGTAGCTTCATCAGGAGAAGATGGAAAAAGTAAAAGTAAGCATGGAAAGTCAGGAGAAGACTTAGTTCTTAAAGTGCCACCTGGAACTATTATAAGAGATGAAGAAACTAATCTTGTTATAGCAGATCTTAAAAATCACAAAGATAAAGCTGTAGTTGCAAGAGGTGGCAAAGGAGGACGAGGTAATAATCACTTTACAACATCTGTAAGACAAGCTCCTACATTTGCAGAAGCAGGAAGAGAAGGAGAAGAAAGATGGATAATATTAGAGCTTAAACTAATAGCTGATGTAGGGTTATTAGGATTTCCTAATGTAGGTAAGTCAACTTTCTTATCTATTGTAACAAGTGCAAAGCCTAAAATTGCAAATTATCATTTTACAACTTTAACTCCAAATCTTGGGGTAGTTCAGACTAAATATGGGGATAGTTTTGTTCTTGCAGATATACCTGGACTAATAGAGGGAGCAAGCGAAGGAGTAGGTCTTGGCCATGATTTTTTAAGGCACGTTGAAAGAACTAAAGTTTTAATTCATATAGTAGATATATCTGGAATGGAAGGGAGAGATCCGATAGATGACTTTGAGAAAATAAATGATGAATTAAAAAAATATAATCAAAAATTGGCTTCAAGACCTCAGGTAGTAGTAGCTAATAAAATTGATTTATTAGATTCTAAGGACGATTATGAAATATTTAAACAAGAAATCGAATCTAGAGGATATAAAGTTTTTGCAATGTCTGCAGCTACTAGAGAAGGTGTAGATGATGTAATTAATTATGTTGCTAACTTATTAAAAGAAGTAGAAGATATACAAATTATATCTGAAGAAGAAATGATGAAAGAAGACTTAAAAGAAAATGTTGTTGAAGAAATAACAGTTAGATTAGAAGATGGAGTTTATATAGTAGAAGGCAAAGAATTACAAAGACTTCTTTATTCTATAAACTTTGAAGATATGGAATCTTTACAGTATTTCCAAAAGATCATGGAAAAGAAAGGAATATTCGATAAATTGAGACAATTAGGAGTACAGGATGGAGATTTAGTTAAGATATATGATCTAGAATTTGAATATTATGAGTAATTGGAGGCGTAAAAATGTTGACTGGAAAGCAAAGAGCATATTTAAAATCTTTAGCTAACGGAATAAAACCTATAACTCAAATAGGAAAAGAAGGAGTAACTGATGCCTTCTTAAAGCAATTAGATGATGCTTTAAGAGCTAGAGAACTAGTAAAGGTACATGTATTAGAAAATAGTGGTCTTGATGTAAAAGAAACTGCAAATGAAGTTGCAAGACTTGTAAGAGGTGAATTTGTTCAAGCTATAGGCTCAAAGTTTACTATATACAAAAAAAACAGAGAAAAACAAATAATACAGTTTCCTAAATAAGTCAAAAACTACCCAATTAAAGAGGGTAGTTTTTTGTTGTAACTAAAGAAGCCAAAATTAATAACTCTTCATTATCGCTATATATTTTGTCAAATTGAGATATAGGAAGAGGATTTTTCCCTTTACCTACTTCTATTGTATATCCGGGTTTTCTATATTTTTCTATAAACCAATCTTTGAATCCACCAACAGATGAAATCCCTTGAGCTTGATCTAAATAATAATTACTACATTTTGATAGTATATTAGCGATTTTTTTAGATCTTTCATCAGCTAGATTCATATAATTCCAATATATAACTTCACCTTGACTATGATAAGCAAGAACAAGTTCAAAGTTATGTTTTCTACAAAAATTAGCTAAAGCTTTAGTTTCAGGTTCAGATTCAGGATACTCACCAGAATACCTAGTAGGTCCTGGACCATGTATGTTATACTTAGATTCATATTTTTTAGAAAGATGCCAAGAAGCATCATAATTGTGATTTAGATCAACTCCTCGTATATTAGAACTCCAGTTTTTAGAAAAATCATTATTACCTTTGTTCCATTTAATTAAATCTTCATAATATGGATTATCTTTTTTAAGTCCATTAATAACTAAATCTATTCCATCAGGATTTACCATAGGAACTATATATATACTACTTTGATTGTATATATCCTTTATATTATATTTTTTTATAGTTTTATTATTTGAGTATGCATAACAAAAGCTTTCTATAAATTTCATTAAAACAGGGGTAGTTATCCATTCAAGAGCATGATGAGCTGCATTATAAAAGACTTTGTTTGGGCCTTTTCCGATTTTAATACAGTATAAATTTCTTCCAAGTACACTTTTTCCTAAAATAAATACTTTTAAAAAATCATATTTGTTTTTTAAATTATATATATCTTTTTCAAGAATTTCATAAGTGTAATTAGTTTTTGTATTAACTATATTCAAAAAAATCACCTCACTTAGCTTTATAATATTATTGTATAGTGAAAGGTGATTTGTGATAATCTTATTCATATAAATCATATTTTAAAAGTTTTTTGATAACTCTTTTAGTTATCTCAAAATCAAAACCTTTATATGAAAGATGATAGGCTAATTTTTTATACACTTTATTTTTATCAGTATCTTTAATTTTTTCGAGTTTTTTCTTAGCAAGATACATAGCATTTTCAAATTCAACATCTTCATCTACCATTTCGCAAAGTGTTTTAGAGATAGTTTTTTCATCTATACCTTTATTTACAAGGTTATATTTAATTTTGTTTTTTCCATATTTATTTAAATTTATATTATCTGAGACTATTCTTTTAGCTAAATCTTCATCATTTAAAAAATTATATTCTTTCAAGAAATTTATAACTTTATCTATAATTTCAGCTTCAAAATCTTTTTTTAAAAGTTTTTGTCTTATGTTTTTTTCGCTTTGAGAAGATGATGACAAAATTTTCAAAGCAGTATCCTTTGCTTTAAGATACATTTCGTTGCTTATTAAATTTAATAGATTTGAACTATCTATTTCTTTACCAACCTTAAGGTTTAAAGAATAAATTATTTCTGCGTATACTCCCATAAAAAATTTATCATCTATGTAAATGTTTACTCTTTCTTTATTTTTTTGAAATTCTAGTTTTGTTATTTTATTCATAATATATCTCCTTTTCCTTGGTATATGTTTCAAGTATAAAACAAACAATACTATTATATTTGTCAAGATTATAGTATATTATAAAAGCGCAGTAAAGATTGTTTATTTACTTTTATTTAATAAAAAAATGTTGTATAATGTCATAAGTTAGTAGATTGCAAAAGAGGTGTTTTTTTGTGTCGGATATAGATAGTAGCTTAAAAAACGCTCTAAAAGTTAACAAGGAAAAAGGGTTAAATACCTTAAAAGACAAAAACTTGTTGAAAAAAATAGGTATTATGGGTGGTACATTTAATCCAATTCACTATGGACACTTATCTACAGCAGAACATATAAGAGAAAAGTTTGAACTTGATAAAATAATTTTTATACCTTCATCAGATCCACCACATAAAAATTATAGCTTAGTTATAGATAAAATACATCGATACAATATGTGTGTTTTAGGAACATATACTAATTCAAATTTTTACGTATCTGATATAGAGATTCAAAGAGGTGGAAAATCTTATACTGTAGATACTTTAACTGAGATTAAACAAATTTATACTCACTCTAAAGTTTATTTTATAACAGGAGCAGATGCTCTTTGTGAAATAGAAACTTGGAAAGATGTTTCAGGATTGTTTCAAAAAGCGATATTTATAGGAGCTACAAGACCAGGTTTTATTTTTGAAAAAGTAAAAGATCAAGTATCTTATTTTATACAAAAATACAATGCACAAATATTTTTTGAGAAAGTTCCTTTGTTAGATATATCTTCTACTGAGCTTAGAGAAAAAATAAAAAATTTTCAAACAATAAAATATTTATTACCTGAAGATGTGGAAAAATATATAGATAAATATAAGTTGTATAGGTGAGAAGATGAATATAAAGCAAATGCAAGATATTTTAAAAAATATGATAACACAAGAAAGAATGATTCATTCTATAGGAGTTTCTGATACTGCTAAAAAACTTGCTAAAATATATGGAGAAGATATATATAAAGCTCAAATAGCTGGATTACTTCACGATTGTGCAAAGTGTTTAGATAAAGAACAAATGATGTATTATGTGAAAAAATATAATATTTATCTTGATCAAATACAAATAAAGGAACCTGAACTAGCACATGGTATTATAGGGGCTTATGTATGTAAAGATGTATTTAAAATAGACGATGAAGATATACTATCTTCTATAATTTATCACACTACAGGCAAGGAAGATATGACCAAACTTGAAAAGATAATTTATATAGCTGACTTTATAGAGCCAAATAGAGATTATCCAGGAGTAGATAAACTAAGAGATGTAGCATTTAATGAAGGATTAGATAAATCGCTTTTAATGGCTTTTGACAACACAATAAAATATGTAATTTCAATAAAAAAAGTTATCCATCCTATAACTGTAAAAGCTAGAAATTATATATTAGATAAGTTAGTAGATTAGGGGTGAAGATATTGAAACATTTCTTTAAAATATTTATGCTTTCGTTTGTAACGTTTACTATGATATTTGGTACAGGATTATACATGATAATAAAAAATGAAGATTCTTCTTTAGGATATTCTGAAGAATCTTTAGAAATGGAATCTAGAAAAAAAGATGAAATAGTAAATGTACTTTTATTAGGCGTAGATAGTATGGATGGAAAAAATGAAAAAGGAATAAGAACAGATACCATAATGGTATTAAGTTTAAATCCTAAAGAAAATAAGGCATCTATACTTTCGATACCTAGAGATACTAGAGTGAGAATAAGAGGAAGAAGAGGATATGATAAAATAAATCATGCTCATGCTTACGGTGGAGTTGATCTAGCTGTTAAAACAGTAAAAGATTTATTAGGAATACCTATTCATCATTATGTAAAAGTTGATTATCAAGCTTTATTTAAAACAGTTGATGATGTAGGAGGAGTAGAAGTATATGTTCCAATGGATATGAAGTATACAGATACAAGTGCTGATCCACCTCTTTATATAGACCTAAAAAAAGGTACCCAAGTTTTAGATGGAAATAAAGCTATGCAATTTTTAAGATACAGAAAAGGATACCCAGATCAAGATTTAGGAAGAATAAGAGCACAGCAACAATTTATGGATGCTCTTATAAAAAAGGTACTAAGTCCTTCTTCTATAGTTAGAATTCCTAATTATATAGAAACTCTTCACAAATATGTAGATACAGATTTAAGAAAAAGAGATATGATATCTTTAGCTCTTGCTGCTAGTAAAATAAATCCAAATGAAATAGAAAAAGCGACACTACCTGGTCAGCCAATGATGATAAGTGGGGTAGCTTATTATAAATATGATGAAGAAAAAACAAAAGAATTAGTAAAAAATTTTTACTACAACTATTAAAGGAGGTAGCTTAATGGTGGATAATGTAGAACAATTAGTGAAAAAAGTATACGAAGCTATAGATGACAAAAAAGGAGAAGATATAGCTGTGTTAGAACTTAAAAATATAACATCTATAGCTGATTATTTCATAATAGCAAGTGCAACTTCTGAAAGACAGGTTAAAGCGATAGCTGATAATGTTGAGGAAAAACTTCAAGAAGAAGGAGTATTTGTAAAAAGAAAAGATGGACAAAATAGTTGTAGATGGATCTTGTTAGATTATGGTGATTTTATGGTTCATATATTTCACTCAGAAGAAAGAGCATTTTATGATCTTGAAAGACTTTGGAAAGACGCTCCTTACAAAGATATTCAATCTTTATAAAATGTATTGATATAAAATTTTTATTTTAATATAATAATATTTACAAGATAGTTGGAGTATTTTCAAGAGAAAGACTCTTTGATGATTGATGTAAGTCATTAGAGTTGATAACTCCTTATCCCTGATAATGGGATCGGGAGTTTTTTGATTAATTATTAGGAGGTGTCTTATGTCAAATTATAATTTTGCTCAAATAGAGAAAAAATGGCAAAAGGTGTGGGAAGAGAAAAAAGCATTTAGAGTAGTAGAAAATGATAAGCCTAAATACTATGTTCTTGAGATGTTTCCATATCCATCAGGGAAAATACATATGGGCCACGTTAGAAACTATTCTATAGGAGATGTTGTGGCTAGATTTATGAAAATGAGGGGATATAATGTTCTTCACCCTATGGGTTGGGACGCATTTGGGCTTCCAGCAGAAAATGCAGCAATAAAAAATCAAGCAAAACCTGATAAGTGGACAATCGAAAATATAAAAGATATGAAAGAGCAGTTTAAATTATTGGGATTTTCTTATGATTGGGACAGAGAAGTTGCAACTTGTCTTCCGGATTATTATAAGTGGACGCAATATCTTTTTATTAAATTTTTTGAAAAAGGCCTTGCTTACAAAAAAAGATCATTTGTTAACTGGTGTCCTTCTTGTGAAACAGTTTTAGCAAACGAACAAGTAGTAAGTGGCTTATGTGAAAGATGTGATTCTTTAGTTACAAAGAGAGACTTAGAGCAGTGGTATTTAAAGATAACAGATTATGCCCAAGAGCTTTTAGATGATATTGATAAGCTTGAGGGATGGCCAGAAAAAGTAAAACTAATGCAAAAAAATTGGATTGGTAAAAGTATAGGAGCAGAAGTAGAGTTTGAGATAGAGGATTTTGATAAAAAATTAAAAATATTTACAACAAGACCTGATACTATATGTGGAGTAACTTATATGGTTCTTGCTCCTGAACATGAATATGTAAAACAGATGGTTAAGGGAACGGAATACGAAGAAAAGGTTAATGAATTTGTAAGTAAAGTTCAACATATGAGTGAAATAGAAAGATCCTCAACAGAACTTGAAAAAGAGGGATTATTTATAGGTAAATATGCTATAAACCCAATAACAGGTAAAAGAGTACCTATATATATAGCAAATTATGTAATGGTAGACTATGGAACAGGAGCTATAATGGCTGTTCCAGCTCATGATGATAGAGATTATGATTTTGCTAAAAAATATAATCTAGATATAATTGAAGTTATAAATGAAGATGGAATAATGATAAATTCAGGAGAGTTTGATAACCTAACTAGCCAAGAAGCATTTGATAAAATTGTACAAAAACTACAAGAGATGGGAATAGGTAAGAAAACAGTAAATTACAGACTTAGAGACTGGCTTATATCAAGACAAAGATATTGGGGATGTCCTATACCTATAATATATTGTGATGATTGTGGAGCTGTTCCTGTAAATGAACAAGATCTTCCAGTTGTTTTACCTAAGGATGTAATGTTTACAGGAAAGGGACAATCACCTCTTGCCACTTCTAAGGAATTTGCACAAGCACCTTGTCCTAAGTGTGGCAAAAAGGGAAGAAGAGATTTAGACACTATGGATACTTTTATAGATTCGTCTTGGTATTTCTTAAGATATATAGATCCAAAAAATGATAAAGAGCCTTTTTCTAAAGAATTAGTTAATAAATGGATGCAGGTAGATCAATACATAGGTGGAGTAGAACACGCTATATTACATCTTTTATACTCAAGATTCTTTACAAAAGTATTAAGAGACTTAGGAATGTTAGATTTTGATGAGCCATTTAGCAACTTACTAACACAAGGTATGGTTTTAAAAGATGGAGCGAAAATGTCAAAATCTAAAGGAAACATTGTAAGTCCTCTAGAGATAATAGAAAAATATGGTGCAGATACAGCAAGACTATTTGTACTGTTTGCAGCTCCACCAGAAAGAGATTTAGAATGGTCAGATCAAGGTGTAGAAGGATGTTTTAGATTTATAAATAGGGTATATAGACTAGTAGATGAGCTTAAAAATGTAGTTTGTGTAGATTCTAAAACAGAGGAATTAAGCAAAGAAGATAAAAAAATTAGATATTCAATCCATAGCACATTAAAGAAGGTAACTGAAGATATATCAGGAAGATTTAACTTTAATACAGCAATATCTTCTTTAATGGAACTAGTTAATGATATGTACAAATATAAAGAATTAGAAGATAGAAATCCTTCAATACTAAAAGAAGGATTAGAAATTATTATAACTATATTAGCTCCATTTGTACCACATGTTGCTGAAGAACTATGGCAAATTATAGGAAAACAAGGAAGTATTCATGATATCGAGTGGCCATCTTATGATGAGACAGCTCTAGTAAAAGATGAAATAGAAGTTGTAGTTCAAATAAATGGAAAAGTAAAAGGAAAACTAAACTTGCCTGCTGATATATCAAAAGAAGATATGGAAAAATTAGCTTTACAAGACGATAAAATAAGTGAGATGATAAAAGAAAAACAAATAGTAAAAGTAATAGGTGTACCTAAAAAATTAGTTAATATAGTTGTAAAATAAGGGAGCATAAATGCTCCTTTATTTCTATAATAGGGGTGAAAAAATGTTAGGAACAATTGTAAATGCAGTAGCTATAGTAATAGGAAGTATCATAGGACAGCTTATAAAAAAACTGAGTCCTGATAAGTTTAATGATACTTTAATGAAAGGGTTAGCTTTAAGTGTAATATTTATAGGAATATCAGGGGCGATGAAATCATCGAACATAATACTTTTGATATTTTCAATAGCTATAGGGGCTATAATAGGAGAGATACTAGATATAGATGCATTATTAAATAAATTTGGAAATCATATAGAAAAAAGATTTAATGTAGGAAGAATATCCCAAGGGTTTATAACAGCAACTCTTATTTACTGTGTAGGGGCTATGGCTATTGTAGGATCTATAGAAAGCGGACTTACAGGAAATCATGCTACTTTATATGCAAAATCAACTATAGATGGACTAACTGCGATAATATTTTCGTCTTCATTAGGAATAGGTGTTATGTTTTCAGCTATATCAGTAATTATATATCAAGGAATTATAACCATAGGAGCATCTTTTTTGAAAAATATATTAATAGACTCTACTATAACACAAATGAGTGCTGTTGGAAGTTTGCTTATAATGGGTATAGGGTTTAATATGTTAGGAGATTTCAAGATAAAATTGGCAAACTTGCTTCCAGCAATATTTATACCTTTAGTATATCAATTAATAATAACTCTTTTTAATATATAATATATATTGATCAAAGTACAAACTTTTGGTAAAATAATTAATGAAAACAAAATATCAAAAGGGGAGCTGGATTAATCTGGCTGAGAGGGAGTTGTGTTACTCCGACCCTAGAACCTGATCTGGGTAATGCCAGCGTAGGAAGTATAGAAATTGTAATGACTATATTTAGTGCTGCATTTATCGAGTGCAGCACTTTTATTTTGTGAAAATTTCTATATCTTCCTAAATTTAAAACTAAAGGGAGGTATTAAAATGAAGAATTTATCAACTAAAATGTTAGTTGAAGCAGGTGTTATGATAGCGCTTGCACAAATCCTAAGCTACATAAAAATATTTGAGGCACCTTATGGGGGATCGGTTACAGCTGCTAGTATGGTTCCTATAATTGTTTATTCAATTAGGTGGGGTATAAAGCCAGGACTTTTAGTTGGGGTTGTGTATGGAATACTACAATTTATATTAGGTCCTAAGTATTCCTATCATATATTATCGATACTGTTTGATTATATAGTTGCTTTCGGAGTATTAGGGCTTTCAGGCTTATTAAGAAAAAGTACTAAAGGAATGTTTTTAGGTGTATTTTTAGGAATATTCTTAAGGTTTATATCTCATGTTATTTCTGGAGCTATAGTATGGGGAATATATGCACCAGAAGGAACAAATCCTTGGATTTACTCTATAATTTATAATGGATCATATTTGTTACCAGAACTTATAATATCTTATATAGTTTTTGGATTTATATATAGACCGATCAAAAATTTAGCAACCTCATAAAAATATATTGCAATGATATATTAGAATGTAGTATAATAGACTTTATAAAAATTTAATAGGAAATTAAACCTTGTGTAGAGGTGCTGCAATTAAGAGTAACTTTATTTAGCAGGCATGCGATGATGTAAAGTGAAAGGAATTGTGGCCGAAGGAAATAAGCTGCGAACTTATTTCCTGGCTGTATGTAGAATATGCATATGGCTGTCATTGAGTATTCAATGGAGAGCTACAAAGGTTTTGTTTAAGGTGTATATGTGTAAAATATATAGTATTTGAGCATATACTTACAATTCTTATCTAGATAAGAATGTAACTTAGGCAAACCCTTTGTTACATTCTTTTTTTATTACAAAAAATAGAAAAGTTTTAGCCAAATAATTTACAGAGGTGATCAAAATGAGATTGTTTGGAGATTATAATATTAAAAATAATCAACTTTATTTAGGAAAATATAAAATATCTGATTTAGGAGATATTTATGAAACACCGCTATACATATACGATGAGAATCTAATAAGGGAAAATATAAGAAAATGTAAAGATCACTTTGGAGAAAATGGAAAAAACATAGTAGCATATGCAGGGAAGGCATTTTTAGTTCCATATATGTGCAAAATCTTAAAAGAAGAAAAAGTAAGTTTAGATGTCGTATCAGGTGGAGAGTTGTATATTGCATATACATCAGGATTTCCTATGGAAAATGTATTGTTTCATGGGAACAATAAAAGTGAACAAGAAATATCTATGGGAATAGATTTAGGTGTTGGTAGATTTGTAGTTGACAATTTTAGAGAGCTACAACTTATTGAAAAAATAGCTATGCAAAAAAACAAGAAAGTTAAGGTGCTTTTGAGGGTAACACCTGGTATTGAAGTTAACACTCATAAGTATATTAAGACAGGATCCGTAGATACAAAGTTTGGATTTTCTATGATTGAAAATGAATATATTAAAGCAGTTGAAAAGTCAATAAAATCACAAAATATAGATCTTGTAGGAATACATTGCCATATTGGTTCTCAAATATTTGATCCTAAAGCATATGAATATTTAAGTTATACTATGATGGATATAGCAAAGACTATATTAGAACAGTTTGGGTATCAAATAAAAGAATTAGATTTAGGCGGAGGATTTGGAGTTTATTATAATGAAAATGATAAGTCAAAAGAAATACAAGAATACACTAGCGTTATATTACAATCAATAAAGAAAAGAGCTAATGAACTTAATATGACTGTACCAACTTTGATTATAGAGCCAGGGAGATTTATAGTTGCAAACTCAGGTATAACAGTATATAAAGTAGGAGCTATAAAGAAAATACCTAATGTAAGAAAGTACGTAGCTGTTGATGGAGGAATGCCAGATAATATAAGGCCAGCACTTTATGATGCTAAATATGAATTTGTTGTAGCTAACAAAGTATATGGACACAAAGTAGAAAATGTAACAATAGCTGGTAAGTGCTGTGAGAGTGGAGATATTTTAATAAAAGATGTATACTTGCCTATACTTGAAGAAGGAGATACTATTGCGGTACTTTCTACAGGAGCGTATGGATATTCTATGGCAAGCAATTATAATATGGCTTTAAAGCCTGCAGTAATATTTGTTAATAATGACGATATTAAATTAGTTTGCAAAAGACAGACGTTTAATGATTTACTTACAAGTTATGTAATTTAAACTGCAATTGTGTAGAAGGTATAGTCTAAGTATTAAGCTGGTGAGTGTACTCGCCAGCTTTTTTATGCATATAAAATTATGTACTTTAATAAATTTTAATTTTTCGAAAAAACATTTTCCTGTTGAATTATATCCATAAAGTGTATAAAATAAAACTAGGATATTATTTTACAAGGAGTGTAAAAAAGTGACAAATATAACGTTAAAAGATATCGAAAAGGCAAGAGAAGTATTAAATGGTGTTGTACATAAAACAGATTTAGTTGAATGTGGTTATCTAAGTAAAATGAGTAAAGCAAGAGTGTTTTTAAAGCTTGAAAACCTTCAAAAGACAGGATCTTTCAAAATAAGAGGAGCTTATAATAAAATAGCAAACTTAAGTGAAGAAGAAAAGGCAAGAGGAGTTATAGCATCAAGTGCAGGAAATCATGCACAAGGGGTTGCTTTAGGTGCAAAAATGAATAAAATAAAGGCTACTATAGTTATGCCATCAACAGCACCTTTAGCAAAAGTTACTGCTACTAAATCATATGGTGCCGAAGTTGTATTGAATGGAACAGTGTATGATGATGCTTATGCAAAAGCTTGTGAAATACAAAGTCAAACAGGAGCAACTTTCCTACATCCTTTTGATGATCCATATGTAATAGCAGGTCAAGGAACTATAGCTCTTGAGATATTTGAAGATTTAGATAAAGTAGATGTTATATTAGTACCAGTAGGAGGAGGCGGAATAATAGCTGGAATAGCTGTTGCTGCAAAATCAATCAACCCAAATGTTAAAATTATTGGTGTAGAAGCTTCAAATGCAGCATCAATGAAAGCATCCTTAGACAATAATGAAGTTGTAACGCTTTGTTCAGCTACTACTATTGCAGATGGAATAGCTGTTAAAACTCCTGGAAATTTAACATTTGAAATAGCAAAAAAATATGTTGATGAAATAGTTACAGTAAGTGAAGATGAAATAGCTCAAGCTGTTTTATTTTTAATGGAAAGGGGTAAAATAGTAGCAGAAGGATCAGGAGCAGTATCTACTGCTGCTATACTTAGTGGAAAAGTAAAAGAAGAAGGAAAAAATATAGTTGCTATAGTCTCTGGTGGGAATATAGATGTAAATATGGTATGGAGAATAATAGATAATGCATTAATAAAAGAAGGAAGAAGATTTTCGTTTAGAACAATGATAGAAGATAAACCAGGTGGTTTATCAAATCTTACAAAGTTAATTTATGATATGAATGCAAATATATTAACAGTTAATACTATAAAACATTCTAGCAGTTTTAAATTAGGAGTTCAGGGTGTTGAAATAGTTCTAGAAACATTTAATAAAGATCATATAAAGGAGATAAAAGAAAAACTTGAAAGTAATGGATATATAGTTGATGCATGTTTAAGTTTAATATAATTTATAGATACATAAAGGAGGATTTAAAAAAATGGAAAAACAAATAATACATACTGAGAATGCACCAAAAGCAATAGGACCATACTCTCAGGCAATAAAGGCTGGAAATATGCTGTTTATATCAGGACAAGTTCCGTTTGATCCTGTAACTATGGAAATAGTTTCACAAGATGTTCAAGAGCAAACAAAGAGAGTTTTAGAAAACTTAAAAGCTATTTTAGAGGCTGCAAATGCTTCTTTTGATAACGTTGTAAAAACTACAGTATTTATAAAAGATATGGACGATTTTGCAAAGATAAATGAAGTTTATGCTGAGTATTTCAAAGACAACAAGCCTGCTAGGGCATGTGTTGAGGTAGCTAGACTTCCTAGAGATGTTAAGGTTGAAATAGAAGCAATTGCTATAGTAGAATAAAACCTAAAAATGACCAAGACTTCTTGGTCATTTTTTAGATAATCTAAATATTGAAAGAGGCGATTATATGAAAAATTATAGCATATTTGACATTGTAGGGCCTAATATGATAGGGCCATCAAGTTCACATACAGCAGGAGCTGCAAGGCTTGGAAGAGTAGGGTACAAGATAGCTTCGGAAGAAATAGTAAAAGTTGTTTTTTATCTTCATGGATCTTTTGCTCAGACATATAAAGGTCATGGAACAGATAAGGCTTTAATAGGTGGAATATTAGGCTTTGCTCCAGATGATGAAAGAATAAGAGATTCTTTTGATATAGCAAAAGAAAAAGGTTTAGAATTTGAATTTATTCCAACTGATCTAGGGGATGAACATCCAAATACAGTTAAGATGATAATAACTACAATAAGTGGAAAAACTATAGAAATAGTAGGTGCTTCTATAGGTGGAGGAAATATAAAAATTACACAAATGAATGGTTTAAAACTAGAATTTACAGGGGCTTACCCTACACTTATAGTAAAACAAAGAGATCTACCAGGGGCTGCAGCACATATAACAAGATGTTTGTCAAACAGAAATGTAAATATAGCGTTTATGAGTATATATAGACAAGAAAAAGGAAACGAAGCATTCACAATAATAGAAGCTGATGATGATATTAATGAACATATTGTTGAAGATATATTAAAGAATAAAGATTTAATAAAAGATGCTTTTATAATAAAAGGTCTTGAGTAGACCTAAAAAGAAGGGTGACTAGTATGAATTTTACAAGCGGAAAAGATTTATTAAAGCTTTGCCAGCAATACAACAAAAAGATTTATGAAATATGTATAGAAAGAGAAATTGAGCTTACGAAAAAGACAAAACAAGAAATAATACAAAGAATGTCGTATAGCTTAGATATAATGAAAAACTCTATAAATAAAAGCTTAACGGAAGATATAAAGTCAGTAGGAGGGCTTATAGGTGGTGAGGCAAAGCTTGTAAGAAATAGACTTAAGACAAACAAATCAGTGTGTGGACCTCTTATGACAAAGGCAATTAGTGCTGCAATGGGAGTTCTTGAGGTTAATGCATCAATGGGACTTGTAGTTGCAGCTCCAACTGCAGGATCGTGTGGAATTCTTCCAGCAGGAATAATAACTGTAGGAGAAGAATTTAAAATTAGTGATGAAGAAATGTTAAATGCAATATTCACTGCTGCAGCAATTGGAATAATAATAACAAAAAATGCAACAGTTGCAGGAGCTGAAGGTGGATGTCAGGCAGAAACAGGTTCTGCTGCAGCTATGACAGCAGCAGGAATAGTTGAGATGATGGGTGGAACGTGTGAGCAGGCCCTTCATGCTGCGTCTATGGCTTTAAGTAATGTTATGGGACTTGTATGTGATCCAATAGCAGGTCTTGTTGAAGCACCTTGCCAAACTAGAAATTCAATAGGAGTTGCTAATGCGTTAATATCTGCTGAAATGGCACTTGCTGGAGTTAAAAGTGTAATACCTTTTGATGAAGTTGTTGAAGCGATGTATAAAGTAGGAAAGAGTTTACCGTATGAGTTAAGAGAAACAGCTTTAGGCGGGGTTGCAGCAACGTGTACAGGTTGTGAGATAACTAAAAAGATATTTGGGTAGAGCATATCACTTGATATGCTCTTTATTTTATCCTTTTTATACATATAAAGACTATAAGTGAAAATAATATTAGTTTAGTTATTATACTCAAATGGGTAGATGTATTTAAATTGTAATATTTGACTAAAATAGGAGTAGCATCACTTAAAGCTATTAAATTAGTTTCATAAATAAGGCTATTATCTTTATAAATTTGTATTTTACCTATTATATCGTTATATTTTATAGGAGCAGATAAGTTTGGATCTAACACTATATTTGTATGAATTTTAGATAAATTTTCATCTTTTCTAAGTAAAACTTTACAATCATCAGAAGGACCATATTTTATCGTATTTTCCTTAGATAGTGGAATAAGTTTATTTCCTATTATTTGTTCTTTAGAGAAAATATTTTCTAATTTATAGTTTTCAAGGCCATAGTCTATTAGTTTTCTACTATCTATATAAATATTCTTACCTTCTGCTTTTAAAACTACAGAAATAACTCTAGTATTGTTTATTTGTCCACTACTTATTAGACATTGCCTAGCTACATTTGTATAACCTGTTTTTATACCATCAATTACATCATATTTTATATTTACAGTTTTACCTTTATAATCAATAGTGTGTCTTCCACCTTCGCCCCATAAAAATCTATTAGAGTTTCTAAAAACTCTCTCATTAGGGGTTTGAGGAGTAGGAGGAATTCTAAGATAAGGTGTTTTTACGATTTCTCTGAATACTTCGTATTTCATAGCCTCTTTAGCAAATAGTGCTAAATCATATGCACTAGAGTAATGTTTTGGATCAGGAAGACCATTTGGATTTGTAAAGTGACTATTTTTACATCCAAGTTCTAAAGCTCTTTTATTCATAAGATGTGCAAATTCTTCTACAGATCCAGACACATGATTTGCTAAAGCAACAGCTGCATCATTAGCAGATTTTATTAAAAGACATTCTAAAAGCTGTCTTACTGTGAAAGATTCACCTTTTTTGAGATACATACTACTTCCATCTATATAGCCTAAATCGTAATCGATTTTGACTATATCATCTAATTTAGCATTCTCTAAAACTAATAAAGCTGTTACTACTTTTGTAGTAGATGCAGGGTACATCCTTTTATGTGCATTTTTTTCAAATAGTATTGTGCCTGTTTCATACTCTATAAGTATTCCAGCTTCTGCAGATATATACAACGGTGTCTGACCATAAGCAAAATTTATATCGAATAAAAACAGTAAAGATAAAACAATTGATAAAAGTTTATACATAGCTACCTCCATAAGATCAAGATTATTTTAACGATAAAGGAGATGATAACTTGAAGCTAAATATAAGAAATACTATGATATTTTCATTTCTTTTATTACTTGTTTTTACTGGTATAATATTAAATAGTAAAAAAACAGTTTATATAGTCAGTCCTGAGGAAAATATTAAGCAACAAGAAAACTATGTTCAGGCAGATGAAAAGTATATAGAAGATAAACAAATAATGGTTTATATTAGTGGAGAAATAAAAATGCCTGGTGTTGTTACTGTAAAACAAGGGGATAGGCTTATAAATGCTGTTGAAAAATTAGGAGGGTTAACGGAAAATGCAGATTATAATAGAGTAAATTTAGCTATGAAATTAGATGATGGAATGCACATAATAATACCCAAAATTGGAGAAGAAGTGAGCGTTCAAACTAATAATTTCACAAATAATAATTCAAACAAAATAAATATAAATACTGCTAGTGAAGCACAACTTAAAACTCTTCCAGGAGTAGGAGATTCTATAGCTAAAAAAATAGTATCTTATAGAGAAGAAAATAGTGGATTTAAATCTATAGAAGAGATAAAAAATGTATCAGGAATAGGAGATAAAAAATTTGAAGAAATAAAAGAGCTTATTAGTATAAACTAGGCATATTAAGATGTTGTAAATAGGCTTTTTAATATGGTATTATTAAGCATAAGATAGACAAAAGAGGAGTGAATGTTTTGGGGAGAGAGATAAAACTTACAAAGATGACAACATCAGCAGGTTGAGCAGCTAAAATTGGGCCAGAGGTTTTGGCTAGTGTATTAGAGGCTTTACCTAAAATAAAAGATAATAATTTGTTAGTTGGATTAGATACATCTGATGATGCAGCTGTATACAGATTAAATGATGATATGGCTTTGATACAGACTTTAGACTTTTTTACTCCTGTTGTAGATGATCCATATATGTTTGGACAAATAGCAGCAGCAAATTCTCTTTCAGATGTGTATGCTATGGGAGGAAAACCTATAGTAGCTATGAATATAGTTTGTTTTCCATCTTGTCAAGATATGAATATACTTAAGGAAATTTTACGAGGTGGATTAGATAAGGTAAAAGAAGCAGGAGCTTTATTAGTTGGTGGACACTCTATAGATGATAAAGAACCTAAATATGGTCTTTCTGTATCTGGAATAGTTCATCCACAGAGGGTACTTTCAAATTCAAATAGTAAAGAAGGAGATTTATTAGTTTTAACTAAACCAATAGGAATTGGAATACTAAATACCGCTATAAAGGAAAATTTATGTGATAAAAAAGTAGAACAAGAAGCAGTTAAAATAATGTCTCATCTAAACAAGTATGCTGCCCTTAGTTTTGATAAAATAACTGTAAACGCTGTAACGGATATAACAGGATTTGGACTATTGGGCCATGCATTAGAAATGGCTAAAGGATCTAATGTAACTCTTCAAATAAATTCTAAAGAAGTTCCAATTATAAAAGAGGCATTAGAATTTGCTAGCATGGGGATAATTCCAGCAGGAATGTATAGAAATAGAAATTATATATCAAAATATGTAAGTGATAATAACGTAGCTGAAAATGTAATGGATGTACTATATGATCCACAGACATCAGGTGGACTTTTAATTTCTGTAAAAGAAGAGAATGCATACAAACTTGTAGATGAAATTATAAACAATGGAGCACTAGATGCAAAAATAATTGGAAGAGTATTGAAAAAACAAGATAAATATATAGAAGTTATATAAAGAAGTCAAAGTGACTTCTTTTCTCATTTACATAGGAGTTTATGTAAAATTTTTGGTCAATTATGCTATAATTGTAGTAGGAAGGATTTACAAAGGAGAGATAATTATGGATAAAAAACATCTATTTTCTAAGCTGCCTTCAGTAGACGAGATGCTAAAACAAGAACGTATAATATATCTACTTAAAGAATATCCAAGAGTGTTAATCTTAGACAGTATAAGAGAAACTATAGATAAGTATAGAAAAGAGATTGTTTCTCTTTCTGAAGATAATATAGATAAATTTTCTATAGACAAAGAAAGTATGATTGATCAAGTTAATAAACTTGTCAAATTAAAAAGTTCATTATCTTTAAGGAAAGTTATAAATGCAACTGGAGTTGTTATACACACAAATTTAGGAAGGTCTTTAATAGCAGATAAAATAAAAGACAAGGTATGGCAAATAGCTTCAAGATATTCTAATTTAGAATATGACTTAGAGTTAGGTCAAAGGGGATCTAGATATTCTCACTTAGAGAATATAATAAAAACTATTACAGGAGCAGAAGATGTTTTAGTTGTAAACAATAACGCTGCAGCAGTACTTTTAGTGTTGAGTACTTTGTGTAAAGATAAGGAAGCTATAGTTTCAAGAGGTGAACTTGTAGAAGTAGGGGGATCTTTTAGAATACCAAAAGTTATGGAGCAAAGTGGAGCGAAACTTATAGAAGTTGGAAGTACAAACAAGACATATATAAAAGATTACGAAGAAGCCATAAACGAAAATACGGCAGCACTTTTAAAAGTACATACCAGCAATTATAGAATATTAGGATTTACCCATAATGTAGATATAAAAGAACTATCGGAGCTTGGTAGAAAATATAATATTCCAGTTGTAGAAGATTTAGGAAGTGGACTATTTATAGATCTTTCTAAATATGGATTTACTTATGAACCAACAGTAATAGATTCATTAAAAGGTGGAGCAGATATAGTTACATTTAGTGGAGATAAGATACTAGGAGGACCTCAAGCGGGCATAATAGTAGGAAAAAAAGAGTACATACAAAAAATGAAAAAAAATCAGTTAACTAGAGCTCTTAGAGTAGATAAATTTACTATTGCTGCTTTAGAGGCTACATTTATGATGTATTTAGATGAAGATATGGCCATCAATAATATACCTACTTTAAAAATGTTAACTTATTCATTACAAGAATTACAAGTTAAAGCTAATAACTTATATGAAAAAATAAACTCTAAGAACTTAAATATAGATATCAATATAGAAAGTGGATACTCTCAAGTTGGAGGAGGGTCTATGCCGCTTGAAAAAATACCTACTAAATTAGTAACAATAGTTCCAAGAAATATTAGTGTAGTTGAACTAGAGAAAAGACTAAGGCTTTCTGATAATCACATAATAGGAAGGATTTTTGAAGATAAATATATATTAGATGTAAGAACTATATTTGAAGATGAATTTGATATAGTAGCGGATACAATACAAAGTGTTTTAGAATAAGGGGGATAATTTTATGAAAAATGTTATAATAGGTACAGCAGGACATATAGACCATGGAAAAACAACATTAATAAAAGCTCTTACTGGAAAAGATACAGATAGGCTAAAGGAAGAAAAGAAAAGAGGTATATCAATAGACCTTGGATTTGCTTATTTTGATCTTCCAAGTGGAAAAAGAGCAGGAATTATAGATGTTCCAGGACATGAAAAATTTATAAAAAATATGCTAGCTGGAGTATCTGGAATGGATGTTGTTTTATTTGTTGTGGCAGCGGATGAAGGAGTTATGCCCCAGACTATAGAGCATTTAGATATTCTTAACTTTATTGAAATAAACAATGGAATAATTGTAATTACTAAGTGTGATTTAGTAGATGATGATTTTTTAATGTTAGTAAAAGAAGATATAAAAGAGAAAGTTAAGGGTACATTTCTTGAAGATGCTAAAATAATAGAGGTTGATTCTGTAAGTAAAAGGGGAATTGATGAACTTATATATAATATAGATATACTTACTGAAAATGTAGAGGAGAAAAACTTAAATTCATATCCTAGAATGCATATAGATAGGGTATTTACAATGAAAGGATTTGGAACAGTAGTTACAGGAACTTTAATAGAAGGAAAGATAAATTTAGATGATGAGGTAGTTATTTATCCTAAGGATATAAAAACTAAAATAAGAGGAATTCAAGTTCATGGAAAAGCTGTTAAAACTGCGTATGCAGGACAAAGATCAGCTATAAATTTATCAAATGTAAAGGTTGAAGAGTTAGAAAGAGGAGATATTCTAGCTTATCCTAATTGTATGCAAGAGTCTATGATGATAGATGTAAAAGTAAAGCTTACAAGATATTCAAATGTAAATGTTAATTATTGGGATAGAGTGAGATTATATCATGGAACAAGAGAAATTCTAGCAAGAATAGTACCCCTAGATAGAGAGGAATTAACTTGTGAACAAGAAGGGTATTGTCAGTTAAGGCTTGATGATACTATAGTGGCTAAGAAAGGGGATAGATTTGTAATAAGATCATATTCTCCAATGAAAACAATAGGTGGAGGAATTATTTTAGACCCAAATCCTAAAAAACATAAAAGATTTGATAAGAAGGTAATAGATAGTTTAAAACTTAAGGAAAAAGGAGATTTAAAGGAAATAATAAATCAGACTATTAAAAGATATTCAAAAGAATATCCAGATATAAAGACTATTTTAAAATATACAGGAGAAAATGAAGAAGTTGTAAATGAAAATATATTACAGCTTATGAAAGATAAAACTATACTTTGTATTAATAAAATTTATATTCACAAGGAACACTATGAAATGCTTAAAGAAAAAACTATTAAACTATTAAATAGTTTTCATAAAGAATATCCTTTAAAGGAAGGTATTATAAAAGAAGAATTAAGATCAAAAGTTGAAGCAAGTCTTAAAACAAAAGACTTTGATGCTTTATTAGAATTATTTTTAGAAGATAAGTTAATAAATATAAAAAACAATTTAGTATCTA
The DNA here is from genome assembly GCA_001584565.1 of Alkalithermobacter thermoalcaliphilus JW-YL-7 = DSM 7308. GTDB lineage: Bacteria > Bacillota > Clostridia > Peptostreptococcales > Peptostreptococcaceae > Alkalithermobacter > Alkalithermobacter thermoalcaliphilus. The sequence continues at coordinate 1,144,899 of LSFY01000001.1, read as the reverse complement.
CTTGGGGATTTGAAGTAAAATTTACAAACGAAGATATAAAGATAAAAAAGGAAATAGAGCAAAAGCTCTTATCAGATGGATTTACTCCTAGAAATATAAAAGATATTACTTTAAATAATCCTCGTTATGAACAAGTTTTACAGGCATTAGATAATAACACTGTAGTAATACTTGATGATAATTTAGCTTATCATAAAAAGTATTATGATAAGGCTCTTAATTTGCTGAAAGATCATATAAACAAAAATGGCCATATAACTTTATCTGAGTTTAAAGAATTAATGGGAGTTAGCAGAAAATATTCTATTGCTTTATTAGAATATTTTGACAAGATTAAGATAACAAAAAGAATAGAAGACAAAAGAGTATTAAGTTAGGTGATAATTATGAAAATAAAACTACTTATAGTTGATGATGAAACATTATTAATAAAGGGAATGAGATATGGCTTAGGTGATGAATATGAAATTGACGAAGCATATGATGGGCAGGAAGCTGTAAAAAAATCAAGGAATAAAGAATATGACATTATAATATTAGATTTAATGCTCCCTAAAAAGGATGGACTTGAAGTATGTAAAGAAATAAGAACTTTTTCTCAAGTACCAATAATAATGTTAACTGCAAAGGGAGAAGACATGACAAAAGTTATGGGATTAGAATTTGGTGCTGATGATTACATGACAAAACCGTTTAACTTACTTGAATTAAAAGCAAGAATTAAGGCTATACTTAGAAGAACTAAAAAGATAGATGAAAATGCAAATCATTCAGAATTTGAAATAGGAGAATTTAAGGTTAACACTCTGGGGAGAAAAATAATTAGAAATGGAGAAGATATTAATTTAACAGGAAAAGAGTTTGATTTATTTTTATTCTTGGCAACAAATAAAAACAAAGTATTTTCAAGAGAGGCCTTACTAGAAAAAATATGGGGATATGACTATTATGGAGACTTAAGAACTGTAGATGTTCATATCAGAAGATTAAGAGAAAAAATAGAGTACAACTCATCAAATCCAAAATATATTCTTACTAAATGGGGAGCTGGTTATTATTTTAAAGACTAAGCTTAGAGTTTTTTCTACTTTTATTATGTTAGTTACAGTAATATTTATTTTTAGTGCATACATGTTATTTGAGATAATAGAAAAAAGATATAAAGATGAAGCTATAGAGTCTATAGATTTTCAATTTGAATTGATACAAAGAGATATAACAGATTTTAAAAGTATAAAAGACAAAGATTTAATTGATACAGTGCAGTATTACAATACAATTAGTAAAAGAACTGATATAAAATTGGTAGATACTTTTAGATTTGTTATAAGTGATGATGCAAACAAGGTAAGAATAGAAGAAAAAATATTTGAATATACAAAGAAAGATGGATACTTTTTAGATAGGTATCTAAATAAGATAATAAAGGTTTATCCTATATATTTAAATAAAAGCTTACAGGGATATATATATGCAGAGTATAAAGCTTATGAATTAAATAATATAAAACTAATATTTGCGTTTTTTGTAGTTATGAATATATTCATATTGATTTTAACTGTTGCATATACATATAATTCTGTAGTGGATCCTATAAAAAAAGTAAATACTGCTTTTGAGAATATATATAGAGGAAATCTATATGAAAGTGTAGATGTTGAAGGCGGGGGAGAATTATCTAGGCTTTGTTCAAACTTTAATACAATGAGTAAAATTCTAAGCAAAATAGAACAGCAAAGGAGAGAATTTATTCATAATGTATCTCATGAATTAAAGACTCCATTAAGTTCTATAAAACTTTTGATAGAATCTTTAAAATATGGAACGTATGAAGATTTAAATATATACAAGGAGTTTTTTAAAGACATATATGGAGAAGTAGAAAGAATGAAACAAATAATAGATGATTTGATGATAATAGTTGATATAGATGAAAAAAAGTCTAAATTAAATTTAGAACTAGCACATATAAACTACTTAATAGATAAGGTTATAAATAGAATGCATCTTAAAGCTAAAAGTAAGAACATAAATATTATATACAAAGAGATAGATAATATTCAAATTAAGCTGGACATTATAAAAATAGATAGAGTTATAACTAATATATTAGATAATGCTATAAAGTATAGCAATGAAAATGGTAATATATATATATACTTATACAATGAAGAAAACTATGCAGTAATAAAAGTAAAGGATGAAGGAGTAGGTATACCAGAGGAAGATTTATCAAGAATCTTTGAAAGGTTTTATAGAGTTGATAAAGCTCGATCGAGGGAAACTGGTGGAAGTGGATTAGGACTTTTTATAGCTAAACAACTAGTAGATTTACATGAAGGAGAAATATTAGTGGAAAGTAAACTAAAGCAAGGAAGTATATTTTATGTAAAAATACCTGTAGATTTGATTTAGGAGGATAAAACATGAAAAAATTAAATATATTTATATTTCTTCTAACTTTTATATTTGTAACAACTGGTTGCAATGTAACAGCTAAAAATGTTAAGAAAGAAGAGATAAAGCTTTATTATGCAAACTCAGATAATACTAGAATCCAGTGGGTTACAAGACCTATTAATTATTCAAATGAAGATGAAAAATACGCAAATGCACTAAAAGAACTTATAAATGGTCCATATTCATCAGATTCAACTAGAAATATAAGTGAAAATACAAAAGTACTAGTCCTTCAGAAAAATGATGATATAATTCATGTAGATTTTTCTAAAGAGTTTTTATCTCCTTCAACAGATATATCTCAGACAATAGCTATAATAACAGTAACAAATACATTAACTCAGTTTGATGAAGTTAAAGGAGTAAGGATAACAGTTGAGGGAAAAGCAATGATTTCACCTCAGGGACAGCCATATGATGTTTTAACAGAGTTTGATTTATCAGAAAGTAGAAAAGTTAATATAAAAATTTATCTCCCTGATGAAAATGCCCAGTATTTAATTCCTAAAATAAAAGAAATAGAAATAAAAGAAGGAGAAAGTATTGGTGAGAAAATAATATATGAATTAATTGAGGAATCAAATTCTCAAGATTATAATGTAATTCCAAAAGGGACTGAATTAATAGCTTATTCTGAAGAAAATAAAATAGCAATTGTAAATTTTAGTCACGATTTTGTAAATAATCATTCTGGAGGTACTGCAGGAGAAACAATGACTATTTACTCTATAGTAAACTCTTTAACAGAACTTGAAAATATAACTGGAGTTTTATTTTTAATAGAAGGACAAAGAAGAGAAGATTTTGGTCACTTTAGTTTTAATGAACCATTTAGAAGAGCTGAAAATTTAATAAAACCATAGATAAAAACGATTAGGAATTTAAGTTCCTAATCGTTTTTGGTTATATGAGGTCTTGATACTTCTTTTATAAATAATTTGATAAAATTTTCCCAATCAAGATCATATTGAACTTTTATTTTTTTTGCTCCCTCAGCTCCAGGCCACACTTTATCCCATCCAACAGATGTTCCATAATTTATACCATGATTTATATCTACATCAACATAAAGATCTACTGTTTTGACTAGATCAGGATATATAAGACTTATAATAGCAACTTGATCATACATAAGATCAATAAATTCAGGATCTTTTTCAAACTCTGGACCCATCGTTTGTTTTAGTAAAGAAGTAACTGGAGTATCAACAGAAACTACTTTTTCATACCAAGTTTCACTTCCTTTAGTTTTTCTTGACACATTAAGAGGTGATAGAGTAACAGGAATTCCAGAGCGAAGAACCACTCTAGCAGCTTCTGGATCTACCCAAAAATTAAATTCAGCATTTGGAGTTGCATTTCCAGCACCATCGGGTAGTGTGGCTATAGCACCTCCCATAACTATTATTTCTTTCACACTTTTAGCAAAGTTTGGATGTTGCCGAATAGCTTTTGCTACATTAGTAAGTGGGCCTATAGCTACGATTGTTATTTCTTGAGGCCTGTTTATTACAGTGTTGACCATAAAATCAACTGCGCTTTGTTTTTCAGGCTTCTTCTTAGGAAATCCACCTATTGGCATTGTAGGAGGATCATCAGACCACCATTTGCCCCATGTGGATTTGGCAAAATCACTTACTTCATGAACTAATGGCATATTAGATCCAACAAATACTGGAACATCTTCTCTTTTTACTATTTCTAAGAATCTAAGAACATCTACAGTAGCTTGCTCTAAACTATTATTTCCAGCGACAGTTGTAATTCCCAGTACATTAATTTTAGGAGAATTTAGAGCTACTATAGTTGCTAGAGCATCATCTTGTGGTGGCATAGAAAAGTCTGTGTCTAAAATGATATCATAAACTTTATCAGAAACAATATTCATAGTTGGTGTTGTCCTACTTTCTAAGTTAAAACTTAGTATAGACAAGCTTAAGAAAACTGAAGCTATTGCAAGCATTAATATTTTTTTCATGCTAATCTCCTCGTATAAAATATTGTTTTAGTTAGTTTTTGCTTTGATTAGATAATTATTTATGAAAAATATAGAAAAATATATAAATATTGATAAATATAGTAAAAAAATATTGAACAAAAAGGAGATATGTGGTATATTATCAACAAAGAGAATTTAAACTATGGGGGTAGATGGGTGCTGGTGTGCCCTCTGGTCTTCAAAACCAGCGCGGGGGGTTAGGAGCCTCCTGGGTGGGTTCGATTCCCACATACTCCCGCCAGTGAAAAAGAGCAACCTAAATCTTAGGTTGCTCTTTTTTGATATCCGTTTTTTCCTTTAGCACAAAAGATTTGCGCTGTTGATCCCATACGTATAAATGTTTTTCAGTTTTTTCACTTTCTTTCTTGAAATTTTCATCTTTAGGAAAAGAAGCTGACTCAGCTTTATATCTAGAAGTTGTAACAATATATAAAATTTTGAAAGGGTCTTCATCTAAGTAATCTATAGATGCAACTATTTTAGTTTTATTCCACAGGTTATCAGGAGCATTCTTATCTACCCATATAGCTTTGTAGATTTCTTCATAATCAACAGATTGTTTGAACACACTTTTGTAGACATTATCGTCATAAAGATATATTTGTATAAAATTATCTATAAAAAATGCTCCAAATCTTTCATCGATAACTTGCTCAATTGCAAGAAAGTTGTTTAGAAAGGTTACATTTTTTACAGGAACAAGGTTAGTTATTTTATTTTTATATAAATATGTTGTATTGTTGAGTTTTTCATAAATGGCTATTAATGCACTGTCTTTAGATAAATTAAGTGCAAACAAAATCTCTTCTTTTTTATCTGAATCATTTATATTTTTATAAATTTTCATATCTATGTAGTCTACATATTCTAACCATTTATCATATCCAGTTGCATTGAGAATAGATGTAATTATTTGTTTTTTTAATTGTTGTTTTTCATATACATTTTCACTATTCAGATAAGAATCAACAATTCCTATAGGAATTATGTTGCTATAGGATCTAAACGCTAAAGTAAAGATGTTGATTAAAAGCAATAAAGATAGAATACAGATTATTTTTTTCAACAAATCACCCCCATATAACTATTAATATGAGAGTACTTCAGATTTAATATCTTTTTCTTAAAGCATATAATTTCCTATGCGCTATAAAAAATAACTAAATAAAGTATGAATACAGTTATATTAAAATCTTTTTCAACATATTAAATATTATGACTAAATAATATTCAAAAGGATGTGAATAGTTATGAGTGCATTTTAGATAAATATCATAATAATTTGGGGGGATAAATATTGTTTGATTGGATAGATAATTACATACAAGCAATTATCATTTTAATAATTATGTCTTTTATAATAAATAAGGCAGCAGATAAACTAGGAGATGCATTAAGAGCTTTAGCTTATAAACTTAAGATACCAAACACTGTAAGAGGTGCAATTTTTGATGCCGCTAGTTCTTCATTTCCTGAATTTTCAACAGCGATGATAGCAGTATTGATATATAAAGATTTTGGAAATATAGCTATACCAACTATAGCCGGATCAGGAATGTTTAATATTTTATTAATACCAATGTTAAGTATATTAGCATATAAAGGAAAAGATAGACTTAAAGCACAGAAAAATGGAATATATAGAGATATGTTTTTTTACACAGCTTCGATTCTAACTTTATGTTTCTTTACATATATGGGAGAACTTACAGTTTTTGCAGGAATGATATTAGTTTGTATATATGTATGTTATATAATGGTTCTTTATATAGAAACTATTAGTTATAGAAAAAAAATAAGAGGGTATATGTTTAGAGAAGAAAATGATATAGATGATTGTTGTCAGATGAATCATTTTCAGATAATAATGACTATATTTATAACAAGTATAATAATATGGATAAGTTGCGAAGCTATAATTAAATGTGCTCTTGTAATATCTAATATATTTAATATACCTAAATTTTTAGTTTCAGTTATTATATTAGCAGCATGTACATCTATACCAGATACGCTTTTATCTGTGAAATCAGCTAGAAAAGGTGACGTTGATGGAGCTATATCAAATGCAGTAGGTTCAAATATATTTAATATATGTATGTGTCTTGGTGTACCTATAGTAGCATCAGGAAAAAATTTATCTATAAGTCTTGGGCAAAGTTTAGTTACATATGAATTTTTGTTAGTAGCTATGGTTGTAACTTCTTGTATTTTTCTTAAGAAAGAAGGAATTGATAAAAAAGATGGCTATTTGATGCTTATTGTATATGTAATATTTTTAGTATATGTAACAGCTGTTGCGTATAATTTAATACCTATGCATTTATAAGCCTGTCAAGTGACAGGCTTATTCAAACAGTTCATCCATCAAATTGTCTATTTCTTCTCTTAGTTTTTTATATGCGTTATAATCTATTTCAATAGTTCCATCGCGCGATAGTACTACAACGTCTCCTTCTTTGCAATCATTAGGGAGAAGTTTTTTATGGATATTCATAAAAGTTTTATTTTCAAGTTCTATTACAGCTAATTCTCCTTCGAATCTATCTATTATTCCTTTCATTATATCACCTACCTTTGTAATAATTATAAGATCCAGGGTTTTTATCTGTCCATATTGTTTTTCCATCGCTAAAAAAAACTATAGATCCTTGTTCGTCAGTTCTATAAAGAGGTATATTATATTTTTTTAAAAGATCTAAAACTTCTTTGTGAGGATGAGAGTATTGATTTTTATATTTGCATGAAACTACTGCAACATCAGGTAATACTGATAGTAAAAATTGTTCACTAGTAGATGAAGAACTTCCGTGATGTCCTAGTTTTAATACATTAGATTTTAAATTTTCACCTGATTTTATCATATCTATTTCATTTTCAATTTCAGCATCTCCTGTAAACAAAAAGCTTTTATCTTTATAAGTTGCTTTTAAAACAACAGAATAAAGATTATTGTTATTTGTATATTCTCTGCTTGGATTTAACATTTTAAAATAAACATGATCTCCTAAATAAAAATCAATCCCATATTTTGCTTCCTTTATTTTGAGTCCTTTACTTTTAGCAGCTAATAAAACATCCTTAAAAGTTTTTGTTGTATGAGATTTTTTAGGCATGTAAAAGTCACCTATTTCAAAATTGTGAATAATATAGTCTAGGCCTCCTATATGATCTGCATCTGGGTGAGTTCCAATTAAAATATCTATTTTGTTTATATTATGTTTTTTTAGATAGTTATAAACTGTTTTTCCAGAATTATTATCTCCTGCATCTATTAGCATTGTTTTTTTATCAGGAGTTATAATAAGGGTACAATCTCCTTGACCTACATCTATAAAGTGAACACTTAATATAGAATTGTTAGAATTTCTAAAGACAGCTATATCTTCGCAACCTACAAAGAAAATACAAGAAAAAACAATTAACAATATTATTATATCTTTCAATTAAATCACCTCACATTAAATTATATATAAATTTGTTTTACTTTTAAATAAAAAGGTAACATATATAGTGGTGGTTGATAAGGATTTGATATTATTTTAATATTATGATATACTAATGAAGTAATATAAAAGGAGGTAGATTAGTATTTTTTCGAAAGTAGATATAAGTTCAAAGGAAATTTTAGACCCATATTTTAAAATGGTCAGTTACGAAGCTTGTGAGTATTGTTTTACAACCATATATATGTGGCAACATTTATACAATACAGTATATTATAAAGAAGATGATTTTGCTGTATTAATAGGTGAATATGAAGATCATAAATTTACAGTAATACCTCTAGCAAAAAGAGAGAATCTAGGAAAGGCTTTTGATTTTATAAGAAGTTATTTTAAAGAAAATGATATAAAGTTTCAATTAAGAGCAGTAACAGAAGAATTTGTACAATTTTTAAAAGAAAATTATCAAGATAAGTTTAAATATATAGAAGAAAGAGATTACTTTGATTATGTATATCTAGCAGAAGACTTAAGGACTTTAAGTGGAAGAAAGTATCATAAAAAAAGAAATCATATAAATGCATTTATGAAAGAATACGAAAATAGATATTATTATAAATCGCTTAATAAAGAAGATTTTGATGAGTGTTTATTTTTATTAGATAAATGGATGGAAAACAAAGAAGATATATCAAACTTTGAAAATGAAAAAATAGCTATAAGAAAAATATTTGAAAACTATGATAAACTTCAAGTGAAAATAGGAGGAATATATATAGATAATAAACTTGAGGCTTTTTCTATAGGAGAATATTTAAATGATAATATGGCAGTTATTCATATCGAGAAAGCAAACTCTGAGATAAGAGGACTTTATCCTATGATAAATAAATTATTTCTTCAAAATGAATTTCCTGATGTAGAATTTGTAAACAGGGAAGAGGATTTAGGTATAGATGGGCTTAGACATGCTAAGATGTCATATTATCCATACAAATTAATTTCTAAATATACTGTTTTGGAGGAATAATATGAATGTTAGAAAAGCTAAAAAAGAAGACATAGAGCATATAAAATATATGTGGCAGTATTGTTTTAATGATCCTGAAGGATTTTTTAATTATTATTTTAGTAAAAAATATAAAGAAGAAAACACTTTAGTTATAGAAGATAAAGAAATACTATCTTCGCTTCAAATGAATCAGTACAAGATATGCTTAAATAAAAAAATATACAATACATCATATATTGTTGGAGTATCTACAGTTGCCCATGCTAGAGGCAAAGGATTTATGAAAGTGCTTATGAAAGAAACTTTAAGGGAATTATATAATAAAAATCAACTAGTATCTATACTTATGCCAATTGATTATAGACTTTATAGGCCTTATGGATATGAACAATGTTATGATCAGTTAGAATATAACCTAGATATTTATGAACTTAGAGAGTTTAAAACAGCGGGAGATTTTCAAAAAGCTACAAAACAGGATATAAACAGTTTAATAGATATATATAATTTCAGCATGCAAAATAAAAACGGATTTATAGTAAGAGATGATGAGTATTTTTACAATTTATTTGATGAAGTATCATCTGAAAATGGGCACATATATCTTCATAAGACAGATACTGGATTTGATGGATATATAATATATTTCATTTTAGAAGATAAAATTTTAGTAAGAGAAATATTTTATAAAAATATAAAAACATTAAAGTCGTTCTTAAAATTTATATATAATCACAATACTCAATGTAAGAGCGTAACTATTCAATGCCCATTAGATGATAAAATAAAAAATATTTTACCAAATATAAAACATCTTAAGTTAAATATAAAGCCGTTTATGATGGGTAGAGTAATTAACTTTAAAGAATTTGTTAAAACATTAGAAGTTGATAATCTAAATTATACCCTTAGAATAAAACTTGAAGACAATTATATACAAGAAAACAATAAAACTTTTAAGATAATTATAGACAGTGGAAAAATTATAGTAAATGAAACTGATGAAAAATATGATATAAAGATTGACATAAATTCTTTAAGTCAGCTAGCATTTTCGTATCTAAGTGTATATGACCTAGATGCTTTAGAGAAAATACAATACCAAAAACAAGAACACTTAAATATATTGAATAATTTATTTAGGCCAAAAATAAATTATATAAATGAATATGTATAAGACCTTAAGGTCTTTTTTTTTATGGTTGAATATTATAAGGTATAGGAGGTGATACTATGGAATGTTATTCTAACCCTTTAGTTATTTCCATTATAATAGGATTTATTGAAGTTGCAAAAACAGCAGGATTCCCTAAAAAGTATGCTCCGTTGTTATCTCTTTTTATAGGTATAGTTATATCGATTTTTTATGATACATCTATAGATGTTAAAGAAAGAATTTTAAAGGGAATAATAGCGGGTTTAACATCTAGTGGATTGTTTTCAGGGTATAAGTCTCTTACAAGAAAGTGAAATTGTATCGATACAATTTCTATTGTAGTAGCACAATCTCCCTGATATAATTTTCCTATAAAAAGTAAAGGGGGGTTATTATGGAAAAAACTAAATCACTAACTATTATAGGACTTATGACGGCACTTGTATGTATAGGTACTATGGTAATACAAATTCCAATGCCAGCTACAGATGGATTTATAAATATAGGAGATAGTGCAATATTTATTGCTTCTATATTATTCGGACCTACAGTAGGATTAATAGCAGGAGGTGTAGGATCAGCTCTTGCAGATTTATTAACTGGATATGCTCATTGGGCTTTATTTACTCTAATAATAAAGGGATTTGAAGGGTTTGTTGTTGGATATTTAATGAGGAATTCTTTGAATAAGGCAAAAATGATATTGTCAACATCAGTAGGAGCTTTAGTAATGGTAGTTGGATATTTCTTTGCAGGCGGAATACTTAAGGGAAGCTTACTTATATCTTTGCAGTCTGTTCCTGGTAATATAGTTCAGGGTGTTAGTAGTATAATAATAGGAGTTCCAATTGCTATAGCAATTGCAAATACAAAATATTTCAAAAGCAATGTAAAACAAAATTAAGCTATGCTAATTTTTTAGCATAGCTTTTATTAATTTAAAGATAATGAGCAATAATATTAATAAATAGTCAGTAAAGGAGTGTAGATTATGAAATTAACTGTTATAGGTTGTTTTGGACCATATCCTAAAGCGGGAGGAGCTTGCTCAGGATACTTAATAGAATGGGAAAAAAATAAACTTCTTTTAGATTTAGGAAATGGGGTTTTAAGTAGATATTTAGAGCTAGGACACAAAGTAGAAGACCTTACAGGAATAATAATATCACATTTTCATGCAGATCATATGAGTGACTTACTAATTTTAAGATATTTACTTCAAGTAAAAATGATAAACAATCAAATCAAAAAGCCAATACCTATTTATTGTCCATCAACTCCAAGTAAATTTTATGAAGAGGTAAAATATAAAAACGTATATAGTATAAACACAATACGAGATAAACAAAACCTTACGCTAAATGGATTAAATATAAAATTTTATAAAACAAACCATCCAGTAGAATGTTATTTAACAAGTATACATTATAAAGATAAAAAATTTGTGTATACAGGTGATACTGATTACTTTAGCGATATAGAAAAAATAGTTCAAAAAAGCGATTTATTGCTTTGTGAAGGAGGAATGCTCCAAAGTCAAAAAACAAAAAATACACCTCATTTATCTGCAAAAGAAGCTGCCCAAATTGCTAATACTGGAAAAGTTAGATCTTTAATATTAACGCATATATACCCTGAAAATAATATAGAAGATATACTAAAAGAAGCTAAAAAGTATTACTCAGGACAAATTCAAATAGCATCAGAGAAGATGGTTTATGATATTTAAGTTAAGAAGACCAGTTTTGGCAATACTGGGATTGACTTTGATATTTACCATCATATACACAAAACATTTTAAAGATAATTTATCCCTTCACAACGATGAACATATAAAATTAGAGGGGGTAGTTTTGGATTTAAGCTTTAAACAAAATCATATACAGTATATTGTAGCAGACTTTTTAATAAAAGATTTTAATAAAACAAATGTAGATATAGGAGATAAAGTTCAAGTATACGGCAAATTTAAAAGTTTAGATAATTATAATTTAAATGATTTTGACTATGGGTTATATCTAAGAGCTAAGGGCTACAATGGAGTTATTATAGCAAAAGATATAACTAAAAAAGGCAAAAATAATATATATTATCATATACATAAAACTAAAACTACAATATCTGAAAAGATTGATCTTTTATATAATGAAAATTCTCCAATTGTAAAGGCTCTCATATTAGGAGATAAAAGCTATATACAAAAAAGCATTATAAATAGCTTTACTATTACAGGAACTTCACATGTAATGGCTTTATCAGGATTACATGTAGGAATAATAGCATCTACAATTCATTTTTTAACTAGATGGGTAAACAAATATTTAAGGTTTGTTATTCTTTTGATTACATTAATATTTTATTGTTTTATAGTTGGACTTACACCATCTATAATAAGAGCTACATTATTTATAATAATTTTTTACATAGCTACTTTTATAGAAAGAGAATATGATACGATATGCGCTATAAGTTTTGTAGCTATTTTACTTATTATCAATAATCCGTTTATTATATACAATATAAGTTTTCAGCTTTCTTTTTTAGCTGTTTTATCTATATCTTGTTTTTATCATAAAGTAAATAGATATTTTAAATATCCATTAATATCTGTTACTATCTGTGCAACGATAATGACTTGGCCGATTATATATTATAATTACAAGATTTTTTCTGTTATATCTTTACTTGCAAACTTACTAGTGGTTTGGGCAGTAGGTGTTATTATAAACTTAGCTCTTTTAAGTTTGTTTTTTAGTATTTTAAGTACAAATTTAGCTTTTTTAATTTCAAATGCAAATACTTTATTCATAAAGTATATTGTAACTGTTGTAAAATACTTATCTGAAATTGAATATTCTCATATAAATTTTGAAAATACTAGTTTATCCTTTATGGTTTTATATTATATAATTGTTGTAAGTTATCTTATATTAAGTGAAATATATACAGTAAAGGAGCAGAAAAATGCAGTACAAGGATATAATAAAAGACATGAAAAAAGGAGTATATCATAAATTGTATTTATTTTATGGTAAGGAGTCTTATCTTTTAGATAATGTAATTAAAGTATCAAAGGAAAGTTTAAACGAAAGCTTTTTAGAGTTTAACTTTTCAATAATAGATGGGAAAGAAATAAACTTACAAGATCTTATAAATGCTGTAGAGACTCTTCCTTTTATGGATGAGAAAAAAATTATAATATTAAAGGATTTTGAATTAATAAAAGGAAAAAAGAAGCTTTTTTCTCAAGAAGATGAAAAAAAGTTTATAGATTATCTTGAAAATATACCAAACACATCTATCATCATATTTATAGTTTATGGGGACATAGATAAAAAGAAAAGTATCGTAAAAACTATTCAAGAAAATGGAGTAGTTTTAAATTGTGACAAACTAACAGGAAATGAACTTGTAAAATGGGTGCACAAAAAATTTAAAGAAAATAAAATACAGATAAACCAAACAGATTTAATGTACTTTTTAACCATTCAAGATTATGAAAATAAAAATAGTTCAAAAACACTTTCAGATTTAGAAAATGAAATAAATAAGATAGCCTTTTTTGTTGGAAAAGATAACAAAGTCACAAAAGAAATAATAGATAAGCTAAGCCCAAGAAAGATAGATAATGATATATTCAGATTAATTGATGCTATAGAGGCGAAAAATGCAACATTAGCAATAAAAACCCTTAGGGATATGATATTAGATGGTCAGTCTCATTTTATGATATTATCAATGATTGCAAGACAGTTTAAAATAGTACTTCAATGCAAAGAGCTTAGAATGAAAGGATATTCATCAAAACTTATATCTCAAAAGCTAGGGATACATCCATATGTTGCTACTAAGGCTTTAAGATATTCACAATCTTTTGATGATGAAAGGTTAATAAATATATTAAACGATTGTTTAGAGATAGATTTTTCTATAAAAAATGGTCTATTAAATGATACCTTAGCATTAGATGTTTTAATTACAAATTTATGTACATAAAAAAGCCCAGCGAATTAAGCTGGGCTTTAATTGACACGGTCCGATTCAAATAATTAAGCTTGAGCTATAGCAGCATTTAATTTCTTAGCTAACTTAGAAACTTTTCTAGCAGCTGCATTTTTGTGAAGAGTTCCTTTAGCTGCAACTTGAGATATTTTCTTCTCAGCAAATCTGAATTTTTCTTTAGCTTCCTCTATGTTTCCAGCTATTAAAGCTTCTTCAAATCTTCTTATAGCTGTTTTAACTTGAGATTTTCTAGCTCTATTTAATTCAGTTTTCTTAGCTATAACTCTGATTCTTTTCTTAGCTGATTTGATGTTTGCCAACTTGTTCACCCCCTTGTAAGCGAGATATGTTTCTTCAACGTCAACAAAGTAGATTTTATCAGAAAAAAAAATAAAAATCAAGAAAAATATGCATTAATTTAAGCAACTAACTACACCAAAGGATTGTTACCAATATCTAAAATAAATATACACTAAAATTGATATTAAATAATATTAATAATTTAATAAAATTTGGATTTTTTGGTCAAAATAATAAATATATTATACATACTAAGGAGGGGTATCTGTGATAAATAGAAATATAAGAACAGATTTAGCTATAGAAGCTAGAGAACTATATAGCGAAGATAAAAATGTAGAAATACCTGGAGTAAAAGTAGATCAAAAAAATTGTGGAGACTATACTGTAACAAAGGTAGATATTTTCAGTGAAGAAGGCAAAAACATAATGGGAAAAGAAAAAGGTGTTTATATAACTATTGAATCAAAACTTATAAGTTTTGATGATGATGATGCAAGAAATACAATAATAGATGCTGTTCACACTGAATTATCAGAAATTTTAGGAGATTTTAAGAATAAAAAAGCTTTAGTAATAGGACTTGGAAACTGGAATATAACATCAGATTCTTTAGGACCTAAGGTAGTATCTAGAATACTTGTTACAAGACACTTATTTGAAGCTTATAACAAAGAATATGATGATACTTTAAATGAAGTTGCAGCTTTAAGCCCAGGTGTTATGGGAATAACAGGTATTGAAACTAGCGAAATAGTAAAATCTTTAGTTGATATGATAAAACCAGATGTAGTTATAGCAGTAGATGCACTAGCTTCAAGAAAACTAGAAAGAGTAAATAATACTGTTCAAATATCTACAGCAGGAATTTCGCCTGGAGCAGGAATTGGAAATATGAGAAAAGCTCTTAATAGAGAGTATTTAAATGTTCCTATAATAGCCATAGGAGTTCCTACAGTTGTAGATGCAGCTACATTGACATCAGATGTTATTGATTGTACTATAGACAATTTAATGCAAGAAACACAAAAAGGAAAAGATTTTTATAAGATGTTAAAATCTTTAAGAGAAGAAGAAAAATATTCATTAATAAAAGACGTACTAGAACCTTATGGACAAAATGTAGTAGTAACTCCTAAAGACATAGATGAGATAATAGATAATGTATCTTATATAATAAGTAGTGCTATAAATAAATCTTTACATCCAGGAATAAATTGAAATTTCTCCTCATACAAATATATAAATGGGACAAGAGGAGGTTAACTAATGAAAAGAAAAAATATAACACATATATTAACTTTAGGAATATTGTTTGCATATCTTTTTTCATTTACAAGCTTTGCTATAGGACAAGGTCAAGAAGATTTTCTAAAATATCTTTTAAGAAAGACTTATCCAGAAGTAACTTTAGAAGGAGAAAATAGAGGATTATTATCAATAGGGTTTGGGCTTTTGAATAGAAGAAATGATAACAACAATGTAGCTAACGATAGTCAATCCTCTATAAAGATAACTGTATTAGAAGATGATGAAAAACCTACTTTAATTGATAATATACAAACTGTTACATCAGATGAAAATAAACAAACAAATCAAAGCCAAAATGAAAATACAAATGCATCTGTTCCAGATAAAATAGATTTACAAAAAGGAAAGCCTCAAATACTCATATACCATACTCATGGAACAGAAAGCTATGAACCTGAAAGAACAGGAAATTATCATTCTCTAAACAAAAAATACAATGTAATGTCTGTAGGAGGAGCACTTAAAGAACACTTAGAAAAGAGAGGATATGTAGTTTTACACAATATGGACTATCATGACTATCCTTCTTTTAATGGATCGTATACTAGGTCTTTACAGACAGCAAGAAAGATATTACAAGAAAATCCTAGTATAAAGGTAGTGTTAGATGTACACAGGGATGGAATGGTAGCAAAAGATGATGAAACTAGAAATAGAATAAGACAACAAAACACAGTAAAAATAAATGGAGAAGATGTAGCTAAATTTATGTTAGTAGTAGGTCCTGAAAGTCCAAACAGAAAAGAAGTAGAGAATTTTGCAAGATATATAACTAAGGTAGCTAACGAAAAATATCCTGGTATAGCAAGAAATGTTTTAGTTAAGCCTTATGGTAGATTTAATCAATTTCTTTCTAACAACTATGCTTTATTAGAAGTAGGAACAAATTTTAATACTATAGACGAGGTTATTAGAACTACTAAATACTTAGCGGAAATTTTAGATGAAGTTATAAAGAGTACAAATAGGTGATAGTATGGGAAGATTGGAAAGAACGCTAGAAAAAAAGAAAAACAAAAAAGCCAAAAGAGTTGGGTATTGCATATTTATATTGATTATTTTTATGCTAATATTAGGCGTAAATATAGTTGACTATAGGATAAATACCTTCATGGGAAATTATAATAGAGCGTTAATACTAAGAGTGTATGATTTTACAAAAGGTTTATCTTTGCTGCAAAGATAAACCTTTTTTCATCTGTAATCTTTATTGTATTGAAATATAGGTTATTACATTATAAAATAAGATAGTTAGTATTATTTGTGCAAAGGAGGAAAATAGTCTTTATGAATAGACAAAGCAGAATACGTAATTTTAGTATAATAGCACATATAGATCATGGTAAATCTACTTTAGCAGATAGATTGATACAAGAAACAGGTCTTGTTAGTGAAAGAGAAATGAAAGAACAGCTTCTTGATAATATGGATCTTGAAAGAGAAAGAGGAATAACTATAAAACTTCAAAACGTAAGACTTACTTATAAGGCTAGCGATGGAAATGAATACTATTTAAACTTAATAGATACTCCAGGACATGTTGATTTTAACTATGAAGTATCTAGAAGTTTAGCAGCTTGTGAAGGAGCTATACTAGTTGTTGATGCAGCTCAAGGAGTAGAAGCTCAAACACTTGCAAATGTATATCTTGCATTAGATCAAGATCTTGAAATAATTCCTGTAATAAATAAAATAGATCTTCCAAGTGCTAGACCAGACGAAATAAAAGCAGAAATAGAAGAAGTTATAGGTCTTGATGCTCAGCAAGCTCCTTTAATATCTGCTAAGGAAGGAATAAATATAAAAGATGTACTAGAAGCAATAGTAAAATATGTACCAGCACCTAGTGGCGATGAACAATCTCCTTTAAAGGCTTTAATATTTGATTCATATTACGATAGCTACAAAGGAGTAGTAGCATATATAAGAGTATTTGATGGAACTATAAAAAAAGGTATGAAAATAAAAATGATGAATACTCAAAAAGTATTTGAAGTTACAGAAGTTGGAATAATGGTTCCGGGACAAAAGCCAGTAGATGAATTAAAAGCTGGTGAGGTTGGTTATGTTGCTGCTAGTATAAAAGACATAAAAAGTTGTCAAGTTGGAGATACTATAACAGATGCACAAAATCCAACTGATAGTCCACTTCCTGGATATAAAAAAGCTACTCCGATGGTTTATTGCGGTATATATCCAGCGGAAGGAGAAAAATATGAAAACATAAGAGATGCATTAGATAAATTAAAAGTAAATGATGCATCTTTAGAGTATGAACCTGAAACATCAGCTGCTTTAGGGTTTGGTTTTAGATGTGGATTTTTAGGACTGCTTCATATGGAAATAATTCAAGAAAGATTAGAAAGAGAATTTGATTTAAATATAATTACAACAGCTCCATCTGTTATATATAGAGTAACTAAAAACAATGGAGAAGTTTTGATGATTCAAAATCCAACAAATCTTCCACCACAGACAGAAATAAGCATGATCGAAGAACCTATAGTAAAGGCAGATATAATAGTTCCAAAAGATTATGTAGGAGCAGTTATGGAACTTGCTCAAGAAAGACGTGGAGAAATGGTAAATATGGAATATATAGATTCAAAGAGGGTAATACTTCACTATGAACTGCCTTTAAATGAAGTTGTATATGATTTCTTTGATGCATTAAAATCTAGAACTAGAGGATATGGTTCTTTAGATTATGAGTTTAAAGATTATAAACAGTCAAAGCTTGTTAAACTTGACATATTAATTAACAAAGAACAAGTTGATGCACTTTCATTCATAGTACATGAATCTAGAGCTTATGTAAGAGGAAAAGCTATGTGTGAAAAACTAAAAGAAGAAATACCAAGACATCAATTTGCTGTTCCTATACAAGCTGCAATAGGAAGCAAAGTTATAGCAAGAGAAACTATAAGTGCACTGAGAAAAGACGTTTTAGCTAAGTGTTATGGTGGAGACATTTCACGTAAGAGAAAACTACTTGAAAAACAAAAAGAAGGTAAAAAACGTATGAGACAAATAGGAAGTGTAGAAGTTCCACAAAAAGCATTTATGTCTGTTCTTAAAATAGATCAATAATGGTTAGGAAACTCCTAACCATTATTTTTTAGGAGGTGTGGTATGAGCATAGGCCTTTATATACATATACCTTTTTGCATCAGAAAGTGTAATTATTGTGATTTTGTATCATATGAAATAACAAGTGAAAAAAGAGAAAAATTTATAAAAAATATTATAAAAGAAATGAAATTATATTCTGATATAGATAAAGTAATATCAAGTATATTCATAGGTGGCGGAACTCCTACTATATTAAATGAAATAGAACTTGAGTATATTTTAAGCTCTATTGGAAAATACTTTAAAATAAAAAAAGATGCAGAAATAACCATAGAATCAAATCCAGGCACTTTATCTAAAGAGAAGCTAAAAGTTTTATACAGTCTAGGAGTAAACAGATTAAGTATAGGCCTTCAAGCATATCAAGATAAACATTTAAGATTGCTAGGAAGAATTCATACGTTTAAAGAATTTGAAGAAAATTTCCAAAATGCTGTTGAAGCAGGATTTGAAAATATAAATGTAGATTTAATGTTTTCTCTTCCTGATCAAACTATAAACGAGTGGGTTGAGACATTACAAAAAGTAGTAAGTTTAAATCCAAAACACATATCAGCATATTCTTTGATAATAGAAGAGGGAACAAAACTTTACGATATATATGAAAGTAACAAAATTAATATAGATGAAAATTTAGATAGGAAAATGTATTATTTTGCTAAAAAATATTTAAAAGAAAACGGATATAAACAATATGAAATATCTAATTTTGCTAAAGATGGTTATGAATGCAAACACAATATTATATATTGGAAAACTAAAGAATATATAGGACTTGGACCTTCTGCTCATTCATATTTAAACGGAATTAGATTTTCAAACTTTGCTTGTTTAGATAGATATTGTAAAGAATTAGAAAAGGGAAATAAGCCAATACAAGAAAAAATAAAACTTACAGAAAAGGAAAAGTTAGAAGAGACGATATTTATGGGACTTAGAATGAACGAAGGAATAGATATGGAAAAAATAAATAAAAAATTTGGAATTGATTTTATAAAAATATATGGAGAAACTATTAATAAACTAATAGAAAAGGGTTATATAAAGTTAAATAATAACAATATATCCTTAACAGACAAAGGCATAGATCTAAGTAACAAAGTATTTATAGAATTTTTACAAGACTGATATTGACAAATAGGATTAATAGTGGTATTTTTATATCAGAAGCTACTTAGCACTCGCGATCAAAGAGTGCTAACAGCAAAAGAGGTGATCTGCATGAGCTTAAGCGATAGAAGACTTAAAATATTAGAAGCTATAGTAAAAGATTATATTATGACAGCTGAAGCTGTTGGATCAAGAACTATATCAAAAAAGTATGATTTAGGAGTAAGTGCTGCTACTATAAGAAATGAAATGGCAGATCTAGAGGAAATGGGATATTTAATTCAACCTCATACTTCAGCTGGTAGAATACCATCTGAAAAAGGATATAGATTATATGTAGATACTTTGATGACTAGAGCTGATTTAGATCAAGTAGAGCAAGAGATAATAAAAAAGTGTATATTAAGTAACGTAGGACAGATGAAAAATCTATTAGAAGAGACTGTAAAGCTTTTATCGAGATTAACAAATTATACAGCTATAGGTGTGACTCCTCAACTCGAAAAAACTAAAATAAAGCATATACAACTTGTTAAGATAGACTCTAATAATGTATTGTTAATTTTAGTTACAGATACTGGAGTAGTAAAAAACACAACTATAAACACACCTGTAGATCTGAGTGATGATAAACTTGATATAATATCTAAGATTTTAAGGGAAAAAATTGTAGGAAAAGACGTATATGAAATAGATGAAAACTTTATAAGATATATAAAATCAGAAATGGTAAATTATAGTAGAGTTATTGACAGCATATTCAAGGAATTATCATCAGGAACTTTAGATCCTACAGACTTTGAAGTTTTATTAAGTGGAGCTACAAATATATTTAACTTTCCAGAATTCAATGATATCGTAAAAGCTAAAGCTTTTTTAAATATGCTAGAACAAAAAGAAAAAATAGCTGAAATATTAAATACTAAAGGAATACAAAAAGATAATGTAAATATAGTAATCGGCACTAAAAGCTCGTGCGAGATTGCTAAGGATTGTAGTATAATAACTGCAATATATTCTGTAGGAGGAAAAACTATAGGTAAATTAGGAATAATAGGGCCTACAAGGATGGACTATTCGAAAGTTTATGCAAGCATAGATTATGTAGGAAAAATTTTAAACGATATATTTAACAAAGAATAAGGGGTGAAAAAATTGGTAGACAAAGAACAAGAGCAAGTAAAAGAAGAAGAACTTAAGGAAGAAGTCCAAAATAAAGACAATGAATCTGTTAAACAAAATGAAGAAAACAATCAACTCGAGCTTCAAGTTAATGATCTAAAAGATAGCCTTCAAAGGCTACAAGCTGATTTTATAAACTATAAAAGAAGAGTAGAAAAGGAAAAAGGAGAACTAAGTGTACTTGCAAATGAGAAAATAATAACAGAACTTCTTCCTGTTATAGATAATATGGAAAGAGCACTTGCATCTTGCAATGAACAAGAAAAGTCAAGCAGTATTTATCAGGGGGTTGAGCTTGTACTTAAACAGCTAACAGATACTTTACAAAAATTTGGACTTGAAGAAATAAAAGCTAAAGACGAAGCATTCAATCCAGATGTTCACTATGCAGTTATGCATGAAGAAGTAGAAGATAAAGAATCTGGTATTGTAGTTGAAGTTTATCAAAAGGGTTATAAATTATCTAGCAAAGTAATAAGACCATCAATGGTAAAAGTATCAAAATAATACTTAAAAGGAGGAATGGATATGAGTAAAGTAATTGGTATTGACTTAGGTACTACAAATTCTTGTGTCGCAGTATTAGAAGGTGGAGAACCTGTAGTTATAGCTAATGCTGAAGGGATGAGAACCACACCTTCTGTGGTTGCTTTTGGAAAAGATGGAGAAAGAATTGTAGGGGAGCCGGCTAAAAGACAGGCTGTTACAAACCCTGATAAAACTATAATATCAATTAAAAGACACATGGGAACAGATTATACTGTTAATATAGATGGAAAAGAGTATACACCTCAAGATATTTCTGCCATGATTTTACAAAAATTAAAAGCAGATGCAGAAAGCTATTTAGGACAAAAGGTTACTAAAGCAGTAATTACAGTTCCTGCGTATTTCACAGATGCTCAAAGACAAGCTACAAAAGATGCAGGAAGAATAGCAGGACTTGAAGTAGAGAGAATAATAAACGAACCTACTGCTGCTGCACTTGCATATGGACTTGATAAGGCAGATGTTGAACAAAAGATATTAGTATTTGACTTAGGTGGAGGTACATTTGACGTATCTATACTTGAAATAGGAGATGGAACTTTTGAAGTTTTAGCAACAAGTGGTAACAACCACTTAGGTGGAGACGATTTTGATGAAGCTATAATAAACTATATAGCTGATGAGTTTAAAAAACAAGAAGGTGTAGATCTAAGAGAAGACAAAATGAGTCTTCAAAGACTAAAAGAAGCAGCTGAAAAGGCTAAAAAAGAACTTTCAAGCGTTAGCACAACAAATATAAACTTACCATTTATAACAGCTACATCTACAGGGCCAAAGCATCTTAATATGGACCTTACAAGAGCTAAATTTAATGAGTTAACTGCTCATTTAGTAGAGAAAACAATAGAGCCTACAAAGAGAGCTTTAGAAGATTCAGGACTTACACCTAATGATATAGATAAGGTTATACTTGTTGGAGGTTCAACACGTATACCAGCTGTTCAAGAAGCTATCAAAAACTTTATAGGAAAAGAACCACACAAAGGAATAAACCCAGATGAGTGTGTTGCTATAGGTGCAGCTATTCAAGCTGGAGTTTTAACGGGAGAAGTTAAGGATATTCTTCTTTTAGACGTAACTCCGCTTTCTTTAGGAATAGAAACTTTAGGTGGAGTATTTACAAAATTAATAGAAAGAAATACAACTATACCAACTAAAAAATCACAGATATTCTCTACTGCTGCAGATAATCAAACTGCTGTTGATATTCACGTTCTTCAAGGAGAAAGATCTATGGCAGCAGATAACACTACATTAGGTAGATTCCAATTAACAGGAATAGCACCAGCGCCAAGAGGAGTACCTCAAATAGAAGTAACTTTTGATATAGATGCAAATGGTATAGTTAATGTTTCAGCTAAAGACCTTGGAACAGGAAAAGAGCAAAAAATAACAATAACATCTAGTACAAATCTTTCTGAAGAAGAAATTCAAAGAAAAATAAAAGAAGCTCAAATGCATGAAAAAGCTGATAAAGAGAGAAAAGAAAAGGTAGAAGCTATAAACCATGCTGAATCTACTATATATCAAATGGAAAAAACTTTAAATGAACTAGGAGATAAAGTAAGCTCTTCAGATAAAAAAGAAGTTGAAGATGCAATAAATAATCTAAAACAAATAAAAGACAAAGAGTCTGCGACAGCTCAAGAAATAAAAGATGCTACAGAAAATGCTATGAGCAAATTCCATAAAATATCAGAGCAATTATATAAAGCAACTCAACAGCAAGAATCTGAAGCTTCTTCAGATAAAAAAACTGATGAAAATGTAGTAGATGCAGATTATGAAGTAGTAGACGAAGATAAGTAATAAAAATTAGCTTGTGGCACTTGTCACAAGCTATTATTGTGAAAAGGTGGTGAGAGTGTGAAAAGAGATTATTATGAAGTTTTAGGAGTAAGTAAAAATGCAGATGAAAAAGAAATAAAAAAAGCGTATAGAAAACTAGCTATGAAATATCATCCAGATAAAAATCCTGGTGATAAAGAGGCAGAAGAAAGATTTAAAGAAATAAATGAGGCTTATGAGGTTCTTTCAGATTCTCAAAAAAGAGCTAACTACGATCAGTTTGGTCATGCAGGAGTAAATGGAGCAGGACATGGTTTTGGAGGTTTTTCAGATTTTGCTGGATCTGGTTTTGGAGGATTTGAAGATATTTTCTCAGATGTATTCTCGGATATATTTGGAGGAGGATTTGGCTCAAGAGTTAGAAAAACTGGGCCTCAAAGAGGTGCTGATATAAAATATAATATAGATATATCATTTGAAGAAGCAGCATTTGGAACAGAAAAAGAAATAAAAATAAATAGAGATGAGCAGTGTCAAGAATGTAGTGGAACAGGAGCTAAAAAAGGAACATCAAGAAAAACGTGTCCTGTATGTAATGGAACGGGAGAAATTAGAAATGCCCAAAGAACACCTTTTGGAACTATAATGAATGCAAGAACATGTCATAATTGCCATGGAGAAGGAACAGTAATAGAAAGTCCTTGTAGTAAATGTAATGGTTCTGGAAAAGTAAGAAGTACAAAGAAGATAAACATAAAAATACCTTTAGGAGTAGACGAAGGGTCTATAATAAAACTTTCAGGAGAGGGAGAACTAGGAAGTAAAGGCGGACCAAGAGGAGATTTATATGTAGTTATAAATGTAAGACCTCATAAATTATTTAAAAGAGATGGATACGATGTATACTGTGAGGTTCCTATAACATTTGTTCAAGCTGCACTAGGAGATGAAATAGAAGTTCCAACACTTGATGGAAGAGTAAAATACAAAATACCTGAGGGAACTCAAAGTGGTACAGTATTTAGGCTAAAAGAAAAAGGGGTACCTCGTTTAAGAGGAACTACTAGAGGAGATCAATATGTAAAAGTTATAGTTGAAGTTCCAAGAAAGCTTTCTGAAAGACAAAAAGAAATATTAAGACAGTTTGCTAAGGAAAGCGGAGAAGAAGTTCACGAACAAAGAAAAAATTTTTTCAATAAAATGAAAGATATAATAGGTGGTAAATAAAAAAATCTTCCTTTAGACTTTCTAAAGGAAGATTTTTTTCTAACTTATTTAAAGGAAAGGTTTTGTTGAAAAAGATGTTGTTATTTGTCTAAAAATAATACTTTTTAAATGGTAAAATTTAATAAGATAGGATATAATAATTAATACAGTAAAACGAGATTATATGAGGAGGTTTAATATGAAGTGGATTGAGATCACTATAAGAACAACTACTGAAGCTACGGAAGCTGTTACTAATATATTATACGAAAGTGGAGTAGGTGGAGTTGTAATAGAAGATTCATCAGATTTTCTATTTCAGGAAAAAAACGAAACAGACTGGGATTACATAGAAGAAGAAATTTTTAATAAAGGATATGAAGGATCGATAATAAAAGCGTACTTATCAGAAGAAAATAATGTAGTAGCACAGATAGAAATGATAAGAGAAAAAATAAAATTACTTCCTTCTTATGGATTAGATATAGGAGAAGGAAGTATAGAAATAACTCAAGTAGATGAAAAGGATTGGGCAAATGCTTGGAAACAATACTATAAACCTACTAAAGTTTCGGACAAAATAGTCATAAAACCTACTTGGGAAGATTATGATCCTAAAAATGATGAAATTATAATACAACTTGATCCAGGAATGGCTTTTGGTACGGGAACACATGAGACAACAAAGATGTGCATAATAGAACTTGAAAATGTATTAGACAAAGATAAGACAGTATTTGATATAGGATGTGGTAGTGGAATACTTTCTATAGCTGCTGCTAAGCTTGGTGCTAAGAAAGTTGTAGGAGTTGATCTTGATCCTGTTGCTGTTAAAGTATCTAAAGAAAATGTAAAAATTAACAATGTTGAAGAAATTGTAGATATAAGACACGGAAACTTAATGGATGTTATAGATGAAAAAGCTGATGTTATTGTTGCAAATATAATAGCAGACATAATAATACTTTTATCTAAAGATATAGGTAAATTCTTATATAGCGAAGGAGTATTTATATCATCAGGCATAATACTAGATAAAATAGAAGATGTAAAGAAAGCTTTAGAAGATAACAAATTCAAAATTTTAGATATAAAGACAATGGGAGAATGGGCTGTTATAGTATCTAAAAAGGGTGAATAGTATGGATAGGTTTTTTGTTGATGCTAGTAATATAGACATAGACAAGGGAATTTGTATTATAGAAGGTGAAGATGTAAAACACATATCTAAGGTATTAAGATATGGTGTAAAAGATAAAATAGAAGTATGTGACAAAAACAATAATGAATATATTTGTGAAATTATAGATATAACAAAAACTGATGTAACTTTAAAAATATTACAAAAGGTTAGTATTAATAGAGAGCCAAATGTAAAATTGACCGTTTATCAAGGTCTACCTAAAGGTCAAAAGTTAGATATTATTATCCAAAAGCTTACAGAAATAGGTGTAAGTGAGATTGTTTTAGTAACAACTAAAAGAAGTGTTGCTAAAATAGATGAAAAAAAGGAAGACAAAAAACTTGATAGATGGCAGAGAATAGCTTACGAAGCTGCAAAACAAAGTAAAAGAGGTATAATACCAAAGATAAAAGGTCCATTAACATTAAAACAGTCATTAGAAGATATGAAAAATAATGATATAAATATAGTAGCTTATGAAAATGAATCAGAGAATAAATTGAAAAATATTATAAAAAATATAAATGTATCATCTATAGGTATATTCATAGGCCCTGAAGGTGGATTTGATGAGGAAGAAATCGAAAAACTAAAAAGTGAAAACGTAAAATGTGTCGGCCTTGGACCTAGAATTTTAAGAACAGAAACAGCCTCAATTGTTTTAGCATCTATACTACTTTATGAACTTTCGGATTTAGGTGGTGATGAATAGATTGAAAAAAGTAGCATTTTATACTTTAGGATGTAAGGTCAACCAATATGAAACTGAAGCAATGGGTGAACTGTTTAAAAAATCAGGCTATGAAATTGTTGATAGTGAAAATTATGCAGATGTGTACGTTATAAATACATGTACTGTAACTAATATGAGCGATAGAAAGTCAAGACAGTACATAAGAAAGGTAAAAAAAATAAATCCTAAATCAGTAATAGCTGTTGTTGGTTGTTATTCTCAAACTGCACCTGAAGAAGTTTTAGAAATTGAAGGTGTAAATGTAGTAATGGGAACAAATGATAGGAAAAAAATAGTAGATATAGTAGAAAATATAGATAATAATGACAAAGTTAGTACAGTAGATGATATTATGAAGGTTAAACAATTTGAGGAAATGGAAATAAGAGAGTCAAGAGGAAAAACTAGAGCTTTTCTTAAAATACAGGAAGGTTGCGATAGATTTTGCTCTTATTGCATAATACCTTATGCTAGAGGGCCTGTAAGAAGTAGACTTTTAGATAATATAGTAAAAGAAGTAAAGAATCTTGCAAACAATGGATTTAATGAAATTGTTTTAACAGGTATTCATGTAGCTTCGTATGGAAAAGATCTGGGTAATGTAGGTTTAATAGATGTTTTAAAAGCTGTTCACAATATAGATAAGATAAAAAGAATAAGAATGAGTTCGGTAGAGCCACTTTTATTTACTGATGAATTTATAGAAACTATTTCAAAAATGGAAAAAATATGTCCTCACTTTCATTTATCTCTTCAAAGTGGATGTGATGAGACTTTAAAGAGAATGAACAGAAGATATACGACATCTGAATACAAAGATATAGTAGATAAGCTTAGAAAAAATATAAAAGATGTTTCTATAACTACAGATGTAATAGTTGGATTTCCAGGAGAAACACAAGAAGAGTTTAATCAGACATACACGTTTTTAGAAAATATAAAATTAACTCAAATGCATGTATTTAAGTATTCTCCAAGAAAAGGAACTAAAGCAGCTGAAATGAAAGATCAAGTAAGTCCTCAAGATAAGCAAATAAGAAGTGATAAATTAATGGATCTTTCTAAGAAAAATTTCAAAGAGTTCGCTAATAAATTTAAAGATAGACAATTAGAAGTTTTATTTGAACAAAAAAATGATGATGGGTATTACGAAGGATTAACTCCAAATTATATAAGAGTATTAGTAAAATCAAATGAAGATATACAAGGTAAGATACTAAAAGTTAAGATAACACAAATAAAAGATGAATTTGTAGAAGGAGTTTTAGTATAAGCGTAGAAATACTATTTTTAGTTGTTAAAGGGGGTGAGAAAGTGGAAAATTGTATCTTTTGCAAAATAGTAAAAGGAGAACTTCCAGCTCAAAAGGTATACGAAAGTGAAAAAGTATTAGCTTTTAAAGATATAAACCCAAAAGCTCCGGTGCATATATTGGTAATACCAAAGAAACACTATGATTCAATAATTGATATAAATGATGATGAAATGGATATAATATCACATATTCATGTTGCTATAAATAAAATAGCAAAAGACATGGGAGTTGACAAAACAGGATTTAGAATAGTAAATAATTGTGGAGAAGATGCATGTCAAGAGGTAAAACATGTACACTACCATATACTTGGAGGTAAGAAATTAAGAGCTTAGTTATAAAAAAAACTTGATAAAACATGTATATTAGTTTATAATATCTGAGTATGGTATTGACCCTGCAAACAACCTAGTTTATAACCTTGCTATAGTCGTAGCAGAATTGCTGGTACCGGAGGGAGGGAAAAGGAATGGCAGAAGTAAGATTAAGAGAAAATGAAACTTTAGATAGTGCTCTTAAAAGATTCAAGCGTCAGTGTGCTATGTCTGGAGTATTATCAGAGGTTAGAAAAAGAGAACATTACGATAAACCAAGCGTAAGACGTAAGAAGAAATCTGAAGCGGCAAGAAAAAACAAAAGAAGATAGTAAGAGGTGAAAAATATGTCGCTTAAAGCAAAGTTGATGGATGACCTAAAACTTGCTATGAAAAATAAAGACGACGTAAGAAAGTCTGTTGTCACTTTGTTAAGAGCTGCAATAAAGCAGCAAGAAGTAGACACTAGACAAGAACTTGATGATCAAGGCGTTATAGAGATAATATCTAAACAACTAAAACAAAGAAAAGACTCTTTAGAAGAATTTAAAAAGGCTAAAAGAGATGATTTGATTTCTCAAACAGAGTCAGAAATACAAGTACTTATGGAATACTTACCTGAACAATTGACAGAAGAAGAGATTGAGAAAATAGTTATAGAAACTATACATGAAGTTGAAGCTTCTTCGATTAAAGATATGGGTAAGGTAATGTCAGCATTAATGCCTAAAGTTAAGGGTAGAGCTGATGGAAAACTTGTAAATGAAATAGTAAAGAAAAACTTGCAATAGATTAAAGACTAAGGCATTAGCTTTAGTCTTTTATTTATACCTTTTTCAAAACAAATTTTCACAGGAGGTTTTACATTATGAAAAATTTTTATCAATTTTCATTATCTACAACAAATTCTCAACAATTTATAGATATAACACATCTATTAAGAGAAGCTATACACAAATCTAATATAAAAGATGGTATTGCGATTTGTTATTGTCCTCATACTACAGCAGGGATAACAATAAATGAAAAAGCAGACCCTGATGTTGTGAAAGATATATTAAATACTTTTAATAAAGCTTTTCCTGAAAGAGGAGATTATAAACACTTTGAAGGAAATTCTCATGCTCATATAAAATCTTCTTTAGTAGGGTGTGAAAAAACTATTATTATAAATAACGGAGAACTTGTTTTAGGAACATGGCAAAGTATTTATTTTTGTGAATTTGATGGGCCAAGACAAAGAAAAGTATATGTGAAAATAATACAAGGTTAATAATTCGAGTTTAAAAATTGCTATTTAAGGAAAAAATTATAGTATATTTCCTGTTGGGAGGAAAAAATATGATAGATGCTAATACAAAATTGATATGCTTGATGGGACATCCCGTTAAGCACAGCTTTTCACCTTACATACATAATTATTTATTTGATAAATACAATCTAAATTATAAATATGTGTGCTTTGATATAGAACAAACAGATATAAAACAAGCTATAAATTCAATTAAATACCTAAAAATGAAAGGAGCTAATATTACTATACCCTATAAAGAAAAAGTACTTGAGTACCTAGATGAAATATCGTTTGAAGCTAAAGTGATAGGAGCGGTAAATACAATAAAAAACGAAAATGGTAAACTTATAGGTTACAACACTGATGGAGTAGGATTTGTAAAATCAATACTTGATAAAAATTATAATATAAAAGGAAAAAAATTTTTAATATTAGGAGCAGGAGGCTCAGCAAAAAGTATAGCAGTTGAACTAGCCAAATATTCTCCTGAATTTATTCATATAAAAAATAGAAATATAGAAAATGCTGCTCAAGTTTGTAATACATTAAATGAAAACTTTAATATACTCACTAAATATAGTAGTTTACCGGTAAATAAAGAAGATATAGAAACAATAGATATATTAATAAATACAACACCTTTAGGTATGAGTCCAAATGATAATACATGTATTATTGATACAAATTTGAAAATTCAAAAAAGAATTTTAGTGTGCGATATTGTATATAATCCACAGGAAACAAAATTACTAAAATGGGCGAAAAGAAACAATATGGATACAATAAGTGGAATTTATATGTTAATAAATCAAGCTATAAAATCTTTTAATATTTGGACAGATATAAATGTAGAAAAAACAGATGAGAAAGAAATACAAAAAAGAGTAGGTGTTTAGTATTTGAAAAAATGTATTTTAGACAACAATGGAATAACTTTAATAGAAGTTATAGTATCTATATCTGTAATTAGTATTAGTTTTTTATCTTTAATGTCGCTATATACGAGTTCTTTTGTATATTCAATAAAGAGCAAGGATAGTTTTAAGGCAAATATAATTGCTAATAACTATATAGAAAACATGAAACATTGTGAATTAGAAACACTGTTAAATAAATATTCTAAAGCAAGTTTTATTGAAGATAACTATGAAATAAATACAAATGTAATATTTTATGAAGATTTTATAGATGAGTATATAGATAATATTTCTTCAGATTTACAGATAAATATAGATGAGTGTATTTTTATAAATAATGTAGAGTATAATCTTGAAAATATAAAGATTATTATAAACAAAGACTTAACGTATGAGATAAAACCTTTAAATATAAATGCAAGCTTAGACAACAAAAATATATATATTCTTCAGAAAAAAGATAGCAACATAACAATAAATATAAAAAACTACAATGAAGATTTAGTAAACGTATACTTAGTACTAGATAATAAAGTGAAAAATGAAATAGTTGTAAATGGATATAACTACTCTTTAACTAAAAATTTTAAAAGTATTGATAACAATAGATTATATAATATGTGCCAATTAAATGTCAGCGTAAGTAAAGATGCAAATGAAATATTAACTCTCAAAGCATATAGAAAAATAAGGTGATTTCGTGAAAAATCAAAAGGGGTATATACTAATTTCTACACTTATAATTTTTTCAGCTATGTTGATAATTGGATTTACAATTTTAGGAATATCTGTTTCTAATTATTATTCAAAGAATTTGAATCTAAAGTCTAAACAATGCTTTTATTTAGCAGAAAGTGGATTAGATTTTGCATATTTAAAAATAAGAAATGAAGTACAAAGTGCAATAGAGTATGCAAAAAATCAAACTGATAATTTTATAGAAAATTATCTAAAGCAAGAATTACTAAATAATAATGAATATATCCAAATAAATATTTTAAATAGTGATATATACTATTTTTTAGATAAAGAAAAAATAGAAAAAGTACTAGCAGATGAGTTTAATAAACATTATAGAGCATATTTCTTGGGAAATAGGAGAAATGAATTTATATCAAACATTAAAACTCTAACAAACGATGATGTACTAGTTCAAATAGAAAATAACTTAGTAGAGTTTAGAGATGGAAAAATAAGATTTACTTTATTATCTAAATATAGTTTAGATGACATACAAAAGGAAATAAGTTCACAAGTACATATAAGTATACCAGAATCATATATGAATTATAAAATAGATACAAGAAAAATAAAGAAAAATTTAATATATGAAAAAGGTATAATTGCTTTTAATCGAATACATCCAACGCGCTTTTTAAGCGAAGATAATATTTTGCAAGGTAATGTTATAAATATTGATGAGTATGTAAATTTAGAAAATAAAGTTAGTATAAGACAAGAAGATGAATGTATCTACATAGGGAAAGAAGATATAATACTAGATGAAAATATTAAAAGTGGAATTATAATAACACAAG
The DNA here is from genome assembly GCA_001584565.1 of Alkalithermobacter thermoalcaliphilus JW-YL-7 = DSM 7308. Taxonomy (GTDB): domain Bacteria; phylum Bacillota; class Clostridia; order Peptostreptococcales; family Peptostreptococcaceae; genus Alkalithermobacter; species Alkalithermobacter thermoalcaliphilus. The sequence continues at coordinate 1,112,952 of LSFY01000001.1, read as the reverse complement.
GAAACATAACTATAAACACTAATAAGTTTAGCGGGATTTTAATATCTAAAGGCGATATTTATATTCAAAATGATTTTAATTTTATATATGACAATATAAAGAATATACAGTTGATACTAAAATACGATTTGTTTAAATATTTTAGGGAAGATAATTTACAAGAATTTATATTCTTAGAAACAATATCAGCTTCAGATGTATTAGGATATAAAGATGTAGATAGTTTAATAGAGTATAAAAATTGGGTTAGGAGGCGATAAAGTGGATAACAAAGGAATGTGACATTAGTCGAAGTTGTTATGTATATAGGGATATTAAGTATAGTTTTAGCTATACCATTATTTAAAGTTCAAATTAGAAATTACCAAATAGATTCATTTATAAGGCAACTAGCTCATGATATAAGATATGTAAGAGTTAAAAATATGAATTCTGATTATTCAACTTATATTTATTATAAAGATTATGAGGATAATGTAAAGTCTTATGTACTAAGAGAAAAAGGTCAAGATAAAAAAGAAGTTAAACTTCCTAAAAATACTATAATAAGTCATTCTGTTAAACAAATAAAATTTTCTTTATCCGGAGCTTTAACACAACAAGGAGAAACTATTGTAATTACAGATAAAGTTACAAATAAAAAACGTGAGCTAACTATAGTGCCATTTAGCGGAAGAGTTCTTATAAAGGAAGATATATATGATAAAGAATGATGGATTTTTGATAATTGAGCTTGTGATATATTTATTTATAACTAGTATAATCACAGTTTTGCTATTTAATATATTTAAATTTAGCATTAATACATTTAGTAAGACTGAGGCAAATGTAGAAATTCAGCAGCAGGCTCAGTTTTTAAAAGAGCTTATAGAAGATAGGGTACAAAGATCTAAGGGAATTGATAGTATAATAAATGTAAATGGCCAAAGAGTTAATGTAAGAAATTTTAAAAAAGGTCAAATAAGAGAAATAAGGCTTGCTCAAAATGATGGGTTAGTAGGTATATACATAGATAGTAAAAGTAAAAAGATGTTTTTAAGAACAGATATGAATTATAATGGATATGAGATTGGAAATTATGTAAATAAGATGGAAATAGAAAACGTCGAAAATGGAAAAGGTATAACATTTATACTTCAAATTCAGAAAAAAGATGAAATATTTGATTTAGAATTTACATCTTATTTTAGAAATAATTAAAGTAAGGATGATTGAGTTGAATAATATAGTTTTAGTTGGATTTATGGCAGTTGGAAAAAGTACAATAGGAAAAGAATTAAGTGATATTTTAAACAAAATATTTATAGATACGGATGAAGAAGTAGAAAAAATTGAAAAAAACAATATATACAATATATTTAAAGAAAAAGGAGAAAACTATTTTAGAAATTTAGAAACTAAAGTCCTACAAAAGGTCAAAAATCAAAACAATATAGTTTTATCAACAGGAGGGGGAATTGTAGGAAAAGATGAAAATATTACTATCTTAAAACAAATAGGAACAGTAATATGGCTTTGTGCAAACGAAGAAACTATACTAAAAAATTTAAAAAAATCTACAACAAAAAGACCTATATTAGAAACTGAAAATGTAAGAGAAAAGATACATGATTTAATACAAGTAAGATTTGAAAAATATAAAAAAGCGTCAGATATAATAATAACAGTAGACAACAAAACTGTAAAAGAAGTTGTTAGCGATATACTATTCAACTTAAATAAAATGTGATATTATATTTGTAGTAATTTTTTGTATAAGGAGCTTTTTATGGAAAAGATATTGGTTATAAATGGACCAAATTTAAACTTAATAGGTCAAAGGGAACAAGAAATCTATGGAAATTCTAGCATGAAAGATTTAGAACAAATGCTAAAAAAAGAAGCAGAAAGTCTTAATGTATCGATAGACTTTTTTCAAAGCAACCATGAAGGTTATATAATAGACAAGCTTCATAAGTCACAACACACTTATAGCGGAATAATACTAAACCCTGCAGCTTACACTCACTATAGTTATGCTATATATGACGCTATAAGGGCCATAAAAGTTCCAACAGTTGAGGTTCATATATCTAATATACATGCTAGAGAAGAGTTTAGACAAAAAAGTGTAACAGCAAAAGCTTGTATAGGGCAAATAAGTGGATTTGGTCTATATAGTTATGTTTTAGGACTTTATGCTCTTTTAAATCACAGGGGGAGGAAATAAAGGTGGAAAGCAGAATTCAAAAACTAAGAAATGTAATGAAAGATAAGAACTTAGAAGCTGTTATAATATACAAACCTCAAAACAGAAGATATATTTGTGGATTTACAGGATCGAGTGGATATGTTTTAATTACACAAGATAGACAAATATTTTTTACTGATTTTAGATACATACAACAAGCTAAAGATCAGTGCAAAGGATTTGAAATATTAGAAATATCAAAAGCTGAGCCTGTTACAAAATATATAAAAGAAATGAAAATAAGCACACTAGGATTTGAAGATGATTTTATGGATGTTAGTACTTATTTTAATTTCACAAAAGAACTTGAAAATACAAAAATGGTTCAGCTAGAGGGACTAATTTTACAATTAAGAAGTATAAAAGATGAAAATGAGATAAAAACTATATCTAAAGCTGCACAAATAGCAGATAAAGCATTTGAACATATATTAAAATTTATAAAGCCCGGTGTTAGTGAAAAAGAATTAGCGTTAGAGCTTGAATATTTCATGAAAAAGAATGGGGCTTTGGGTTTATCATTTGAACCTATAGTAGCATCAGGAAAAAGATCTTCACTTCCTCATGGCGTTGCTAGTGAAAAGATAATTGAAGAAGGAGATTTCTTGACATTAGATTTTGGTTGTATATATAATGGATATTGTTCAGATATGACTAGAACAGTAGTAGTAGGTCAAGCATCAGATGAGCAAAAGAAAATATATAACATAGTTTTAGAGGCTCAAATTAAGGCTTTAGAAGCTATAAGGCCAGGAATAACTGGACAAGAGTTAGATAAAATAGCTAGAGATTATATAACTGAAAAAGGTTATGGAAGTAACTTTGGACATGGGCTTGGACATGGTTTAGGACTTGAGGTTCATGAACTTCCACATGTTAACTCCCTTGGAAAGAATCCTCTACAGCCAGGAATGATTATAACTGATGAACCTGGAATTTATATACCTGATTTTGGCGGAGTAAGAATAGAGGACTTAATATTAGTTACAGATGATGGCTATAAAGTTTTATCTAATTCCCCTAAGGAATTAATACAGATAAGATACTAATACATATAATAATGGAGGGATATTAATGATTTCAGCAGGAGATTTCAGAAAAGGTGTTACTTTTGAAAAAGATGGAGAACCATGCTTAGTTGTTGACTTTCAACACGTTAAACCTGGAAAAGGAGCAGCTTTTGTAAGAACAAAGTATAAAAACTTAAAAACAGGAGCGATAAGAGAAGAAGCTTTTAACCCAGGAGATAAATTCCCTAAAGCAAATATAGATACAAGACAAATGCAATATCTATATAATGATGGAGAACTATATTACTTTATGGACAATGAAACTTATGATCAAATTCCTCTAAACTATAGCCAAGTAGAAGATGCTATAAAATTCTTAAAAGAAAATGATACTGCAACAATAAGATTCTATCAAGGACAAGCATTCCAAGTTGAGGCTCCAAACTTTGTTGAACTTGAAGTAATAGAAACAGAACCAGGAATCAAAGGAGATACAGCTTCAAATGTTACTAAATCAGCAACAGTAGAAACTGGAGCAGTTGTTCAAGTGCCACTATTTATAAATGTTGGAGATAAAATAAAAATAGATGCTAGAACAGGAGAATATTTATCAAGAGTTTAATTTGTGTTGTTTTGGGTATACTATAGTACGAAAAGTGTTAAATTTAATTAAATTAAATTTAACATGAAGGAATTGTAGTATATAAAGCAGAATAATATATTTAAATTAGGTGTCAAGTGCCTATATAAACAAAGGAGGTATATGCCAATGCAACACTTATATGAAAGAGTAGCATATCTTAAAGGGTTAGCTGAGGGTCTTGGAATTAATGAAGAAAAAAAAGAAGGTAAACTGCTAACTCATATTATCGACGTATTAGAAGATATGGCAGATGCAATTGTAGAATTAGATGAGCAACAACAGGAACTGTCTGAATACATAGAATCAGTAGATGAAGATCTAGCTGATGTTGAAGATGAACTTTACGAAGATGATCTAGATGATGAAGATGTACAATATTTAGAAATAGACTGCCCTACATGTGGCGAAGAAGTTGCAGTAGATGAGGATTTACTATATAATGAAGATGTTGATATAATTTGTCCATCATGCAAAGAGGTAGTAATAGCAAGTCATGACGATTGTTGTGATGAAGATTGTTGTTGTCACGATGATGATTGTGAAGATAAAGAATAACTACCATACATTATAAAAAGTGACTGCTTTTTGCAGTCACTTTTTATAATGTATGGCCTTAGGAGGTAAAATTATGAAAATTTCTATACACAAATTAGAACAACAAATAAACTATACATTTAAGAATAAAAGTTACATAATAGAGGCTTTAACACATAGTTCTTATGCAAATGAAAATAAACGATTTAATGTCAAACATAATGAAAGATTAGAATTTTTGGGAGATTCTGTATTAGGTATAGTAATAAGTCATCATTTATTTGAAGATAGAAAAGAATTGCCTGAAGGAGAATTAACAAAGTTAAGAGCTAATATTGTTTGTGAAGAGTCCTTAAACGAAGTAGCAGTAAGTATAAATTTAGGAGAATACTTGCTATTAGGAAAAGGCGAAGAAGCTACAGGGGGAAGAGAGAGAGTATCAATATTAGCAGATGCATTTGAAGCTGTGATAGGAGCTATTTACTTAGATGGTGGAATAGAAAGTGCAAAAAAATTTATAATGGATACAATGAAAGAAGTTATAGAAGATTCTATAAAAGGAAAAGTATTTAGAGACTATAAAACTCATCTTCAAGAAATGCTTCAAAGCAAAGAAAGTGAAAAAATAGTATATGAAGTATTAAAAGAAACAGGTCCAGATCACAACAAGAAATTTTTAGTTCAAGTTAAACAAGGAGATCAAATTTTAGGAACAGGTGAGGGAAAAACAAAAAAAGAAGCTGAACAAAGAGCTGCAAAACAAGCAATTCAAAGGATTGATATTGTATGACAAGAAAAATAATACCTATATTTGTACCTCATAGAGGATGTCCTCATGATTGTATTTTTTGTAATCAAAAGAAAATAACAGGAGTATCTACTGATATAACTTCAGAAAAAGTAAGAAACATTATAAATGAGTATTTAAAAACTATTAAAAAAGATGCTCATATTGAAATAGCTTTTTTTGGAGGAAGCTTTACAGCTATAGACATAAATATACAAGAAAGCTTGTTATCTGTAGCTAAAGAATATATAGATAAACAAATAGTTAAAGATATAAGGCTTTCTACAAGACCAGATTGTATAGATGAAAACATATTAAATATGTTAAAGAAAAACGGTGTAACTATAATAGAGCTTGGGGTACAGTCTTTAAGTGAAGATGTATTAGATGAAAGTTTAAGAGGACACACTTCAAAAGATGTTATAAAATCATCTCAACTTATAAAACAATGGGGATTTAAACTAGGACTTCAAATGATGGTAGGTCTTCCTAAAGATACACAAGAAAAATGCATATATACAGCAAAAGAATTTATAAAACTAAAACCTGATTTTGTAAGGATATATCCAACTTTGATAGTTAAAGATACAGGTTTAGAAAAGTTATATAAAGAAGGTAGATATACTCCTTTTGATATGGAAAAAACTATAGATATAGTAAAGAAGCTTTTAGTATTGTTTTATACTAATAATATCAATGTGATCCGAGTAGGCCTTCAAACTACAGAAAACATATCTTTAGGAAAAGAAATACTAAATGGTCCTTATCATCCTGCTTTAAGGGAATTAGTAGAATCTAGATTATATAGAGATTATATTGAACACCTCATAAATAGATATGATCTTAAAGATAATATTTTAATTTATACAGACAAAACAAATATCTCAAAAATAATAGGAAATAAAAAAGAAAATGTAATATACATATACGATAAATATAAAATAAAGATTAAAACTAAAGAAGATTTACTCGAAAGCAGCATAAAAATTGAAACTGGCAAAAAGAGTATAACTACAACTTTGAAAAACATATATAAAGATTTATACTATATTTATAACCTTTAAATAGGGGGGATTTTTTTTGTATTTAAAAAAGATAGAAATAAAAGGTTTTAAATCTTTTCCTAACAAAACAGAAATATTATTTGAAAAAGGAATAACCTCTATAGTAGGGCCTAATGGAAGTGGAAAAAGTAATATATCAGATGCAATAAGATGGGCATTAGGAGAGCAAAGTATAAAAAGCTTAAGAGGAGATAAGTTAGAAGATGTAATATTTGCTGGATCAGAAAATAAAAAAGCTATGTCTTTTTGTGAAGTATCTTTAACTATTGATAATACTGAAAAAATACTAGATATAGATTATTCAGAAGTAACTATAAAAAGAGTTGGCTATAAATCAGGGGAAAGTGAATTTTATATAAACAATAAACCTTGTAGATTAAAAGATATAAAAGAATTATTGCTCGATACAGGTATAGGTAAAGAAGGATACTCAATTATAGAACAAGGAAAAATAGATGAAATATTAAGTTCAAACCCTTCTAACAGAAGAAAGATATTTGAAGAAGCAGCTGGTATATCAAAATATAGATATAAAAAAGAAGAGGGAGAAAAAAACTTAAAAATAACAAAGGATAACCTAGATAGAATAACAGATATATATTATGAAATAGAAAAACAAATACAGCCTCTAGAAATTCAAAAAGAAAAAGCAATCAAGTATATAAACTTAAAAGAAGAGTTAAAAGTATTAGAGATAAATAGTTATTTAAATGAAATACAACAAGTAGACGTTCAACTAAAAGAGCTTATAGACCATAAAACAATTTTAAGTGATCAACTATCAGATCTTGAGAGTAAAAAATGTAATGAAGAAGAAAACATATCAAAAACAGAACAAACTCTATTAGATATAGACAGTAAGATAAACGAGCAAAATGAAATTATATATGATACTAAAAGTAAAATAGACAATAAAGCTTCTAAGATCAGCTTGCTTGAAGAAAAAATAAAAAATATTGAATCAAACAAGTCAAGACAAAAAGAAGAACTTAAAGTACTAAATGAAAATATAAAAAGAAACATAGATAATCTTGAGAAAATGAAGCTTAAGGATAAAGATTTAACAAAGACATTAGAGAGGTTAAATGATCAAAAGACAAGCATAGACAACACTATAAAAGAGTATATACAAGACCTTAAAGAAAAAGAAAATAAAATAGAAGAATTTAAGGATAAAATTATATATGTACTAGAAGAAAAGAACAAAAACAATGCTAAATTATCTAGCCTTAAAACTACATTAGAAAATATAAATGAAAGAAGAGAAGATGTAAAAAATGAAATAAAAGATATAAATGAAAAAATTAAAAATTCAACAGCAAAGCTGAGTGAATGTAAGACAAAAGAAAATGAATATAAAGCTAAATTGATACAGCTGAATATTCAAAAAGATAAATACAATAAAGAGTACGAATTAGTAAAAGATAATCTAGAAAATATAAAAGAGAGCATAAATGAAACAAATTTAAAAATAAATGAATATTCTTCAAAATTAAATATATTTTACGAAATGGAAAGACAATATGAGGGCTTTAATAAGGGTGTTAAAGAAGTTCTAAAAAATAAAAACCTAAGTGGAATATTAGGAGCCGTAGCTCAAGTAGTAAAGGTTGAAACAGAATATGAAACAGCAATAGAAATTGCATTAGGATCGTCTTTACAAAATATTATTACACAAGATGAACAAAATGCTAAACAAGCTATAGAGTATTTAAAAAGAAATAACTTAGGAAGAGTTACATTTCTTCCTTTAAGTATCATTAGCTCTAAAAAAATATCAGATAGTGAACTACCTAATATAAATGGAGTGTTGGCAATAGCTAGTGATGTAGTTGAGTATGATTCAAAATTCAAAGGAATTATACAATATTTACTAGGAAGGATAATAATAGCTAAAGATATAGATAGTGCTATCCAAATAGCTAGGGCCATGAATTTTAAATACAAAGTAGTTACTTTAGATGGTCAAGTATTAAATGCAGGAGGATCTTTAACAGGAGGATCAGTAAAACAATCTAGCAATTTATTATCAAGAAAAAGGTTGATAAATGAATTTGAAAATAAAATAAAAGATTTAAAAGAAGAATTAACACTTAAAAAAGATGAAAAAATTAAAAAAGAAAATTATCTAAAGCAAATAGATAACATGATAAATGAAATAGACAAAGATATAAAGGATACAGAAAAGCATATTCTTTTTATAGAATCAGAAATTTATAAGCTAAATGAAGAGTTTTCTAACCTTAAAAATACGCTTTTAAGACTAGAAAAAGAACAAAATGGATTAAAAGAAAATTATACTTATACAAATGAAATGATAAAAGATGTAATTTCTAAAATAGAATATGCTCAAATACAGAGCGAAGATATACAAAGAAAAATAAATGATATAAACAATGAAAAACTTCAAAAAGAAAACCTTTATAAAAGAGATATAAATATATATAATGAATTAAATTTACAGATAGTAAAACTTACAGAAAATATAAAAAGTATTAAAAGCGAAATTAAAAGGTTAGAAGATGAAAAAATAGAAATTGAAAAATCTATAAAAAATAAAGAAAGTGACATTAAATTAAGCGAGGATACAAAGCATAATTTAAGCGAAGAATTAATTTTAATAAAAGTAGAAAAGGAAGAACTACAAGAAAAACTACAAGATATAAATTCTAGACTTAAAAACTATAAATTGCAAAAGGAAAGTATATCTGTTAAATTAAAAAATCACAAAGAGAATGTAAAAGGTTTAGATTCTCAGATACTAGATTTAAAAGATAGTATTTATAAGCTTGATAGCAAAATAAACAAATTAGAGTTAAGTCAAGATAGCTATTTTAATAAGCTTTGGAATGAATATGAAATGGCTTATCACGAAGCTTTAAAAATAAAAAAAGATGATATAATAGCTGATAAAAGAAAAATTGATACCATAAAAAAAGAAATCAAAAACTTAGGAAATGTAAATATAGATTCTATAAAAGAGTATGAAGCTGTAAAACAAAGATATGATCTTTATAAAGAACAGAAAAATGACCTAGAAAGTTCTATTCATTCTATAGAAGCACTTATAAAAGATATGGAACAAAATATGAAAATAGAATTTAAAAAGAACTTTGAAAAACTAAATGAATCTTTCAAAGTAGTATTTAAAAAGCTATTTGGTGGGGGATATGGTGAGTTAAGACTTTTAGATAATAACAACATATTAGAGTCTGACATAGAAATAATAGCTAAGCCACCAGGAAAAAATTTAAAGAATATAAATCTTTTATCTGGTGGAGAAAAAGCACTGACAGCAATAGCTATTTTGTTTTCTATTCTTTTAAACAAGCCAACTCCTTTTTGTATCTTAGATGAGATAGAAGCACCATTAGATGATGCTAATATATATAGATATGCTCAATTTTTAAGAGAGCTATCTACAAAAACTCAATTCGTAACAATAACTCACAGAAGAGGAACTATGGAAGCTTCGGATTATATATATGGTGTGTCTATGCAGGAAAAGGGAATATCTAAATTAATAAGTTTAAAAATTGAACAAGCTCAATCTTTTATAGATGAAGAAGTTATATAGGAGGTGTGCAAACAGTTAAAAAATATTTATAAATTCATACAAAAACCTTATAATTTTTATAATATCATGTTATGATTATTATGAGGTGATGGAAATGAAATATTATAGTATAGGTGAATTTGCTAAGTTGATAGGAAAAACAGAGCAAACAAAGCTAAGAAAATGATTAAGGTGCTGGTAGAAGATGATTAAAACTTACAAAGTTAAGCTTTTACCTAATAATAAACAAAGAACAAAATTATTTGAGTGTGCTTCAGTTGCAAGATGGGCATATAACTTTGCGTTAGCAACACAGCAAGAAAATTATAAAAATGGTGGTAAGTTTTTAGGTGATTGTGAACTTAGAAAAAGATTAACAGAGTTAAAAAACAAAAAGAACACTCATGGCTTAATGACTATTCAAATAATATAACAAAACAAGCTATAAAAGATGCCTGTATTGCATATAAAAATTTCTTTGAAGGTAGAGCAAACTTTCCTAAGTTTAAGTCAAAAAAGAAAAGTAAACCAAGTTTTTATTTAGCTACAATAAGTACAGGACAAAAGTATAAAAACATAAATAAAACAAGTAAAGTTAAAAAACTTGAGAAAAGACAAAAAAAACTACAAAAAAAGCTATCTAAAAAATATGAATTAAACAAAATTCAAACAGAAGGAGGTGAAATCCGTTACAGAAAAACTAACAATATAAAAAAGTTAGAATTCCTTGTTTTGAAAATGAGAAGAAGGCTTAAAAACATAAGGCATAATTATATTCATCAGATAACTACATCTTTGGTGAAAGCCAAGCCAGAATATGTAGTTATGGAAAACTTAAATACTTGCGGGATGCTAAAAAATAGAAAATTATCTAAAGCAATACAAGAGCAGCTATTTTACGAATTTAAAAAACAAATGGAATATAAATGTGCCTTAAATGATATTAAATTTATACTTGCAGATACATTCTATCCTTCATCTAAAACTTGTAGTATATGTGGTGCTTTAAAAAACAAACTTTCTTTATCAGAAAGAACATTTATATGTGATGAATGTGGCTATGAAATAGATAGAGATTTAAATGCAAGTATAAACCTAAAAAATTATGGTAAATCAATAGCATAGCACCTAAAGCTATTATTGATATGTACCGATTCGTTAGTCGGGAATTTAAGCCTTCGGAGTGTTAAATAAACAGGAGTAGATTTTTCGAAACTGGACACGATGAACAAGGAAGGAAACGTAAACTTTTATAAGGTTTGACAAGAACTTTATAAAGTTTTATAAGTTTTCTGTAACGGTATTAATCTTATGATAAAGAAAATATTTGATAAATTTAATAAAAAAGAAAATGTAGAAGATATAAAAGAAGAAGTATTAGAACAAAATGAAAAAAAAAACGATGAAGAAATTACTGATGAAGAAACTAACAAAGTAAACTTATTTCAAAGATTAAAAGAAGGATTGTCAAAGACTAAAAAAGGTATTACAGAAAAAATAGATAATGTCCTTAAAAGTTATGGAAAAATAGATGAAGAATTGTTTGAAGAATTAGAAGAAATACTTATAACATCAGATGTAGGTGTAAACACAACTATGGATATAATAGATAATTTAAGACAAAGGGTAAAATCAAAAAAAATATCAGATCCCCTTATGGTAAAAGAAGAAATAAAAGATATAATTGCTGATATGCTTCAAGGAGAAGAAGAAAAATTAAATATAGACCCATCTCCTGCAATCATACTAGTGGTAGGAGTAAATGGAGTTGGTAAAACTACTACTATAGGTAAACTTGCTAATAAGTTCAAAAAAGAAGGAAAAAGTGTATTATTAGCAGCTGGAGATACTTTTAGAGCAGCTGCAATAGATCAGCTTGAAGTTTGGGCTCAAAGAGTAGGGACAGATATAATAAAACATTCAGAAGGAGCAGATCCAGGAGCTGTAATATATGATGCTATAAATGCTGCAAAATCTAGAAATACAGATATACTTATATGTGATACTGCTGGAAGACTTCACAACAAAAAGAACCTTATGAATGAATTAGGAAAAGTATTTAAAATAGTAGAAAGAGAATATCCAAATGCATCAAAAGAAATATTATTAGTAGTTGATGCAACAACAGGTCAAAATGCAATACAGCAGGCAAAAACATTTAAAGAAGTTGCAAATATTACAGGAATAGCTTTAACTAAATTAGATGGAACAGCTAAAGGAGGAGTTATACTAGCTGTAAAAAATGAACTTAATGTACCAGTTAAACTGATAGGTGTTGGAGAAAAAATGGAAGATCTTCAAGAATTTAATGCAAAAGATTTTGCAAATGCACTATTTGAATAAAAAAGGTTGACAAGATGTATTATATATTATAGAATACTTGTGTAAAGGTTAAAAACTTTACACAAGTATCGATGACTTTTAGGAAGTGATACTTTGGATATAGATAAACTTGTCAAAATGAATATACTAATAGACTTTTACGGAGAGCTTTTAACTGAAAAACAAAAACAAGTTATGCATCTTTACTATAATGAAGATTATTCATTAAGTGAGATAAGTGAGAATCTAAACATATCAAGACAAGCAGTTTATGACAATCTGAAAAGATCAGAAAAAATACTAAAAAGCTACGAGGAGAAATTAAAACTTGTAGAAAAATTTGAAGAAAAAAATGCTTATATTGAACAGATATATACAGGACTTGTTGAAATAGAAAATGAAATTATATCAAAACAATGTAGCGAATGTGTCCCTAAAATTAAAAAAATAAAAGAAATTTGTAGGGAGTTGTTGAAATGATTTTTGAAGGATTATCTGAAAAGCTACAAAATGCTTTAGGAAAATTAAAAGGAAAAGGAAAGTTAACAGAAAAAGATGTTAACGATGCAATGAGGGAAGTAAAACTTGCACTTCTTGAAGCAGACGTTAATTTTAAAGTTGTAAAAGACTTTATAAGCAAAGTTAAAGATAGATGTATAGGTCAGGAAGTTATGGAAAGCTTAACTCCTGCACAGCATGTTATAAAAATAGTAAATGAAGAGCTAACATCATTAATGGGAAGTGTGCAAAGCAAAATTAGTTTTGCATCTAAACCTCCTACAGTAATAATGTTAGTAGGACTGCAAGGGGCAGGTAAAACAACTACATGTGGTAAGTTAGCTTCATACTTAAAAAAACAAGGCAAAAAACCTTTGTTAGTTGCTTGTGATATATATAGACCAGCTGCTATAAAGCAGTTGCATGTAGTAGGATCTAAACTAGGCATACCTGTATTTGATATGGGTGATAAGCAAGATCCAGTTTATATAGCAAATTCAGGTTTAGAGGAAGCATCTAAAAAAGGAAATGATGTAGTAATAATAGATACAGCAGGTAGACTTCATATAGATGAAGATTTAATGGATGAACTTAAAAACGTTAAATCTAAAATAAAACCTCATGAAATACTACTTGTTATAGATGCTATGACAGGTCAAGATGCTGTTAACGTAGCTGAAAGTTTTAATAATGCGTTAGGAATAGATGGAGTAATACTTACAAAACTTGATGGAGATACTAGAGGAGGAGCTGCTCTTTCTGTAAGAGCCGTTACAAATAAACCTATCAAGTTTGTAGGTATGGGAGAAAAACTAGAAGAATTAGAACCGTTCCATCCAGATAGAATGGCATCTAGAATCCTAGGAATGGGAGATGTACTTAGCTTAATAGAAAAAGCCCAAGAGGCAATTGATATCAAAAAAGCTAAGGAAATGGAAGAAAAATTAAAAAGTCAACATTTTACATTCGAGGACTTTTTAGAACAATTAGAACAAGTTAAAAAATTAGGACCTTTAAATGAACTTATAGGAATGATTCCAGGACTATCAAATGCAAAAGAATTAAAAGATGTGGATTTTGATGACAAAGAACTAGTAAAAATACAAGCTATTATACAATCAATGACAAAAAAAGAAAGACAAAATCCTTCTATATTGAATGCAAGTAGAAAAAGAAGGATAGCAAATGGAAGTGGAACTAAGGTCCAAGATGTCAATAGATTATTAAAACAATTCGAACAAACAAGAAAGATGATGAAACAATTTGCAGATATTGAAAAAAGCATGAAAAAGGGAGGAAAATTCAAGTTTCCTTTCTTTGGAAGATAGATAAAAACTTCAGAGGAGGTGAAATAGATGGCAGTTAAAATAAGATTAAGAAGAATGGGTGCTAAGAAAAAGCCTTTTTACAGAATAGTAGTTGCTGACTCTCGTTCTCCAAGAGATGGTAGATTCATCGAAGAAATAGGATACTACAACCCTGTTTCAAATCCAAAAGAGATTAAAATAGATGATGAGAAAGCTGTTAAATGGTTAAATATAGGAGCTCAACCAACAGATACTGTTAAATCTTTATTTAAGAAAAACGGTATAATGGAAAAATTTGATGCTTCTAAAAAGGCTGAATAATCGTCCTTTTTCAGGAGGTGAGGGTTATGAGAGAGTTGGTAGAAAAAATAGCCAAATCTCTAGTTGACAACCCAGATGAAGTCATAGTTTCTCAAACAGAAGAGGACGATACACTAGTTATAAAGCTTAGTGTAGCACCTTCTGATATGGGGAAAATCATAGGTAAGCAGGGTAGAATAGCTAAAGCTATTAGAATTTTAGTAAAAACTGCTGCTATGAAAGAAAATAAAAAAGTTATAGTGGAAATAATATAAACAAAAGGATTAGGTTATGGCCTAATCCTTTTTGTATAAAACAAAAGTAGGTGATCTTATGCAAAAGTATTTTAAGGTAGGCCAGATAGTAAATACTCAAGGACTAAAAGGAGAAATGAGAGTATATCCACTAACTGATTATAAAGAAAGGTTTGAAGAAATACAGTGGGTATATATAGGAGATGACTTACAAACAAAATATTTTATAGAAAAAGTAAGATATAAAAATAACTTAGCAATAATTAAACTAAAAGGGATTGACAATATAAATGAAGTAGAAAAGCTAAGAAATAAATATCTAGTAATTCCAAGAGAAAATGCAAGAGAGCTTGAAGAAGACGCTTATTTTATAGCTGATTTAATAGGACTTAATGCATATACAGTAGATGGAAAATATTTAGGAGTATTAGAAGATGTAATGCAACCAGGAGCAAATGATGTTTATGTTATAAAAAGTGAAGATGGAAAAGAATATTTAATACCTGCAGTAAAACAGTTTGTTCCTGAAATAAATATAAATGAGAGAAAAATTATTATAGATCCAATAGAGGGAATGATATAATGAGATTTCACGTAATGACACTATTTCCAAGTATATTTGATGCTTATCTAAATGAAAGCATGATGAAAAAAGCCATAGAAAATAAAAAAATAAGTGTTGATATTTATAATATAAGAGATTTTTCTAAAAATAAGCATAAAAAAGTAGATGATTATCCATTTGGAGGGGGAGCGGGTATGGTTATGACTCCTCAGCCTATATATGATACATATGATCACATAGTAAAAAAAAATAATCTAAAAAATCCTAAAGTTGTATACTTAACTCCAAAAGGAAAAGTATTTAATCAAACAATAGCCAACTCGTTATCAAAAGAGGAAGATATAATACTACTATGTGGACATTACGAAGGTATAGATCAAAGAATAATTGATCTTATAGTAACAGATGAAATCTCTATTGGAGATTATGTTCTTACAGGAGGAGAGCTTCCAGCTCTTATACTAATTGATTGTATATCAAGACTAATACCAGGAGTTTTAGGAAAAGAAGAGTCATTTATGGAAGAATCATTTAAAGATAACCTTTTAGAGTATCCTCAATATACAAGACCTAGAGAATTCATGGGAATGAAAGTGCCAGATGTTTTACTATCAGGAAATCACAAACTTATAGATGAGTGGAGAAAGAATAAGTCTATACAAATAACTTCTGAAAGAAGACCTGATTTGATGAAAAAAGTAATAAAAAATGACAAAAACAAGTAATAAAATATCTACAAAGTATTGCAAATTTAAACCTTAAGTGATATAATTTACAATGTTGAAAAAATACGGACGTTCCTCTGTTATTATAAAATATTCAAGAACGTCTATGATCAGGAGGAGTTAGATATGGATATAATAAGAGCTATTGAAAATGAACAATTAAGAAATGATTTACCAGACTTTGGACCAGGAGATACTGTAAGAGTACACCTAAAAGTAAAAGAAGGAAAAAGAGAAAGAATTCAGGTTTTCGAAGGTGTAGTACTAAAAAGACAAGGTGGAGGAGCTAGAGAAACTTTCACTGTAAGAAAAATATCTTTCGGAGTTGGAGTAGAAAAAATATTACCTGTACACTCTCCAAAAATCGAGAAAATAGAAGTAACAAGAAGAGGAAAAGTTAGAAGAGCTAAACTTAACTATCTACGTGATAGAGTTGGTAAAAAAGCTAAAGTTAAAGAAGCTATGCTTCCTAGAGAAGTTAAATAGTTTAAAAATATTTGGGGCTGCTGGGCAGTCCCTTTTTAGTATGTAAGGATGTGGTTAGTATGAAAAAATATAATAAAAACAAAGAAACTGATCAAAAGATTCAAAATGAGGATAGAATGCATATAAACTGGTTTCCAGGTCATATGAAAAAAACAAGAGACCTATTAAAAGAAAATTTAAAGTTAGTAGATGTAGTTGTAGAACTTTTAGATAGTAGAATACCATATAGCAGTAAAAATCCAGAAATAGATAAAATTATTCAATCAAAACCAAGAGTAGTAGTTTTGAATAAAGCAGATTTAGCAGACGCTAATAAACTAAAACTTTGGGTTAAATATTACAAAGACCTTAATACAAAGGCTATCTGCGTAAATACACTTACAGGAGAAGGAATAAACGAGTTAATAGAAGAATGTAAAAATGTCACAAAAGAAAAAATGGAAGCACTAATAAAAAAGGGAAGAAAAGAAAGACCTATAAGAATGATGATAGTTGGAATTCCTAATGTAGGAAAATCATCTATAATAAACAGATTAACAGGAAGAAAAAGTGCTCAAACAGGAGATAGGCCGGGAATAACTAAAGGAAAACAATGGGTAAGACTAAAGGGAAATCTAGAACTTCTAGATACTCCTGGAATCTTATGGCCAAAATTTGAAGATGAACGCGTTGCATTAAACCTAGCTTTCACAAGAGCAATAAAAGATGAAATACTAGACATAGAAACACTTGCGCTTAAACTTATTGAAAAGTTAAGTGACATAGCTCCTGACAAATTAGTAGAAAGATACAAAATAGAACTAGGACAAACCCCTCTTGAAACTATGGAAAACATAGGAAGAAAAAGAGGATGCATCATATCTAAAAACGAATTAGATTATACTAGAATAGCAAACATAGTCCTAAATGAATTCAGAGAAGGAAAAATAGGAAATATAACGCTTGAAGTTCCATCAGATATAGAGAAAGAGTAATTCTTTCTCTTTTTTTTCAAAATTGATAAAGTTGGAGGAAAAATATGATAGAAAATATGAGTGTAAAACAAATAAATGAAATAGTAAGTAATTTAGAAATTAACGAGTACTTAAAATACATAGATATACTTAAAAATGACAAAAGAGCATCAGTGCAAAAGATAGCACTAAAACTTAGTAAAAAATTAGATGATATAAGAAAAGAAGAAATAAGACTTCAAAATATGAAGATATTTGAAAATGAAGCGTATAAAAGAGGATTTAGATATATTGGTGGGATAGATGAAGCTGGAAGAGGCCCTCTAGCAGGACCTGTAGTTGCAGCTGTAGTAGTATTAAGTGAAGATACAATAATAAAAGGAATAAACGACTCAAAGAAATTAAGCCTAAAAAAAAGACAAGAACTATTCGATATAATAAAAGAAAAGGCTATAGACTATGGAATAGGGATTGTAGACAATAACGAGATAGATAAATTAAATATTCTAAATGCAACATATGAGGCTATGAAAAAAGCTTTATTCAATTTAAAAAATACACCTGATTATTTACTTATAGATGCTCTCACCATACCAAACATAAATATACCTCAAAAACCTATAATAGAAGGTGATAGAAAATCTATTTCAATATCAGCAGCAAGTATACTTGCTAAAGTAACAAGAGATAAGATCATGGAAGAATATGACAAATTATATCCGCAGTATAAATTTGCAAAACATAAAGGATATGGAACAAAAGAGCATTATGAAGCCATAAAAATATATGGAATAACACCTATACACAGAAAAACATTTTTAAAATCTATATTAAATGGTGAGTTAGATGAAAATCACAAATTATAATTTAATTTTAGAGAATATAAAATCAGAAATTATCGATATAAAAAGTGAAAAAAGAGATGATAGTACAATAAATAAAAATCAAATAAAGGAAGATATAACCCTAAAAATAGAACAAACTATAAAAGAGCTTAATATTCCAAATACATCTGAAAACAAGCAAATTATAAAGGAAATGATAGAACAAGAAATAACAGTAAACAATGAAAATTTCAAAATAATAAAAGAAAACTTATCTTCATATAAAGCATTATTAAACTTTACAGAAAAAGAAGTAGAAATATTAAATCAAAACATAGAAAACATACAAGATAAAGAAATAAGGGAGTTATTAAAAGATATATATATAAACAAAAACGGCAAAAATCTACTAACTATATTATCAGATATAAAAGATATGGATTTAGACCAAACAGATTTTATATTTTTGTTTAAAAACAACCTAAAGCTAAACTACAACAACATAAAAAACATGGATGAATTTTTTAAAAAAGGCGATAATCTAGAAAAGATATTAGATAAATTATATAAAATTGTATCATCAAAAGAAGGCAATGCTAAGGTAGAACTAAACACAATTATAAAAAAAATCACAACAGATATATCTAAAAATGCAAATTTAAACTTAGAAAAAATAAAACACGAGTTAAATACATTAACGAAAAAAATATCAGATAGCAAAAATACATATACAAATTTAAACAAAGATTTAGAAAATATAAATGAAAAGTTAAATTTTTTAAACAAATTAACCAATGAATCTATGTATTTTCAAGTTCCATTTACATATAACGACTATAAAAATTTAGCTCAGATAATAATAAAACATAAACAAAATAAAAGTAAAAAAGTCAAAGATGATATAAGTATATTTGTATCATTAAATACCTATAATCTAGGTAAAGTAGAAACTTTAATATTTTATAAAAAGCATAAATTAGAAATATTATTTTTATCAGAACACAATAATGTCATAGATATATTTAAAGCTAACGAAACTAGTCTAATAAAAAGCATAAACTCAATTGGGATAAAGAATATAGATATAAGATATAAGGTTAAAACATCTAAACAAGATGATTTAGATATATTTAGAAAAACAAACTATACAAGTTTTGATGCATGGGTGTGATTTTATGAAAAAAAAGAAATTAGCAGCAGCTTTAAAGTACGATATAAATAAAGATAACGCTCCTAAAGTTATAGCAAAGGGAAAGGGGTTAGTAGCAGAAAATATAATAAAAACTGCAAAAGAAAATAATATAACTATATATGAAGATGATCAGTTAGCAAAAAAGCTACAAACTCTACAAATACAGGAAGAAATACCAGTAGAACTATATGAAGCAGTAGCTAATATATTAGCATTTATATCGAAAATAGATACAAAGAAGGGTGAAAGGATTGAATAATGTTCAAAAGGGTAAATTAGGAGAAAAAATAGCAAATAAGTATCTTTTAAGTAAAGGATTTAAAATACTAGATAAAAACTATAAAACAAGATATGGAGAAATAGACTTAATAGCTCAAAAAAAAGAAAAAATAACATTTGTAGAAGTAAAACTTAGAAGCAATCTAAATTATGGATATCCTTGCGAAGCTGTAAATTTTAAAAAACAAAATAAAATAAGGAATGTAGCAACTGAATACATAAATAAAAACAAACTAGAAAACTTAGAATACAGTTTTGATGTTATTGAAGTTTACTTAAAAGATAAAAAGATAAATCATATAAAAAACGCTTTTTAGGAGATGATATTTTGTTTTTTAAAGTAAGTAGTGCAGGAATATTGGGAATAGATGGATTTATTGTAGATGTAGAAGTAGATTTAAGTAGAGGAATACCAGCATTTAATATAGTAGGTCTTCCAGATACATCTATAAAAGAAGCCAAAGAAAGAATAAGGTCAGCTATACAAAATAGTGGATATGAATTTGTAAATAAAAGAATAGTAATAAATTTATCTCCAGCAGATATAAGAAAAGAAGGATCGCACTTTGATCTTGCAATGGCAGTTGGAATACTTAGTAATCAATATATAAATAATATAGATTCTTTAAAAGATACATTATTTTTAGGAGAGTTATCTTTAGATGGAAAGTTAAAAAAAGTAAATGGAATTTTACCTATAATAATAAAGGCAAAGAAAAGAAACTATAAAAGAGTCATATTGCCAACGGATAATTTAATAGAAGCATCTTTTATAGAAGAAATAGATATTTATGGTTTTGATTTTTTAGATGAGGTAGTTAAGTTTTTAAATAAAGAACTAGATAAAAATCCATACAAGCAAGATAAAAAAATACATACATCAAATATTGAAAATCTAGATATGTCAGATATAAAGGGAAACTACTTAGCTAAAAGAGCAATAGAAATAGCCTGTGCTGGAGGACATAACATATTAATGATAGGCCCTCCTGGGTCAGGAAAAACTATGATAGCTAAAAGAATACAAACAATACTTCCAGACTTATCTTTAGATGATGCAATAGAGATTAGTAAGATATACAGTGCAGCAGGACTTATAGATAAAAATGAAGGAATAATAAATAAAAGACCATTCAGATCACCACATCATACTACTACCAAGACAGCCTTGATAGGTGGTGGAGCTGATGCAAGACCAGGAGAAGTTGTTTTAGCACATAAAGGAGTATTGTTTTTAGACGAACTATTAGAATTTGACAAGAAGATATTAGAAACATTAAGACAACCAATAGAAGATAAATATGTAACTATTTCAAGAGTAAAGATGAACTTAAAATATCCATCAGATTTTCTATTAGTTGCCGCCATGAATCCCTGTCCGTGAGTTAAACAGTACAATCAAAATTATATTCTATTTTGATATTTATCTTAGCTTTTCCGTTTTCATCAAATATAGTATTTACTTTTATAGTACCTACTAATGTTTCTATTATTTCTCTTTTAAGCTCGAATGTAACTTCGTTAGTTTCAAGCTTATACTTCATATCAGACAAAAATTCTCTTATTTTGTCTGTGTTTTTATTTTTGGATCTAACATTTAATATTTCCTTTTCTAACTCTAATAACCTTTCTTGAAGTTGTATTTTGTCTTTGTTTATATTTTCAAATTGTTTTTCCACGTCTAAAGAAGTTATTATATTTTTTCTAAACAAATTTAAGATAGATTCTTTTTCTGTTTCTATATTGTCTAATCTACTCTTTATTATATCTATTTCACTTTCTAAGTTATTTAATGTATATATATTATTATTATTATTAGATGTATCAAGAAAATTTAAAACTTTGCCTGGATTATTTATAAAATTTACAACATCTTCCCACACAACTTTATTTAAAAAATCACTTCGTATATTTTTAGCTTTACATCTGCCATAGCCAGGTCCTTTATATTTTGTTTTGCCAGTGCAAATGTAGTATTCATGTTTAGTACTAAAACTGCCATGATAGGTGCTATTACATAATTCACACCTTATTAGACCTCTTAACAAGTAATTTCTTTTAGAATTTTTCATAGATAAAATTTGATTGTTTTTTAAAACTTCTTGGCATTTATCCCATAGATCTTCCGATACTATAGCTGGGACTTTTCTTTCGATTACATCTCTTTGTTTTTTAGATCTTTTACCGTAATAATGCACTCCTTTATAAGTGGTATTTTTAATCATTCTACCTATGTTGTTAGGAAGCCATACTCCAGCTGTATTAGCTTTTCTTTTACCTTTTAAAATTTGCCTGTCATCTTTTTGATAATGAGTAGGTATTTTAAGTGAATTAAGATAATCAGCAACTTTCATTGTAGAATATTTTTTATTGCCTACAAGATCAAATATAAGCTGAACAACTTCCTTTTCAGACATCTCTAAATCTCCGATACGCTCATCATTTACAACTAAATAACCTTGGCTATCTACTATATATCCATACGGAACTATACCACCAAGCCATTTTCCTTCTCTAGCAGCTCTATTAGCCCCATGCCACATCCTTTCAAGTATTGTTTCTCTTTCTAGATCGGCAACTCCTGCTAGCATAGTAATCATAAATCTACCACTTGGATTACTTGTATCAAATGGTTCAGTCATACTTTTGATTTGCACTCCTAATTGTTCAAGTTGATAAATAGAATTTAGTGTAACACGAGCAGATCTTCCTAATCTATCGAGCTTATATATAAGTAGAGTATCAAATTTTTTATTTATAGCATCTTCTATAAGTTGTATTCCTACAGGTCTTTCATGAAGTGGAATAGTCCCAGAAACTCCATCTTCTTTATATATTTTATATAAATTCAATTGATGTAGATCAACATATTTCATAGCAAATTCAATTTGACTTTCGATAGTGCCACGTTCTGCTTGATCTTCTGAACTAACTCTACAATATACTGCAACATTATTCATACACGCTGACCTCCTTAAAGTTACTAGTTCCGAATATATGTTTGGTAATAGTTGGAAATAAACAGAGCAGTTTTTCTGCTCTTTATAATTATATATCTATTTGTTTATGACTACCTTTGAGTATAAATTTATTAACGTACCATGATTTAATATCGTTTACTTTACTTAAAGAACTTATCCCTATATTAATATCATAATAGTCGTATAACTCTCCATAATAGTCTTTATTAGGACCTTTTTCTAAAACATCATTATAAAAATTGACCCACCAGCCAAAACGTCTGATTAAGGTATCCGCAAATTCTTTAGCAGTTTTTTCATTAGTAGAATCACTCAATACTGCAGTAAGAACTATTTTACTCTCTTCTTCTGAAACTTGTATATGGACATCTTTAACATATTCATATTCTTTTAATTCATTTATTGTACTTTCTACAGCTTCATCAAAAATTAATTTAGGTATTTCTTTTTTATTAGATTCGCACCCAACAATTCCAACAAGGATAATTCCACATAGTAATAAAATTAATCTTTTTTTCATTGTTTTCACTTTAATCTCCTCCCAAAATATCTGTTTTGAAGTATAGAAGTTTTTCATTCAACAATTTTATAACTAAATTCTTTATACTCTTTTTCTGCATTTACTAATGATTCAATATCCCACATGTAATCTAATTCAAAGAATTTTATAGCTTCTTCAAATGTTGTTACTTTATAACCTTTATTCCTTAGGGTATCAACACAAGATTTGGTTCTATTTAAATAGTTGAAAATAATTGCAAATTTTACATTTTTACTAGCCGCCTTGTAATGTCTACCGTTATTCTTTTTACAAATCTCAGAAATTTTTTCTTCCAATTTACAAAAGTCTTCGCTTGTTCCAAATTTTTCATTCATTCCTGATTTATGTGTGATAAAACACATATAAATATCTTCATCTATTTGGTCGAAAATAGGAATTTGAGAATTATATTCATTTATTTTCTTTTTCGAATAGTCTAAATATATTTGAGCTGTAACTAATGTATCGTTGTAAGCTCTATGGCTACTTAGATTAATGTTTAGGTGCTCTTTTATTGTAGTTAGCTTATGATTTGTTAGGTTTGGGTATATTTCTCTAGCAATTTTAACTGTGTCTATAAAATTATTTTCTATAGAATCTTCACCAAAGTTATTTAAAACAGCGTATTTTAAAAATCTAGCATCAAAAGGTGCATTATGGGCTACTATAGGCAAATCACCAATGAACTGGAGTAAGCTAGGTAAAACTTCTTTTATCGTTGGTTTGTCATTTACCATATCATCTGTTATTCCATTGATTTTAGTTATTTTTTTCGGTATTGTAATTTCAGGGTTTACAAGAGTAACGAATTCATCAACTAAAGATCTATCTATGTATTTAAGTGCAGCAATTTCTATAATTTTATCAGTATTAGGATCTAGACCAGTTGTTTCAAAATCTAGTACAACAAAATTTTTATATACTTTATCCGAATAAACTGGACTATTAATTTCTTTAGAAATTATGTACCCCTCTTGTATTGCAGGTTCTGTAGTAAAATCTTCTGTTTCTGTATATATTTCTGTATCTTTTTGTATTTCGTTTTTCTCATATACAGTATCAATAGTATTGTTTATTTCTTTTTGATATTTAAATAATTTATTCGCTAATTTAAAACCTATTTTATAAGATACATATAAAAGAATACCTACGATTAAAATACCTATAAAAGGATTTTCAATTATTGGCATAATAAAAATTCCAAGCATCAAAAAAGTAAATAGTGTAAAAAAAATACCTGTTAATATTCTAAAAAAATTCAACATAAATATCCCCCTATTTTTTTGTCTTATATTCCACTAATTCTTTAGGTACATCAAAATATAATGCTATTTGCTCAACAGTCATATTTTTAAAAATATGTTTATCTATCTCGTTTTCATCAATAAGAAGCTCTGCAGCAAATCTATTAGCTTCAATTTCATAACGTCCTCTAGGGAAAAGTGTATATTCATGAAGAAATATTTTTGAATTGCTAGAATGAAACAATGCATGTGCTAATTCGTGTGCAATAACTACTTGTTGCATAGAATATGTAAGATTAGAATTAACGACAATAAACTTTTTCCCTAGAGCTTTTTTAAAAAATCCCATAGTTTTTTCAAAAGGTCTTTTTAAAATGACTATTCCCATCTCCCGAGCTAACTTTTCAGGGTTGCGTGTGTCGTATTTTTGTATTAAATGCTTAACTCTGATACGGATATTCTTGATCATAAGACACCACCCATTATTTCTTTTTCTTTCTCATTGCTTTAGCCATCCAGAAGATTTCATTCATAGTTTCAAGGATAGCTTTTTTATCTTCTTCTGATGCTTCATCATTCATAAAGAAAGCTTCATTAACTGCTTTTATGTAATCAAGGTATTGTTTTTTATCTCTTGCTGTTATTTTGTGAGGATAATCTGGAGTAGGTTCGATATTTGACAATTCTTCTTGTTTTTTTATATCTGATTTTCCAAGCAGATAATCAACAGAAACATTAAAGATATTAGCTAATTTTTGTATAAATTCTATATTAGGAACTCTTAGACCATTTTCATATCTTGATAAAGTGGCTTTAGTAGTATTTGACATATCAGCTAGTTTATCTAATGTTAGGTTTTTCTCTTTCCTTAATTCCTTCATCCTTTCCTGAAAAGTTGCCATATTAACACCTCCTTTACTATATTATAGCTTAGGTTACCAATAATTAAAGACAAGTTACCAAAAACGAAAAATAAATTTTAAAATTCTATTGACATGTTACCAAAAATAAAATATACTACAATTGAGAAAGTTACCAAATGGCAACTTAATAGGAGGTAAATACAATGAAGAAAAAAACGAACTATAAATTAAAAGCTTTACGTGTTGAGCATAGATATAAACAAATTGACTTAGCTAGAAAAATTGGGATGTCAGCGTCTACTTATGTAAAAAAAGAAAATGGCTATTGTGAGTTTACAGCCTCGGAAATGCAAAAAATATGCTCAATATTTAATAAGACAGCAGAAGAAATTTTTTTTACAGACAAAGTTACCGATTGTATGACAGAAACAGTATAAATAGGTAATATAGCTTATGCAAAGAAAACTTAAACATACAAAGGATGGAGGGTTAAAATGAATGATTTAATAATTTTTCAAAACGAAGAATTTGGAAAGATAAGAATGGTTGAAATTGACTGTAAGCCTTATGCAGTAGCGTGTGATGTAGCGAAGGCTCTCGGATATTCAATTCCACACAAGGCTGTAAGGGGATAATTGTAAGGGGGTTCTAACTTGGAACATCCTTACAGAAGGTGGCAAACAAAGTGTTTTAATTATCCCTGAAGGCGACATTATAGCATGGAATTAGGAATGTTTGAAGTAAAAGAAACAACTATAACACACGCAGATGGGCATATAAGTATAAGCAAGGCACCAAAAGTAACAGGTAAAGGACAAATATATTTTATAAATAAGTTTAAATCTCCTGCTTTATCTAAGGCAGCAAGTGAATAAGGGGGATGTGTATGAGAAATGTAGATATAACAATAACGAGAATTTACAACAAAAACGAAGAAAAAATGAAAAAAGCAATAGATATACTTATAAAAGCTGCAATAAACGGCTTGATAGAAACTGGTGAAATAAAGGAAGGTGTAGACTATGGACAAGCATATGAGCGAAGCTAAAGAAGAATTAAAATGGGCAGTCAGAGAATTAAACTACTGGTTATATAACGATCCAAATCCTGATCCAACGCTATACAGATGCATTATAACAGTAGTAAGACAAATGGAAAAAATCTTATTGTGGACGGAGGGTTAAGAAATATGAAATATCTAAAACTAGCTTTTAGTGGAAAAGTGAGGGAGTTAGCTGCATATTTAGAGAATGCAGCTAACAATGAAAAACACTGTAAGGTAGTAACTTACAGTCGAAAGAATAAAAAATCTATTGTAATTATAACGCAATAGGAAAAGGAGGTAAAGAAAAAATGGAAGTTGCAATTTATGAAACCGAACACGGAAAAGTTGAATTAACTCCAGACATTATTAAAAGATATTTAGTATCTGGAGATTCCGAAAGAGTAACAGATCAAGAAGTAATGATGTTTTTAAATATTTGCAAATATCAGAAACTAAATCCTTTTTTAAGAGAAGCATACTTAATAAAGTTTGGTAATTCTCCAGCTAATATTGTAGTTGGTAAAGATACATTTACAAAAAGAGCATATAGAAATCCAAGGTACAACGGAATAAAAGCAGGTATAGTGATACTAAACAGACAAGGAGAATCAATATATCGAGAAGGTAGCTTAAAAGCTCCAGGAGAGCAACTAATAGGTGGCTGGGCAGAAGTATATCTAAAAGACACAGATATACCAGTTAGGGCAGAGGTAAGCATGGAAGAATACGCAAAAAAACAAGCTACGTGGAATACAATGCCTGCAACAATGATACGAAAAGTAGCATTAGTACAAGCATTAAGGGAAGCATTTCCCGAAGATTTGCAAGGCTTGTATGATCAAGCGGAAATGCCAAACGTTCCAGATAAACTTCCAGAAAAAGAAGTAATTCCTGGTGGAGCTACTAAGCAACAAAAAATAGAAATTGTGAAATTAGCAGAATTAAAAGGCTTATATGACAGTGCTATAAAAGATACTAGTAAACTAGAAGAATTTTGCAAAAACAATGGTTATGATCTTAAAAAACTTAAATATGAAGAAGTAGGAGAAGTTATGAAACTTCTATCTGAATATGAACAAGAAGAAGTGATAGAAGCTGAAATAGTTGAGGAATGAAAGGTGAATTAAAAGAAAGGTGGGGGCTGTAAATGAAAAAAATGAGGTGCTGTTATGAGCATTGAAGTAAGACGTGAATGGCACTATACAATAGTTGAAAATCATGTGCTTAAATCAGACATTAGTCCTCATGCAAAGTTACTTTATGTAATTCTTTGTATGTATTCCAACAAGGAAAAAGAATGTTTCCCAAGTTATGAAACATTACTAATCAATACAGGCATAAAATCAAGAGCGACATTAGCAAAAGCAATTAAACAGCTCAAAGACGTTGGGATACTAGAGGTAATAAATAGGCAAAAAGAAAATGCAAGCAATATCTATATTATAAAAGATAACCCAGTTCAAAATTTAAACAAGGCTAGTTCAATAAATGAACTAGGGCTAGTTCAAAATTTAAACAAGGCTAGTTCACCAAATGAACACGAACTAAAAACATACAACAAAAACCAAAAAAAACTAAAACTATATAACAACAAAGAAAGTGTTGTTGATCTAAAAATAAAAAAAGTTAAAGAGATAATAAAAGAAGATCTGACTGATAAAGAAATAAGTTCTATATTAAAAGCAGCAAAAAATGATATAGAGCTTATAAAAGAAAAATATGAAATTGCAAAGAAAAACAATTATAAAAACTTAGTTGCTTTTCTCATAAAAGCAATAAAGGACAATTACGCAGCACCAATTTCAAATAAAGTTACAAAATTTCATAATTTTGAACAGAGAACATCACGATATACTGCTGATGAACTTGAAAGAATAATTCTGGATAATCAAAAAAGGTGGGAGAAGTGTGAGGTTAAGTGAAAAAGAAAAGGAATATATTAAAAAAAATTACAAAAAACTTGGAACTGTGCAAATAGCGAAAGACCTCGGCAGACCTATTAGCACTATCAGCCAATATGCCGGGAAAATAGGAATAAGAGAAAAAAGAGCCTATTACAATTGCGGGGAAGTTAAACCGGATTTAAAAAAAATACCGGTATACAAGCTCGAAAAGGGTAAATGGTATGAAGTTACAAAAATGACAATAGAAGCAAAAGGAAATACAAAACAAAGAGAAGTGAAAAGACTCAAATATATAGACGAAACAAAAAGGTACTATATATTTGAACACGAGTTAGGATTTAAGGAGTGTATTTTAAAAAATACACCCGAAGAGGAATTAAAAATTAAAAAAATATAAAGGAGGTTGAGACAATGAATAATGTTGCTTTAGTTGGAAGATTAACAAAAGATCCGGACCTTAAATACATCCCAGGAGGAACAGCAGTTGCCACTTTTTCTATAGCTGTAAATAGAGAGTTTACAAGCAAAGAAGGAAAAAGAGAAGTTGATTTTATAAATATAGAGGTTTGGAACAAACAAGCAGAAAACTGTGCAAATTATCTATCAAAAGGCAGTTTAGTAAGTGTTCAAGGTGCTTTAAGAGTAGACAGATACGAAACGTCAACAGGAGAAAAAAGAACTATTGCAAAAGTTAAAGCTACTAGAGTTGAATTTTTAGGATCTAAAAAAACAAATGAACTTGAAAGTTTTACAGAGGTTGATTTTGAAGAAACACCGTTCGCATAAAGGAGATGTGAAAATGTTTGATAAATTAATTTTAGATAATCTAGATTATGTAGTTGAAGAATATTTCAAAAGTAGAGATCTAAGAGAAATACTAGCAGAAACAGAAAAATACATCAAAGCACTTGAGGAGGAAATAGCAAATGAAGGAGTTAATAAAAAAATGTCACATGAATAGTGCAAATAAAGGATTTTGGGAAGACGTAAGGGCAATAGAAGTTTTATATCAAAATTGCATCATAGATAAAAAATTCAAAGAAAGTATGATCAATAATGCTATAGCTACAAGATTAGCTTTAATACAAAGTGAAGTATCAGAAGCGTTAGAGGAATTAAGAAAAGGCGATATGGAAAATTTTAAAGAAGAATTAGCAGATATTTGCATTAGGATATTTGATTTAAGTGGCGGACTAAAAATAGATCTAGAAGAAAAAATACTAGAGAAAATGAAAAAAAATGAATCAAGGGGTTACAAGCATGGAAAGAAGTTTTAAGCGTGTCGAATTAGTTATACCTGGAGAACCAGTAGCAAAAGGCAGACCAAGAGTTGGTAAAGGATTTACATATACACCTAAAAAGACCGTTATTTACGAAAATTTCGTCAAGGAATGCTACATTATCACAAACACAAATAAAAAACTCACAGGGGCAATTTTTTGTGAAATAAAGGCATATTTTCAGATACCTAAATCTAAAAGTAAAAAAATAAAAGAAAAAATGAAAGCTGGAGAAGAAAGGCCGACCAAAAAACCAGACCTTGATAATTTGGCAAAATCTATTTTAGATAGCTTAAATCAAATTGCTTATGACGATGACAGTCAAGTTGTCGAGTTAAAGATGAGTAAATTTTATTCAGACAATCCACGTGTCGAAGTTATTTTGCAAGAAATTTAGGGTTTAAAACTTTATTTGAAAATAAAAAAACAAAATAAATTCAAAAAGAGGAGGATCTTATTGAATAGAAAATATAGAAGAATGAGAGACAAAGAATTAAGAAAAAAACTCACACAAGAGCAATATGAAGATTTGAGATCAAAAGCACAAGAAGAACATGCAGAAAGAAAAGCATACGAAATATTTAGCACCTTGTGTGAAAAATTAAGAAAAGTAATGAGAGATAACAAAATTTCAGAACAAAGAATAGAAAAAATATTCACAGATTTTTTAGAAGAAATAAAGGGGGAGAAAAATGAAAAATTATCTTAATAGAGAAGAAGCGAACGATTTTATGTTAACTGGAGTTTTGCTTGATACTGTCTCTAGAATAAGAACAGAGTGGAGTGGAAGAAATTTTATAACTAAAGAAGAACACAAAAATCTAAAACTTGCTGAAACATATTTAACAAAATATTATAAAGCAGTTTTAGAAAGACTTGGAAAGAAAGAAGCTGAAAAGGTATTTAAAAGACTTGGAGATTTTGAACTAAAAATAATGGATAGATATATGCTTAATCGTTTGAGAGGTCAATGGGAGAACGAACTTCAAGTTGCTCACCTTAAACGAGAAGAATTTGAAGATTGGTGCGAACAGATCATGCACATTAAATGTAAAAATTGCTCTTTAGATTACAACAACTGCAATTTGTATGATGTGTTTGAAGAAAATCTAGTACCAGATAGCGGATATAATCTACATAATTGCAGATTTGCATATAAAGAAATGAAAGTTAAGAAAAAGAAGAAAAAATAAGGAGTTGTTGAGTATGAAAATAACATTACTAAACTATACAGGAGTAGAAATTTTAGCAAAAGCCGTTAGTTTGCCATATCAGACAAAAGAGAGTGTTAAAGCAGTAAAGAATGTTTTTAAAATGAATCATAGATCTATCGCAAGACATGGACAAGCAGTATTTGAAATAAAAGATGTAAGCCAAAGCCTTTTAAGACAGATAAGTAGACATCCACACATAAATTTGACTGTAAAATCTACTAGATATTGCAATTTTGAAGATTCAAAACCATATATTCCTTATATTTTAGATGAAAAAGAACAAAAAGAATATGTTGAAGATTACAAAAAAATAATGCGAATATACAAAAAGTGGAAAGAAAAAGAAGGGGATAAAAAAGAGGTAGACGTAGCTAAACAATTCCTACCACTTGCATCTACTACAGATTTAATTCTAAGTGGCAATTATCAAGCTCTTTATGAGTTTTGCCAGCTTAGAAATTGTGTAAGAGCTGAAATGGAAATAAGAAAGCTATCGAATGAAATGACAAGATTATTAAAACTAACCGTTCCAGCTATATTTGAAGATCTTGGTTGTAGAGGTGACGAATATAAAATATGTCCTGAAAGGCATGGAAATTGCGGAAAATATGAGGTGAAAAAATGGTAACACCTTCACAAATGCAAGAAAAATTATTAAATTTACTAAATAATCTAGCAACAGCAAATGAAGAATATTTAAGCAAATACATAGAGTACATAAACAGCTACAATAAAAATAAAGTTGAATATTCAAAAGCTTTCTTAGAAAACAAAATAAAACTTGGAAAAGCTACAGTAGCAGAAATAGAAGCAAAAACAATACTAGACACGCAAAAATATAAATTAGACGCAGACATAAAAGAAGCACACTACAAAGCACATAAAGAGAAATTAGAAGCTATAAAAACAGAAATAGACACTATAAGAAGCCTATTGAGCTTCAGTAAAAGCGAAATAGAAAGGAGTTAGAATAAAGATTAATGAAGATTATAGATATTCTTAAAGAATATATCATAATAGAAACAAGGATAAAAGACCTCCAGTTCAAGCTCAAGGAGCTGGATGAGTATGAAAACCTAGGAGTAAGTGCAATAGATTACTCAAAACATAAAAGTGCAACATATAAATTTAGCAGTATAGTAGAAGATCAAGCAATTAGCATAGCAGAAAAGAAAGCACTAATGAACGCAGAAATAATACATCTTGAAACTTTAAAGAAAAGAATAGACAACGCCGTAAATTCTTTAACAGAAGAAGAAGCAGCTGTTGTAAGAAAAAAATTCATTGAAGGCAACAAATGGTACAAAGTTGCAATAGAAATATACAAAAGTGAAAGATGTTCAAAACAGATAGGTCAACGAGCACTGGAAAAATTAGAAAAAATATTATTTGGAAGTGAGGTGAAATATGGTAAATACAGAAATAATCTATAAAGCTTTCAATAAACCTGATTTAGAAGCATTGCAAATAGTTCAAATAGAAGGACACTGTAAAATATGTGGAAAAAAAATAACAGAAGGAGTAAAAGAAAAAAATGTATTATCTGCGAATTTTACAAATTGGAGCGAATTGAAAAGAATTGATAGCAATTATATATGTAAAGCTTGCACATTTTGCATGAAGAATGCAGATTTAAGAAAGAACAGTTTTGTAGCAGATTCAAAACATTTATATCTACTAAAAAAGAATGATTTGGAGGAATATCTGTTTAATCTCGAAAAATATATTGAAGCTGAATTTGTGGTAGGAATTACGCGAAGTTTCAAGAAACATAACAGTTTCAGATGCATTGTTAATTCGAATCCAAAACGATTTTACATAAGAGAAGAAGACAGAGAATATCTATTTGACGCAGAAAAGCTCAAAACAATATATGAAATGCTGAACGAAGCGTATCTACAATTTTCAAAAGAAGAGCTGCTTTCAGGACAGTACAAGATGATTTCAATAGAGCAATTTGGTTTAGAGAAGTTTCAGCAATATGAAGAAGTATTCAAACAATACAGAGGTTCAGCACAATTTGAATTGCTTGTATATATGATGAATTCAGAAAAACGAAACGAATATATACAAGCAAAAATAAAGACAGAAAAAGAAATTAAAAAAAAGAAAAAAGGAGAGAAAAGTAATGTTAAAAATCACAAGAGAAAATACTAGATATGCAGCTATCGCTACTATAACAAATCTTTGGAGTTGTATGGATTGGGATAAAATAGATAGCAGGAGAGTTGCAGGAATATGGGATGAAGTTACATCAAAGGTTAAGGCTGCTGCAACGACAACAAACAACTATGAAAAATTTGTGGAAAAGTTAGCAAGGAAGATTGATGTCAGAAGTCTCAAATGTAGAGAGATAAATGACATAATCAATGAAACAGAGGAATTCAAGAAAGCAGTTTTAAAAATGATTAGAGAGGAGACTTTAGGTATAATGCTTGAAGTCAGACTAAACAGACAAATACAAAGAGAAATAAGAGAGCATGAACAAGAGAGACAAAAGGAAGAAAAAGAGCTTAAAGAAAAACTGAATAAACAAGTAGGTTTCACAGAGAAGGGAGCGATTATAAATGAATAAGAATGTAAAAACAAATATAAGAATGAGGTTGTTAAGTCCTTTATCTCATTTTGGAGATGAGAGAATGGGAACGATGCAGATCATGAGGACGATGAAGATATTCTATAATGATGAAATGATAGATGTGCCTGTGTTTTCAGGAAATGCATTGAGAGGAGAATTAAGAAGAATAGCAATGAAAGACTATTTAGAAAGAATAGGTATTGCTGAAGAAGGAATATCAGCGAAATTATATTATATGCTTTTTACTGGAGGAGCATTAACAAGCGGTACAAGGTACAACGAAATAGGAGAAAAAAGAAGAATGAGAGAAATGTGCCCACCACTTAGTTTGTTTGGAACAGCCATAGGAGACCAAATACCAGAAGGGAAAATGAAGGTAGGCATATCATATCCTATATGCCAAGAAACAGCGGATTATACAGGTATAGAAAGCAATTTATCATTCTACGATATGCTTGAAGATGTATTCTACACAAGAAGAGATGATTTAAAATCAAAGGAATACAACATTACAGAAGAGGAAAAACACGAAAATCCAATACAAATGAAATATGAAATGCAATGTTTGAGTGCTGGAACAGAACTATATACTGAGATAGTATTAGAAAATGCAACAGAGGCAGAAGAAGCTTGTTTAAATGCTATATTAGAAAAGTTCAAAGAAATGCCATACATAGGTGGGAAAAGTGCAGCAGGACATGGAAAGGTAGATATAAAATATGATGCGCTTACAAATTCTGATATATATTATGATTATTTAGAACAAAGAAAAGAGGAAATGAGAAATTGGATCAGAGAGGTTGAACAGAAAATATGAGTTTATTAGAAAAATTAAAGCCTTCATATATAGCATATTCAGAAACAAAAACGCATAAACAAAGAGTACAAAAAGCGAAAGACTTAATACAAAAGATCCTTCAAAAACATAAAAAACCTTATGTAGCATTTAGTGGAGGAAAAGATAGTTTATGTCTATTGCATTTAGTTTATAAACAAAATCCAAATATAGATGTAATGTTCCATGATAGCGGAGTAGAACTACCTGAAAGTTATATACAAATACAAAAAATAAAAGAGACATGGGGAATAAATTTACATGTTATAAAAAGTCCCGTTAATACATTAGATGTGTATAAAAGAAAAAAGGGAATATTTATAGGAGCAGCAGAAGATATAGCGTTCAATGAAGTAATGGGAATGCCAATTAAAAAATGGTCAAAAAATAACGGAAATGACTTAGCTTTTATCGGGTTAAGAAAAGAAGAAAGTAAAAAAAGACGAATTATGCTTTGTAAAAATGGGAAATACTTCTACTGTAAATCATTTGATATATATGAGTGTTTCCCATTAGCTGATTGGAAAAAAGAAGATGTTTGGGCGTATATATTTTCTAATTATCCACTCGAAAATTTAATTCACCCAGCTTATTTTAAAGATAGATTAGTAAAAGATCCTGGAGATATAAGAGTTTCTTGGTATTGTGATCCTACAGCTGCTAGATTTGGATACTTTTTGTGGATTAAAATATATTATCCGGATCTATATAACCAATTAACACATATATTTCCAGAAATCAAAACATTTACATAATTTTTTTTTAGAGAAATATTGATAACAATGCTAACAATGTGATATAATAAATAGTGGAGGTGAAAAAAGATGAAAAAACAATTCAATACAAGAATAGACAACGAAACAGCAAAGTTAATACAACTTTACTATTCTTGCATGGAAGCGAAAACAAATATGAAAATAAATAAAGGTGATATAAACAGACAAATAATTAACGTTGGCATAAAAACGTTAATTAAACAAAATGGTGGGCTTGAGAAAGTCAAAAAGGAGGTTGAGTTAAAATAAATTCACATAATATAAACTAAATAAAATGAAAACAGGTGGAGGTGAAAAAATGAAAAAGTATACGGAAAAAAATGTATTAGATGCAGCGTTTGAAAGAATAGAGTTTGCATTTAATGAATTTGATAATATATATTTTAGTATAAGCGGAGGTAAAGACAGCTCTGTAATGCTACAATTAGCTGCCGTTGTAGCAAGAAAAATGAATAAGAAGTTTGATGTTTTATATATAGACTTAGAAGCACAGTATAAAGCAACAATTGAACATATAGAAGAACTAATAAAAGAAACTGAAGATGTAGTAAAAAATTTTTATTGGGTTTGCCTTCCAATTTCTCTTAGAAATGCAGTTTCGATTATACAGCCTAAGTGGATATACTGGGATAAAAACGATAAAGACAAGTGGGTAAGGGATATGCCAAAATATGACTATGTTATCAATGAAGATAATTGTCCGTGGGAATGGTTTGTAGAAGGTATGGAATTTGAGGATTTTATTATATATTTTGCCGAATGGTACCAAAAAGAACATAGCGGTTTAACAGGTGCAGGCATAGGGATAAGGTCTGATGAAAGTCTTAATAGATTTAGAACAATTGTATCTGATAAAAAAGTAAAATATAAAAACAAAAATTGGACTACACAAATAAAAATAGGTAAAGACAAATTCTTAGATGTATTCAATTTTTATCCAATATACGATTGGAGAACCGAAGATATTTGGGGAGCTGTTAGCAAATTAGATTTAAAATTCAATCAAATCTATGAGCTTATGTATAAAAACGGTCTCACGATATACGAGCAAAGATTATGCCAGCCATACGGTGATGATCAAAGAAATGGATTAGACCAGTTTCGGGCACTAGAGCCCGAAACTTGGGAAAGAGTTGTTAATAGAGTGCATGGAGTTAATTTTGGAAACATATATTGCAGAACATCACTTTTAGGGAACATCAAAACTGAAAAACCGGATTTAATGACGTGGCAACAATACACTGTTTTTTTACTTGAAACAATAGGATTATATTCTCCGGAATTGAGAGATCATTATTACAGAAAAATTAAAACTTTTCTAAAATGGTATGAAGAAAAAGAAGGCATTCTATTACAAAACATACCAGACGAAGCCGACTTAAAATTAGAAAGTAGCAAAAAGGTGGCTTCTTGGAGAAGAATTGCAAGAGCTATAGAAAGAAATGATTTTTGGATGAAAAGACTT
This sequence comes from Alkalithermobacter thermoalcaliphilus JW-YL-7 = DSM 7308, assembly GCA_001584565.1. Classification (GTDB taxonomy): domain Bacteria; phylum Bacillota; class Clostridia; order Peptostreptococcales; family Peptostreptococcaceae; genus Alkalithermobacter; species Alkalithermobacter thermoalcaliphilus. The sequence goes on along the minus strand of LSFY01000001.1, from coordinate 1,076,697 downwards.
AGTTTTGGTCAAACAAAATCAGATATAGAAACATTATACAGATTAAAAGAAAAATATGCAAACTTAATAAAATCAGAAAACACAAACGACAAACATCTTAAAAAAATAGCGGAGGAGTGGGAAAATGAACACTAGAATAGCGGAATTGATATTAGAACTCAAAAAAGAAATTGAAAAAATTAAAAATTTAGATGAAAAAGTAAAAATGATCAATCTTATAAAAATTAACATAGGACACATATCTCCGTTCGAAGAACCCGTCGATGTAGTGAAATGGGTAAAAGCAGAAGAAGTTCAAGCAAATGCTTACAATCCAAATAAAGTAGCAAGTCCCGAAATGCAACTATTGCATACATCAATTAAACTAGACGGTTATACACAGCCGATAGTAGCGTATAGATTACCTGACGGTAAATATGAGGTTGTAGATGGGTTTCACAGAAGTAGAGTAGGAAAAGAATATGAAGATATAAAGAAAAGGTTAAAAGGATATTTGCCACTAGTTGTAATAGATAAACCTATAGATGAAAGAATGGGCAGTACAATAAGACATAATAGCGCGAGAGGTACACATCAAATAAGAAGCATGAGTGACATAATAATAGAACTAACGAAAGAAGGTTGGAAAGATGAAGAGATATGCGAAAAATTAGGAATGGAATTAGATGAAGTAATCAGACTAAAACAAATTAGTGGGCTTAAAGAAGCATTTGCTAATCATGAATTCAGCAAAAGTTGGGAAGAATTTAAAAAAAAACATTGCGAACAGAAAGAAGAAGAAGGTGAAAAGTGTGTTTAAAAATCTAAAAATAACATTCAAAATGTCAACACCGATAGCAACAATAGGATATATCTACTTAGATTCAATATTATCGGCAGCTAAAGCAAAAGAGATTTTAAAAGATGAATTCTATAATAATAAAATAGCTGGAACGAAAGAAATGATAGATGAAATGTTATCTAAGATATTAGACAAAAAATATGATGTATATTGCGCAAGTGTAGGAATAGGAGAAAATAGAGAATTTGTAACAAGCTGGACGAAAAAATGGCATGATAAAAATGATGATATAGTAAAGATTGAAGGGAAAAAGCAAAGAGTAGATATTGGAGCAGGACATTTCAAAAATTACCATATGCCAATTATACTTAAAAGTTACAAAGAAGTAATATTTTACGCAAGAGGTGATAAGGAAGAAATAGAAAGACTATTAAAGAACAATATATTTTATGTAGGGAAAAAAGGAAGCCAGGGATATGGAAGGATAAGAGAAATTATAGTTGAAGAGATAGAGCAGGATTGGAGTATATTAAAAGAAGGCAAGTTGATACGACCAATACCAGCTAAGTATTGCAAAGAACTTAATTTAGAAGGGTTTGATTTTCAAAGACTTCCAATTATTCCGCCTTATTGGCGCAAAGATCATAATGAACTTTGTGTAATGCCTGGAGAATTGCACTAAAAATGCACGAAAAATACACTTTTTAAACTTGTATATATTGTATAATATTAATAGAGATTTTCTCCCCTATTTCATTTAGAGCTTTTCTAGCTCTTATTTTTTTTCTTGAAATTTGATTTCCCCCTTGAAGCACTTAATAACATTTACTGTTATTAAGTGCTTATTTTTTACAGAAAGGAGCGGGAGATGTGAAAATAGGAGAATATATCAAGCAAAAACAAAATAAAGAATACAAGAAGTTGATCAAAAAAAGAGAAGAAAAACTTTCGTTTAGCGAAATAGAAGAACTGATGGGAGTACATACACATATTTACAAAAGAGGTAAAGGCGGAGCAAAAAAGCAGATAAGATAAGGTGAAACTTATGTTAAAAAAAACTTGTAAATGCGGAACGATAATATCTTACGAAAAACAACATTGCAACAAGTGCTTGGCAGAAATAGAGAAAAAAAGAAAAGAACATCAAAAGAAGTACGATCAAGAAATCAGATATAAAAGAGACAAGAAATATCACGTCTTTTATAAAAGTGATGAATGGAAAAGGGTTAAAACATTAGCTTTAGTTAGAGACAAAGGCTTGTGTCAATGGTGTTTGAAAGAAGGAAGGGTAAGATCAGCTGACGTAGTGCACCACATCCAAGAGATTAAAAAGATGTGGGAGAAAAGATTGAGTTTAGATAATTTAGTGAGTTTGTGTCATGAGTGTCATAATAGGCATCATAACAAAAGGTAAGGGGTGTTCTAAAAATTTTTGCTGTATTTCTCAGAACCGCGTGACCACCTTCGCTCAAAAAAAAACTGTAAAATGGAATTTTTAGGAGGTGAGATTATGGCAAGACCTTGCAAAAGTGCAAAAGTTATAGATAAATACAGTCAAACTAAGTTCGAGATTCAAGCAAGGATAGAAGCAGAGGAAAAGCTAAGGGGCACAGCTGATAAAATAATCCCTCCTAAACACTTAAACAGTAATCAGAAAAAAATATTTAAGAAAATAGTAGAAATGTTGAAAGCAAGTGAAATACTAGGAAATCCAGATGTATATATTCTAGCTCAAACAGCTATAGCTATAGACAGATTGCAAGAAATAGAAAAATTTATAAACGAAGATACAACTAGAATGTTTGATAAAAATGTAATGTCAGCCAAGGATAAATATACAAAAGACTTTTTCAGATGTTGTAATGAATTAAGCTTATCACCGCAAAGTAGAGCTAAGCTTGGAAATATAAATTTACAAGCAAAACAACAGCAAGAAGATCCACTACTTAAAGTATTGCGTGGTGGAGCTGAATGATGTTACTTGAAAAAGCTCAAAGATATGCTATAGATGTTGTGAGTGGCAAAGAAATCACTACAAAAGAAGTAAAAAAGCAATGTGAGTGCTTTCTTGAGGACTTAGAAAAACAGAAGAATGAAGATTTTCCTTACTACTTTGATGAAGGGGAAATATTTAAGATAGAAGGTATATTAAGACTTTTAAATTTTGCGACTGGATTAGGAGTAGTAGGGAAACCAATATTAGAAGGCTTATGGGATTTTCAAGCCTTTTTTTTATGCAATATTTTCGGCTGGAGATTTAAAAGTGATAAGAAAAAATATAGATACAGAGATGTAACATTATTTATTCCGAGAAAAAATGCAAAGACATTTATATGTGCGTTAATTATTATAATTCTTATGCTAACCGAAGATAATTATTCTGAATTTTATTCGATATGTCTTGATAGAGAGCTTGCAGGAGAAGTTAAAAAGGCAATGATACAGATTATACAAGCAAGTCCAGCAATAGAAAAGTATTTTAAAATCTCTAATACACTAAGCGGGAAAATAGTATGTAAACTTACAAATAGTTTCTATCAAGCAAGAACAGCAGAAGCAAGTAGAAATAATGCAATTAGACCATCTGCATTTATAGCTGATGAGGTTGGAGCATTTAGAGATTACTCAAATATAAATGCTATGAAGTCAGGACAATTGTCAGTAAAAAATCCTTTAAGGTTTAAATTGACAACAGCTTATGCTATTAAAGACAGTATAATGCTTGAGGAATTAGACTACATTAAGAAGGTTTATAGTGGCGTTATAGATGATGATAGAATGTTTGCATTACTTTATTTTGCAGAAGAAGAGCACTTATGGGACGATATAGGGCTATATCAAGCTAATCCTTTGAGAATAGAGGAAAACTACAACGAAATAATAGATAACAGAAAAGCTGCACTTGAAAAACCTTCTGAAAGAGTTGAGTTTCTTACAAAACATATGAATGTATTTGTTGATAGCACACATGAAAAAAAATATATTGACTTTTTATATTGGAAAAAATGTGAGGTTGAGAGTATAGACCTTGAAGGAAAAGAGGTTGTAGTTGGAGTTGACTTATCTTTAACTACAGACCTTACAGCAGTTTCAATAATGTATAAAGAAAATGGAATATATTATTTAATATCTCACGGTTTTTTACCAGACGGCAGTTTAGCAAATAGACGTGAAAAATTTGATTATAGAGAAGCAGCAAGGCAAGGATACTGCACAATAACAAAAGGAATGATAGTGAATTACACACAAGTTGAGGAATACATCAGAAACATAGAAAACAAATACAATTGCAAAATAAAATGCATTGTATCAGATCCATACAATGCTATGCAGATGATGGAAAGTCTATCAAATGATTATGAAGTAATTTTGTTAAAACAAACATATAGCAACCTATCTCCACCCATAAAACAGTTTAGAGACGATGTCTACACAGGTAAAATCAAATATGCTAAAAACAAACTTTTAGACTGGTGTATGAGCAACACAACAACGATTAAAGGAAGAACAACAGATGATATTCTCTTAGCGAAAGAGAATCAGAACAAAACGAGAATAGACTTAGTAGTTGCAAGCATATTCAGTTACACTCAACTATATCTAAAGAATGATAGTGTAGATATAAATAAATATGCAGACATTGAGTTTTTAACTCAATTATGGAGTTAAAGGAGGTGAAAGTATGGAGTTTTGGAACAGATTTAAAAACTTGTTTAAAACTAAGAACGAAGTAGTAAACATTGACAATCCTGCGCTTTTAGAATGGCTAGGAATAGAAACAAACGATTTAAAAGGTAAAAATGCATTAAAGCAGGCTACAGTTTATGCTTGTGTTAAAATTTTAAGCGATTCTATAGCAAAACTACCTTTAAAAGTTTATCAAGAAAATGAAGGAATAAGAAAAGCAAAAGATCATTATATATATCCTTTACTTAAACTTCGACCAAATCCTTATATGAGTGCTATAGACTTTTGGAAATGTGTCGAAACACAAAGGAATATATATGGAAATGCTTATGTTTGGGTAGAATACGCTAAACGTGGTAAAAACGCAGGGAAAATAATAGGGTTATATCCTATAGATACAACAAAAGTTCAAATGTATGTTGATGAAAAAGGCGTAATAAATAGTCAGAATAAGATTTATTATGTTGTAACAGATAATTTAGGCAATCAATATAAAGTTATGCCTGATGAAATGCTGCATTTCAAAGGATTTACCTATGATGGAATAGTAGGTATAAGTCCTATCGAATATCTAAAAATGCTTATTGAAAATGCAGGTAGTTCAACAGAGTTTTTAAACAACTCATTCAAAAATGGTATGCAAGTAAAAGGTATAGTCCACTACATTGGAGACTTAAATCTAGAAGCTGAAAGAAAGTTTAGAGAGAAATTTGAACAAATGGCAAATGGACTTAAAAACGCAAATAAAGTTGCACTATTACCTATAGGTTATAGGTTTGAACCTATTAGCTTGACTATGGCTGATGCTCAATTCATTGAAAATACACAATTGACAATCAAACAGATAGCAACAGCATTTGGAATAAAAAATCATCAGCTAAATGACCTTGATAGAGCAACACACACAAACATAGTTGAGCAACAAAGAGAATTCTATGTTGATACCTTGCTCCCAATTTTAACAATGTACGAGCAAGAACTCACATATAAACTATTCCTTCAAAGAGAAATAGAGCAAGGATACTACGTAAAATTCAACGTAGACGCAATACTAAGAAGCGACATTAAGACAAGATATGAAGCATACAGAGTAGGTATACAAAGTGGTTTTATTACTCCAAATGAAGCTAGAGCAATGGAAGAAAAAGAACCGTTTGAAGGTGGCGACAAATTGCTTGTAAATGGAAATATGATACCTGTAGAAATGGCAGGAGAGCAATATAAGAAAGGGGGTGGAAAAGATGAAAAATTTTTGGAATCTGAACAAAGTTCAGAATAATGAAGGTGAACTTTTTATTTATGGGCCAATATCAGATGAAAGCTGGTGGGGTGACGAAGTAATTCCAAAGCAATTTAAAGATGAGTTGGACTCTTTAGGAGAAATTGACGTTCTGAATATCTACATCAACAGTCCAGGTGGAGATGTTTTTGCAGGTCAAACAATTTACTCAATATTAAAAAGGCACAAATCTAAGAAAGTAGTACACGTAGATGGATTAGCGGCAAGCATAGCTTCAATAATAGCAATGGCTGGAGATACAGTTATAATGCCACAAAATGCAATGATGATGATACACAACCCTTGGACTGTTGCCATGGGCAATGCAAATGATTTTAGAAAACTTGCAGATGACTTAGATAAGATAAGAGAAAGTCTTATAGCAGCATATCAAGGAAAATCTAATCTTGACAGAGAAAAATTAATTGAGCTTATGAATGCTGAAACGTGGCTAACAGCAGAAGAAGCTCTAAATTACGGTTTAATTGATGAGGTTGAAGAAAAGAAGGAAATAGCTGCAAGTATCGATAAGAATTTTACAAAGATGTATAAAAATATACCTAGAAATTTAATAAAAGAAGAAAAAACAGAACAAAAACAAGACTTAGCAATAGTTGATAAAGAAAATCTAAAAAATGAATTATCTAAGTCTATTTTATTTTTAGAAACAAGGAGGAATGAAAAATGACTAAAGAATTAAGAGAGGTATATGCAAAACTTGAAGAAACACAAACGCAAGCAAAAGCTTTGTTAGAAAAAGAAAATGTTACATCAGATGAAATTAACGCAAAAACAGAAGAAATTAAGGCTTTAAAAGCTAAAATAACCGCATTAGAAGAAATGGAAAATCAAATGAAAGAAGATACTGGAGGTGTAATTCCTATGAATCAAATAACAGAAGTAAAAGATCATGTTAAGGAATTTATTAATGCAGCAAGAAACAGATTTAGAAATGCAATGAGTGTAGGAAGTAATCAAGACGGAGGTTATACAGTTCCGGAAGACATCCAAACTAAAGTAAATGAGTTTAGAACATCAAAAGATGCATTACAAAACTTAATTACAGTCGAAAAAGTAACAGCGCCGACTGGCGAAAGAACATTCAAAACTAGAGCACAACAAACAGGATTTGTTGAAGTGTCAGAAGGTGGAGATATTCCTGAAAAGACAACACCTCAGTTTACAAGATTACCGTATGCTGTTAAAAAATACGCAGGTTTCATGAAAGTGACAAATGAATTACTGAAAGATAGCGACGAAGCTATACAAAACTTATTAGTGAGATGGATAGGAGACGAATCAAGAGTTACAAGGAATAAACTTATATTAGCTGCACTTGGAACTAAATCAAAAACAGCTATTGCTAGTACAGACGATATAAAAGATATTCTTAATGTTCAACTTGATCCAGCGTTTAGATATACATCATTAATCGTTACAAACCAAGACGGATTTAACTGGTTAGATAAATTAAAAGATGAAGATGGAAATTATTTATTACAACCTTCAGTATCAGCACCAACTGGAAAACAATTATTTGGAGTTCCAGTTGTAATGGTTTCAAATAAAGATTTACCAACGAATGAAGGTAAAGCACCTATGATTATAGGAGACTTAAAAGAAGCCGTAGTAATGTTTGAAAGAGAAGGAATAACAATAGCTGCATCTGACGTAGCAGGTGATGCATACTTAACAGATATTACCCTATTCAGAGCAATAGAAAGAGAAGATGTTAAAATCAAAGACGCAGAAGCATATGTATACGGAGAGATTGCATTATCTTAATAGGTGGATTATCCCACCTATTATTTTTAAGGTGGTGAATAATTGTGATATTAACAGTTGATGAAGTTAAAGATTTTCTTAAAATAGATCATGAATATGACAATCAGTTAATTTACAGCTTAATAATAGCAGCAGAAAATTATATAAAAAATGCAACAGGCATAGAATTTGATGATTCTAATGAGCTTGCAAAACTTGCAGTAAAAATATTAGTTTCACATTGGTATGAAAATAGAGAAATAAACACAGATAAATCAAGCAAATTATCATTTAGCATAGATGCTATATTAACACAACTCAAATATTGCTACGAAAGCAATATAAAAATAGAGGATGATTAACATGTTTAGCCAAATGAATAAACGGATTAAGATAATGAAATTTAAAGGCATACCCGATGGAGCAGGTGGTTATTTTGATGATTGGAAAATAGAAGAAGGCTGGGAAGAAGTAGCAACAGTCTGGGCTGCTATAGAACCTCTAAGAGGTAGAGAATTTTTCCAAGCACAACAAGCGCAAGCAGAAGTAACGCATAAAGTGACAATCAGATATAGAAAAGATGTAGATAAATCTCAAATTATAAAGTACGCAGATCGAAGATTGGATATTGATTATATAATAAATATCGACGAAGAAAACAAATATTTAGAAATATTCTGCACGGAGAGAATATAATGAGTATTACTGTTGAAGTTAAAAATCTAGAAAAAACATTAAAAAAAATGGCTCTATATAGCAAAGAAAAAGAAATAGAAATAGATTCTATTGTCAAGAAAACAGCAAAGGGGATAGCTAGCAAAGCAAAAAGTCTAGTTCCAGTTAAAACAGGTAACCTTAAAAGTTCAATAAAGCCAAAGTATTTTAGAAAAAAAGGTCCTTCGGCTACAGTGTTTCCACGAGGAAAAAAGGGTGCTCATAGGCATTTGTTAGAATATGGAACAAAACAAAGAAGACATAAAAGCGGTAAAAGCACTGGGAGAGTGAATCCAAGACTTTTCATGACACCTGCACATAGAAGTTATGAAAATGTTTATCTTAGCGAGATTAAGAAAGTAGTTGATAAAATTGATGTTATATAATTTGCAAAGAAAAATATTTGAAATGCTTAACATTGAAGAAATAAAAAATATTGCAAATACTTACGATTACATTCCAGAAGATGCAAAACTCCCTTATATTGTAATTGGGGAAGACAGATCTATAGACTATAACACAAAAACAGCAAAAGGAAAAGAAATAACAACAACAATACATATCTGGTGTGATAAAAGAGGTAGTTTGCAAACTAAAAAACTATTAGGACTTATAGAAAAGGCATTAGTCAAGGATTTTCAAATAGAAAATTATATATATGAATACAAAACTACTGAATTTATGAGTGTAGAAAGAGAAACAATAGAACTTCTACACGGAACAATACAAATTATATATAGAGCGTGGGAGGTACAAAATGGCTAAAGGAATAGATTTTATAATCAAAATAGGATCAAAAGTTTTAGGCGGACAAAGAGGTGCGACTCTAAATAGAAGCGCATCAGTAATAGATACTACAACAAAATTAAGCGAAGGGTGGAAAGAAAATGAAGCATCACTCAAAGAATGGTCTATATCTGCAGATGGACTTCTAGTAGAAGATGATGCGGCTTATCTTGATCTTGAAACAGCATTTATACAAGGAGACACAGTTGAAGTTGAGATTTTAACTTCAACTGGCTCAAAATATAAAGGTACTTGTATAATAACTGATTTTCCTCTAGAAATGCCGTATGATGACAATGTTACTTATTCATTAACACTACAAGGAACAGGACCAATTGTAAAGGAGTAGAGATACTATGAAAAAATGTGTTGCAATAGAATTAGATAAAATGAGAAATTTGAGATTTGGAGTGAATGCATTTTGTCAAATTAGAGATATGTTAGGAAAGCCTTTAACAAGTCTGACTGAATATACAGAATTTAATGAATTAAGAGTTTTGTTTTATTGTGGTTTAATTTGGGAAGATAAAGAACTTACACTAGAAAAAACCGGCAACATAATGGATGAAGGAATAGAAAAACACGGACTAGACTATATAGTTGAGAAACTATCAGAAGCTATAGAACTAGCATTACCAAACAACTCAAAAAAAAAGTAAGTGATAATTACAACATAACAGAAACGGATATGCTTAAAATGGCTCTAAACTACTTAAGCATATCCGTTTTTGAATTTTACGATATGACTTATAGAGAAATACAATTAACACTTGAAGGAGCTATTGAACGTTTTGAAAATAACATTGAAGCATATGCCGTGGCCGCTCAAGTTGGATATGTAAATGCAAGAACAGGAAAAAAATATAAGGTATTCAAGAAAAGCAATGTAAATGAAATAGACTCAGATACTAAAAAAGAACATTTATCAGAACTGAAACAAATATTCGCTTAAGTTAAAGGAGGTGGAAAAATGAGTTTATTAGTAAAAATAGGTGCAGATCTTAGTTCGTTTGAAAAACAAATGAAAAAAGCTACTAGAGAAATAAGTTATATAGGGCAGACTTTACAGAACGCAGGAAAAACAATGACTACACGTCTAACTTTACCAATTCTAGGAGTAGGTGCCGCAGTGGTTAAGACAAGCGCTGATTTTGAAAGCAGTATGTCAAAAGTTCAAGCAATAACTGGTGCAACAGGACAAGACTTCAAACATCTTCAAGAAACTGCTAAAAAATTAGGAGCAACAACGATGTTTTCTGCTAAACAATCTGCTGAAGCAATGACATATTTAGGAATGGCTGGATATGATACTAATCAGATTATAGCAGCTATGCCGGGACTTCTTGATTTAGCAGCAGCAAGTGGAGCAGATTTAGCAACAACGGCAGATATTGTATCTGATGCAATGACAGCATTCGGAATGAGTGCCGACAAAACAAGTAAATTTGCTGATCTATTGGCAAGTGTATCGAGTAAAGCAAATACAAACGTAGAAATGTTAGGAGAATCATTTAAGTATGTAGCACCAGTTGCAGGTGCTTTAGGATACAAAGTTGAAGATGTATCCCTTGCGCTAGGTCTCATGGCAAATGCTGGTATAAAAGGATCGCAAGCAGGTACAACTTTAAGGAGTGCTATAACAAGATTAACAAAGCCGACTGCACAAGCTAGTAAATTAATGCATGAGCTTGGGCTAGAGATAACAGATGCAGAAGGTAATATGTTACCTTTTAGAGACATTATCGAACAACTAAGAGGAAAGTTTAGCAACTTAACAGCAGAACAACAAGCACAATACGCAGCAACAATCTTTGGGCAAGAAGCAATGTCGGGCATGTTGGCAATTATTAATGCTACGGATGAAGATTATAAGAAACTAATTCAAGCAACTTCAAATTACACAGGCGAAGCTAAAAAAATGGCCGATACAATGCAAAACAATCTTCAAGGGCAATTGACAAAGCTAAAAAGTGCGCTAGAAGGTATTGCAATACAGCTCGGCGAAACATTAATACCTATAATTTCTAAAGTAGTTGACAAGATAATCGTTTGGGTGGATTGGTTTGCGAATTTAGACGATAGCACAAAAGAGCTCATACTTAAAATAGCACTAGTAGTAGCAGCAATAGGACCTCTTTTAATCGTAGTAGGGAAAGCTATAACTTTATTTGGACAACTAAAAGCAGCAGCACTCATTTTAGGTCCGGTTATTGCAGGGATTTCAGCACCTGTCTCAATTACAATCGGAGTAATAGGAGGATTAATAGCAATCGGGGTAGCACTTTGGAAAAACTGGGATACTATAGTAGCTAAAGCAGCAGCTATGAAAGGTGCTGTGATAAGCGTTTGGAACGGAATGTATTCAGGAATTAAAAGCATTATAAATAAGATAATATCTGCAATGAACGGAATGATAAACGGGCTTAACAGAGTAAAATTTGACATCCCAAACTGGATACCTGGACTTGGTGGAAAATCTTTTGGATTAAATATTCCACGCATTCCTATGCTTGCTAAAGGAGGAAAAGCTATAGGTCCAACTCTTGCGATGATAGGAGAAGGAGCAGATGAGGAAGCAGTGTTACCGCTAAATAGAAAGATTTTCAGTGAAATAGCAAAAGGTATTAGCAGTCAAATCAAACAAGCGGATTCTAACTTATTACAAAGCCCAATCATAACTATTCAAAATATGACAGTCAGAAACGATAACGATATTGAACTAATCGCTAGAAAACTACATTCTATGAGCAATAATAGATTGAGGGGGGTTGGAGCTTGGTAGGATTTGTTTTTAACGGAGTACATTCAAGTTACTATAATATAACAGCACGTACAGATAACAGAAATTTAAAACCTTCCTTGAGAGTTTCTGAGGAAATTATTTTAGGTAAGGATGGAAGTTATAAGTTCGAAAACGGGTATAACGATAGAGTTATATCCGTTACCTGTTTTTTAAAACATAAAGATATCTATCAAAGGCGTGAAATTGGAAGGCATGTAGCAAAATGGTTGAGCGGAAAAGGAGAACTTAAATTTGATGATGAACCTAATAAGTTCTACAAAGCAAGAATAGATAAAGAAATAGATTTAACAATAGACGTTGCAATAGATATATTCACTGTCGATTTCGTTTGTGAGCCTTTTGCATATTCAGAATTTAAAATAGCTAACATCAGCGGAATAGGAAGTATACAAAACAACGGAACACAAGAAGTAGGATTTATAGCAGAGCTGAATTTAAGTCCAAGAACAACAATAAATGTAAATGGAAAATCATTCACTGTTACAAATATTGATCAAAAAACTTACGTAGATACAGATAAGATGATCTGTTATACGATAAACAATAATAAAAAAACAAACAAAATGTTAGATTTTATAGGAAATTTCCCAAAATTATCGCTCGGTAATAACCAGGTTACAGTTTCTGGGGGGGAAACTGTTATAAAGTACAGAGAAATGTACTTATAAGGATAAGAAGGTGATGCTAATTGAACTACGCAAAAATTTTCAATTCACAAGGAAAGACGTTAGTTATACTCGATAATTTTGTAACAGCAAAAATAAAAAAGCAAATCAACGGAGAATATATATTTGAATTTACTACTATACTTGAAGAACTTAAAACAGAATATATACATCACAATAACTACATAGAAGTTGATAATCAATTTTTTCAAATAGCAAAATACGAGAAAGAAAGAACTTCAGAAAACAAACTTTTTATACATGTTTTATGTGAACAAGTAAGCTACAAATTGATTGACTATATAGTGCCTCAATTTATATTTACAAATGCAACAGCACAAGCTTTAGTTACTGAACTACTGAAAGACACAGAGTTCAACTTAGTATGTACAGACGTAACGAAAAGAATAGATATTAATATAACAACAGAAAAAAACAAAAGAGAATTACTACATCATTTGGCTAAAAGATTTGACGCAGAAATTAATTATGATAAATACAATATATATTTTTTAAAGAAAATAGGCAGAAATGACGGACTTCAATTCAGACTCTCTAAAAATCTGAAAGGTATAAAAAAGCTAGTAGACAACATACAAAGAGATACACTAGGAAACCCGTATATTACTTACGAGGTAGATCTTTTAGATCTCAGCGAAATAGACGAATTTAAAGATATAGAAAAGTTTGAACTAGGTGACGAGATTAGAGTCATAGACGAAGACTTAGACATAGATGTCAACGCTAGAATCGTAGAAATTGAATATAACCCAATTCGAAGACGTAATACAAGAGTAGTTTTAAGCAACTTAATTCAGACATTCGCAGATCTGACTCACAAGATTAGAGAAGAAATAGAACAAAACAATTCAAAGTTACAAGTCGTTGAATCGAAAATCATAGCGAACGAAGGCATAATTGAAAATCTAATAGCAACAAAAGCAGATATAGCTGACTTAAACACTGCGAGTGCTAGAATTGACAACTTGGAAGTAAACAAGGCAAATGTATCAGATTTAACTGCTGTTAATGCTCAAATTAATAATTTACAAGTAAACAAAGCAAATGTTGCAGACATACAAGCAACAAACGCAAGGATAGATAACTTAAGAGTAACAACTACTATGATAGACGATTTGGCAGTGACAACTGCAAAAATAGGGGATGGTCAAATAACAAGTGCGAAAATAGAAGATGGTAGTATTACCAACGCTAAAATAGCAAATAGTGCGATAACTAATGCAAAAATTGCAAACGCTACAATACAAGGTGCTAAAATAGCAAATGCTACAATTGATACAGCTAATATAAAAGATAGTGCAATTACAAATGCTAAAATAGCTAATGGGTCAATTGATACTGCAAAAATAGCAAATGCAAGTATAACAACTGCAAAAATAACTACGGGTGCAATTACAACTGCTTTAATAGAATCGGGTGCTGTAGGAACAGCTCAAATAGCCGACGGCTCAATAACAGACGCAAAAATTGTTAGTCTTACAGCAAACAAAATAACATCAGGTACAATAGATGCAAGTCGAGTAAATGTAATAAATTTAAAAGCCGACAATATAGTTGCGGGGGCTTTAACAATAGACGGAGATAATTTAATTCATAATACAAATTTTATAAACAATACTTCATACTGGACGATTAGCGCTAATAAGTGGGTTAGAGATACAAGTTTTTTATACGACAATACTGTAACAATGAAGTCGGAAGTTACAGGAGAAACTACAAATAAATGGTATGGATTATTTAGTGAATTTATACCTGCAACAGAAGGGCGAAGATTTGTAGCAAGTGTATATTCATATACAACTAATAAAAGCTCAATAGACGCTGGGGCAGCAGTTGAATTAGAATGGTATAATAATGATAATTCAAGAATTGCTAAAACTGGTGCATCAATATTACCTGCAAATAATAATGTTTGGCAAAGATTTCATGTGAGTGGTACAGCCCCTGCAGGAACAACAAAAGTAAGAGTAAGATTTCATTTAGTAAAAAATGGTATAATTTGGATAGCAAAGCCTATGTTACAGCGAGGTAGTATAGCAAGCGAATGGAAATTACACACAGACGAACAAATTTCAACAGGTGCTATTACAAGTGATAAAATAGCAGATAATTCTATAACAGAAAATAAAATACCTGCCGACACTATAAAAAATACACATATTTCAGCTAACGCTATAACAGGTGATAAAATTGTAGCAGGCACTATAACAGGTGGTAAAATAGCCTCAAATACAATCACTGCTAATAATATAGCCTCAAATACAATCACTGCAGGAAGCGCAATAATAGCTGATGGAGCTATTACAAACGCAAAAATAGCAAACTTGGACGCAGCTAAAATAACGTCGGGGTTCATTAGTGCTGATAGAATACAAGCAAGAAGTATATCAGTGGATAAACTATCAAGTAATGTTGGAAGCTCTCTTGATATTAGTTCAAACATAGCAATAACTCAAAGAGTAACTTCCGAAACTTTTAATGCTGGCATAGCTGAGGCTAAAGCTCATGCTGATGCAAGAGTTGATGGGATTGAGATTGGTGGGAGGAATTTATTAAGGAATAGTAATTTTCAAACTGGTGATTTAACACGTTGGGCAAATTGGGGTACTTGTCAAAGAGAAATTGTTGAAATTAACGGTAAATATTGGGTGCATCTTACTCAAAATGATACAGCAGATTGGAGAGGCATACAACAAACTGTAAGGTATTTTGAAAAAAATACTCCGTTTACAATATCATTTACAGCATTTAAAACAGATTTATATGAAGGTGGTGCAAGAGTTTTATTTCATCAAGTAGGAGCAGATGGAAATAATCCACAACCTAGATCTGAGTTTCCACTTACTAATGAGCCAAAACGATATACTTTCTCATTTACATCTACTGATTTGGATAAGGATAGTTTTAATGTAATGATAGGTGGAGAACCTCGTAAACCATTTGATATTTATATTACTGATATAAAATTTGAAAAAGGCAACAAAGCAACAGATTGGACTCCTGCTCCTGAAGATGTAGATGAAGAAATTCAAGCGGTAAGGACTTATACAGATACTCAGTTTAAAGATGCAATAGAGCACACAAACATAACAGCATCCGAGGTAGTTACTAATATGCAAAGTGAGATATCGCAAACCTCTGACGCTATAATTGGAACAGTAAGTTCTCAGTTAATAGATTTAAGAGATGACTTGACAACTGCGTACAGGTCTGAAATAAAATCAACTGCACAAAGTCTTAATTTAGAATTTAGTCAAATGACAGGGAAATTGAGCGACGTTGAGGGTGATTTGAGTAATGTAAAATCTTATTTTAATTTTAGTCAACAAGGACTTACAATAGGTAAATCAACAAGTCCGTTGCAAATAAGTATTTCAAATGAACAGATGAGTTTTTTAGATAACGGGCAAGTTGCTGCATATGTGAATGGGCAAAAAATGTATATCAAATCACTTCATGTGCTAAATTCAGCTGTGATAGGTTCTCACATTATAGAAAAATACAATGATGATATGACTTTCTTTAAATGGGTAGGTGGTAATTAATGTCAGTTTTAAGTGGAACGCTAACAAATAATTTCGGAACAGGCTACTCTATACAAATAGAGTGGTCTGCTAATCAAAATATAACAAATAACACTAGTACAATCACAGCTAACTTTTTCTTAATAAGTCGCGGGAGCAGTTATACGATAAACTCTAGTGTTGGAAAAACAGTAAGGATAACAATAGATGGTACCACTTATTCAACTAGTAGTGCAAATATCAGCTTGAGCGGTAATCAAAAAAAGTTGTTGTTTACTGCAAGTAGAACAATATCGCATAACGCAGACGGAACGAGAACTTTTGGTATAAGCGGTAATGTTGATTTGAATGTAACTTTATCGGGAACGTATTATGGAACAGTATCAATAGCAAATCAAAATTTTACCCTACAGCCGATACCGAGGGCGAGTACAATAACCACTTACAACAACTTCACAATAGGGGATAGTATTCCAATTTCGTTGAATAGACACTCAACATCATTCACACACACTTTGGAGTTTAAGGTTGGAAATACGACTATTGCAACAAGAACTGGGATTGGTGCTAGTACTACTGTAAATCTATCTACTGCCGAACAAGACGCTATTTATCGGTTAATACCAAACTCTACAACTGCAACCGTAACACTATTTGTTACAACGTTTAGCGGTAGTACTAAAATTGGGGATACAGTTTCACAAAGTAGGACCGCAACAGTGGCGAGTTCAATAGTACCGACGTTTAATACTATAACGCATAGTGAGAATGTAAGTGTTGTTGCAACTGAAATAGGTGGATATGTACAAAATTTATCAAGACTTAATTTAGCTATAACAGGTGCAACTGGTTCGAAATTTTCAACTATAACTAGTTATAGAATTACAGTCGATGGCGTGAGTTATAACAGTCAAACTGCTACGAGTAATATTATCACAAGTAGTGGTGCTGTTACGATAACAGGCACCGTTACAGATAGCAGGGGTAGAACCTCTACTAAAAGTGTAAGCATAAACGTATTACCTTATTCGACACCTTTTATACAAACGTTTAGCGTGCAGAGATGTAATGCTGACGGAACACCAAACCCGTTAGGTAACCACGCTTTGGTAACTAGGAGTGCAACTGTATCTTGGTTAAATAACAAAAACACATTAAATTACAGGATACTTTCTAGGCAGAGAGGGACCACAACTTGGAGTACAAGAGTAGACCAAACGATAACAACAGACCTGACTGGGACAAACATTTTAACTGGTTATGATATCGACAAAGCATATGATTTTAGACTTGAAATAATAGATAAATTCAATACAACAATATCATATGCTATTTTGTCGACTGGTGAAATGGCGTTGAGTATTAGCAAGACTGGAATTGGCGTGGGTAAAATATGGCAACAAGGCTCCTTGGATGTACAGGGAGAAAGTTATTTTAATGGTAATATTAATGTAAATGGTTCTATAAATAATGCGAATATAGACGCTAGTAGAATTACATCTGGCAGATTAAATATAAACAGAATACCGCTTGGGACTACCTCATCTACTGTTGCCGTCGGAAATCATACTCATAATTCTCTATTAAATGCAAACTTTGTTCAATCAACAGGACGTTCATCGTCTTGGGGGTCCACAAACGGAACTTCAACTGGTGCATTTAATGCAGTGATGGGAACTGGTGCTTCTGCAACTTGGTTACTATCGGGTACCAGTAACGGTGTTTTTAGGGCAGGTATTCAAGCATTGGACGCAGATGGAACATTAAGGTTCTATTCTGGGACAAATTATTTCGTATTTCATAATGGTGTTGTCAACTCACCGAACGGTTTTGCGTGGAATGGAGAGAGTTTGGATGATAGGTATTATAGAAATGGTGCTGGAAGTGCTAATTTGGCACTAGAAAGTACTGCCTTACGTACTAATGGGATTGTATCCAATAATGCTTCGAGTGGGCTTTATATTGGTGTGGCAGATACGGGTGAGGTAAGAGTAACTAATAGAAATGGTTGGAATGCGGGTGGTACTATAACATACAGACCTATAAGGGCATCGTCATTCCCGACGGGTTCGTCTATAAAGTGGAAAACGAACGTTGAAGAATTAGATATAGATACTGAAAAAATTGTAAAAGACGCTAAATTATTCAAGTATAATTTAAAAGATGAATTTGAAAATGGAATTGATAGAAAAAAATATGGTTTTGTAATAGAAAATGGTTGTCCCAAGGAAATCTTATTTGACGATGAAGCAATAGACACGTATAACACTGTCTCTATTTTGTGGAGTGCAGTGCAAAAGTTAATGGCGAGAGTAGAAGAGTTAGAAAACAAAATAAAAGAAACAGAGTAATAAATAAGGGAGGGTGCAAATGGATAAAAAAGACATAATCAATGCTATTACATCAGGAGTAGGAAGCATATTAACATACTTGATAGGGAGATGGGATACAACAGTACAAATATTAGCGATATTAATGATATGTGATTATGTTACGGGAATTATGAAAGCATACAGACAGCAAGAACTATCTAGTAGTATCGGCTTCAAAGGTCTTAATAAAAAAATAGCTATATTTATAGCACTTATATTAGCACATCAACTAGATCTTGTGTCTGGAATGGAAGTACCGCTTTTTAGAACAGCAACAACATATTTTTACATAAGTAACGAAGGAATAAGTATATGCGAAAACTTAGACTCATTAGGTTTGCCTTTGCCGGATTTTATTAGAAATACGTTGTTAAAAGTAAAAGAAAAAAACAATAAAATAAATAAGGAGGAGATATTGTGAAAATTTTCTTAGACGCAGGACATGGGGGAACCGATCCGGGTGCGACTTACAAAGGAAGGCTAGAAAAAAACGATGTATTACAAATTACAAGAGCAGTTGCTGAAGAGCTGAAAAGACATAACGTGCAAGTAATAGAAAGTAGAACAACAGATACTACTTTAACACTTGCACAAAGAACAGACCTAGCAAACAGAAGCAACTCAAATTACTTCATATCTATTCACAGAAATGCTTTTAAGCCTGAACAAGCACAGGGTGTAGAAACATTTGTATTCACAAATGCAAGTCAACAATCAAGACAATTGGCAAACAGAGTACAGGAGAAGTTAGTTGGAGTAGGATTTAGAAATAGAGGGATTAAAACAGCTAATTTTCATGTATTAAGACAAACAAAAATGCCTGCTGTTTTGATAGAAATTGGATTTATAGATAACTCTCAAGATAATAAGTTATTTGATACTAAAAAAGATGAAATAGTAAAAGCTATAACAACAGCTATATTAGAGCAGATAGGAGTTCAATATAGAGAGAAAACTGTACAAACACAGCAAGTACAACAAATAGATAATTCTAACATATTATACAGAGTTATGGCAGGTTCTTTCAGTAGTAGAGAAAACGCTGAAAGACAAGTTGATAGATTAAAACAAGCAGGATTTGAAGCAACTATAATGACTTTTGAGAGGTAGCATTTGGCTACCTCTTTTTTTATTCTTCGCAAGGAAGCCTTGCGATTAACCGTTGGAACAACGGGGATAGCCTACTAAATATTCGCTCGGTAGAGCGAAGTTCGTAGGAATCTCCCACTTCTAAGCGAAGCGAAAGTGGGAGTAGTTCAATGCAAAAAAAATAAAAAATTTTTTAAAAAAAGTATTGCATAAAAGTACGCTTTTAGCGTATAATATAATCAAGAAAACAAAAAAATAAAAAAAAAGAAAGGGGAAATCAAAAATGAAAGGAACAGCAAAACAAATAAAGTGGGCTGAAGATATTAAAAAGGAGATGGAGAAAATAATAAACAAATTAGAAGAAGTTAAAGAAGAAGTAATAGCAAAAAAGAATGCAGAAAATCCGGAAAAAGATTACACAAATAGTATAAACAAAAAAATAGAAAAAATAAAAAATTTACTTGAAAATGATGACTCAACTTTTTTTATAAACAATTTCAAAGAAATAACAGAAGCTGAAAAAGAGATTCAGAAAATCGAAAAAATATATGAAGAAAACAAAGAAAAAATCGAAAATGATTTTGAACTTTCGATTGAGTATAAATATAGAAAAAAAGAGATGATTTTAAAAAAATTAGAAGCGTTCAAACAAGGATGCTTTGACAACGGTATAGTTTTAGGTCAACTGTACAGTACACTAAAAGAAAAAGAAGTTTAAAAAAAAAAGAGTTTTGCAGTTCTCTTAAAAAACTGCAAAATAAAAAAAGGAGATGATTTTATGCTAAATAAAAAAGAAAAATTATTTAAAAATATAAAAGACATGAGATCAATAACAATAGTTGGTAAAAGTACGCAGGAGCTAAAAACTGCGTACTTCAGTAAAAATCCAAATGCTATATTAGAGATATTAGGAAAATATAATATAGATAATAAATTATACAGCTACAAAGATACTGCTATCTCTGTTTATTTTACAAGAGATCAACAAACAGTTTTTATATTTGTCAAAATAAAAGGAGGGATAATGAGATTTGGAGATGGTGAAGTTGTAGAAACACCGCATCTCCAAGATCCAGTAGAAGAAATCAAAAAAATAATAGATAATTTACTTGAAGAAGTATACGACTTCTATCAAGTAAGTATTCCTTTAGCATTTGCTGAAAAAATAGCAACAGGAGAAGGACTTAGTTTTAGTGATATGCTAATGCTAATTCCTTGTTCTCAAACCGATCTAAGTAAACAGATCGGAAGAGAAAAAACAACTATCAGCGATTACAAAGCTGGTAGAAAAAAACCGAGCATAGAAGTCTTCGCAAAACTGGTAGAACTTTATCCGTTCCTGCCATGGCGCAGTTATCTAAAATCATTAATATAAGAGCCTTTCGGCTCTTTTTTGTTTTTTAAAATAGTTGCACTGTTAAACACAGACTTGTCCATGTGGGTATTATAAGGATTTAACAAGAGAATGTAAATGCAAGACAAGTCAGGTACAAAGATACTTAAATAAAATATCAGGGCCAATGCTTGATAGGTTTGATATATTTATTGAAATGACACCTTTAGATTATGAAGACTTTGACAGTCAAACTAATATAGAATCATCTAGTGAAATAAAGAAAAGAGTAGATGCTGCAAGATATATACAAGGAGAAAGATATAAAAATAGCAATATAAAAACTAATAACCAACTCAGTACAAAAGATATAGACAAATATTGTTATCTTGATAAAACTTGCAAAGATTTTGCAAAACAGATTCTTCAAAAATACAAACTAAGCTCACGAAGTTATTACAAACTACTAAAAACTGCACGAACAATAGCAGACCTAGACAGTAGTGAGAATATAAATATAAATCATTTAGCTGAAGCCCTATCTTTCAGAAAAGCATACTTTACTTATTGGGGATAATTAAATCCCTTACTGATATTAGTAAGGGATTTAATACCGACTAATAAATCTAACCTCTTCTTTGTCGTTAATTAGTACAAATTCAATATCTTTAGTAATATAAGAAGCAGAACCTGGCTTTTCTATAATATTATCATTTATATCCCCTGAGAAAACAGCCTCAATCTTCTTTTTTTCTTTACCTTGTAAAACAAATATCTTATCAGATTTAAGATCCAATTCTTTAGCTACAAGCTCTTTTTCAACAATTAACTCTTCATAGTAATCAGGCATTATTATCTTAAGGTAGAACTGTTGTGGTATGTTGCTACAGTTTTCTAATTCTAATGTATAACGTATAAATTCACCACCATCACCTACTTGTATTTTTAATGTATTAGGCTCATTTCTATTGTAATATATTGAGTTTAGATCAGATGACATACTCTTAATAAGCTTAATACTAAAATTATTCAAAG
The DNA here is from genome assembly GCA_001584565.1 of Alkalithermobacter thermoalcaliphilus JW-YL-7 = DSM 7308. Lineage (GTDB taxonomy): Bacteria > Bacillota > Clostridia > Peptostreptococcales > Peptostreptococcaceae > Alkalithermobacter > Alkalithermobacter thermoalcaliphilus. Next base: position 1,054,844 of record LSFY01000001.1, on the reverse strand, counting down.
GAATAGTAAGTTGAAGAATTAATATAAGAGCAATAATCTTTGAAGCATCCTTTTTAAATATCTTAGATTGTATTCCTGAAAGTCCTACAATAATCAATATTATGCACAAAATACCTCCATAATAAAAAGTTCCTCCCATAAAATCTGTTGGCTTAAATATTCTATTAATAAGAGGAGTTGGATCGTTATTAGTATTAAACATTAGAATAACTGCACTTATAATTAGCAAAATAGATAATGTATATCTATTTCTTTTTGATAAATTCATTCTAACACCAACCTTTCTTAATATAAGTATATTCATATACTTCAACACATTACATATAAATCCTCTAAAAGTTAAAGTATAGTTGAAAAAATGAAAAATTATTCTTTAAAAAGGATTTATATAGATTAATAAAGAATTGAGTAAATTTCATAATTTTAAACCATTGATTTTACTAAATTTTTTCTCAAAGCAAAAAGGGTTTCACCCCATAAATGTCGAATATATTAAGTGACAGCAAAATAATCCGAAAGGAGTGAAACCACTTAATATGTATATTCGACAAACAACTCTTTTTTTCCTTTGAAGAAATTATTAAATTTCAGCAACAAACTAGATTAGAATTAATTTTAGAACAAATTGATGTCTCAAAGCTTGCTAATGAACTAAGAAAATCCGATAATTCTAGGGGTCCAAAGGGATATGAACCCGAATGTTTGATTTATTCTTTAATAGCTATGCAAGTTGAAAAAATTAATTCTATCAAAGATTTAGTCATTAAACTTAAAGAAAACCCTGTACTACGATACAGCTGTGGTTTTGATGTTCTTGGTGAAGTGCCATCTGAATCTACTTTTAGTAGGTTCATTGATAAGCTGTCAAATTCTGAACATCTTGAACAAATATTTTATGATCTAGTTATTAAAGCTAAAGAACTAGATATTATTGATGGAGAGCATATCTCCATTGATTCCACAAAATTAGATTCATATGAGGCTGCTAAACCTAAAAAAGATATTACTGATGATGGAACTAATCCTAACTGGGGAATGAAAAAGGATACCAATGGCAACAATATACGCTGGTTCGGCTGGAAACTACATATATTATGTGATTCCAAAAGCGAACTACCATTGGATATATTAGTTACACCAGCTAGTAATTATGATGGAACGATGGCTTTACCTTTAATTGAGCAATTTTTTAAAAACTATAAAGATACCTTTAAACCTAAATATTATGCTATGGATTCTGCCTATGATCTTGATTATGTCTACAAGGCCATAATCAACGAATATCAAGGCATTCCAATAATAGCTTACAATCCAAGGGGTAGCTATGCTCCACCTGAAGGATTAGATGAAGATTTTAATCCTATTTGTTCAGGAGGTTACAAGTTAGTTTACTGGGGCAAAGATGGAAATTATTTAAAATTTAGATGCCCTCATGCCCTAGGACGGTGTGATTGTCCACACGGGATGAACTGGTGCTCAAGCTCTAATTACGGCTATACCCTTAAAGTAAACTATAAAGAAAATCCAAGGTATTATGGTTATCCTTTACGATACACAGATGATTGGAAAAAGCAATATGATAAAAGAACCTCCATAGAAAGGTGTTTTAGTAGATTAAAATGCTACCTAAACCTCGATAATGTAAGGTCTAAAGGTATTAAAAAAGTCAAGGTCCACGCAATATTAAATTGCATAGCACTAATATCAGGTACCATAGCAATAAACACAATGAAATCTTTGAGTAAAGCAGCTTAACAAACTATATAAATATACTAAGAATTGAGGATTTTACTGTTGAAAATATTAATAATAATTTCAAAATCCCATTTATTAATGGGCTAATTCTTTATACTCTTTTTTAACCTTGATTAAAAAAGTTAATTATGCAATTTCCTCAATTAAATTATAAGGTTGAAAACTATGAAGTATTTGGATAGAAGAATACATGGGCTACTTCTACGCTCAATATTAGGAGACGATTGGAAAGAAAAAAGTTTTTAGAAGCAAATCTATTATGTGTTGAATGCATAAAAGTTAATAGAATAATAGTATAGTTGAAGCCATAGTAGTAAATCGCATTATTCCCCATAGAGGAGATATGAAGCTGGAAATTCCAAGAGATAGAAGCTGCGAATGAGGATGTTGCCCTTCTTGCAAGCCAGAATTTAATCAAGAAATGGACTCAAAGGTACAGAAATGGGATTCCATTTTAAACCAGCTAACCATATTCTTTGAAGGAAGATTAGAGAAACACCTTTAAAGCTAGCTAATATCCATAAATTCTTAAAAATCTACCTTGAAAGCTAGGATAAAGAAGAGATACAGGATTTAAAACAGCCTGTAAGACTGGATTAAAGCCTGTATCTCAAGAAAAACAAAGAATCTTATTTAAGATATATCTACACTATATCTATAAATGAGCATATCTCTAGATAGTTAAGACTATTGCCAAAACTAAACATTTTAATGCATAAAATAAAATAGTTTTGGCAAGTATAAAACCAAGATAATAAAATTGTAATTTTTATCCAGTCAGATAATTCTTGTCGGATTAGTGCATGGGATTTATTTAAAATACAAAATTAATTAGACCCTCTAAGATAAGATAAAGGAACTCCTGCTTTTAAACAGGAGTTCTTTGTATTATTTACTTAATTCTTCAATTTCTATTTTTCCACCGCTATATGACCCATCATCATAGTTTTGACCGAATATGATTCCGCTAGCATCTAATCCACGAGCCTTTAATCTTTCTACGATACCTTTCTTATTTTTATCTCTTTCAAAAGGATTAGTTGTTTCAATAACACCTTGTACAACTTCGTACCATTTAGCAAAAGGAATACCAATTCCTATTTCATTAGCTTGCCAATTAGCAACTAATCGAGTTCCTGGACATAATAAAGAGATATTGATATCTTGAGTGTTGTAAGGGTATGTTGTTAAATCCTGACATACTGCTTGTAGTCCAACAGTTCTCAAGTTATTTGTATAGCCATTAAAGTAGCCATGTCCTTGAATCATTCTCATAACATTGTAGGAACTACTTACTACAATTACAACATCTGGTGCTTCAGTATAGTTTTCAAGAGGCATAACTGCAACTCCTGCAAGCTGTTCTTTTAAGAAAAGCATATTATCATTAATACTTTTTGATGTTTCCACATCCTTGTAAATATGTTTGCTGAATCTACCTTTTCCATTAGCAATTGGTTCTGGCACTTCTGTAAAATGTAATGCAAAGGCTCCATTTGGGCATGCTTGATTTGCTTTTGTTAATTTCATAGCCTGCCCCCTACTAGCAAGTTGTACAGAGTTACAATATGTGACTTTGCGATCTTTTTGAGGAACTTCAAAGTTATCAAATTCATCTTTATTAAAGAAAAACTTAACTCCCACTGGTTTACGGTCTAAATCTAAATATGATTCGATTAATTCCACACTGCTTTTAATATCCATTATATCTCCTCCATGTTTTTACTTTTAATTACTTACTTGTTTGTGGTTCTACTTTTTCTGTTTCAAATAAGAATCTTAAAAATCTAATTAATACATAAATACATGCTACTACAGCAACTATTTCTTCTATAGTTACCAATGTTGGAAGGAATGAAATAGGACTTCCTACTTTAGTTAAGAATCCATTAGTAAGCTTTAATCCTAATCCGCTTATAACTAATGGGAATGTATATCCAGAGTAACTTGGGTAAAATTTTAGCTTTAGTATCTTTGGTAAATAAAGTATTACTCCCCAATATAAAACTTGAGCAACTATTAGTAAGGCATAAACAAGGGTTATATTTTTCACTTCAAATGAGTTCATATATCCAGCTAAGCATATACTTGCAGGTGCTGAAAGGATTCCAATTGTTGGGATTGTTGGTTCAGGCATTTCTTTCACCACAAAAACTCTCTTTAAAACAATTACAAGCAATACCACAAAAGTAGCTAAAGCAAACCAAAATATAATTCTTCCTATTGATTGCATTCCAACTGCACCAGATGTAACGCTAGCTGCTGCAATTCCCACATAAGGGATAAACCAGCTAGGGAAGACCTTTTTAATACTATAATTATTATTTAGTACAAATTTTTGAGTAAAAGATATCATAAGAACTATATGCAGAATTAGTCCAGCGAACCAAAACAAACTAGCGATTCCACCACTAAAAGGTTTAATGTATGTTGCTAAAAGCATCATTGTCATTGAAAATGTAGGGAATACACTTGCAATAACTGGGTTTTGAAGAGCTTCTTTAACACCTTTTGGAAGCATGATAATTTTTAATAAAACTAATACAAAGATAATACCTGAGATTAACCCAAACAAGCTTCTAAGGCTTTCACTATGGGATTGGATTAAGTTTCCTAATGCTGCAAATCCAAGCATAAGACCTGTAATTGGTAATGGTAATTTTTTCAATAAATCTTTCATATAAAACCCCTCTCTATATTTTTTCTACATATAGAATACCATAATGAAATATTTAAGTTAAATTGATATAGTTTATACTAAAGTAAGTTTGTATTAATTTATTTAATAACTACATAGGAATAGATTATATATCACTTCTTGAAAATGGTATTATTAGAGTTTTTATAGATGATTTTGCATTTAAGAAGCGATATTCTTATGGAACTATTATGGTTGATCTTGATTCCCACAGAATAATTGATATACTTAATTCTAGAGATAAAGAGCCAGCTATAGAATGGTTAAGGAATTATCCAAATATTGAGATTGTATCTAGATATGGTTCACAAATTTATGCTTCTGCTATAACAGAAGCTCATCCCAAAGCTATTCAAATCGGTTATAGATTTCATCTTTTAAAAGGCTTGTCCGAAGCAGTGGAAAAATATATGTTTCGGTTATTTCCTCCTCGTGTCGAAATACCCGCTACAGCAACAATAAGAACACCCGAAATGCAGGCCTTACTAGATACAAGAAATCGTGCACAACAAATATATTTTACCAGAACTAAATATAAAGGGGGATTAACTATAAATGAAATTGCACTTTTAATGCATTCCTCACTCTATTAAGCCCCCTAACCAATTTGGACAATCGCACACTAATTTAGTAAAATAAAAATTAATAGGAGGTTGTCTAAATTGAAAGGGAAAGGTAAAAGGTATCCAGAAGAATTTAAGCGTCAAATTGTTAAGGAAGTAGAAGAAACAGGCAATGCTTCTTTAGTTGCAAGAAGACACGATTTAGTTCCTGGCACTGTTACTCGCTGGGTTAGGGAGTCAAAGAAGCAAAATGGATTAATTCCAAGTTCTAATTATTCCAATAATATTAATGCTAAATCTTTAGAAGAAGAAAATGAACAATTGAAAAAATTACTAGGTGAAAAAGATTTAGAAATAGCCATTCTTAGAGACCTTTTAAAAAAAACGAACCCACAATAGAAGATAAAGTTAACATTGCAAAGAAATGGATTGATCTAGGATATACCGCAGTTATTGTCCTTAAAATTGTAGGCTTAAGTAGGTCTACCTATTATTACAACATTAAAAAAAGAGCTAAATCTGAAGATGTAAATGAAGATATTATAACGAATAAAGGTGGTAGACCAATTCCTGGTTATTCTTTTGATAAAGATGGCAACCGCATTTGTGATGAACAAATAAAAGAATATATATTAGAAATCATAGAAACAGAGGGATTGTACTATGGTTATTACAAAATAACTGTGTTATTAAGGAGAAAATTTAATTTAATCATAAATAAGAAAAAAGTATATAGATTATGTAAAGAACTTGAAATCTTAAGGTCTCAAAGAAAAATTAAAGCTAAGCATCCTAGAAAAATAGCTAAAAATAGAGAAATAACATGGCCAAACTCCCTGTGGGAAACAGATGTTAAATACGGTTATATACATGGTGAAGATAGATTCTTCTATATAGCTTCCTTTTTAAATGTATATGATAGAAATGTAGTAGAGTACCACATAGGTTTATCCTGTAAAACCGAGGACATAATTATAGCCCTTAAAAGAGCATTGATGAAGCGAGGGCTTTATAATAAAGAAACTAACTTAGTTATAAGGTCAGATAATGGTCCACAATTTATCAGCAATAAATTTCAAGATACTTGCAAGGAACTAAAACTAGAACACGAAAGAATACCATTTAAGACTCCAAATAAAAATGCCCATATTGAGGCTTTTCATAGACTATTAGAAGATGAATGTTTGTCAAGGTCCGAATTTAATAGTTACGCTGAGGCTTATGAAGCAGTATCTGAATATATTAAATTCTACAATAAAACTAGAATCCATAGCTCACTAGGATATATTTCACCAACAGAATTTTATTATAAAACCTTAGAAGGTACAGCAAAATCACTAGTAGTAAAACTTTGATATTTTGCCCTCAAATAACTACACATTAATATTTAGCTGAAATCAAGGGCCCGCCTTAGCGGGGGCGTAGCCTTTACCCTTGATGAAGGTAAATATTAATGTAAAATCAGACAAGGTCAAAATAAAATACTATGATATTGAAAGTATTAGTGAGTTTTTGTCCAAAATTAAGGGGTCAATCCGTGCTAATAATAGATTCAGTATGATAAGTGTAAGACCAGACTGGAATGACAGCACAGATCTAATAGGATACAAAAATTTAAATGATGATTTTGTAGAAGGAAGCTTAACAAAGATAATAAAATAAGCAAATGAAAATAAGGACAAGCCATACTTTGTATGCTTAGATGAAATGAATTTAGCTAGAGTTGAATATTATTTTAGTGATTATCTAAGTGTTATAGAAAGTAGAGAAAAGTTAGAAGATGAAATAATTACAGATAATATAATACATGACCTTTATATACCAGATAATCTATATATAATAGGAACTGTAAATATGGATGATACTACATTTCAGTTTAGTAGAAAAGTATTAGATAGAGCAAATACGATAGAATTTTCTGATGTAGATTTATCTAATTTATTTGTTGAATTAAATGATGAAAAAATACATCCAATCCTTTTAAATAATGATTTTTTAAAAACAACATACCTAAAAGCTACAGATATAGAAGAAAAATACAGAGATTATGCAAGAGGTATAAATAACAAAATAATAAAGCTAAATAATATTCTTAAAAAATCCCAAAAGCAATTTGCTTACAGAGTAAGGGATGAGATTTTATTTTATATGATAGAAAATAAAAAAGCACAGCTGCTTGATGAAAATGAGGCTTTTGATTATCAAATAATGCAAAAGATACTTCCAGCTATAAATGGAAGTGAGACAAGCATAAGAGATATATTGATAGAGTTATTTAACTTTGTTTGTGAGGATTACGTAATAGATAGTGATGTGGACTATATAGAAAAAGCAGAAAAGTATTTAAGAGATAATAACAATATAAAATACAGAAAATCTGCAAATAAAATAATATATATGTTAAAAGGATATGTAAACGATGGGTATGTTAGCTACTGGTACTAAAACTATACTTCAAATAGAAACAGAAGATTTTTGTATCTACGTATCTGGTAAAACAGAAAATGAAAAATTTAAAGCTATAAACTCTAATTTAAATATGAGTTCTTATGTGTCTGTTAAATCTGATGTATATATTCCAAGTGTAAAAACTATAGATGATGATGACTACCTAGTAGAAAACAATACTAATTCAATGAGACCTAGCTTTTTTGAAGATGGTACATATAATATATATTTAGAAAACAAGAGTGATAAAATATTTGATATTTACCATAATGACAAAGAAATAAGACAAAGTATGGTTTTATATGGAAAAAACATAATAGGAAATATTAAATTCAATGGAGATATAGGATATTGTGAGTTTAAAATAAAAAATAAAAATGTAGAAGTTATGAATTTTATTATAGAAGTTTTTCCATCAAAACTAGATTATATAAAAGACTATAAAGAAATGTTAAGAGAAGTTAATGAAGAAATTACATCGTTAGTATTTGATTTTTTAGGAAAGACTTTCAAAAGTGTAGATTTTAAAGAAACTAAAAATCAAAGTAATGTAGAATTTTTAGCTATATTACGTAGTATATACACAAAATTAGAAAGAGCAATAAATAGAATACAAAAGCATCCAAAACATGGAGTTTTCAATAATTACTATCTTAAAGATAAAGATAAGTGTAAAAGAATATCTACTAAGGAAACTATAAAACATTTAAGAAAAAATCCAAGTTCAACTAAAGCTATTGAAGTCAAGAAGGTAACTACTTTAGATATATATGAAAATCAATATATAAAGTATATGATAAAGAATATAATTAAAAGAATTAGAGAACTTAAAAGGAGTATATATAAAAAATATCAGATCCAAGAAGATTATTATAGGTTATTAGATAATTTTGAAGGTAGATTAACTAGTTATTTAAATACTTTTTTTAGGGATATATCTGATTTAAATAACAATAAGTCTATGACATTAGTATTCAAGATGGCTAGTGGGTACAAAGAAATATATTTTTATTATACATTACTCCAAAAGGGACTTGATGTGTATGAAGGACTATATAATATCACTCCAAAAAAACTTTGGAATTTATATGAAATATGGTGTTATATAAAGTTACATAATATTTTAAGGGAGATAGGTTACAATTCATACACACAATCTATTATACAGGCAACTTCAAATGGAATAACTCTATCTTTAATGCAAAATAAAGAATCTAAGGGAATTTATCAAAATAAAGAAGGAAAGAAAATAGAGCTTTGGTATAATAAATGTTATTCTAATCTTCCCACTACTAATCAAAAGCCAGATACCGTACTTTGTTTAAGAGATAATTCTAGAAAAGATAGGATATATATATTTGATGCAAAGTACAGGCTGCATATAGATGATAATAATATAATTGGGCCTATGGAAGAAGATATAAATGTTATGCACAGATACAGAGATTCTATAGTCAGTGAGATGGAAGATAGTATGCAGTTTAGATACAATACGTTTGGAGCGTATGTAATGTTTCCTTATTCTGATGAAGAAAAGTTTAAAGAGCATAAGTTCTACAAAAGCATAGAAAAGGTAAATATAGGAGCATTCCCTATGCTTCCAGGAAGTACATCTCTTATAAGAAAGCATTTATGTAATATATTAAATTTATCATATATAGAAGCAAAAAATACAAATCCTATATTTGATGAAAGTGAAGATTATTATAAATTCAAAAATGAAAATGTAATGATAGTAAATGTAAAAGATATAGATCACTTACAAAGTTATAAAAATAATAAATTTTATCATATTCCAGTGTCTACGTTATCCAATGTAAGAATAGGTATAGAGTACTTAGCGTTTTACCAGCCTAAAAAATCTTTTGGTAATGAAAGTGGTATACATTATTATGCTAAGATAAAAAAATACTATAAGTACAAGCGAAAACAATGCACAGAACTATCTTGCAATAAAAGTAAAGAAGATCTAGATTATTATAGATTTGAAACTGAAGAGTGGCAAAAAATAGGGCCCATAGCTCCTGTTGAATATGGAACAAGAAATGTAAGTTATACTACATTGTATCTACTTAACAAAGCAGATACAATGCATGAGTTAAAATTAAAAAGCAGGGTAGAAATAGATACATATAAGATACTTAAAGAAGTAAGTAAGATAAAAAATGTATCTTTAATAAAACAAGACAGTAAGTTTAAGATAGGAAATGATTTTGTACAAGTAACTGATAAAAATAATATTATACTTAATGGCCAAAAATTAAGTCTAGATAATTTAAAATCAGCCTTACTAGAGAGTAATATAGCTCAAGAAAGATAGTTTTATAAGAAAAAATCTAAAAAAGAAATATATTGACATAAAGATTGGAAATATGATATATAAAAATTAGTTACTAGCACTCGTTAAAAATGAGTGCTAAACACATTCTATCAAAATTCTCACTTAATACGAACTAGGGAGGGTGAGCTTTAAGTGGAAAAGAAACAGTTTAAGGCAGAAGCTAAGAGATTACTAGATATAGTTGTAAACTCAATTTATACGAATAGGGAAATTTTTTTAAGAGAACTTATTTCTAATGCAAGTGATGCTATTGATAAGGTTTATTATAAAACGCTAACAGATGATTCGCTAGTTTTTAAAAAAGAAGATTATTATATAAAAATAGTACCAGATAAGAAAAATAGAACACTAAAAATTATCGATACTGGTATAGGTATGACAAAAGAAGAACTTGATGAAAATCTTGGAACAATAGCAAAGAGTGGATCATTACAATTTAAAAAAGAAAACGAGTTAAAAGATGGATATGATATAATAGGTCAATTTGGAGTAGGATTTTATTCAGCATTTTTAGTAGCTGACAAAGTTACAGTTATAACTAAAGCGTTTGGTAGTGATAAAGCTTATAAATGGGAATCAAATGGAGTAGAAGAATACAGTATTGATGAGTGTCAAAAAGATGATTTTGGTACAGAAATTATACTTAACATAAAAGAAAATACAGAAGATGAAAACTTCGATGAATACTTAGATGAATATAATTTAAGACATATTATTAAAAAATATTCAGATTTTATAAGATATCCAATTAAGATGGATATAAGCAAAAGAAGGCTTAAAGATGGTAGTGAAAATGAGTACGAAGAGTACGTGGAAGAAGAAATTATAAACAGTATGGTTCCTATATGGAGAAAAAATAAAAATGAACTTACAGAAGAAGATTATAATAACTTTTATTTTGAAAAGCATTATGGATTTGACAAACCAATAAAGCATATACATCTTAGCATTGATGGAACAGTAAGTTATAATGCTATTTTATACATTCCAGAAAAAGCTTCATATGATTTTTATACAAAAGAGTATGAAAAAGGATTAGATTTATATTCAAATGGTGTTTTAATAATGAATAGATGCCCTGATTTACTTGTAGATTATTTTGCTTTTGTAAAAGGGGTAGTAGATTCGCCTGATTTGTCTTTGAATATATCTAGAGAGATATTACAACATGATAGACAGCTAAAATTTATAGCTAAAAATATAAAAAATAAAATTAAAAAAGAGCTAGAAAATATGTTAAAAAATGAAAGAGATAAGTATGAAATTTTCTATAAATCATTTGGAAGACAACTAAAATATGGTGTATATAGCGATTTTGGAGCTCATAAAGAAGATTTACAAGATCTATTAATGTTTTATTCTTCAAAAGAAAAGAAAATGGTTACATTAAATGAGTATGTTTCTAGAATGCCTAAAGAGCAAAAATATATTTATTATGCATCAGGTGAATCAATAGAAAAAATAGATAAGCTTCCTCAAACAGAGGTTATAAAAGATAAAGGATATGAAATATTATACTTTACAGATGATATAGATGAGTTTGCTATAAAGATGATGATGACATATAAAGATAAAGAATTTAAATCTGTATCAAGTTCTGATCTAGGTATAGAAAATGAAGAAGATAACCAAACTAAAACTGATGAAAAAGAAAACAAAAAACTATTTGAAGCTATGGAAGAAATTCTAAAAGAAAAAGTAAAAAGTGTTAGATCATCTAAAAAGTTAAAATCTCATCCGGTGTGTTTATCTAATGATGGAGATATTACGATCGAAATGGAAAAAATATTAAATTCTATGCCTACAGATCAAAAGGTGAAAGCAGATAAGGTGCTAGAAATAAATATAAATCATGAAGTGTTTAAGTCTTTAAAAGAAGCTTATGAAAATGATAAAGATAAATTTAAATTATATACAGATATATTATATAATCAAGCACTTCTTATAGAAGGATTACCTATATCAGATCCAGTAGAATTTACAAACAATATATGCAAGATGATGAGATAAGATTTATTAAAGAGCAGAAAAATTTTCTGCTCCAGACTGTTGACAAATTCAACTCAGGAAAGCTTTTTTGAAAATTTTTCAAAAAGCTTTCTTTATTTTTATGCTAAAATATAAATTAAGGCTAAAGCGTCCTCTAATGGAATGAGCGGCATTTAAATTTCACCTTGAGATTTCTATAATCTCCATACATCCTGAATTCTAGAAACTTTGAAACTCGCAAGCTCAAACATTCAAAGTTTCTATAGCCTTCAGGATGTATGTCGATAAGAAATCTTTCAAGGTTCATTAAATCAGGCCTATCCATTCCATTTAGAGTCCGCTCTCTAAAAATACACATTTATATTGGAGTGATTTTTATGTTGCGAAAGCAAGATATGACAAATAGAGATCAACTTGTTTTTTTCTCTATTGATGAGCTTGTTCCTAAAGATCATCTACTAAGAAAAATTGATGCAGTCATGAATTTTGACTTTATATATGAACTTGTTAGTGAAATGTATTCTGAAGATAAAGGAAGACCTAGCATAGATCCTGTTGTACTTATCAAACTAGTTTTTATTCAATATCTGTTTGGTATTGGATCTATGAGAAAGACAATAAGAGAAGTAAATATGAACATCGCTTACAGATGGTTCTTAGGATATGGAATAAAAGATGAGATACCTCATTTTTCAACATTTAGTAAAAATTATGCTAGAAGATTTAAAAATTCGAATGTATTTGAAGAGATATTTGCTAAAATACTCAGCGAAGCTGTTGAAGCTGGATTTGTAGATCCGAAAGAAGTTTTTATAGATTCAACTCACATAAAGGCAAGTGCTAATAAGAAAAAAACTTATAAAGAAGAAGTTGTTAAAGAAGCAAAAATATATAGACAGCTTCTTGATGAAGAGATCGAAAAATCAAGAGCTATCCATGGTCAAAAACCTTTAAAAAAAAACAAAACCAAGAAACAAAGTTAATTACAAAAAGTATAGTAGATCCTGATTGTGGTATGTTTCATAAAGGAGAGAAAGAAAGAGTTTTAGCTTATTCTGTTCATGCGGCATGTGATAAAAAAGGATTCGTATTATCGAGTATAGTTAGTGCAGCTAATGTACACGATAGTGTAGTATTTAAAGAACTATATGAAAATGTGAAATCAAAATTTACAGAAATATCTGCTGTTGCAGTAGATTCAGGATATAAAACACCATATATATGTAAAATTTTGCTAGATGATAATGTTACTCCAGTTATGCCGTATAAACGACCTATGACTAAAAAAGGCTTTTTTAAAAAGCATGATTTTGTTTATGACGAATACTATGACTGTTATATATGTCCAAAGGAAGAGATTTTAACCTATTCAACTACGAATAGGGAAGGTTACAAAGAATATGTATCAAATCCGCAAGTTTGTTTAAAATGTGAGTTTTTACATAAATGCACTTGTAGTAAAAATAATAAAAAGGTAGTATGTAGGCATGTTTGGGAAGAATACCTAGAAGAAGCAGAGCATTTAAGACATACTACTTACAATAAAAGTATATATGCACTCAGATCACAGACTATCGAAAGAGTGTTTGCTGATTTAAAAGAAAAGCATGGACTGTGTTATACAACCCTTAGAGGAATAGATAAAGTGCGAATGCAGACCCTGCTTGCTTTCGCATGTCTAAATTTAAAAAAGCTGGCAAATTGGAAGTGAAAAAACTCCAAAAACCAGCTCATTTTTTCAATTTTTCTTAGCATAAAATATGTTTTTTCCAAATTAAGGGATAAATCATATACAAGATTAAAAATTTGCCCTTTCGGGCAGATTGTTTTGTCTACAAACTGCAAAATGCCTATAGTTTAATTTTAAACTATAGGCATTTTTGTTTTTGTAAGATCAAATTGAAGAAATTTACCAGAATATTATACATCGATAAAAATTAGATACATTAGTATTTAAATCTGAGTTGATTAGTAAAAAATAAATAATTGAAATTAATATGAAATATGCAGAATGATGTAGAAAAAAATGGAAAAAATATTATTGACGATATATATATATATATATATAATTGATATTAACAATAATATGATGACAAATGTATACTTAAAATAAGTAATTTTGTAGGAATTTTATGTTAAATATTGAGGCAGTAAAAAATTTAAATTACATAATCTTTAGAGCTAAATCAATTATGGCAATAACTTGCTTTCTTTTTAAAAGTTGCATTTTGTTCTTGTGATTCAAAACCACAACAACTTTAGATGAGGTGGCAAGTTATTTACATAAAAACTAAGTAAGATTAAAGGTTTATTGTCTTAGGTATATAAAAATCCTTGACAGTACCTTGTTATAGTAGGAGGTGTTATTATGAGATTAATAATAAGAAACTAATAATTATATGACAAAATTTTATTCAGTATAATTGTAAAAGAAAAGTACAATAATAGGATTATTATTGTACTTTTAATGTTTGATATTAAATAAATGTTGCTTAGAAGATATATTCAAATTGTAAGGGGGAATGTATAATGAGATATAAAACTAGTTTTATATCTGTAGCCGGAAAAACTAAAACTGAAAATATTTTGGGTGCTGGAACAATGCAATATGATGTTAATGATTTTGAGTTTGAAAAGTCACTTAGAATATTATCATTTTTAAAAGATGCACGCACCGAAGAAGAGTGTAAAACTTTTTTGTATAGAGAACAAATTCCAGAGGAATTTTTTAGAAGATTGATTAGACACAAGATGATTACAAATTATGAAAAAAATTTTGTTAAGAAAGATGAAATGCACTTTAAAAATAGTTTATATCTTGAAACTGTAGTTTCAAATCCGGATACTACTGAAAAAAATTTTAATAAGTCAATAATCATAATTGTAGGTTGTGGAGGTATTGGTAACTTTATGAGTTATAGTTTAGGGTCTTTTAATCCTAAAAAGATTATATTAATAGATGGTGATAGAATTGAAAAAAGTAATTTAAATAGACAATTCATGTTCAATGAATCAGATATAGGTGAATATAAATCAAAAGTATTGGCTCGGGAACTAAAAAGAAGAAATTCAACTTTGAATGTTATAGAAATAAGTCAATATGTTACTGAAAATATTTTAGATTCTTTGTTAAAAGATTTGGAAAAAGAAGATGTACCTTTGGGTATTTTATCCGGTGATACTGATCAAGCATTACTTGCAACTACTAGGTCTTTTGCTAGATATAGTATCCCCTTTTTAAACGTTGGGTATCTAAATGATATTTCTGTGATAGGCCCATTTTATATCCCAAGAATTTCTGCTTGTCCATTGTGCAACAATACATTTTCTATAAAAATTGATTGTAACAATGACATTATTAGCAGAGAAGTAGATGAACTAAATAAAAGAAGTTCTGCACCATCGGCTTTTAATAATAATGCATTAGCTGCAAGTATGGCAACATCTGATATAATTCAATACATGGATGGGAATTATCAACAAATAAAATCATTAAATGCTCGATTTGGAGTAAATAATGTTACCTTTGAAACGTATAAAATTGATACATATATTGATAAAAATTGTGAATATTGTGGATGTAATGAAAATAGTAGTAGAGCCACGTATTAAAAAAAATATATATGTCTATTACGTTTCATTGGTACTTCTTACAGTTGCTATTTCATTACCACATTCTGTATTGACAGTTTTATTATTGTCTAAAGAAGTAACGTTACCTCAAATAATGATAATACAAGCAGGCTATAGTTTTGCTGTTTTCATCAGCGAATATCCTAGTGGGTTAATATCAGATATTTATCCTAAAAAATTAGTATTTGTATATTCTAAGTTTTTTCTATTAGTGATGTTTTTTCTTGTTATTTATATGAATAGTTTTTGGATGTTGTTTATAGCTTGGTTTATGTATGGCATTTCATCTGCACTTGATACAGGAACAATAGATGCAGAAATAATCAATAATCTTAGACTATCTGAAGGATATATAGATAAGTTTATAAGTAATGCAAATAGATTGAACTTCATATCATTATTAATTGGTAGTTCTATAGGATCTTTTATTTATTATAAAATAGGAATTAGATTTTACTGGGTAAGTATACTACTTACTATTACTTCAATTATTTGTGTTACTTTTTTTTATAAAGGAGAAAGTATTACAAATACAACAATTTCTTTATCTGAAATGCTTAAGAAAATGATTATACAAACTAGAGAAGGAATTAAGGAAATCAGAGGAAAAGAATCTCTAAAATTAATGATTACTTTGACATTTGTAGAACAATTTTTCTTTCAAGCACATTTTCAATTATGGCAAGCTTTATTTTTAAGTAAAGGAATTAATGAATATAATTTTTATATATTTTATATAGTTTTTCAAATTTTAAGCATTTTTGCGTATAGTATTCCTGTTTCGAAATTATCTCATAAAAATCTAGGAAAGCATTTTAGTATTCTAATTATATTACTCATATTTTCTTTAAGTTTACTAAACACTACAAATAAAGTTTTATTTATTTTTGTTTATATAACCTATGTGTTTATTTTCACAGTGCTCGACTTCATCAGCAAATATATATTTGCCAAAAATGTTTCTAGCGAGCGTATTTCTTCATTAACTTCTTTAAAATCTAGTTGTGGAAGAGTTGGAGCTTTGTTATCTATGGCGGGATGTGGAATAATTTTAAAACTAACGAGTGTATCAAATGCTATTATTATTAATTTTGCTTTTGCAATGGTTATGACTACTTTAATTGCCATAAAGTATTTAATTAATACAAAAAATAAAGCACATTGTATTGAAAACAAAGCATCTAAATAAGTTATGTTTAACATTGTTTATACTTGAAAGTGGTCAAAAAATGAAAGAAAAAGCTAGGATGTAGTATTTGATCCGCAGGCAATGGTGAATTGAACATCTTTGTATGCGGAGTTTTTATTATAGAACCAATTTTTATTCTGGGCATTTTTGTTTTTGTAAGATCAAATTGAAGAAATTCACCAAATTATGTAGGAAATTTACATTTAAAACAGAATATATAAAAGTATACAAATAGATATGAGCATAATTAAATAAAAAATAAAACAACAAAAGTTAAATTATTACAATTTTTACTAAGAATAGCTTAACTATCTAAAATGGAAGTTAAATAGAAATGAAAGAAACAAAAAAAGGGCAGACTATCCCCTTGATAAAATTGATGCTTAAAATTTTTAATATAAATTGGGTTAAGCTGTTCTTTTTAATCCCGATAGGGATTTGTATTTATCAACACAGCCAGATTTTATAGCAGCAATTGCAATAGATAAAAGACAAATATGTCCGATTGTATTTAGATTAGAAACAGAGTCAATATTTTTAACAAAAGCTTGCTCAGTATTTAGATTTTTCCATCTAGAATTGTATCTTTCAGATTCAGTTCTAAGACTGTATATTTTCTTGAAAAATATAGAATCACGATTTATAGAAGATCTATAATCAGTGCCAATACTTATGTATTTTACACAACCTCTGTTTTTCTTACCGTTAAAGAATTTTTCGTGGTTACATGGACATAAAGAATCATCTTTAGAAGTTCTAAAAGGACAGCAAAACTTTTGTTTAATATAGGAATCAAAATATTGTTTGCCATCTTTATGCATTGCTAATCCAGCATAGCACATTATATTACCTGTGGATGTTAATTTATTAGATTTTCTTTTGCGTTTATTTAATGCAATGAAAGCATGACCTTTAAGGGTATTACGAATAAAATCATGATTTTGCTTTGAATCATAGCCCTTATCAGCGATAATATAACTACCTTTTTTTCTTTGAATTATTGGGTTTATCTTCTAGAACTTGAACATTCATAGAGTTATTAGCAGTATGAACACCTAATTTACAATCTTTATCAGAAGAAGGATGGTTGTTTTTAGAAAACTTGTTATTTGCGAAGCATTTAGGATTATTAAATTTAGTGTTAGCTTTAACAGGTGTTGCATCAACTGATATAAAGTTGTTGTCAATAAATCCTAGTTCTTTAAGAATATTAACTTGATTTTTCATGATTTCCTTAAGATAAGAGTTAGATAATTTTTTAATAAATCTCTGAAAAACTGAATATGAAGGCAAAGACTTAAGAATATTAAAACCACAAAGCTGAGCAATGATTAGATTATTTTCTAAAAAATCTTTTAGGTCAGTAATTTTGGCGAACTTCTCACATTTCATAACAATAAAGGCTCTAAAAAGAGCATGGCGAGAATAACCATTAGGACCATATTTAGAAGGAATCTTATCTGGTAATATAGATAAATCAAGGTTATCAAAGATTTTGGTATAAAAATTGATAAGCTTTTGAGAAGTAAAAAGTTCAATTATATTAAATATTTCTTGACGTTGGTACATAGAGATTTCCTCCTTATTGTTTTTGTATTATGTGTGGTTATATAATATAATTCGACAAAAAGAGAGGAAATCCTATGACATAAATTTGAGTGATAAAAAAATTGTGGCCCTATCGGGCTAGTAAAATCAAGGTCTTTGAGTTATGCTCAAGGCTATAATACTAATAGAAAGGAGGTGTAACATTGAAAAATAAAATTATGGTATTTATAGGAGTGTTAACAATACTTATTGTAGCTATATATACATATTATCATTTTTCTAATTCTTCAAACATCATAATGAACTTTGGTGAATCTAATAATTGGAGAATTGAAGCTTTTATGCAAAATAATAAGGATATATATATATTTAGACCTACTTTATATCCGAAGTTTTATCCAGATAATAGTTTAGAATTAGAAGTTATATGGAACCTAGATGAGAAACTATCAATTGATCATGTTAATTCGCCTGAATTAACTAGTATCTACTCATTTAGTGAGACCCAAGCAAAGCATCTTCCAGATATACCATTGCAGAACTTTAATTTTTTAAATGGTAATAGGAAAGAAATCCTTAGATTGTTATCTCAAAGTTCGATTGAAATAGTATGGAGACAAGGGGATGGCGAGATCCAAAAAGAAACAATAAAAATAAATTACAAATAATACATTAAAGGGGTAGAAAAAAATGAAAAGAATATTATCGTTGGTAGTTATTTTAGTTTTACTATCGAATACATTTGTCTTTGCTGTAACTGGAGCAAAATATGAGTTGCCAGAGAAAAAACAAGGTTACTTCGATTTAGATATTGAAATGTATCAAAAAGACTATAGTCTAAATAATCCACAAGTTATTTACATTCAAAAGCCTGATGGTAGGAAATATGAAGGTAGAGATTTAGAAGAGTTATTCTCAAAGAACAATACGCAAAGTAAAAGTGATGATGACTTCACAATACTACAGATACCAATAGATCCAGGAACTACTAGAATTGTTACGGGGAACGCTAGTGTTAGTTCATGGGTAATTAGAGATTCTATATCTAAGCGAACTTGGAATCTTTTAAAAGGTTTAACATTAGCAGTAATTGGTTTTATTATTAATCCAGTGGGTGGATTTATACTAGGTGCTGGAGATGCAGTAATAAGCAATGCTGTAACAAATTCACATCAAGTAGAAAGTGTTTCTCAGTTTAATAACAGAACATTAAGAAAGATTGGAGAGGCCTATGATGGAAGTAAATGGGTTCCGTTAGCAGAGTTCCAAAGATGGGAAGAATACTGGCAAAAATATACATATACATACGATAGCCAAGGTAGGGAAACTAATTCATTCAGGTATGTATCTTTTCCTGGTGCTTCTGGAAGAATTATATTGCCAAATACGCCAACAAAAACACAACAGTATGTACATTATAATGATAATTTAAGGCTTTCTTCTATAACATATGAACGATGGCTTATGAAACTTGGGTATTACGTTTATAAATTTAATGAGTCGGGTGCTAATACATCAGTAAATAATTCAACTTGGTGGCAGAATTATGTAAATAGTAAAACAATACAACCATAAGCTCCGCCAAACAAAACTATATAGTGCTTAGATTAAACGCCTAATGGACTAACCCTATATTGCTTACGCACTACTCCCTGTCAAGTAGACCGTAGGATTAATAAATACTCAATTAAGCGACTAGACCCCGATATTCCATTGGGCTATGGTCGTTTTAGTTTTTCTTGCTTTCAGTATGGATCAAACTTTGTATTGTCAGGGATGGTTATTTTTTCGTCCCAAATATGGGAAGGAGTATCTGTTAAGGTGGATTAGCGTTAACCTATATACATAGATTTGGTTAATCGTTCATAAAGTATGGCACTATAGAAATATTGTACTTATGAGGTAATGAAATTAAAAATTGGAAATTTAAGCTATGTTGAGTAATTCAAAGTGAAATAAGCCGAATTGAAAGGTTGGGCATAAGAAAATTAGATTAAACTACTGGTAACCTGAGGCTTGGAGTATTGCAGTTAGGAGAATGTTCTGTAAATTTCAACAAAAAGTTTAATATAAATTATGAATATAACTATTAGTATTCATAATTTTTTATGCTTACTAAAAATTTCAAAAGGGTGTGGTTAGTACAATGAATCCACAATTAATTTATATTTATATTAAAGATATTGGCAGGTGTTTT
Organism: Alkalithermobacter thermoalcaliphilus JW-YL-7 = DSM 7308; assembly: GCA_001584565.1. GTDB lineage: Bacteria > Bacillota > Clostridia > Peptostreptococcales > Peptostreptococcaceae > Alkalithermobacter > Alkalithermobacter thermoalcaliphilus. Next base: position 1,034,483 of record LSFY01000001.1, on the reverse strand, counting down.
GTAAGCGTCAAAGAATCTCCGCCTATACTTCAACTATCAGCTTTGTTAAACTACAGATAATAAACTTCTAAGGAGTGTGATCTGTTTGGCTAATAAAGCGGTAGCTGTTGATTGGGAGGATATCTTATCGAAGTTCGCTACATACAAAGGGACAATCAAATCCTTCTGTAAAGAGAATAATATAAGTCCTCATCAATTCTATTATCAGAGAAAGGCAGCGAAAAAGAGAGTTACCCCTGTATTCCATGCTATTGATTTTAAAGAAGATGCTATTCCATCTAATTCGAGTTTAACCTCAAGCATTAAAATAGAAATAGGCAAGGCTAAGATTCATATACCAAGTCATGATAGAGCAGCTCTAACAAATATTCTTGGAATGATTATGGAATCATGTTAAATATAGACCAGGTAGATAAGGTATATTTGGCTTGTGGGATAACTGATCTTAGGAAAAACATAGATGGATTGAGTTTGATAGTACAGACCCAGTTTAAGCTAGATCCTTTTGAAAAAGCCCTGTTTGTTTTTTGCAATAAGCAGATGAATAAGCTTAAGATATTGCATTTTGATGATGGTTTTTGGCTATACTACCATCGATTAGAAAGAAGTAAGTTTAAGTGGCCTATGTCAAAGGCAGAAGCTCTTAAGGTTTCCAAAGAAGAATTAAAATGGCTACTAAAGGGGTATGAAGTAAGAACTGGTTCAAAATTCAAACCTATTGAAGCGAGAAATTGTTTTTAAAAAAGATACCATAAAACCACATGAAATGTTTAAATTTCAATGGATTTATGGTATAATTATTTTATGAAAAAAAAGAAAATGAGGATAGAAAAATGAGTCACTTAAACTTATAAAACCAGCTTGACGAAAAAACTAAAGAGTTGATTTTAAAGATGGAAGAAGAGCTTGAATCCAAGGATCAAGAAATAGCCACCTTAAAAAATGAACTGGCATATCTAAAAAATCAAATTCTTAATAAAAATAGAAGAATATTTGGTTCTTCCACTGAACAGACAAGTGCTATGCAACTATCATTCTTTGATGAAGCTGAAAATCATAGCAACTTAAAAGCTGAAGAGCCTACTGTTGAAGAGATTACCTACAAGAGAACTAAGCCCTCTCAAAATACAGGGAAGAAAGATAACTTAGCCAATCTAGAAAAAGTAGTTATTGAGCATAAATTAGATGAAGACCAACAATCCTGTAAGGACTGCTCAAGTGACTTAGTAGTTATAGGTACTAAGTCTAAAGAAATTCTCAAGTACATGCCAGCGAAGCTATATGTAGAAGAGCATATAACCTACAGCTACGCTTGTAAAACCTGTGAAGAGAATAATGAACAGGCTAATATAGTAACTACAAAGGCTCCAAGAACCCTGCTCCATAAAAGCATGGCCTCTAACGAGCTTCTTAGTCATGTAATCAATTTAAAATATCATTATGCTATGCCTTTATATAGGCAAGAAAGCTATTTCAAAATGATGGGTGCCCACCTTTCAAGGCAAACCCTTTCAAATTGGATTATTGCCACAGCCATAGAGCTACAGCCAATCTACCAGCTACTTAAGGAAGAACTCCTAAAACGAGACTATATCCAGGCTGACGAAACAGTGGTAAAAGTCTTAGATGATAAGGGGAAAGAGTGGTAAAAGTCTTAGATGATAAGGGGAAAGAGTCAAAGAAACAAAAATACATGTGGCTCTATAAGTCCCCAGATAAAGATAGTCCTATCGTCATTTATGACTATCAAAAGACAAGGTCGGGGTCTTGCCCTAAAGGATTTTTGAGTGGGTTTTCCGGAAACCTCCAGACTGATGGCTACGCCGGTTATAACAAGGTTGAAAATATAAAAAGAATATACTGCCTTGCCCACATTAGAAGAAAGTTCCACGATATAATAGTACATTTAGATGAAGAAGCCCTAAAGACTTCAAGAGCATTAATAGGGTTTAATTATTGTGCCAAACTTTATGATATAGAAAAGAATCTCAGAGATAAGCATAGTGAAGAAGAAAATTACTATGAACTTCGTAAAAAAGGAAGGTAGGAATTATCCGAGCCAAGTATAGAAGAGTTTATAAAATATGTAGATGAAGAGATTGAAAATGTAGTTCCAAGAAGTCCCCTTGGAGCAGCTTTAGCATACACAAAACCCCTTTTGCCAAGTCTAAAAGCTATTTTAGAAGATGGATCATTAGAGATAGATAACAAAACTCAGCGGAACGCTCTATAAAACCCTTTGTAATGGGGAGAAAAAATTGGTTATTCTCAGCTTCAACCAAAGGTGCAGAGTCCAGTGCCTTATTATATAGTCTAATAGAAACCGCTAAAAATAATGATTTAGTTGTTGAAAAGTACCTGCTATACTTAATCGATAGCTACTCAAACATAGATCCCAACGATAAGGAAAGTTTACTAAAAATATTACCTAATTCAAAGGATCTGCCTGAGGATTTAAAAATTAAAACCAAGCAATAAAAAAGATAATCCAGTAGAGCAGGTAACTAACCTCTACTGGATTTATTGTATCAAGTATTGTTTTTTATTTCTATACGTCGATTCTTTGACGCTTACGATTTTTTATTATAGAACCAATTTTTATTCTGGGCATTTTTGTTTTTGTAAGATCAAATTGAAGAAATTTACCAAATTATGTAGGAAATTTACATTTAAAACAGAATATATAAAAGTATACAAACTATAAAGGGGTGATTCTAGTTGGGAAAATAAGCAACGTAATAAAAATGTTAATCCTTCTTCAATCAAGAGGAAAGATGAAAATACAAGAACTTGCAGATGAAATAGAAGTTTCTCAGAAACAGATAAGAAATTATAGACAAGATTTAGAGCAAGAGGGCATTTATATAGAATCAGAACCAGGACCTTATGGTGGCTATAAATTATTAAGCAATAATAATTTATTAGGCTTAAATTTATCTATCGATGAAATAAGTGTATTAGATATTGTTCTAAGACATCTTGAATACAACAAATACATATATATACAAGAATTTAAGTACATAGTAGATAAAATAAGAGCTACCACCAATATGAAAAAAAGTTTAGACAATAGCATGGATTATTTTGTAAAAGAAGCAAAAGAAAGCTTAAGTATGCAAGAAAATAAACAAAAGATTAAAGATATAAATGTTGCAGTTATTACAAGAAAGAAACTCAAGATAAAGTATTATTCTTTAACCTCTGGATTAAAAGATAGAGTAATACACCCTTACGGACTTTATCAGTATAAAGGAGATATGTATTTAGCAGCATATTGCGAAAATAGAAAAAAAGTTATAGATTTTAAGGTTTGTAGAATAAAAGAGTATGAGATATGTGATGTGAAATTTAAAATTCAAAGCAACTTTAGTTGGAAATCATACATGAATAACTGTATTGGAATTTATAAAGATAATCAAGAAATCGAGTTAAAACTTAGAATAAAATATCCTATTTCATATATAGTAGCAGAAAAAATATGGGTAGATAATCAAGAAATAATTGAAACTGAAGACAAATCCATAATATTTAAAGCAAAGATGAGAGGTTTAACAGAAATAAAAAGTTGGATATTAAGTATGGGAACTAATGTAGAAGTACTAGAGCCTCAGAGTCTAAGAGATGAAATAAAACAAGAAATAGAAAAAATTCAGAAAATATATTAAAAATTTTATAATGTGCACTAAATACTTCCACAATAGTGGTTATAATTTAGGTGTAGGAGGTGAGCCAATGAGATTAAGTTGTGAGTTTAAATGTGATAGATTTCCTATTACTTATCATATGATGATTGTAAGTTTAATAAAAGATGCTCTTAAGAAAAGTAATGAAAATTATTTTAAAAATATCTATCTATACGATGAAGAAAAAGCAAACAAAAGGCCTAAACACTTTTGCTTTTCAGTTTATATGAAAGATTTTAAAAAACAAGATGATATATTCATTATAAATGACGAAGTTATTGTAAATATAAGCACTCCAGATTATGAGTTTTTTGTAAATCTTTATAATGGCCTTTTAAAAATAAAAGAATTCAAATACAAGGATTTTACTATTAACAACGTGAGAATGAGCATTTTAAAAGAAAAAGACATAAATGAAACTAGTATATTATTTAATACATTATCACCAATTTGTATAAAAGATAAGAACAATAAACCTATAGATATAAATGACGAGAGATTTGAAGAAGAACTAAATTACATAGTAGATAAAACTCTACTAAGTTATAGAGGATATGGACTTAAAAAAAAACTTAGATTTATACCTTGTAAGTTTAAAAAAGTTGTAGTTAAACAAGATATCCAAAAATTTAAGAAAAATACAGATAAAAAATATTACTATGTGAATGCATATTCTGGAGTTTTTAAATTAAATGGAAACGTACAAGATCTAAAAGATATATACTTACTAGGACTTGGATTTAAAAGATCACAAGGATTTGGAATGATAGAAGTTTTAAGTTAGGAGGTGAGAATTTGAAAATAAAAGTTTACTCAGGTGATTGGTTTTACAATATGGGAATTATAGGTTTTTTAAATATAGCCTATAAAGCAGGTAAAAAAGAAGAAATTATTTTAAAGGACAATTATATAGAATTTGAATCTAGTTTTTTGGAGAATTTTCATCATTATTATTTTGCGTACTTTATGGAAGAATATAATGTTTACAACAGAGTTAAAAGCAATATACAAATGACATTAAATTATACAAAATCTAACATAGATAAAATAAAAGATAATATCCCCAAAATTAGGAAAGTGCTGAAAGATCAAGCTGACAAAGTAAAAAAAATAGATAAAGAACTTTATGAAGAAATTGATGAAAAATTAAAGCAAATAAGTCAAATAAAGAAAAAAGAACAAATTGAAGAATTAGAACTACTTGTAAATGAATGTTTAGAAATGTTATCGAAACAACACATAAATGAAAAATTAACATTAAATTTATATAAGTTCATAATAGGAGATAATTATTTTGGACAAGTAAGTTATTTTAATGTAGCTAAATCAAAATTAGGATTTGAAGAGCTAAAAGAAACAATGTATAAGGATTATTTGAGTGGAATTATTGAATATGGGAATTTTACAGATTTGCTTTTTGGGGATGATTTCGAAAAATTTAAAATCTATATTGAAGAAAAAGTAAAAAGTAAAAATGTTTCTAAAAACTTATTAAGTTTACTCAAAGATATTAACAAAAATTTTATTAAAAAAAATAAAACTATTGATGAAATTAAGGGGTATTTAGATGAAGATTCCATTAAGAGTTGTGAAATGTGTGGTGAGTATAAAGGAATAGTAAGTGATTATACGGAAAGTAATTTTGCACCACTTGCAGTAAGTAGTAACAATGCTAGAAATATGTTTTGGGAGTTTAATACAGATTATCCAATATGCGACATTTGTAAGCTTATATTATTTTGTACACCAGCAGGATCTATTTATATGAAAAAAAATTATATTACTGATGCAGAAAATGAATTTTATGGATTTATAAATATGGATACTTCAGTAGAAGAACTTTATTCAAGCAATATAATGCTAAGGAAAAAACAAAATAAAGATAATCCATTTAATGAATTAATTGTTGATATGATAAGTGAGAACGTACAAAGAAGTGAGTGGAAGCTTAAAAATATATTGTTTGTAGAATTTAAAGCAAGTGTTAATGCTAAGAAATGCTCTATGAATTATTTTAATATGCCAGGATATTTAGCAAAGTTCTTTGTAAAAGAACATAAATCACTTTCATCTATTTCTAACAATAAATTTAAGGCAGCTATAGTTGATATTGTTATTAAAAATAAGGACTTAAAATATTTGATAAATAACACATTAAGACAGAAAGTTAAAGATAGCATGCAAGAAAATAAAAAATCATATATAAGTGCATACGATTGTTATAAAGCCGTAAGTATAAGATATTTAATTAATTGTTATAAGGGAGGTAAGAAGGATATGGATGACAAAAAATTGAAGGCAATATATTACTCGGGAAGAGCTATACATGATTATTTTGTAGATAACAATGCTGAAAATAAAATAAATTCAATAGCTTATAAGCTTTTGAACACATCCAAAGTTAGAAACAAAAAAGATTTTATGGATATTATTTTAAGAACATTTATGGCAGCACAAATGAGTGTACCTCAATTATTTCTAGATATAATGTCAGAAAATCAGTTAGATTTTGAATCAATTGCTTATACTTTTGTATCAGGCTTGATTTCTGAAAAATATGAAGGAACGAAAAAAGAGGAGGTAAATTAACAATGAATAGTAAATTAAAAGCGTTAACATTTTCAATAGTATTACAAGCACAAAGTCTAAATTATGGAGAAGGAATAGCTAATATATCTGAACTAAAAAAACTTACAAGATCAGATGGAAATATGTATACTTTTGCATCGAGACAGTGTCTTAGATTTGATATTGTAAGATTAGCAGCAGAGCTATTTGGATGGAACCTTCAAGTAGTTGATAAAAGTAAAGGTACTGTTCAGTTTAGAGATGATGTTACTATTGAAGACTCTGAAGAAATGGACTTATTTGGATATATGAAAACTAATAAAAAAGAAACAGAAAATAAAGGAGGATCTCTTACTAGGGAAGCTACAGTGAGATTAAGCAATGCTATTTCTCTAGAGCCATATAGAAGTGATATGGATTTTTTAAATAATAAAGGCATGGCCGATAGAATAGGAGAACATCCTAACCTTGCAAATGTAGAGCAACACTTAAGTTTTTATACGTATACTGTAACTATTGATTTATCGAAAGTTGGTAAAGACAAAGATATTGAACTTGATAACAAGATTAAGGCACAAAGAGTCATTCAGCTTTTAGAGGTAATAAAAATATTAAATAGAAATATAAGAGGAAGACAAGAAAATTTAGGACCTTTATTTGTAATCGGTGGAATGTATGAAGTTGCAAATCCATTTTTCTTAGGAAGGATTAACTTAAAGTCAAATCAGACTGGATATGAAATTAATACAGATGCCATAAAAAGTGTAGTTAACTCTAAATTTTTAGGTAAAGAAATAAAACAAAATACTTATGTAGGATTTGTAGATGGTATTTTTAACAATAAGCAAGAATTTGTTGAATTAATGAATGATAAAGTTGTTTCAGTTGATGAATTCTTTGAAAACTTAATCAAGGGTGTTAAAGAGTATTACGAGGTGCAATGATTATGAAGGTGCTTAAATTAGAGTTGTTTCAAGAAACAGCTTGCTATAAAAAACCTTTTGCGATGAAAATATCTGAAACATATCCTTTACCACCATATTCTACTATATCAGGTATGATGCACAAAATACTCAAAGCAGATGAATACATACCTATGAACATTAGTGTTCAAGGAGAGTATGAAAGTATAATAAATAATTATCAGACTACTTATTTCTATAAGCAAGAAGAAGTAACTAAAATGCCTATGAATTCTCATTTGCTTTTTAATGTTAAGCTCATAATTCATATCAAAGCACAAGAAGAGATTTTAGATAAAATATTTAATGAAATAGTTAATCTTGATGAATTTTTAAGTTTAGGTAGAAAAGAGGATTTGGTTAGACTTGATAGTATAAAGTTTGTCAATATATACGAACTAAGAATAGACCCAGAAAATGAAGATGAAGAAGATAATGTAATTCCGTATTACAAATTAAAGTATCCAGTTTTTATTCCTAAAAGTAATATTATAGGTGATATAAACGGTATTAGCTACAGATTAAATAAATTTTATGATCTAAAACATGGATTAAGAAACTGGAACAAAGTAGATGTTTTATATGTAGAAAGTGATGAAATGTTAGATAGAGGACAGGTTTTTATAGATTGTGACAATGATATAATATTTTGGAGCTAGATATTAACTGAAATTCAAGAGATTAAGATGCAATGAAAAGCATTAAACATTTTAAAATTGTATTCTTAATCTCTAACTTTTTTAAAATGAAGGTGATACTAGTATGATATATGCAAAATCAGATCCAGTTGAAACATTAAGAGAGCATACAGATAAAGCTCATGAACAACTAGATTTATTAAAAAGAGCATACGGTGAAAAAATAACTCAAGTAGTCGATGTGTGTAAAGATAATTTTTGGGAAATAATGCATGTTTGTGTTGAATTTCATGATGTAGGTAAAGTTTTTATTCCGTTTCAAAACGTTATAAGAGAGAAGGTAGGTAGAGAAAAATTAAAAACAGAGTTTAAAAATACTATTCCTCATAGTTATATTTCACCCGCAGTAATAAGTTTTAAAAAACTTAATATAGAAGATGAACAGTTAAGAAAAGTTATTGTTCAATCAATAGGATATCATCATGAGAGAGATATAATAATTGACAAAGAGTTAATAGAATTAATTGAACAAGTTATTGAAAATGAGTTAAATAGTAATGTTGAGGAAATACAAAAAGAAATTAAACTACCGATTAGAAAAAAAATGAATGCAGGCTATTTGAAAAAGCTTCAAAACAGGATAAGCGAAAAAGAAGAATATTATTATTCATATGTTTTAGTTAAGGGACTACTCCACAGAATAGATCACTCTGCTTCAGCACATGAAAAAATTGAACTTGATTTTGATAAAAATGTAGGAGAATATGTAGAAAAGTTTATTATGAGTAATTACAATGGATTAAGAGATGTACAAAAGTTTGCAAAACAAAATAAAGACAAAAATATTATATTAATAGCTTCAACAGGTATGGGGAAGACGGAAACAGCTTTACTTTGGATAGATAATCATAAGGCATTCTTTACACTTCCTCTTAGAGTAAGTATAAATGCATTGTTTGATAGAGTTAGTAAAACTGATGAAGAAGGAATCAACTACCCCTATGCAGGACTGCTTCATTCAACTAGTATTGATTATTTAGAGGAGAATGAATATGAAGGATTTTACGAAATATATGATCAATCAAAACTATTGTCTAAAAAATTAACTTTTTCAACTATTGATCAAATATTTAAATTTCCATTTAAGTACAGAGGTTATGAAAAAATATATGCTACACTTGCTTATTCGAAGGTTGTTATAGATGAAATTCAGGCTTATTCGCCTAAAATAGCTGCAGTTTTGATAAAAGGCATAGAATTACTTCATAAAATAGGTGCTAATTTTATGATAATGACAGCTACAATGCCATCTTTATATATAGATGAATTGAAAAAAAGAGGAATTTTTGATGAGAATTTAATTATGGCTCAATATAATACTGAAATAGTAAGACACAAAATAAGTTTAATAAATAAATGTATATATGATGACATTGATAAAATAATTGAAAAGGCTCAAGATAAAAAAGTTCTTGTAATAATGAATACTGTAAATGGAGCAGTTGAATTATTTAATATGATGACAGAAAAAGAAAATAATATGGATATTTATTTACTACATTCAATGTTTATTCAACAACATAGAACTATACTTGAAAGTCAAATTAAAGATTTTGCAAAGGAAAGTAAAAGTGGACTATGGATCACTACACAACTTGTAGAAGCATCTTTAGATGTAGACTTTGACTTTTTATACACAGAATTATCTACACTAGACAGTTTATTTCAAAGGTTAGGTAGGTGTAATAGAAAAGGTAAAAAGTTAATTGATGAATCTAATATTTTAATTTATACACAAAATGTAAATGGAATAGGAACAATATATGATAAAGATATCTTCAGAAATAGCTTAGAACTTTTGAATGAATTTGTAACAAATAATCCAGATGGCCTAATTGAAGAAGTCAAGAAAGTAGAGTTGGTAAGCGAATTGTATTCAACGAAAAGATTACAAAACAGCAAATTTTTAAAAGAGTTTACTACAGCTTTAGAAATATTAGACCATATGGATTCATATAATCTTACTTCAAATGAAGCACAAGGAATTTTAAGAGAAATAGAAAGTTATACCGTAATACCAAGAGATATTTACGATGAAGTTGTATATGGCTTGATAAGCGAATATGAAGAGTTAGAAAGTCAGTTAAATCAAGCATATAGAATGAAAAATAAAGATATAATTGATGAAATAAAAAATAAAAGAAGATTACTAAAAAGAAAGATAATAAAAAATACAGTTGCAGTTCCAACATATAAAGTTAAGAATAATCTAACACGAATAAATGTAAATGGGTTGAAAGATTTATTTATTTTGGAATACAAATATGAATTTAAAGAAAAACAGCTAGAAAAAGATAAAAAACAGTATACAGGTAGAGGTATATTATTTGGACAAGAGTTAAGCCAGTTCATATAGCTGCCAATTAAATAAGGGGTGAAATATGAATTTAGATTTTGAAAAGCTAAAAGTCCAAGGGGTAAAGGTAAACTATTACTATATATGCAAGCGAAAACTTTGGTTATTTGATAAAGGTATTACTATGGAACATAACAGTGATAGAGTATTAAGCGGGAAACTTATCCATGAAAAATCATATCAAAGGGCTAAGGCTAAAGAGGTTATGATAGATGATATCTTAAAGATAGATATTATTCAGGGGGATTATATAAGAGAAACAAAAATAAGCAGCAAAATGCCACAAGCGGATAAAATGCAAATTATATATTACCTTTATTATTTAAAAAATCTAGGAATAACTAAAAAAGGATCAATCAATTATGTCAAAGAAAAGAAAGTAGAAGAAGTTGAACTTACAGAACAAGATGAAAAAAATATAGAAAAAACATTAATTGAAATAAATAATATTACAAAGCTTAAAAAGCCGCCTAAATTAGAAAAGCTACCTATATGTACTAAATGTGCATACTATGAATTTTGTTTTGCAAAGGAGATATAGCTGTGAATAGAGATTATTATATCTTTAGCAGTGGAAGGCTAAAACGAAAGGATAATACCGTATACTTTATAGATGAGTGTGAAAATAAAAGAGCTTTACCAATAGAACAGACAGATAATATTCATATATATGGAGAAGTAGACCTAAATACAAAACTACTCAACTATCTAGCTCAATATGGTGTTATGCTTAATTTTTATAACTATTATGGGTATTATTCTGGGACATACTACCCAAGAAAAAAGAATGTATCAGGGTTTACAGTAGTACATCAATCATATTTTTATATTGATTATGATAAAAGGCTAGAGCTTGCAAAAGCATTTGTTGAAAGTTCTATACATCATATATTAAGAAACATGAGAAAGCATAAGGAAAAAATAAATGTGAATTTGATAGAAGAAATAGAATTTGAAAAAGAAAATATAGATAGAGCAAAAGAAATAGATGAACTTATGGGAGTTGAAGGGCGGATACGAAAAAAATACTATTCTTCATTCAATGATATATTAAGAAATGGGTTTATATTTGAAAAAAGAGAAAAAAGACCTCCAACAGATCCAGTTAACGCATTGATTTCTTTTGGCAACAGTATAATGTACACTACAGTATTAAGTGAAATATATAAAACACAATTAGATCCTACAATAAGTTTTTTACATGAACCATCGACTAAAAGGTTTTCTTTAAGTTTAGATATTTCAGAGATATTTAAACCACTTATAGTTGATTCTATAATTTTTTATCTTATAAATAATAGAATTATAAGCAAGGATGACTTTAAGATTGAAGAAGGAGTATGTTTTCTAAATGACAATGGAAAAAAGAAGTTTCTTTCAGAATTCGAACGAAAAATGAGTACAACGATAAAACATAGACATCTTAAAAGAAAAGTATCTTACAGAACATTTATAAGATTAGAATGCTATAAACTCATAAAACAATTTATAGGAGACGAGAAGTATAAACCCTTGAAAGCGTGGTGGTAATATGTATATAATTTTAACATATGATGTAGAAATTAAAAGGGTAAACAAAGTTAGAAAACACTTAAAGAAATACTTAACTTGGACTCAAAATTCTGTATTTGAAGGAGAAATTACAGAAGGTAGATTGCATAAGTGTTTGAATGAAATTGAAAAAATAGTAAATAAAGATGAAGACTCTGTGTATATCTATAGAGTGAATACGCAGAAATTCATAAAGAAAGAAGTAATTGGAAAAACCAAGAGTTTTGATGATATGTTTTTATAAATGAATATATATTGCATTAAACCTAGTTTAATATGAAGTGCTTACTAAATGTTGAAATACACACATCTATAGCATGTTGATACCATTTATCATCTACACTACTGAAGGTTTAATGCAGATTTTTAAAAAAATAAAACTTTGTAATTGTTTCTGAAGGAAGTTATATCAATATCCTGAGAGATTTTATATTTTAGTGTTTTATATTAACTATGTGAGATGTAAATCAAAATAGCGACAGTGTTATACGTGTCTATTGCTTCATGTTTTATATTAACTATGTGAGATGTAAATAAGTTTGCTAGATTTTTATCTGCTGACATATATGCTTTGTTTTATATTAACTATGTGAGATGTAAATTAAGCGAAGGGGGAATTTGCTATGAAATATGGTTATGCGTTTTATATTAACTATGTGAGATGTAAATGGAGCATACTGGGTAGGAGAAGGACAGAGAATTCAAACGTTTTATATTAACTATGTGAGATGTAAATTAGCTCTGGATTGTGCTTGTAGGAAGTTTGCTTGTTTAGTTTTATATTAACTATGTGAGATGTAAATTAGCATTTTATCAACTGCTTGTGCTAAATCGTGTGGGTTTTATATTAACTATGTGAGATGTAAATTGCAAAAGTGCAAAAGTTATAGATAAATACAGTCAAACTGTTTTATATTAACTATGTGAGATGTAAATCGTGTCGAAGTTATTTTGCAAGAAATTTAGGGTTTAAAAGTTTTATATTAACTATGTGAGATGTAAATATTTCATGTTATTCCCCCTTTACACAAGTTTTGGTAAGTTTTATATTAACTATGTGAGATGTAAATGCTGTAATAGCATTGATTATGTCTTTTTTCTCCATTTGGTTTTATATTAACTATGTGAGATGTAAATTGTTTATTAGTTGCATCGCTATCTTTTGTATCATCGTTTTATATTAACTATGTGAGATGTAAATGTACATCCAGCGAGCCTTGTTGCCATATTTTACCCACGTTTTATATTAACTATGTGAGATGTAAATTTTTGAGTTGCTTATGCAGGACAGATCTATTCTTGACAGGTTTTATATTAACTATGTGAGATGTAAATTATTATTTTCTTATACTTGCCTGTTCGGCTAATTTACTGTTCTATATTAACTATGTGAGATGTAAATTGTAATGGCTTTTAATTGCCTTGTCCATAGTTAACTATGTTCTATATTAACTATGTGAGATGTAAATTAAATGTACTGGAAAGATATAAAGAAAAAAATGGCATAGTTCTATATTAACTATGTGAGATGTAAATGGCAGGGAGTTGCTTGAACAATATAACACAATAGAAAAGTTCTATATTAACTATGTGAGATGTAAATGCTATATTTGAAGATCTTGGTTGTAGAGGTGACGAAGTTCTATATTAACTATGTGAGATGTAAATGAAGAATATCAGAAAATCTACAGCTAACAGAGACAGCAGGTTCTATATTAACTATGTGAGATGTAAATTTCCAGACACAAGATCTAGTTGATTTGCTAATATAAGTTTTATATTAACTATGTGAGATGTAAATTTCACATATGCAGCAACTTGCCCGTTATCTAAAAAACGTTTTATATTAACTATGTGAGATGTAAATTTTTTTTTAATGTTTTTTCTAGATTTTTAACTTCAACAGGTTTTATATTAACTATGTGAGATGTAAATAATGAAGCTAGAGCAATGGAAGAAAAAGAACCGTTTGAAGGTTTTATATTAACTATGTGAGATGTAAATTTTACATTTATTGTTGTGCTTGGACTTAAATTCAGCTCGTTTTATATTAACTATGTGAGATGTAAATCTTTTTAGAACAGCAACAACATATTTTTACATAAGTAAGTTTTATTGGTGTTAGTATATTAGTGTAGACACAAAAAGCCGAACACCTTAAAATATAAAAAGGGAAGGAAGTGTCTACAATGGCAAAAGGGCAAAAGTATTATACAGAAGAATTTAGAAAGACAATTGTAGAGCTCTATAACTCTGGTAAGAGTTTGGCAGAGCTTAGCAGCGAATATGGCATATCAAAATCAACAATCAATGGATGGATTAAGAAAGCTAAACCAATAACTGTGGATAAAGATACAACTATAACATCAGAGGAGTATCAGGCAATGTTAAAGAAGATGGCAAGGCTTGAGGAGGAAAATGAAATATTAAAAAAAGCCATGGCCATATTCGCAAAGAAGTAACCTCTATTTTTGAGTTTATAAATGATCATAAAGAAGAGCATGATATCACGCTAATGTGTGAAGTGTTAAAGGTTTCAAGAAGCTCTTTTTATAAGTATCTAAACAAAACCGAAAGCAAAAGAAGCGTAGAAAACAAGATGTACGAGGAAGAAATACTGAAGATCTATAAAGATAGTAAAGGTTGCTCCCAAAATACATAAAGTGCTTCGTGAAGAAAGAGGACATGCCATAAGCCTTAAGAGAATCCAAGGGATTATGAAAAAACTAAATATAAAATCCATAATTATCAAAAAATTCAGACCTCACTCTTCCAAAAGTAAAATAGAGGCTAAAGAAAACGTTTTGAAAAGAGATTTTTCAACAACTACAATAAATGAAAAATGGGTTACTGATATAACTTATATTTATACACTTAAAGACGGATGGTGCTATCTTGCTTCAGTTTTGGATCTTCATACAAAGAAAATTATTGGCTATGCTTTTTCAAAGACTATGGATACAGAACTAGCTATAAAGGCTGTAGAAAATGCCTACATAACTCAAAAACCAAAGAATACTGTTATACTCCACAGTGATTTGGGCTCCCAATATACAAGCTCTAAATTTGATGATTATCTTAATGAACATAATATAGTTCATTCCTTTAGCGGCAAGGGATGTCCCTATGACAATGCTTGTATAGAATCCTTTCATGCTACACTAAAAAAGGAAGAAGTAAACTTAGCTACATACTATGACTTTGATGCTGCAAGGCTAGCTATATTTGAATATATAGAATCCTGGTACAACAGAAAAAGGCTTCATAGCAGTATCGGTTATATGACTCCTCAACAGCTTGAAGATGCTTTAAGAAAAACTGCATAAAAATTTGAGTTTTTGTGTCTACTATATTGACATAAATCCACATTGCTTCAGCAGATTGTTTAGCAGGTTTTATATTAACTATGTGAGATGTAAATGAAGAGGTTTCTTTAATTATTATTATAAGTGTTACTAACAATGATAAAGAAGCAAGAACATTAGATACTTCATTATTCAAACTTACTGACAGCGAAGGAAGGACATATGATCCAGATGCTACTGCTGATATTTATGTTAATGGGCAAAATATGTTTTTCTTAGATAAAATAAATCCTAATTTAACTAAAACAGGATATATAGTATTTGATTTAGCAGATCCTAACGCAGAATATATTTTAAATGTTACAGGTGGAATGTTTTCAAGAGAAAAAGAAGCAATAAGTCTTAAGTAATATAATAAGGGCAGAACTTTCTGCTCTTTTATAACACATAGGAAATTATGTACTTTAATAAATTGTGAGAAAGTTATAATTTCCGTCATGTGTTCCAACAAAGTCTTTTTTTAAAATCTTTCAAAGAAAAACTTTGTTACTAAACAACAATTTTGTAAATACTAATATAGAAAATATAAAATTAAAAGAGGGATATGATGAAGGATATAAATATGGGTTGGAATTTTGATAATAGCTATGCGCGTTTACCTAAAGTGTTTTTCAGTAGAGTTAATCTAGAAACTGTACCATCACCAGAAATTGCAGTTATTAATCGCGACTTAGCAATATCTCTTGGACTAAATCCAGATGAGCTACAAAGCAAAGAAGGTGCATATATACTTTCGGGTAATGAGATTCCAAAAGGAGCTTTACCTATTGCTCAAGCTTATGCAGGACACCAATTTGGGTACTTTACCATGTTAGGTGATGGTAGAGCAGTACTAATAGGAGAACAAATTACTCCAAAAGGTGAAAGGTTTGATATTCAGCTTAAAGGTTCAGGCAAAACTCCCTACTCTAGAAGGGGAGATGGAAAAGCAGCACTTGGACCTATGCTTAGAGAATATATAATTAGTGAAGCAATGTATGCTCTTGGAATACCTACTACTCGAAGTTTAGCTGTAGTTACAACAGGAGAAACAATAATTAGAGAAACTAAGCAGCCAGGTGCAATTTTGACTAGAGTTGCTTCAAGTCATATTAGAGTTGGAACGTTTGAATATATTTCGAAATGGGGAAGTATTGATGAGCTTAGAGAGTTAGCTGATTACACAATCAAAAGACATTTTTCATATGTTAAAGATGATAACAATCCATATCTTTCACTACTAAAGGAAGTTATAAAGAGACAGGCTCTTCTTATTGCTAAATGGCAATTAGTTGGATTTATACATGGAGTTATGAATACTGATAATATGGCTATTAGTGGTGAAACTATTGATTATGGTCCATGTGCTTTTATGGATACTTATGATCCAGAAACGGTATTTAGCTCTATTGATACTTATGGTAGATATGCTTATAAAAATCAACCATCTATTGGAGCTTGGAATTTAGCACAATTTGCTCAAACACTACTACCATTGATAGATGATAATTATGATAAAGCAGTTAAATTAGCACAAGATGAAATTTTAAATTTTATAAGATTGTATAAGTCAAGTTGGATATCTGGTATGAGAGCAAAACTTGGAATATTTAATGAAGAAGTAGAAGATGAAAATCTAATTAACGAAATACTTAATATTATGGAAAAATACAAAGCAGATTATACTAATACTTTTTTAGATTTAACGTTTGACAAATTAGAAGATACACCTATGTTTAAAAGTTTAGAATTTATTAATTGGTATAAAATGTGGCAGGCTAGGTTGAAAAGTCAAAAAGAATCAAAAAAGCTATCTAAAAAGCTTATGCAAGATAACAATCCTGCAGTAATACCTCGTAATCACAGAGTAGAACAGGCACTAGAAGCTGCTGTAAAACAAGGCGATTATACTGTTATGAACAAACTAATAGATATTTTATCAAAACCATATGCTCACACTGATGATCAAATAGAATATTCCAAGCCTCCTCCTAAATCATCTTGTCGCTACAGAACATTTTGTGGGACTTAATAATAAAGGAGTCTAAAATTTTAGACTCCTTTATTATTCTTAGTTTTATTATTCTTTTTTAAAGATTTGAGGTCATGAAAGTTAACATCATAAAAGTCAGCTGAAGTTTCTTTGTCTATATAACTATTATTTCCATTTGTTTTAACTACTTTAACAGATTTATTTTTAAAATAATTTATCTCAGGCATATAATCTCTCCTTTTTCTTTATCTTTCTTTTATTTTATACAATTTGAAAAATTAAATAAGCAGAATATATAACATATAACAGGAAAAAATAATACAAAAAGGAGTGATATGGTGAAAGAAGATATAACTAAAAAACTTGAAAAAGCAGGTATAAAAGATGAAAAAAATATAAGTATTGAGGATATTAAATCAGCAGTTGCTGATGTTATAGTTGAAACAGAAGAAGAAATGAAAAAGCAAACTGAAATTTTAAATAAAATAAAATGGATGTATAATAGATAGCTAAAAAGTAAAAGTCTATACTCTAGGGTATAGACTTTTATAACAGATAGGAAATTGAATGTATATCTGTAACTAAATTCTGTAAATAATATCATTATAAAAATATACTTAGGAGGTAAGAGATGGAAATAATAGATGAGACAATCCAATACATACTTTTTTCTTCCATATCTAAAATATTAAATGATTTTTTAGACAATCCTTGTGAAGATATAGATTATCTAGAAAACTTGATAAATTATTACACTGAAAACTACGGGAAAAATTCACAGTGTCTAGTTGCTAAATTAGAAATGATAAAAAGCAAAGCCAACTGACGGAGGATAATATGGATAGATCTGATACATATCTTTTGCTGTGGCATATAAAGGGTATAGGGTATAAAACAATAAGAAAATTAGAAGAATATTTAGACTTTCAAATAGAAAACATATGGAATATAAATGTAAGTGAAATTCATAAAATTCCAAATATCAGTTCAAAAATAAAAGAAAGTATAGTACAATATAGGAGTTTGTGTTATTTAGATAAGATAAAAGAAGATCTATTAAAAAATAATATACAATATATAACGATAGATGATGATAAATACCCCAAAAAACTTAAAAATATCTACGATCCTCCATATGTAATTTTTATAAGCGGAAATGAAAAAATATTAGATGAATTTTCTATTGCTATGGTAGGATCAAGAAAAGCAACAGGGTATGGGATATGGTGTGCTAAAAAAATAAGTGAAGAATTATCAAATTTAGGTATAAATATTGTAAGTGGTTTAGCGATAGGAATAGATTATTATAGTCATGTAGGAGCACTAAATGGAAAAGCTAATACAATAGCTGTTTTAGGTTCATCGATAGATAGACCCTATCCAAAAGAAAATATAAAGCTTATGAGGAAGATAATAGAAAATAAAGGGGCTGTAATTTCTGAATATCCACTGAATTCAATGCCAAAACCAGCATATTTTCCTATGAGAAACAGAATCATAAGCGGTATAGCTGATGGAGTATTAGTTGTAGAAGCAGCACAAAAAAGTGGAGCATTAATAACTGTTGATTATGCTTTAGAACAAGGTAAAAATGTATTTGCTATACCAGGAAATATAAATTCATTTATGAGCAGTGGATGTAATAAAATTATCAAAGAAGGTGCAAAACTTGTAACTTCTACAGAGGATATAATTTGCGAATATGATATAACTTTACATAAAAATTTGACTGATAAAAACAATTTAAATATTGAAAGTGATGAAAATATAATTATTAGTATTCTAAAAAAGTATGGAAGTTTGCATGTTGACACGATCTTACAGCATACAAATATGAATATAAAGGATATATTAGGAATATTAAATATACTAGAGATAAAAGGAGAAGTTTTAGAGATAGGAAATAAAATATACACAATAAATACATAATTATACAGAAAAATTCGGGGGTGTATTTTATGGCAAAAAATTTAGTTATAGTTGAATCACCAGCTAAAGCCAAAACAATAGAGAAGTTTTTGGGGAAAAACTATGTTGTAAAAGCTTCTGTAGGGCATATAAGGGACTTGCCTAAAAGTAAGTTAGGTGTAGATATAGAAAATAATTTTCAACCACAGTATATAAACATAAGGGGAAAGGGAACTGTAATAAATGAACTTAAAAAAGAAGGCAAGAAAGCTGAAAAAATATTTCTAGCAACAGACCCTGATAGAGAAGGAGAAGCTATATCATGGCATTTAGCTCACATATTAAACTTAGATGAATGTGAAAAGTGTAGAATAGAGTTTAATGAAATAACAAAAGATTCTATAAAAAAGGCAATAAAAAGTCCTAGAGCTATAAATAAAAATCTAGTAGATGCACAACAAGCTAGAAGAATATTAGACAGACTTTTAGGATATAAAATAAGTCCTTTGCTGTGGAAAAAAGTTAGAAAAGGTCTAAGTGCTGGTAGAGTTCAATCGGTAGCAACTAGATTAATATGTGATAGAGAAGAAGAAATAAAAAACTTTGTTCCTCAAGAGTATTGGAGTATAAATTTATTATGTGAAACTTTAAATAACGATAAAGTTGAATTTAAATTTTACGGACAAGGGGATAATAAGCTAGAAATAAACAATCAACAACAGGTTGATGAAATATTAGAAAATATAAAAGGAAAAGACCTAGAAATTACTGATGTTATTACAAAAGAAAGAAAAAGAAGTGCTCCTAAACCGTTTACAACAAGTATGCTTCAACAAGAATCATCAAATAAACTAGGTTTTCCTACAAAGAAAACGATGTTAATAGCTCAGCAATTATATGAAGGTATAGATGTAAAAGGCGAAGGAACAGTAGGTTTAATATCTTACATAAGAACAGATTCTCAAAGAATTTCACAAGAAGCAGCTGAAAAAGCAAAAGAATATATAATAGATGAATTAGGAGATAAATACTACAAAGGAATTTCAAACAAATCATCTAATAAAAAGAAAATTCAAGATGCTCATGAAGCAATAAGACCTACATCGATACAAAGAACTCCAGATAAAATAAAAGACTCTTTAAGCAAAGAGCAATATCAGCTATATAAGCTTATATGGGAAAGATTTATAGCAAGTTTAATGGAAGATGCTATATATGACTCTTATTCTATAACTGGACAAATAGGCAACTATACTTTTAAGGCTAGTGGTTCAAAATTAAAATTTGATGGATTTTTAAGAGTATATACATTTGCAAGTGCAGAAGAAAAAATGTTACCACATATAGAAAAAGGATGGGCGTTAAAGGTAGAAGATACTATACCAAAGCAACACTTTACACAGCCACCAGCAAGATATACAGAAGCAACATTAGTTAAAACATTAGAAGAATTAGGAATAGGTAGACCAAGTACTTATGCTCCTACTATTGCCACTATCTTAGCTAGAGAATATGTAGTAAAACAAGGAAATAGTTTTTATCCTACTGAAATTGGGATTTTAGTTACCGAAATAATGAAACAAAACTTTGAAAAATTTGTAGATATTGACTTTACTGCAGAAATGGAAAATATGCTAGATGAAGTAGAAGAAGGGAATATGAAATGGAAAGATGTAGTTGAAAATGTTTATAGTTCTCTAAAAGATGCTATTGAAAAAGCAGAACAGTCAATAGACAAAGTATCCGTTGAGGAAGAAACAGGAGAAACTTGTGAAAAATGTGGCTCTCCTATGGTTATAAAGTATGGAAGATTTGGAAAGTTTATATCTTGTAAAAATTATCCAGAATGCAAAAACACAAAACCAATACTTAATAAAGTGGGAATAACTTGTCCTAAATGTAAACAAGGTGAAATAATAGTAAGAAAAACTAAAAAGGGAAAAATATTTTATGGATGTTCTAATTATCCAGCCTGCAATTTTGTATCTTGGAATAAGCCAACAGGAGAAGTTTGTCCAGCATGCGGTGAATATTTAGTTCACAAAGAAAATAAAAAAACAAGTAAAATAGTATGCCCAAATAAAGATTGTAATTTTGAAAAAAAAGTCGAAATTTAACAGAAATTTGTTGATAAATTATTTGAAATATGATAATATTTCTTTTGTGTCTTGTATACTATAAAAAATATTATAAAAATTCTAAAAATTATAATATATATGTTATAATAAACTCAAAGGAGGAATTCGCATGGCTGGATCATTATTAGAAAGAACTCGAAAAGTTAACTCCATACTTCAAAACTCAGGAAGTAATCCAGTTTCTTTCTCTGAATTAAGTCAGACATTAAAAGAGGTATTAAGTTCAAATGTATATATAGTAAATACAAAAGGAAAAGTATTAGGAGTAAGTTTAACTCATGTACTAGATAGCCCTACTTTTGTAGATGAAGAAACAGGAGAAGAAAAGCTTCCTAAAGAATATAATGATAATATTATGAAAATAACAGAAACAATAGAGAATGTAACAAAAGAAAAACTTTTAGAAATATTTAAAAATGATGTTCAAAGTTATAATAAATTTGTTACGATAGTACCTATAATGGGAAGTGGAAAAAGGCTAGGAACTTTAGTTCTTTCAAGATACGAAAGTATGTTTACTGAAGAAGATTTAGTTTTGGCAGAGTATAGTGCAACTGTAGTAGGACTTGAAATATTAAGGGCTAAAAGTGAAGAAATGGAAGAAGAAATGAGAAAAAAAGCAGTAGTTCAAATGGCTATAGGCACTTTATCATATTCAGAACTTGAAGCTGTAGAGCACATTTTCTCAGAATTAGAAGGTAATGAAGGTTTATTAGTTGCTAGTAAAATAGCAGATAGAGTTGGAATTACAAGATCAGTTATAGTAAATGCTTTAAGAAAATTTGAAAGTGCAGGAGTAATAGAATCTAGATCTTTAGGAATGAAAGGTACTCACATAAAAATATTAAATGATAAACTGTTAGAAGAACTTGAAAAAATGAAAAAATAATTTAAAAAACTACCTTTTTAAAAGGTAGTTTTTTCTGACTTTGTTTGAATAAGTTTTGAATGGAAAGAAGTTGATAAAATGAAGCCTTTAGCAGATAAGGTAAGACCAAACTGTATAGAGGATATAGTTGGACAAGACCATCTATTAGGAGAAAATGGAATATTAAGAAATATGATAAAAAATGGATATATATCAAATATGATATTTTTCGGACCTCCAGGAACAGGAAAAACAACAGTTGCAAATATTATTTCAAACAAAACTAACAAAAAAATTTACAAATTAAATGCAACAACAGCATCGCTTGAAGATATAAAAGAAATAACAAATGAAATAAATAATTTAATAAATTACAATGGAATTATTTTATATGTAGATGAAATACAATATTTCAATAAAAAACAACAACAATACCTTTTAGACTTTATTGAAAAAGGAAAAATAACTTTAATAGCCAGTACGACTGAAAATCCATATCATTATATACATAAAGCTATATTAAGCAGAGTAAATATATTTGAATTTAAGCTTCTTGAAAAAAATGATATCTTAAAAGCTTTAAATAGAGCAATTAATATATTCAAAAAAGATCTTTCTGCTCAAATAGAGCTTGAAAATGGTATATTAGAATATATTTCAACAATAAGCAGTGGTGATTTAAGAAAAGCATTAAATATTCTTGAAACATGTATATACTCTTGTATACCAAATGAGGAAGGTATTATTCGTGTAAGTTATAATTTAGTTAGAGAAAATTTCAATTCTTGTTTTATAAATATAGATAAAGGTCAAGATTATCATTACAATATAATAAGTGCGTTTCAAAAATCTATAAGGGGAAGTGATCCTGATGCTGCTATGCATTATCTTGCAAGACTTATAGAGGCTAAGGATTTGGTTTCTATATGTAGAAGACTTTTAGTTATAGCTTGTGAAGATATAGGCATGGCTTACCCGAGTGCAATATCAATAGTAAAATCTTGTGTTGATTCAGCAAGAGAATTAGGATTTCCTGAGGCTAGAATTCCTCTAGCACAAGCAACACTAGTTTTAGCTACTGCACCTAAATCAAATTCAACATTAAAAGCTATAGATCTTGCGCTTGAAGATGTAAAAACTAAGGACATAGGAGATATACCTAATCATCTAAGAGATGCTCATTATATCGGAGCTAGCAATCTTGGGAGGGGAATAGATTATAAATATCCTCATGATTATAAAAATAATTATGTAGATCAGCAATATTTGCCTGATAGTTTGAAAGATAAGAAATACTACATTGCAGGAAAAAATAAAATGGAACAAAAAATAAATGAATATCAGATAAATTTAAGAAAATAACAAGAAAGTAGACTAATGTTTGTCTACTTTCTTTTTGTTTTCTATTTTAATTCACTTTCCATTTGAGTTGCCATTGATTTGGCTTCATTTACATCAGAGTCTAAAGCATCTTTAGTTTTATACCATCCTTTTTGCTTCATAGCATCAAATACTTTGTATTGGATATCTTGAACATTTTTATAATTATTTATTAAAGTATTTCTCAGATTTTGGCAAGAAGATTCTGTTATACCTGTACTATATGCTGAAATAACTTGCTTTTCAGAAGCTAATAAATCATTCATAAGCTCTTTTTCAGTAAAACTACCTGTACTTGTCATATTCATCCCTCCTAAATTTTTTACTGATGTGAGTCAAGATATGATTTTAAACTATTAAAATTTCTTTTGTGAACATCAGCAGCTTCATTGCACAAAGATTTTAAAGATGGGTCTGTACAATAATCAGCGTATTGTCTAAATTTTTTATTCATCATACATTCATAATTAAGTTGATCTTGAATAACCTTTAAATTATTGCTTTCTATTTGTTTGTTTCCTAAATTAAAATTCATATTTTTACCTCCTAAAATTAAGAGTTTGTGATCACTCACAGTTGTTATTATTGCCTAGCTTAAAGTTGAATATAAGAGGAATTTTTTGAATAAATTTTAAAAGAAAAATATAGGAGGTGAAAATATTTGTATCCGCTGTTAGAAATCAATCTAGGTAAAATATACCAAAATGCTAGGTATATTGTAAAATTTTGTGAAAGTAAAAATATTGATGTGGCATTTGTAGTTAAAGGATTTAATGCAATACCTGAAGTTGTAAATCTTATATCACAATCAGGATGTAAATATATAGCTGATTCGAGAATAGAACATATAAAAAAGTTAGTAAAAAATAATATAAATTCAAAGTTTATGTTACTTAGAATACCAATGCTTAGCGAAATAAAAGATTTAGTTAAATACGTAAATATAAGTTTAAATTCAGAAATAAAAACATTAATTGAAATAGAAAAAGAGTGTTTAATACAAAACAAAGAACATAATGTTATATTAATGTATGATGTAGGAGATTTAAGAGAAGGAATTTTTGAAGATGAGGAATTGATACAAACTGCACTATACATAGAAAAAAATCTAAAAAAAGTAAAACTTTATGGAATAGGAACAAATGTAGGTTGTTATGGAGGAGTGGTTCCAACAAAAGAAAATATAGGGAAATTAGAAAAAGTTGCTATACAAATAGAAGAAAAAATAGGAAGAAAACTAAATATAATATCAGGAGGAGCAACAACATCTTTGACATTACTTATTAAAGATGAAATGCCAAAAAAAATAAATAATTTAAGAATAGGAGAAGGGATGATATTAGGAAGGGATTTAAAAGATCTTTGGGGATATGACATCAAAGAAATACACAAAGATGCATTTATATTAAAGGCTCAGGTTGTAGAAGTAAAACAAAAACCATCAAAACCTATAGGAAAATTATTCGTAGATGCTTTCGGGAAAATACCAGAGTTTAAAGATTATGGAATAAGAAAAAGAGCATTACTTGCAATAGGAAAAGCTGACTTTGTTTTTTGTGATCAGCTCATACCTAGATTGCAAGGAATAAAAATTCTAGGAGGAAGTTCAGATCATTTGATACTAGATATAAATGATTGTAAAGAAGATATACAAGTAGGAGATATATTAGAGTTTGAAATATGCTATGGTCCTATGTTATATTTAACTAATTCTTCTTGTGTTAGAAAAGTTTTTGTATAGATAAAAAAAGTAAGCTAAAAGACTACCTACATTATTAGCTATAATGTCTAACATAGTATCGTCAAGTCCTTTCTGACTTTTGGTTTTGAGAGTAAGATCTAAAAAATACTCAAAAATCTCAAAAGATGTTCCTAGACAGCATCCTAATGAATATATAAATATGAATGTGAATAATTTATTAGTATGTTTTATATCTATAAAAGATAAAACAAATAAAGTAATGCAAAATGTTCCGTAAACATGCAAAAATTTATCCCACCAACTTATAGTTTCATAAAACTTTATATACTTTCCTAAAAAACAATGAAAAGTAGATAAAATAAGAATCAACTCTAGCGAAGCAAATTTAACTTTTATTTTCTTAACCTTTAAAATCCAAAAGATAAGTATATTTAAAGTAAGTACAACAAAAGCACCAATAGTTTCTGTGTTTTCACCTAAAATAAAAAGGCCAACCAACGAGTAAAAAATGAGAAAAAAACAAGCAAATCTTATAACATTTGATATATTTTTAGGCATAATAATCACCTCAAATAAGCATTAAAAATATTTTTTCATAAGATATAAGAAATTATGTATTGTAGATAAATTATGATTTAAATTTGTGTGTTGGGTAGGAGGGTTATGGTGATAAAGAATTTTAAAAAGGTATTAGTTGCAAATAGGGGAGAAATTGCTATAAGGATTTTTAGAGCTTGCCATGAGCTTGGAATTAGAACTGTTGGAGTATATTCAAAAGAAGATAAATATAGTCTTTTTAGAAGTAAAGCAGATGAATCTTACTTAATAGGAGAAAATAAAGGGCCTATAGAAGCATACTTGAGCATGGAAGAAATAATTGATATAGCTAAGAGGAAAAATGTAGATGCTATTCATCCAGGATATGGATTTTTATCTGAAAATCATGAATTCGCAAAAATGTGTGAAGAAAATGGAATAACTTTTATAGGGCCATCGTATGAATCTATGCAAAAAATTGGAGATAAAATAAACTCTAAAAAAATAGCAAAACAAATCAAAGTTCCGGTAATACCTGGAGTTGATTATCCGATTGAAGATATTTCTAAGGCAAAACAAATATGCTCACAAATAGGATACCCTGTTATTTTGAAAGCCTCAAATGGAGGCGGTGGAAGGGGTATGAGAATAATATATAAAGAAGAAGATCTAGAACTTGAATTTGACAGAGCATTAAGTGAGGCTGAAAAAGCTTTTGGGAAAGCAGTTATATTTATAGAAAAATATTTAGATAACCCTAAGCATATAGAAGTTCAGATATTAGGAGATAAATATGGAAATATAGTTCATCTTTATGAAAGAGATTGTTCAGTTCAAAGAAGACATCAAAAAATTATAGAATATGCACCTGCATTTTCGGTAAGTCAACAGATAAAAAATAAAATATATGAAGATGCTTTAAGGCTTGCTAAACAATCAGGATACTATAATGCAGGTACAGTAGAGTTTTTAGTAGATAGGCAAGGAAATTATTATTTTATAGAGATGAATCCAAGAATACAAGTAGAACATACCGTAACTGAAATGGTCACAGGAATAGATATAGTTCAATCACAAATACTCATAGCGCAAGGCTATTCTTTAGATAGTGATAAGATAAATATAAAATCTCAAGAAGATATAAAAGTTAATGGATACTCAATACAATGTAGAATAACAACAGAAGATCCTAAAAATAATTTTATGCCAGATACGGGTAAAATAAATTTATATAGGACTGGGTCAGGTTTTGGAATAAGACTCGATGGAGGAAATGGATTTACAGGAGTACATATAACTCCATATTATGATAGCTTGCTTGTTAAAACTATTTCATGGGACAGAAGCTTTGATGGAGCTATAAGAAAATCTTTAAGGTCTATAAGTGAGCTTAGGATAAGAGGGGTTAAAACAAATGTAGGATTTTTAATAAATGTATTGAATCACCCTGTATTTAAAAGTGGAAATTTTCATACAAACTTTTTAGATCAAACTCCGGAATTATTTGATATAAAAGAAGGAAAAGATAGAGCAACAAAGATATTAAAATTTATAGGAAATATAACAGTTAATGAAAACAAAGGAGAAAAGATAGATTTTAAACCTATGAAAGTAAATAATGTAAAAATAGACACTTGTATAAAAGGATCAAAAGATATTTTAAATGAATTAGGAACTGAAAAGTTTATAGAATATATAAAGAAAGAAAATAAACTTTTTATAACAGATACGACTATGAGAGATGCTCATCAGTCTCTTCTTGCAACTAGATTTAGAACTATAGATTTACTCAAAATATCAACACATGTTAACAATTATATGAATGACTTGTTTTCTATTGAAATGTGGGGAGGAGCAACATTTGATGTTTGCTATAGATTTTTAAAAGAATCTCCTTGGATAAGACTTAGAAAATTAAGAGAAAGAATACCTAATATATTATTTCAAATGTTGCTTAGAGCATCAAATGGAGTAGGATATAAAAACTATCCAGATAACGTAATAAAAGAATTTATAAAACAATCAGCACAAGAAGGTATAGATATATTTAGAATATTTGATAGCTTAAACTGGATAGAAAATATGAAAGTTCCAATTTATGAAGCACTAAATACAGGCAAGATAGTTGAAGGAACTATATGTTATAGTGGAGATATACTAGATAAAACTAGAAATAAATATACATTGAATTATTATATAAAAATGGCAAAAGAGCTAGAAAAATTAGGAGTTCATATTTTAGCTATAAAAGATATGGCTGGACTTTTAAAGCCGTATGCAGCATATGAACTTGTAAAGGCATTAAAACAAGAAATATCAATACCTATACATTTGCATACACATGATACAAGTGGAAATGGAATAGCTTCTCTTTTAATGGCAAGTGAAGCAGGTGTAGATATTGTAGATTGTGCTATAGAATCTATGTCAGGATTAACAAGTCAACCTTCTTTAAATAGCTTAGTTTATGCACTAAAAAATACGCCAAGAGATACAAAAATAAACTTAGATAATATAAAACAAATAAATGAGTATTACAAAGATTTAAGACAGGTATATTATAAATTTGAAAGCAAACTTAAAACTTCATATGCAGATATATATAAATATGAAATACCAGGTGGGCAATATACAAATCTAAAACCACAATTAGAAGCATTAGGTTTGTCTGATAAGTTTGAACAGGTAAAAGAAAAATATAAGGAAGCTAATGAGATTTTAGGAGATATAATAAAAGTTACTCCATCATCAAAAGTTGTAGGGGATTTAGCAGTATTTATGGTTAAAAATAAATTAAATAAAGAAAATATTATAGAAAAAGGAGAAAGTTTGTCATTTCCTGATTCAGTAGTAGATTATTTCAAAGGAATGATAGGTCAACCAGAAGGAGGATTTCCAGAAAAGCTTCAGCAAATAGTACTGAAAAAGGAAAAACCTATAAATATGAGGCCAGGAAAACTTTTGAAAGATGTAGATTTTGATCAATTAAAGAAAGAAATTGATAGTCAATATAAAATGTCTAGTAATATATTAAACGTATTGAGTTATTCTCTTTACAATAAAGTATACAAGGAATATCTTGAGCATTTAAGGGAGTATTCAGATGTATCTATGTTAGATAGTGATGTATTTTTCTATGGTCTAAGAAAAGGAGAAGAATGTGAAGTTGAAATTGAAGATGGAAAATTACTTACTATAAAATTAATAGAAATATCAGACACAAAGGAAGATGGCTACAAAACTTTAACCTTTGAAGTTAATGGGATGAGAAGAGAAATAGAAATAAAAGATAAGAATTTTGTTAGTGCACAAAGAAATATATTAAAGGCAGATTTTAACAACAAAAATCATGTAGGAGCAAGCATACCTGGAAAAGTTATAAAAATATTAGTAAAGGAAAACAAACAAGTGAAGGAAAATCAACCTTTGATAGTAATTGAGTCAATGAAGATTGAAACAACCATACTATCAAAAGCAAATGGAATTGTAGATAAAATATATGTATCAGAACAAGAGCTAGTTTCAGATAAACAGCTTTTAATTACTATAAAATAGCATGTTTTTTACATGCTATTTTTCTGTTTTTGTTTGTCTAAAAAGTATAATAAAAGAGATTATATGGAAAAATAAGTCTAGTTAATGTTGACAAAACATATAGGATATAATATACTTACATTATAATCCATAGTTGAGTACTAGGATTTAGGAAGGTGATATTTTGAAACTATCGACTAAGGGTAGGTACGGGCTTAAAGCCATGTTCGAATTGGCTTTAAATCAAGAAAACTCTCCAGTACCTTTGAAATATATAGCAAACAAGCAAGATTTATCTGATCAGTATCTAGAGCAAATATTTTCATCACTCAGAAAAGCTGGGCTTATCAAAAGCGTCAGAGGAGCACAAGGGGGATATCTCTTATCTAAAGATGCTAGTAAGATAACAGTAGGAGAAATAATAAGAGTATTAGAAGGTCCTATTGCTCCAGCAGAGTGTGTTTTAGATACACAAGCAGATTGTGAAAGATCAGATTACTGTGTAACAAAAGGAATTTGGGAAAAGATAAAAGACAGTATAGACTCTGTTATAGATTCTGTAACATTACAAGACATGGTAAATGATTACAAGAGAAAAACTAATAAAGAAGAATAGGAGATGGAGTGTCATGGAAAAAAGAAAAGTATATATGGATTATGCTGCTACTACTCCGATGAAAAAAGAAGTATTAGATGCTATGATGCCTTATTATACTGAATTGTTTGGAAATGCTTCAAGTATACATTGTTTCGGACGAGAAGTTAAAAGTGCTTTAGAAACTGCAAGAGAAGAAGTTGCAAAACTTATAAATGCTAATACTTCTGAAATATATTTCACAGCAGGAGGAACAGAGGCTGATAACTGGGCTATAAAAGGCTATGCGTTTGCAAACAAAGAAAGGGGAAATCATATAATAACAACTAAAATAGAGCATCATGCAGTACTTCATACTTGTGAGTATTTAGAGAAGTATCATGGATTTGAAGTAACATACTTAGATGTAGATAAAGACGGAATTGTAGATCTTAAACAGCTTAGAGAATCTATAAAAGATACAACAATACTTATATCAGTAATGTTTGCAAACAATGAAATAGGAACTATACAACCTATAAAAGAAATTGCACAGATAGCAAAAGAAAAGGGCATAGCTTTTCATACTGATGCAGTTCAGGCAGTAGGGAATGTAAAAGTAGATGTAAAAGAATTAGACATAGATTTAATGGCAATGTCTTCTCACAAAATATATGGTCCTAAAGGAGTAGGGGCTTTATATGTTAAAAAAGGTATAAAACTTCATCCTTTAGTTCACGGAGGAGCACAAGAAAAGAAAAGAAGAGCAGGAACAGAGAATATAGCAGGAATAGTTGGTTTTGGAAAAGCAGCTCAGATAGCAAGAATTAATTTAGACAATCATATAGAAAAACTTACAAGTTTAAGAGAAAAACTTATAAATGGAGTATTAGATAAAATTCCATATACAAGATTAAATGGACATAGAACAAATAGATTACCGGGAAATGCTAATTTTTCGTTTGAGTTTATAGAAGGAGAAGCGTTACTTTTAAGCTTAGATATGTTAGGTATTGCAGGTTCAAGTGGTTCAGCCTGCACATCAGGTTCGCTTGATCCATCACACGTTCTTATGGCTATAGGGTTATCTCATGAGATAGCACATGGTTCTTTAAGGTTATCTCTTGGAGATATGAACACAGAAGAAGATGTAGATTATGTATTAGATAATCTACCAAAAATAGTTGAAAGACTTAGAATGATGTCGCCGCTTTATGAAAAGGTAACAAAGGGAGGAAATTAAAATGTATACAGAAAAAGTAATGGATCATTTTATGAATCCACGAAATGTAGGAGAAATAGAAGATGCAGATGGCGTTGGACAAGTAGGAAATGCAAAATGTGGAGATATAATGAAAATTTATCTAAAAATAGAAGATAATATCATAAAAGATGTTAAATTTAAAACTTTCGGATGTGGATCAGCTATAGCAACTTCAAGCATGGCAACAGAAATGATAAAAGGAAAAACTATACAAGAAGCTTTAGAGCTTACGAATAAAGCTGTTGCAGATGCTTTAGATGGATTACCACCTGCTAAAATGCACTGTTCAGTTTTAGCAGAACAAGCAGTAAAGTCAGCTTTATTAGATTATGCAAAGAAAAATAATGTTTATATACAAGGACTAGAGAACATAAAAATAGATGATGAACATGATCATCATCACGAAGAAGATGAAGAATAATTCTTTACCCGGGGAATAATGCCCGGGTTTTAATTTTAAAATAAAAACATAAAATAAATGTACGAGGTGATAAACTTGAAAAAAAGAGTTATGATAGGAATGAGTGGAGGTGTAGATAGCTCTGTTGCAGCATACTTATTAAAAGAACAAGGATATGATGTAATAGGAGTTACTATGCAAATTTGGCAAAATGAAGACGACGATGTTATAGAAAATGAAGGAGGATGTTGCTCGTTATCAGCTGTAGAAGATGCGCGAAAAGTTGCTGATAAAATAGGAATTCCTTTTTATGTTATGAATTTTAAAGATATATTTAAAGAGAAAGTTATAGATTACTTCATAGATGAATACTTAGTAGGAAGAACGCCTAATCCTTGTATAGCGTGTAATAAACATATAAAATTCGATGAATTTTTAAAAAGAGCAAAAAAGGTTGGATGTGACTATGTAGCAACAGGTCATTATGCAAAAATTGAGTTTGATGAAACTTTAAACAGATACCTTTTGAAAAAGTCGATAACAGATGAAAAAGATCAAACATATGCACTTTACAATATGACACAATATCAACTTTCTCATACACTAATGCCTTTAGGCTATTACACTAAAGATAAGATAAGACAAATTGCTAAAGAAATAGGGTTAGATGTAGCTAATAAACCAGATAGTCAAGAGATATGTTTTGTAAAAGATAACGATTATGCTAGATATGTAAAGGAACATTCTAAAGTAAAAATAAAAGAAGGAAACTTTGTAGATAAAAATGGAAAAATATTAGGAAAACATAAGGGTATAATAAATTATACAATCGGACAAAGAAAAGGTTTAGGAATAGCACTAGGAAAACCTATGTTTGTAGTTGATATAATTCCAGAGAAAAATTTAGTAGTATTAGGAGAACACGATGAAGTATTCAGTAATGAACTAATAGCATCTGATGTAAATATAATTTTATTTGATGAAATAAAAGAGCCTATAAAAGTAAAGGCTAAGATAAGATATTCAGCTCCACCTAAAGAAGCTACTGTATTTAATGAGGGAAATGGAAAAATCAGAATAGTATTTGATCAAATGCAAAGAGCTATTACTCCTGGACAGTCTGTAGTTATGTACAAAGATGATATAGTAGTAGGTGGAGGTATAATAGAAAAAAGATTATAATTTTGCAAAAATTAGCTAGTATATATTAATTTGATAAGTAAAAACTAATCATAAAAGTATGAAAGGGGTGCTTTTATGAGAAGAAATGGAAGTATGACTAACGCTGCCATAATAGGAGGCATACTAGGAGCTACAGCTTCAGCTTATGCTTTATCAAGAATGAATGTTATGCAAAGAAGGAGAGTTTATAGAACAGGAAGAAATATAGCTAGATTTGCAAACAAAGTTATGGATAGAATGGACAATGGATGGTTTTAAGTAAAATTATTGACAGACTACGTTTTGTTGTATAAAATGTAGAATATGGTTATATAATGACAAAAACTGTGAAAAGAACTAGTAAATTAACTGATTCTTATAGAGAAGGGATCCAAGGCTGGAAGATTCCTAGATAGGTTAATTGAAGCTCTCTTGGAGTTGCAACTTTGAATCAAGTAGGAGTTGCCGGATTATTTCCGTTACAATAAGGTTTAACCTAAGATGCTAATTTTTAGCAAATAGGGTGGTACCGCGAGATTAATCCCTCGTCCCTATGTTCTCCATAGAGACTAGGGATTTTATTATGTACATAAAAAGGAGGAAAATATATGAATAAACTTGGTTTGAACGAAATAAGAAAAAGATTTCTTAACTTTTTTGAATCAAAAGATCACTTAGTAAGACCTAGTTATTCCTTAGTTCCACAAGATGATGCAAGTTTATTGTTGATAAATGCAGGAATGGCACCACTAAAAAACTATTTTATGGGTAAAGAAAAACCACCTAAAAACAGAATGGCTACATGTCAAAAATGTATAAGAACTGGTGATATAGAAAATGTAGGAGTAACATCAAGACATGCTACTTTCTTTGAAATGCTAGGCAACTTTTCTTTTGGAGATTACTTTAAGAGAGAATCTATACATTGGGGATGGGAATTTATAACAGAGCATTTAGAAATTCCTAAAGAAAAATTGTGGGTATCGATATATGAAAATGATGATGAAGCTTTTGAAATATGGAATAAAGAAATCGGCGTTGAAGCTGAAAAAATAGTTAGACTAGGAAAAGATGATAATTTCTGGGAAATAGGAACAGGGCCGTGTGGACCATGTTCAGAAATTTACTTTGATAGAGGAGAAAAATATGGTTGCAAAAGTGAAGATTGCAAGCCTGGATGTGATTGCGATAGATATGTAGAGTTTTGGAATCATGTATTTACTCAGTTTGATAAAGATGAACAAGGAAATTATAACCCTCTACCAAATCCTAATATAGATACTGGTATGGGACTTGAGAGAATAGCTTGCCTTATGCAAGGAGTAGACACGATATTTGATATAGATACAATAAAGCATATACTACAAGGTGTTATACAAATAGCTAATATAAAGTACAATGAAGATAATAAAAAAGACATATCTATAAGAGTAATTACAGACCATATAAGAGCTGTTACATTCTTAGTATCTGATGGCGTTCTTCCATCTAATGAGGGAAGAGGATATGTTTTAAGAAGGCTTTTAAGAAGAGCTGCAAGACATGGTAAATTACTAGGAGTTAAAGGAGCATTTTTATATCAATTAGCAGATAGAGTAATTGATGTAAGTAAAGAAGCTTATCCTGAACTTGTACAAAAAAGTGATTACATAAAAAAAGTTATAAAAATAGAAGAAGACAAATTCCAAGAAACTATAGATCAAGGTATGGATATATTAAAACAATATATAGATGAGCTTAAAGATAACAACGAAAAAATACTATCTGGAGAAAAAGCATTCAAACTTTACGATACTTTTGGGTTCCCAATAGACTTAACAAAAGAAATTTTAATTGAAGAAGGACTAGATATAGATAAAGATGAATTTGAAAAAGAAATGGAAAAACAAAGAAATAGAGCAAGAGTTGCAAGACAAAATGAAGGAGCACAAGGTTGGAAAGAAGATGCTTTTTCTAAGTTGAATATTAGTGAAAAAGTAGAGTTTATAGGGTACGAAGATCTAAAGGCAAAAAGCAATGTATTAGCCATAGTAATAGACGATGAAATAGTGAATGAAGCAATACAAGGCAAAAGTGCTATAATAATAACTCAAAAAACACCTTTTTATCCTGAAGGTGGTGGACAGGTAGGAGATAAGGGAGTTATTATAAGTGATAACTTTAAAGCAAAAGTAGTAAATACTAAAAAAGCAGTAAATGACATAATTTATCATGAAGTAGAAATAGAAAGTGGTATTATAAAAGTAAATGATGAAGTTGAGTTATGTGTTTGTAAAGATGAAAGAGAAAATACAGCAAGAAACCACTCGGCAACACATCTTCTTCATAAAGCTTTAAAAGATATACTAGGAGATCATGTTCAACAGTCTGGATCTTTAGTTACTCCAGATAGGTTAAGATTTGACTTTACTCATTTTGAGCCTATATCAAAAGAAGATTTATCAGCTATAGAAAGTCTTGTAAACAAAACTATATTAAGCGGACTTAAAGTATCTGCTAAAGAAATGGATATAAATGATGCTAAAAAAGTTGGAGCTACAGCGCTTTTTGGAGAAAAATATAAAGATTTAGTTAGAGTAGTTTTTATGGGAGATTATTCAATAGAGCTTTGTGGAGGAACACATGTAGAGAATACAGGACAGATAGGCTTGTTTAAAATTTTATCAGAATCAGGTATAGCTTCAGGAATAAGGAGAATAGAGGCTATAACAGGTTTAAATGTGTACGAGTATATAAATAAACAAAATGAAACTATATCAAAAGTATGTTCAGTATTAAAGACTAAGGAAGATAACTTAATAAATAAAGCTGAATCTGTAGTTGAAGAAATAAAAGAATTAAATAAAGAGGTAAGTTCTCTAAAAACGAAACTATCTATGCTTTCAGTAGATGAAATATTAAGCAAAAAAGAATCTGTAAAAGGAATAAATGTTGTTGCTGGAAAGTTTGATAATATGGATATGGATACCCTAAGAAATATGGCAGATACATTAAGAGATAAGTTAGTATCTGGAGTTATAGTTTTAGGAGCAGTTAATGATAATAAAGTAAATTTTGTAGCAACTGCAACTAAAGATGTGATAGAAAAAGGAGTTCATGCAGGAAATCTTATAAAAGAAGTTGCCAAAATCGCAGGTGGAGGCGGTGGCGGAAAACCAAATATGGCCCAAGCAGGTGGAAAAGATATTACAAAAATAGATAAAGCAATAGATTATTCAAAACAAGTGTTGCAAAATCAAATAAAAGGGTAAAACTAATAACAGAGTCGTCTTAGATGAAGACTTTGTTACTTTATACATATATGCTATAATATATGCAAACAATAAAAGGGGTGTTGTTTATGGAAAAAGATTTAGAATTAACAATGATGTTTGAGTCACCAGAAAAAGAAGACCTTACTCCTAAAGATATAATACTTAACGTTTATCACGCTTTAAAAGAAAAAGGCTACAACCCTGTTAACCAATTAATAGGATACATATTATCAGGAGATCCAAGTTATATAACTAGTTATAAAGATGCAAGAACGATGATAAGAAAAATAGAAAGAGATGAAATATTAGAAGAAATATTAAAAAAATACTTAGAAGGAAAGTAGGTAGATCAGTTGAAAAAAAGATTTTTCGGATTATTTTTGGCAATTTTGTTTATACTTAATGTTTTTACTAGTTTTTCTTATGCAGATACAAATGGAAAAGTAATATTAGTTGTTATAAATAGAACTTCTTTAGAAAATATGCTCAGTATAGACAGAATAAAACAAGAACTAAATGATAGAGGATATATAGGCCTTATGAATATAAGAGGTTCTAGGGGAACATCGGATGTAAGGTCTTATGCAACTATAGGATCAGGAACTAGAGCATATATAAATTATAGAAGCTTAGACTTTCAAACACTAGATGAACAAAGTAAGAAAATTTATGAAAGAAGAACAGGAAAAAAAGCAAAATATATAAACAACCTTAACATCAATACTTTAAGATCTGAAAGTTTAGCTGGAGAATACTCAGCAGTTTTAGGAGCACTTGGAACAGAGTTGAAAAACAATGACTTAAGGGTTTCTGTTATAGGAAATGCAGACACAGATACAGAACAAAGAAGAGAAATATGTCTAATAGGCATGGATGAAAATGGACAAATAGAAAACGGAAACATTGATTTTATAAATATAGATGATAACACTATGCCTTTTGGGATAAAAACTGATTATAAAAGACTTATAGCTGATACTAAAAAATTCTATGATAAAAGTGATCTGTTAGTAGTTGAATTAGGAGACACTTACAGATTAGATCTTTATAGAAACAATTTAAATTTAAACTCTTACAATAAAATGAAAGAAAAAATATACGATAACATAAGTGGTTACCTAGATGAGCTTTTTAATATCGCAAGTGAAAATGATAGAATATATATATTAAGTCCTTATCCTACTTTAGAGCATTTTAGAGCAGGATACAGACTTTCTCCGGTCATTGTGTTTGAAAAAGATTCAAAAGGAATTCTTGCATCTTCAACAACTAGAAGGAAAGGGCTTATAGGAAATGTAGATATCCCAGTAGATATATTAGAGTATTTTGGTAAAGAATCTCCAGCAATGATTGGAAGAACTATACAGAAAATATCTAAAGACAATAATATAGATTTTTTAAATTATGAATATGAAAAAATAGTATCTACATATAACATAAGAATTCCAACTTTATATACTTATGCTGTTTTTCAAATGATAGTATGGATAATTGCGCTTTTAGCAATATTCATGAAAAAGAAAATACCAAAGCAGTTATTTAATGCATTTGTAGCAATTTTGAAATTTACTTTAGTTATACCATTTGTTCTTTTAATAGAGCCTATTTTAAACCTAAATAGTGAGCTAAGCATAATATTAGCAGCAATAGGATTATCATTTGTAGCATTTTATATAGTGCATAAATTTGTAAAAGATGATTTAAATAAAATAACTATATTAAGTAGTATTACTTTCTTAGGAATTTTAATAGATGCAGCTACAGGACAAAATATGATAAAAAATTCTCTATTAGGATACGACCCTATAATTGGAGCAAGATACTATGGGATTGGTAATGAGTATATGGGAGTTTTGATAGGATCAATAATACTTTCTCTATCTTCTTTACTAGAAAAAAATAAAATATCAAAACTAGTATTAAGCTTAGTACTGTTTATGTGTATATTTATATTAGGTCATCCTAAAATGGGAGCTAATGTAGGTGGAACAATAACTGCAGTATTTGCGTTCACATTTTTAATTTTAAAAGTTTATGATGTGAAAGTAGATATAAAGAAAATTATCCTAATATTAACTTTAGTAGTTTTAGTAGTTGGTACTATGGCATTTATAGATATTAACTTTTCAAAAAGTCAATCACACCTAGGAGGAGCTATACAAGATATAATTACTACAGGACCTATTATAATAATACAAATCATAAGAAGAAAGATAGAAATGAATTTAAGACTTATAGGAGTGTCTATATGGAGTAAAGTACTTATATTAGGGGTTATTATAGTAGGTATACTATTTAATAAACCATCTGGAATACTCAAAAAACTATGTGATATATATCCAAATATAGAAAAAGGATGGCAAGCTATAATAGCTGGTAGTATCGTAGGTTTTTTAGTAAATGATTCAGGAGTTGTAGCTGCAGCTACAAGTATTTTGTATGTTATAGTCCCAGTACTTTTGCTTATAATGAAAGATATAGATAAGTTAAAAAGCCAGGAATAAACCTGGCTAGTTTTTTGGAGTGATTAGAATGAGATATAACGTATTAGGAAAAACAGGACTTAAAGTGTCTAATATATGCTTTGGAGCATTAACTATAGGCCCTTTGCAAAAGAATATGACTAAAGAAGAAGGATCAAAAGTTATATTAGAAGCACTTGAAAGGGGTATAAATTTTATAGATACAGCTCAACTTTATGGGACGTATCCTCATATTAAACAAGCTTTAAAGTCATATAAAAGAGAGAATGTAGTTATAATAACAAAGTCATATGCATACTCAAAAGAAACTGCACAAGAAAGTCTAAAAGAAGCTTTAAAAGAAATGGGAACAGATTATGTAGATGGATTTTTGCTGCATGAACAAGAAAGTGAACATACAATAAGGGGTCACTATGAAGCGTTAGAATTTTTTATAAAGATGAAGGAAAAAGGATATATAAGATCAGTTGGGATATCTACTCATAATGTATCAGGAGTAAAAGATGCAATAAAATTTAAAGAAATAGATGTAATACATCCAATAGTAAATAAACAAGGAATAGGAATACATGATGGAACTATAGATGAAATGATCGAAGCTATAAGACAAGCAAAAAAAAATAATATAGGAATATATGCTATGAAACCATTAGGTGGAGGGAATTTAATATATTCTTATGATGAAGCTATGGATTTTGTTTTATCTTTAGATATCATAGATTCAATAGCAATAGGAATGCAATCTAAAGAAGAAGTTATAGCTAATATACTTAAAGTAGAGGGAAAAATAATTCCAGATGATATAAAGAGAAAGTTAAACAATAAAAAAAGACATCTTCAAATAGCAAGCTGGTGTATAGGTTGTAATGCATGCGTTCAAAAATGTAGTCACAAAGCACTTAAGATAGTAAATGAAAAAGCTGTTGTAGATCCAGACAAATGCGTACTTTGTGGATATTGCTCAAAATATTGTAAAGATTTTTGCATTAAAGTGATTTAGGAGGATAATATGAAAAGGATTATGGCTTTAGATGTAGGAGATGCAACTATAGGAGTTGCAGTTAGTGACCTTATGAAAATAACAGCACAAGGAGTAAAAACAATAAAAAGACAAGGTATAAATAAAGACTTAGAAGAAATTGAAAAAATAATAAAAGAAAAAGACGTAGAAAAAATAATAATAGGATTTCCAAAGAATATGAATGGAACAGTAGGCCCTCAAGGAGAAAAAGTAATTAAGTTTTGTGAAAAGCTAAAAAAAAAGGTAAATATTAGTATAGAGCTTTGGGATGAAAGATTGACTACTGTTGCTGCACAAAGATCTTTACTTGAAGCAGATATTAGTAGACAAAAAAGAAAAAAAGTTATAGATATGATTGCAGCTACATTTATATTGCAAAGTTATTTAGATATGATAGGAAATAAGTAAATTTTATATGTTAAAAGTGATATATTTAGTATATAATATTATTAAATAATTATTTTAAGAGGTGAAACTATGGAACAAAACATAATAACTTTAGTAGATGAAGAAGGAAAAGAAACTGAATTTGAAGTAATAATGACACTAGAGGCTGAAGGTAACGAATATGCTATACTTATGCCACTAGAAGACAATGAAAATGAAGAAGCTTATATATTTAAAATTGTAGAGCAAGAAGATGGACAATATACTATTATTCCTATAGAAAGTGATGAGGAATATGAAACTGTTTTATCAACTTATGAAACTTTAATGCAAGAAGAAGGTTTAGAAGAATAATAAGCTGCTGTTTGGCAGTTTATTTTTTCGTTTTCAAAAGAAATATTTTATCATTAATAAAGATTTTGATTAACATATTTGTTGACATAATTTGTATCTTGGATTAAAATATTAAATGAAAAGAATTATTATTTGAAAAAATGCAGGTGAAGTTATGGAAAATTGTCTTGAAACTATAAAGGATAAACTAAAAGAAGAAGGTTTTAAGCTCACTCCCCAGAGAAGATCTATAGTTGAAACTATGATCGATTCTAAAGGAAAACACCTAAGCAGCGAAGAAATATATGATTTAGTTAAACAAAAATGTCCAGAAATAGGGCTTGCAACTGTATATAGAACACTTCAGTTGCTAGATGAGGTAGGAGTAGTATTAAAGTTGAACTTAGACGATGGCTGTACAAGGTATGAAGTTAATGTTGATGATGAAAATCACAATCATCACCATCTGATATGCAAAAAATGTATGAAAGTTATAGAGGTAAAAGAAGATCTTTTAGAAGTACTAGAAGAGAAAATAGAAAAAAGTTATAATTTTAAAATTTACGATCACGATTTAAAATTCTTTGGTATATGTAGTGAATGTAAATAACCCATGGAAATGGCCATGGGTTTTTAAAATAATTTAAGAGAATAAAAAACAATACCTACGAATATTAGTACATATAAGATTTCGAAAAAATTGCCAATTGCACTTCCTACCTTTATAAATCCCAAAGATATTTTTTTATTAGAAATTGGATAAAATATAGGTATACCCATTTTTGTAAATATATCACCTAAAAGTAGGTGAGAAGCATATGATAAAGTTCCGTAAAAAGCTAGATTATCAGAGTTAAGTATTTTTTGAACTTCATATAAAACATAATATATAAAAGCTATACCTAAAATACTATGAGTAAATCCTCTGTGTTTTAACCAAGGAGCTATACCTATAAACATACAAATAATTATAAAAGAATTTGGCGCTTTTACGTAATATAGTGAAAAGCAAAGAACTACAAATAAAAAGGTAAGAAGAGATTTTCTTAAAAATGAATGGTTTAATTTAGTTTCGACTAATATTATAATAAAAAAGCTAATAATAAGATTAAATAGTAAATTTTTATTTATATAAGTTAATATAGATAAAACTAGCATGTTAATCAAATAGATAAGATACCTGTATAAAGCTTTTGATACTGATGGTTTTAATACTAGATTAGATAAAGTAGAATTAGGTTCATCAATATCAGGTAAAACAGAACATATACAAACAAATATAAATTCTAAAGGACTTAAAGGTTTATTAGTTATTATGGATGCTTGAATGCAAGAAAGAATACCAACGGCTACATGTGTTTTACCTTTCATAAAAACCTCCTAATATAGTGTAACACTTTGAGCATATCAAAAAAAGACAAGATTGTCAAAGTATGTATTAATTTAAAGTTTAAAATACTATTTTATGATGAATGAAATTATGGTAGAATAAATAATATTGTTGGTAATAGTTGGGCGGATTATATTATTACCTGTACGATTAATTGGACGGGTTTTATACATAAATTAACTATAAGGAGTTGGTAAAAATATGACACGAGGAAGTTCAAAACTAAGAGTGATACCTCTTGGCGGACTGAATGAAATAGGGAAAAACATGACTTTAATAGAGTACAAAAATGAAATAATAGTTATAGATTGTGGTCTGAGTTTCCCTGAAGATGAAATGTTAGGTATTGATATAGTTATACCTGATATAACTTATTTACTTAAAAATAAGGAAAAAGTAAAAGGAATTTTTATAACTCATGGACATGAAGATCACATAGGAGCGATTCCTTATGTCCTAAAGAAACTAAATGTTCCTATTTATGCTACAAAACTTTCGTTAGGTTTAATTGAAGTAAAATTAAAAGAACACAAATTTAATAATGCTCAATTAATAAAGGTAGATGCTGGACAAAAAATAAGCTTTAATAATATGGAAATAGAGTTTATAAGAGTTAACCACAGTATACCAGATGCTTGTTCTATAGCTGTAACTACAGATATAGGAACTATATTCCATACAGGAGATTTTAAAATAGATTATACCCCTATAGATGAAGATGTTATGGATTTTCATAGAATAGCAGAAATAGGGAAAAAAGGTGTTCTTCTGATGATGGCTGACAGTACAAATGTAGAGAGAAATGGATCTACAATGTCAGAAAGAACTGTAGGTGATACCTTAGACAAAATATTTATGAATGCTCAAGGAAGAATAATAATAGCTACTTTTGCATCGAATATTCATAGAGTACAGCAAATAATAAACTCAGCTCAAAAGTATAACAGAAAAGTAGCAGTATCAGGAAGATCAATGGTTAATGTTGTAAATGTAGCAACAGATCTTGGATATTTGACTATGCCTGATGACATTCTTATAGATCTAAATGAAATAAAAAACTATAAAGATAACGAGATAGTAATAGTAACTACAGGGTCTCAAGGTGAACCTATGTCAGCTCTTTCTAGAATGGCATCTTCAGAGCATAAAAAGATGGAAATTATACCAGGAGATCTAGTTGTTATATCAGCCCACCCTATACCAGGAAATGAAAAAACGGTATCAAGAGTTATAAACCAACTTTTTGAAAAAGGTGCAGATGTAATATATGATGATTTAGCAGATGTTCACGTTTCAGGTCATGCATGTAAAGAAGAGCTAAAACTAATGCATAGATTAGTTAAACCAAAATATTTTGTTCCAGTTCATGGAGAATTTAGACACTTAAAACAACACGGTGAATTAGCAGTATCATTAGGTATGCCTGAAGAAAATGTATTTATTATGTCTAGTGGTTCAGTTCTTGAACTTGATAGAAACAGTGCAAAAATAGTAGGAACAGTGCCTTCAGGAAGAATCCTAGTAGATGGATTAGGTGTTGGAGATGTAGGAAATATAGTTTTAAGAGATAGAAAACATCTTTCTGAAGATGGACTTATGGTAGTAGTAGTAACTATATCTAAAGAAGATGGAAAAGTTTTAGCAGGTCCAGATATAATATCAAGAGGATTTGTGTATGTAAGGGAGTCAGAAGATCTAATCGAAAAAGCAAAATTAGTTGTAAAAGAGGCTCTTTCTCAATGTGAGCAAAAACAGATAAGAGAATGGGCTCAGTTAAAAAGTACAATAAAGGATGAACTTAAAAACTATTTATATGAAAAAACAAAGAGAAATCCGATGATATTACCTATAATAATGGAAGTATAAATGGAAAAAAAAAGTCCTAATCACAAAGATTAGGACTTTTTATTTTTTTTTACAATTCAATACTTGTATAATAAGTTTTTCAGAGTGAAAAGATATATTTAAAAAAGTAATGAGGTGGAAAATATGAAAAAAACGTTAAGTATTTTTTTAATTTGCCTTTTGGTATTTATAAATATACCTATAGCATCAGCAAATGAAGCTATAAATATTACTGCAACATCTGCAATACTCATAGATGGAAAAAGTGGACAGATAATATATGAAAAAAATGCTCATGAAAAACTTCCACCTGCAAGTGTTACAAAGATAATGACTTTGCTTTTAATTATGGAAGCATTAGATGAAGGTAGAATTAAATTAGATGATAAAGTTACTATAAGTGAAAAGGCAGCTAATATGGGTGGAAGTCAGCTTTATCTAGAACCAGGAGAAGTTAAGGATGTAGAGACTTTGATTAAGGGAATAGCAGTGGCTTCAGGAAACGATGCATCGGTAGCAATGGCAGAATTTATATATGGAAGTGAAGAAGTATTTGTTAACAAGATGAATGAAAGAGCTAAAGAATTAGGAATGACAAATACTAATTTTGT
The DNA here is from genome assembly GCA_001584565.1 of Alkalithermobacter thermoalcaliphilus JW-YL-7 = DSM 7308. Classification (GTDB taxonomy): domain Bacteria; phylum Bacillota; class Clostridia; order Peptostreptococcales; family Peptostreptococcaceae; genus Alkalithermobacter; species Alkalithermobacter thermoalcaliphilus. The sequence continues at coordinate 990,538 of LSFY01000001.1, read as the reverse complement.
AAATACTAATGGCCTTCCAGTAGAAAATCATTATACTACAGCATACGATATAGCATTAATGTCAAAAGAATTGCTAAAACATGAGTCTATACACAAGTACTTAACTATATGGATGGAAGAAATAATAGTTGGAAAAAATCAAAAGAAGTTTGGACTTGTAAATACTAACAAATTAATAAGATTTTATAAAGGAGCAAACGGAATAAAGACGGGATTTACAGCTGAAGCTAAGTACTGTCTTTCCGCCTCAGCACAAAGAGATAATTTGTTATTAATTGCAGTTGTTTTAGGATCACCTACATCTAAAGAAAGATTTAGTGATGCTTCTACTTTACTAAATTACGGATTTGCAAACTATGAAAGTATAAAAGTTTACGATAAAGGTGAAATAGTGGAAAAAATACAAATGGATAAATCAGATGATGTAAATATAGAAGCAGTATGTAAAGATCCTATATATTTATTAAATAAAAAAGGAGATAAACAAGAGATAGAAAAAAGAATAAATGTAGACAAAAATATTAAATTACCTATATCAAAAGGACAAAAACTAGGACAGGTAGAAATATATAAAGGAGATAAACTAATTGCAAAATCAGATTTAGTATCAAATAAAGATCATAAAAAAGCAGGATACTTTAAAATACTAACTAGAGTTGTAAAAAATCTGATATAACTAAAAAGGTATAAGCTTTAAGCTTATACCTTTTTAGTTATATTTACATTTGCCCATGCCTTAAATATTATTTCATTAAAAAGGTCTATATCTTTTATCTTTGAAGGTATATTTACAGTGTATCCACAAGGTGATGAACTAATCTTTAAATATCCTCTACTCAAATCATCCTCCGTAGATACTATGCTTACGAAGTTATCTTCGAATAATTCAGGGTTTGTTATATAAACAGCAGATACTATATCCCAATTATAAAAACCTTTAATTTCGAATTCTTTCATAACATGGTTAAACCAATATTTTGTTTTATCGTTAATGTATTTATATATAGGAATATTGCTATTAGTTAATCTTTCGTATTCTTTTTCTCCAAAGAAAGCTTGAAGACATATATGAGCATCTAAAGTTGTTACCTTAATTCCAGAAGATAACACTTTCAAACTAGCTTTAGGATCACATGAAAAATTAAGTTCATCTAAATTTTTGCCATTTATTATTAAAGGTTTAGTAATTCCACCCATAAGAACTATTTGTTTTAAGTTTTTAAAAAAGTTATTATCAATTTCATAGGCTCCGTATAAATTTGTTAAAGATCCAGTAGCTAAAAGAGTTATTTCGTTTTTATGCTCAGCTGCTGCTTTAGCTAAAAATTCGGCAGCTTCACTTTTTCTATTTGATTTACAAGCACTACCTTTATATAATGGTATATGAGATATATTTAGATCTTTAAACATTTCAATAGTATTATTATGGACTGTATCGATAGTGCTATTACCATATGTAGTTGTAATACCTAGTATTTTTACATCGCTTCTTCCTAATAAATAAAGAAGTGCTAAGCCGTCGTCAACATCACAACCTTCAACACCCATAGTGTTATCAAAATCAAATATTATTTTAATCATAGTACAAACTCCTTTATATAATATATTTTTCTTATAACACATAGGAAATTATGCACTTTAATAAATTGTAATAAAGTTATAATTTCCGTAATGTGTTAGAGCAAAGTCTTTTGTATTAATTTTTCAAAGAAGACTTTGTTCATTAAGATTTTAACATATAGATTATATTGAACAATATCTAAATATATAAAACATAATTATCTAATATAATAATACTCTATACTTATAAAAACTAGTTTAATGTATAATTAAAATAAGAAACTTTTGATTATAATTTAACATAATCAAGTTTCTAAGAAGAGGAGTACTTTATGTCTACAGATAAAATACAACAACTCAAAAATACAAGAAAAAAACAAACCAAACCCAAAAAGAACCAAGTATATTATGCTTTAGTTGTTCTAGCTATAGCAATATATATCTATGCAACCTTTTTGAAGAATAATGCATATTATAGTAGATTCTGGATAATAGGTCTTTTGATTGGATTTACACTTCAAAGATCAAGATTTTGTTTTAGCGCAAGCTTTAGAGATCCTGTTCTTGTAGGAAGTACATCTATTTTAAAGGCAATAATAATAGCTTTTATTATAAGTACTATAGGTTTTTCTGTAATACAAAAGCAGTATGTAATGAATGATATAAACAATATACCCGGACAAATATATCCTGTTGGAATACACACTTTTATAGGAGCATTACTATTTGGTATTGGAATGGTAATAGCAGGAGGATGTGCATCAGGGATTCTTATGAGAATTGGTGAAGGATTTATGCTTCAGATATTTGTTTTAGTTGGATTTATAATAGGGGCTATGACAGCTGTTGTAAACTTTGAGTTTTGGGATAAAACAATAATTTCAAAATCTCCACAGATATATATACCTAAATATCTAGGTTTTCCTAATGCAAGTATTTTACAAATAATAGTTTTGATTATTTTATATATTGCAATTAGTTTATATCATAATAAAAATAACATTATGAAAATGTAGCATCAGGAGGAGAAAGTATGGCTCAAATCAAATTGGATTGCATGTACGAAGCCTGTCCAATTCCTTTAATCAAGGCACATAAAGCTCTTGAAAAAATGAAAAAAGGAGATATATTAATACTACAGACAGATCATTCGTGTTCTATTGTAAATGTAGTTGAGTGGGCAAAAAAGCAAAATCTTAGTGTAGACTATGTAGAGATAGCAGAAGGTGAATGGGAAATATATATAGAAAAAAGTTAGTAGGGGTGATACGTTGAGTCTATATAATAAAATATTTAAAAAACCATGGCCTTATTGGGTAGGAGGTATAATATTAGGAATCCTTAATGTAGTTTTACTGTGGATTACAGGTAAGGCATGGAAAATAACTACAGGATTTGTATATTGGGGGGCATATATATTAGAAAAAATAGGCTTTAACCCTTCTTCATGGTATTATTTTAATAGTGCATATATTACAGAGTTAGATGCTTCATCAAACTTTATAAATAACTATTATACAGTAATAAATATTGCCATTATACTTGGGGCTTTGATATCAGTATTATTGGCGAAAGAATTTAAAATAAAAAAGATTAAAAATAAAAAACAACTTATAGTAGGACTTATAGGTGGGTTTTTAATGGGGTATGGAAGTAGGCTAAGTTTTGGATGCAATATAGGAGCATATTTTAGTGCTATACCATCTTTTTCAGTTCATGGATGGGTGTTTGCTATTGCTATGTTTATAGGAGCTTATATAGGTTCTAAAATATTATATAAATATATTTTATAAGCTTATATAGGTTCTAAAATATTATATAAATATATTTTATAAGGAGGTTAAACTTATGAAGAAAATAATTTCTGTAATTTTGACTATATTTTTATCTTTTAGTTTGATTGGATGTAGTCAAAATGATCAAAAAATATCAGACAGCTTAGAAGAAAAAGATTGGGAAAGTATTTTAGAAAGTAGTAGAGGAACTACTGTTAATTTTTATGGTTGGGGTGGATCTGACAGTGTAAATAAATGGTTAGATACATATGTTGCTCCTAGATTAAAGGAAGAGTACGATATAACTTTAAACAGGGTTCCGATGAATATTGATGATATTTTAAACAAACTTTTAGGAGAAAAACAGTTAGATGTAAAGCAAGGAACAATAGATGTTGTATGGATAAATGGAGAAAACTTTTATACAGCTAAGACAAATGGCCTTTTATATGGTCCGTTTACAGAAAAACTTCCAAACTTTAATAAATATGTAGATAAAGATTCAGTTGAGGTAAAATATGATTTCGGATTTGAAGTAGAAGGATATGAGGCACCTTATGGAAAAGCACAATTTGTAATGATTTATGATAAAGATAGAGTAACATCAGTGCCTAGAAATCATCAAGAGTTACTACAACTTGTAAAAGAAAATCCAGGCAAATTCACATACCCAGCTCCACCAGACTTTACTGGAAGTGCATTTGTAAGAAATATAATATATGATATAGTTGGGTATGAACAATTTATGAATTTAGAGCCAGATAAAGAACTTATAAGAGAGAAAATTCAACCAGCTATAGATTTCTTAAAAGAGATAAAACCTTATCTTTGGAGAGAAGGAAAAACATATCCTGCTACTATAGCACAACTTGATAATATGTATAGTGACAAAGAAGTATTTATGACTATGACTTATAATCCAAACTCAGTTGCAGCAGGAATACAAGCAGGAAGATTTCCACAAACAAGTGCTTCTTTTGTATTTGATAAAGGGACTATAGGAAATACACACTTTTTAGCAATACCATTTAACTCTACAAATAAAGAAGGGGCTTTAGCTGTTATAAACTTTATATTAAGTCCGAAGGTACAAGCTTCTAAATATGACCCTGAAAACTGGGGAGATCTATCAGTATTAGATAATAGTAGATTAAGTGATGAAGAAAGAAAAATGTTTGAAGATATAAAAGTTGGAAAAGGCGTAGTTTCTTTAGATGAATTATTAAGTCATAGATTACCAGAGATGCCGGCTAATTTAGTTCCTATAATAGAAGAAATCTGGCTAGAAAGCATACCAGAGGGTGAGTAAAAAATTGAAGGAAAAATTAAAACCATATTTATTAATAATGCCAGCTACAAGTATCCTACTTGGGATATTTGTAGCTGCTGTAATTATTATCTTAATTCAAAGTTTAGGCTATTTTCCGGCAGTTGGACTAGATAAGTTTACATTTATGTATTATACAAAGTTATTTACGGATCCTACTTTTATTTCTTCTTTGAAATTCAGTTTTTATATATCTTTCGTATCATCTACAATAGCAACTATACTAGGAGTTTTACTTGCATATTTAATAGTAGAAAGTACTCATAAAAATTTCATAAAAAATACATTATATAAACTTCCTATAATAGTGCCTCATTCAGTTGGGGTAATATTAATTTATAGTTTATTAGCTCAGAGTGGATTAGTTGCTAGAGTGTTATATTTTTTTGGATTTATTAGTAGTAAATCTGATTTTCCAGCTCTTATATATGACAGAAATGGCATTGGAATAATAATAGTATATTTATGGAAAAGTATTCCTTTCATAGCTCTTACGGTTTATACTATATTAAGCAATATAAATGAAAAATTATCTCAAGTAGCATCAAACCTAGGAGCTAGAAAGAAAGATATATTTTGGCATATATTATTGCCACTTTCTACACCAACTATAATTTCTTCATTCATAATTATATTTGCTTTTTCATTTGGATCATTCGAAGTACCGTTTTTGCTAGGACCAACTACTCCGAAAGCTTTACCTGTTAGAGCTTATGTTGAATATATTAATCCAGACCTAACAAATAGACCATACTCTATGGTAATAAATATGACTCTTACAATAGTTTGTGTAATTTCAGTTTTAATTTACGAAAAAATATTCAGAACAATTCATAAAAGGTGAAAATAATGAAGGTTACAAGATCGATTATTATAAATTTTTCTATGTATTTAATAATATCTTTGCTTATAGTTCCATTATTAATTTTATTTGTATGGAGTTTTGCAAGTAACTGGCCATGGCCATATATATTTCCTAGAAATTTTAGTTTAAGAGGAGTGGAATATTTTCTAAGTCCTACGAGTAATTCAATTAAAATACTAGGATTTAGTGTATGGATATCTTTAATAGTTACAATAATAACTCTTCTTATAAGTATACCTGCAGCAAAAGCACTTGCACTTTATGATTTCAAAGGAAAGAGATTTTTAAATTTGATGGTACTTTTTCCGTTTATAGTACCCCAAATATCTGTTGCTATGGGAATACATTTAGTATTTATTAGACTAGGTATAGCAAATACATGTTTGGGAGTTATATTAGTCCATCTAGTACCATGCATTCCTTATGCAATCAGGATACTCACAGGCATATTTGAGATAATAGGTGAAAATATGGAGATACAGGCTAAGGTGTTAGGAGCAAGTTCTGTTCAAGTGTTTTTAAACATTACACTACCTTTAATAGCTCCTGGTATTATATCTGCAGGAAGTCTTGTATTTATAGTTTCATTTAGTCAGTATTTTATTACTTTTCTAATTGGTGGAGGAAGAATAATAACATTTCCTATGGTAATGTTTCCGTTTATACAAAGCGGAGATAGAATGATGGCTTCAGTATATAGTCTAGTATTTATACTTACAACATTATTTGTTCTATTTGTTGTTGAGAAGATGATAAAAAATTATTACAAAGAAGGAAACAACTTTTATATATAAGAAGGAGCTTGAATATGTCTAAAATAGATTTAGTAAATATAAGCAAAACATTTGATAATAAAAAAATTCTTGACAATATCAACTTTACTGTAAAGGAAGGCGAATTAGTCTCTCTCTTAGGGCCATCAGGATGTGGCAAAAGTACAACATTAAAAATAATAGCTGGTATAATCAAGCCAGAAGACGGAGATATTTTGTTTAATGATAAATCAGTAATAAATATCCCTGTTGAAAAAAGGGGAGCTATAATAGTATTTCAAGACTATTTATTGTTTCCACATATGACAGTAGAAGAAAATATATCTTTCGGCCTGAAAATGGCAAAAGTTAAAAAAGAAAAAAGAATCGAAAAAGTGAAAGAATTACTAGAACTAGTTCACTTAAATGGATATGAAAAGAAATATCCAAGTGAGCTTTCAGGCGGACAAAAGCAAAGAGTTGCAATAGCTAGAGCATTAGCTGTAGATCCTAAGGTACTTTTATTAGATGAACCTTTTTCTAACTTAGATATAAATTTAAGAGATACAATGAGAGAGTTTGTAAGTAACATACAAAGAAAGCTAAAAATAACGACTATATTAGTAACACATGATAAAGAAGAAGCTTTGATGATGTCAGATAAAATAGCAGTTATGCTAAATGGAAAAATAAAGCAATTTGCAACACCTTACGAAGTTTACACAAACCCTGCTTCTAAGGAAGTAGCTGACTTTTTCGGAGAAAAGAATTATATAGATGGAAAAATAAATAACAGCCACTTTGTTACAGAATTCGGAAATATACCTATATATTCTAGGACAAGTTCAAATCTACATGCTATGATTAGACCTGAAGATGTTAAGATATTTCCTAGGGAATATAACAACGGACCTGTAGGAAAAATAATCAAAAAGAAATTTGCTGGAGAGAAGATATATTACGATATAAAAATAAAAGATAAAGTTATAAAATGTTCTACAGATTCTATAAATAAGTTTGATATAGATAGCCAAGTATGTATTTGTGTAGATCTTGAAAAAGCTATCTTGTATGAAAAGACGGAGGAATAAGATGGTATCTATAATAATCCCTGTTTTGAACGAGGAAAAATCAATTGAAAAACTACTAAAACAATTAACAGATCTTAAATTAGATAAAGAAATAATAGTAGTAGATGGAGGTAGTAGTGATAATACAGTATGTATTTCTAAAAAATATGCTAAAGTTATAAAAAGTCAAAAAGGAAGAGCTACACAAATGAACTCAGGAGCAAAGGTTTCTAAAGGAGATATTTTGTGGTTTGTTCATTCTGATTCAAATATAAACAAAGAATCGTTAAGTTATATAAAAAAAGCTATAAATCAGGGTTATATAGGAGGAGGTTTTTCTTTATATTTTAGTGATAATAACTCTTTATTTATGAAGTATATAGCTTTGACATCAAACTTAAGAGCCAAACTTTTAGGACTTTATTTTGGTGATCAAGGAATATTTATAAGAAAAGATGTATTTGAAAAAGTAGGAGGTTTTCCTAAAATAGAAATAATGGAAGATTTCCAATTTTCAATAGATATAAAAAAATATGGAAAGATGAAGCTATTAAAAATCCCAATAGGAACATCAGCAAGAAGATTTGAAAAAGGTGGATATCTAAAAACATTTATACTTATGCAAAAAATGAAGATACTTTATATGCTTGGAGTAAAACCATCTAAACTTAGTAAAATGTATAGGGAGGCTAGATAATGAAAGCTTTAATATTAATGACAAGAGTCCCTATCCCAGGAAAAACAAAAACTAGACTTATGGAAATCTTATCTGCAAATGAATGTGCACAAATACACACAAACTTTTTATTAGATATATTTAATGTATTACACACTTTAAAAGAAGATATTGATATATATTTAAGCTATACACCTAAAGAGGAATTTGACCTTATGAAACATATAGTTCCTAAATATATAAATACTTTTCCTCAAAGAGGAGATACTCTAGGAGATAAAATGGCAAATTCTATTGAATATCTTTTAAATAAAGGATACTCAAAAGTTGTATTGATAGGATCTGATATACCAGATATTAAAGATACAGATATAAAAAATGCATTCGATATATTAAATACAAAAGATGTAGTAATAGGCCCAACGTATGATGGAGGATACTACTTAATAGGAATGAAAAAAATATATAGATCAATATTTAGCGATGATATAAAATGGGGATACAAGACAGTATTAGAAGGAACACTTGACATATTAAATAAGTTAAATATAAATGTAGGTATTAATACTAAACTTAAAGATATAGATACAAAAGAGGATCTTATAGATTTTTTTGAAAGAATGAACCAGCACGATGATAAAAATATATTACCTAAAAACACTATAAATTTCTTAAAAAAATATTGGAGTGATAATTGGGATGTTAAAAGATATATTAAGTAGTCAGATAAAACATTATATAAAAGACAAAAACATAAACAACTACATAAATTTACAAAGTAACTTTAATGTCGAATTTTTAGCTCAAGGGGAGTATAATGTAAATTTTCTTATTTACGACAAGTATAACAAATATGTATTTAGAGTAAATACAAAGAGTCAGCTCCAAATAGAAAATCAAATAAAGTATGAATATGATGCACTAAAAAAGCTTGAAATAAGCAAAGTAACTCCTAAAGTTTACTATCTTGATGACACTAAAAGTTATATAAATTATGGGATATTAATAATGGAATATCTTAAAGGGCGACCTTTAGATTACAGTAAAGATTTAAACAAAGCAGCTAAGATATTTTCTAAAATACACTCAATAGACACAAATAATGGTAATTATTCTAACTTTATCAAGGAAGAAAATATATTAAGTGATAGGATAAAAGAGGCTAAGAGGCTGTTAAAAATATACTTTGATAGTGACATAGTCAATACAGAGCAAAAAAAATTTTTCTATAATTTTATACAGTGGGCAGAAAAAAATAGGTACAAAGAAAATTATTTCAAAGATAATGTATGGATGGTTATAAATAACACTGAAGTAAACTCACATAATTTTATAATAGGAGATGAAAATTCTTTTTTAATAGATTGGGAAAAACCTGTTATAAGTGATCCTTGCCAAGATATAACTCAATTTCTTGCGCCTACTACGACACTTTGGAAAGCTAACTATATTTTAAGTAAAGAAGAAAAAGAAATGTTTTTTAAGGTATACAAGGACTATTTAAATGAAGATAAACAAATAGAAGAAAGAGTACACATATACACTCCATATTTATATCTAAGGGCACTTTCTTGGTGTGCCTATGCATTTATAGAATATCAAGATCCAAATAAAGATATAAAGAATATGGATACATTTAAAAAAATAAAAGAATATCTAGATATAAACTTTATGAACAACTTGTTGAAAGATTATATCTAGATAGAAATAGAAAAAGATAAAGTAACATTAGGAGTTATATTGATTTTTAGGTATAAGGCTTTAGAACTAGTTCTAGTTCCTTGAGAAAATGTTAGTGAAAATGGAATATTAGCCTTAACGAGTAAATTGATTATAATATTTAGGTGACAAAATTTTATACCATCACAATTGAAAAGAAGTTTGAAAAGTTCAGAACCGAGTAAAACTTCTAAATCTTTATTTAGATTACTCAAATTACCCATTTTGTTACCTCGCTCCATAAAAAAGTCATATTATATAATATGACTTTTTTATTATTTTGTATATAAATTTAGATAATGATTGTAAAAAAAGACCATAACAAAATGTTATGGTCTTTAACAAAAACCTCTTCTTGATGACTTTATAAAGTTTATAAAATCACTTTCAAAAGGAGTTAAGCAATAGTCTTTCCTATAGGCAATATAAAATTCACAGATTAAATCTAGATTTTCTATTTTAATTTCTTTTAATATGCCTTCCTTAAGTTCTCTTTTAATACTAAGTTCAGGAATAAAAGATATACCTTTTCCAGAAATAACAGAAGATTTAATAGCTTCCATAGAATTAAGTTCATAAATTACATTTAACTTATCTATAGGTAAAAGAGGATCAATATATTTTATTACAGTATCCCTAACACCCGATCCTTGCTCTCTGAAAATTAAAGGAAGTTTTGTAAGTTCATCTAAAGAAATACTATCTTTCATAAGAGGTAAAGATGTAACGAGAAGTAATCTATCTTTAGTGATTTTTATTGTTTCTATATTCTTTTCGTGTATATCTCCATGAATAATTCCTATATTTATATTTCTATTTATCAGATTTTCTATAACTTCTTTTGTATTACTAATTTCCATATTTATTTCAATATCTTTATGATCTTGTTTAAACACATATATACTACAAGGAAGAGCATACTCACCTATTGCTTTACAGGATCCTATCAAAAGGTTCTTTCTATTTACCTTTAAGTTTTCCAAATCTCTATCTATGTTTTCTTGTAAAGATAAAATAGTACTAGCATAATCAAAAACTATTTTACCTGCCTCAGTAAGCTCAACTCCCTTGTTACTTCTGTTTAAAAGAGTTATTCCTAGTTCTTTTTCAAGAGATTGTATTTGAACACTAAGACCAGGTTGAGTAAGGTGCAAAACCTTAGCAGCCTTAGAAATACTATTTAACTTTACAGTAACAAAGAAAGATTTTAGATATTGTAAGTTCATACCATCACCTATAACAAAGATTATTTTATATAGCTGAATATCATTATAACATACTTTATATAAACTTAACAAATAATTATAACGAAATAAGTCGTATGTAGAATTTTTAACGATGATAATTTATTGTTATGTACTATAAGTATTATTTATTATAAATTAGATATTTCTTATAATATAATGATAGAGTAAAGGGGTTGACAAAATTATCATTTTGATAAATAATAGTATCAGGTAGGGTGAGCTTGTACATAGTCTATCACAGTATATTAAGATTTATTATTGGGACTTATATCCCGATAAAGATAAACAATTAACAAACAGTAATTATAAGGAGGGTAAAAGATGAAAAAGATTTTAGCACTAGTATTGACTTTACTTGTTACACTTGGTGCAGTAGGATGTAATAAAGTAGAAGTAAAATCAGAAGAAGAACTTAAAGAACAAAAAAGAAAATATGCTGACTACCACAACCCAGATGTACTTATAAGTGCACTTGAAGCTAAAGAATTAATGGAAAGTGGAGAAAAAGTAGTAGTTGTAGATATTAGACCTACTGCTGAATATGTTCTAGGACATATACCTGGGGCTATAGATATATGGAGACCTTCATATGAAAGTAAAAACTATCCGTTTGGTGGTATGGCAGCAGAAAGAGAAGAAATGGAGAAATTCCTAGGAAGTATAGGAATTGATAATGAAACTTTAATACTTGCATATGATGCAAAAGGAGATTACGATGCAGCAAGACTTTGGTGGATACTAGATATGTATGGTTATGATAATATAAAATTAATAGACGGTGGACTAGATGGATGGAAAGCAGCAGGACTATCAACAAGAACTGGTGCAAGACCAGCTGTAACACCAACAGAATTTAAATTCCCTAATCCAGAAAATAAAAGCAAACTTGCTACTTTAGAAGATGTAAAAGCAGCTATAAATGATCCAAATGTAATAATACTTGATACTCGTTCACTAGAGGAAGCAACAGGTGAAAAACGTCTAGGAGATGCTAAGAGAGCAGGAAGAATTCCAACATCTGTATGGGTTGAGTATGTAAATGCTCTAAATCCAGATGATAATACTTTCAAAACTGCACAAGAACTAAAAGCTTTATTTGAAGAAAACGGAATAACTCCAGATAAAACTATAATAGCATACTGTCAATCTGCTGTTAGATCAGCACACACTACTTTCGTACTAACTCAACTTTTAGGATATGAAAATGTTAAGAACTACGATGGTTCTTGGCTTGAGTGGAGTATGAATGAAGATTTAGAAATAGAAACAGGAGCATTAAAATAATTTAATAGGGGCATTGCCCCTATTTTTCTAAATATAGGAGGGGAAAAATGAAAGGTAAAGAAAAACAACAAACAAAATCTGGAAAAGGAAAATTAATAGGTATTATAGCTGTTTTTGCTATAGTTATAATTTTAATGAAACAATTTGGTCTATTTGAATACATTAGTATAGAAAACCTTCAAAATTTAAAAAATTGGATAAATAGTTTTGGAATTATGGGTCCTATTATATATATTATACTTTATACAATAGCTGCACTATTTTTCTTACCAGGCCTTCCAATAGCACTTTTAGCAGGTTTCGCATTTGGCCCTGTGATGGGAGCATTATGGGCTGCAACAGGAGCTACTTTAGGAGCTACAGCAGCTTTCTTAGTAGCTAGATACGCAGCAAGAGGTATGGTAGAAAAATGGGTTGAAGGAAATGAACAGTTCAAAAAAATAGATGAAGGCGTTGAAAAACAAGGTTGGAGAATGTTAATGATTACTAGATTAGTACCTGCTTTCCCTTATAATGTTCAAAACTTCGTATATGGACTTACAAAAATAAATTTATTAACTTATATAATAGTTTCATTTATATGCATGTTACCAGGAGCTGCAGCTTTTACTTTTATGGCAGGATCTATAGCAAGTGGAGAAGGAGATATGAAAAAAACATTCATGTATTTAGCTATAGGAGCTATATTCTTTGTTATAATTTCTTTAATACCAGGATGGATACAAAAGAAAAAGAACTTAGATTTATAAAAAAGCTATGCAAAAAGCCTTCTATTATTAAATAGAGGGCTTTTTTCTATATATAACACATAGGAAATTATGTACTTTTTAATATATAACAAAATGATATATTCTGATATAATAGTTATTGTTAAAGTTTAAAGGAGAGGTGAAAATTGATTATTAATATTATTGAACAGATTCCAGGCATATTAATAGCAATTTCAGTACATGAATTTGGTCATGCTCTTATGGCCTACATGTTAGGAGATGATACAGCTAAAAGGTATGGAAGATTAACTCTTGATCCATTTAAACATATAGATGCAATTGGAATGATAGTAATGTTTATAGCAAGATTTGGTTGGGCAAAACCTGTACCTGTAGATGAAAGAAATTTTAAGGTTAATAAAAGATTAGGCATATTTTTAGTTTCAATTTCAGGACCGATATTTAATATAATTACTGCGATATTGATTATTTATATTTTCAAGTTACAATATATATTTTTAAATATATATGCTCTTAACAGAATAATACCACATATATATAGATTTAATATTATATTTGCATGTTTTAATTTAATTCCTATTCCTCCTTTGGATGGTTCAAAAATATTGCTATCAATTCTTCCAAATAGATTAATTAAATACTACTATAAATACGAAGAAATAGGGAATATAGTACTTTTACTTTTAATATTTACAAACAACATAAGTTTATTAATCATGCCTATATATACTTTTATAAATAGTATAGTTGTTTTATTTGTGTAGGAGGGGGTTTATGAAATATAATATAACCTTAAAATCATATGAAGGACCTTTGGATCTTTTGTATGACTTAATTTCTAAAAATAAAATAGATATATATGAAATATCTATTGCTGAAATAACAGACCAATATATAAATTATATAAAAGAAATGGAAAAAATGGATCTAGAGTTAACAAGTGAATTTATAATGATGGCATCAAGGCTAGTTCAAATGAAATCAAGGTATTTATTGTTTAAAAAGAGCGAAGAAGATCAAGTTGATCCAAGAAAAGAATTAATAGAAACTTTAATAGTATATAAACAATTCAAAAATGCATCAGAATTTTTAAAGAGCAGACAAAATGAAGGAGATAAACTATTCTTTAGAAAAAAAGAAGAATTATTTGAAGAAGAAAAAATTGATTTGCAAAATCTTAATATACAAATGTTATCTAGTATCTTTCCAACATTTATAAAGAAAGAAATAAAAAAGGAGTCATCATTTCCTAAAGTATACAAATTTCAAACAATATCATTAGAAGAACAAATAGATTATGTCAGATTTAAGGTAAATAAGGAAGGAAAATTATCTTTTAAAGAACTTATAAAAAAAGAAACAAAAGAAGAGATAATAGTTACATTCTTATCTATATTAGAATTAATAAAAGCAAATGAAATAACAGTAAATCAAGATACACTTTTTTCTGACATTTTAATAAAGAAAGTAGAGTGATATGTATGAATATAAGAAATATTATAGAATCTATATTGTTTGCATTTGCAGATCCTATAAGCCCAAAAGATATAAAAAACATATTAAATGATGATATAACTATAAGTGATATAAGAAAAGAAATAGAATTTTTAATGAAAGAGTATAAAAAAAATAATAGAGGAATACAAATAATAAGGCTTGATGATAAATATCAAATGTGTACAAATAAAGAATACGAAAGTTATATAAAAAAAATACTTCAGCCTAAGAAAAAAAAGACACTAACACAGGCAGCACTTGAAACATTAGCTATAATAGCATATAAACAACCTATAACAAAAGTAGAGATAGAAGATATAAGAGGTGTAAAATCTGATAAGGCAATAAATACATTAATAGAAAATAACTTGATAAAAGAAGCAGGAAGATTAGATAAAATAGGAAAGCCTATACTTTACAAAACAACTGATGAGTTCTTAAAAGTATTTGGACTTCAAAGTCTAAAAGATCTTCCTGAACTTGAAAGTTTCAAAGAAGAAGAAAAGGAGGCTTACTAAGCCTCCTTCTTTGTTAACAAAATCCTACAGGCAAAGTAGCATCTCGCGAATAACTTTGCAAGCAACAGCAGTAGATACACCTGTTGGATCATAATCTGGTGCAAGTTCAACAACATCAGCACCAACTATTTTTAAGTTAGACATAAGTTCAATAGCTTCAATCATTTCTTTAAAGTCAATTCCGCCAGGCTCAGGAGTACCTGTTCCAGGGAATATAGAAGGGTCAAGAATATCAAGATCTATAGTTACATATACAGGCTTATCTTTGATTTTTTGGACAACATCTTTTAAAGTAGAAGTATCAAATTTATTTAGATAAGTATGACCCTCATTAGCCCAATCAAATTCCTTTTTAAGACCTGATCTAATACCAAATTGGTATATTCTATTATCGCCAAGTAAATCCCAAGCTCTTTTTATAACAGTAGCATGAGATAAAGGCTCTCCCATATAATCTTCTCTAAGGTCAGTATGAGCATCAAAATGAAGTATAACAAGATCAGGATATTTTTCATAAAGAGCTTTGATAGTAGATATAGAAACTAAATGTTCTCCACCTATCATAAGAGGTTTTTTGTTAGCATCTATTATTTGTTTAGAATATTCATATATAATATCTAAAGCTCTGTTTTTATTTCCAAAAGGAAGTTCAAGATCTCCTGAATCGCAAACCTTTTTATCTAATAGGTCTTTATCAAGATAAGGGCTATAAGTTTCAAGTCCGTAAGATTCAACTCTTACTCTGTAACCAGCAAATCTTGATCCAGGTCTGAAAGAACATGTTCCATCAAATGGAGCACCAAACATTACTACATCAGCATCATCAAATGAATGTTCACAACCTATAAAACTGTAGCTATTAAATAGTTCCATTTTCGAAAAACTCCTTTACAAAGTTTGGTAGAGCAAAAGATCCTACGTGAAGATCTGTATTATAGTATTTAGTTTTTATATTTAAACTATTCCACTTTTCAGCATTTAAATCCTTTACAGGGTCATATTTTTTAGAAGCAAATCCAAATAACCAGTATCCAGACGGATAAGTAGGTATACACGCTTGATATACTTTAACTATAGGGAATATCTTTCTTAATTTAGAATTTGCTTTTAAAGCAGCTTCTTTAGTATCGTGATAGAATACAGATTCATTTTGATTAACAAGTATTCCATCTTCTTTTAATATTCTAAAGCAATTTTTATAAAAAGCAGTAGTAAATAACCCTTCACCAGGTCCTATTGGATCCGTAGAGTCTATAATAATAAGATCATATGTATTGTCTTTTGAATCTTCAACAAACTTAACCCCGTCTTCATATAAAAGGTTAACTCTAGGATTTTCAAGTTCACAAGATATAGTTGGGAAAAACTCTTTTGCAGCATCGCAAACAAGCTTATCTATCTCAACCATATCTACATGTTCGATATGCTCATATCTCATAAGCTCTCTTACAGTTCCGCCATCTCCACCGCCGATAACTAATACCTTTTTGATATTAGGATTTACAGCCATTGGAACATGAACAATCATATCGTGATAAACAAATTCATCTTTTTCTGTAACCATAACAAGACCATCTAAAGTCATAAGTTTTCCATATTCATATGTATCTAAAACATCTAGTTTTTGAAACTCGCTTTGTCCACTAAATAAATGTTCCTTAACTTTAAGAGAAAAATTAACACTATTTGTATGCTTTTCTGTATACCATAGTTCCATATAAAAACCTCCTAAACTAAAGTTTACTATACAAAACCTGTACCAAAAAGGGTACAGGTTTAATTTTCTCAAAATAACTAAATAATATCCAAAAATATATTAAACAGTAGCTTTGAAACTAGTTGGATTTATATCTTCCTTAGAGTAAAGTTTTATTTTATCAACAATACCTCTTGGAACTTCTGTAGTTTCAGAAACTTCAGCTTTTAATTTATCCTTCATATATTGGAAAGCAACCCAAGGATTAACTTCATCTCCACAAGTAAAGAAGTCAACAGCAGCGTATCCGTACTCTGGCCAAGTGTGAATAGTTAAATGAGATTCTTGGATTACAACAACTCCACTAACTCCCCAAGGATTGAAAAGGTGGAAATTACTAGTAACAACAGTAGCTTTAGACTCTTCAGCAGCCTCTATCATAAACTTTTCGATTAACTTATGGTCATTTAAAAGCTCCTTGTCACAGTTATAAAATTCAGCTAAAATATGTCTTCCTAATTGTTCGATTTTCATATCAAATTCTCCTTTCTTATATTTATTAAAAAGATGGAGGGCTTGAAACCCATAACACAGTAGCAATCTTATTTGAATTATTCACTATATAATGCTCCTTGTGAGGAGTAAAATAAAAGCTTTCGCCTTTTTTAACTTTAAACTTTTTACCACCAATATGCAAAGTGATAGTGCCTTTTATTACATAACCAAATTCTTCGCCGTTGTGAGGTCTATCTATACTAGTTGAGCCACTTGGTTCAATATCTATCAGTATAGATTCCATTATATGCTTTTGAGAATTTGGAATAAGCCAATGTATAGTGTGCTTTAAATCTTCATTTGAAGACTCATATATGTCATCTTTTGTATAAACTACTTTTTCCTCAACTGATTCATTAAAAAAAGATTTAAGATCAGTTCCTAGTGCTTCTAAAATATCCATCAAAGTAGCAATCGAAGGAGAAGTTATATCTCTTTCAATTTTAGATATAAAACCTTTAGTAAGATCGCATCTTTGAGCTAATTCTTCTTGAGTTAGTTCGTTAAGTATTCTAAGCTGTTTAATTTTTTCTCCAATTTTCAAAAAAATCACTCCTAGTAAAAGGTAAAAAAATAAACATACAGTAAACTAAAAGTTGATTATAAGTATCATTTCCTAAAAGTAAACTTTTTGTTTACCATTTATAATATAAACTAAAATGAAAAAAAGTCAATACTTTGAGTAAAAAAATTTTTAAGCTTGATTATATTTAATATGTTTAGGAAATAATAAGTTATATGAATAATTACATAATCTTAATTTTAGCCTTATCTATTTTAGTTTTTATCTTTATTAATTCTAAGATAAAAATGAGTATAAAAATATTGAAAAATGGGGAAAATGACGAAGTAGTCATAAATATAACTGCACTGTTTGGACTTTTAAGATACAAAAAAGAAATTCCATTTATAGATTTAGATGCAAGTAAGGAGGGTATAAGTCTAAAAACATCTAAGGTAACATCTTTTGAAGGCAAATCAATAAGTACAAAAAAAGAAAGACTAAATATAACTACATTAATAGAAAATCAAACAAAATATAAAGAAATATTTAGCTACTTTATAAAGAAAATACAAGTAACCCAGTTGATAAGTCAAATACATATAGGAAGTAGCAATGTATTTGTTACTACTATAGCTTTTAACTTTATTCACTTTATATATGCACTTTTATACACAAATATAGATGCAAAATATCTACTTCTTAGAGTTCACCCTTCATTTGACAAAGATGAATTTAAAGTTTATTTCAAAACTGCATTTAATATAAAAATTAAAAATTTTTTATATCTAATAAAGTATTATAAGATATTTAGTGATAATAGAAAGGTTGGTGTAGAAAATGAACAATACTAATCCTATAGAAGATTTAATGAAGACTACTATGGAAAATATGAAAAACATGATTGATGTAAATACTGTAATAGGCGATCCTATAGAAACATCTAATGGAACAATAATAATACCTATATCAAAAGTATCATTTGGATTTGCATCAGGTGGTGGAGAATATATAAAAGGAAAAAGAGAAAAATTAGAAGAAATAGCTAAAGAGTCTTATCCTTTTGCAGGTGGAACAGGAGCTGGAATATCAGTTCAGCCAGTAGGATTTATGATAGTAAGTGATAATGAAACAAAATTAATTCCAGTAGATCAAAATATAACAATGGTAGATACAGTTTTAAATACTCTTCCTAAAGTTATGGAAAAAATTCAGAGTATTTTAGATAAGGGTAAGCAAAACAATAAAGATGAAGAGGGTATACACTAAACTGCTAATTTAGCAGTTTTTTTATTTGTAACAAAACTATCAATATATAAATAAAATATACTAGTGATATTTTTATAAGGGGAAGGGATTAATATGAAACCTAATGAATGTGTTGATGTAGGAAGTGAGTACTGTCCTTGTTATTTAGCTCAAACTCAAGATTGCATATTATGTTCACATTTGCAAGGACAAAACACATGTGAATGTTTATGGCAGGGGGTATGCGTATACGAAAGATTTATAAGAAATAACAAAAAAGCACAGGAGTTCAAAAAAGATATACTAGTAGACATTAAAGATTCATATGAAATACTAGACAATGTATATCTTATAGAAGCCTATATACCACAAGAACTAGGCGAAGAACTAATAAATCCAGGTTCGTATGTTTTTTTAAGAGGTGGAGAAAAAGTTGAAGAAAAATTTAACATACCTATATCGGTTACAGATGTAGATTTAAAAGAAAATATACTAAAAGTTGTAGTAGCAATAAGAGGACCTAAAACAAAAGAAATTTTGAAAAGTAAAAAGATGTATATAAGAGCACCGTATAAAAATGGGATATTTGGTCTTAAATATTTAAAAATAATGAGAAATTCTAAAGTGGTCTTAATATCATCAGGAATAGCACAAGTAACCTTAATTAAAGTTATAAAACAGCTGACTAAAAACAACAACGATATAACTGTGATAATAGACCAAAATAAAAGAAAAGTAGAATATATACAAAATTATATAATTCAAAATGAAAATATAAAATTTATGTATTTAGATTTAAATAAACAGGAAGATATATTAAAGCAAGAACTAAGAAATGGAGTGAAGCTAGTTTATAGTGCTGGTTCAAATACATTTAATAAAAAAATTATGAATATTGTAGATAGCGTAGATGAAAATATATATTTAGTAATTAGTAATAACAATTTAATGTGTTGCGGAGAAGGAATTTGTGGGGCGTGCTCAGTTAAAATAAAAGATCAAATTATAAAAACTTGCAAAACCCAAATTGAGCCTAGATTATATCTAAAGGAGGCTTTGAAATGAAAAAGATAGTAGTTATAGGTGGAGGTTGGGCAGGGTGTGCAACTGCTATATCTGCTAAAAAAGCAGGTGCAAATGTCACATTAATAGAAAGAACTGATATGCTTTTAGGACTTGGTAATGTAGGTGGAATAATGAGAAATAACGGAAGATATACAGCATCTGAAGAGTGTATATTACTCGGAGGACGAGAAATTTTTGAAATAACAGATATGTGCTCAAGGCACAAAAACATAGATTTTCCAGGACATAAACATGCAAGTTTATACGATGTAAATATAATAGAAGCATTCGTAAGAAGAAAACTTGAAGATATGAATATAAAGATACTTTTTAAAAGTAGAGTAGTAGATGTAAATCTTAATGGATCTAAAATAGAAGCAGTAGTATTAGAAGATGGAAAAACAATAAAAGCAGATAGTTTTATAGAAACAACAGGATCAACAGGCTCAATGGGTAATTGTTTAAAATATGGAAACGGATGTGCAATGTGTGTATTAAGATGTCCATCGTTTGGACCAAGAGTTAGCATAACTCAAAAATGTGGACTTAAAGATATTATAGGAAAAAGAAATGATGGAAGTTATGGAGCTTTTAGTGGATCAGTAAAATTAAATAAAGAATCATTAAGCGAAGAAATAAGAAATGAGTTAAATAAAAACGGTTTAGTGGTAGTTCCACTTCCTAAAGAAGAAATAAATCATGGGAAACTAGATATTAAGGTATGTCAACAATATGCATTAGATGAATTTGCTAAAAATCTTATATTACTAGACACAGGTCATGCAAAACTTATGGTACCTTTTTATCCTCTTGAAAAACTAAGAAAAATAAAAGGTTTTGAAAATGCTAGATATGAAGATCCGTATTCAGGAGGAATAGGAAATTCTATAAGATATTTATCTGTTGCAAAAAGAGATAATAGTTTAAAAGTTAAAGGAATAGATAACTTATTTGTAGCAGGAGAAAAAAGTGGATTTTATGTAGGTCATACAGAAGCTATAGTTACAGGATATCTAGCAGGTCACAACAGTGTAAGAAACTGTATCGGAATACCACTTCTTAATCTTCCAAGAAACATAGCCATAGGCGATTTAATAGCTTATGGAAATGAAATTTTAAATAATGAAGAATCAGACAAAGTTAAAATAACATTTGCAGGATCTATATATTTTGAAAGAATGAAAAAACTAGGGTTATATACTTTAGATAAAGATTATCTAAGAGAAAAAATATCAAAGCTTGGGCTTATTAATATTTATGATGAGAAGATAGTATAACAAATAGGAGTAGAACTGTAAAGTCTACTCCTTAGACTGTTGACAAATTCAACTCAGGAAAGCTTTTTTGAAAATTTTTCAAAAAGCTTTCTTTATTTTTATGCTAAAATATAAATTAAGGATAAAGCGTCCTCTAATGGAATGAGCGGCCTTTAAATTTCACCTTGAGATTTCTATAATCTCCATACATCCTGAATTCTAGAAACTTTGAAACTCGCAAGCTCAAACATTCAAAGTTTCTATAGCCTTCAGGATGTATGTCGATAAGAAATCTTTCAAGGTTCATTAAATCAGGCCTATCCATTCCATTTAGAGTCCGCTTTATAAAAATCCACATTCTACTTACAATAAAAGTATATATGCACTAAGATCACAAGACTATCGAAAGAGTAGTTGCTGATTTAAAAGAAAAGCATGGACTGCGTTATACAACCCTTTTTCAATTTTTCTTAGCATAAAATATGATTTTTCCAAATTAAGGGATAAATCATATGCAAGATTAAAAATTTGCCCTTTCGGGCAGATTGTTTTGTCTACAAACTGACACAATAGCTTTGGCTATTGTGTTTTTTCTATATAAAATTAGGTTATAATACCGTGTAGTTGGTGTAACTCTTTTTCGAAATATCCATATATTATTATATAACGATATTGACATATTTATATTCAAAGAGTACAATAATAATTGTAAAAGATAAATAAATGAGGAGGTAGATGTTATGGTTAAGATTATAACAGGCAATCAGTTCCAAAGTGAAGTTGAAAATTACGAAGGGTTAGCTGTAGTCGATTTTTTTGCTAATTGGTGTGGACCTTGTAAAATGTTAGCACCTGTGTTTGAGAGTTTAAGTGAAGAAATGCAAAATGTTAAATTTTTAAAGGTAGATATAGATAAAGATATACAATTAGCCCAAAGATTTAATATAACTAGTGTACCGACTATGATAGTATTTAAAAATGGAAAAGTAGTTGATACTATAATGGGATTTAGACCTAAAGAAATGATAAAATCTCAAATAGAATCAAACTTATAAAATGGTGATCAGATGAGATATGATATAGCTATAATAGGAAGTGGACCTGCTGGGCTCTCAGCAGCAATAAACGCAAAGGTAAGGAATAAAAATATAATACTGTTTGGAAGCTCCAATTTAAGTGATAAAATAGTTAGAGCACCAGTAATTGATAACTACTTAGGAATTTATAATGTAAATGGAGAAGGTTTAAAGAATGCTTTTAGATCTCATATTGAAAGCATGGATATAAAGATAAATGAAGAAAGAGCAACTAATGTATATGCAATGGGAGAGTATTTTGTAGTAGCTGCAAATGATAAAATGTATGAAGCTACTACTGTTATACTTGCAACAGGTATAGAATATACAAAACCTATAAAAGGGGAAGAAGAATTTTTAGGAAAAGGTGTAGGTTATTGTGCAACTTGTGATGCATCTTTGTATAGAGGTAAAAAAGTTGCTATAATAGGCTATAATGTTGAAGCAGAACAAGAAGCAAACTTCCTAGTAGAAATAGCTTCTAATGTTTATTACATTCCTATTTATAAAGGAAATTATAGTTTAGATAAAAATATACAAATAATAAAAGATACTCCTTTGGAAGTTAAAGGTAAAGAGTATGTAGATAGACTCGTTTTAAAAAAGTCTGAGATAGATGTTGATGGGGTATTCTTTATTAAAGATAGCATATCACCTAAATATTTAGTTCCAGGGCTAGAAATGGAAAAAGGTCATATAAAGGTAGATAAAAATATGCACACAAATATAAAAGGGTGTTTTGCTGCAGGAGATTGCACAGGTAAACCTTATCAATATTTAAAAGCTGCAGGCGAAGGACAGATAGCAGCTTTGAGTGCAGTTTCATATCTAGATACTAAAAAAAATAACTAAGTTTTTATGATATGCTCCTATGAGAGTAAACAGATTTTAAAATCTGTTTATAAAATGGGAGCATATTGTTTTTTTAATACATATGAAATTATACACTTTGTTTTTTTAAGATTAGCTATCTTTTAGTAATTATATATTAAACCTTGGAATAGTATATATAGAACTAAATTTATAGGTGATGCATATGACTATCTTTATTTCAAATCTTATTTACAGTTTTTTGATATCTTTTGGAGTCATCATAGGTGCAGCGTTATTTGCAGGTGTAGCAGCGGTGATTAATAATCACCCTCCTGTTAAGACAATGTTTGATGTAGCTAGCTCTATAAAAATTTGGGCAGTAGTTGTAGCTTTAGGAGGAACATTTTCATCTTTTGAGATAATAGAGCAAGGTTTATTTAAAGGAGAAATAAAATCTGTTATAAAACAAATGGGATATATAATTTTTGCGTTTGTAGGAGCTAATTTAGGATATAATTTTATCAAATTAATAAGATGGTGTTCGCAGATATGGATGTCTTAAGACAAAAAATAAAGTATATGTTGTTTTTATTAACAGGAGTTGTAATAGGATATATAGTAGGAGTTTTAAGTATAACTATATTAGTTAGTTATAGAATAGATAAATATCATCAGGAAATAACTTATTTAAATAATGTTATTGAAGATAAGGATGTAAAATTAAAAAAGCTTGAGGAAGTTATAAATGATAGGAAATTTATAGTTAAGGATATTGAAATAATATTAGTGTATGATGGAGATGACATAGATAAATTAAAGCTACAAAAATACATAAAAGAAAAATATAATATGCTTTTAGGAAAAGAGGTGAAAACAATAGATACAGATTTAGTATCAGAGATAATAGATAAAAGAATAATGAAAATAGATGAAAAAGAATATAAATTATCATTAGAAAAATTAATATTAAGTGAAATTGTTAAGTTATGGATTAAAATAGATCAAATATAAAGACCTATCGAAATAGGTCTTTATATTTATATATGTCTATTCAAACGAAAAGCAGGCTTTAAAACACCGATGACTTCTTTGCGATGATTTTTAAGTTCAGGCATATGTCTAAATTGAAGTTTACTAAGTTCAGTGTTTGATAAGATATTTAGCTGTTTTAATACCTCTATGATAACAGGATCTATTGCCCTAAAGCTACCATCGTCTATTTTAATGCAGATCCCAATGCCTTTATCAACAATACCTACACAATAAATAGCTTCTGCTCCTAATTTTGCTATCACTTTTCCGTTTGTAACTTGCATTAAAATGGTATCAAGCCTATTTGTTCCTGCAACATAGAAAGGATATTTAGTCATAGCTGAAACTATAGTTTTTATAGAATTACATCTTTCTTTGGAAAATAATCCGTCAGGTTTAGACAACCTTGCATAAGCTAATGCCATTTTATCTATACCCATCCCAAAAACAGGAACTCCGCAGCCATCTATAGCTATAGCTATATCATCTTTTTTTATACTACACATTTGGGATATAATATTTAACATTTCTTGTTGTATGGGGTGATTTGTAGATATATAATCTTTAATATTTATATTTTTTAAAATTGAAAGGCCTAACATTGCACAGTGTTTTCCAGAGCAAGCGTTGTGAAGTGCTGTATAATTGTTTTGAGATTTTAAAATATCTTCAGATGCCTTCTTTGACATAGGAACACAAGTTCCGCAATCAAGATCTTGTATGGTTAGGTTAAGTTTATATAATATGTTGTTAACCATGTTTACATGTTCTTTTTCTCCATTATGAGAAGAAGTCATTACAGATAGTTCTTCTAAAGTTATATTAAATTTTTCAATTCCTCCTGATTCTATAAAAGGAATGACTTGAAAAGGTTTTGCGGCAGATCTAAAAAAAGTAAATCTATCAAAATCTCCAACTGAGTATAATAATTTTCCTTCTCTATCTACAATAGCTATATCACCATAGTGTCTACTTTCTATATATTCTCCCCTAGTAACATTCACCAAAATTTCAGACATAAAAAAACCCCTTTTTTTTAGTACTTTACACTAGATTATCATATATTATTATTTTGAAAAAGTTATATTATTTTACTAATATCTTATGTAAAGACTAATTGTATTGTAAAAGATAAATTGTAATGTTAATATATAAATGAATATTATCAAAGTTATTTGGAGGATAAAAAATGAAGTTGATTTCTTGGAATGTAAATGGACTTAGGGCATGTGTAAAGAAAGGTTTTTTAGAATACTTTAATGAAATGGATGCGGATATATTTTGTATTCAAGAAACAAAGCTACAACAAGGTCAAATAGATCTAGATTTGCCAGGATATAATCAGTACTGGAATTACGCTATTAAAAAAGGCTATTCGGGAACAGCTGTATTTACAAAAATGAAACCTTTAACTGTTAAGTATGGAATAGGAATTAAAGATCATGATCAAGAAGGCAGAGTTATAACTTTAGAGTTTGAAAAATTTTATTTAGTTAATGTGTATACTCCAAATTCCCAAAGGGAGCTTGCAAGACTTGATTATAGAATGGAATGGGAAGATGTATTTAGAAATTATATCAAAGAGTTAGATTCAAAAAAACCAGTTATTTTATGTGGTGATCTGAATGTAGCTCATAAGGAAATAGATCTAAAAAATCCTAATTCAAATAGAAAAAGTGCTGGATTTACAGATGAAGAAAGATCAAAAATTACACAGTTACTGGCCAGTGGATTTATAGATACTTATAGATATTTTTATCCAGACAAACAAGATGTTTATACATGGTGGTCGTATATGGGTCGAGCAAGAGAAAAAAATGTAGGTTGGAGAATAGACTACTTTATAGTATCGGAAAGATTAAAGGATGCTCTAAAGGATGCTCAGATACATTCTGACATCTACGGAAGTGACCATTGTCCAGTCGTTTTGGAAATATATGGATGCAAGTTATAATTTTAAAGCACCACATGAGATTATCTGTGGTGCTTTTGAATATCTATTCTTTATCGTGTAAAGTATTTTTAGCAGTGCAAGTCCATTGGTTGTTTGTTTCTGTTTTTTTATTATTGTGTTTAGAATTTTTGTTTTTCAAGACATCTTCTGGGGTTGATATCCATTGATTATCTGTACTTGATTTGAGTTTTTTGTTCATACAATATCCTCCTTTCATACTATATTTTTAGTTTTAACTAATAGGAGTTTTAAATTCTATGAAATATATTCAAGTTTATAACAAGATTGGTAAGGATATATAATTTTTAAAAATACAGATAATTCAATTAAGTTTGAATATATTTCCTAGGGAATATTAATATTATATTTATAGAGTAATTAATATGAAAGGAGACAGTGTATGAAGTTTGGTATAAGAACTCCGAGTTTGAAAAAAAGATTATCAGCAAGAACAAGTGTAAAAAGACAAATAGTTCATAGGGCTGGATTAAAAATGCCTAGAGGATATGGTTGGATAACAAATCCTAAAAGATATATGTATAATAAAATTTACAATAAAACAACATTTGATTTGTTTAAACTGATAAATAAATTATTAAAGAAAAGGTGAATAGATGGGTAAGATATTAAGATTCGACTTGAACAGTAAAGAAACTATATATATACAATCTAAAGATAAGAAATTAGATAAATTAGTAAAGCAGGTAGGAAGTTGTCATGTACAATTACAAGAAGATTATTATATATCTTTGGTCAAAAGTATTATAGGTCAGCAACTATCTTTAAAAGCAGCAGATACTATATGGAATAGGTTTTGTGAGCTTTGTAAAGATATTACACCAGAAAATATAATTTTATTGTCAGATGATAGGTGTAGAGAAATAGGAATATCAAAATATAAAATTTGCTATATCAAGGATTTATCTTTTAAAATTATAAACAAAAGTATTGATTTACAAAATATTAACAATTATGAAGATGAAGAAGTAATAAATATACTAACTCAAGTAAAGGGCATAGGCAGATGGACTGCACAGATGTTTTTGATATTTTCTTTAGGAAGGCTAAATGTATTTTCAGCTAAAGATTTAGGACTAAGAAAAGCTGTTGGTATGCTTTATTGTCTAGATACTATACCTGGTGAAAAAGAAGTTTTAAATTTTAGTCAAAAGTTTGCTCCTTACAAAACTGTACTTTCTTTATATCTTTGGGAGGCTTTAAATAAAAATTTATTTGAAAAATAGGGGGATTTTATGAAAATAATAGACTTAACACATTCAATTAACAGTAATATGCCCGTATTTCCTGGAACAGAAAGACCTATATTTGAAATAGCTAATACTCTAGAAAAAGATGGTTTTATAGAAAATAAAATAACTATGTATTCTCATACTGGTACTCATATAGATGCACCAGCGCATATGATTAAAGATGGATTGTTCTTAGATGAGTATCCGGCAGATCACTTTTACGGAAGTGCATATATTGTAGATTTAACAAATATAAAGTCAAAAATTGTTGATGTTGAAGAAATTAAACATCATGAAGAAAAGATAAAATGTGTAGATTTCGTAATATTAAAAACGGGTTGGAGCAAAACTTGGGGAGAAGATGAATACTTTATAGATTTTCCAACATTAAGTGTAGATGCTGCTATATATCTTTCTAAGTTTAATTTAAAAGGGATAGGAGTTGATACCATTTCTGTAGATGATATTACTTCTTCTTCATTTGATATTCATAAAATTCTTTTAGGTAGAAAATTTATACTAATAGAAAACTTAACGAATTTAGAACTTGTAGATGATAACACTTTTATATTTATGTGTATGCCCCTTAAAACAGAAAGAGCAGATGGTTCTCCTACTAGAGCTATCGCTTTAATAAATGATTAAAAGATAAAAGTCTTCTACCTTCAAATAGAAGACTTTATATGTTTTCTATCTGCCAATCTATAGGTTGTTTATTTACTGATAGTAAAAATTCATTTGTTTTAGAAAATGCCTTACTACCAAAGAAGCCTTTGTTAGCAGATAAAGGACTTGGATGTGGAGATTTTATGATTTTATGAATAGGATTAGTTATAAAAGTCTCTTTTTGTTGAGCATTATTCCCCCACAAAATAAATACTATAGAATCTTGTTTTTTATTGAGTTGGCAAATGATTTTATTTGTGAAATTTTCCCATCCTATATTTTTATGAGAGTTAGGTTTTCCTTCAACTACGGTTAAAACTGCATTAAGAAGCAAAACACCTTGGTCTGCCCATTTTTTAAGGTATCCATTATTAGGTATATAACATCCTATATCATCTCTTAGTTCTTTAAAAATATTCAAAAGAGATGGAGGGATTGCTACTGAAGGATTTACAGAAAAACTTAAACCGTGAGCTTGATTAGGTCCGTGATATGGATCTTGACCTATTATAACAACTTTAACCTCTTTATAAGGGGTATAGTGTAGGGCGTTGAATATATCTTCTGGTTTAGGATAAACAGTTTTAGTTTTATATTCATTTATCAAAAACCTTCTCAATTTAATGTAATAATCTTTTTTGAATTCTTCTTCTAAGTATAAACTCCAATCATTTTTTAAAATACTCATAAATATCACCCATTTAAATTATATCACATTTATTTTGGGTAACTTATTCATTTTTTATAACATATAGGAAATTATGTGCTTTAATAAATTATGGGAAAGTTATAACTTATGTAATGTATTTAGACAAAGTTTTTTTAAAAAATATTTAAAATAAAGGATTTGTTCTAATATATAGATTATATTTTTATGTAGAAAACCTATACTTAATATTAAAAAAATTATTGACAAGAAACATATTTTTATATAAAATCATAGTAAAGGAAAACGATATATCGTAGGATTGTGACTGGTAATGCAGGCAAGACCTAAATTGGAAGATGAGCATTTTGCTTGTCTATCCATTTAGGTCTTTTTTGTTTTTAAATTGGGCGCTCAATAAAAATATATAGAAAGGAAGATGTGTATGGATATTAAACAATTAACTAAGAATGATATTAAACAGTTGGCTGAAGATATCATTCACTTAGTTGGTGGAAAAGAAAATATAGAAAGTGCAGTTCACTGTGCTACTAGACTTAGAATGGTTTTAAGAGATGATAAAAAAGCAAATAAAGAAAAATTAGAGCAGCTTTCTGAAGTTAAAGGATGTTTTTCAACAGCAGGTCAATTTCAGATAATACTAGGCCAAGGGCTTGTAAACAAGGTTTATCAAGAGATGGTAAATGAGGGATATATAAGTTTATCATCAGAAGATGAGTCTAAAAATGCAGCTATGAAAAAATTAAATCCAATTCAAAAGTTTGCAAGAGTTTTATCAAATATATTTGTTCCAATAATACCTGCTATAGTAGCTAGTGGTCTTTTGATGGGACTTTTAGGTATGTCTACAAGGTTTGGTTGGATTGAGGGAAATACTGGGCTATTCACTCTTTTAGATATGTTTTCTAATGCAGCGTTTGTATTTTTACCTATATTGATAGCATTTAGTGCAGCTAAGGAATTTGGAGCAAATCCATATTTAGCAGCTGCTTTAGGTGGGATTTTGATACATCCAGCTTTACAAAATGCATGGACAGTTGGATCAGGAATAGAAAAAACCATAGATGTATTTGGTATGGAAATTGGAATGGTTGGATATCAAGGAACTGTTTTACCTATATTAATAGCTGTATATATAATGGGAATTATAGAGAAGAATTTGAGAAAGATAATTCCAAACTCATTAGATATACTTTTAACTCCATTTTTGACTTTAATGATAAGTGGATTTATATCTTTGATAGCTATAGGTCCTTTAGGTAGATTTATAGGAGATGGAATATCTTTTGTTCTTACAAATGTTTATGATAAAGCAGGTGTTTTATCAGGATTATTATTTGGAGGGGTTTATTCTTCTATAGTTATAACAGGAGTTCATCATAGTTTTCATGCTATAGAGGCCGGATTGCTTTCAAGTGTAGGCGTGAACTTTTTACTTCCTATTTGGTCTATGGCTAATGTAGCACAAGGAGGAGCAGCTACAGCAGTATATTTTAAAACTAAAAATACAAAAATTAAATCTATAGCTTTACCAGCAGCTACATCTTGTTTATTAGGTATTACAGAAGCTGCAATTTTTGGGGTAAACCTAAGATTAGGGAAACCTTTTATAGCAGCTGCTATAGGAGGAGCTATAGGTGGTGCATATGTTGTTTTAACTAAAGTTGGGATGACTGCTTTAGGAGCAACAGGTATTCCAGGAGTAGCTATAACAGATATAAATTCTATGTTTAATTATATAGTAGGAATGATTCTAGCATTTGCAGGTGCATTTGTAGCAACCTATATAATAGGATTTAAAGATTTAGATTAAGATCTCTTAGATGTCTAAGAGATCTTTTTTATGCTTCCATATGGTTAACTTTTATTCCATCTAGAGAAGAAAGTTCATTTAACATATTATTTATTCTGCTTTTTTCTCCTCTAATATTTAATGTTATCAATCCTGTGTTTATTTCTTGAGGATCGTGCATTCCGAATCTAGCTAATATCATATCTCCATTTTTTGTTAGAACTTCTTGAAGTTTTGTAGCAGAATCTGTTCTTTGATCTACTCTAATACTTACAACACTTAAATTATCCATAAAATACCTCCTTGATTAAAAATAATTACATCTAGATTGTTTACAAAGATATCAAATTTTATTCATATGCTGATTTAAATTGTTCTATATAAATTTAAAATACATATATTTAATCTTAAAGCACAAGTGTTAATGAGGAGGTAATTTTATGAAAAGTATTAATCTGATGTATAAAATCGATAAATTTGTAAAGGAAATTAGTATTGTTAGAAAAATCAATAAAATAAATCGATTGTCTATTGTGGTAAGTGATCAAAGTGACATTGATAAAGAAAGTCTTCATAAGTATTTAAAACAAACTAACAGTAATTTGATAGGAGAATGGACATTAATTGAAGTTAAAAAAGACAAAATACCTTTAGAAAGTGCTATAGTAACTGATATTAAATGTGATTATGAATAAAAGATTGCTGTATGGAAAATATATAAAAAAAGGAGAGTGATACTTATGAAGAAAAAATTTGCAAAAGGAAAATATGAAGAAGCTGTTGAACAAGCAAAAGAACTATTAGATAAAGGAGAAGGAATGCAAAGTATAATGGATGCTACGGGATTAACTAGAGATGATGTAACAAAAATACAAAACAAAATAAAAATGGAATTAGATGATAAATAATACTAAGTTTATATTTATTACATGGGATACAAAATATAAATTAGAGAAATATAAGAATACCTTAACAATATAAGAGGAGGTATTCACTAATGCGTGAAGGTTTAATTCCAACTGCTTTAGGAACTGTTGTAACAGCAACAGGGACAGCCTTAAGAGTAAGAAATATGAAAAAGAGAGACTTAAAAAGAAAAAATCTTATGCCTATGCTAGAGGCAGGAATCATAGGTTTGGGGTTAGCTCATATAATATTAGGATCTATTGATCTTGCACAAAATAAAAAGCATTAGATAAAAAATAGAAGAACCCAGTTCGGTTCTTCTATTTTTTATGACTTTGATTTATTAAAAGTTTTTCTCCTATTTCCACTAACTTTTTCGTCATGTATCCACCTACATATCCAGCTACTAGACCATTTTGTCTAGAAGATATATTACCTTTATCTATTGTATCATCATTTAGAATTCCTAATTCGTTTGCTATTTCGTATTTCATCTGCTTTAGTGCTTTTGAAGCATTAGGGTCAAGAGGTTTTTTGCTCAAAGTGCTCACCACCTAATTTATTTTTACTTGTCATCAAAATCACGAGCATTATAATGAGAATTTTTTCTGTTATGTTTAAGTTTAGAATCTAAATCATTAAAATTAACACTAAACTCCTTTCCAGCTTCTAAATGAGCTTTTTGAAATGGAATTCTTGGATTTGTAGCTCTAGAGCTTGTCGGAGTTTTTCCTTTCTTAGCCATTTTAAGTCCTCCTTATAAAATTTGTTCTTTTTAATTAATTTAACCAATACTAAAAGATGATATAAGGAACAACTTAGAAATGATTATAAAATTTTCAAATTAATATATAGACTTTCATTTCGTAATAGTGTATACTGGTATAGGGTATATGTTTAAAATATAAAATTGTTTTAAATACGGGTGAGAAAGGGTGATAATGTGAGAAAAGATAATCTATCAATTTTAGGAATGACATGTGCATCGTGTGCTAAAGGAATAGAAAAAGAGTTAAGAAACGTAACTGGAATAGTTGATGCAACTGTAAACTTTGCAACAGAAAAATTAACTATAAATTATGATGAAGATAAAATAAGTATTGAACAAATAAAAAGTAAAATAATAAATTTAGGATACGATGTTAAAGACTATAATAAAAGCAAACAAATTAGTATACCTATACAAGGTATGTCTTGTTCGTCTTGCGCAAAGGCTTTAGAAAATGAAATACGAAAAATATATGGAGTAGAAAAAGTACATGTAAATTTTGCAACAGAAAAAGCTAATATTACCTACGAATCAGATAAAGTGAGATTATCCAAAATAAAACAGATAATAATAAATGCTGGATATAAACCTTTAGATATTGAAAAAAATGATAGTATTGATGATGATAAAAAAAGAAAAGAAAAAGAAATAAAATTGTTTTGGTATAAATTTATTGTGTCAATAATATTTACAACACCTTTATTTTATATCTCAATGGTTCCTATGATTCCATGGATAAATGCTCCATTACCTATATGGATAAGTCATAAGCATGGTGCTTTGAACAATGCTATAGCTCAGATTATACTTACAACTCCAGTGGTAATAGCTGGATATAAATTCTATACAGTTGGATTCAAAGCTATATTAAGAAAAAGTCCTAATATGGATTCTCTAATAGCTATTGGTACATCAGCAGCTATTATATATAGTTCTTATGCGACATATAGAATAATAATTGGAGATACACATTATGTTCATAACTTATATTTTGAAACAGCGGCTATGATAGTGACTCTTGTTCTTTTAGGTAAAGCTTTAGAAGCAGTATCTAAAGGAAAGACATCAGAAGCTATAAAAAAACTTATGGGTCTAGCACCAAAGACTGCAACAGTTATACACGGAAGTGATGAAATTGAGATACCTATAGAAGAAGTTGAGGTGGGAGATATAATTTTAGTTAGACCGGGAGAAAAAATTCCTGTGGATGGTCAAATTATAGAAGGGTCAACTTCTATAGACGAATCTATGATTACAGGAGAAAGTATTCCTATTGAAAAAACTATAGGAGATAAAGTTGTTGGTGCAAGTATAAACAAGCATGGTTTAATAAAAGTTAAAGCTACAAAAGTAGGAGAGGATACAGCTTTATCTCAAATTATAAAACTAGTTGAAGATGCTCAAGGATCTAAGGCTCCGATAGCTCAATTAGGTGATATAGTATCAAGTTATTTTGTTCCTGTAGTATTTTTTATAGCTGTAATATCAGGTATTAGTTGGTATTTAACTGGTCAAGATATAGTATTTTCGCTTAAGATATTTATATCTGTGCTTGTTATAGCATGTCCATGCGCATTAGGGCTTGCAACTCCTACAGCTATAATGGTAGGAACGGGTAAAGGTGCTGAGTATGGAATATTAATAAAAAGTGGAGAAGCTCTTGAAATAACTCACAAAGTCGATACTATAGTATTTGATAAAACAGGTACAATAACAGAAGGTAGACCTACAGTTACAGATATAATAACAGTAGATTGGATAGATGAAAAAGACTTATTGCAACTGGTTGCATCAGCTGAGAAGGGTTCAGAGCATCCTCTAGGTGAAGCTATAGTTAAATATGCAACTGAAAATAATATTCAACTTTTGAATGTAAATGAATTTAAAGCTGTACCAGGACACGGAATAGAGGCTAATGTAAGTGGAAGGAATATAATTTTAGGAAATAAGAAGTTTATGAAAGATAAAAATGTAGATATAAATAAGATAGAAGAAAAAGCTGAAAAATTAGCTCAAGAAGGAAAAACTCCTATGTATGTAGCTTTAAATGGGAAAGTAGCAGGTATAATAGCTGTAGCAGATATAATTAAACATAATAGTAAAGAGGCTATAAGGAAACTTAAAAATATGGGAATTGAAGTTATAATGTTAACTGGAGACAATTATAAAACTGCTAAAGCTATAGCGTCACAGGTTGGAATAGATAAAGTTTTAGCAGAGGTTATTCCTCAAGAGAAAGCAAATGAAATTAAAAAACTTCAAAATCAAGGTAAAAAGGTAGCTATGGTAGGAGATGGAATAAATGATGCACCAGCCTTAGCACAAGCAGATATAGGCATTGCAATAGGTTCAGGTACAGATATTGCGATAGAATCTGCAGATATAGTTCTTATTAAGAGTGATATTGATGATGTTATCACTGCTATACAGTTAAGTAAAAACACTATAAGAAATATTAAACAAAATTTATTTTGGGCTTTTGCCTATAATGTAGCAGGTATACCATTAGCTGCAGGAGTGTTATATGCTTTTGGAGGGCCACAGTTAAATCCAATGTTTGCTGCTGCAGCAATGTCTTTAAGCTCTGTATCTGTATTAATGAATGCATTAAGGTTAAAAAGCTTTAAGCCTAGCGTATAAACCTAAAAGCCATATATGGCTTTTAGGTTTAATTTTAAAATTAGGAGTGATGTATATTTGTTTAGATTTAAAAATATAATATCTTCTTTATTTTTGATTATGATAGTAGTTATACTATCAGTTAAGTTGGTTGTGTTTTTTAAGCCTTTGTATTATTTTAGTATTGATTATTTAGACATACATAAAACTTCAGGAATGGATAAAGAAGAAATAAAAGATAATTATGATTATATAATAAATTATCTAACAAGTCATAAGGAAAAACAATTCAATCTTCCAACACTTCATTCATCAGAGTATGGAAAAATTCATTTTAAAGAAGTAAAAGATATATTTAACGCTTTAGACAAAATATTACTTTTATCTTTATTTGTATTTTTTGTATTAATGATAAATCACCACAAAAGTAAGGATTATTTATTCATTACTTATTCAGCAAAAGCTTTATTGGTAGCACCATTAATTCTTGTTATGCTATTTTTAGTTGATTTCAACTCAGCTTTTACAATATTTCACAAATTAATATTTAACAATGACTATTGGCAATTTAATCCTTCTACAGATCCTGTAATAAATATACTACCACAACAGTTTTTCTTTTATTGTGGAACATCTATCATGTTTACAATAATTATATTCAGTATACTATTACAGTTATTCTACAGTAAATTAATCAAGAAAAAATTTGAATATATTCAAATAAAAAGGCAAAACTAATTATAAAAATATGTAGGAGGGTACGTATAGATGATACAACTAAGTCAAAAAGAAAAGATGATGCTTCAAGATCAAAAACACCATGAAGAAATGTGTATTCAAAAGTATACAGAATATGCTAATAAAGCTCAAGATCCGCAACTAAAACAGTTATTTATGTATCACGCAGACCAAGAAAGACAACACCTTAATACAATAAATCAAATACTCAATGGACAAGTACCTAACATGCAGCAAAATCAACAAAGTCAATCTAATGCACAATTTATATTTGATCAATCTTTAAATTATAGCCAAGATGATATTAAGTTTTGTGAAGACTTATTGATGACTGAAAAGTATGTTTCATCTACATACAATACAACTATTTTTGAATGCGTAGATACTAATGTAAGGAAAGCTTTAAATCATATACAAAAAGAAGAACAAGAACACGGAGAACATATATTCAATTATTTGAAAAGTAAAAATATGTATAACGTTCAATAGAGCCTAAGGCTCTATTTTATTTTATCCTATAAAAATAATTCCTAGTAGAAATAAATACTAACAAAAAATAAGGCTGATTTAACAGCCTTTAAAACTCAACTTTATTCTTTCTTATTCTTCTTTCTTTTTGATATAGGCCTACTAGTATTTTGGCTAACAGATCCTGTTTGACTTGGATGTTCACTAGGTTTTAGACTAAGCTCTTCAGCAAATTCAAGTTTTTTATTAGGCGTTTTTCTACCATTTTTATTGTACTGATTATTTTGATTATTTTTATTTGCCATATAAAATCCTCCTTCTCGAATATTTAGTATTAATGTAACCAAATAAATTAAATATTATTTAAAACAGTTGTAAATATATATAAACTGGTATAAATTAATATATATATTAAGTACTAAGGAGAGATTAGATGAGACTAAATAAATACATAGCACTTTGTGGAGTCGCTTCTAGAAGAAGAGCAGATGAGTTAATATTATCAGGTACAGTAAAAGTTAACGGAAAAGTTGTAAACACTATGGGTATAGATATAGATGAAAATAAAGATATAGTAGAAGTAAATGGAAAAGTTATAAAATTAGAAAACAAAAAGATATATATATTATTAAATAAACCTGAGGGATACGTAACTACTGTAAAAGATCAATTCAATAGGAAAAGTGTACTAGATCTAATAGATATTCCAGAAAGAGTATACCCTGTAGGTAGACTAGACTACAATACATCAGGCTTACTACTTCTTACTAATGATGGAGATATTGCCTTTAAGCTTACACATCCTAAACATAAAATATATAAAACATACATAGCAAAAATAAAAGGACATCCCACAATTGAAGATATAAATAGATTTGAAAAAGGAATAAAAATTGATAATTATGTTACTGCACCAGCTAAATTTAAAATTTTAGAAAAGAGTGTAAATTTTTCAGTAGTAGAAATTGTTATTTATGAAGGGAAAAATAGACAAATAAGAAAGATGTGCGAAGCAATAGGACACCCAGTCATAAGTCTTAAACGAATTTCTATAGGAAATATCACTTTATCTAATCTTAAAAAAGGCCAGTGGAGATATCTAAATAATGATGAAATAAGGTATATAAAATCATTATAAGAGGTGATTTTGGTGTTAAAAATAGTTAAGGTAAACGAAAAAGATATAGATAAACTAAATACATTATTAAAAAAAAGCATAGAAACAGATATGTTAGATAGCTCATTAGTTATTTATGACAATGAAGAAATTTTAGGATATGCTAGCTACAAACAAAAAGGAAATATAGCCTACCTAAATGATTTTTTCATTTTTAATGAAACTATGAATAACATATTAAAAGATGGATTAATAAAATCGCTACTCAACCTAGCGGATATAAATGGGATAAAACTATTTCTGGTAGAGAAAAATGAAGATGAACTTTTCTTAAAAAAGATAGGATTTAAAGACTTATCAGAAAGTGAATTAATTTTAGATAAAGATATACAAATAAATAAGTACCTATGCGCTATTTTACCAGATTTTTTTGATAGTGCTTGCCACAGTAAGAATAATAACAAAAAGTATATATAGGAAAAAAGTTGATAGTTTACAAAATTATGTAGTATAATCAAAGAAAGTATTCTTAGGACAACGTTTTACAAAACGAAGGAGGTATTCCTATGGGTAAAGTTAAAATAACAGAAACAATATTCAGAGATGCGCATCAATCGCTTATAGCAACTAGACTAAAAACAGAAGAGATGTTACCTATAGCTCAAAAACTTGATGCTGTTGGATTCAATGCTCTCGAAGTTTGGGGTGGAGCTACCTTTGATGCGTGCCTAAGATTTTTAAATGAGGATCCTTGGGAAAGACTTAGAAAACTTAGAAAAGAAATAAAAAATACAAAACTTCAAATGCTTTTAAGAGGTCAAAACCTTTTAGGATATAAACATTATCCAGATGATATAGTTGAAAAATTCATAAAAAAATCAATAGAAAATGGTATAGATATAATTAGGGTATTTGATGCTTTAAATGATATAAGAAATCTTGAAACATCTATAAATACTATAAAAAAAGAAAACGCTCATTGTCAGGCTACTATTTCTTATACAACTAGCCCAGTACATAATATACCTTATTATATAAAATTAGCTAAAGATATGGAAAGTTTAGGTGTAGATTCTATATGTATAAAAGATATGGCTGGTGTTATCACTCCATTTGATGCTTATGAACTCATATCGAGCTTAAAAAAAGAAATAAATGTTCCTTTAGAATTACATACTCATTACACAAGTGGAGTTGCTTCTATGACATTATTAAAAGCAATAGAAGCAGGAGTAGATATAGTAGATACAGCTATATCACCATTTGCTCTTGGAACTTCTCAGCCTCCAACAGAACCACTTGTTGCAAGTTTGAAAGGCACTGAATATGACACAGGATTAGATTTAAATTTACTAAGTGAAATCGCTGAATATTTTAAAGATATAAGAGAAAAATACATAAAAGAAGGTTTATTAAATCATAAGGTAATGGCTATAGACCCTAAAGCTTTAATCTATCAGGTTCCAGGGGGAATGCTATCTAACTTATTATCACAACTAAAAGCTCAAAACGCTGAAGATAAGTACGAAGATGTTCTGAAAGAAGTACCAAAAGTTAGAGAAGATCTGGGATATCCACCTTTAGTAACTCCTCTAAGCCAAATGGTTGGAACTCAAGCTGTATTTAATGTGATATTAGGTGAAAGGTATAAAATGGTTCCAAAAGAAATAAAAGACTATGTTAAGGGACTATATGGTAAACCTCCTGTTCCTATAAAAGACGAGATAAAAAGAAAAATAATAGGAGATGAAAATGTTATTACTCAAAGACCTGCAGATCTACTAGAACCTCAATTTGAAACTTTCAAAAAAGAAATCAGCGAGTATTATCAATCAGATGAAGATGTTTTATCTTATGCTTTATTCCCTCAGGTAGCAAAGAAATATTTTGAGGACAGATGGGCTAGTCAATTCAGAATTGAACCTAGCTTATATGATGAAGCTCAAAAAACTCATCCAGTATAAAAGGTGATAAAAATGAATATTTTAATAACTAATGATGATGGAATATTTTCTGATGGAATAATTGAGTTAGCAAAAAAACTAAGTCAAGTAGCAAATGTGTATGTAGTAGCTCCTGATTCAGAAAAAAGTGCCATAGGTCATGCAATAACTATTCACAGTCCTCTTATGGTTAAAAAGAAAAAACTTGGTGATACAAATATAAATGCATATGCTGTAAGCGGAACTCCTGCAGATTGCGTTAAACTTGGAATAGAAGAGTTATTGAAAGATATAAACATAGATTTGGTTTTAAGTGGTATAAACAATGGTCCAAATTTAGGAACCGATGTTATTTATTCGGGTACAGTATCAGGAGCTATGGAAGGTTTAGTTCAAAACAAACCGTCTATCGCTGTGTCCTACGATGGAAGAGACATAACTAGACTTGAATATGCTAAGGCTGCTGAATATGTTGCTATATTTATTAGTAAAATAAAGGATAACTTGAAACTGCTAGATGAGTGTATGATTAATATTAATATACCAGATATTAGACATATAAATATAAAGGGATTTAAGATAACTCAGCTAGGAATAAGAAGATATGAAAATACTTTTGAAAAAAGAATTGATCCAAGAGGAAATGTCTACTACTGGTTAGGAGGAAAAACTGTAGAGTTGCCTCAGCATGAAAACAGTGATGTTGTAGCATTAAAAAATGGTTTTATTTCTGTTACACCATTAAAATACGATATTACCGATTATGACAAAATATACAGAATAATGCAAGATATAGAGTCTCTAGATAGCTAGAGGCTTTATTTTTTTGAAACATTTTTTTCAAAATGAAATTAATATTATAATTTATGAAACTTTAATTGCAAAAACCTTTTCCTTTTGGTATTATATATTTGAAAGTAATATTTGGTTAGATAAGGAAGGGAGATGGGTTTTTTGAACAAAAAACTTATAATTAAACCTGAATGGTGTAAAGGTTGTAAAATATGTGTAGAATTTTGTCCTAAAGATGTTTTAGATATAAAACAAGAGAAAGTATACATACAAGATATAGAAAAATGCATTAAATGTGGATTGTGTGAAATTAGATGTCCAGACTATGCTATATATTTAGAAAATGAGCAGATATAGATTAAGGGGGTAAAATATATGTCTAGAAATATAAAGTTACTACAAGGAAATGAGGCGTGTGTTGAGGGAGCTATATATGCAGGGATGAGATTTTATGCAGGTTACCCTATAACTCCTTCAACTGAAATAGCTGAAGTTTCTTCTGTTTTACTACCAAGAATCGGTGGAAAATTTATACAAATGGAAGATGAAATAGCTGGAATGGCTGCTGCTATAGGAGGATCTTTAGCAGGGTTAAAATCGATGACAGCTACAAGTGGTCCAGGACTTTCTTTAAAGTTAGAAAATCTAGGATATGCTTATATGACAGAAATTCCTGTTGTTGTAGTTGATGTTCAAAGAAGTGGACCAAGTACAGGATTGCCAACGGCTCCTTCTCAAGGAGATGTTATGCAAGCTAGATGGGGAACTCATGGAGACCATCCAGTTATAGCTTTATCTCCAATTTCAGTTAGAGATACATTTGATATGACTGTTAAAGCTTTTAATTTTGCAGAAAAGTATAGAATGCCAGTTATATTATTATTAGACGAAGTAATTGGACACATGAGAGAAAAAATTGAAATTCCAGAGCCGGGAGAATTAGAAGTAATAGATAGAAAAAAACCTACTTGCCCACCTGAAGAGTATAAAGCTTATGAGTATACTGACGACTTAGTTCCGCCTATGGCCAACTTCGGTAAAGGGTATAGATATAATGTTACAGGTCTTTTCCACGATGAAACTGGATTCCCTACTAACAACACTAAAGAGGCTGAAAGACAATTAGATAGATTAATGAAAAAAGTATCTAACAATATCGATGATATAGTAATTTATGAGGAATATTTATTAGATGATGCTGAAATTATGTTCATAAGTTATGGGTGTATGGCTAGATCCACAAAGGAAGCTGTAAACTTATTAAGAAAAGAGGGAATAAAGGCTGGATTATTTATTGCTAAGACTATATGGCCATTCCCTGAGAAACAAGTCAAAGTTTTAAGTGAAAAAATTAACACAATATTTGTAACTGAAATGAATTTAGGTCAGATTGTTCTAGAAGTAGAAAGAATAGCATCAAAAGATGCTAAAGTTTATGGGGTTAATAAATCAAATGGCGAATACATTACTCCAGAAGAAATTATAAATAAAGTTAAGGGGGTATTATAGTGTCAAGCAAAGTTGTACAAAAAACATTTAGAACAGATAGGCTTCCTCATATATGGTGCCCAGGTTGTGGTCATGGAATTTTAATGAGAGCAATTTCTGTTGCAATAGATGAGCTGAATTTAGATAAAAATAAAGTTTGTATAGTTTCAGGAATTGGTTGTTCATCAAGAGCTGCTGGATATATGGATTTTAATACTTTGCACACTACTCACGGAAGAGCTTTAGCGTTTGCTACAGGATTAAAACTTGCAAATCCTGAATTGCACGTAATTGTAATCTCTGGGGATGGAGATGCTACAGCTATAGGCGGAAACCACTTGATACATGCAGCAAGAAGAAATATAGATATAACTACAATTATATTCAATAATAATATTTATGGTATGACAGGTGGACAATTTTCTCCTTCTACTCCAACAGGAGACAAAGCAACCACTGCTCCATATGGAAATATAGATAAGCCTTTTGATATTTGTAATTTGGGTGCAGCTTCAGGAGCTACATATGTTGCAAGAGCTACAGCATATCATGCTAAGCAAATGATTGATTACGTTAAAAAAGGAATAGCTCATAAAGGATTTTCTCTAATTGAAGGGGTTAGTGTTTGTCCTACTTACTATGGAAGAAAAAATAAAAAGGGAAGTGCAGTTAATATTATGAATGATCTTAAAGATATGTTTGTAGATATAAAACTTAAAGATAAACTTCCTAAGGAAAAATTAGAAGGTAAATTATTTATGGGGGAATTTAAAAATGTAGTTGAACCTGAATATACAGAAGAATATCAAAAAATTATTGATAGATTTAAAAAGGGGAGATAGTTATGAAAAAAGAGTTAAGGTTAAGTGGCTCTGGTGGACAAGGATTAATCCTTGCTGGAATAATATTAGCTGAAGCAGCTATAAACTATGATTTAAATGCAGTACAAACACAATCTTATGGACCGGAAGCTAGAGGAGGAGCTAGTAAAGCTGAAGTTATAATAAGTAAAGAGGAAATAAATTATCCTAAAGTAAGAAAGCCTGACTTACTACTTTGTTTGACACAAAAATCCTATAATGAATATGTAAAAGATTTGAAGGAAGATGGAATATTGATAGTTGACTCATCCATAAAAATAGATTACAATACTATAACAGGAAAAATTTACAGCATTCCTATAATTGAAACAGCAGTTAAAAAAGTAGGTAGATCTATGGTTGCTAATATAGTTGCTTTAGGAGCTATAGGAGAAGTTTTAGGGATTATTCCTTTTGAACAACTTAAAGCTGCTGTTATTAATAGAGTTCCAGAAGGAACTGAAGATCTAAATACATTAGCTCTTGAACAAGGTGCTGTATTAATAAGGGAATATATGGAGTAATGTATTAGTAGGTCCTAAGGTAGCAAAGGGGTTTTATTTAATGTTAGAAAATAAAAATGATTTGATATTTACAATAAAACAAAAATTTTCTCAACTTAGTAAAGGTCAAAAACTTATAGCACAGTTTATCCTAGAAAACTATGATAAAGCGGCTTTTATGACAGCTTGTAAATTAGGAGAAACTGTAGGAGTAAGTGAATCAACTGTTGTAAGATTTGCCAATGCTCTTGGATTCGATGGATATCCTAAGCTTCAAAAAGCATTACAAGAGCTTATAAAAACTAAGTTGACAACTGTTCAGAGAGTTGAAATGTCTAAAGAGTATTCTGATGATTGGAATATCCTTAGAAAGGTATTAAAATCAGATATTGAAAATATAAAAGGTACGTTAGATGAAATAGATATAAATTCATTTCAATATCTTGTAAATCAAACTCTTAATGCTCGAAGAATTTATATTGTAGGATTAAGGAGTTCAACGGCTATAGCTGAATATCTTGGATTTTACTTAAATTTGATATTAGATAATGTTAAAGTAGTTGGATATGGAATAAGTGATTTGTTTGAACAGATTTTAAATGTAGGAAAAGACGATTTAGTAATAGGTATTAGTTTTCCAAGATATTCGAAAAAAACTTTAGAACTTTTTAAATATGCTAAGGGTCAAGGTGCAACTTTAGTATCGCTAACAGACAGTGTATTATCACCTATAGCTACATTGTCTGATGAGACTATAATAATTAAGAGTAATATGGCATCTTTTGTAGACTCTTTGGTTGCTCCTTTGAGTTTTGCAAATGCTCTTATAATAGCTGTAGGAATGAGGAAGAAAGATGAAATAACTAAATATTTTGATAAGCTAGAATATATTTGGAAGGAATATAGCATA
Source organism: Alkalithermobacter thermoalcaliphilus JW-YL-7 = DSM 7308 (assembly GCA_001584565.1). GTDB lineage: Bacteria > Bacillota > Clostridia > Peptostreptococcales > Peptostreptococcaceae > Alkalithermobacter > Alkalithermobacter thermoalcaliphilus. The sequence continues at coordinate 946,832 of LSFY01000001.1, read as the reverse complement.
TATGATGAGAAATAGGGTAGCTCCTATTTCTTTTTTTCTTTATAGTTAGTTAAAGGAGGGTTATCATGAATACATTTTTTATAGTAAGACATGGTGAAACAGAATGGAACATATCAGGGAAAACGCAAGGTCAAGGAGATTCTAAACTAACAGACAAAGGAAGAGAGCAAGCATATAAACTAGGAAAAAAGCTTTTAGACTACAATATAGATTTTATTTATAGTAGTGATCTAGGAAGAACAAAGGAAACCTCACAAATACTTGCTGACATACTAGGAGTGAAGGTAGCATATCTAGAAACCTTAAGGGAAATAAATTTTGGAAAATGGGAAGGATTAACTATAGATGAAATAAAAAGTGAGTATGAAAAAATTTATACGATTTGGAGAAATGAGCCACACAACGCAATTATCCCAGATGGTGAAAATTTATCAGTTTTGAAAGAAAGAATTTATAACGAAATTATAAATTTGAATAAAAAGCATAAATCATCTAATATTCTGATAGTATCTCATAGTATGAGTATAAAGGTATTGCTCTTGAGTTTATTAGGATCAGATTTAAGCAACATATATAGGATAAAACAAGATAATACAGCTTTGAATATAGTTCAATTTAAAGACTATGGGCCTGTTATTGTAAAATTAAACGACACAGGACATTTACAATACTAGAATAAAATATATAAATTTGATATAATACTGCAAGATGGTGATAAAATATGAGGATATTAGCTATAAGAGGAGCTACTACAGTAAATCAAAATACTAAAGAAGAGATTTTATTACAGACACAGATTCTTGTTGAAAAAATAATAAAGTTAAATCAAATTAAAGAAGAAGATATTATAAGTATAATTTTTACCATGACAAATGATTTAGATGCTGCGTACCCTTCTGAAGCTATAAGGGAAAATATGAAAATATTAAATACCCCTATGTTAAATTTTGAAGAAAAGTATGTAAAAGGAAGTCTAGACAAATGTATTAGAGTTTTAATGCATATAAATTCTAACAAAAGCAAGAAAGACATAATACATGTTTATCTAAATGAAGCTAAAAACTTAAGAACAGATCTAGCAACAAGGAGTGAAATTGAATGAGAAAAATTGTAATAGCAGTAGATGGTCCTGCTGGGGCAGGAAAAAGTACAGTTGCAAAAATCATAGCTAATAAACTAGGTATAAATTATATAGATACAGGGGCTATGTATAGAGCAATAACATATAAAGCTTTAGAAAAAGGCATAGATATTAATGATAATGACAGATTAATAAATTTATGTAAAAGCACAGAAATAGATTTTCAAGATGAAAATATATATCTTGATGGAAAAATAGTTAACGAAGAAATAAGACAGTTACAAGTTTCTAGCAATGTTTCAAGAGTTGCTCAGATAAAAGAAGTTCGAGAAATAATGGTATATCTTCAAAGAAAAATGGCTGATAGATACTCAGTTATAATGGATGGCAGAGATATAGGGTCATATGTATTTCCTAATGCGGATTATAAGTTCTTTTTAACTGCTAGCGTACAGGAAAGAGCTAATAGAAGATATATGGAATTAAAAAACAAGGGATATGATGTTACTATAGAAGATATAATTAAAGATATAGAAACTAGAGATAAAATCGATTCAGAAAGAGAATTTGCACCTCTTGTAAAGGCAAAAGATGCAATTGAGGTAAATACTAGCAATAAATCTATAGATGAAGTTGTTCATGAAATTCTTAACTGTATAAAGATGGGGTGATTGTCTTGATTCTTTATGATGTAGTAAGAGCTGTTTTAAAACCTGTATTCAAATTTTTATACAAGATAGAGATTATAGGATTAGATAAAGTACCTCAAAATGAGCATATAATATTTGCATCGAATCATAAGAGTTTGTTAGATCCAGTGTTTATAGGAATCTATATGCCAAGAAAAGTACACTACATGGCTAAAAAAGAGCTGTTTAAGAACAAATTCTTTGGATATATACTTAAAAATTTAGGGGTATTCCCTGTTGATAGATCTAAAGCAGACATATCAACTATAAAGACAGCTCTAAGAATTCTAAAAGACGGAAAGGCTATAGGTATATTTCCAGAGGGAACTAGAACTAAAGGTGAAGGATTAGGAAAAGCTAAAGCTGGAACAGCTATGCTTGCTATAAAAGGAAAATGTAAGGTAGTTCCAGTTTCTATTGTATCTAAGTATAAAATTTTTAGGAAAACTATAATTAAAATAAATGACCCATTAGATTTTGAAGATTATTATGACAACAAACTAACATCTTCGGATTATGAGATACTAAGCCAAAAGGTTCTTGATATAATAGCTCAAGATATAGATAACTTTTCTTAAGTACAATGAATTTATTGTTTTTACAAAATATACAAGTTTTGTTTGGATATTAAAAATATCTCAGGTTTGGAGGAGTTAAATTGGAGATTAAAATAGCTAAATATGCGGGGTTTTGTTTTGGTGTAGAGAGAGCTATGAATATGGCGTGGGAATGCCTCAAAAAAAACTCTAACATATATTCTTTAGGACCACTTATACATAATGAACAAGCAGTTAAAAAATACGAACAGGCAGGCCTTAAAATAATTGAAAACTTAGAACAAGTTTCGACTGGTGATACAGTAATAATAAGATCCCACGGAGTTCCTATTGATATATACGATAAAGCAAAAGAAAGAGGTTTAGACATTATTGACCTGACTTGTCCTTATGTAAAAAAAATACAAAATATAGCAAAACGATATTATGATAAGGGATATAAAATAGTTATAATAGGAGATCCTGATCACCCAGAAGTTATTGGTATTAATGGATGGTGTAATAATGAAGCAATAGTAATAAAAAAATTAGAGGATTTAAATAAAATTAGCAGAAATATTAGTTATTGTATTGTTGCTCAAACTACTATGAACCTAAAAGTTTATAATGAAATATGTGAATCTTTAAAAGAAATTACTGATAATGCTATTTTCTACAATACTATCTGTTCAGCAACAAAAGAAAGACAAGAATCTGCTATTAATACAGCTAAAGAAGTAGATGTTATGATAGTTATAGGCGGAATGCATAGTTCTAATACTCAAAAGCTTGTTCAAGTATGCAAACAATTTTGTAAAACTTACCATATCGAAACTATAGATGATCTAAATATTGATGAGATTAGAAATTATAAATCTATAGGAATTACAGCAGGTGCATCTACTCCAGACTGGATAATAAATGAAGTTGTAGAAAATATACGAGATTATTTTAATAAATAAAGCTATATTCATATAATACAGGGGGTAATTATTTATGACAGGATATGAATCTTTTAAGCAAAAAATATATAGAAAAACGGGTATTAATTTGTCTTTATACAAAGAAAAACAGATGAAAAGAAGACTAGAGTCTTTAGTATCTAGAAATGGATTTAGCAATTTTGATGATTATTTCAATGAAATAGATAAAAATAAATTGTTGTTTGATGAATTTATAAATTATATGACTATAAATGTATCTGAATTTTATAGAAATTCAGAACAATGGAATGTTTTAGAAAAAAACATAATTCCATCTTTAATTAAGAGCGGAACTAACTTAAAGGTATGGAGTGCAGCATGCTCAACTGGAGAAGAACCCTACTCACTAGTTATGCTTTTAAGTAAATTTATGCCTCTTAATAAAATAAATATACTGGCTACGGATATAGATAAAGAGGCCATGAATAAAGCTAAGAACGGAATCTATTTAGAAAAAAGTTTAAAAAATTTACCTAGTGAATTTATATCTAAGTTTTTCGATAAGTTAGGAAATAATACATATTCTATAAAAGAAGATATAAAAAATAGAGTAACATTCAAACAACACAATCTACTTGAAGAATCTTTTCCAGATTCTTGTGATTTGATTGTTTGTAGAAATGTTATGATTTACTTTACAGAAGAGGCCAAAGCTAATATTTATCATAAGTTTAGTCAATCTCTAAAAGAAAGTGGAGTATTGTTTGTTGGAAGTACTGAACAGATAATAATGCCACATAGATATAATCTAAAACCTATTAGGACTTTTTTTTATGGAAGAGCCAGCTAAATAATAAAAGGTTGTCGAGTTATATTAATATAATTCGACAACCTTTTTTGTTGTTATTATGCTGTGATGTATGGTATAATCATAACATATGATATTAGCACCAGGTATAAATAGGAGGGGTTAATAATGAATTCAAAGGAAATAAAGGATTTAATTTTGACTTTAAATGAAACTAATATAAATAAATTTGAAATACAGTATGAAAATTTTAAAATGACCATAGAAAAAAGTAATTCAAATGAACATTTAAAACTAGAAAGACTAGAAGAGAAAGTGTTTCTAGATAATAACGTAGTTAACGAAAATATAGATACTGACGAGAATGTTTATATAGTTAAAGCACCTATAATGGGAACTTTTTATAAAGCTCCTTCTCCAGATTCTTCTCCATATGTTCAATTAGGAACAAAAGTTAAGAAAGGAGATGTTTTATGTATTCTTGAAGCTATGAAGCTTATGAATGAAATTGAAAGTGAAGTAGAAGGAGAAATAATAAAAATTCTAGTAGAAAATGAACAGCTGGTAGAATATAATCAACCTTTATTTGAAATACGATTAAGCAAATAGTGAAGGGAGTGAGTATATGATAAATAAAGTGCTTATAGCAAATAGAGGAGAAATAGCGGTAAGAATTATAAGAACGTGCAAAGAATTAGGAATAAAAACTGTTGCTATATACTCTGAAATAGATAAAGATTCTCTTCATGTATATATGGCAGATGAATCTATATGTATTGGACCTAATAACGTAAGTAAAAGTTATAACAATATGGACGGTATAATATATATTGCATTAAAAACTAAATGCGATGCTATTCATCCAGGGTTTGGATTCTTATCCGAAAATGCAGAGTTTGCTAAAAAATGTGAAGAAAATAATATAATATTTATAGGGCCTAGATATGAACATATAGAAAAAATGGGAGATAAGTCTAAAGCTAGACAAACTATGATAAATGCAAATGTTCCAGTAGTTCCTGGTTCAAAAGGAACTATAAAAGATATAAATGATGCTATAAAAATAGCAAATACAATTGGATATCCAGTACTTATTAAAGCTTGTGCTGGTGGTGGTGGAAAAGGCATGAGAGTTGCATACTCGCAAGATGATTTAATTGTAAATTTTAATCTAGCAAGAGGTGAGGCTTTATCTTCTTTTGGAAATGATGAAATGTATTTAGAAAAGTATATAGAAAATCCAAGACATATAGAAGTCCAAATATTTGGAGATAGTTTTGGAAACGTAATTCATCTTGGTGGTAGAGATTGTACGATGCAAAGGAGAAACCAAAAACTTATTGAAGAAAGTCTCACGAGTTATTTAGATGATGAAACCCAAAATAACTTATATACTGCAGCTATAAATGCAGCAAAATCTGTAGGGTATCTTGGGGCAGGTACAGTTGAGTTTATAGTAGACGATAACAAAAATTTCTACTTTATAGAGATGAATACAAGAATACAAGTAGAACATCCTGTAACAGAAATGATAACGGGAATAGATCTTATAAAGTTACAACTATTAATAGCTTCAGGTAATGCTATACCATATAAACAAGAAGATGTAATGTTTAATGGTCATGCTATTGAATGTAGGATTAATGCTGAAGATCCAGATAATAATTTTAGACCATGTCCAGGCAAAATAAACTATATTCATATTCCAGGAGGGATTGGAGTTAGATGGGACAGCTATATATATAGTGGATATACAATTCCACCTGTTTATGATTCAATGATAGGAAAGTTAATAATATGGGGAAAAAACAGGGTAGAAGCTATAAATAGAATGAAAAGAGCTTTAGACGAGCTAACTATAGAAGGCATCATTACGAACAAAGATTTTCAAAAAAAACTTATATCTTGTGCAGAATTTAATAATGATACTCACTATACTAAATTCATAGAAAATAAATATAAAGTGAGTAACTAAAAATCAGGCAGGTGATATCTTTTGATAAAGAAGTTATTAAATAAAAATAAAGAATATGCAAATTTATCTATGGTAAACAACTTTCAAAACAATAGTTTGGATGAAAAATTTTGGATGAATTGTCCTGAATGTAAAAAAAATATCTTTAAAAAAGATGTAGAAGAAAATTTGTATATATGTCCAAAGTGCGATTATCATCTTAAATTACCTGCACGCCAGAGAATAGATTTGCTAATTGATACAGGTACATTTACTGAATTTGATAAAAACTTATATTCAAAGAATATATTAAATTTTCCTGAATACGAAAACAAGCTTAATTTATATAAAGACAAAACTAATGAAAATGATGCTGTAATAACAGGAACAGGAAAAATTAATGGTTTAAATGCAACAATTTGTGTCATGAATACGGATTTTATGATGGGAAGCATGGGTGCTGTAGTAGGAGAAAAAATTACTAGAGCAGCCACTTACTCTATAGAAAATAAAATCCCGTTTATAATAATTTCATCTTCTGGCGGTGCAAGGATGCAAGAAGGTATAATATCTTTAATGCAAATGGCAAAGACTGCTCAAGAGTTAAGAAGGCTGAGTGAATATAAAATTCCATATATATCAATACTAACAGATCCAACTACTGGAGGAGTAACAGCTAGTTTTGCAATGTTAGGAGATATAATTATAGCTGAGCCTAAAGCGCTTATAGGTTTTGCCGGTCCTAGAGTTATTGAGCAGACTATAAAACAAACTTTGCCTGATGGATTTCAAAGAGCAGAATTTTTACTAGAAAAAGGATTTGTAGATATTATAGTAAATAGAAAAGATATGAAAAATATGCTCTTTAGAATCATAAAAATGCACGGATACCAGGAGGCGTAGATATGATGCAAATAGACAAACCTATATTGGAACTTGAAAGTAAAATCCAAGAACTTAAAAAATTATCCCAAGATAACAATATAGATCTATCAACAGAAATAGATATTCTGACAAGAAAACTTGAAAATATGAAAACTCAAATATATGAAAATTTAACACCTTGGCAGAAAGTAAATCTTACTAGAAGTAATGATAGACCTACTAGCAAAGACTATATTTTAAACATTTGTTCAGACTTTATAGAATTACATGGAGATAGATGTTTTAGAGATGATCTATCCATAATAGGAGGAATAGGTCTTATAGATGATATTTGTGTAACTATTATAGGACATCAAAAAGGGAAAACAGTGAAAGAAAATATAGCAAGAAATTTTGGTATGCCACATCCTGAAGGATATAGAAAAGCCTTACGACTAATGAAACAAGCTGATAAATTTAACAGACCAATAATCACTTTCATAGATACTCCTGGAGCATATTGTGGAATAGGAGCAGAAGAAAGAGGGCAGGGAGAAGCTATAGCGCGTAATTTACTAGAAATGTCTTCTCTTGGTGTTCCTATAATATCTATAGTTATAGGAGAGGGAGGAAGTGGGGGAGCTTTAGCTCTTGGTGTATGTAATAAACTTGCAATGTTAGAACATTCTATTTATTCTGTTATATCACCTGAAGGTTTATCTAGTATATTATGGAAAGATGTATCTAAAGCTAGTCAGGCAGCATCTATAATGAAGTTAACTAGTAATGATTTGTATGAATTAGAAGTAGTTGATAAAATAATAAAAGAACCTTTAGGAGGAGCTCAAAAAGATGTAAAATCTACATCTGAAAGCATAAAAAAATACATAATAGAACAAATCAGATCCTATCAAAACTTAACAAGAGAAGAAATAATAGATGATAGATATAAAAAATTTAGAAAAATTGGATATTAATATTAAATAAAAGAGGAATTTGGATTATTACGTAGAATATATATATTAAACCTATTATATAGTTCTAGAAAAAAATATTATATTAAAGGGGGCTTATTAAAATGGAAGTACTAAAAGTTTCAACAAAATCTAATCCAAATTCTGTAGCTGGTGCTTTAGCAGGGGTTTTAAGAGAAAAAGGATCAGCTGAAATACAAGCAATTGGGGCTGGAGCTTTAAATCAAGCAGTTAAAGCTGTTGCTATAGCTAGAGGATTCGTTGCGCCTAGCGGAATGGATTTAATATGCATTCCAGCATTTACAGATGTTGAAATAGATGGCGAAGAAAGAACAGCTATAAAACTTATTGTTGAACCAAGATAATATGGTATATACTAAATAAAAAGGTAGCTTTTAAAGCTACCTTTTATGTTGTTTATGTTAGTGCATAAACAACACTATTTAAGAATTTATTTTAAACACTCCTCTATTTGAATGGAGGATTTTTTTATTTATAATATAATAGTATTACAAATAAAAAATGGAGTGATATTTATGGATGATAAAATTAAAGGCATGTTGTTTATGATATCATCAGCATTTTTCTTTTCTTTAATGGCTGCAGCTGTAAAATTATCTGGTGATATACCCTTGTTTCAAAAAGTTTTTTTTAGAAATTTCATTAGTTTATTTATAGCCTTGTATGTTGTAAAGAAAGAAAATGTTAGTTTGTTTGGAAAAAAAGAAAATCAAACTTTTTTGTTGGCAAGATCTATATTTGGACTTTTGGGGGTAATACTTCACTTTTTTGCTATAAACAATCTACTTTTGGCGGATGCGTCAATATTAAATAAATTATCACCTTTTTTTGTTACAATATTTGCTATTATATTTCTTAAAGAAAAATTCAATAAAATTCAAATACCTGCATTTATTATGGTAATACTAGGTGCAATTTTTATAATAAAGCCTACATTTAAATTCACATTTATTCCAGCTATATCAGGCTTTCTATCTGCCATATTTGCAGCAGCAGCATATACAATCTTAAGAATTTTAAGAGACAAAGAACATTCTTCGACTATAGTTTTTTATTTTTCTTTTGTATCTATTCTAGTTATGTTACCGTTAATGATGTTAAACTATAAAAATCCAAGCCTATCTCAGTGGATATGGTTATTGGCAACAGGTATATTCGCTGCTATTGCCCAAATTAGTATTACTATGGCTTATAGATATGCTCCAGCATCTGAGGTGTCAATTTATGATTACACTAACATTATTTTTTCATCTATACTCGGATTTTTGTTATGGTCAGAAATTCCAGATTTTTATAGTGTTTTAGGAGGGATTTTAATAATTATTGCAGGATATATAGTTTTTATATATAATAAAAAAACAAAAGAAGATGTTGGTTAAAAGGAGGTTAAAAGAATGGATGATATCTTAAAAAAGTATAATTGTCTTAGTAATAATGAAAAGATTGAATTTATAAAAAAAATAATACCTTCATTAGAGGAGTTAATAAAAGAAGATAAAGAACAACTAGTAGTTGAATTTTATCCTATATTAAATACAATTCTTGAAAAGTACGGATTAAACATTCAAGATATTATGTTTATGCTACAAATGTTTAGTAATAAACAACAGTAATAGATAAACAAAGTCTTTCCTTTAAATAGAATAATACGTACTAAAAAAACGAGCTTATAAGCTCGTTTTTTTAGTACGTATTATTTGTTAAGATTTCTATAAGTTTCAAGTCCTTTTTTAAGGATATCCATTGCTTTAGTTAAATCATCTTCATTTAGTATATAAGCAATTCTAACTTCATCTTTTCCAAGACCAGGAGTAGAGTAAAATCCTTCAGATGGAGCCATCATAACAGTTTCTCCATCTACATCAAAATCTTTAAGCATCCATATAACAAAGTCTTCTGCATTTTCAACTGGAAGCTTTACATTTACATAAAAAGCACCTTTAGGCTCTTTGCATATAACTCCTTCCATTTCGCAAAGTTTTTTGTATACTAAATCCCTTCTTCTCTTATATTCTGCGTTAACTTCTTCAAAGTAAGATTTAGGTGTTTTATATAATTCTATAGATCCTATTTGTTCTAATGTAGGTACACATAGTCTTCCTTGACATAATTTTAATATTTGTTGCATAAGTTCCTTGTTTTTAGAAGCTATAGATCCTATTCTAGCACCACAAGCACTATAACGTTTAGAAACACTATCAACAATAATTACTCTATCTTGTATTTCTTTTATATTTCCAAAACTAGTATACTCTAATCCATCATAAACAAACTCTCTATACACTTCATCTGCTATAATGAATAGATCATGTTGTTTAGCTATTGAAGCTAACATTTCTATTTCTTCTCTTGTATAAACAACTCCTGTTGGATTTCCAGGATTTGATAAAACAATTCCTCTAGTCTTATTTGTGATAACGCTTTCTATCTCGTTTCTAGAAGGTAAATGGAAACCGTTTTCTGCTTTCGTAGTTATAGGAATAATATTTACATCAACAGCTGATGCAAAGCCGTTATAGTTTGTATAGAACGGTTCTGGAGATAGAATTTCATCACCAGCATCTGCTATGGCTATTATAGCAAACATTAATGCTTCACTACCACCATTAGTTATAAGAATTTCATCTTGATCAAAGTCCATATCATAGTTTTTATAATATTCCCTTATTGCATCTATAAGCTCCGGCATACCTTGAGAAAATGAATACTCTAGTACTTCTTCATTAAAATTTTTTACTGCATCAAAGAAAGACTGAGGAGTTTTTATATCAGGTTGACCTATGTTAAGATGATAAACTTTTTTTCCATCTGCTTTTGCTTTTGTAGCATAAGGAACAAGTTTTCTAATAGGAGAAGCTTGCATATTAACTATTCTGTTTGAAAATTTCATATGATAAACCCCCTTAACTATGTAATATTTCCCTTCTATTAAATAATATCATAATTTTCAAAAAAAATCATCCTAAATAAAAAAATATATTATACAAATAATATTGTATTATCTAGTATGTATTTATATAAATTGATAAAATATTAAATATATAACATAATAGAAGGGAGTTGTTTTTTTGAGTAATTTAGTTAGCATAGATTGGTTATACAACAATATCGATAACAAAAATTTAGTAATAGTAGATTGTAGATTTGATCTACAATCAGAAAGTTATGGAATAGATAATTATAAAAGGGGTCATATTAAAAATGCATTTTTCATGGACGTTAACAAAGATTTATCATCAATCCCACAAGAGCATGGTGGCAGACATCCTCTTCCTGATATAAATGAGTTTAAACTTAAAATTGAGAATATCGGAATAGACAACAGCAGTATAGTTGTAGCGTACGATGATGGTGATTTAGCAGGAGCCGCTAGATTTTGGTGGTTACTTAAATATTTGGGTCACGATAAAGCTTATGTGTTAAATGGTGGAATTAAAAAATGGATACATCAAGGGTATGAAATTGTAACAGATGTGACTATAAAAGAAAAAACAAATTATCAAGTAAATGTAAAAAAAGATATTTTGTGTGACATGTACGAAGTAAAATCAAAACTGAATAATCCTAAAACTGTTATTATCGATTCTAGATCATATGATAGATATACAGGAGAGTTTGAACCTATTGATAAAATTGGTGGACACATACCATCGGCTAAAAATGTATTTTGGCAGGAAGTTTTAAAAGATAATGAACTAAAAGAAAAGCATGAGCTAAATAAAATATTTGAATTTGCAAAGAAATATGATGAAATTATAGTGTATTGTGGATCGGGGATAACAGGATGTGTAAATTTTTTAGTAATGAGAGAAATTGGCTTAAATCCTAAGTTGTATGCTGGAAGTTGGAGTGATTGGATAAGCTATGAAGATAATCAAATAAGTAAGGGTAGCAATGAATAGCTATATTCACTTTTGGTTAATACTAACTAAAAGGGGTGATAGCAAAATGAATAAAAGTAAAAAGCATTCTAACTGTACACCAATTGAATGTCAAGAAACAGCTGCATGGGCAGACATCAAAAAAACTATACCTGAATCAAAGGTGCCTATTCCTAGCCAAAGCGCTGTTGTAGAGGCAAAAGAGTGGGTAGAAGATGAAAATCAAAAATAGAAAAACAAAAGAGAAAGCAATTTTGCTTTCTCTTTTGTTTACGACTATTCAAAAATGATTGCTACCTTTTCAGAAGGATTAAAATATAATCTTATAAATTCATTTTTTCTTACTTTATTCTCATCAAAGCCATTTTTTATAGTCAATTTAATAGGAAGTTTTCCGTTTTTAAGAAGTAATTCATAATAATTTCCTTTTTTCTGAACATGTATTACCTTACCTTCATAGTATTTTAAATCTTGAAGTTTATCTCTGTATTTTTTTATATAGAAAAATCCAAATACCAAAACTGCTAGTAAGATAACTGTTGTTATTGTAAAATTAAGCTTTAAAATCCTCGATAGAATAAATGTTGAAATAAGTAAAACTAATGGAAGAATTGATCTCTTAAGTATTAACATTCCGAATATCTTTGCAGCTTTTTTTTGTGTTTCATCCATGTTTTTTATATCTAACTTTCTTACTTGTTCTTTAATCTCTTTCTTCATAATCAACATCTCCTAATATAAATTAATATTATTATTGTTTATATTTGTGATAACTTCTTACGTATTACTTCACATTTTCATACCTCCCTTTTTTAAACGATTATATACAAATATAATAATTATTATTAGTTTGCAAATAATAATAGAATCAATATGTAAATAACATAAAAATATTTTACCATCTATTTGTAATAAAATAAACTATTAATTATTCAATAGTAACTTAGTTTGAATATTTTTGAAAGTTTTGTGTATATTATAGATAAAATAGATTTGACATTAACTATCTTAAATATTATAATATCTATTATTAAAAATTTAATACATGAAAAACTATGAAGAGAAGAGTAAATATAGGAGGTAGTCCTAGCGAGTCGACGATGGTGGAAGGTCGATACGAAACCTATATCGAATAACATCTCGGAGTTTCTAACCGAAATCTAAATTAGAGAGTAGGCTTAGACGGGTTTACACCGTTATGATGTAAACAGTGTAAAAAGTACTTGCACTGGTATGAGGTGGTCAGTTTTGACAATTAGGGTGGCACCGCGAAAGTATAGTCTTTCGTCCCTTATACGTGGGATGATAGACTTTTTTTTATTCACTAAATTAAAATAACAAGAGGAGGAATGCATAATGGAGAGTTTATCTGTTAGAGAAATTTTTAGAAACTCAAATTCCTATTTTGATCAAACAATCAAAGTGTCTGGATGGATAAGAACATCTAGACTTTCAAAAACATTTGGATTTATAGAGTTAAATGATGGAACTTTTTTTAAAAACATACAAATAGTATTTGATGATACTTTACACAACTTTAAAGAAATCTCTAAACTACCTATAAGTTCGGCTATTACAGTAGAGGGTAAGCTAGAAGAGACTCCTGGTTCAAAACAACCATTTGAAATTAAAGCTACAACGATAAACATAGAAGCTCTATCTTCTTCAGACTATCCATTACAGAAAAAAAGACATTCATTAGAATTTTTAAGGTCTATAGCTCATTTAAGACCTAGAAGTAATACTTTTTCTGCTGTTTTTAGAGTACGTTCTTTAGTTGCCTATGCTATACATAAATTTTTCCAAGAAAGAGACTTTGTATATACTCATACTCCTATAATAACAGGAAGTGATTGTGAAGGGGCAGGACAAATGTTTAGAGTAACTACTTTTGATATGAATAGTGTCCCTTTAAAAGATGATAATACTGTAGATTTTTCAAAAGATTTCTTTGGAAAAGAAACTAATTTAACAGTTAGTGGTCAATTAGAGGCTGAAGCATATGCATTAGCATTTAGAAAAGTCTACACTTTTGGACCTACATTTAGAGCAGAAAATTCAAATACATCAAGACATGCCTCTGAGTTTTGGATGATTGAACCTGAAATAGCATTTGCTGATCTTGAAGAAAATATGGCTTTAGCTGAAGATATGTTAAAGTATATAATTCAATATGTTCTTAATAATGCTCCTGAAGAAATGGAATTTTTCAATAATTTTATAGATAATACACTATTAGATAGATTAAATAACATAGTAAACTCTGAATTTGGAAAAATAACGTATACAGAAGCCATAGATTTATTGAAAAAATCAGGTGAAAACTTTGAGTATCCTGTAGAATGGGGATGTGATCTTCAAACAGAACATGAAAGATATTTAACAGAAAAAATATTTAAAAAACCTGTATTCGTAACTGATTATCCTAAAGATATAAAAGCATTTTATATGAGATTGAATGATGATAACAAAACAGTTGCAGCTATGGATTTATTAGTTCCTGGTGTAGGAGAAATTATTGGGGGAAGTCAAAGGGAAGAAAGGCTCGAAATTTTAGAAAAAAGAATGGAAGAGATGGGATTAAACAAAGAAGATTACTGGTGGTATTTAGAACTTAGAAAATACGGAGGAGTAAAGCATTCAGGTTATGGACTTGGATTTGAAAGAGCTATTATGTATATAACAGGTATGAGCAATATAAGAGATGTTATACCTTTCCCAAGAACTCCTAAATCAGCTGAGTTTTAATAAAAGCAAAACCACCTATATGCATCGCATATAGGTGGTTTTTATAATGTTTATAAAATTTTTTTATTATTATCTTATACTAACTTAATGTTATAATCGAATTAGCATATATAGGAAGGGGTATAGAGTTGGAAACAAATAATCAAAAACTTATACAAGAAGCAAGAACGCTTGCAGAAAACTACTACAAAGATGGAAAATATCTTTGTTCTGAAGCAATTTTAGCAGCTATCAATAAAGTATTAGAATGCGGCCTTCCTGACAATTATATAAGTTTAGTTTCTGGTTTTCCAGTAGGAATGGGTGGGTCAGGATGTAGCTGTGGAGCTTTAACAGGAGCACAAGCTGCTATTGGATTAGTTCATGGAAGGAAAAAAGCTGGAGGAAGCAACGCTAAAATTATGAAATTATCACAACAGTTGCATGATGAATTTAAGAAAAAATATAAAAGTGCATGTTGTAGAGTGCTTATAAAAGATTACAAGTTTGGTTCAAAGGAACATAAAGAAAGATGTACAAATGTAACTGCAGATACTTGTGAAATGGCTATGAGAATAATTTTAGAGAATCAAGGAATATTATCTAGAATACTAAACGTAAAAAAGAAGTAGATTAAGTCTTAAGACTTAATCTACTTCTTTTAAGTAAGGGTGTTTTCCTCTTGGAGTAAATGTTGTGTGTAAATATTTATGAGAAATTTCTGACAATGGTTTACCTAAAAATTCTTCGTATATTTGATGAATTCTAGGATTTTCATGTGATCGCCTAATTGATTTATTTTTATCTATATTATATAGAGTGTCAGATCTGTTATGTCTATAACCTAGAGAAATATGATTATGATCCTTTCCACCTAAAATTGGTTGTCCACCACCACCAACACATCCTCCAGGACAAGCCATAACTTCCATATAATCAAACTTTTTCTCACCACTTTTAAACATTTCTAATGCCTTTTTAGCATTACCAGTACCATGTGCTATTGCTATAGTAATAGTTTTATCTTTTAAAGTTACTTGACTATACTTTAATCCACTTTGTCCTCTAGCTTCCTCAAAATCAGGAACATCCATTTCTTCACCTGTTAATAATTTGTGTGCTGTACGAATGGCAGCTTCTAAAACTCCTCCAGTAGCTCCGAATATTGTTCCTGCACCACTGAACTGGTCAAATGGTTCATCATAATTATCTTCTGGTAAGTTTTTAAAATCAAGTCCTAGTTGTCTAATCATTTTTCCAAGCTCTCTAGTAGTTAAAACAAAATCTACATTTCTATATCCGTCAGAAGTCATCTCTGGTCTAGCTGCTTCATATTTCTTAGCTGTACATGGCATTATAGCGACATTAACTATTTTAGAAGGATCAATATTGTATTTTTTAGCATACCATGTTTTTGTGAGGGCTCCACACATTTCGTGAGGTGATTTAGTAGTAGACAAATTAGGTAAAAATTCAGGATAAAAATGTTCTGCAAATTTTACCCAACCAGGACAACAAGATGATAGTAAAGGAAGTTTTTCTGGTGTATGGATAAGTCTTTCTATGAGTTCACTTCCTTCTTCCATTATAGTTAAATCTGCAGTTACATCTGTAGCAAAGACTTTATCAAATCCAATTCGTCTAAGAGCTGAAACAAGCTTTCCACCTACAAACGAACCTATAGGCATATCAAAAATTTCACCGATTGTAACCTGAATGGAAGGGGCAGTCTGAGCTACTACAAATTTATCTGGATCGGATAAAACTTTCCAAACATCATCTATATCTTCCTTTTCGTTTAATGATGCAGTTGGACATGCTAATATACATTGTCCACACATTATACAAGTTACATCATTCATATCTTTGTGAAATGCCGGTGAAATTACAGTATCTAATCCTCTATTTATAGCTGAGTAGACATTACATTCTTGTATTTTGCTGCATATAGCCATGCAACGTCGACAATTTACACATTTATTATAATCTCTTTGAATAGCTGGATTATTGTTATGAAATCCATAATCTTTCATTTCTCCTGTATAAGGAATATTTCTAATTCCAAGTTTATCTGATAAATTTTGCAGCTCACAGTTTAAATTTCTAGCACACGTTAAACATTCTCTGTGATGATTTGATAAAAGTAATGTTACAGCTGTTTTTCTAGCATCTAATACTCTCTTAGTATTAGTTTTTATTCTTAAACCTTCTTTAACAGGATATACGCATGAAGCCTGAAGATTTCTTAATCCATCAATTTCAACCATACAAACTCTACAAGCGCCGATTTCATTTATATCTTTTAGATAACATAAACTAGGAATTTCGATGTTGACCATTCTAGCAGCCTCAAGAACTGTAATTCCATCCGGTACTTCGTAATCAATTCCATCTATGTTTATGCTAACCTTTCTTTGCTTAATTTCTCTTTCTTTGTCTTCTCTTATATTTTCCATTTTCATCACCACCTTTATCTTTTATATATAGCATCTACAGGACATTTAGGTATACATGCACCACATTTTATACAGATATCTTGCCTTATGTGGAAAGGAGGTTTTTTATTTTCACCTTCAATGGCATTTACTGGACAGATTCTAGCACAAATACCACATGCTATACATTTTTCATCAGAAATTACTATTTTAAGTAGATCATTACATACCCCGGCTGGACATCTTTTTTCTTTAACATGAGATATGTATTCATCTTTGAAGTATTTAAGCGTACTTAATATAGGGTTAGGAGCTGTTTGTCCTAATCCACATAAAGATGAATCTTTTATATTAAGAGAAAGTTCTTCTAGAATTTTGAGATCTTCCATTTCACCTTTACCTTTGGTTATTTTTTCTAAAATCTCTAGTAATCTTTTAGTTCCAACCCTACAAGGAATACATTTTCCGCATGATTCATCTTGAGCAAATTCCAAATAAAAGCGAGCTATATCAACCATACAGTCACTCTCATCCATAACTATAAGGCCTCCAGATCCCATCATAGATCCTATATCAGTTAAAGATTTAAAGTCAATTTTTGTATCTAATAAATCTGCTGGTATACATCCACCAGAAGGCCCTCCACTTTGAACTGCTTTAAACTGTTTATTGTCATTAATTCCTCCGCCTATATCATATATTATAGTCTTGAGGGTAGTTCCCATAGGAACCTCTATTAATCCAGTATTATTTATCTGTCCTGCTAACGCAAATACTTTTGTTCCTTTACTATCATCTGTTCCAATACTCGAATACCAATCGGCTCCTTTAAGTAAAATTATTGGTATATTAGCATAAGTTTCAACATTATTATTAAGAGTAGGTTTTTCCCAAAGTCCAACCTCTGCTGGGAATGGCGGTCTAGGTCTAGGTTCGCCTCTAAACCCCATAACTGATTGAATTAGAGCAGTTTCCTCTCCACATACAAATGCTCCTGCTCCAAGTCTTATATCTAAATCAAAATCAAAAGATGAACCAAGTATATTTTTTCCGAGCAATCCTGTCTTCCTTGCTTGATCTATTGCTATTTCTAATCTTTCTACCGCAATAGGGTACTCTGCTCTTACATATACATATCCCTTATTAGCACCTATACAGTATCCAGCTATAGCCATTGCTTCTATTACGCTGTGAGGATCACCTTCAAGAATTGAACGGTCCATAAACGCCCCTGGATCACCTTCGTCAGCATTGCACAATACATATTTTTGTTCATTTTTATATAAAGAGGCATATTCCCATTTAAGTCCAGTTGGAAATCCTCCCCCACCTCTACCTCGAAGACCAGATTTTTTTATCTGATCTATAATTTCTTTTGGATCAATATTATTAGATAAAATATTAGCTAAGGCCATATATCCGTCCATAGCTATATATTCATTTATATCTTCAGGGTTTATCACTCCACAATTTCTTAATGCTATACGCATTTGGTTATTGAAAAAATCTAACTCATCTATAGTTCGTTGGATTTCATCATTTCTAGAAGATTTATATAATAATCTCTCTACAACATTACCATTTTGCAAATGATTCTCTACTATATCATCTACATCTTCTGGAGTAACTCTAGTATAAAATGTTCTATCTGGATGCACTACAATAATAGGACCTAATTTACAGAATCCAAAACAGCCTGTTTTGAATACTTTAACATTATCATTTAGTTTCCTTTTGTTTATTTCGCTTTCAAGTTTTTCACGCACAATACCACTTTTTGAGGAATTACATCCAGTTCCTGCACACACAAGAATATGATATTTGTTAATTTCATGGTCTATTTTGTAATCTTTAAAACGAAGTTTAATATTATTGAAATTTTCGTCCTTTAGTTTCTTAAGATCAGATATAGATTTTATATGTGTTAGTTCCAAAGTGTTCACCTCCTAATTATTTAATTTGTTTTTTCTTGTTTTATATATTGGTATAATATACCTGGAATATCTGAGGGAGAAAGATTTCCGTAGACATCCTCGTTTATTGTTATAACAGGCGCAAGTCCACATGCTCCTATACATCTAGTAGCTTTTAGTGTGAAAAGTTGATCCATACTAGTTTCGTTCACATCTATTTGGAGTTCTTCTTTTATAGCATTTAATATATCTTGAGAACCTTTTACATAACATGCTGTTCCCATACAAACCCCAATTGTATATTTCCCTTGAGGCTCTTGAGAAAATAATGAATAGAAGCTTACAACTCCATTAATTGTTGAAATTGGAATGTTTAATTTTTCTGAGATATAAGCTTGCACCTTAACAGGTAAGTAGCCAAATAACTCCTGTGATTTTTGTAATATACGAATAAGCATTCCTTCTTCTTTGCTATACCTGTCGATTATCTCGTCCAACTCTTTAAATTTTTCTATTTCTTTTTCATCTAAACGAATATCCATAAAAATTCACCTCACTTCTACTTGGTAAGTACATACTTAATCATCAGTATTATTTACTAGTATAAATATCATTATTCACTCACATTTAAATATTTATATCCATAAAAAATAAGGAATGGTAATAAAACCATCCCTTATTTTTTATTCTTTATCAAATAAGTCTAAAAACTCTTCATGTATGCAGCCATTTTCTTCAACTTTTACTTCATCGTACCTGCAGAAATTATCATCGTCAAACTTAATATCTAAACATCTAATATTTACATCATTAAACCACACCTTTATTACATAATGATTATCTGGACATAAAGGACCGAATAAAAACTGACCATGTTCATCTGTAAAGGCATGAGTTATAGGAATCAGTTTTTTATTACATGATACTTCAAACAATTTTACAACAGCATCTTCAACTACTTTTCCTTTATAATCCTTTACAACTCCATGAATCACACTTCTACGTTCTTTAGGTACTTTCACAACTACTTCTAATTGTTCATTTTCTTGAGGTTTAAAATCAAATTTAACTAA
Organism: Alkalithermobacter thermoalcaliphilus JW-YL-7 = DSM 7308; assembly: GCA_001584565.1. Classification (GTDB taxonomy): domain Bacteria; phylum Bacillota; class Clostridia; order Peptostreptococcales; family Peptostreptococcaceae; genus Alkalithermobacter; species Alkalithermobacter thermoalcaliphilus. The sequence goes on along the minus strand of LSFY01000001.1, from coordinate 926,953 downwards.
TTTTGCTCCCATACAGCATACCCCCTATAATATAATCTTACAATAAATTTATTATATACAACTAAATAATATGTTTAAAAAATTTATTTATAACCAATATAAGATTTTGAAAATATATACAAACTAACAATTATAGACACATTAATAACTTAAAGGTATAATCAATATGTTTAATAAATTTATAAATAAACTTAGTAGGTGATAATATGGAAACAAATAAATACATGCCTATATCTAGACAAGATATGGAAAATAGAGGATGGAATGAACTAGATTTCATTATTGTTACAGGAGATGCGTATGTTGATCATCCAAGTTTTGGAACAGCTATTATATCTAGAGTATTAGAAAGTGAAGGATTCAAAGTCGGAGTAATTGCTCAGCCCAATTGGAAAAGTATAGATGATTTTATAAAGTTAGGAAGACCTAGGTTAGCATTTTTAGTAACTGCAGGTAATATGGATTCGATGGTAAATCATTACACAGTCAGCAAAAAAGTTAGAGAAAAAGATTATTACTCTCCTGGCGGAAAAATGGGATTAAGACCTGATAGAGCTACAATAGTATATTGTAATATGATACGACAAGCATACAAAAATATCCCCATAATAATAGGTGGCATAGAAGCAAGTCTTAGAAGGTTTGCTCATTATGATTATTGGAGCAACAAAGTTAGGAAATCTATATTAATAGATAGTTCTGCTGACGTACTAGTTTATGGTATGGGAGAAAAACAAATAGTAGAAATAGCGAGTTATCTAAATTGTGGTTTCGATATTAAACATATAACTCATATCCCTGGAACATGTTATCTGACAGATAACCTTGAAAATGTATATGATTATATAGAAATTCCTAGTTACAAAGATATTAGTGAAAATAAGCATGAGTACGCTAGAGCATTTAAAATTCAATATCAAGAACAAGATCCAATACGAGGAAAAAATTTAGTTCAAAAACATCATAATAAGTATGTTGTTCAAAACAAACCTATGATGCCACTTACTAGACAAGAACTGGATAAAATATACTCTCTTCCATACCAAAGAGATGTTCATCCTATATATAAAGAAAGTGGAGGAATTCCTGCCATAGAAGAAGTTAAGTTCAGTATAATAAGTTCTAGGGGTTGTTTTGGTAACTGTTCGTTTTGCGCTTTATCATTCCATCAAGGTAGAATAGTTCAAAGTAGAAGTCATGAATCAATATTAGAAGAAGCTTTGATTATAATAAAGGATCCAGATTTTAAGGGATATATCCATGATGTTGGAGGCCCTACAGCTAATTTTAGATATCCAGCGTGTAAAAGGCAACTTAAAATAGGAACTTGTAAAAATAAACAATGCTTATTTCCAAATCCTTGCAAAGAAATGAACGTTAGTCATACAGAATATTTAGATCTTCTAAAAAAATTAAGAAAATTGCCTGGTGTTAAAAAAGTATTTATTAGATCAGGAATAAGATATGATTACCTTATAGCTGATAATAATTCTTCTTTCTTCGAAGAGTTATGTAAGCATCATATAAGTGGACAGTTGAAAGTTGCGCCAGAACATATTTCTCCTACAGTTCTTAATTTAATGGGAAAACCTAAAAGAGAGATCTTTGATAGATTTACTAAAAAGTTCTACGATATTAATGAAAGAATAGGAAAGAAACAATACATTGTGCCGTATTTGATGTCTAGTCATCCAGGTAGTACCTTAAAATCAGCTATAGAATTAGCTGAATATTTAAGAGATATAAACTATCAACCCGAACAAGTTCAAGATTTTTATCCTACTCCAGGTACTTTATCTACTACAATGTTCTACACAGGCCTAGATCCTAGAACTATGAAGAGTGTATATGTACCAAAAACTAAGTCAGAAAAAGCTATGCAAAGAGCATTGCTTCAATATAAAAATCCAAAAAATTATGAGTTGGTTTATGAAGCACTTAAGCAAGCAAATAGAGAAGACCTTATTGGTTTTGGATCTAAATGTTTAATTAAACCTAAAAATACAGCTATAAAGAAACAAAATAAAAAAAATAACAAAACTAATAAAAGTTCAAAAAATAAATTAAAATCTAAGAAAAAACGTTAAATTTGCTAAAGCCTCTGCAAATTATGTGTGCAGAGGCTTTAACTTTTTTTGATGTAAGAACATATATTTTGTATAAACAGATAATTTTTTTAGGAAGGGGGAGAGAATGCTCAATACTGAAAATATATATTTGAAGGAGGGAAGATAAGTGAATAATGTATTATACAACTATAGTTTATATTTTTTATTAATAGCTGTTATTTGTGGGTATATGATATACATTTATAAGAAATACGAGGAAAAAGTAGCTATAAAAGAAGCAAGAGAGCTAGCCTATAAATTGATGCTTACAGCAGAAAAACTTTTTGTAAAAGGAGATGAAAAATTCATCTGGGTTGTTAATAAATTTTATAATATGCTACCAGAGTATACAAAAAATCTGTTTACAGAAGAAGATGTCGAAAACTTCATTCAAAAATCATTTGATGAAATAAAAGACATATTAGATGATGGTATGAAAAATAATTCTATAAATAAATAGTATATTTTCTTGTTTAACTCATATAAAATGTTAAAATAAAAAGAGAAACTTTAAAGTTTCTCTTTTTTATAACACATAGGAAATTATGTACTTTAATAAATTGTAAAAAAGTTATAATTTACGTAATGTGTTTCAATAAAGTCTTCTTTTTGAATCTTTATAAAGAGAGACTTTGTTCAATAGAAAAATATTGTGAAAGGGTAATTTTCTATGAAAGAATATTTGGACAAGCTAAACACTATACATAATTTCATATTTTCTGTTTTTGAAAATGAATTTGAATATAGATATGAAAAAGATATAGAATTTAAATATTTGATAGACAATGTATTTAGTAATACTTTCAAAAAAAATGTATTGGATGATAAGTTTAAAAAAGAATTTCTTAAAAAATGCAGTATAGTTTTAATAATCAAACTTATATTTCTAAATACTTGTTCTAAAAAAGGACTAGTAAAATCTAGAGACCACTTTTTATATTTAATTAATACTTACAAAATCAATACTCTTATTTCTAAATTTATTAAAGGATGTAAAATCAATTTTCAAAATATAGATATATATGAAATAATTAATATTGACAATACTACTCTTTATAAAATCATAAATGAATTTTATATGAGTATATTTGATGAGAGAGAAAATTGGATTGGAAAAGTTTATGAAAATAACTTAGATGATCATAAAAAAAAATCTTTTGGTGTATTCTATACACCTGAAATAGTAATAAGTTATATCTTACAAAATACAGTGAATAAGGTAGATGTTGTAAAAAAACCATTTGTAAGGATTTTAGACCCTGCATGTGGGTGTGGAGATTTTTTGATAAAATCCTATGATATTTTGTTTGAAAAATTTTCCAAAAACATTGATGTTTTAAGAAAAACTTATGAAAGATGTAAATATGAAATGTTAATAGAAGGAAAACTTGGATATATATTGGGAAAAGATTACTGGATAAAAGAAAACATAAGTTATCATATATTGAAAAATTGTATATATGGAGCAGATATTGATAGTTTTTCTGTAAATATTGCAATATTTAATTTGCTGTTAAAAAATATTGAAAATACATATGAAATTAATGTTGTAAATTGTGATAGCTTAATTAGGTATGAAAACATGAATAATCTTAATAGTTCTAATGATTTTTTATTTAAATTAAGTGAATCTAATATTATGTGTAATGAAAAAAATATAAGTACACTAAAAGGGTTTTGGAATCAAAGTTATGATTATATAATAGGTAATCCTCCTTATGTAGGACACAAATCTCTAAAAAAATCATACAAAAATTTTCTTTTAGATAATTATCATGAAGTGTTTAGAGATAAATCAGATTTATATTTTTGTTTTGTCAAAAGAGCTTTAGAAAAAGTTAAAAAAGACGGAATAATATCTTTTATAGTTCCTAGATATTTTTTTGAAAGTCCCAATGGATTGCATCTGAGAAGTTATTTGCAAAATTTCTCAGATATTATAGAGCTTGTAGACTTAAAAGATATACGGGCTTTTAAAAAAGCTAACATATCCACAGCTATATTAACTTGTAAGATAAAAGAAAGTATTAATAACAGCATAAAGATTCTGAAACCAAAAGATTCAAAAGAAGATATAAACAAGATTTTGGGTAATACAAATTTTTATATATTTAACGTAAATCAAGAACATTTAAATCAAGATAGGTGGATTTTTATTAAAGATGATTACATTGATATTGTAAAAAAAATAGAAGAACATTCTAAAATCCGACTTAAAAACATAGCAGAAAGTTTTCAAGGAATAATAACTGGATGTGATAGAGCTTTTGTTTTAGATTATAAAGATGCAGACAGTAATAAAATTGAAGAAAGTTTGCTAAGAAACTGGATCAAAAGTAGTTATGTACACAGATATTTTGTCAAAGATACTGACTTAAGATTGATATATTCTAATAATATAGATATTATTGATAACTTTCCTAACGCTATATCCTATGTATCTAAATATAAAACTTTATTACAAAACAGAAGAGAGTGTAGACTAGGCCTTAGAAAATGGTATCATTTGCAGTGGGGTAGACAAGAATCTATATTCAATAGGCCCAAAATTATATATCCATATAAATCTAGAAATAATAGATTTGCATTAGATAATCACGGCTACTATTTTAGTGCAGATATTTATAGTATGTATATAAAAGATGAGTATGTAGATATTTTCTCTTTAGAATATGTTTTATGTTTACTTAATTCAAAATTATATGAATTTTACTTTAAGCAGTACGCAAAATATATAGGAAATAACTTATATGATTATTATCCTAATTCAGTCATGGATATGAAAATTTTAGATATGAAAAATAAAGATCTGATAAGCAGCAAAGCTTTCAAGCTAATTGAATTATATAAAAGATTAAATCATTGTGAAAATGAAAAAGTAGATATTTTAAGAGAAATAAATAGACTAGAGGAGGAAATAAATAACATCATATACGATTTTATGGATTTAACTGATTATGATATTAAGTTAATAGATAATTTTCTAAAAAATAGTTAGGCTATATAGCTATTGTAGCTATATAGCCTTTATTTTATTGTTTATGTTTCTGTGTTCTTTCCATAGCCTCTTTACTAATTTTTCCTGTGAATTTACCGTCTTTATAATCTAAACCTAATTCATTTGCCGTTTCTATTTTTAATTGGTTTAGGTTACTTTTTCTATCAGTTTTCTTATTTTTGCTTTTTTTATTACCCATACTTATTTCCTCCATATTCTCAAATAAATATTTATTTTTTCTTGTGAGAAAGTTTAGATCTCTTTGTTAATTTTCTTCCATTTTGCCCTACTTTTTCTACATGAATAATACCTATTTCACTACCGTGTTCTGAATACATTTTTCTTAATTCTGCATTTGTTTTTTTATCAGTTTTTCTTAAATTTTTATTGTTATTCAATCCAATCACTCCTCTCATAATTAATTTAACCAATAACTCAAATAATAATAATATAAAATTTTTCATTTTATAATTTTGATGTATAATAAAATAATCATCATAAAAAAAACTAAGGAGGAATATATGAATAGTATTAAATTAATTGCACCTTGTTTATTTGGCCTTGAAAAGGTACTATCTAGAGAAATTAAGGAGTTAGGATATCACATAGAAAAAGTTGAAGACGGCCGAATAACGTTTTTAGCAGACGAGTATGGTATATGTAAATCTAATTTATGGCTTAGAACTGCAGAGAGAGTAATGGTTAAATTGGGCGAGTTCGAAGCTAAGAGTTTTGAAGAATTATTTCAAAATACCAAAAAAATAAAGTGGTCTAATTGGATACCTAAAAATGGTAACTTTCCAGTTTTCAAAGCTTCATCTATAAAATCAAATTTATCTAGTGTACCAGATATACAATCTATTGTCAAAAAAGCAGTTGTAGAAAGTTTAAAAGAAGAATATAATTTAGAAATTTTTCCTGAAACAGGAGAAAAATATCCTATTCATGTGTTTATTAATAAAAATATAGTAACTTTATCTATAGATACTAGTGGCGAGACTTTACATAAAAGAGGTTATAGAGAAAAATCTAATAAAGCTCCTATTAGAGAAACATTAGCTGCAGGTTTAATTTCCTTAACCCCTTGGAGAAGTAATAGATTACTAGTAGATCCATTTTGTGGTTCAGGAACTATATTAATAGAAGCTGCTATGATAGCTTTAAATATGGCTCCTGGATTAAATAGAGAGTTCGTAAGTGAAAAATGGGCAAAAATTCCGAAAAAAATGTGGTGGGATGCGAGAAAAGAAGCTTACGATCTTATGGTAAAAGATACAGATTTTATGTTATATGGATATGATATAGATAAAGATGTAATTGAAATAGCAAAAGAAAACGCTCAAATAGCTGGAGTTGACCATTGTATTAAATTTATACAAAAAGAGCTAAAAGAATTATGTATTGAAAATAATTATGGTTTCATTATTACTAATCCACCTTATGGTGAAAGGTTAGAAGACAAAAAATCCGTAGAAAAGTTATATCGAGATATGGGAAAAATTTTTTCTAAGCTGGATACATGGTCTTTTTTTGTTATAACTTCTCATCCTGAATTTGAAGCTCTATTTGGAAAAAGTTCTGATAAAAAAAGAAAGTTATACAATGGAATGCTGAAAACTTACTTTTATCAATATTTTGGACCTAAACCTAATAATAAAGAAAGCTCTAATTACTAATGTATGAAATTCCACCTACTTTTTTAGAATTTTTTATCCTGTTTTGGGAAAATCTAATTGTAAAAACTGAAAAGTAGGTGAATAACATGACAGAAATTCACATGGATCAGCCACTATCACACATACATATAGGTAATGCTTTATTTAATGAGTTGAAATCTAGATGTAAGAATAAAGCTATAGTATTATTATGTATAGGTACAGATAGATGTACAGGGGATTCTTTAGGTCCTTTAACAGGATACAATCTTAATAAAAATGTTTATACTAGAAAAAATATTCATATTCATGGAACTTTAGATAATCCTGTGCATGCTAAAAATCTTCTTGAAACAATAAATACCATACACTCTAAATATGAGTCTCCTTTTGTTATAGCTGTAGATGCATGTTTAGGAAATAAAGAAAGCATTGGAAAAATAAAGTTATCAAATAGTCCATTGCGTCCTGGAGCAGGTGTAAATAAAAATCTTCCTACTGTTGGAGATATTAGTATTTTAGGAATCGTAAACTTAGGTGGATTTATGGAGATTATGACACTCCAAAGCACTAGGTTAAATTTAGTGCTAAAAATGTCTGAAGTAATTTCCAAAGGTATAGAGTTTGGAATATGGAAATTTTTAAAGGAGTCTTCTTTTAACAATTTAGTTGATAATCAACATATACACATACCTTATATTAACTCTTATTAAATTTTATATGTAACATCTTCTTATCCCCATGCATAAGATACATTGTAGAAAAACTTTCTATCTAGGAGGATGAGAAGATGGCTATTTTAAGACTTAGGAAAGGATTATTTAGAAAACGTAAATCTAAAAAAAATAAAACTGAAGAAAAACATCAGGTCAAAGCAGAACCTAAAAAATCAAAAAAAGATAAACCTAGGGATGTAGAGTGTGACTTAAGTCAAGTACAACAAGAAATTAGCGAAAACAATTGTGAAGAAGTTGATTGCGAACATAAAAAAAACGTACTTAAAAATCCTAAATTATCTAAAAAGAAAAAATATAGAGACTCTAAAAAGGATGATACAAGTGATAACATAGACGAAGACCTTGATAATGAAGAAGAATAATTTTAGTTGAGAAAAGGAAGTTAAAGAGATTTTATCTTTTTAACTTCCTTTTGCGTCTTCTTTTTTAGAATATTTTTTGGTATAATATAGTTCAAACTTTTTAAAATATAATTTGTAGTATTAATACAGTGTTTAACCGTGGAAGGAGTCTGATTATGGGCAAAAGAAAAAATGTAATTATATCAGAAGATGAAATACAAAAGCAAGAAAATTTAATCAACCATATATATAAATTGAATCTTGGAAAGAATCTAAAATACACTATAAAAACGTATGGATGTCAAATGAATGAACATGATTCTGAAAAACTTTCAGGAATGTTAGCAAAGATGGGATATACCGAGACAGACGTTCTAGAAGATAGTGATATTATAATATATAATACTTGTGCTGTTAGAGAAAATGCTGAGCTTAAAGTATATGGAAATTTAGGACAACTCAAAAATCTAAAACAAAACAAGCCTTCGCTAAAAATTATAGTATGTGGGTGTATGATGCAACAACCTCATATAGTAGAAGAAATAAAAAATAAGTATAATCACGTAGATATAGTTTTTGGTACTCACAATTTATATAAATTCCCTGAACTTCTTGCTCAATCTTTTGATTCAGATATGATTTTGGTGGATGTTTGGGATATAGAAGGAGAAGTATTAGAGGGACTTCCTAGTAAAAGAAAATATGACTTAAAAGGATTTGTAAACGTAATGTATGGGTGTAATAATTTTTGCACTTATTGTATAGTACCTTATACACGAGGCAGAGAACGCAGTAGAGAGCCTGAAAAAATAATACAGGAAGTGAAAGAACTGGCAAATAATGGTACTAAAGAAATAACTCTCTTAGGTCAAAATGTAAACTCTTATGGTAAAACTTTGGATAAACCTTTTTCTTTTGCTGATTTATTAAGAGAGTTAAATAATATTGATGGAATAGAAAGAATAAGATTTATGACATCTCACCCTAAAGATTTATCTGATGAATTAATATATGCTATTAGAGATTGTGAAAAAGTATGTGAGCATGTACATTTACCTTTACAATCTGGTAGTTCTAGAATATTAGAAATTATGAATAGAAAATACGACCAACATTATTACTTATCATTAGTTGAAAAAATAAGAAAAGAAATACCTAATGTAGCATTTACTACAGATATAATTGTTGGTTTCCCAGGAGAAACAGAAGAAGATTTCCTTCAAACTCTTGAAGTTGTAAAAAAAGTAAGATACGATTCTGCATTTACATTTATATATTCTATAAGGCAAGGTACTCCAGCTGCTGATATGAAAGAACAAATTCCTGATAACATAAAACATGAAAGATTTAATAGGCTTCTAAGCGAAGTAAATGCTATAAGTAGTCAAATTAATTCCTCATATAAAGACAAAGTTGTAGAAGTGTTAGTAGAAGGTTATAGCAAAACGGATAAAAACAAATTAACAGGCAGAACTAGACAAAATAAACTTGTCAACTTTGAAGGAACTGAAGATTTAATCGGAAAACTTGTCAATGTAAAAATAACAGAACCTAAAACATTTTCTTTAAATGGAATAGTTGCAAAATAGGAGCACTCAAATCTGAGTGCTTTTGTACTTGATGGATTGGGGGAATTTTAGCATGAAAAAATTAACGCCTATGATGAAACAATATTTTGATATAAAGCAAAATTATAAAGATTGTATTTTATTTTTTAGACTAGGAGATTTCTATGAAATGTTCTTTGATGATGCCATTATAGCATCTAGAGTTTTAGAAATTACTTTAACATCTAGAGAATGTGGTTTAGACGAAAAAGCTCCTATGTGCGGAGTGCCCTACCACTCATCAAGTTCATATATATCAACACTTGTCCAAAACGGCTATAAAGTTGCTATTTGTGAACAAACTGAAGATGCTCAAAAATCAAAAGGATTAGTAAAAAGAGAAGTTGTAAGAGTTATTACCCCTGGAACTATAATGGAAGATGTTACATTAAATAATAATGATAGCAACTACTTAATGTCTATTTTTTCAGACGGAATATCAGTAGGCATCTCTTACGTAGATATATCCATAGGAGATATTTTTTGTACATCAGTACAAAATTCAACATTAAAAGAGGAAATATCTAAAATCAAACCAAAAGAAATAATATATAATTGTGAAAGTCTCAAATTTGATTTACAGGTAGTATGCAATCAAAATAATATATTTTTAAACAACAATAGTTCGGAATTTTTCTGTGGCAAAAATGACATAATGTATAAATATTTCGATAGATCGTATTTAGAAAATTTAAATATACTAAACAATTTAAGTATAAAATCAAGCTTATTAGGATTGTTAGAATATATATATTCAACTCAAAAACAAATTACGTCTAATATCAATAATATCAATTATTACAACTCATCAGATTTTATGTTTTTAGATACTTTCACAAGAAAAAATTTAGAACTTACAGAAACTATTAGAAACAAAGAAAAAAAAGGTTCTTTAATTTATGTACTAGACAAAACTAATACTGCCATGGGAGCTCGTCTATTGAAAAAGTACATAAGTGAACCTCTTATAAACAAGGATTCTATCGAATATAGATTAAATCTCTTAGATGAACTTGTAAATGAGTATTCTTTAAGAGAAGATTTAGATATAGAACTAAAACATGTCTATGATATAGAAAGATTGTGTGGAAAAATTGCTTTTGGTAATATAAATCCAAAAGAAATGATAAATTTAAAAAAATCCATAGACAGGATAAGAAATATAAAAACAATAATATCAAAATACAACAGTATTAATTTAAAAACATTATCTAGCCAACTAGATGATCTCTCAGATTTATATGACATAATAGATAAATCTATATTAGATGATCCATCTGCTAATTTAAAAGATGGAAATATAATTAAAGAATCGTATAATGACGAAATAAGTCAGCTTAGAAATTTGTCAAGAAATGCAATAAATATAATAAAAGAAATAGAAAGCAAAGAAAGAATTAGGACAGGAATTAAATCATTAAAAATAGGGTTTAATAAAGTTTTCGGATACTATATAGAGATAACTCATTCTAACTTGAAACAATTAGATATTCCTGATTATTATATAAGAAAACAAACTTTAAGTAATGCAGAAAGATTTATAACATTAGAGCTTAAAGAAATAGAGGAAAAAATACTAAACGCTGATGAAAGGATAAAAGATCTTGAATATCAGCTTTTTGTAGATATACGTAATAAATTATATAAAAATATAAACAGGATACAAAGTGTAGCCAAAATAATTGCTCAAATAGATGTATTTAATTCATTGTCTAAAGTTGCCTATGAAAATAATTATTGTAAGCCACAAATTAACACATTAGGTAATCTAGAAATTATAGACGGAAGACATCCTGTTATAGAGAAACTCATAAAAGAAGAAAATTTCGTTCCGAATGATACAATTATAAATAAAGATGATTGCAATGTATGTATAATAACAGGACCTAACATGGCTGGTAAGTCAACTTACATGCGACAAGTTGCTTTAATAAGTCTTTTAGCTCATATAGGATCTTTTGTTCCAGCTACAAAAGCGAACATATGTATAATGGATAGAATATTTACGAGAGTTGGGGCTAGTGATGATTTATCTCAAGGTCAAAGTACATTTATGGTGGAGATGGACGAAGTTTCGTATATACTTAAGAATGCAACTAAAAATAGTTTAGTTATCTTAGACGAAGTAGGCAGAGGGACTAGCACCTACGATGGAATTAGTCTGGCTTGGTCTATAGTTGAGTATATTCATGATAACATAGGATGTAAAACTTTATTTGCAACTCATTATCACGAATTAACAGCTCTTGAAAACGAACTCAAAAGAGTAAAAAATTACTGTGTAGCTGTAGAAGAACAGGGTAAAGACATAGTTTTTCTAAGAAAGATTATAGAAGGTGGAGCTGATAAAAGTTATGGTATACATGTAGCTAAGCTAGCTGATTTACCTGAGGAAATAATTGAAAGAGCTAATGAAATTCTTATAAAATTAGAAAAAAAAGAATCTAGAGATATAAACAATAGCATGTATGAAGTTGCCTTATGTAAAGAGGAAACAGAAAATATGTACAAACAACTTGATTTATCTCATATAAACACGATGCAGCTAATAAAAGAAATTTCTTCTTTAGACATAGCAAATATGACTCCTATACAAGCCTTAAACGTTCTATATAAATTGAATAATAAAGCAAAATCAATGGAGATGATATAATTTGAACTTTAAGATAAACATATTAGACGAAAATACTATAAATAAAATAGCAGCTGGTGAAGTAGTTGAAAGGCCTTCGTCTATAGTTAAAGAGTTAATAGAAAATTCTATAGATGCAGCAGCATCTAGAATAACGATAGAAATAGAAGATGGGGGTAAAAAATTAATAAGAGTTACTGATAATGGAACTGGAATAGATTCACATGAAGTTGAAAAAGCTTTTCAAAGACATGCAACTAGCAAAATTCTAAATATAGATGACTTATACAATCTAAATTCGTTGGGATTTAGAGGAGAAGCTTTAGCTAGTATAGCATCTGTATCTGAAATAGAAGTTATAACTAAAACTGAAAATGATAAATTTGGTACTAAGTTATATTTATCTGGAGGTAGTGTCATAAAAAAAGAACCTATAGGTTGTAGTATAGGAACTACAATTATAGTAAAAAATTTATTTTTCAATACACCAGCTAGAAGAAAATTTTTAAAACCTTCTAACGCTGAGACATTATCTATAACAGATATAATAAATAAGATTTGTGTAGGGAATCCCAATATTAAGTTTAAATATGTAAATAATAACAAAATTATGTTAACCACACCTGGTGATGACAACCTGAAAAACACCATACGCAGTGTATATGGAAAAAATATTGCTGACAATTTAATATCAATATCTACACAAAACAATTATTTCAAGATATATGGTTTTGTAGGAAATAATTCGATATATAGATCTAATAAATCTATGCAACATATTTATGTAAATGGAAGATACGTTAAAACTACTTTAATACTAGATGCTATAAGTGATGCATACAAATCTATACTACCAGTAAATAAACATGCTATTTGTTTTTTAAATATACAAGTAGATCCTAAGTCTATAGATGTAAATATTCATCCTACAAAGTTAGAAGTCAAATTTGAAAATGAAAATGAGCTATATAAGTTTATAAAACAAGAAATATATGCATCTTTGATACATTCATCTCTTATCCCCAAATTCGAAGAACACATAAATGATAATTTGTCCTTTAATTCTGTAGAGTTAAATAGTGTATCAAAAGAGATGGAAATCAAAGAAAATCTATTTATAGAGGAACAAATAACAATTCCTAAATACAACATATTAGAGGATGCTTCTGATCCTAAATTTAATATATTGAGAGAAAATTCTAATATACCTATTGATTCTAACGCTTATCTCAATAATAGTTCTGTAAACGAAAGTGAGTTTGTAGTAAGAGAAGATGAAAAAACAAAATTGCCAGATTTAGATATTATAGGTAATATATTCAATACTTATATTGTAGCTCGATCCAAAGAATCTATGTTTCTCATAGATCAGCATGCCGCACATGAAAAAATAATATATGAAGAATATCTATATAAACTAAAAAATAGTAAAATAACTTCTCAAATTTTAATAGATCCAATTGTACTTGATTTATCAACTAAAGACATATTAATAATAAAAGATAAGTTAAGTTTATTTGAAGAATTTGGTTTTGAAATAGATCTATTTGGAAATAATCGTATAATAATAAGATCTATACCTAATCTATTTGGACAGCCAGAATCAGAAAGATTTATTATAGAAATAATAGATAATATTAGCATAATCGAAAACCAATACGAATTAAGAAAAGATAAAGTAGCATCTATAGCGTGTAAAGCTGCAGTAAAGGCTAAAGACTTCTTAAACACTATAGAAATGGATGCCCTTATTAAAAAGTTAAGATTATGTGAAAATCCATATACCTGTCCTCACGGAAGACCTATAATAGTGGAAATAAAAAAATCTGAAATTGAAAAAATGTTTAAAAGAATAATTTAGAAAATAGAGAGGAATTTGATGTATGAGTATACCATTAGTTATAATTTGTGGTCCAACTGCTGTAGGAAAAACTGATATTTCTATAGATATAGCTAAAAGATTAAACACAAGTATAATTTCTGCGGATTCTATGCAAATATATAAATATATGAATATAGGTACGGCAAAAATTTCTTATGAAGAAATGAAAGGCATTAAACATTACTTAATAGATGAAGTAGATCCTAAAACACCTTTTTCTGTAGCCGAATTTCAAAAGTTAGCTAAAGAATATATACTTAAAATTTACAATCAAGAAAAAATTCCTTTAATAGTGGGAGGTACAGGCCTTTATATAAATTCTATAATTTATGATATGGATTTTAGCAAGTCAGATTCTGATGATAGTATAAGAAAACAACTAGAGCAGGAAGCTTTAGAGTATGGACCTGAATTTATTCACAATAAATTAAAAGATATAGATTCGAGTGTTGCTGAAAGAATTCATCCTAATAATGTAAAAAGAGTAATCAGAGCTTTAGAAATTTATATTAAAACTGGAGAGCAAATAGGGAATTTTAAGAAAGACATAAAGCTTAATAGTGAATATCATCCTATAATTATCATTTTAAATAGACATAGACAGAATTTATATGACAGAATAAATAAAAGGGTAGATTTAATGATTGAAAACGGATTAATAGATGAAGTTAAAAACCTTCTATCTTTAGGCTATCACGAGAATATGACTTCTATGCAAGGTATTGGATATAAAGAAATAATAAAATACTTAAAGGGTGAATACTCATTAGAAGAAGCTATATATATAATAAAAAGAGATAGTAGAAGATACGCTAAAAGACAATTAACTTGGTTTAAGCGATATAGTAATGCTAAATGGTTTAATATAGATGATTTTAGCAATAGAAATGATTTAATATATAATATACTACAATATGTAGAAGGAAATTTAAAACTTATGAAGAAGTAATACTAGATTAAGTATATAGGAGGGGTAATGCACTATGAAAAACAATTCACTTAATTTACAAGACTTATTCTTGAATCAGTCTAGGAAAGAAAAGATATCAATAACAATTTTTTTGGTTAATGGAGTTCAACTAAAAGGTACAGTAAAAGGTTTTGATAACTATATAATACTACTTGAAAATGAAGGAAAACAACAAATGATATATAAGCATGCCATATCTACTATAATACCTTCAAGAAATATAAGTTTAACAGTTAACAATTCGAAAAACTAATTTTCTAATCTCAAAAAAAGAAGAGTTGTTTAAATAACTCTTCTTTTTATTTTTTATATACCTATATTATAGTTTTTTAGAGTATTTTTCAAATCATCCACAGCTATATGAGTATATATCTGAGTTGTGGATATAGATGAGTGCCCTAGTAATTCTTGAACCTTTCTAATATCAGCACCATTTTTTATTAAATGTGTAGCAAAAGTGTGTCTAAATTTATGAGGTGTTATATTTTTATTTATATTAATATTTTTACAGTATTTTCTTGTTAACATTTGTATAGCCCTAGGGGTTATTCTTGTATTTTTACTCGATATAAAAAATGCATTAGTTTTTACTTGTTTTTGTATCCTTATATCGTAATAATGCTTAAGACACTTTAAGTATCCATCGTCTAGAAATTGCTTTAACAAAGGAACTTTCCTTTGCTTATTTCCTTTACCTATAATATTTAAAACTTCATACTCCATGGCATATTGAATATCTTGTAGATCTATATTTACTATTTCAGATATTCTCAGTCCTGTATATAGCATTAATGTAAAAATAGTAAGATTTCTAAATTTATAGAACTGATTAATTTCATTTTTATCTATGCAACTTAGTAAATTTATTATTTCATTTTTTTCTAAATAAGTGGGCAAAGGTTTTAAGTTCTTTGTTTTGTTTTTTATTATTTCATCTTTTAGTATAGGATTATGTCTTTCTAAGATTACTCCTTGTTCTATTAAATATAAGAAGAATACTTTCAGTACCATTTTTTTTCGAAGAATTGATCTAGGAGAATTTCTTTTTTCTGTCTGGAGATATGTATAATATTTAGTTATGTTTATAGGTCTTATATCTGAAATGTATTCAATATTTGGATATTTTAATGTTATAAAATCAAAGAAAATCTTTATATCAAAATAATACGAAGATATTGTATTGATAGATTTTTCTGCTGAAATTAATGCATCTATGAATATCTCTAATGCCTCTCTAAATTCTAAAGGATATGTATCGATATCACATTTAAATAATTTTCTTCTTAATTGTATATTTTCTGTAAGCTGCTCAATTGTATATTTCATAACATGTATTCCTCCTATATTTTTAGATAATAATTATATATTATTCTATAAAATAAGCTATAATCCTTCATGATACACCAAAATAACTTCGCATAACGTATCTTATGCGAAGTTTCTTCTGATTTATTGTCGATTTTAATTATATTAAATTGAATTAACATCTAATTTGTGATAAAATTCTTCTTATGTTATAGGGCATTATAAATGTTATTGCATAAGGAGTGATTTTATTTGATTTCAGAAACTAAACACGAACTACTAAATTTTTACGGAATATCCAAATCTATACTAGAACTTTCTAACAAAATCGAAGATCAAATTAAATCTAAATTTAAAGAAATAGATGATGTAAAAGAATATAATCAATATAAAGTTCTAAAGGCTATGCAACAGTCAAATTTAAGTGATATGCACTTTAATTGGACTACAGGTTATGGTTATAATGATATAGGAAGGGATAAGGTTGAACAGATATATTCAAAAGTATTTAATGCAGAAGATGCAATAGTTAGGCCTATAATCGTTTCAGGAACCCATGCACTTTCTCTTTGTTTGACAGGAATTTTAAGGCCTGGAGATGAATTAGTTTCTGCTACAGGAAAACCATATGATACTTTAGAAGAAGTTATAGGAATCAGAGAATCTAGAGGATCCTTAAAAGAATTTGGCGTAATTTATAAACAAGTAAATTTTCTCCCAAACGGAGAACCCGATTATATACGTATAAAAAATGCGATTACTAATAAGACTAAATTAGTGTTGATACAAAGATCTAAAGGATATAGTTGGAGAAAATCTCTAACAATAGATGATATTCAAAAAATTATACACGTAGTTAAATCTGTTAAAAAAGATGTTATAGTAATGGTAGACAATTGCTATGGTGAATTTTTAGAGCTTAAAGAACCTACAGATGTTGGAGCTGATATTATGGCTGGATCACTTATAAAAAATCCAGGAGGAGGGTTAGCTTTAACAGGAGGATACATAGTAGGAAAAAAAGACATTGTTGAACTTATATCTTATAGGCTTACTTCTCCAGGTATAGGAAAAGAATGTGGTTTGACATTTGGAACAACACGAACTGTACTTCAAGGTCTTTTTTTAGCACCTTACATAGTGTCTGAAGCGTTAAAAGGAGCTATATTCTGCGCTAAGATTTTTGAAACATTAGGGTATGATGTCCTTCCTAAATATGACGATCCAAGAAGTGATATAATACAGTGTATAAAATTAGATAGACCAGAAAGCGTAATTTCTTTTTGTAAGGGTATCCAAGCAGCAGCTCCAGTTGATTCTTTCGTATCCCCGGAACCATGGGCAATGCCAGGATATGATTCTGATGTGATAATGGCTGCAGGAGCTTTTGTTCAAGGATCATCTATAGAGTTAAGTGCTGATGCTCCTATCAAACCGCCATATAACGTATATTTCCAAGGTGGCTTAACTTTTACTCATTCTAAATTAGGAGTTCTCAAAGCTTTAAGTCAAATGTTAAAAGATAATAATTTAAAAGGTATATAACTAAAGTTATATACCTTTTAAATATTAAATCTAAACAAACCATATACTATACCTAAAATTTTGATGTCATCAACATAAATAGGGTCCATAAAATCATTTTCTGGTTGTAATCTAATAATATTTTTTTCCTTATAAAACCTTTTTACAGTAGCTTCATTGTCATTTATTAAAGCTACAACTATATCTCCATCTTTAGCCGTATTTTGTTGTTTTACTAATATATAGTCTCCATCAAATATGCCAGCATTAATCATGCTGTCACCTTTAACCTTCAACATAAAACTATGATGTCCTTTCAATAAACTATTCGGTAAAGGAAAAAAATCTTCTACATTTTCTAACGCTAGGATAGGAGAGCCAGCGGTAACTTGACCAACAATAGGGATATTACTTATAGATTCATTAATATTTATTCGGTTACTGTCAAAATCTAGAACCTCTATAGCTCTAGGTTTTGTAGGATCTTTTCTTATATATCCTTTTTCTTCTAATTTATTTAAATGAGAATGTACTGTGGATGTTGATTTTAATCCTACTGCCGAACATATTTCTCTAACCGAAGGGGGATATCCTACTCTTGTTAACTCGCTTTTTATGAAATTTAATATTTCTATCTGTTTTTTATTTAAATCATCAAACATCTTGTATACTCCTCTCGAATTCAATAATACATTTTAAATTATATCACTATATATATTCTTTTGCAAACAGGCGTTCTTTATGTTTACATAATTTGTATATAGTAAACTTATCTATTTATATTATTCATTTTCTCCTAACCACTCAAAATTCTTTACTATTTCTCTTTTTACATTTTTTTTGTGAGCAGCGTAAAGCTGAGTAGTAGTTACATTATCATGGTCTAGCAAATTTTGAACATCATATATAGAAAAACCATATTGAATTAGAGAGGTAGCAGCAGTAGCTCTTAATTTATGTGGACTATATCCGTTTTCTTTAGTGGTTCCCATAGCTATTGATGTATATTTTTTTACTAATTCTCTTATTGCTCTTGTTGTCATCCTAGTATTCTGTAAAGATAAAAACAATGCATCCTCATCATCACCCGTAATATTAGGTCTTTCATTTTCTATATATTCTATTATTGCAGTCTCACAAGTTTTATTAAGAGGCATTAAAACCTCTTTATTCCTTTTTCTGTATATTTTAAATTCTCCTCTAGAAAAATTAAAAGAAGATATATTCAATTGTTGCAACTCGCTCAACCTTAATCCATACGTAACAAACAACAACAAAATAGCTTTATCTCTTAATTTAGTCTTATTCCAATATAACTTTTCTTTGTCAGTTAATCCGTATCCGCTTTCTACAGCATCTATCATTTTAGCAACTTCATCTATTTCTAATCTTTTTATAGCATCAGGCTGGGGCTTAGGTAATTTTATAGGATTAAACCCATCTGTTATATTATTTTTTATTTGCTCATTTCTGTAAAGATATTTAAACAAAGACATTATAGATGCTTTTTTTCTTGCTAAAGCTCTATTATGATTTTCAAATATCAATAAGCTATTTTTAGTCTTTTTATAATACCTTGAACAGTATTCTCCTAAAAAAATATTAACATCCCTAGATTTAATATTTTCAAATTCTTCTAATTTTATTTCTTTTACATTAGAAGCAACCGTTAAATCTGTTTCATTCACCAAATAATTACAGAAAAAATAAATATCTTCTAGATAAGCCAGTCTAGTAGAAGTGGCAACAGCGTTTTTTAGATATATAAAATAATCTTTCATAAAATCAGGTAAGCTATTTTGTATATTGATGCATTTTTCTATAGCTTGGTTTTCTTTTAAAACTATGTTGTAGGGTTTATCAGATTTGTTATGAATTTTAATTGTTTTATTCATAGAATCACTCCTTAAAAAGTGGATAAAATTAATAAAATATAAATACTAGGAAAAGAATACAATATTTACTACCGAATTTCAAGACTGCGAATTAAACTATTCCCTAAATATACATTTAAAGAATAGTTGGGTGTCGCTTCTTTTCTAGTATCCAAAATGGTATTTTGTATGTTATTCTTTTAATATAATAAATTATACATACTTCTTGGAGGTTTTTATGTACGAAAAAAATATAAAAAACTACTTAATTGGATCTTCTTTGATTTTTTTTACATTGGGTTGTTTTTCTAATTTTTTAAGCATACACTTAAAAATTAATAATTTAGACGATGCTTTTATAGGATCTATATTATCTATTCAAACACTCGGAACAGCTATAGGGTCTATTATTTCTGGAATTTTTCTTAAAAAATACACACATAAACAAAGCGTATTATCATCTGTTGTCCTAATCAGTTCCAGCTGTATATTAATATCTATTAGCTTAAATCCAACCTTACTCTTAATATCATCATTTTTACTAGGAGTTGGAATGTCATTCCAATTTGTAACAGAATCTCCTTATTTAATGAAAGTTACAACTACCGAAAATAGAATGAATGTATTTAGTTTAAACTTTTCTATAAAGAATTTTTCTATGATGATAGGAACTCTTATAGCTGGATTTATGTCTGATATTAATCTCAGCACAAAGTATACACTACTTATTTTTTCAATAATATCATCACTTTCCGTATTCCCTATTCTTACGATAGAAAATATAAAAATGAAAAACTCCGATAGAACACTTAAAGATATAATTACTATTTTAAAGATAAAACCATCTATTAATATAATACTATTTAATGCTCTTATAGGGATAGGTTCTGGTCTTGTAGTTCCTTTTTTTAGTATGTATATTAAAGATACTATGAATGTTGACAACAAAATTGTAGGAGTTATTATTTGTATTTCTCAACTTGGGATAGTTTTAGGGGGATTATTGACTCCTTATTTAAGTACACTATTCGGAAAAGCTAGATCTGTAGTCATATGCCAAGCATTATCCATTCCTTTTTTGTTGTCTATATCGATGTTTAAAAATATATTTATTATATCTGTATGTTTTTTATGGAGAACAGCATTGATGAATATGGCCCAACCAATAATACAAAATTTATCAATGGAGACTATAGAAGAAAAAAATATGAACATGTTTTCTAGTTTTATAATACTTACATCTAACATATTCAGAGCAGCAGGAACATTTTTGGGTGGCCAGATCATTTATTATGTTAATTATGAAATTCCTTACTACATAACTAGTGTTATTTATATTATTGCCATAGTTGTTTTTACAATCACATTCCGATGTGAGGATACTAAAAATCCTGTTTGTAACTAGTTTTTCCAAAACGAACCCCCTTTTTAAGCAAAGGGGGTTCGTTTTTCTATACCTTAAGATTTATTTTTAATCCAAGTAATTCTTTATATCTATTCAAAATAGGATTTACCTCATTTTCAATAAATTCGTCTACCTGTTGCGGTGCTCTACCTATAAAATTTTTTGGATCCATAATGATATCTATATCTTCTTTTTTTAATTTAAACTCTTCATCTTCTAAAATATACTCTATAAGATTGTTTTTCTTACCTTCTAACTTTATTTCTTGTGTAACTTTCATAGAATACGACCTTATTTTTTCATGTAATTCTTGTCTATCTCCTCCTCTTTTAACAGCTTCCATAAGAATTGTTTCCGTTGCCATAAAAGGAAGTTCTTCTTGTATATGTTTATTAATTACTTTTTCATATACTACTAAACCATCAGTTACATTTATTCCTATTTCTAATATAGCATCTATAGCTAAAAATGACTCTGGTATACTAATTCTTCTATTAGCTGAATCATCTAAGGTTCTTTCTAACCATTGAGTAGAAAAGATTAGTGCTGGATTTAAAGAGTTTGATATTAAATATTTACATAAAGAAGATATTCTTTCGCATCTCATAGGATTTCTCTTATATGGCATTGCCGAAGAACCTATTTGAGTATCTTCAAAAGGCTCTTCTATCTCTTTTAAACTCTGAAGTAACCTTATATCATTTGTTATTTTGTGCATTGTCTGAGCTATAGATGATAATAGAGATAATATTTGATAATCTATTTTTCTACTATATGTTTGTCCTGTCACAAAATAACTACCCTTAAACCCCATTTTTTCACACAAGATCTGATCTAACATCTTAACCTTGTCATGATTTCCGTTAAATAAATTTAAAAAACTAGCTTGAGTTCCTGTTGTACCTTTTACTCCCCTCAGTTTTAAATTTTCAATTCTATATTGCAGGTCATAGAAATCTAATATCAAATCTTGTATCCATAAACATGCTCGTTTTCCTACAGTTGTTAACTGAGCTGGCTGAAAATGAGTAAATCCTAATGTAGGCGTATCCTTGTATTTTATAGCAAACTCTTTAAGGTTATTTATTAAGTTCACAAGTTTTTTAGATATAATATTCATTCCTTCAAACATCAGTATTAAATCTGTATTATCTCCCACGAATGCACTAGTAGCTCCTAAATGAATTATTCCTTTAGCTTTCGGACATAACATTCCATAAGCTTTGATATGCGACATTACGTCATGTCTAGTTTCCTTTTCTATTTTTTTTGCGTCTTCAAGATTTAGATTGTCTAAATTCTTTTTCATTTCATCTATTTGTTCTTGAGTTATATTCAATCCAAGTTCCATTTGAGCTTCAGCTAGAGCAATCCACAATTTACGCCAAGTCTTAAATTTATTGTAGTCAGAGAACAGTTCACTCATCTCTTTACTACAATATCTCTCGATTAACGGATTTTGATATCTAA
Source organism: Alkalithermobacter thermoalcaliphilus JW-YL-7 = DSM 7308 (assembly GCA_001584565.1). Classification (GTDB taxonomy): domain Bacteria; phylum Bacillota; class Clostridia; order Peptostreptococcales; family Peptostreptococcaceae; genus Alkalithermobacter; species Alkalithermobacter thermoalcaliphilus. The sequence continues at coordinate 904,445 of LSFY01000001.1, read as the reverse complement.
ACTCATTCATTTTTTCACCCCTAAACGTATTAAATAATTATTTTATATATAGATTATACATAATATATCGAACTATATCAAGACAAATAAAGAAAAAGGGCGTAAGATAAATACATAACGCCCTTTTGAGTCTAGCAAATCGCTTTCTCTATTCTATTTAGTCCCTCTATAATATTTTCTAATGAAGTAGCATAAGATAATCTGATATATCTATCATCACCAAAGCAAATCCCTGGAACTACTGCAACAGCAGCTTTTTCTAAAAGATATTCTGCAACATCCATAGAGCTATTTAGTATTTTTCCGTTAAATTCTTTCCCTATGACATTTGATATATTGACCATTACATAGAATGCCCCTTTTGGCTCTCTACAAGATAAACCTTTTATATTGTTAACTCTTTGTACCATTTCTTTTCTTCTTTTATCAAACTCTTTTCTCATTAATTCTATAGAAGACTGGTCTCCTTCTAAAGCTTCTATACTTGCATATTGAGCTATAGTATTAGGATTAGATGTTGCATGACTTTGAATATTGCCCATAATTTTAGCTATTTGCTTATTTGATGCAGTATATCCTATTCTCCACCCTGTCATAGCGTATCCCTTAGATAAACCGTTTACAACTATAGTTAAATCCTTTATTTTATCATTTAAAGAAGCTATGCTTACATGTTTAACTTCATCATATACAAGCTTTTCATATATTTCATCTGATACAACTATAATATTGTGTTTGATAGCTATCTGTGCTATTTTTTCCAATTCTTCAACAGTATATACAGAACCTGTTGGATTTGATGGACTATTTAATATAATAGCTTTAGTATTTTTAGATATATACTTTTCAAGATTTTCTACATCAAACTTGAAATCGTTTTCTTCAGAGCACTCAACTAATACAGGAACTCCTCCTGCCATCTTTACAAGTTCAGGATAACTTACCCAATAAGGTGAAGCCATTATTACCTCATCACCTTCATTGCATATTGCTTGAAAAATATTGTATAATGAATGTTTAGCACCATTAGAAACTATTATTTGATCTGGTGTATATTCTAACCCGTTTTCATTTTTTAATTTTTTGCATATACTTTCCTTTAAAGAAGGCATTCCAGACGCCGCTGTATAACCTATATTCCCTCTATTTATCGCCTCTATAGCAGCTTTTCTTATATTTTCAGGAGTATTAAAATCTGGTTCTCCTACGCTAAAACTGATTACATCTATGCCTTCCTCTTTCATCTTCTTGGCTTTAGCACTAATTGCTAATGTCAACGATGGAGAAATACTGTTATGCTTTCTTGATAATTCCATTATTTATACCTCCAGATTAATTTTTATTTGTCAATAATAACTATTCTACAACAATGCTGTTTTTCCTTCATTGTATATATTAAAAATTTGTCAAATAAATTACTCTTTATCATTTATTTTTAACTTATTAGTTGACATTATATAATCGATAGGTTGATCATCCAAGAAATTAATTACGTATTTGTATCTTATAGCATAGTATTTATCACTCCATCCAAGATGTTGTTTTATAGTTTCATCAGGGCACCCTAATTTCAACGAAAACGAAGCAAAAGAATGTCTGAAGTCTTTACACGAATATTTTTCTAGACCTGCTAAACTTAATGCTTTTTTAACTATTAATCTTATATTCCTATCTGTTATACTTTGATTATCTTTTCCTTTAAATATAAATTCATCTGTAGGTTCAAAAAAATATTTCATACCTAAATTTTTTCTATAATCAATTATAAGTTCCCATAAGTAAGGATGTAGTTTTATTATTCGTTCTTTCTTTTTTGAACCTATTTTACAATAATAATTATTTTTTTCGTCAATAATAAAATCTTTCCACTTAATACTTACTAATTCACTTAATAGGCACCCGGTTGTCAAAAGAAAAACAACTATAACTCTATCTCTTATATTAAGCTTATCAAGTATAGATACTAATCTGTTTACTTCATCAAAACTCATAACATCATCTTTAGTTTTCATTCTAGAAACTGAGGGTTTTTTAACAAATTTAAACGGATTTGTCTCTATATAACCATGTTTATATAAGAAATTGTAAAAACTATGTAAGTAGCCATATATTTTCTCACAAGTAGACTTAGCATATTTATTTTGAATAAATTCTATAAAATTTTTACAATCTTCTACTTCTACATGAAATAAGTCTTTATCATATTTTGATATACTAGATTTAAAAAGACTAAGCTTATTTATATAGTCATTTTTTGTATATTTCTTTAGCTTTTCTAAAAATTTTTCTATTACTGCTTGCTCATATTCTGTAAAATAATGCAAAACTACCACCCCTTTTAAAAAGCTTATGTGTATACTTTGTTTCTGATATAATTATTCTAATATATTATTTATATAAATTGAAGCATTCTATTTGAAGTTTTCTAAAATTTAGGAGGTAATAGTATGAAAAAACTTGTGTTATTTTTAATAGTTTTAATGATCTGTATTTTATCAGGATGTGTATCCAAGGATGAATCTTACATATCTAAAACTGATCTTGTCATGGGAACTATAGTAGATCTTCATGTATATGGATACGATGATAAAAATATTTTAAATAAAGCATTTGATAGATTAAAAGATATAGAAAAAATGATGAGCATAAATATAGGAAGTAGTGAAATATCTAGTATAAACAAGCATTCTGGACAAAAACCAATAATTGTTAGCAAAGATACTTTTTATGTTGTGTATAAAAGTTTATATTACGCTAAATTATCAAATGGAAAATTTGATCCTACTATAGGTCCTTTAGTCCAATTATGGAATATAGGAAATGAAAATGCTAAAATACCATCTCAATGTGATATTTCTAAAGTGTTAAGTCTGATAAATTATAATGATGTTGTTTTAGACAAAGAAAAAAATAGTATATTTTTGAAAGAAAAAAACATGTCTTTAGATTTAGGAGGAATAGCTAAAGGTTATGCAGCAGATGAAATTAGAAAGATTTTTGAAGAAAATGGAATAACTAGTGCAGTAATTAACATAGGAGGCAATATAGTAACTATAGGAAACAATCCTGATGGTAGACCTTGGAACATAGGTGTTCAAGATCCTAATGAAGATACAGGTAGTTACATGGGAATATTGCAAGTAAAAGATGCGTCTGTTGTTACTTCAGGAATCTATGAGAGATATATAAAATCAAACGAAAAAATTTATCATCATATATTTGATACAACAACAGGATATCCTGTTGACAACGAAATTTTATCTGTAACTATAATAAATGAAAACTCAATAGATGGAGATGCTCTTTCAACAGTTATATTTTTATCTGGAGTTTACGATGGCTTAAGTTTGATAGAATCAATAGAAAATACAGAATGTATAATAGTAACAAAAGATAATGAGGTATATTTATCTTCGGGAATTAAAGATTCTTTTAAAATTACAGATGATAAATATGTTATCAAGCAAAATAATATTATTAATAGTTCATATTAAATATATTTTTAAAAATAGGGAAATATAATTAGTAAGTTATATAATTTATAATGGGGTGATAAAGTGCTAAATGGCGTTGTAGAGATAAGAGAAAGAAAGAATAACAATTTATATAATCTTACACTAGAAATTCCAGATAAGCGTTATTTTGAAGTCTATGAAGATATAAATGAAGAAAATGCATTAGATATAGTAAATAGATACTTAATAAGCAAACAAGATGATGCTAGACCTCAAAATATCAAGATTAAATACGATCAAAATTCACATCTTATTAGGCTTACCACAGATCTTTATTATTTAGGAAATGATCATACTGATTATAACTAAAAAATAAACAAAATACTAGCTGTTAGCTAGTATTTTGTTTATAACTATCTTGTGTTAGACTGTAATGTTTATTCTTTTCAGTATAGACTTAATCAATTCTAAGAGTTTTCCAATAATCGATTTAACTTCATCATTATTTTCAATAACATTCGACAATTTATTGCCTATATTCTTTATTTGGTTTGATATTGTAGTCACATCTAAGTTTAATCCACTTATTCTTTTCATAAGATCTACTATTTTATTTATTTGGTCTTCTGATAAATTGATATCATAATGATTCGCTATTTTTCTTATTATAGTTCTAATATCATCTGGATTTGTAATTTTATTTTCAACTACTTCCTTTTTTATATCATTTATAAACTGTACTGCCTTATCTTTACCTACTATTTCACCAAGTTCTCCTGTAGTTATAATTTCTCTATTCGCTGCTTCCTTAGCATTAGAGTCTAATTTTTTACCAGTAGCTTTCTCGAATCCTTTTATTATTCCAGTCAAAGCAGCAGTCCCAGATACTTTAAACGGAGCTGCTGCTATCACTTTTGCATCATTTATTCCAGCTGTTATAAGAGCATTAGATATCATATCTTCTGTTACCCAAGTTAAATTTAATGTCTTAACATCTAAACCAGAACCTTCTGGTAAAGGTTCAACATACGCTGAAGATATCGCTCTTGAACCTATTTGAGACTCAGGAGCAATACCACTTAAATAACTTCTTTCTTCTTGATTTGTTATCGTTATTATTTCAGCATCATCCTCCGTAACATTGAATATATCTAGCATTTTTTGTCTTTGATCATCTCTTAAGTCATTTCCTAAAGTTACAACTTTAAAATTATCTGCGTATCCTAAAAGAGTTAAATTTAATACAAATGCCAGTGTAATGATTAGTATACTTTTTTTCATATTATCACCTCTTTTTATGTTAGCATTTTTCTACTTTGTCTCTATATACATCCATAATCCCACTAAGTATATCTGATGTTAATGGTGGTGTATAAGTTATAGCATTAGCTCCAGCTTCAATTGTTTGCAAAATAGTTTCATCTGTAGGGCCGCCTGTAGCTATGATAGGTAAATATGGATAATCCTTTCTTATGTTTCTAACTATATTAGGTGTATTTGCTGCACCTGATACATTTAATATAGATACTCCTGCTTTTATTCTTGCATCTATATCTTCACTTTCAGATACAACAGTTACTACTATAGGTATATCTATCCTTTCTTTCATTTCTCTTATTACCTCATTAGGTGTTGGAGCATTTAAAACCACGCCTAGCGCTCCTTGAAATTCAGCATGTAACGCTATGTTTATAGACCTTTGTCCACTAGTTATTCCTCCGCCTACTCCACAAAAAACAGGTACAGTCGCTACATCCATTATGGCTTGAGTAATTGCAGGTTGAGGAGTGAAAGGATATACAGCTATTATGGCATCTGCATTTGTATTCCTTATTATAGCTACATCTGTTGAAAACAGAAAAGACTTTACTCTCTTGCCAAAGATATTTATTCCACTTGCTTTATAGATAGATTTAGGAACTTCAATTATATTTTTTCTCAGTTCTGTTCTTATTTCAGGTATAAACTTTTCTTTCTCCATATTTTTCACCTTCCTTACAAGTTATCTTACGCAATCTATATATTATCACAATTTTAAAAATTACACACCTAAATATTTATACATAAATATCCATACATTTTAAGTAAACCAATATGCTATAATTAATTGTACTCTATTTCATATATAAGGGGGTAGACATCTTTGTTTATATCATCATTAGGAAAATTTATAACTTTATCAGGAGTAGTCATAAGTTTAATTGTTGCATCTATTCATTCTTATTTTAGTAATACTACAGAAATTGTAATTTCATTTATAATAGGTCTAATAAACATATATTGCTTCTATATTTTTTCAAACCATAATGAATTGCGATAATAATTAATATATAAGTTCAATATATATATATTGAACTTATATATTATATCAAAAATCTAAAGAATTATTTAGCATATCCATTATATCACTTTCTTCATTTTTCAATGTTGTTATAATAGTCAAAAAGTCTATAGATCTAGTAAGTGCTGTATAGACTATGTTTAGATTACAAACAAATTTACTCTTTTTATAATTCGTTAGGTCTGGATTTATCTTATGGTCATACAACATTTCTATTTCACAGAATATAACTGCTCTATACTCTACATTATTAGCAAAGCATATATTTGTAATAGTAACACCCTGTTTTTCTTCTAATGAATTTAGCTCATCAGTCCCATATATATATGGTATCCCGTTATTTTCTAATGCTTTTCTAAGAATATATTGAAAATATATACTATTACCATTTTTTAGTTTCCTCTTGTTAAAAGGATATACTACTACTATATCAGAAAAATTTAATCCTTTTTGATACACTAAATGGTTTATTTCCCAAATTATAGTTTCGATCTTTTCATCTATTGTATCAACTTTTATAATCTGAACTTTGTTTCCGTCATTTCGTAACGAATGAGTTTTTTGAAATTTATATTCATAATTGTTATTGACTTTTCTAGTAATGTAATCTTCTACATTATAAGTAAATTTGTTGATAAAATTAACTATATTTCTTGTTTGCCTATAATTATAATTTAGTTCTACAAACTCATCTATATTTATAAAATTTAATATTGTTTCTATCGATATAGCTTTAGATGTGTTTTTTCCAGTATCTACGGATATATTTAATATCTTTTTATTTTCATACAGAATAGATTCTAAAAATTTAATTTGATCTGTATCGAATTTTTCACCTTCATCTATAAAAATTCCTTTATATATAACTTTATCCTTTAGATAATTTTTAACTTGTAAAAATATATTGTTAAAATATTTGTTGAAATTTTCATTTAACTTTCTAAAATCTACTACCAAGTTAAATTGCTTTGCTAATTTTATTACAAAACCATGAAAATTATATATGTCTAAGTTATCAATATCACCTTGTAAAACACTTATTTCAGTTTTTATATTGTTCATTAGATGCTTGCTATGTGTTATAAATAAAAATCTATCTCTTGGGTACAATTTACTTAGTTTAATTGATCTTGACATAAGTAAAGTAGTCTTACCACTGCCAGATCCTCCAGTTACTAAACTGTTACAATATTTTATAGAATTTATTTTGCTAATTTGAGTATAATCTAAAAATAATCCACTATAATTATAATTTTTATGATTAAATGTAATTCTCTTGAAATCTCTGTTTATAACTCTATTTTCTATCCCACTTTTTACTACATGATATTCTGAACATATGTAAAATCTAAATAAGTTTAATATTGTCTCTTCATTTTCTCCAACAAAGTACCTTTTTAAAAAATTTGCATCTTTAACTATATATTCATATTTAGTTTTATCTATTATATGATATTTTATAAATTCCTCTGAGTGTACATATCTATTTATGCGAACATAAGGCATAATATAAACTATGTTGTATTTTATATCTAGGTTAAATTTGTCTATATTCGCTTTTATCGTATTGTACTCCTCATTTATAACTTCAATTAATTCTTCTTCTAATATTTCATATGTATCACTACTCGTATCCATAAATTTCATAAATAATATATTATTATTTTCTATGTACATTAAGTCTAAACTTATTCCCTTACATGGAACTATTTTGCTTATAGCTGTACCTTCTAGCCTTTCAGATATATCTTTATAAAAATCTCTTTCACTCTTTTTGATTTTTAGCGATTCTATATCAGACGTTATATTTCCAGAATATAATTTCAAGATTTATATCCCCCTTAGAGTTTAATGTTCCAATTATTTACTATATTATACTATATAAAAATATATAAATAAACCATAGTTTTAAACTATGGTTTATTTACCCTAATGTACTTCTCTAACTATTTTGTCAAAATTTTCATCCATCCATTTATTCATTTTTCTTTTTATTTTTGTTTCTTTTACATCTTCAAATATTGCATCTGTTATTTTTAGTCTTTCTAATATTCTTTCTACTTCTGTTGGGTAACTTAAAAATTCTCCGTTTTTATTTAAAAAGCCCATATACAATACCTCGTATTCATCTTCTTCATAATTTGTCTTAGTAACTATTCCATACTCAACAGTATTATCATTTAGTTTTGTTATTTTCACGAATTGATTTTGCGATAATTTATTTAACATTTCGCTTCTCCTTTCAAATTTCTTTATTAATATTATTTGTATATTTTTTATTTATTAATTTTTATTTTTTATTTTTATTTTTTATTTTTAGTATTAAATTCTACTAGGAATAGTTCAAAATAAAGGTTCTATAATAAATGTTGGGGGCATGAAATATTGTGCTTCAACATTTATTTTTTGGCATAATAAAAGCACTTGTGAAATAAATCTGCTAAAATGTTAATTGACCTTAAAAAAAAACATAGAAAGGAGATTTATTCACAAGTGCACTCTAATTTTATCAATAAATTACTAAATTTACAAGGCGTAAAAATAAATAAAATTTCTCATGAGGATTCTTTTATAAAAATATATATAAAAACCAATCCACGTGAACATACTTGCCCTGCCTGCGGCTGCTTAACTTCTAGGGTTCATGATTATAGAAATCAATTAATTAAGGATTTGCCGTTGCAGTTTAAACATGTATTCCTTGTGCTACGAAAAAGGCGATATGTATGTTCATGTGGTAAAAGATTTTATGAGCATTACGACTTTCTTCCCCGTTATAACCGCATGACTAAGCGCTTAGTATATTATATTTGCAATGAACTTACTAAAGTTACTAGTATGACTTCAATAGCTAAATCTGCTAATGTATCTGTTTCTACGGTTACTCGTATCTTTAACTATGTTAATTACAGTATACCTACTCTTCCAAAAGTTCTTTGCATTGATGAGTTTAAGGGTAATGCTGAAACCGGAAGGTATCAATGTATACTTGTTGATGGCGAGAAAAATAAGGTATTAGATATCCTTGCGGATAGGTCTCAAAATCATCTTATAAGTTACTTTAACAAATTTTCCCGTAAAGAAAGATGTAATGTTCAATTTTTTGTTTGTGATATGTGGCAACCATATACTGATCTAGCAAAAATTTATTTTCCTAATGCTAAAATTATTATTGATAAATATCATTTTATTAGACAAGTCACTTGGGCTATTGAAAATGTTAGAAAGCGTATACAAAAAAATATGCCACTTAATCTTAGAAAATATTACAAACGAAGTAGAAAACTTATACTTACCCGTTATCATAAACTTCAAGATGAAAACAAAAAAGCAGTTGACTTAATGCTATTGTATAACGATGACCTGCGCGTTGCGCATAAGTTAAAAGAATGGTTTTATGAGATATGTCAAAGTAATAATTATTCTTATCAAAGTGATGCTTTAATCAATTGGATTAAAAATGCAGAAAGCTCTAAAATAGAAGAGTTTGAAAAATGTGCAGCTACATATAGAAGATGGGTTAATGAAATAAGAAATGCCTTTAAATAACGTGTTTCCTTTGGAATTAAGAATTTCCATAGATTCCGAAATAGAATTATTCACTGTACTAATTAAATACCATAAAATTCCTACATTTTAGTTAGGTTTATTTAGTGTACCCAAAAACATGCAAAACTCTATGGCTATATTAAAATAGGTTCAAATATAGTAATGGAGTAGGATTGATGTCAACCCTACCCCAACTATTGACAAAGAGCCAAAATAAATTAACCCGACGACTTAAGTCGTCGGGTTAATTTATTTTGCATATTCAACAGCTCTAGTTTCTCTTATAACACTAACCTTTATTTGTCCTGGATACTCTAACTCTTCTTCTATTTTTTTAGTTATTTCTCTTGCTAAAAGATTTATTTCATCGTCTTTTACTTGATCAGGTTTGACTATAATTCTTATTTCCCTTCCTGCTTGTATAGCGTAAGATTTTTCTACTCCCTCATATGAATTAGATATTTCCTCAAGCTTTTCCAAGCGCTTAATATATGATTCTAATGTCTCTCTTCTTGCTCCTGGTCTAGCTGCAGAAATAGCATCAGCAGCTGTAACTAATACAGCTTCAATACTTTCTGCTTCATAATCTCCGTGATGAGTACTCATAGCATGAATAACATCTTTAGATTCTTTATATTTTCTCAATAGATCCATCCCTATTTCTACATGAGTCCCTTCCATATCATGGTCAACAGCTTTTCCTATATCATGTAATAATCCAGCCCTTTTTGCAAGTCTTACATCAGCACCTATTTCAGCAGCCATAATTCCAGCTAAATGAGCAACTTCTATAGAGTGCTTTAAAACATTTTGTCCATAACTTGTCCTATATTTTAATCTTCCTAAAAGTTTTATCAATTCTGGATGTAAACCATGAACTCCAGTTTCAAATGTAGCCTTCTCTCCCTCTTCTTTTATAATGTTTTCAACTTCTTTTTGTGCTTTTTCAACCATTTCTTCAATTCTTGCCGGATGAATTCTTCCATCCAGTATCAGTTTTTCAAGAGCTATTCTAGCTACTTCTCTTCTTATAGGATCAAAACCAGATAAAATTACTGCCTCTGGAGTGTCATCAATTATTAAATCAATTCCAGTTAATGTTTCAAGAGTTCTTATATTTCTTCCCTCTCTACCAATAATTCTACCTTTCATTTCATCATTAGGTAAATTAACAACAGTAACTGTTGTTTCTGCTACGTGATCCGCTGAACATTTCTGTATAGAGTAAGCTATTATTTCTCTAGCTCTTTTTTCTGCCTCTTCTTTAGCCTGAAGTTCCATTTGTTTTACCATTATAGACATTTCATGTCTAAGTTCTTTTTCTGCATTAGAGAGAAGGATTTCTTTAGCTTGTTCTGATGTAAATCCAGATAAACTCTCCAGCTTTTCTATTTGTTGCTGCTTTATAGCTTCTATTTCTATTTGCTTTTGTTCAACCTCTTTTAGTTTCTCATTTAGCATCATTTCTTTTGTTTCTGAAGCCTGAATCTTTTTATCTAAAGCTTCTTCTTTCTGAATTAATCTTTTTTCATATCTTTGTAGCTCATTTCTTCTTTCTTTACTTTCTCTTTCTAATTCGTTTCTTAGTCTATGAACATCTTCTTTAGCTTCCAATAATTTTTCTTTTTTTATAGTCATTGCATCCTTGTTAGCTTCTTCTATAATTCGCTTTGCTAATTCTTCTGCTGAATTTATTTTTCCTTCTGCTATATTCTTTCTTGTTAGGTAACCTATCAATACTCCTACTCCAGTTCCTACAACGACTATTAGTATATCTGCTCCACTAATAATCTCCACCTCCCTCAATATGATAAAAGCTTAGTTGACTAATTTATAGCTTTTAAAAATACTCATAAGACTATATAATACAAAGTTTGTTTTAATTGTATCTATTTTCTAATTTTATATCTTTTTTATTTGAGTGTCAAGCTGTATAAAAATACATTAAAAAGCTGCTTATAATTATAAGCAGCTTTTTAAACTACACATTTTCTACTAGTTCATTAGATGTATTAATTGTAGTTCCTATATTATAATGTTGTCTAATTAAACTTTCAATTTCAGTGGCTACATCTTTATTTTCTATTAACCAATTCTTTGCATTTTCTCTACCTTGGGCTAATTTAGTATCATTATAACTATACCAGGATCCTGATTTTTTTATAATTCCTATATCAGTAGCTATGTCTAATATGTCTCCTATCTTAGAAATACCTTCTCCATACATTATATCAAATTCACATTGTTTAAATGGTGGAGCTACCTTATTTTTAACCACCTTTACTCTTGTTCTACTTCCTACTACTTGATCCCCTTGTTTTATAACATCAACCTTTCTAACATCTAATCTTACAGATGAATAAAATTTCAGCGCTCTCCCTCCAGTAGTTGTTTCTGGGTTTCCAAACATTACTCCTACTTTTTCTCTTAATTGATTTATAAATATAGATATGCATTTTGATTTATTTATGGCCCCAGCTAACTTACGCAAAGCCTGAGACATAAGTCTTGCCTGAAGACCAACATGAGATGCTCCCATTTCACCTTCAATTTCTGCTTTTGGAACAAGAGCTGCTACTGAATCCACAACTAAAACATCTATAGCACCACTTCTAACTAAAGCTTCTGCTATTTCAAGCGCTTGCTCCCCTGTATCTGGTTGAGATATTATAAGATTATCTATGTCCACTCCTAAACTTTTTGCATAAACCGGATCAAGTGCATGTTCTGCATCTATAAATGCAGCTATACCACCATTCTTTTGGGCTTCAGCTATAACACTTAAAGCTACTGTAGTCTTTCCTGATGATTCTGGCCCAAATATCTCTATTATTCTTCCTTTTGGTAAACCACCTATACCTATAGCTATATCTAAACCTATGCAACCTGTAGATATAGCTTCTATAGTTGCCTTTGATGCTTCACCTAGTTTCATAATAGAGCCTTTACCAAAGTCTTTTTCTATTTCAGCTAAAGCTCTTTCTAAAGCTTTCTTCTTATCATCCATGATTCATACCACCTTTCTTCCGATCAGAACAAATGTTCTAAAATCATTATATAATATATATTTGTATTCGTCAACGCATTTTGAGAATGAAATGTATCTGTCACTATAAGTATTGACATGATTATAAAAAAATAACAATAATTCCATTAATTAATAGAATTATTGTTACTATAAATTTTGCTATACTAAACCTTTTCTTTGAAAAGATCTTTGTTTACATAAATATAATCATATCCAGAATATATAGTCAACACTAAACTAACCCATAAGAATATATTATAAAAAGGGAGTTGAAGTAGTACCATTATTATAGCTATTATTTGAGAAATTGTTTTATACTTTCCCCATTTGCTAGCAGCTATAACAATACCACTAGAAGAAGCTATAGCTCTTAATATACTGACTGCAAATTCTCTAGATATTATCAATATAACCATCCACGAAGGAACTAAACCTAACTCTACCATACTTATTAAAGCTGAGGCAACTAAGATTTTGTCAGCAAGCGGATCCATAAATTTTCCAAAATTACTTATCATGTTGTATTTTCTCGCTATATATCCATCTAAAAAATCTGTGATAGAAGCTACAATGAATACGCATGCTGCTATTGTTAAAGAATAATCTATATCTGTTAAAACTGTTACTATAAATACGGGAACTAACCCTATCCTAAGAAGCGTTAGCTTATTTGCTAAATTCATCAATCATTTCACCTACCAAATCATACTCTAACGATTGCGTTATTTTTACATTTACAAAGCTACCTATGCTTATATCTTTTTTAGAATTCACATATACAACACCATCTATTTCATAAGCATCTTCAAAACTTCTTCCACAATATAAGTTATCCTCAACTTTTTCATCTATTAGTACCTTATATATTTTTCCCACCTTTTCGCAATTCTTTTTTGCAGATATATCTTGTTGTATAATCATTAACTCATCTCTTCTTAGATTTTTTATTTCGTCAGGAATTTGTTCCTTTAATTTTGCTGCTGCTGTTCCTTCTTCCATAGAATAAGTAAATACACCTAATTTATCAAACTCGATCTGCTTAATGAAATCCTTTAACTCATCAAATTCTTCTTTTGTTTCACTTGGAAATCCAACTATTATTGATGTTCTAAGTATTGCATCCGGAATATAACTTTTTATTAATCTAATTTTATTGATTAAATCTTCTTTTGTTGTCCTTCTATTCATTAACTTTAAAATTCTGTTATTACAATGTTGTATAGGAATATCAAAATAGTTACATATCTTTTCATTACTTGCAATTACTTTTATAACCTTTTCATCTATCGCCTCAGGGTATGAATACATAACTCTTATCCAACAAATTCCTTCTATTTTAGACAACTCTTCTAATAATATATGAAGTTTTGATTCCCCATATATATCTATGCCATACCTAGTTGTGTCTTGAGCTATAACTACAAGCTCTTTTACACCTGAATTTGCTAATTTTTTAGCTTCCTCAACTAAATCTTCTATTTTCCTACTTCTGTATCTACCTCTTAGTTGTGGTATTATACAATATGTGCAATTATTATCACATCCTTCTGCAATTTTTAAATACGCCATATACTTAGGAGTACTTACATATCTAGGTAAATTTTCATTATACACAAAATTTATGTCATCTAAAACAACTATATTCTTTTCTTCAGAAAGTCTATCAATTATTTCATTTATCTTAGTATAACTTGCAGTTCCAACTATTGCATCTATTTCAGGTATTTCTTTTTTTAAATCATCACTATATCTTTGAGCTAAACAACCTGAAACTAACAATAATTTAGCTTTGCCTATATTTTTGTATTCTGCAAGCTCTAGTATAGTATTTATAGATTCTTCTTTTGCAGACTCTATAAAACCACAAGTATTTACTATTATTATGTCTGCTTCATAAAAATTTCCTGTAATCCTGTAGCCCTTATTTTTTAAAATACCTAACATTATTTCTGAATCCACTAAATTTTTTGAACACCCTAGTGATTCTAATGCTACTTTTAAACTCATTTTTTTTGCTCCTTTCTAATTTGTTATTTGTCACTTGTTGCAGCAGTATATTGCTCTTTATTAATTAATACTTTTCTAGGTTTACTTCCTTCATTTGGCCCTACAATACCTCTGCTTTCCATTTCATCCATAAGCCTTGCTGCTCTATTATACCCTATTCTGAACTTTCTTTGTAGCATGGAAGTTGAAGCTTGTTGAGAAGAAATGATAAATTGTATAGCTTCATCTATTAAATCATCTTCTGAAGTAGTCTCTATAGAAATATTTTTGCTTATATTTTGTAATAAATCTTCTTTATAAAATGTCTGATTACATACTTGTTCTTTTATATATTTAACTATATCTTCGACTTCTCTTTCAGATACAAAAGCTCCCTGAAGTCTAATAGGTTTTGCTGCTCCTATTGGATAAAATAACATATCTCCTTTACCTAAGAGCTTTTCAGCTCCACCCATATCTAGTATTGTTCTTGAATCTGTTTGAGATGATACTGAAAAAGCTATTCTAGATGGTATATTAGCTTTTATTACTCCTGTAATAACATCGACAGATGGCCTTTGTGTTGCTACTATCAAATGCATACCAGCAGCCCTTGCCATCTGAGCCAATCTACATATTGCATCTTCTACTTCGTTAGCACTTACCATCATTAAATCAGCTAATTCATCTATAATAATTACTATACTTGGTAATTTTTCATGGGATTTTTCATTGTAACCATATATATCCCTAACTGAGTTTTCTGCAAATAACTTATATCTTCTCTCCATTTCATTAACAGCCCAAGATAATGCCGATGCTGCTTTCTTAGGATCTGTAACTACTGGAATTAATAAATGAGGTATTCCATTATAATTTCCAAGTTCTACTACTTTAGGGTCTATCATAAGAAACTTAACTTCATCAGGTTTGGATTTATATAAAATACTTGTTATTAAAGTATTTACACAAACACTTTTTCCTGATCCTGTGGCTCCTGCTATTAATAAATGAGGCATTTTTGATATATCTGAAACTATAGGAGTTCCCGATATATCTTTTCCTATTGCAAAGCTTAATTTAGATTTACTTTCAGCAAACTCTTTTGATTCTATAACTTCTCTTAAAGTTACTAATTGTATCTCTTCATTTGGAACTTCTATTCCTATGGCTGATTTGCCTGGAATAGGTGCTTCTATTCTTATGCTTTTAGCTGCTAAACTTAATGCTATATCATCTGTTAAACTAACTATTCTGCTCACCTTTACTCCTGATTTAGGCTGTACTTCATATCTAGTTATAGTAGGACCCTTTGTAACTTGATTTATACTTACCTCTACTCCAAAATCTCTCAAAGTTTTTTCTAATAATTTAGCATTTTTTAATATCTGTTTTTTGTCTTTTTGATCTCCTAAAATATTAGGTTTATTTAATAAATCTATGCTCGGAATTAAATAATCTAAATAATTATCATCACAGTTTGAAATAGCAATATTCATATGTTTTTCATCTGTATTTTCTAATTGTAACTTTTCTTGATTAGTTTCTTTACTTTCTTCATATAAATTGTTGTTAAAATCTACAATTTTAATTTCGTTGTTTTCTATATGTTCATGACTTTTATACTCCATTTTTTCTGTATTTTTTTTCAATCTTTTAGTTTTCTTATCTTTTTCCTCAACCATAATTAGATCTAGTATTAATTTTTTCATATCTATAAATATCCTTAGTATAAAGTCTATGGTATTTTTACACATATCCTTTAAAGATATATTAAATCCAAATATAACTAGTATTATCGTTAAGAAAATACTTAGTATATAAGACCCTACAATTCCAAATAACTTAATAAAATAGTAAGCTATAATAGTACTAAATATTCCACTTCCTTTTCCTTCTACTCCCATTCTAAAAATTATTCTTAAATTTTGAGGTAAAAAAGGTGAATCTTGAGGAATAAAATCATGATTAGATATTCCATATAATAGCATTACTATAAATATAAATAAATTAGACAGCTTATACTTTATAAACTTTTTCAATTTTTCGAACTGAAATAGATTTATAACACCAATACAAATAATTATGTAAGGAAAAACTATAGACACATTAGAAAAAAAACCTAAGAATATTACCCTTATAAACTCACCTATTTTCCCCATAGATTTGGTAGTTAAGCTAAATGAAAGAAATAATCCTGAAAAAATTAGACCTATAGAATAAAGCTCTTCTCTGAAGCTTTCATCTAATTTTATAGCTTGTTTTTCTTCTTTGTAAATTTCTTTTTTATTTTTTTTTCTTTTCATAGTTTTTACCCCCAAAATAAATTAAAACCTCCTAAGTATGTAATTATAAACACAACAAAAGTGTTAATGTCATTACATTAACACTTTTATTTACTAATTATATCATATTATTCTTTATCCTGCGAAATCAATTTTTGAAGATAAGATAGAGCATCTTTTAATCCTCCTACTTGATCTATTAGTTTATACTTTACAGCTTCTTCTCCTATTAACACACTTCCTATATCATTTATAAGTTCATTTCTTGAATTCATAAGCTGAATAAATGTATCTCTTTCAATATTAGATGTTCTGGTAACAAAATTTATTATTCTCTCTTGCATCTTTCTAAAATATTCAAACGTTTCATGAACACCTATTACTAAACCATTCATTCTTATTGGATGAATAGTCATAGTAGCTGTAGGAGCTATAAATGAATATTTTCCTGAAGTTGCTAAAGGTACACCTATACTATGACTGCCTCCTAGAACTAATGTTACAACATGCTTTGACATACTGTTTATAAGTTCTGCTATTGCAAGTCCTGCCTCAACGTCTCCACCTACTGTATTTAATATTACTAATATCCCTTTAGTTTCTTTACTTTCTTCTAAAGCTACTAACTGTGGTATAATGTGTTCGTATTTTGTAGATTTTTTCTGAGGAGCAGCCATAATATGACCTTCTATCTCACCAATAATAGTAACACATTGAATTTCCTTACTTTCAGGTATTGGTAAATTAGCAACTCCATACTCTTTTATATTTTCTGAAACAATTTTATTCTTATTCATCTCTTCCTTAGAATTCCTAATCATCTTTCCCTCCTAAAATTTTAATTTGTTATTATTATTTTGTCCAATTGAGTTATTAAATACTCTCTAGACAAAAAAACAAAGCCTTTCTTATGAAAGACTTTGACTTTAGGTTTTCAAGATATATAATTACTCTTTATATAACACATTTATTGCATATTAATTAATTTCTTCTGATAAGTTAAACTCTTTATGAAGAGAATTTACTGCTGACTTTACATCATCTTGACGTATTAGTATAGATATAGTCATATGCGAATCTGATGTTTGAAGTATAGGTATGTTATTACTACATAAACATTTAGCTATTTTCGCCATAACTCCTGGTATACCTGTTATATTCGATCCTATCAAAGTAACCTTTGAGCATTTATCAATGATGTTAAAGTTTACATTATAAGATTCTAATATTGATTTTATTGAATCTATCTTATCACTATCTATTACAAATACTTTTTCCTTTATAAAAAAATTTATCATATCTATACTAATGTTATTTATCTCTATAGCACTTAAAATTTCAGTAAATATGTCTTCTTGGCAATCTTTTATAGATATTTGTGTTATTTCATTCTTATGAGCAATAGCTGTAATAAGATTTTTGCACTGCTTTAATTTATAAATATCTAATTTTTGATCTTTATATGAACATATATCTGTTCCTTCTCCTGGGTTAAAAGTATTTTTTATTTTAATAGTTATATTATTATTTTTAGCAATTTCTACCGCTCTTGGATGAATAACTTTTGCACCTTTATCAGCCATTTGAAACACTTCATCATAATTTATATTTTTTATAACCTTTGCATTGCTTTCTATTTTAGGGTCAGCTGTCATAATTCCATCTACATCTGTATATATCTCAACAACATCTACATTTAAGCCTGCTCCTAATACTACAGCAGTTGTATCACTTCCACCTCTGCCTAAAGTCGTTATCTCACCAGATAAAGTAGCCCCCTGAAAACCTGTGACTACAACTACTTTTCCATCTCTTAGTTCTTTTAATATTCTTTCTGGGTTTATCTGTATTACAGATGCATCTGTATGTTTATCATCTGTTATAATACCTGCTTGAGCTCCTGTAAGAAGAATAGAATCTATACCTACTTTTTTAAGAGTATGAACTAATACACAGCCTGAAATTATTTCTCCACAAGACATTATTAAGTCTAATTCTCGTTCTGATATAGAATTGTTGGTTTGTTTACATAATTGTATTAATGTATCTGTTGCGTAAGGAGCACCTTTTCTACCCATTGCTGAAACTACAACTACTATATTATGTCCTTTATCTTTAGCTTGCTTTATTATATTTGACACAACTAACATTTTTTCATGAGATTCTACAGATGTTCCTCCGAATTTTTGTACTAATATATTCATATAAAAATACCTCCAATTATATATTTCCTTCGTAATCTATAATTATCATATCATTTCCTATTTTTTTTATATTTTTCCAAGGAACTTCCATGAATTTCTTTTCTCTCTTCAAAGAGAAAAAACCCCTATCTCTTGGTATTATTAACGATAATATTTTACCATTTGATTCATCTATGACTAAATCTGACTCTGCTATAACTCCTAGTCTTTCTCCTGTAGCTAGATTTACAATTTCCTTTCCGGCAATAGAAGACAATTTCATTTAAACACCTCCTGTTTATGTATAACAATTATACTTTAAAAAACTTTATCTTATTACTATCTACACTTTTTACTATACTACAAGGATGTATTCTTTTAAATTATAATTTACATAAAAATTTTAATCAACTTCAAATATATCCATTAGTCTACCAACTTTATAACCTTCACCTGTTACTATTTCTATTATGGATCCTAAAGTTTTTACTGTAGCTTCAGTTGGATGAAGTAAAATTATACTTTCTGAGTCGATAGTTTTATTTTGTACTCTTTGTATTATTTTTTGAGGATTATCTTTATATAACCAGTCTGCTGTATCTATTGTCCACTGGACCGGAATATACTTTAAATCCAATGCTGCTTTTATAGTATTCTTATTAAACGATCCTGAAGGCGGTGAGAAAAATCTCGTTTTGTCATCAATTATACCTTCTATTATGTCTTTTGCTTCTTTTATCTCTTCGTAATTCGTTTTGTAATCTAACTTAGAATAGTCTATATGTCTAAAACCGTGGTTTCCTATTTCGTGACCATTTTCCTTTATCTTCAGTAATATATCAGGATATTTTTTTGCCCACCTTCCTGTAACCATAAACGTTATTTTTACATCTTTACTTTCTAAGATTTTTAATATATCTTCTATGTATTCATTTCCCCAATCTACATTGCATGTTATTGCTACATAATTAGATTTTTCCTTATTTCCTTTATAATATGGTTCAGACAATGTTTTAAATGTAAATACACTTAAACTAGTTGTGATATATATCCCTACAGTTAATATGCATATAGCAGTTAAAAGTAGGAGTTTTCTCTTATTTACTATTATTATCACTTACCTGCCTCCCTTAATTTTCTATGCTATATTATTATTAATAACAGTAGGAATTTATGCAAACAAAAATAAGCACGTACTTGTGCTTATTTCGAATTATTCATCTTTTGTTTTGTCATCTTGTGTAATTAACACTTTTCTTGACAAATTAATTCTACCTTGTTTATCTATTTCTGTAAGTTTAACTTCTATTTCATCTCCTATAGCTAAGACATCCTCAACTTTTTCTACTCTCTCATTAGATATATTTGAAATATGAAGCAAACCTTCTTTTCCTGGAAGTATTTCTACAAAAGCTCCAAAGTTAGTTATTCTCGTAACTTTACCTATATATACTTCTCCTACCTCTGGCTCTTTAACTATTCCTTCAATTATTTTTTTAGCTTTATTACCCATTTCTAAATCACTTGAAAATATAAAAATAGTTCCATCTTTTTCTATATCTATCTTCACACCTGTATCTTCAATTATTTTAGTTATAGTTTTTCCTCCTGGTCCTATAACCTCTCTTATCTTATCTACATGTATAGACATTTTTATTATTCTAGGTGCATATGGAGATATTTCTTGTCTTGGTTTATCTATTACTTTTTTCATTTCATCTAATATGTGTAATCTTCCTTTTCTTGCTTGCTCTAAAGCTTTCTTTAAAATTTCCTTATCTATACCCTTTATTTTTATATCCATTTGTATAGCTGTTATTCCTTGATCTGTTCCTGCAACCTTAAAGTCCATATCTCCTAAAAAGTCTTCCATACCTTGAATATCTGATAAAATAGCTATTTTTTCATCTTCTTTTATAAGACCCATAGCAATTCCAGCTACCATTTTCTTTATAGGAACTCCTGCATCTAATAAAGCTAACGTACTTCCACAAACACTTGCCTGTGATGTAGACCCATTAGAACTTAATACCTCTGAAACTAGTCTTATAGTATAAGGAAATTCATCTTTACTTGGTATCATCGGTTCTAATGCTCTTTCAGCTAAAGCTCCATGTCCTATTTCTCTTCTACCTGGTCCCCTTAAAGGTCTTACCTCTCCTACACTATATGATGGAAAATTATAGTGATGCATATATCTCTTGTTTTCTTCATCTTCTAGTCCATCTAATACTTGAACTTCTCCTAGTGCTCCTAATGTTGCTACTGTTAAAACTTGTGTTTGTCCTCTTGTAAACAATCCTGAACCATGTGTTCGTGGAAGAATTCCTACCTCACACCATATATCTCTTATTTCTTCAGGCGTCCTATTATCTGGTCTTATGTTTTCATTAATTATCATATCCCTAACTTGTTCCTTAACTATACTATGAAGAATCTCCTCTATATCTTTCAAATTCTCAGGGTATATTTCTTCAAAATGAGCTAGTGTTTCTTGTTTTACCTTGTCCATATTTTCTATTCTCTCTAGCTTTTCTACAGTTTTAATAGCATCTTTCATCTTTTCTGTAGCAAAATTGCGCACTTCTTCCTCTATTTGTTTATCAGGAGAATATAATTCAACAATACTTTTTTCCTTACCCACTTCTTTTACTATTGATTCTATAAATTCTACTATTTGCTTTATATGTTCATGTGCAAACATTATTGCATCTAACATTAATTCTTCTGAAATTTCATTTGCTCCAGCTTCTACCATCATTATGGCATCTTTCGTTCCTGATACAACTAAATTCATTTCGCTTATTTCTTTTTGTGATGATGTTGGATTAACAATAAATTCTCCATCTATTAGTCCTATAGATACTGATCCAGTAGGTCCATCAAAAGGTATATCTGATATCGATAGTGCTATTGAAGATCCTATCATAGCTACTATATCAGGAGTACAATCTTGATCAACAGACATAACTGTAGCTACCACTTGAACATCATTTCTGTACCCCTTTGGAAATAAAGGTCTTATAGGTCTATCTATAAGTCTTGATGTTAAAATAGCTTTTTCCGAAGGTTTTCCCTCTCTTTTTATAAATCCTCCTGGAATTTTTCCAACAGCATATAATCTTTCTTCATAATCTACGCTCAAAGGAAAAAAATCTATTCCTTGTCTTGGTTCAGAAGAAGCGCATACATTAACTAATACAACTGTATCTCCATACCTAACTATACAGCTGCCATTAGCCATCTCACAAACTTTTCCTATTTCTACACTAAGTTTTCTACCTGCTAAATTCATTTCAAAATTTCTATACATAATCTACCTCCTCTTATAGGTACAATACTACAAAATCTTCCTTTAGTAAATATATTATTTTGATTTTATGTTATTATTATTTACTTATATATGTGTAAAGTCAAGGAAATTTAAGGAATAGTAATAAAAAACATATAAAAAGAGCAGGATATACCTGCTCTCTGATCTTTGCTACTTTCTTAGACCTAATTTTTGGATTAGTTCATTATATCTATCTAAATTTTTGTTTTTTAGATAGTTTAATAGATTTCTTCTCTTACCAACCATTCTTAAAAGTCCTCTTCTTGAATGGTGATCTTTTTTATGAACTTTTAAGTGTTCATTTAACTCATTGATTCTTGCTGTTAACATAGCAATTTGAACTTCTGGAGATCCTGTATCTCCCTCATGAGTTTTGTAAGCTGCAATTATTTCTTGTTTTTTAACTTTGTCTAACATACCTAATAACACCTCCATAGTATTATCCCCTCTTCCCAAGTATTCGGCGGTGATTCAAATACTTAGCAAGGGTTCACATTCTATATTATCTTATCATATATTCATTTTTATGTAAATATTTTTTTATTTTTGTTATATCCTTTTTTACCTGTTCAACTAGTTCATCTATATGATTAAATCTTTTCTCATCTCTAATTCTTTCTAAAAAATATATGGTTATTTCTGATTTGTATATTTCTTTATTAAAATCAAATATATGAGTTTCTATATTTAATGATTTACCACAAACCGTTGGATTAAATCCAACATTTGTAGCCCCATCATATATTTTTCCTTCTACTTCTACTTTAGTATAATACACTCCTGTTTTGGGTAGTACGATATCATCTCTAACTGCTATATTTGCAGTAGGAAACCCTAACTTTCTTCCTAGTTGCATTCCATAGTTAACAGTTCCTCTTAAAGAATAAAATCTTCCTAAAAACTCTTTACATTCTTTTACCTTTCCTTCATGTATTAAATTTCTTATAAAACTGCTACTTACTCTAATTCCATTTAATAATATAGGATCTACAATCTGTGTATCTATATTGTATCTTCTAGCTATTTCTTGAAGTTTATGAGCATTAGCTGACTTATTTTTCCCAAATGTAAAGTCATGTCCAACTATAATATGTTTACATTTTAATAAGTCAGCTAATATATAACTCACGTAACTTTCTGCAGACAAATTTGCAATTGTATCATTAAAAGGAATGCTTATACAATAATCTATATCTAAAGTCTCTATAAATTTACATCTTTCTTCTTCTGATGATATCTTGGGAACTTTTGTTTTTCTAACAAAACTTAAAGGATGATTTGAGAATGTAAAAACTACACTCTTAAAATTCTTTTGCTTTGCTAGCTTTGAGACTTTTTTTATTATATATTGATGCCCTATATGTATTCCATCAAAACTTCCTACTGTTACTACTGTAGGATATTTTATATATACATCTTCTAATTTTTTTATCAAATGCATACGAATCATCCTCTAAATTAAACAAATAACTTAAAGCTTTTTATATTTATTGGGTTTTTACTAGTTACCTTTGCTATACCATAAAATATATTATCACAATATACTCTGACTAGTTCATCTTCTAAGCGAAAATAATTTTCTGATGTGATAATTCCTTTTTCCGAGACTGTAGCTCCATTTATAAATGACTTTAAAGCACTTTCTTTAAGATTTATTCTCTTATAGTCTTTTAAGCAAAAGTCAATGTTAAATAAATATTCTCTTATATCTCTATTTAAGTGCTTCTTTAGGTTTTCTAAAGTAACAGAATTTTTTAGATTAAATGGACCTGATGATGTTCTTAAAAGGAATGACATATGTCCTCCACATCCTAACTCATCACCTATATCTTTGCAAATACTTCTTACATAAGTTCCTTTAGAACATACTAAATCAAATAATACTTTATTTTTATCAATATTTAGAACATCTATCTTTTTTATAAAAACTTTTCTTGGCTTTACATCTATATTATCTATGCCCTGTCTAGCAAGTTCATAAAGTTTTTTTCCTTTTACCTTTATAGCTGAATATATTGGTGGAACCTGCAATATCTCTCCTTTAAACTGTTTGAATGCTGTTAATATATCATTTTCTGATATACTACTTATATCTTTTCTAGATAGGATATTTCCAAAAGAATCATAAGTGTCAGTTTCTATTCCCAAGGTCAATTCAGCCCTATATATTTTTTCTTTATTTAATAAAAACTCTGACACTTTTGTAGCTTTTCCTATACAAATAGGCAATACGCCAGCAGCATTTGGATCTAGTGTTCCTGTGTGTCCTACTTTCTTAATGTTAGTTATTTTTTTTATTTCTTTCACTACATCATGTGATGTCATTCCTGTTGGTTTTAGAATATTTATTATTCCATCCATTTCTAATCACTCACTTAAATATGTTTTAAAACTTCACTTATTATTTTAGACTTAGCATCTTTTAACGACATGTTCATGGTACATCCAGAAGCTCTTTTATGTCCTCCACCTTTAAATTTACTAGCAATCCTATTTACATCAATATATGATTTTGACCTAAAACTTATTTTTATCTCGGAATCGGATTTTTCTTTAAATAATATAGCTAACTCCACTCCATTTATATCTCTTGCATAATTTACTATACCATCAACATCATTAAAATCTATCTCGTATTTATCCATAAGTTCTCTAGTTACTTCTATGCAAGCTACAGTTTTATTTATTACTTCTATAGTACCTATAGCTTCACCTATTAACTTTATGAGATTCAAAGGATTGCTTTGATATATATTTTCTATTATTCTTTGTTTATCTATATTCAAAGATAGTAGGTCTGCTGCCATTTTGAAACTACTAGAATGTGTATTTGAATACATAAAGTTTCCTGTATCTGTTATTAATCCAGTATATAAACACTGAGCTATATCCTTATCAAGTAATTTTTTATCTAGTTTATATACTAAATTATAAACTAATTCACAAGTAGAAGATGCATTTTCATCTATATAATTTACATTTCCAAATTTATTATTACTTGCATGATGATCTATATTTACTATTATCTTAGAGTTTTGTTTGATTTGATCACTACAAGACAATCTTGAAAAATCACCACAATCTACACAAACCAACGTATAATCTTCTATATTCAAATCTTCAGACTTATTTATGGATATGTTATTACACAAAAATTGTAAATTCATAGGTATTTTATCGTCTAAAACTATATATACATTTTTACAAATATTTTTGAACATATGATACAAAGCTACTGACGAGCCTATACTATCTCCGTCAGGAGAATAATGTGAAGTGATAACTATGTTATCACTTCTTCTTATCACATCTATTACATCATTGATCTGACTCATTTTTTTCTCCTCTTGTAATTTTTGTATCAGTTCTGACATATAAACACCTTTTTCTATAGATTCATCTAGTTTAAATATTATTTCAGGTGTATATCTTAATTTTACTTGTTTACCTACTTCTCTTCTAATAAATCCACTAGCATTTTTTAACCCTTCTAGTGCTGTAGCTTTTTCGTTAGAAAATATACTCACATATATATATGCATACTTAAGATCTGCTGTAACATCTACGTCTACTACACTTATAAGTGATGTTACTCTAGGATCTTTTATATCTTGAAGTATTAACTTACTTACTATTTTTTTTATTTCTTCACTTATTCTTTTAGTTCTAGGATATGACATAATATCCCAACCTTTCTTAGTTATTTTCTATCTATTTCTTTTAAAATATATGCTTCTATTATGTCTCCCTCTTTTATATCATTAAAGTTTTCTATAGATATACCACACTCATATCCCTGTGTTACTTCTTTTACATCATCTTTAAATCTCTTTAGTGATGATAACTCTCCTTCGTGAATTACTACTCCATCCCTAACAAGTCTTACTTTTGCACTTCTAGTTATTTTTCCGTTAGTTACGTAACAACCCGCTACTGTTCCAGCTCCTGAGATTCTAAATACAGCTCTAACTTCTGCTTTTCCAAGCTCTTGTTCTTCATATTCAGGATCTAACATTCCTTTCATAGCTGCCTGAACATCTTCTATAGCCTTATATATAATTCTGTATGTTCTTATATCTACGTTTTCTTTCTGAGCTAAAGATTGTGCACTTGTTACAGGTCTTACATTGAACCCTATGATTATTGCATTTGATGCTGATGCAAGCATTACATCTGATTCTGTTATTGCGCCTACTCCAGCATGTATAACTTTTACAGCTACTTCGTTATTAGATAATTTCTCTAAAGACTGCTTAACAGCTTGAACCGAACCCTGTACATCTCCTTTTACAACTATGTTAAGATCTTTTATTTCTCCTTTTTCCATTTGCTTGAATAAATCATCAAGAGATACTTTAGTGCTTGCTTTCATTTGCTCTTCTCTTAATTTTTCTTTTCTATTTTCAGCTATACTTCTAGCAATTTTATCATTTTCAACTACTATAAGCTGATCTCCACTT
Source organism: Alkalithermobacter thermoalcaliphilus JW-YL-7 = DSM 7308 (assembly GCA_001584565.1). Classification (GTDB taxonomy): domain Bacteria; phylum Bacillota; class Clostridia; order Peptostreptococcales; family Peptostreptococcaceae; genus Alkalithermobacter; species Alkalithermobacter thermoalcaliphilus. Next base: position 877,824 of record LSFY01000001.1, on the reverse strand, counting down.
TGAGGAACTTCAGATAATCCTAATATTTCTACAGGAGTAGATGGTCCAGCTTCTTTTAATCTTTTTCCCATATAATTTATCATAGCTCTAACTTTACCATAACATGCACCTACTACTACTGAATCTCCTATTTTCAAAGTTCCATTTTGAACCAAAACAGTAGCTACAGGTCCTCTTCCTTTATCTAGCTGAGCTTCTATAACTGTTCCTACTGCTTTTCTGTTTGGATTAGCCTTTAGCTCTTCTATTTCTGCAACTAAAAGAACCATTTCAAGTAAAGTATCTATATTTTCACCTTTAAGAGCGGAAACTGGTACTGCTATGACATCTCCACCCCATTCTTCTACCAAAAGACCTTGATCTGCTAACTCTTGCTTTACTCTATCTATATTAATGTTTGGTTTATCTATCTTATTTATAGCTACTATTATAGGTACGTTTGCAGATCTTGAATGATTTATTGCTTCTATAGTTTGTGGCATTATACCGTCATCTGCAGCAACAACTATTATAGATATGTCTGTTACTTGAGCTCCTCTAGCTCTCATAGAAGTAAATGCTTCATGCCCAGGTGTATCAAGAAATACTATTTTTTTCCCGTTTATATGAACCTCCGATGCACCTATATGCTGAGTAATCCCACCTGCTTCTTTAGCTGTTACATTAGTTTTTCTTATAGCATCAAGTAAAGATGTTTTTCCATGGTCTACGTGTCCCATAACTGTTACTATCGGAGGTCTTGGTAATAGATCTTCGGGTTTATCTTCTGGTATTAATATATCTTCTTGTTCCTCTTTTGTATCTTCCTTCTCAACTTCATATCCGAATTCTAAAGCTACAATTTCTGCTATATCAAAGTCTATTTCCTGATTTATTGTAGCCATTATTCCTAATTGTATAAGCTTTGTTATTAGCTCTGAAGGAGTTTTTTGAAGCAATTTAGCCAAATCTTGAACTACTACTTTATCAGCTATTTTTATCTTCTGCATAGCTTCTTCTTCCTTTTCATTTATTTTTTCATTATTATTAGATTCTTTAAACAATTCCATAACCACCTTAACATCATCTTCTTCTAATGTACTCATATGATTTATAACATTTATTCCTAGTTGTTGAAGTTTTTCTATTAATTCTTTACTAGTTATTCCGAATTCTTGTGCTAACTTATAGACTCTCATTTTCGTCAAAAGCTTCACCCCCTATTAAATTTTTGATCTGTCTTGCAAGATTGATATTTTTTATTCCTATAACTGCTCTTTCATTTTTTCCTATTGCCTTGCCTAACTCAAATTTTGTTGAAAATATTACATAATCAATATCCCTGAATTTAGCCTTATCTATAAACTTTTTCTTAGTGTTATCAGATGCATCCTGTGATATAATAACCAACTTAATTTTTCCTTTTTTAATTTCATTTAAGGTTGTATCTTCTCCAGAGACCAAGTTTGCGCCTTTAGCTGTCAACCCCAATAAAGAAAGTACCTTATTATTCACTTTTATCTATTACCCCTCTCAAATCTTCGTAAACTTGATTAGGAACTTCAATTTTGAAGGCTCTATTAATAGCCTTAGTTTTGACTGCTTTCTCAAGACATTCAATGCTCTTGCATATGTAAGCTCCTCTTCCGTTAGCTTTACCTGTTAGATCAACAAAAATATTTCCCTCTTTGTTTTTAACTATTCTTATAAGCTCTCTTTTATTATCTCTATCCTGACAAGATATACATTTTCTTTGGGGTATTTTTCTTTGCTTCAAAACATAGTCCCTCCTTACATAATTACATTTTCTCTGCTTGACTTTCACTTTTTATATCTATTTTCCATCCAGTCAACTTTGCTGCAAGCCTAGCGTTTTGTCCTTCTTTCCCTATAGCTAAAGATAATTGATAATCAGGTACTACTACTTTAGCACTTTTTTCATCTTCATTTATATCTACAGAAACAACCTTAGAAGGACTAAGAGAACTTAAAATAAATTCCTCAGGATTATCACTGTATTTAATTATATCTATTTTTTCTCCCTTTAATTCAGTAACTATATTCTTTACTCTACTTCCTTTTGGTCCTACACATGATCCTATAGGATCTATATTTTCATCACAAGAATATACAGCTATTTTTGTTCTAGAGCCCGCTTCTCTTGCTATTGATTTAATTTGAACTACACCATCATATATTTCAGGAACTTCAAGTTCAAATAACCTTTTTACAAGTCCTGGATGACTTCTTGATAATATTATTTGTGGCCCTTTAGAGCTTTTTTTAACTTCTAGTATATAACATTTTATTCTTTGTCCTATTTCATAAACCTCTCCAGGAATTTGTTCTGTTTGACTTAATATTCCTTCTACTTTTCCAAGCGAAACGTATACAATTCCTTTACTAATTCTAGCCACTATACCCGTTACTATTTCGCTTTCCTTATTTATAAACTCTCCAAATATAACTTCTCTTTCTGCTTCTCTAATTCTCTGAACAACTACTTGTTTAGCCGTTTGTGCAGCTATTCTTCCGAAATTTCTAGGCGTTACTTCAAACTCTATTATATCTCCTAATTCATATCTTGAACCAAATTTTTCTTTACTCTCTTCTAAACTAATTTCTAATAAATCATCCTCTACTTCTTCAACCACCTTTTTTAATGAAAATACTTTTACATCTCCTGTTTCTCTGTCTATATGAACCCTAACATTTTGAGATGATCCAAAATTTTTCTTGTATCCAGAAACCAAAGCAGCTTCTATTGTTTCTATAAGTATTTCCTTTGAGACTCCTTTTTCTTTTTCTAGTTGCTCTAAAGCCTCTATAAATTCTCCGTTCATACCTAATCCTCCTTATTAAATTTTTACTGCTAACCTTATTAGTGCGATTTCTTTTCTATCAAACTCCAATATTTCATCATCTACACTTATTTTAATTTTGGTTTTATCAAATAATCCTATAAGCATACCTTCAAACTCTTTCTTTCCATTTAAAGGCTTATATAGTTTTACTTCTACATCTCTACCTTTATATCTTTCAAAATCTGCTTCTTTCTTTAGAGGCCTATCAAGACCTGGTGAAGATACTTCTAGAAAATAATTTTCCTTTATAGGATCTATTTCATCTAACTTAGCACTAACTGATTCACTTATTATCTGACAATCTTTTAATGATACTCCACCTTCTTTATCTATGTATATCCTTAAATATCTATTGCCAGCTTCTAGCACATATTCTACATCAACTAATTCAAACCCTTCTTTCTCAATGAAAGGAATTGCTATATTTGATACAATTTCCTCTATATTTTGTCTCATTTTTTCCCTCCTGTTCTTTTCTATTTTCACAGAAATTGAACAAATTAAACCTGTGAGTGTTATAAAAGCAAAGAGTGGGTAATTCCCCACTCTTAATTTGTCCCAAAATATAATTTTCAAATCTATTATATCATAGTATATTTCATTTTGCAACTTATCATAACAGGGATATCTGATTTGTCTCTGGCATACCATCTAAACAACCGTGATTTTTTAATGTTTCTATTACAGTTTTTGAAATTTTAGTTCTAATTCTCAAGTCTTCTATTGATAAAAACTCTTCACTTTCTCTTTCCCTAGCTATATTTATTGCTGCATTTTCTCCAACTCCTTGTAACGCTATTAAAGGTGGGAGTAGTTTTCCATCCACTATCTTAAATTTTTTAGCATCTGATTTATATAAATCTACCTTCAATACTTCTATCTTTCTTGCAAACATTTCTAAAACAACTTCTAAAACAGTTAATAAGTTTTTTTCCTTCGCTGTAATATTATTACCCATTTTTTCAATTTCTTTTATTTTTTCTTCAACGCTTTTCTTTCCTCTCGTTACCAAATCAGCGTCAAAATCTTCTGCTTTTGTCGTAAAGTATGTGGCATAAAAAGCTAGAGGATAATGTACTTTAAAATATGCTATCCTAAAGGACATCATAACATAAGCAACTGCATGAGCCTTAGGGAACATATATTTTATTTTATTACATGAGTCTATATACCACTGAGGTACATTATTTTGTTTCATCATTTTTTCATGTTCTTGTGTTAATCCTTTACCTTTTCTTACATTTTCCATTATTTTAAATGCTTCTTTAGGGGCTAATCCTTTATATATTAGATAGTTCATTATGTCATCTCTTGTAGAAATAACATCTTTTAACTCTGCTACACCATTTCTTACTAGATCTTGTGCATTGTTTAGCCATACGTCTGTCCCATGTGAAAGCCCAGAAATTCTTACTAATTCAGCAAATGTTGAAGGTTTCGTATCCATTAACATCTGTCTTACGAATTTAGTTCCAAATTCAGGTATACCTAAGCTACCAATCTCAGAATTTATATCATTAGGGCTTATTCCTAGAGCTTTCGTCGATGTAAAAATAGACATAGTCTTTCTATCATCTAAAGGTATTTTAGTCGCATCTACACCTGTTAAATCTTCTAACATTTTTATTATTGTAGGTACATCGTGTCCTAATATATCTAGCTTTAATATTCTACCACTTATCGAATGGTAATCGAAATGAGTTGTTATAACCCCAGCAGATGAATCGTTCGCTGGATATTGTATAGGGGTAAAATCATGTATATCTTTATGTCTAGGGACTATCATAACTCCACCTGGATGCTGACCAGATGTTCTTTTTATGCCTGTACATCCATTTGATAGCCTATTTATTTCTGCAGATGTAGCACTTATATTACACTCTTCTAGATATTTTTTCACAAATCCATATGCTGTTTTTTCAGCTATAGTTCCTATTGTTCCAGCCCTAAAAACATATCCTTCTCCAAACAATTCCTCTGTATATTTGTGAGCTGTAGATTGGTATTCTCCAGCAAAATTCAAATCTATATCCGGTTCCTTGTCTCCCTCAAATCCAAGAAAAACTTCAAAAGGTATATCATGTCCATCTTTAGTTAATAAAGTATCACATTTAGGACACTTCTTATCAGGTAAGTCTGCTCCTGATCCAACGCTTCCATCTGTATAAAAGTATGAATATTTGCAGCTTGAGCATATATAGTGTGGTGGTAGAGGATTTACTTCTGTTATATCACTCATGGTTGCCGCAAATGAAGAACCTACTGATCCTCTAGAACCTACTAAATAACCATCTTCTAGTGACTTTTTAACTAGTTTTTGAGCAATTATATACATAACTGCATAACCATTATTTATTATAGAATTAAGCTCTCTGTCTAGCCTATTTTTTACTATATCTGGCAATGGATCTCCATATATTCTATGAGCCTTTTCATAACAACTATTTCTTAACTCATCTTCTGATCCTTCAATTATAGGAGGATATGTTTCATCTGGTATAGGTTTTATATTCTCAATTAGATCCGCAATTTTATTAGTGTTTGTTATTACAACTTCTCTTGCAAGTGATTCTCCAAGATATTCAAATTCTTTCAACATTTCATCTGTACTTTTAAAGTATAGTGGTACACTAGTATTTGCATCTGAAAAACCTTGACTGTGTTTTAATATTTTTCTAAAAATTTCATCATGCTCATCTAAAAAGTGTACATCTCCAGTTGCTACAACAATTTTATTATATTTTTTCCCTATATCTACTATTTTCCTATTTATAACTTTTAATTCATCTATACTTTTTACTACTCCTTTTTCTAACATAAATTTATTATTGTCTACAGGCATTATTTCAAGATAATCATAAAATTTTACAATTTCTTCTAGGTTTTCTTCACTTACATTATTTAAAACTGCTTGATAAACTTCTCCTGCTTCACAAGCAGACCCTATCAGTAAACCTTCTCTATATTTCGATAAGAGAGTCTTAGGTATTCTAGGATTTTTATAAAAATAATTTATATGAGATTGCGATACTATTTTATATAGATTTTTTAAACCTATATAGTTCTTAGCTAGTATTGTTATATGGTTTGTTTTAAGTTTTTTATAATCATCTACTCTAAACACATTGTTTACTTCGTATAATGTTTTTACTCCTTTTTCAGATAACATTTCTAAAAACTTTACAAATATATGGGCTGTTGCTTGTGCATCGTCTACAGCTCTATGATGATTTTCTAATTTAATATTTAACTCTTTGGCTACTATATTTAACTTATACTTTTTCAAATTTGGCAGCAATACCTTAGCTAAAGATATAGTATCTATATAATTATTGTTAAAATCTATTCCTAGAGATTTTGTATTTTCTCTTATAAAACCAATATCAAATTCTGCATTATGCGCAACTAAAACACTATCTCCTACAAAATCAATAAATTTAGGTAAAATTTCATGTATTTTTTCTTTGTCTGTTACCATTTCATCTGTTATTCCTGTTAATTCTTGAACAGTTTTAGGAATTGGGATTTCTGGATTTATCAAAGCAGAAAAAGTATCTACTATTTGAAAGTTTCTTATTTTAACAGCACCTATTTCTGTTATTTTATCATTTTGATTTGACAAGCCTGTTGTTTCTATATCAAACACAACAAATGTCTGATCTAACGGTAAACTATTAGGCTTTTTGATTACAGGAGTAGTATCATTTACTATATAACCTTCAACTCCATAAATGACTTTTATTCCATACTTCTTAGATGCACTCATAGCCTCTGGAAAGGCTTGTACTACACCATGATCTGTTATTGCTATAGCTTTATGTCCCCACTTTGCTGCTCTTTCTATCAATTTAGAAGCAGAAACAACAGCATCCATAGCAGACATTTGAGTATGGGCATGAAGCTCTACCCTTTTTTCAATCTCTTTATCCATCTTTTCGTCTTTTATATCTATTTCTATGTCAGAAATATTTATTATCATCTCTTTCGAATAAGTATCAAATATAACATCTCCTCTTGTTTTTACAAATACCCCCTTTTTAATATTATTTATTATTTTTTCTTTATTGTTATCTCTCAGGAAAAGTTTACAGTTTATAGAACTTGTGTAATCTGTCATAGAAAATATTAAAAGATTTTTTCCACCCTTTATTTCTCTAATTTCAAAATCAAAGATCTCACCTTTCACACATACTTTTCCTATATCTGGGTGAAGATTGTTTATTTTTTCTATGTCATCTTTTATCTCTTTACCATAAATTACAGTATCAGAATCATCTTTGTTTTTGTCTTCGTTTTGTACTTTTTTATCTATTTCTTCATTATTTACATCTTCATTTTTAATTGATAATTTGTCTAGCATAATTTCTATCTCTTCTTGCTGCTTTTTTATATATTCATCTATGTTTATTTCTTCTTTTTTATCTAGTATAAATTTTACACTTATATCTATTCCTAATTCTTCATTAATAGCGTTTTTTATACAATACATAGCATTCTTATGTATAAGTCTTTCATATAACATCTTATCTTCTATATGGATATATAAAATATCGTTATAAATATTCCAAGTTATATCTTCACATGCAAAACAACTTGATGGAACTAAAGTAGTAATTATATATAAAATGTTATCCCAATATTTTTTTAGACTTTCATGATTACTTTCATTTTCTTCAATAACATATCTCATTTTTATTTTTATTTTGTTGAAATATCTCAAGCTTTCCGTAATTTCTTTTTCTAATTGTGTTATAGTTTTATAACTTAATATATGTTTTGAGTTGAGATATATATTGATATCCTTATTTTCTTTAAAATATACTATCCTTTCTATAAAAATATTGTTTGAATCAATATTTGTGTTTTTTATACCAAGTTTTTGTAAGTATTCTGCTAAACTTTTCATAAACTTAGCCCCCAAAAGATATATTTTAATATCAAATTATAAAATTCTAGGTAATTACCTAGAATTTTATAATTTCATCTATTAATTCTTTTACCATATTTTCGGCTTTTATTTTTCTAACAATTGCTCCCTTTCTAAAAAATAAGCCTTCGTTCTTACCGCCTGCAATTCCTATATCAGCTTCTCTAGCTTCTCCAGGGCCATTAACTGAACATCCCATTATTGCAACAGTCATATTTTTATCTATATTTTCTACACGCTCCTCAACTTTAGATACAATATCAATTAAATCTATATTACATCTTCCACAAGTTGGACATGATATTATTTGTATACCTTGTTTCTTAATGCCTAGACATTTGAGAATTTCTCTTGCTATTAATATCTCTTCTTTAGGATCCCCTGTCAAAGAAACTCGTATAGTATCTCCTATACCATTTATAAGTAAATACCCAATACCTATTGATGATTTAACTGTACCCTTTTTAACACTACCAGCCTCAGTTATTCCTATATGAAGAGGATAGTTTACTTTTTGTGACATGATTTCATATGCTTTTATAGTTGTGTATATATCACTCGATTTCAATGATATAACTATATTATCAAAGTCCATACTTTCTAATAAGTTTACATGTCTTAATGCGCTCTCTACTAATGCCTGTGGTGTAGGTCTTCCATATTTTTGAATAAGATCCTTCTCTAAAGATCCTCCATTTACTCCAACTCTAATTTTTATTTTTCTGTTCTTCGCTTTTTTTACTATCTCTCTTACCCTATCTAAACTCCCTATATTTCCAGGGTTTATTCTTAGTCCATCTATTCCCTGATTTATTGCTTCTAAAGCTAACCTGTAATCATAATGTATATCTGCAATTAATGGTATATTTATACTTCTTTTTATTTCTCCTAATTTCTGTGCTGCTTCCATATCTGGAACTGCAACTCTTATTATGTCACATCCTATTTCTTCTAATTCCTTTATTTGTTTTACGGTACTATATACATCTTTTGTATCTGTATTTGTCATAGATTGTATAGTTATAGGGTTGTTACCCCCAATTTTTATATTTCCACAGATAACTTCTTTAGTTAACTTCTTCAAAATATCACCTTCTATTTGATTATTCTTAAGATATCTTTGTATGTTATAAATATAGTTAAGGCCATTAATAAAGCAAATCCTATTAAATGAACAGTATTTTCCCTCTCAGGACTTATTTTTTTACCTCTTATTCCTTCTACAATCAAAAACAAAATTCTACTTCCATCTAAAGCTGGAATTGGAAGCAAGTTTAAAAGTCCTAGATTAATACTTATTATTGAAGCTAAGTAGATTACATTTAACATTCCTACTTGAGCAGCTTGCCCTACCAAATTCAATATACCTACAGGTCCAGTTACTTCTGTAGCCGATGCTTTTCCTGTTATAGTTCTAAATAAGAAATTTAACATATCACTTAATATATAATAAACCCTATATACTGAATATTTGAATGATAATAAAATATTTCTTTCTTGTTTAGGAAGTATTCCTATAATTATTCTTCCTTCTTCCTGTACAGGTTTAACAATATATGTGTATAAACTCTTATCTCTTTCAACTTTTATATTTATTTGTTTGCCTTCAGAAAAGTTAATTTCTTTAACAACATCATCCCAAGTTTTAACTTTACTATTATTTATTTCAACTATTCTATCTCCAGGCATTATGCCAGCCTGTTGAGCAGGAAGATTTTGTATTGTATCTTTTACAATAGTGGTTGGTATACCAGTATTTATAAAAATAATCATAAATAAAATCACTGCTAATACAAAATTCATGACAGGTCCTGCTAAAATTATACTTATTCGTTCAAGCACTGATTTATTGCTAAAACTCTTAGGGTCATCGGATGATTCCTCTTCTCCTTCCATCCTTACGTATCCCCCTAAAGGTAATGCTCTTATAGTGTACTCCGTTTCATAACCTCTATAACTAAATAATTTCGGTCCCATTCCTATAGCAAATTCGTATACTTTTACACCAACCATCTTAGCAATAGCAAAGTGTCCTAACTCATGAAAAAAAACTATCACTCCAAAAACTAAAAAAGATACAAGTATATTCATTTCTTCACCTTCCTATTTTATACTTTTTGTAACAAAATCTCTAGTCCATTCATCTATTTGTAGAATTTCTTCAAGTGTTGGTTCTTTAATAAATTCATGTTTTTCCATTGCTACTTCTATGTATTTAGGTATGTCGTAAAAACCTATACTTTCCCTTAGAAATTCACTCACTAAAACCTCATTAGCTGCATTCAATACTGTTGGATAAGTTCCATCTAAATGTATAGCTTCATATGCTAATCTTAAACACGGGAAAGTATCCATATCTGGCTCTTCGAATGTAAGTGTAGCTACTTTAGCTAAGTTTAATCTTTCAAAATTATTAGATATTCTACACGGATATCCCAAAGCATATTGTATAGGAAGCTTCATATCTGGGTTCCCTAGTTGAGCTATAACTGACCCATCAATGAATTCAACCATAGAGTGTATTATGCTCTGTGGATGTACCAAAACTTTTATATTTTCTACATTTATATCAAACAGCCATTTAGCCTCTATAATTTCTAATCCCTTGTTCATTAAAGTTGATGAGTCTATAGTTATCTTGCTGCCCATGTTCCAATTTGGATGTTTTAGTGCCTCAGATTTTGTTACATTTATAAGTTCATTTTTTTTCTTTCCTCTAAATGGCCCTCCTGAAGCTGTAAGAATTATATTTTCTACATTTTTTATATCTTCTCCATTTAAACACTGAAATATAGCTGAATGTTCGCTGTCAACTGGTATTATTTTAGAATTGTATTTTTTCGATTCTGACATTACTAGTTTACCACCAGTAACTAAAGTTTCTTTATTTGCTAAAGCTATCGTTTTTCTAGATTTAATAGCTTCAATTGTAGGTATTAACCCTATCATTCCTACTAATGCTGTTAACACAATATCTACTTCTTCCATTGAACTTATATATTTTAATCCATCCATACCATGAAGAACTTCAATTTGAGTATTTTGTAACATATTCTTCAATTTTATTGCTTCGTTTTCTTCATAAACCACTACTACTTTAGGCCTGAACTCTTGAATTTGCTCTAAAAGCATATTAATATTGGACTTTACAGCTAACGCAGTAACATTAAACTTATCCTTATTCTCTCTTATTACATCTAAAGTTTGTATTCCTATAGATCCTGTAGAACCTAGTATAGATATATTTTTCATATTTTCACCCTTTCTCACTAATACTAATAGCTTCAGATATATCTGAAGCTATTTTATAAATATTGAAACATAATGATATACAACAGGTGCTGTGAATATAATGCTATCAAATCTATCTAATATACCTCCGTGACCAGGTATTAATTTTCCATAATCTTTAATGTTTACGAATCTTTTCACACTTGAAGCGAATAGATCTCCTACTTGAGCGAATATACTTCCCATAAATCCTATTATAACCATATCTAAAACATTTTGATTAGTTAAATAACCAAATATAACACATGAAATTATGCTTCCTATTATCCCGCCTATGCTTCCTTCTACTGTTTTTTTAGGACTTACTTTTGGTATCAATTTGTGTTTTCCGAAAAAATACCCACTAAAATAAGCAAAAGTATCCGTCATCCATGCTATTATAAATATCAACCATATAAAATCCCCTTGTATCCCATCTTTAATAAGTACTATATGACTCATAAAATAGGGGATATATATTATACCTAAAAGTGTGATTGCTATATCTATAACATTATATTTTTCAGAAAATAATAATATACTAGATATAAAAAACAACAAAAGAATAAGTGCATTTATGTAGTTTATGCCAACTCTAAATACAAAAAATAAAAAAAATACAGCTGAGGTTATATACCCAAGACATGTTACTACATTTATTCCCTTTAATCTAAATGCTAGATAAAACTCTCTAAACCCTATTACCGAAACAACGAAAACTCCTATATAAAGGGGGAGTCCTCCATTAATCAATACGTAAAATAGAATTGGAAGTAATGCTAGTGATGATAATATTCTTTTAACCATACAAAATATACCCCCTATTAAACGGATCCAAATCTTCTTTCTCTATTCTGATAGTCTAATATAGCTTCGTGTAAATGATTCTTCTTAAAGTCAGGCCAGAACACATTTGTAAAATATAATTCTGTATATGCAATTTCCCATAATAGAAAATTACTTATTCTGTACTCACCACTAGTTCTTATAAGAATATCTGGATCTGGTAAATCTTTTGTAGTTAAGTATTTTTTTAAAAAATCTTGATCTATATCATTAATGGTAAACTTTTTCTCATCATAATCTCTCAAAATATCAATAATAGCATGCTTTATATCATTTCTGCTTCCATAATTTAAAGCCAATGAAAGAACTAATCCCGTATTATTTTTGGTAATTTCTATTGATTCATTCAATTTTTCTAATGCTACTTTAGGTAAATAAGATATATCCCCAATAGCATTTAATCTTACATTGTTTTCATGTAACTGCTTTACTTCTTTTTTTAAGTATTCTACTAGCAACGTCATTAATGCATTGACTTCTTCAGTAGGTCTTTTCCAATTTTCTGTAGAGAAAGCGTATAAAGTTAAATATTTAACTCCTAATCTACTACACTCTTGAACAATTTCTCTTATTGTTTCTACTCCTGCCTTATGCCCAAAAGTTCTAGGCATAAATCTTTTTTTAGCCCATCTTCCATTACCATCCATTATAATAGCTATATGTCTAGGAATATTACTAATATCAATTTGAATATTTGTATTATTCATACCAATCCTCCGTATATAATTATATTTTTCCATCCCTTATGATAGAGGGATGGAAAAATATGTAACAGTCAAGTATGCCTTATTATTATTAATTTCTATATTTACTACTCTAGGTACTTTTAAAATATCTGTATCTTTATATCCTACTGTTTCTATAATTTCAAATTCAATATTATTATCTTTTAATATTTTTTTAGCTTGACTAAGCTCAGTGCCTAAAATTTTTTCTAGGTCCACACTAAACCTCCATAATTTCTTTACTTTTCTTTTCCAACATTTCATCTACAAGTTTAATGTGTTTATCTGTTATTTTTTGTACTTCATCTTGAGCTTTCTTTAAATCGTCTTCAGTTAACTCTCCATCTTTTTGCATTTTTTTTAGTTTATCATTAGCATCTCTTCTTTCGTTTCTTAGTGCTACTTTTGCACTTTCGCCTGTTTTATTTACTACTTTTAGAAGGTCTTTTCTTCTTTCTTCTGTAAGCTGAGGTATTACTATTCTTATAACTTTACCATCATTTGTAGGATTGAAACCTAAATCTGCATTTTGTATAGCCTTTTCTATATTATTTAAGGCTGACATATCCCATGGTTGAACAATTAATGTTCTAGGTTCCGGAGCAGATACCGTAGCTAACTGTTTTAATGGAGTTGCTGATCCATAGTAATCTACAACTACTCTATCTAACATAGTAGGATTAGCTCTTCCAGCTCTTATTACACTTAATTCTTCTTTAAGTACTGATATAGTCTTTTGCATTTTTTCTTCTAAAGCTTTGTGTACTTCCAATTTCATATCTTATTCCTCCTCCACACAGGTTCCTATATTTTCTCCAAGAACTATATCTACTATATTTCTTGGATTATCTAATCCAAATACTCTTATAGGTATTTTATTATCCATGCATAAAGATGTTGCTGTAGAATCCATAACTTTCAATCCTCTTTTTAAAACTTCCATATATGAAAGTTTATCAAATTTTATAGCATTTGGATTTACTTTTGGATCACTATCATAAACCCCATCTACCTTTTTAGCAAGCAATATAACTTGCGCTTCTATCTCTGCAGCTCTTAAAGCAGCTGCAGTATCTGTAGAAAAATATGGATTTCCTGTTCCAGAAGCAAATATAACTACTCTTCCTTTATCTAAGTGACGTATAGCTTTTCTTCTTATGTAAGGTTCTGCAATTTGTCTCATTTCAATAGCTGTCTGAACTCTAGTTAAAACACCTAAATTTTCTAATGCATCTTGCATAGCAAGAGAATTTATAACTGTTGCAAGCATACCCATATAATCTGCTGTACTTCTATCCATTCCCTCGCTAGATCTTCCTCTCCAGAAATTTCCTCCACCTACTACTATTGCTACTTCTACTCCTAAATTATGTAACTCCTTTATAGATAATGCTATCTGATTTACAATATCATTATCTATTCCAAATCCTTTTTCTCCTGCTAAAGCCTCTCCACTTAATTTTAACAACACGCGCTTATATACTGGTTGTCTCATAAAAAAGGTCCTCCATTCATATTTTCAAAAAAGAGAACACTACAGTGTTCTCTTTTTTCTTTTAACTAGTTCTTAAGTTGCTTAGCAACTTCCTCTGCAAAGTTTTCTTCTTTCTTTTCTATTCCTTCTCCAACCTCGAATCTTACAACGTCAGATATATTTATAGAAACACCTAATTTGTTTTCATATTCTTTAACAAGTTGTCCTACAGTAATGTCTGGATTTTTAACAAAAGACTGATCTAGTAAGCATACTTCTTTTAGTTGCTTATTTAATCTTCCCATAACCATTTTCTCAACTATATCAGCAGGTTTTCCTTCATTTAATGCTTGTTGCATTAGTATTTCTTTTTCATGAGCTATGTATTCTTGATCAACATCTTTTTGAGATATATACTTAGGATTCATAGCAGCTACTTGCATAGCTATATCTTTTCCTAAAGATATAACTTCTTGTGATTCACTTGAAGTTTCTAATTTAACAAGAACCCCAATTTTTCCTCCACCATGAACATAACCTGCTACCTGTCCATCGTTTATTTCAAATTTCTCAAATCTTCTTATATTCATGTTTTCTCCAATTGTTGCTATCTTAGAATTTAAAACTTCTTTTACTGTAGAATCAGTATCTAAATATTTTTCTTCTAATAATTGCTCAACATCTTGAGCTTGAGAGTTTAAAACTATTTGAGTAACATCTTGAACAAAAGATTTGAATTCATCATTTTTAGCAACGAAGTCAGTTTCAGAATTTATCTCTGTTATAGCAGCAACTTTATTGTCATTTGATATAGCTATAGAAACTAGTCCTTCTGCAGCTATTCTATCAGATTTTTTAGCAGCTTTAGCTAGTCCTTTTTCTCTTAATATGTCAACAGCTCTATTTAAGTCACCTCCTGCTTCTTCTAGTGCTTTTTTACAATCCATCATTCCTGCACCTGTTTTTTCTCTTAGTTCTTTTACCATTGCAGCTGTAATTGCCATACCATCGCCTCCATACATATTATTAAAGGTAAGGGACTATCCCTTACCATATATTATTCTTCTACTACTACTTCTTCTTGTTCGTCTTGAACTCCTTGCTTTCCTTCTAATATTGCATTACCAATAGTAGAAGTAATAAGCTTAACAGCTCTTATCGCGTCATCATTTCCTGGAATTGGATAGTCAACTTCTTCTGGATCGCAATTCGTATCAACTATTGCTATAACTGGTATACCTAACTTGTGAGCTTCCTTTATAGCTATTCTTTCTTTTCTTGGATCTACAACAAATAAAGCTCCTGGTAATTCTTCCATTTCTTTTATACCATTTAGGTATTTTTCTAATTTCTCTTTTTCATGTCTTAGTTTGATTACTTCTTTTTTAGGAAGAACATCAAAAGTACCATCTTCTTCCATTCTCTCTAATTCTCTTAATCTAGCAATTCTATTTTTTATAGTTTTGTGGTTAGTTAACATTCCTCCTAACCATCTTTCATTTACATAGAACATATTTGTTCTTTCAGCTTCTTCTTTTATAGCTTCTTGTGCTTGCTTTTTAGTTCCTACAAAAAGTATAGGTTTTCCGCTTTCAACTACTTCCTTAGTAAACTTGTAAGCTTCTTCAATTTTTTTAACAGTTTTTTGTAGATCGATGATGTAAATCCCATTTCTTTCAGTAAATATATACTGACTCATCTTAGGATTCCATCTTCTTGTTTGATGTCCAAAATGAACACCTGCTTCTAATAATTGTTTCATAGCTATTACTGACATTAAAAACACCTCCATGGTTTTTTCCTCCGCCCTGGTCATCTTCTTAAAATACCCTAAGGCACCATTTTAAGAATTCCAAAGCGTGTGTAATAATTTCACCTTTGATAGTATAGCACATGAAAATTCTATTTACAATATTTTTTAACTAATTAGTTAATATATGTATTATAGATTTCATACTCGAACCTTTTTTAATTTGTTTTTCGCCCACTTTTATTTTTCCATTTAACTGAAGTAAATTAAGCATAAGCTTAAAATCTTCTTTGTTGCTAATAAGTTCATTTTCGTATAAAATATCCACTACCCTATCAGAAGTATATCCAGTTTCAATTTTTATATTCACATATTCTTGATCATTATTTTGTTGTTCTTCTTTTTTAGAAATTTTATCTTTGTTTTCTTCTAAATTTTCATCTAGTTTTATTTCTTGTCTATTTACATCTTTATCATCTAGCTCGTTGCTTAAATTACCGTTATTAATAACTATATTTAACGTAGAACAAATCATCAGTCCCAAAGAAAAGCCCAATAAAAACAGAGAAAGTATAGCTTTTTTCAAGATTTTCCTCCTTTTTTTAGCTTTAACATTAAATCTATCTCTCTTATACTTTTATTTGTCCTTTTTGCTATTTCATGTTTTGAATAACCATTGTTTATTAAAGCTTGTATCCCATTATCATAATCAATCTTAGAAATCTCTTTTTGAGTTAAATTGTTTATTTTAGATTCAAATTCATCCATCTTTTTTATTAAAATTTTTATATGATCACCCGTTAAATCATTTTGACTAACTTTAGTATACTCTAGATACCTTATTAATACAAATATGCTTATTGTAAACATAATTAGTGATATAATTACAATGATGTAATTAATACTCATACAATCCTCCTAATTTAAGCTTTAGTGGTTATGCATGCATTATCTATATAGAACTGAGCAGCGCCTACATCTTCATATATATATTTAACATAAATTCCTATCTTTATCTTTGACCCAGAATATATCTTATCTTGAACTATGACTTTTCCTTGATTTAAGTTATTAATTTTTTCTTCTACAGCCTTTATTTCTTTATTTATTAGTTCTAAATTCTCTGAAAGCTGTTTATATAAAGATAAGCTTTTTACTAGAATTTGTTTTCTCTCCTCAGATATAAAGCTATTACCCATATTTTTCTTAAATAGATTAATTTTCTGTAACAAATCTTCCATATTTTTTTGTATATTTTGTTTTTCTTGAATATATGTATCTAATTTTAGTTTTAACTTAGGATCTGTTCCAACTTCGATGCTAGTTGCTGTTCCCATAGGTGATCCTATAACTTTAGCTAAAACTTCATTCTTAGCTTGTATTGATCCTCCTGCTATCATTCCCTTTTTTCCACTTACAGTTACATTATTTCCACTGGATATAACAGAATGTAAAATAAAATCTGTAACTATATCTCCTTCACATATTACCTTTGCATTTTCTATATATTTGCAAGTTAAATCTTTACCACAATAAATATTTGCTTTTTCGTTTCCCCTTATTCCACCTTTTACTATAAGATTTCCTTTTGATTTAATAATAGCTCCCTCAACAACTCCATTTATTTCTATATTTCCATCTGCTTGTACTAAAAAATTAGATTTAACATCACCATTTATTACTATATCTCCATTAAATCTAATATTACCTGTTGCTGCATCTACATTTGATGGTATATTTAAAACTGTATTTATTTCTATTTTACCATCTTTAAAATCAATTCTTCCATCTTCTGTACTTATAAGTTTAAATCCATCCTCGCTTATCTGTACATTTTTTCCTATCTTAAAATCAACATATTTTCCTACAGGAGCTTTAACTGTTTC
The DNA here is from genome assembly GCA_001584565.1 of Alkalithermobacter thermoalcaliphilus JW-YL-7 = DSM 7308. Taxonomy (GTDB): domain Bacteria; phylum Bacillota; class Clostridia; order Peptostreptococcales; family Peptostreptococcaceae; genus Alkalithermobacter; species Alkalithermobacter thermoalcaliphilus. The sequence goes on along the minus strand of LSFY01000001.1, from coordinate 860,103 downwards.
TCCTAGCACATTTACACCGTCTATGCCGTTTTTAGGTGGAAACTTTTCTGCAAGGACAGTTCCCTTTTTTATGTTTTCTACATATCCCAATTCTTTAAAATCGATCGTTCCATCTTCTAGTGTTTTAGCTGTAGGTTTCGTATTTATATTAAAATAATATTTTATAAATCCATCTTCTCCTTTTATAGGATCTAAACCTTGTGCTATTTTTACAGGTGAATTGTACATCCTATGAGAAATCATTGTTTCTAGTAAATCTTCGTTTACTCCATATACTACATTATTTCTTTTTAAAAAATCAATTAACTGTTGCTTGTTTATTTGGATATCTTTACATTTTGTCTTTATTGTAAGATATGCTTGCATCATGTTGCCAAATAAACTTAGAACCAGCTCAAAATCTCCGTAATTTTCTTTTATTGTGTTACTTCCCCCTGATTTCATAAAAATCCCCCTTAAAAATTATATAATTTCAAGTTTAGATTTCAGTTTTAAAATGGTTTTACTTATTATCTGTGATATTCTAGATTCTGATATTTTAAGAATACTAGATATTTCTTTATAAGTTAATCCTTCATAATAATATAAATTTATTATTAGTTTTTCTCTATCAGTTAATTTTTCTAAGGCTTTTTTCAGTCTATCAATATCATCTTTTTTTAAGGTCGCTTCTTCTGGACTAGCAAAAATAGATTCATCTTTTATTTGTATTTTGAAATTTTCTTTTAATTCATCTTCTAAAGATACTATATTATATAAACTTGTTTCCTCTAATAGTTTTAAAACCTCTTCTTCTGTTTTGTTCATATCGTTTGCTATTTCTGAAATAGTTGGCTCTCTTCCTAGAGTCATTTCTAATTTGCTATATGTATCTTTTAGTATTTTTGATTTTTGTCTTATACTTCTTGGAACCCAATCTAGATTTCTTATTTCATCTATTATTGTTCCTCTTATTCTTACAGATGCATAAGTTTCGAATTTTATATTTTTATTTGGATCATATTTTTCTATAGCATCTATAAGACCTATTATTCCATAACCTATCAAATCATCGTATTCAATATTTGCACCATAATAATTATAAAGTCTTCCGCATATTACCTTGACCAACTCCAAGTACTTTAAAATTATCTCTTTTTTTATATCTGACTTTAAGTTTTCATCTTTTGTGTTTTTGTACTTATCCCATAACTCCTTGTAATCCATCTATTTCCTCCAAATCTCTATTCTTGCTCTTTGTTAAGATCTGCTAATTTTATTTCTTTAAACTCCTCATCTATCTGCTTTTCGTTATAACTTTCTTTTAAAATATCATTTATATCATCTTTAGTTGGAGGCAACGTAATATTTATTCTACTAGTTTTTACATAGTATTTAAAAATCATATTCAATAAATACATAAATGTGTTCACACAAAGAATTACTATAAAGGTTCTTTTAATAAACTCACTAAAACTTATTTTATTTATAAAAGAAACTATAAAAACTACTAAGAGTATAAAATAGTTAATTATTATTAATAAAGAAGTTTTCATATTTAAACACCTAAACTATATAACTTTCTTTTCTTTTCCTATAGCTTTTATCGTTAAGTCTCCAGTACTACAATCAAACTCTATTGTCCTACCATAGTTTCCTAATACATCCTCTGCAATTATTGGTATTCTAAGCTCTGATAGTACTTGTTTAACAGCCATAACGTTTCTTTTTCCTATGTTTAAGCTTTCATTAGCTGATGCAATTTTAAACATTTGGGCCCCACCAGCTATTTTAGCTATAAGTGAGCTTTTTGACCCTCCTGCATTTATAATATCATTTAACATATATTCTATAGCTGTATCTGCAAATTTAGCTTTATTAAGATTATTCCTTATTTCTTTACTAGATGGCAACATAATATGAGCCATACCCGCTATTTTTTTGAATTTATCGTAAATCACTATTCCTACACAAGAGCCTAAGCCTAGTGTTACAAGTATATCTCCATCTTTTCCTAATTTATAATCTGCCATTCCTACTTTAATACTATTCTTCATCAGTCAACACTCCTAGGCTCTTGAATAATATTTTGAAAGAATCTATATCAGGCATAAGGAAGAACTTAGCAGTTATCTCACTTCCTCCTTCACTTAATTTATTTTCTATTAGAATAATCTTGTCACTTATTGTTCCGTATTCTATTGCTGGCACACTCAATATAGAGCCTGCCATATCTATACTAACTGAAGGTACAGATATATTTATTTTTAAATTAGATAGAGAAGATACAGAGTTTATATAAGAACTCGATAATATATTTCCTATCTCTTGAAGAGCTGAAATTTCTAAATCATTATATTCAAAGTTTTCAACTGGTCTTTGAAATAAAATAGATAATAAATTATTACTCGATGTTATATCTAGTATTAGTAATATTGTTCCATTTATATCTCCATGAAAATTTAGGTATACTCCACAAACCACTAAATCTTCTCCACCTAAAATTTTAACAATTTGTTCTGTATCTAAAATTTCAACTGAAGGAACTTCCATTTCGATTTTTCTATTTATAAGTTCTGAAAGAGATGTAGCAGCATTGCCTGCACCTATGTTGCCTATTTCTTTAATTATATCTAAGTATAAACCCTTTATGTTTTCAACAGAAAATTTCATATTTAAAAGCTCTGAAGAATCTAAAAACTTCTTCTCATACACATTTAAGTGTACATTATGCAGAAGCTCTGCATAGCCTGAGCTTAGGCTGCGTATTCACCCCTTTCAAGTCCTATTTAACATCTAATATTTTATGTTCATCGATAAGTATAACTATTCTATCTTCTAGTTTTCCTATACCTTTTACAAATCCATCATTAAAATTATCATCAACAATATTGTAATCTATATTTTCTTCAGTTATTTCTTTAACTTCTGAAGCTGAGTCAACTATAAATCCAATAAGAATATCGTCTATTCTGTTTACAATTATTCTAGTATCATTAGTATACTCTCCTGATAAGAGGTTAAACCTGTCTTTTAAGTCTATAACAGGCACTATTTCTCCTCTTAAATTTATAACCCCTTTTACATATTTTTCTGTCTTTGGAACTCTAGTTATATTCATCATTCTTTCAATTGTTTGTACATATTCAATATTTATTCCGTAATATTCTTCTCCTAACCTAAAAACTACATATTGAGATTCATTATTTTTCAACTATACCACTCCCTTTGAAATAGAGAATTTGTATCTATTATTAATGCAACGCTTCCATTTCCTAATATAGTAGCTCCAGCTATAAAACTAAGTCCACTTAGATACTTACCTAACGATTTTATAACTATTTCTTGTTGTCCTATTAAGTTATCTACTATTAAGCCTAAATCCTTATCTCCCTTTTTCACTATTACTACTATTATTTCTTTAGAGTTATTTTCACTTTTTCTTTCAACATCTAGCACATTCCCTAGATTTATTAAAGGAAGTGTTTTTCCTCTATATAACACAATTTCCTTGCCTTCTACAATTCTTATATTATCTGTGCTTATGCTTGTTATTTCTTTTATATTATTTAAAGGTATAGCATACTTTTCATCTTCAACTGTTACAAGAAGGGCTTGAATTATAGCTAATGTCAACGGAAGTCTTATTATAAATTTGCTCCCTTTATTTTTTTCGCTTTCTATCTCTACTGTACCACCTAAGGCTTCTATCTTTGTTTTAACTACATCTAGCCCTACTCCTCTTCCTGATATATCTGAAATTTTATCTGCTGTACTAAAACCTGGCGCAAATATTAATTTTGCCGCCTCCTTATCATCCATTATTTCTGCTTGTTCCTTTGTTATTATATTTTTTTCTAAAGCTTTTTTCTTTATTTTTTCTATGTTAAGACCTGAACCATCATCACAAACTTCTATAACTACGTTATTTCCATCTGGATATGCTATAAGCTTTGTAGTTCCAACCTCACTTTTGCCAAGAGATTTTCTTACTTCAGGAGTTTCTATACCATGATCTATAGAGTTTCTAAGTAAATGTATTAAAGGATCGCCTATCTCATCTATAACAGTTCTGTCTACTTCTGTTTCTTCACCTTCCATTATTAGGTTTATTTCCTTGTTTAACTCTTTAGAAAGGTCTCTTACCATTCTAGGAAATCTATTAAATACTCTTTCAATCGGAACCATTCTTACCTTTGTTACTGCATCATGTAAACTTGTTGTTATTCTCTCTAAATATTCTATGGCCTCATTCATATTTTGGCCTTTAAGATCAGTATCTATGTCTTCTAGCCTTGTTTTAACTATTATAAGTTCGCTAACTAAATTCATTAAATTATCTAGCCTATCTATATCAACTCTTACAGTTTTTGAGGTTTTTCCTTTGCGCTGTTTAGACTCTGATTGATCATTCTTGCTTTCTATATTTTGCTCATTATTTTGTTGAATTTTATTTCCTGTGTTTACAGTTAGATTTTTTACTTGATCTAAATTTATACTGTCCTTATCAAAATCTTTTATAGTAACGTCTTTTATCTCTGATATTGCCAAAATCTTTTCCTTAAAATCTTCTTTTTTAAGCTTAGTTAAAGCTATTATATTAAAGTTATCACTGAAATTTTCATCTTCTATGTCTTCCGTAGACGGATTTGAATATATTATTTCTCCATTTTGTTCTACAGCTTTAAATACTAAAAACGCCCTTGCTGCTTTTAATATACAACTTTCTTCAAGTTTTACATTTATCTCGTAACAATTTATTCCCTGATCTTTAGCTTTTTGTGCTATAGATGTTACGTACTGAAAATCGTCTTGAAGTTGTGAAGAACTATCTTTTTCACTATCTGTAGTTTCTACATCATTTAGATTACACAAATTGTTTATTATGTTATCGATTGATCTATCACTTTCTTTTCCTTCAGCTTCTATGTTTTTAACAAACTCATCTAGTATATCTAATCCCTCAAACAATAAGTCTATTATAGCTGTCGTTATTTTTAGCTTTCCTGCTCTTATATCATCTAATACATTTTCCATTTTATGAGTAAGAGTTGCTATTTTTTCAAAACCCATAGTCGATGACATGCCTTTTAAGGTATGAGCTATTCTAAATATTTCATTTACAGTCTCTATTGAATGGTCTTCTTCAAGTTTTAATAAATTTCTATTTAAATTTTCAAGATGTTCTTTAGACTCATCTAAAAACATATCTAAGTATTGCTCTAAATCAAACACTATTTACACCCCCATTAAAGTATTGATTTCTTCACCTATGCTATCAAGTTTTAATACTTTATCTACAACTCCTAAATTAATAGCAACTTTAGGCATTCCAAAGACTACGCAAGTAGATTCATCTTCTGCGATAGTAATTACATTTTCTTTTTTCTTTATCTCTTTCATACCTAAAGCTCCATCTGACCCCATACCTGTCATTAAGACGCATATAGCCTTTTTAAAACTTATTTTTGATAACGAATATAACATAGAATCAACCGAAGGCTTATGGCCTGATACTTTTTCTCCATCATTTAGCTGAATTTTTATACATTTTCCACTTTGTACAAAATTTATATGTCTATCTCCTGGGGCTATATATGCAACTCCATTTCTTACTGTTTCACCATCTTGGGCTTCTTTTACTTGTATATTAGAAATTTGATTTAATCTGTTTGCTAACGATTTTGTAAATCCAGGTGGCATATGTTGAACTATAAATATAGGAGCATTTATATCCTTATTTATTTTAGGAATTACTTGTTGAAGAGCTCTTGGTCCTCCTGTTGATGTTCCTATAGCTACTATATTTTCAATTTTATCACAGCTATTAGAATTTATTTTTATTAAACTTTCCTTAGTCTTATAATCAAAACTAGTTTGATTTGAATTATATGGTCTAACTTTAACTTTAGCTGCTGTTTTTACCTTATCAATAATTAACTTTTTAATTTCATTACTGTTTATCTTGAATATATTAGAAGGTTTAGTTATAAAATCTACAGCCCCTATATCTAAAGCCTGTATAGTTAAGTCTGCTCCATCTTTTGTTAAACTACTCAGCATAACAACTGGCATTGGATTATTTTTCATTATTGATTTTAAAGCATCTATTCCATTCATTACAGGCATCTCTACATCTAAAGTAACTACATCTATATCTTTATTATTTGATATTTTGTCTAGAGCTTCTTTTCCATTTTTAGCTGTGTCTATAATATTTATTTCAGCATCTAAAGACAATATATCTATTATCATCTTACGAATAAATGCTGAATCGTCTACAACTAAAACATTTATTTTTCTCATTTACATCAACCCTTTTTTCATAAGTTTCCTCTGTTCTTTAAATATAAAACCTACTATCTCATTCCTTTCTTTATCTGTTATTTCTATAAAACTTAGTCCTATTTCAAACATATCAGGATTTTTCTCCCATATGCCACTTCTAACTACCTTGCTTTTAATATTGTAAATGTTATTTTCTATATTAATCTTACAAAATATAATGCTATTTTTAGATATAGTTTTGTTAGATAATAAGCTTATTCCTCCACCACTAATATCTTTTGTATATCCCCTTAGAATTAATTGTTTTTCCAAGTCATAAATATCTACAGGAAGCGAAATGTCTAGCCTAAAATAATTTCTTCTTTGTATTTTTTTTATATCAGATACTCTTTTTACGATAAGATATGGAACTGCTGATTTTCTTCTATCTTCAACTACAGCTTGAAATTTAAATACCCCCTTTGATTCTATTGTATAATACATCTCTATCTTTGCCCCTATACGTATGGGTACTAGTGTTGTATTTAGTATAGGAACAGAAATTATATATCTATTTTCCGGTAGTATCTCTAATACTTGACTCATTAAATTTTTATATGTATATTCTTCTGGTACCTCTATTTGAATTTTATGTCCTATTACTGGTTCCATAAAAATTACCCCCTACCACTTAAAAAAAAGTTAGATAGTTTCTTTATAAAAGAATTAAAAATTCCTTCACTTTTTTCAGTTCCCAAAATTTTATTACTTATTTCATCTATGTTGTTAGTTGCTGTGCTATTTGGAGCATTTATATAAAAAGGGATTTGGCTTTTAACTGACATTTGTACGTTTTTATCATTACATATATACCCAAGGTAACCTACATCAAAATTTAGAAATTTTTTGCTAGCTATTTTTATTTTCTCATACGCAAACAATGCTTCATTTTCATCTTCACATTTGTTTACAACTAAATTTATCTTTTTATTGCTATCTTCTCTTATAGCAACTTTTATAAGAGCATATCCATCTGTTACTGCTGTTGGTTCAGGAGTTATAACTACTATCACTTCATCAGATGCTGATAAGAATGACATAACGGATTTTGATATTCCAGCTCCTGTATCTATTAGTATAAAATCGGTTTTTTCTTTCAACAGATATATACTATTTAATATCTTATTTAACTCATTTAATGGTAAATCCACTACTTCACTTATTCCGGCTCCACCCGAAATAATTTGTATTCCTAATGGACCATCTACTATTACATCTTCTATATTTATATTATTTTTAGTTAGATCTAAAAGTCCTAATTTAGGAGTTATTCCTAATAGAATTTCTATATTAGCTAATCCTAAATCTGCATCTATTATTGTAACTTTATGACCTTTTTTTCTTAATGATAAAGCTAAGTTCAAAGTAAAATTAGATTTACCTACTCCTCCTTTACCACTACTTACACATATAACTCTTGGCTCTTTATCTTGTATATCACTTCGGAGTTGTTCAGCTTTATATGAATTCTTTTTTATTATAGCACTTCTAAGTTTTGAAGCTTGATCCATAAGCACTACCCTTTCAATAATTCATTAATATATTTTGATATGTCAAAGTGTTCTATATCATCAGGAACATTTTGACCAAATGTTGTATAAGCTATAGATTTGTTTGTTACAGATAAAATATCTAAAATAATCCCAAATCTAGATGTTTCATCAAGCTTTGTAACAATTATTTTATAATCTTCAACAAACGAATACTCTTTTATTATATCTTTTATATCGTCTATATTCCAATTAGCGTTTATAACTAGATATATATCTTTATTGTTAATTTCATTTAACATGTCTTTTAATTCTTGCATTTGCCTTTTATTTTTATGGCTTCTTCCTGCTGTATCTACGAATATCAAGTCTCTATTTTTGAGTCTTTCTAAAGATACTTTTATATCCTGTATATCATATACAACCTCTATTGGACAATTTAGTATTTCAGCGTAGACTTTTAATTGATCTACAGCTCCAATTCTATATGTATCAAGTGTTAAAAAAGCTATTTTTTTATCATTAATTAATACTGACTCTGAAGCAAGCTTTGCTAATGTAGTAGTTTTCCCTACTCCAGTAGGTCCTATAAAAATATTTATTTTATTTTGAAATTTGTGTGTATATGAACTAAATTTATTTATCACATACTTCTCAATTTTAGATTCTAAGCTAGTGTTTTTATTATCTGATATGTCTATTTCTGATAACATGCTTTCTATAAAGTGAGACGATACTCCTTTAGATCTTAATTTGTTATATACATCTTTTAGTTCTTCTTTTATATTTGTTTCATCATCAAAATTTATAGTCACTTTGTTACTTATTGTTCTAAGGTATGATTTTAATTCATTTATTTCTTTTTTTAGACTCGTTATATCATCTTTCGCAAAATGTTGTTTTGGCTCATAATGTTCCTCTATTTGTATATTTGCCTTAGGTTTTATAGCATAATCATTTGAAGTTTCGTTTTCTAAAGCAGCTAATACTTCTATCTGTTCTTTTTTAATAATTCCAAATAATTTACCTTTTTTTACTTTTTTTGTGTGAAGTATTACTGCTTTGTCTCCTAACTCTTTTTTTATAGTATTCATTACTTCTTGTATATTATCGCCGTAAAATTTTTTTATTTGCATTATTAAACGCTCACCATCCCTGCAGATTGTATTTTAACTTTAGGGTCTATTTCATTATACGACAAAACAACTATATCTTCGCTTATTTGATCTATAAATCTTTTTAAATATATTCTTACAACAGGAGATGTAAGAATTATTGGTTGATGTCCTATTGAAACAAGCTTTTCAACCTGCTTTAATATCTCATTTGCTAGTGTTTGAGATATATGTGGATCTAATGCTAGATATGTTCCTGTTTCAGTATTTTGTAAAGAATCTACAATTGTCTGTTCAAGTCCTTGATCTAAAGTTATAACTTTAGCTTCTTGTGTCGGTATAAATACTTTAGTTATTGTTCTAAATAAAGCTTGTCTTACATATTCTGTTAACATGTCAGTATCTTTAGTTAAAGCTGCATAGTCTGCTAGTGTCTCTATTATTGTAGGTAAATTCCTTATAGGTACTCCTTCTTTGAGTAAATTACATAATACCTTTTGAAGTTCTCCTAAAGATAATAAATTAGGTATAACTTCTTCTACTAATGCCGGATAATTTTCTTTTAAGTTATCAACTAGCATCTTAACTTCTTGTCTTCCTAAAAGTTCATGTGAAAATCTCTTTATTATTTCTGTTAAATGGGTTGATATTATCGATGGAGGGTCTACTACAGTATATCCTAATATTTCAGCTTTTTCTCTTTCTTTATCATCTATCCATTTTGCAGGTAATCCAAAAGCTGGTTCTATAGTATCAATTCCGCTAATTTCTCCTTCTGCATTTCCAGGATTCATTGCTAAGTAATGATCAAATAATATTTCTCCTCTTGCTATTTCTATACCCTTTATCTTTATTATATATTCATTTGCATCAAGCTGAATATTGTCTCTTAATCTTATCATAGGAACAATTATCCCCATTTCAAGAGCACATTGTCTTCTAATCATTACAAGCCTGTCAAACAAGTCTCCTCCTTGAGCCTTATCTGCAAGAGGAATTATCCCATATCCAAATTCTAATTCGATAGGATCAACCTGCAAAAGTGGTAAAACATTCTCAGGCTTTCTGATTTCCTCAATATCCACTTCTTTTTCTTGTGCTTCTTTTTCTTGTTCAGAAATATCTTTTTTAGATGCACTAATCATGTTATAGCCTAATACAGCGAATATTATAGACAGCATAAAATATGGAATGAATGGAAGTGGAGTTAAACCTAGAAAAAATAAAACTCCCGATACTATAAACATTGTTTTTGGCTGATTAAATAATTGCTTTATTACATCGCTACTTAAATTAGATTCAGAAGCAGCTCTTGTTACTACAATACCTGTTCCTGTAGAAATTAACAAAGCAGGAATTTGTGATACTAGACCATCACCTACTGTAAGCAATGTATATCTTGATATAGCTTCTTGAAGTGGCATTCCTTGAAATACCATTCCAACTACTAATCCTGCTGCTATATTTATAAGTGCAATTATTATACCTGCGATAGCATCTCCCTTTACAAACTTAGAAGCTCCATCCATAGCCCCATAAAAATCTGCTTCCATCTGTATTTTTTTTCTTCTTTCTCTAGCTTCTTTTTCATCTATTATTCCAGAATTTAAGTCAGCATCTATAGCCATTTGCTTACCTGGCATAGCATCAAGCGTAAATCTTGCTCCTACTTCTGAAACTCTCTCTGCACCTTTAGTAATAACCATAAACTGAATAATTACTATAATTATAAACACTATAAATCCAACTAATGCGTTTCCTCCCATTACGAAATTTCCAAACGCTTCAATAACATCTCCAGCACTTCCTTGACTTAATATATATCTAGTAGTTGTTATATTTAAAGCTAATCTAAACAAAGTTGTTACTAATAATAAAGAAGGAAACACTGAAAATTCTAAAGCCTCTTTAGTATATATAGAAATCAACAGTATTAAAAGAGAAATAGATATATTAAGGCTTAATAATAAATCTAACATAAAAAGAGGAACAGGTATAATTATCATCAAAATAATACCTATTATTCCAAGTGTAACTACAATATCTCGTGATCTCATCATTTCCTCCTATTTATTTCTTTTCAAAGAGTATACATAAGCGAGTATTTCTGCAATAGTTTCGTAAAGTTGTGGAGGTATCAAATCACCTATATCAATACTATTATATAGTTCTCTTGCTAAAGGTTTATTTTCTATTACAACTATTTCGTTTTCTTTAGCTATTTCCTTGATTTTTAAAGCTACTAAGTTTTTTCCTTTAGCTACAACATAAGGAGCATCATACATAGTTTCGTCATACCTTATAGCTACTGCATAATGAGTAGGATTTGTTATTATAACATCCGCCTTTGGAACATCTTGCATCATTCTGCTCATAGCCATCTGTCTTTGTTTTTGCTTAATCTTAGATTTTATCTGAGGATCTCCCTCTGTTTGTTTGAATTCTTCTTTTATTTCTTTTTTAGACATTTTTAAGTTTTTTTCATATTCATACCACTGATATAGATAATCAAAAAAAGACATCAATATTAATATGCATGCTAGTATAATACCAAGATTTATTGATAGACTATACAAGGTATATGAAAATTGAAACTTATTAAGATTTATTTGATTTAATATTATATTTAGGTTCCTTTTTAAATAAATATACGAAACAAATCCTAGTACAACTAATTTTAGAAAAGATTTTAAAAATTCAACTAAAGATCTTATAGAAAATAGCCTTTTGAAACCTTCAATAGGATTTAATCTGTTAAATTTAAATTTTAGATTTTCAGTTGTGAATAAGTTTCCAACTTGAATATATGCACCTAAAAATGATCCTATAAAATTTATAAAAATTATTATAAAAACTCCTTTTAAAATATAATATAGTATATATACTCCTATCCTATATCCTTGAGCTGTATCGAAATTAGAATACATAAAATTTTTTTGAAAAAATATTAAACTTTCATATATAGAAACAAATACATATTTTCCAAACAACTTAAGCCCTACAAGAGATAAAAGTAAAGTAAACGATGTTGTTACTTCCCTACTTTGAAGAACTTGTCCTTTTTTCCTAGCCTCTTGTCTTTTTCGTGGTGTTGCTTTTTCTGTTTTCTCTTCTGAGAAAAGTTGTAGATTTATTTTTATATTCATAAAATCATCCCTAAAGTATTCTTATAATTTTATAAATAAATTCATACATATTTGTAAATATCCTATCTCCCATAGCTACCATGTATGGAAATGAAACAGACATTATAGATAATCCTATAACTATCTTTAAAGGCATCCCTACTATAAATACATTCATTTGTGGCATAGTTCTTGCAAGTATTCCCAATATTAAATTAACTAAAAATATAGATATCATAACAATTATAGAAATCTTAATAGCTGATACAAACATATAATCCAGCAATTGTACAATAAATACAAATAAATTATTGTTTATATTTATTAAGCTATTTACAGGAAAAATATAAAAGCTATCTACCAGAGCTTTTATTAAATAATGATGTCCATTTAGTAACATAAACACTACTGTTAATATTGTATATATAAAATTTCCTGTGATAGGAACCTGAGAACCATACTGAGGATCTATAACATTTGCCATGCTAAATCCTAAATCTAAATCTAAAAAAGCTCCTGCTATGTAAAATATTGAAAATATCATATATGCTATAAATCCTATAACAAAACCTATTAATATTTCTTTTATACCTAGGAACATTATATTGAAAAAAGAATATTCCGAAACATTCCCCATATTAACATATGGCAATATGATATATGAAACTATTAAACAAAATCCTAATTTAAAAATATTCGGAAGGTTATTCCTTCCGAATATAGGGGAGACTACAAATAATCCTATGCATCGCGCAAAAATTAGCATATATAAATTCAAATAGCTTAGTATATCAACAAGTACCTTACTCATTTATATCATCCTATTTAATAAATTTATCTATATTTAAGAATAGATTTTTAGTAAAATTTGTTGCTGTTGATATCATCCAATGTCCAAATATTACAAGAGATAAAAACACTACTATTATCTTAGGAACAAATGCAAGCGTAGCTTCTTGTATTTGAGTAGTAGCTTGAAATATACTTACTAAAAGCCCAACTATAAGACTTAAAATTAATACTGGTGCTGATAGCAAAAGTATCATAGTTAGAGCCTGTTGCCCTAGATGTACAACAGAATTTACATCCATTTTTTCACTTCCTTTACTTAAATCCTACGACTATAGATCTAACTATTAAATTCCAGCCATCTATTAGTATAAAAAGTAGGATTTTAAATGGCAATGATATCATTGCTGGAGGCAACATAATCATTCCCATTGACATTAAAGTACTAGCTACTACCATATCTATTATGATAAAAGGAATAAATAATATAAACCCTATCTGAAAACCTGTTTTAAGTTCACTTATTAAAAATGCAGGTATTAATACTCTATTAGGGATATCTTCTAAACTTTGAGGCTTTGTTTCTGTTTTGCTCAATTCTAAAAATAAAGATATATCACTTTCTCTTGTTTGTTTAAACATAAAATTTCTAAGCGGTATCATAGCAGTATCAAATGCTTCTTCTTGAGTTATTTTTTCATCAAAATAAGGCTTTAAAGAGTTTTCATAAATTTCACTACCAACAGGCGCCATTATGAAAAAAGTTAAGAATATAGCTAGCCCTATTAAAACTTGAGTTGGTGGATTTTGTTGAGTTGCTAAAGCATTTCTTAAAAAAGATAATACTATAATTACTCTTGTAAATGATGTCATCATTATTATTATAGTTGGTAATAAAGAAAGTACAGTAAGTAAAAGTATTATCTCTATTGTACTACTTAAATTTTTAGGGTCGTTTGTACCGCTTATTTGCAGCGATATATTAGGTACTTGCTGTCCAAAAGACAGGCTCGTACTTATAAATGTAAGTACTATAGCTAAAAATATTCCTATTTTAGCTTTTTTCATTAGTATCATCCTCGATAATTAATCTATCTATAGTAGAAAAGCAGTTTTGAGATACTCCTATTATGTATTCATATTTTTTATAATTTACTAATATTATCTCTTTGTCTTTGCCTAAATAAAATCTTTCTACTATTTTTATTTTTTTGTTTTTCATTATATCATTATTCTTTTTTATCAAATATTTTGATGTTAAATTGATAAAATAAATCACTAAAATAAAAATACATAAGTAAGATATTATTCTAAAAATAATATATAAAGTATTCATAAATACCTATCCTAACACTTTTTTTACTGCTTCTAAAACTCTATCAGCTTGGAATGGCTTCACAATAAAGTCTTTAGCTCCAGATTGTATAGCTTCTATTACCATTGCTTGTTGCCCCATTGCTGAGCACATAATTATATTTGCATTTGGATCTATTTTTTTTATTTCTTTAACAGCTTGAATACCATCCATTTCTGGCATAGTTATATCCATCATTGTTAAAGCTGGTCTTAATTCCTTGTACTTTTCTACAGCTTTAAGACCATTTTCTGCTTCTCCAACTACCTCATAGCCATTTTTAGTTAAAATGTCCTTGATCATCATTCTCATAAAAGCAGCATCATCAACTAGTAGTATTCCCTTTGACATTTTTATAATTCCTCCTCTTTATTTCAAAATTATTATATAGATCTTAATCTTTTTTCTGGTTTTATAATATCAGTTATTCTTATTCCATAGTTTTCATCTATAACTACAACTTCTCCCTTTGCAATTTTCTTTCCATTGACCAATATATCTAATGGTTCTCCAACTAATTTGTCAAGTTCTATAACTGTTCCAGGAGCAAACTGTAGTATTTCATCTATAGATTTTTTAGTTCTTCCTAACTCAACTGTAACTTTTAGAAAAACATCTTTTATTAAAGAAATATTCTCTGGTATACTTGAAGATTGCGTACTTGGCGTATCAAAACTTTCAAACTTTACAGGTTGAACATTTATATTACTTTGAGGTTTTTGTTGTTTTGCTTCAAAAGACTTATCTAAATCTATGCTTATATCTTCACTTAAAGAGCTACTTAAATTATTATATTGATTATTTTCTTCTACTAAATTTGACACAGAAGTAGAAGATTCTCCATACAACATATTATTAACTAAATTTTTAGCAAAGTCAATAGGCAGAAGCTGCATTATATTACTATCTATCAAATTACCTATTTTCATTTCAAAAGATACTCTAACAATTTTTTCATTTCTTTTTATATATTCTAGTTCTATATTTTCATCTCCTAAATTATATTTAAACACATTTGGAGGAGATATATCTATTTTTTTAGATATCATCTCAGATATGGAGGTTGAAGATGAACCTACCATTTGATTCATAGCTTCACTTATCGCACTTAAATGTATATCATCAAGTTCTGAAGGTAAATTTGTAACTCCATCTCCGCCCATCATTAAAGATGTTATTATCTTTACATCTTCTTCTTTTAATATGAGTAGGTTTGTTCCTGTTAATCCTTCCTTATAATTAACTTGTACAGCAACAAACGGAAGTGAATATTGCTTAGCCATATCATCTATAGTAACAATATCTACTTTAGGTGTAGTTATATTAACTCTTTGATATAAAAGTGTAGATAAGGTTGTCGCCGCTGTACCCATACTTATATTGCCGATTTCTCCTAGTGCATCTTTTTCAATATCGCTAAGAATATCATCATCAGAAGAACTCATGTTCATAGTGCCTTTTAAAAGAGCATCTATTTCTTCTTGCGACAAGAAATCATTCATCATACTCATCATCATCCTTTTCAATTACTTTTGTAATCTTTACTGATAATTTATTTTTTATAGTTCCTGGTTTACCTAAGTATTTAACTCTATCCTCAACTGCTATTTCTATCTCATCATGAATCGTTTTGTCTAACGTTATAACATCTCCTTCTTGAAGATTTATAAAATCTTCAAGCGTTATATTTGCTTCTCCAACGATACATTTTATGTTTAATGTAGCTTTTTTTACTCTTTTTTCTATGATATTTTTTTCTTCATCAGTAGATTTTTTGCTGATGGTTGAAAACCAATATTTTGTACTTAGCTTTGGCAGTACAGGTTCTAACACTATGTGAGGAATACAGATATTTATTAACCCTTCTGTTTCTCCAATAGTAGCTCTAAATGTTATTAATGCTACTGTTTCATTATACGATGCTATCTGTGCAAACTGTGAATTTGTCTCTATTTTATCTACAGTAGGGGTTAGCTCTATTACATTTTCCCATGGATCTATAAAATATTTTACTATTTGTCTTATAATTTTGTTTAGTAAAGTTATTTCGATTTCTGTAAACGCTCTAATTTCACCTGTATAACTTCCAATTCCTCCAAGAATTCTATCTATTATAGAAAATGAAAGTTGGCTTGAAATTTCAAAAATAATTTGGCCTGGCAATGGATTAAAATCAATTATAGCTAATAATGCAGGATTTGATATAGAATTACTAAACTCGTAATAAGAAATTTCCTCTACAGATAATACTTCAATTTGAGTTTTTGTTCTTAGATATCCAGATAAAAATGTATTTAAAGCTCTAGCAAAATTTTCATGAATCATATTAAGTGTGCGCAATTGGTCGTTAGCAAGCTTTTTCGGACTTTTAAAGTCATACTTTTTGACTTTCTTTTCCTTAGTTTCTTGCTCAATCTCTTTTACGCTTACTTCTCCTGTATTTAAAGCCTGCAGCAGAGCATCTATTTCTTCTTGAGATAATATTTCAGACAATCACGCCACCTACCTTTACTGCACTATATAATTTGTAAAATATATATTAGTTATAGATTCCGTATTCATTAATCTAGATAATTCTTTTATAAGTTGCATTTTAAATTTCTCTACGCCCTCTGTTTTAACCATTTCGCTAGGATCTTGTGAAATTATTGTTCTCAAAACTAAATCTCTTAACAAAATATTGCTTTCTGCTAATTTTTTCGGAAGATTTTTATCAGTAGTTTCAATAGTTATATTTCCTTTAAAGTAATTATTATTATTTCCTATATTTGTGGAAAACTCTCCTGCATCATATATATATGTTTTTATATTCTTTTCTGTGTTTTGATGATTATTGAAAACAGTAAAATATAAAACAGCACCTAATGTCCCAAGAGATAATATGAATGCTACTATAGAAAATATTACTACTTTTTTTGTATTCATTGCCTTCCCCCTAATCTATATCTTTAATCACTTCAGATCTTAGTATTAATATGTCAACTCTTCTGTTTTTAGCCTTGTTCTCTGGTGAGTCGTTAGGAGCTACAGGATGATATTCACTATACCCAGAAGCAGATATTCTCCTAGGATTAATTCCTGTTTCTTCTATCAAAAACCTTACTACATTACTAGATCTTGAAACTGATAATTCCCAATTTGAAGGATATTTTGAGTTTCTTATAGGTACATTATCTGTATGCCCCTCAATTCTTATGAATTTTTCTCTAAATTCTTCTTTATTCAAAAGTCTTGAGATATAAGTTAGTGTTTCTTTTGACTTATCTTTTAAATCTGCCTTTCCTGAATCAAACAAGACATTATCCTTAAACCTTAGAAGAATTCCTGAATTTCCATTTATAACTGAAACATCATCCGCTAGTCCATTTTCATCTAAATATTGTCTAATTTCATGTTCTAACTTCTTGAAATCTTCTATTTCTCTTGTTTGTTTTGTATTTTTATCTTTTAAAGATCCATCTTTTATATAATTTTCACTATCTATAGTTTTTCCGCCATCTAATAGCCCTAGCGATCCTTGAAATGACATTATTATAGCCTCAAACTTTTGCGCATCTATAGTCGAATAGGAAAATAATAAAACAAAGAAACATAAAAGCAACGTAACCATGTCCCCATATGTGTTCATCCATTCTGGAGCACCTTTTTTAATGTCTTCTTGTTTTTTTTTTCTACGCATTTTCTTCTACTCTCCCTTCAGGAGATTTTCTCATAGCAGGAGATAAGAATGCCTTTAATTTTTCTTCAATTATTCTAGGATTTTCTCCTGCTTGAATCGAAAGAAGACCTTCAACAATTATTTCTTTTTCTAAAAGTTCATCTCTACTTTTAACTTTTAATTTATTAGCTATCGGTAAGAATATTAAATTTGCTAATAAAGATCCGTAAAACGTCGTAATCAGTGCCACCGCCATAGCTGGCCCTATGGTTGATGGGTCATCTAATTTTCTTAACATATTTATAAGACCTATTAAGGTTCCAACCATACCAAATGCAGGTGCAAAAGATCCCATTGTTTCGAATAAGCCTTGTCCTACTTTATGTCTTTCTTCTATGAATGACAATTCTGTTTCTAATAAATTTCTAACTAATTCTGGATCAGTTCCATCAACTATAAGAACTATCCCTTTTTTCATAAATTCATCTTCCATTTCATTTGCTAATTCTTCAAGGGCCAATAATCCTTCTTTTCTAGCTTTATTTGCAAGGTCTATTATGCTCTGTATTATATCTGATGATTGACCTTTTCTAGTTTGGAATGCTTTTTTTACTATTTTACCAGATTCTAATACTTTTGGGAGAGGATAAGCAACAAAAGTTGCTGCTATTGTCCCTCCCATAACTATCATCATAGATGCAGGATCTAAAAATGTTAGTATGCTACCATTACTTAATATTCCTATAGCGATTAATATAAATCCAGAGGCTATTCCTATGAGTGTTCCTAAGTCCAATTACTACACCTCTTTTCATTTGCTTATAATCTTTATATTTATGTCTTTTTTAAATTCTTTTACTTTTTTTATTATTGTGTCTATATCCTCTTTTACTACATACTTTTTTCCGGTAGTCAATGTTATAACCGTGTCGGGAGTTTTTTCTATTATTTCTATAAGATCACAATTTACAACGAATTCATCTTTATTAAGTCGTGTCAATTTTATCATAATTTCACCTTATTATCTCTTAAGATTTACTAATTCTTCTAACATCTGATCTGTTGTTGTTATAACTCTAGAGTTTGCCTGAAATCCTCTTTGTGTTGTAATCATATTTGTAAACTCTCTTCCTAGGTCTACATTTGACATTTCTAAAGTTCCTGGGTTAAGGTCTGCAAAACCATTTGTTGACGGAAATCCTATAACTGCAAGCCCAGAGTTTCTAGTGCTTATAAACATGTTAGATTGCATTTTTTGAAGACCTGCTGGGTTTGTAAAGTTTGCTAGTGCAACTCTTCCTAAAACCCTTCTTTGTCCATTGTCAAAATTTCCTATAATCTCTCCATTAGGAGCTATGGCAAAGTCTGTTAACGATCCTTGTTTGTATCCTTTTATATAAGTTGCTGCAGCAGTTGAAGTGCTAGCAAATTGTGTTAGATTGCTTAAATTTATATCAAATACAAGTTCATCAGCTCCAGCTGTTAATTCTTTTCCTATTTTGAAAGTCATTTTTCCGTCGCCTTTAACTAAACCTTTTTCATCGAATTTTATTTCAAATCCACCTGCTTGTAAAGCCCCACTTGCATCTTTAGTCCCATACATAAATCCATTAGCACCCTCATTTTCAACAGGATTTCCATCTGTACCTAATGTTATAGATTGTACTTTATTTCTATACATATTTCCATCTGGGTGAAGATAAAAAGCCTCTACATTCCAAGTGGTTTCTGGAGGATCAGTTGAAACTTCTTTTTTTATGAATACTAATTTTATTCTATGAACATTACCAAAATCATCAAATACTTCCATAGTAGTTTCTCTTCCTATACTTTGTTTATATTCATCTTCTGGAATATATAAAACCTTACCTTTTGATATAGTTAGATCTTTTCTATAAACCGAACCACTGTTTCCTATATTTACCACATCTCCTGTAGGTTGTGCTAGACTATTTAAGTTCCCTGAAAATATAACTACATCTTCTTCAGGATTATTAGGAGTTGGTTTTGTAGCTTGAGGTGGATAAACTATAGACTTATCTATTCTTAGTGCTTCAATATTACTTTTAAGATAACCACTTTCATCTGCCATATATCCTAATACTTTATATCCATCTTGAGTTACTAAATTTCCATTAACATCAATACTAAAGTTACCTGCTCTTGTATAATATCTATTTAAATAATTTGGATCATCAGAAACTATAAAAAAACCTTCGCCATTTATCATAAGATCAGTAGGGCTATCTGTTCTTTCACTAGCTCCTCTAGTATGTATAATGTCAACAGCTGCGACATCAGTACCTAACCCTACTTGCATAGGATTAGTTCCCCCTCTACCATCTTGAGCTGCTCCAGCACCTTTTATAGTTTGGTTAAATGTTTCTTTAAATGTTACTCTTGAACCCTTGTAAGCTACGGTATTAACATTTGCTATATTATTTCCTATAACATCCATTTTAAGCTGATGTGCTCTTAAACTTGAAATTGCTGAATACATAGATCTCATCATAAAAAATTCCCCCTTTTATAAGCTTATTACATTATCTTTCAAACTCTCATCTTTTAATGATCTTATTTCCTCTATAAGTTCTTCTATTTTGCTAGTTAAATACATATTGTCATATGCTAGGTCATTATTTAGCTTTCTTATTTCATTTACTATTTGCTCATAATCTTTATTTGTTGAGAAAATTTCTCCTAAAGATTTAATTTCACTTATTAATTCTCTTTGACCTTTTTCCATAACAGAACTTAAGTTTTGAATTTGTTCTAAACTACTAAATTGAGCCATCTGAGCTATAAATTCTTTATCTTCCATAGGTCTTAGTGGATCCTGATATTTTAACTGAGTAATTAGTAAATTTAAAAATTCATTTTTCCCAAGACTATTTTTTCTGCTTTTATCATCTTGCTGATAATAATTTTGCGAAACTCCTGATACATTAATATTCATAGTTTCTCCTCCTACCCTAAATAATTAAAGTTGTCATCTATCTCTAAATAAGGGTTTTTTTCTGTTTTTTCTTCTATTTCTGAAAGTATTCTTTCTTTATTTATTCTCTTGTTATAAGAAGTTGCTTTTAATATGTTCATATGTCTATTAAAATCTTCTCTTTGACTATCTACAGAAACGCTTAAGCTTTGAATATTTATTCCTTTGTCTATTAGGCTATCTTTTAATTCTTCAATATTAAGCTCTATAAAAGATCTGACTTCTTCATTTTGAGTAATGAGCCTTGCTGTTAATATACCTTTTTCTAAAACAACCTTAACAATTAGCTTTCCTAATGATTCTGGCTCTAATTTTATTTCTATACTTGAGGTATTATCGCTTATATTTAGTTTTATTTTATTGGATATTTGATCGATTAAATTTTTATGTTCTATGGTTTTTGTGCTATTTATAGTATCCGTTTTTTTAATATGTGATGTATAAGTAAAAGTTTTATGACTTTCAGCTAAACTTATGTTTTGGTCTATTTCATCGTTATCGTATTTAGTAACTTCAAAATTAGACTCTTTGAGTGTTTTTTTATCTAAAAAAATATTTAATTTATTATTTTCAAGATTTTCATCTTGAATTTTATGAACTTGTTGATTTTGTTCTAACTCAATGCTGTTTGAATCGAGCTTTAAGGCATCATTTATTTGAACAGTTTTCTTGTAGAATTTAATGTTATCATCTAGTTGAACATATTCCTTTTTTTCAATTTTTTCTAGTATTTGTCTAAGTTCTATTTGGTCAAATTTTTCATTTTCTGAAACATTTAAATCATGTTTATTATCGTTATCTAAACTAAGTGGATTAAAAAACTGTTTAAACATGCTATAAATCAATTCTTCATATGGAGTTGAAAATTTTTCTGTATCTTTTGTCATTTTCTCATCACTTTTTTCAAATAATACTGATTTTTCTAATTGTTCTTTTATACTTTCATATATTTGAACGAATTCTTCTTTTATATCTAACTCTTTGCTAGAGTAAGTGTTGTCTTTCATGTTTGTATTTGCTAAATTTGAAGTTGGAGATACTATATTATTCAAATTATCCCTCCTAATCAGCTTTAGGTAGTCCTATTTTTATACTTATATAAGCTGCTTTTTCTGTTTCTAATTGAGAAATTACTGCAGATAAAAGTCTTGGCTTTAGTCTTTTTAGCACTTCAATTATCATATCTTCTTGTGTTATTATAAAAGATTTATTTTCAGAAACCTTATATTCCTTATAGGAGTTTTGTCCTCTATCAGTCATTTTTATGGTTAAATCAGCTATTTCCTTTGGACTTAACTTCTCATACGCTTTTACTAGTTTTTCTAAATCAGTTTTGTATTCATCTAAAACCTTTAAGGCCTTATGAACTGTTTCAGAAAAACCTGAGATATTTTCTCTTTTTCTTTTTAGTTCCTCTAAATTATTTATCTCGAGTAAAATTTCTTTTACAAAATCTTTTTCTTCAAATTCGTTTAATATCTTAGCTGCACTCAAATAATCCATAAAAGTTAATATATATGCAATATCTTGTGTAGAATATTTTGATTTGTCCTCAAGCTGTTTAGCAGCTTCTTGTGCCTTTTTATTTATTAGTGTTCTTGATATGGTTTCATTTTTTCTTAGATATTCTTCATGCAGCGACTGTTGTTTTTTTATAGAATCATAAATATTTCTTGATATATTATCACTTATTGAGGATGATATATTTTCATCCATGTAATATAAAACCTTAGATGCAAAGTCTACATTAAACTCTTCTATTATTTTAGCTGCTTGTTCAAAGTCTATATTTAAATTTAATATATCTTCTTCTAATTTATTTATCGTACCAACAAGCCCTAATTTTGAATAATATTTTGAAATTTGATTGTAAAAATTGCTCTTTTCTTCATACATCTGATCTATCTCGCGCTGAAGCAAGTCTTTCCTTGCCTCTCTTTGCCTGATTTTATCCATCAATGTATTTGTATAGTTTAGATTTAATTGCCTCATATATCCTACTATACTATCAAAAAGTTTTCTATCTTCTTTTTTTAGCAATATTAGTTTGTCAATTACTCTATCTTCTTCTAAAGATAAGTAGTATCTTGCAAGTGTTCTTTTTCTTTCTAATCGCTCTTGTTTTGTCGGTATTGATTCAAATTGCTTCCCTATAACTGGAAAATCCTTTAAAATGGCATTTACTTTGTCGCTTATTGTTTCGCTCGAAAAATATAATATAATGATTGCAAAAATAGGTACTAATAATCCTATTATTATTGGTTTGAATATTTTACTTGGTTTATTTTTTTCTTCATTAGCTTCAGTTTTTTTCATAAAATCCTCCTAGTTACTCGCTATTGTTTTGAAGGTAACTATTTGATCTATAAACTTATCTTCTTCTTTCTTTTCATATTCTTTAAATTTTTGTAAATCTCTTTCTTTGAGCTTTTCTAAAGCTTTTTTTTCTTTTGCTAACTGGCTATATTCTTTCATCTTTTCTTTCAATCTTTCTTCTAATAAAAATATCGCTTCTTTTACTTTGCAAATTTTGATATCTATAGATGTAACTAAATTCTCTTCAAACCTTAAAAGACTTATAGGTATTCCTTCCTGCATAGTCTGAGTTAACTCGTACTTTTTATATTCACGTACTCTTATTAAATTCTCTAGCTCTCTATTAAGGTTTTGTATATCTATGTTAATAGAATTTATTTCTGCTTTTTTGCTCTCTTCCATTTTTTCTTTTATATCTAATACTTTCTGAAGTTTAAATTTATATTTCAACTAGAACACCTCTATTCGTCTAAGATGTTTAACAATTGTTTTACAACTTGTTCGTATTCAAATTTTTCATGAGTTTCTTGCCTTAAGAAAGAGTTTATCTGATCTATTTTTTTGATAGAGTAATCTATTTTAGGATTAGATCCTTTAACATATGCTCCTATGTTAATTAAGTCCTCAGCTTCTTTGTAAACAGCTAGTACATCTTTGAGTTTTTGAGATGCTCTTAAGTGATCTTTATCTACTATATTTGCCATAACCCTACTTACACTAGATAAAACTTCAATAGCAGGATAATGGTTTTTGTTTGCTAACTCTCTTGATAAAACAATATGTCCATCTAAAATTCCTCTTACTGTATCAGCTATTGGCTCATTTAGATCATCACCATCTACTAATACTGTATAAAGTCCTGTAATAGACCCTTTATCAGAGTTTCCTGCTCTTTCTAAAAGTTTTGGCAAAGTAGCAAACACAGACGGAGTATATCCTTTTGAAACTGGAGGCTCTCCTACCGCAAGTCCAACTTCCCTTTGTGCCATTGAAAACCTAGTTAAAGAATCCATCATTAACATAACATCTTTACCTTTATCTCTAAAATATTCTGCTATGGCAGTTGCAAGCAGTGCTCCTTTCATTCTAACTAAAGGTGGTTGATCGGACGTAGCTACTACTAAAACCGATCTTTTTAAACCTTCTTCTTTTAAGTCATTTTCTATAAATTCTCTTACTTCTCTTCCTCTTTCACCAATTAAAGCTATGACATTTATATCAGCTTTAGTATTTCTAGCAATCATTCCAAGAAGTGTGGATTTCCCTACTCCAGAACCTGCAAATATACCTATTCTTTGTCCCTTTCCACATGTCAATAATGCATCTATGCATTTAATTCCAAGCGAAAGCGGCTGTGTAATCTTTTTTCTATTTAATGGGTTAGGAGGCTGGTTCATTACTGGATATGTTGTATTTAAATCTATATTGCCTAAATTATCAATACTATTACCCAATCCGTCTAAAACTCTTCCTAGTAACTGTTCACCAACCCTTACCTCTAAACTTTTACCTGTTGCCACTACTTTACTTCCAGGGCCTATTCCTTCCATTTCTCCTAATGGCATTAAAAGAACTTTGTCTTCTTTAAATCCAACAACTTCAGATAAAATAGGTTTATCTGTTTTTATTGGATATATAATGCATATTTCTCCTAATTTTGCGGCTGGTCCTTTAGATTCTATAGTCAACCCAACGACTTGAGAAATTCTTCCCGTGTACTGAATTAAACTCAACTCATTTATTTTATTTAAATATTTGTCTAGTGATATAGTTTTCATGGATTAATCATCACCTTGAAGTAATTTAAAAAGTTCCTCTTTTAGAGTTTCTATCTGCTTATCTATACTCGGATTTACCATTCCAGAGTCTGTATCTATAACAATTCCACCTTTTTGGAGTGTTTCATCTAATCTTACATTTATTTCATCTATACAGTCATTCATTGCTAATATCTTGTTCTTAGATGAATCTACTTTGTTAAAGTCATATTTATTTACTCTTATATTTATCTTTGTAGCAAAAGTTAATTTGTCAAGAGCTTCTTTTAGTACATTTAAAATTATCTCATCATCTTGATCTACCTTTACTTTTATTATTTTTTCTACTGACTTAGCTACCAAGTTTATTATATCTTTTTCTAAGTTATTTATCTGATCTTTTTTCCAATTGTGCACAGATCTTTTTATCTGCATTGCTTCGTCTATAAGTTGTTCATACTTTTGTATACTTTCTTTATACCCTTGCTCATAACCTTTTTTTCTTTCCTGATGTAGTATTTCCTGAGCCTGTGCTTTTGCTTTATCAATTATTTTTTTATACTCATCTTTAGCTCTTTGAATAATAGATTTTTCTTGTTCATGAGCATCTTTCTTCATGTTGTCTATTTCAAGAGCTAGTTTTTCTTTTAGCTTTAGCATGTCGTCTATTTCTTTAGAGACGGTTTTATAAGCATCACTTTGACAAGAGTTATTTGTTTTTGTTTCTGTTTTTATTATTTTCTCATCAGAAAGTTTGACTTGATTTGATTTTATAACTCTATACAATTAGTTCATCTCCTCCGCCTCTTGAAATTACTATTTCTCCTGCTTCTTCTAGTCTTCTTATTACATTTACTATCTTTTGTTGGGCTTCTTCTACATCTCTTAATCTTACAGGGCCCATAAATTCCATGTCCTCTTTTATCATTTCAGCTAAACGTTTAGACATATTAGCAAATATAACATCAGCTACTTCTTGAGTAGATCCTTTAAGAGCTATAGCAAGATCCTTATTGTCAATTTCTCTTATAAATCTTTGAATAGATACATTATCAAGAGTAATAATATCTTCAAATACAAACATTCTTTTCTTGATATCTTCTGCAAGTTCAGGATCTGAAATTTCTAGATTTTCCATAATATTTTTCTCTGTTCCTCTATCAACAGCATTTAGTATATCTACTATCGATTGAACTCCTCCCGCCATTGTATAATCCTGAGTAACAAGGCTTGATAATTTCTTTTCTAATACTAACTCAACTTCTTTTATTACTTCTGGGTAAGTTCTATCCATAGTAGCAATTCTTTTTGCTACTTCTGCCTGTTTTTCCTGAGGTAAGCTAGATAATATCTGTCCAGCCTTTTGAGAATCAAGATACGATAAAACCAATGCTATTGTCTGAGGATGCTCGTTTTGGATAAAGTTTATTATTTGAGCAGCATCTGCTTTTCTTGCAAAGTCAAAAGGTTTAACTTGCAGTGATGCTGTAAGTCTGTTCATTATTTCTAGTGCTTTTTCTGCTCCTAAAGCTTTCTCTAAAACTTCTTTTGCATAACTTACTCCACCTTCAGAAATAAATTCCTGAGCTAAGCATACTTCATAAAATTCTTCCATTACTTTTTCTTTTATAGAAGAATCTACTTTTTTCATATTTGCAATCTCTAATGTAATTTCTTCTATTTCTTCTTCTGATAAATACTTAAATAATTTTGCAGAATACTCAGGTCCTAAAGTTATTAGGAGTATGGCTGCCTTTTGTTTTCCTGTTAAATTGGACTTACTTGCTTTTTTCATACATATCCCCCTTAGTCTTCATCTAGCCAACTTTTTAGTAGCTGAGATACTATTTCTGGGTTTTTATTTATAAAACTTTCAACACTCTTTTTATATCCTGATTCTTTAATATCTAACTCTAAATCTTCTACTTTCTCTTCAGGGATCTGAATTTGAATTTGTTCTTTCTTGATATCTTTTCTATTTTTCTTAGTAAAGTATAAAATTAACGCACCTATAGGTATAATTAAAAGCACAACTAACATAACCATAACCCATAAAGGTAGTGATCCTTCTTTTGAACTTGAAGCGTTGTTTAAAGCTTCTTGAATATTATTGTTGAAAGACTGAGCATATATATTAACAGATTTTGTTTGTAAACCAGTAGCACTTGATATTAATTGTTCTATTTGTTGTCTATTTTCTTCAGTAAGCTCATTTCCTTCTAGCACATCTTTATTTAATATTACAGCTACAGTTATATCTCTTACTTCACCTTTAGCTTTCTCAACTTTTCTTATAACTTCATTTAGTTCATAATTTACTATTTTATTAGATTTATAATAAGATGAATTATTGTCGTCAGTTTCTACATATTGAGTAATTTCTTCTGTATTAGTATCAGTACCTGGAACCCCTTGAGCAGAATTATCAGATACTGTCTCTATATTTTCTTCCATACTTCTTATAAGACCATTTTCTTCTCCCTCTATAGGTGTTTTAAATTCTCTACTTTCCATTATATCTGTATCAAAATTTAAAGTGACACTTGCCATAACAGATACATTCCCGTATCCAAACACAGACGATAAAAATTCTGTTAAGTTTTTTTCTATATCGCTTTTAACTTCATTTTGTAATTCTATTTGAGTTGTAGATGTTAGCAAGTTGTTGTCTTTGTTTGAATTATTTAATACTCTTCCTTTTGAATCATGTATGGTAACATTCTCTTTATTTAGTCCTTCTACAGAGTTTGAGACTAATACAGCTATACCATCTACACTAATCTGATCTATATTGTCTGCCTCTATAAATACAGATGCTTTTGCTTCTTGCCTATTTTCTGAAAGTATAAATTCTGTTCTTCTTGGTATACTAAGAGTAACTATAGCTTTTTTAACCCCTGGTATTTCTTGTATTATTGAAGCTAAATGATTTTGAAGAGCATAATTATACGCCTTTTGTTTTTCATCTTCACTCATAAACATAGTATTTTTATTTATTATATCTTCGTAAGAAAATTTAGCTGCTGGCACTCCCTTTGTAGCTAAATCTATCTTTATTTTATTAACATCTTTTTTAGGAACAAGTATAGTTCCTTGGTCTTTTATTTTGTATTGAACCCTTAGATCATCTAAGTTCTTTACTATTTCACCAGTTTCTTTTAGATCTAAATCTTTATAAAGGATTACATACTCTGGTCTTGATATATACAGTATAATTCCTGTTGTTAAAAACAATGTTAAAACTGCAGTAATTATCATAATTTTCTTTTGCCTGTTATCATAACTAGAAAAAAATTTAGACAGTTGCTCTTTAACATTCTGAAAATAATTCCCCATTTATACACCTCTTTTCAATTAGGCATACCATCTATATTTGCATTCTCATAATTTCTTTATACGCTTCTATTACTTTGTTTTTAACTTCCACAAAAGCCTGTATTGCTATATCTGCTTTTTGAGTTGCTATAGTTAGATCATGAATGTTTTCAATCTCACCTGTTATGAATTTTTCATTTAATTTGTCTGCTTGTTTTTCCATAGCACTCACTTTATAAAGTGAGTTTTTTAAAAAATCTCCAAAAGAAATATTTTTTTCTGACTGTGTATTAAGTTTATCACCTAATTTTCCGATATTAAATATAGCCTTATTTACATTGTTTACATTCATAATCTATACTCTCCCTTATTTCCCAATTTCTAAAGCTTTCATCATCATGCTTTTTGTAGAATTTAAAGCCGTCACATTTGCTTCGTATGCTCTTGTTGAAGATATCATATTTACCATTTCTGTAACTATGTCTACATTTGGCATAAGAACATATCCTTCTTTATCTGCATCTGGATGTCCTGGATCATAAATCCTTTTATAGGGGCTATTATCATCTTTAACAGATGAAACCTCTACTCCGCTAACATTTAGCGCTTTATTTAAATGACTTTTAAATGAATTTTTTTCACTTTCTTTTAAAACAACTACTTGCCTTCTGTAAGGTGTTCCGTTCGCTGTTTTTGTAGTGTTTACATTCGCTATATTTTTAGATATTATATCCATTCTAAATCTTTCGGCAGTAAGGGCTGATGCACTTATATTTATTGCTCTAAATAAAGACATTTTTATCTTCTCCCTTCAGTTATTGCATATTTTATTCTTCTAAAGCTATTACTTATTTGCTGGGCAACAGTATTGTAAGCTATGCTATTTTTTGAAAGTTCTGCCATTTCTACGTCTATGTCTACATTGTTTCCATCTAATCTTGTCTTTGTATTTTTATCAGTATAAATTTTAAATTCACCTGAATTTTTTCCTATTTCTATGTGTTTTTCATTTGTAATATATCCTCTTTGAGTTTGATAACGTGTAAGAATTTGGTTAAATTTTATATCTTTTCTTTTATAGTTAGGGGTATTTGCATTTGCTATATTGTTAGATAATA
Source organism: Alkalithermobacter thermoalcaliphilus JW-YL-7 = DSM 7308 (assembly GCA_001584565.1). Lineage (GTDB taxonomy): Bacteria > Bacillota > Clostridia > Peptostreptococcales > Peptostreptococcaceae > Alkalithermobacter > Alkalithermobacter thermoalcaliphilus. Next base: position 830,765 of record LSFY01000001.1, on the reverse strand, counting down.
ATTGATTTCTTTTTGAATACATATCTAATGCTTTTGAAAGCAAATTTATATTTTTATTTATATTCATTTTTTCATTCCTTTCCTTCGACAAAATTCATGTAGTTATTTTATCATACAATTCGCTTTATTACAATTTATTACAAAACTTTATGTCTAAAGACCTAATTTTTCATTATATACCATAATATTCTAGATAACTTTTATCTGACTCCTTGGTATTTTACAAAATTTTTTTACTAAATTCCATAATATTCTACAAAATTTTCACTAAATCTAATAAAAAAGAAGGTCTAAAGACCTTCTAAGTGTTTTTATTTAATTTTGAAAGATAAGCAGCTATACCTGCTGTTATAGGTATTGTAAGTATAAGTCCTATACTGCCTGATAATGCCCTTACTATTTCAGTTGCTATTACATCTAAGTTGATAACTTTAACAAAAGATGTGTTATAGGCCATAAACAATATCAAAAGAGGTATAGAGCTCCCTGTGTAAGCTAATATTAGAGTATTTGCCATTGTACCCATTATATCTTTACCTACATTCATTCCTGCTGAAAACAATTCATATGAAGTTAGTTTTTTATTAGCGTTACTTATTTCTTCTATAGATGAAGCAATAGACATACTTACATCCATTATAGCTCCTAGGGCCCCAAGTAAAATACCAGCAAATAACAATCCTCTAAAATCAAAGTATTCTTTAACATACGCTAGCATCATAGCTTCCTCACTAGATAAACCTGTAAGCTTAATCTTTGTTCCTACGTAATACGATATAAAACCTGCTACCATTATTCCTAATAGTGTTCCTAATATAGCTGATAAACTTTTTTTAGATATTCCTGAAATAATTGTTATAGTAAGTACTACTATAACATATGAAGTTAGTATTGTTACAAAAATAGGATTATATCCTTTTAAGATAAAAGGAAGTAATATTTTATATATACATCCTATAGTTATGAAGAGAGTTATTATTGTTTTTATACCTTTAAATCTCCCTATGAATACTAATAACAATATAAATACTAAGGTTAAATAATATATGTATTCATCTCTTGCATAATCAGTTATATACGCTTGTATATTACCGTTTTCGTCTTCATTTATATCTATTAGTACCTTATCTCCTTTTTCTACATTGATATCATAAGCTGGATTTCCTGAGAAGTTATTTTTAACTTCTATTGTAGTATTTTTATATTTACCATTAATTATTTTAACTTTTACATTTTGACTTGTTATAAAAATATCATCCTTTTGACTCTCTACTACTTCTACATCTAAAACCACAGCTTTATATATGTTGCTATGTGCATAACTAGTTAAACTTGTCAAAATGATAAGCAAAAATATAAATACTATTTTTTTCACCATAGCCCCTCCAAATCTAATTATAATTTAAAATTAATTATACCATTTGATAACTAATATTGCATATAACATAAAATTTTCAGAATATTATTTCCCTGGAAATCAATAAAGACTAGAGTTTTTTCTCTAGTCTTTATTACATATATAATCTTGTTCCTATTCTTCTATCATATTCAGACCATGTATTTTTCTCAGTAATATTCCTTATCTGCTCTATTTTGTTGAGATTTGCATCTACATAGTCTGCATAATGTACTATAAAAGACTCTTCTGTATTTGCAGCTTTAGGAGATCCATATTCTACTTTACCATGGTGTTGAATTATACATGCAAGTATTCTATTTTTGAACTCATCACTATATAAACTCGGATTGCTTTTAAAAGCTTCTTCTATCATCATACTTCCAATTACTATATGTCCCTTTAAATCTCCTTCAAGAGTTGTTGTAAACGGACCTTGTGTATTATACTCTATAATTTTACCTATATCATGAAGTTTTGAGGCTAATATAGCGATTTCTTTATATCTTATGTCATACCTGTAAGATAAAGTTTTTGCTAAGTACATAACATTTAGTGTATGTTCTGCTAAACCTCCTATATAATTGTGATGTTGCCTCAATCCAGCTATGCCACTTTTGAACTTTTCTACAAAAGATTCATTCCCAAAGAAATAATTATCTAAACATTTAGCTTCTTCACTTTTGAACTCTTGTTTAGATATTAAATCTATTTCATCCATTATTTTATCTATTGATTTATTTACAACCGGTAAATATTCTTTTATTTCAAACTTATCTATCCTTGTAAAATCACTAATCTTTAGTATCTCTTCCTTTACTGCATTTACCTTAAGTATATCACCTACTTTTACAGTCTCTTTATTAGGCATTACTGCTTTTATATCTCCTGTTTTATCTCCTAAAAAAGCAACTATTTCATCCTTATCTTCAATCACTATTTTCATAACCATAAAAGTAGATACAAATTCGCTTCCTTCTTGTATGTCTTTTATAAAAATTTTTTGCATATTAAATCACCAACTCTTGATCAGTCTCCATCTAGAACATAGGAAGATTGTCTAAATTATCACTTTTATCTTGATTAGGATTACTTCTTAAAAACTCTCTTCCATTTTTAGCTTGTCCGACATTTACTCCATCAATCGATCCACTCTTAACCATCTTTATAGCTTCATCGACACAATAAATACTTCCATTATCTAACATAACATCAGTTATATCTCCATCTGAGTTTTTTCTAACCTTTACTATTTTCATAATATCCCTCCTTTTAATAATATTATTAGTAATATTTAGCTTAATATTCAATTTTTATAAACAAAGTCTTCCTTAAAATTATAAAAACCACCTTCAACAGGTGGTTTTTATGCCCTAGTTTTGTTTATAGACAGGATGGATTTCGAACTGTCTTTTTTAGTTTTTATCCAAATATATTTTCTTTATATTTTTCTAAAGTTTTCATCAAAGGATATCCTATTCCGTAGCAAGCTATCAATTGTCCTATAGATACCCATAGCATTGCCATGAATAAAGGTATTGAATAAAGATAATTGAGTATAAATCCTATAATTATCCCATTTATTATAACTGGTGGTAATGGTACAAGTATTTTTTTGTTTGCTTTATAAGATAATATGGCAGCTAAAAGAGTTGCCAAACTTCCAAATACTATATCTATCATACCCTGTCCACCATAGATATTAGCTATTATACATCCTACAAACAATCCTGGAATAGCCGCAGGTGTAAAATAAGGAAGTACTGTAAGTGCTTCTGAAACCCTAACTTGGATTTCACCATAACTTATAGGTGCAAGTATTATAGTTATAGTTGCATATATAGCAGCTATCAACGCTGCTTGTACTAAATATTTATTTTTTTTCATAGTTTAACCCCTCTCTTAAATATAAAGTGTGATGTGTTCTAGGGCATTTAAAAAATATCATTAATATCTAAACTTGTCAACATTAAATTAGTCGGCATAATGCCGACTAATTAATTAAATGATTTCCAAAACTGACCATTTACATCTATTAAATCAATTATATCTTCATATGGTATTTCAAACTGAATAAATCCAGCAGCATAAGGTCCTATTTCATAAGGTAAAAAATAAATATATAATGATTTTTCATCTATATAAAATAACGTATCAGGATTTATTTCTACAAATACTTCAGGAAACACATACGAGTACTCTTCATCGTTTTCTATTTTTTCTCTTATTATTCGACTTATTTCTTCTAAATACTCGCTATCTTTCTTAAAAAGATCTCCCATTTTGTGGATATTTCCATTTTCTAGGTTTATGTGCACATAAATTTTATTTGGCATTCCATGAGCTGCTCCAAAATAATATTCATAAGAGTATAAATTTAAAACTAATAGGTTTTTTCTAAAAAAATGCACATAAAAATCTCCCGTATACACATATTCAAGCTGAGTATCTTTACTTATTTCTTTTACGTTAGAAAGATTTTTTAATTTTTCATTTACATAATCTTGGTTATTTTCCATTCCACTTATTTGAGGATAATAAACTAAATAATCTTTATTTGGTTTAAATTTTTCTTGTATTACTTTATATTTACTGTTAAGTAATAAAGTTTCATTTTCTTTATACACAACTTTACTATTTTTGTCTAAATAAAAAGTTCTTAAATCTATATCTGCTCTAATTAAATTTGGATAAAGATATAATCTTCCTTTTCCTTTTACTATAGGTAAATCACTTTTAATAACTCCATTATAGTCTACGAAAACCGTACTCTCTCCATCATAAACGCTAGCAATACCTTCTTTATATTCATATATTTCATAATAAATAAAATCCGTAATAATGTTTCCATTCATATCAGCTATTGCATATACAGATCCTAAAAAAGGATTGTTTTCATCAATACTTATCCCTAATGCTAACCTATTTCTATCTAATATTTTTATGTCGTTATACTTAGGTTCTATTATAAAATCCCCTTTTTTATCTATAACCCCATACCTATTTGTATAATCCTCAGAAATATCTACTATAGCTCTATCAAACTCAAAAGATTTAGCAAAAGTATACTTAGGTGGTATTATAACATTTCCACTTTCATCAATATATCCAAACTTACTATCTATATCTGGCCTAAAAACTAAAAGGTTATTTCTTATTTCTCCTACAAAGTAATATCTGTAAGTATTAATTATATCCCCATCAATTCCTATTAGGTAATATAGATTATCATCAACATTTACAACTGCTTTATCTTCTCTAAAATCAGTTGCATCTTTATATTTAGCAGGTATTACCTCATTTCCATACAGATCTAAATAACCATAAAGGTACCCTTCTCTAAATAAGGCCCTATTGTTACTAAACGCTGATATATAGCTATAATCTTTTTGAGTAATTTCAATACCATCTGTATCTATTATTCTAAACGAAGAATCCTTTACTACTATTGCTCTTTTTTCTCTAAATTCATCTATAAAATTATACCTAGGATAAACAACATAATTTCCGTACATATCTATAACTCCATACAAATTTTCTTTAACAACTATGGCTATGTTTTCTTTAAAAGCTTGTGCATAATCGTACATAGCTTCGATTACAAAATTACCATCCTCATTTATATAACCCCATTTTCTTCCTGATATACTAAATATACTAGCTGGATATAGTTTATTAACGTATTCTAACTTTGAGTCGCTTAACATTAATAAACTACTTAAGCTTTTTTCTTTCCACTTGACAATAATTTTGTCATCTAAAATACCTGCATAATCTAGTTTTTCATATTTCCCATCTAAAGTAGATACTATTTTCCAGTCTTTATTAATATTTTTTAATAAAGAAATATATACATTTTCATGGAGTTTATAAAATACAACTATTTCTATGTTTTTGTCTTTATCAAAATCAGATATCAAAATAGCTGGCTTATTGTGATAATTGTGCATCCTCAATATTTTAGAAGAAGGTGGCAAAAATCTTTTAATAATATCCTTAGAATACAAATTATTGATCATATACTATACACTTCCTTGTTTTATATTTTCAGATTATATTATATTAATCCACCTTCTCATTTGTTCTTTTTATAAAGCTTTCTTTATATCTTCTATAATCATTTGAACTGTTATTTTACCATTAAATTCATTAATCTCTGGTGTAAAAATTATGTCTATAACATCAGGAGACCCTAGCTCTTTATATTTTTGTGCTAAAGAAAATCCTATTCCATTTAAAAATATACTATCTTTATGAGCAGACAGTTTTAAATGTGTATTGTTAGATCCACATTCTTTTGTAAAATTTTTATTAACATTAATATTTTTCATCAAGAATAAAGGCTTAGGATTTCCTATCCCGTATGGTTCAAGTTTTGATAATTGATTTATTAAATCTATATTAAGTTCATTCGACATCATTGTAGTAATAACATCAATCTTAGGAATAAATATATAAGGATCTTTTTGTTTTATTTCTTTTGCTCTTTTGTTTAATCTTTCTCTTAACTCATTTAAATTTTCTTCTTCTATGGAAAATCCACATGCCATTTCATGTCCACCAAATCCTATAAATAGATCTGATACTTTCTTTAGCTCTTCATATATATTTATTCCTTTAATACTTCTTCCACTTCCCTTTAAATAACCTTCGCTTCCTTTACTAACTACAAGGGTTGGTTTATAGAATATATCTTTTATTCTACCTGCTACAATACCTATTACTCCTTCAGATATATCATCTGATCTTACAACTAAAAAATCATCATCAAGATATTTGTCTTCTACTAACCTTTTACAATTTTCTTCTCCTTTTTCTTGAACTTTCTGTCTTTGAATATTGAGGTTATATAGTATATCTGCAAGATATTTAGCTTTGTCTTTATCAGTTTCCATAAGAAGTTTTACGCCAAGTTTTGCATCTTCAATTCTTCCAGCTGCATTAAAACAAGGTCCTATTATATATCCTATTCTTCCTGAATTTATACATTTGTCTTTAAGTCCTGCTTTTTCTATTAATGTAGATAAACCTAGTCTTTTACTGTTATTTATCATTTTTAGTCCATATTTTACGAATGTTCTATTTTCATCAATTAAAGGAACCATATCAGATATAGTCGCTAAGGTTACAAGGTCTAGAGATTTTCTTAATATATCGCCAGGTAAATTGTTAAGTCTTATTTTTAAAGCTTGGGCTAGTTTAAATGCAACTGCACATCCACAAAGTTCTTTAAATGGATAGTTATCATTATTTTGTTTTGGATTTATAACAATTGTTTCAGGAAGTTTATCTGGCGGATTATGGTGGTCTGTAATTATTATATCCATACCTATTTTTATAGCATATTCAACCTCATCAAACGAACTTACTCCATTATCAACAGTTATGATTAAATCTGCTTTCATTGTATCCTTTATATATGCTATAGCTTCTTTGTTTAGTCCATATCCTTCAGAAAATCTATTAGGTATATAATAATCTATATTGTTAGTTAAGTTTCGTAAAAATTCTACTAAAAGTGTAGTTCCTGTAACTCCATCGACATCATAATCACCAAATACTACAATTTTGCTTTTTCTTTCTATATGGTATATTATTTTTTCTACTGCTTTGTCCATATTTAGCATTAAATACGGATTATATGTTCTTTGAGGTTTATCAGATAGAAATTCTTCTATGTCTTTTTTTTCGTATATTCCTTTATAAGAAAGTATAGCCTCTATCAAAGACATATTTTCTATTCTTTCCATTTTTACATCCCATATCTTTTCCATTGTATCCTCCATAATCTAAGCTAGAATTTAAACACAATAAATTATAACATATTTTATCTTTATGACTATTCGTAAGAAGGTATATTTGTACTTTAAGCGAAAATATTATTATAGGGAGGTGAATAAAGTGATTATTACTACTACGAATGTATTAGAAAATAAAAGAATCAAAGAATATAGAGGAATTGTATTTGGTGAAGTTATAACAGGTATAAATATAGTAAAAGATTTTATGGCTGGACTTTCGGACATATTTGGTGGAAGATCTAAATCTTATGAAAATGAATTAGTAAAGGCTAGAGAAGAGGCTTTAGATGAGATGAAAAAAAGAGCAAAGTCTATTGGAGCTAATGCTGTTATTGGTGTTGACTTTGATTATGAAGTATTAGGTCAAAACTCAAGCATGATGTTAGTAACTGTATCAGGCACTGCTGTTGTAATAGAATAACAAAAGGAGGAACTGTATGAATCAATTTGATAAACTATTGAATGAATATTCCAAACTAATATTATCTATAGGTATTAATATACAAAAAAATCAAATTCTTGCTATAACCTCTCCTATTGAGTGTGCATATTTTACAAAACTTTTAGTAAAACATGCCTACAATTTAGGAGCTAAAGACGTTCATATAGAATGGATTGATGATGAATTAACTTTGATAAAATATATGAATGCTCCAAAAGAAGCTTTTGAAACTTTTCCTAACTGGAAGGTAAATACTTATGAGGAATTAGCTAAAGAAGGAGCTGCATTTTTATCTATATCAGGATCTAATCCTGAACTTTTGAAAAATGTTAATCCCGACCTAGTTGCTTTATCTAACAAAGTTAGATCTAAAGCTCTTAAAAATTATAGAGAGTATTTAATGGGAAATAATGTTCCTTGGTGTGTTGTATGTGCTCCAACAAAAGATTGGGCTTGTAAAGTTTATCCTGATCTAGAGAACGAAAAGGCTGTTGAAAAACTTTGGGATAGTATATTTAAAATAACAAGAACAAACTTAGAAAATCCTGTTGAAACTTGGAAAAATCATTTAGATGATTTAAAAAATAAAACTGATTATCTAAACTCAAAAAAGTTTAAAAGACTTCACTTCAAAGGAGATGGTACCGATCTTGTTATAGAGCTTCCAAGTAAACATATATGGACCGGTGGTGGTGAATACACTAAAAACGGAACATATTTTGTTGCTAATATTCCAACAGAAGAAATATTTACTCTTCCATCTAAAAAAGGTGTTAATGGAGTAGTAAAAAGTACTAAACCTCTTAACTATAGTGGGAACTTAATAGATAATTTTACCTTAACATTTAAAGATGGTAAAATAATAGATTTTACTGCTGAAAAAGGATATGAAACTCTTAAAAAATTGATAGAGACAGATGAAGGTTCTTGTTATTTAGGGGAAGTTGCTCTAGTACCTCACAACAGTCCTATTTCAAATTTAAATACTATATTTTACAATACATTGTTTGATGAAAATGCATCATGTCACCTAGCATTTGGTATGGCATATCCTATTTGTCTTGAAGACGGAAATAATATGTCTGAGCAAGAGTTAATAGATGCTGGAGCTAATACCTCACTTGTTCATGTAGATTTTATGATCGGATCTGAAAACCTTGATATAATAGGATATACAGATGAAAACGAACAAGTTCAAATATTTAAAAATGGAAATTGGGCTTTAAAATAATAATTTCTTATGAAAAAGTCTTTTGTTGAAAATTTTCAACAAAAGACTTTTTTACACAATATATAAGTTGATATTGAAGGAACTTGTATACTATCTAGTATTTTGCAAGGTGGTTTATTTATATAAACATTTTTTTCATCTGCTATTATGAACCATTCTCCTTTTTTAGGAAGTTTGATAGACACTCTTTCTTTATTAGCATTATGAACTATAAATATATATTTGTAATCTCCATTATATTTAGACGTTAGTGTATAGACTACAGTGTTTGCAGGAGAATCGATAAATTTTAGTGCTTCTCTTACCTGATTTGCATTTTCTAACATCATAACTTTCTGGCTTTTTCTAAAATGAATCAAGTTTTTTATATATTCTAAAGTGTTATGATATTTATATTTATTTTCCCAATTTATTTTATTTACATCATCACCTAAGTTGTATGTGTTATGATGTCCTTTTTTACTTCTTAATATCTCACTTCCTGAATGAATAAAAGGAACGCCTTGAGATGTAAGTATTATGGATAAAGCTAATCTATTCATTTTTTCTATTTCTTCTTCATTCATCCCATCGCTAGTTAACTTTATTTTGTCAAATAAAGTTAAATTATCATGAGAACTTACATAGTTTATACTTTCTACAGGATCGTTACAAAATCCATATATCTCTTTGTCATAAAATATACTTCCTGAAATGCCTTTTTTAATTTGTTTTTCAAATCCAAATCCACCATTTATAAATCCTTTTATATATCCGTCATTGTCTCCTTTTATGGCATCTCTAAAGTCATCATTAAATACTGCTATTTTAGTTCCTTTTTGTTTTCCTTTTAAAAATCTTTTATTATAATCAAGAGTACTCTCCCCTGCTGTCCAAGGCTCACCATATATCAAAACATTAGGGTTAATTTGTCTTAATTCTTTTTCTATTTCTTTCATCGTTTCTATATCTATAAGTCCCATTAAATCAAATCTAAATCCATCTATTTTATATTCACTAACCCAAAACTTAAGAGAGTCTATAATAAATTTTCTTACCATTTTCTTTTCTGTAGCTACTTCATTTCCACATCCTGAGCCATTTGAGTAACTTCCGTCTTTATTTAATCTATAATAGTACTTAGGAACCAATATATCAAATGGTGAAGTTTCTGTTTTATAAGTGTGATTATACACAACATCCATAACTACCCTTATGTCTTTTTCATGTAAAGATTTTATCATTTGCTTTAACTCCTTAATTCTAACGCAACCATCATATGGATCTGTTGCATAAGATCCTTCAGGAACATTATATAAACAAGGATCATACCCCCAGTTGTATTGACCTTCTATAGTTTCATCTATACTTTCAAAATCAAATATAGGAAGTATGTGCAGATGTGTTATTCCTAAATCTTGTAAATACTCCAACACAGCACTTTCAGTAAAAGCTAAATATTTGCCCCTATTTTTTATAGGTATATTTTTATCAACTGTAAAATCCCTTATATGAACTTCGTATATTATAGCTTGGCTTTGTTTTATAGGTTTTGGCAATTTATGTGTATCCCACCCATTAGGATTAGTAGAGCTAAAATCCAAAATCATGCCTTTTCTTCCATTCGCAGTAGCTCCTTTTGTATATGGATCTACAACTAGTTTTTGAACATTATCTATAGTAATTTTATAGTTGTAATACTTATTTTTATAATCTCCATAAAGCTTAATCTCCCATATTCCATTTTCACGCTTTTTCATGTTATATTCTTTTCCTGAAATATCGTGATAGCTTTCATACAAAACAAGCATCATATTTTCAGCAACAGGAGACCACACCTTAAAACTAGTATACTCTTTATTATAAATAGCCCCTAAATCACTACCTTCATAATAATAGTCCAATATTATCCCCTCTTTATAAATGATATGCTTTCACCTATCGACAGCTCACATTCCATATTTCTTTAGCATATTCATATATAGTATTATCACTAGAAAATATACCTGAATGTGCTATATTTACAACTGCCATTTCTAACCATTTATCTTTATTTTTGTATAATTTATCTATTTTATTTTGGGCATTTATATAAGAATTGAAATCTTTAAGAATAAAATACTGGTCATTATTTTTAATAATTGAGCTATATAGAGGTTCAAATTCCAAATGGTCTTGTGTTAAAAATCCATTTACGAGACTATCTAACACTTTTTTAACTCTTAAATCGTTATTATAAATATCTAAACAGTTATATGATCCTTGAAGGTCATAAAATTCCTTTGCTCTAATTCCAAATAAAACTATATTGTCTTCTCCTACTGCCTTTGCTATTTCTATATTTGCACCATCTAAAGTTGCTATAGTTATAGCTCCATTCATCATAAATTTCATATTTCCAGTTCCTGATGCTTCTTTTGTAGTTGTAGATATCTGTTCACTTACATCACAAGCTGGTATTATCTTTTCAGCAAGACTAACACTATAATCTTCCATAAACACAACTTTTATTTTGTCTTTTACTCTTTTATCGTTGTTTATTTTATCTGCAACAGTATTTATTAGTTTTATTATCTTCTTGGCCATGAAATAACCAGGAGCTGCTTTCCCCGAAAATATGAATGTTCTTGGATGTATGTCTAAATTAGGATTTTCTAAAATAGTATTGTACAAATGAATAACATTAAATATATTTAAAGTCTGTCTTTTATATTCGTGTATTCTTTTTATCTGAACATCAAATATAGAATCCGGATCTATATTAATTGAATTTTTTCTACTTATAAGTTTACTAAGATTGAGCTTGTTGTTTCTTTTTACAAGATCTAATTTTTCTTTTATATATGAGTCTTTCTTGAATTTAGCTAGATCAACAAGTCTTATAGGATCACATATCCATTCTGTTCCTATTGTTTGACTTATAAGATCTGCTAAAAGAGGATTACACTTTAACAACCATCTTCTATGAGCTATCCCATTTGTCTTGTTGTTGAATTTGTTTGGATAAATTATATAAAAGTCTTTAAGTTCCTTTTTCTTCAAAATTTCAGTGTGAAGCTGTGCTACTCCATTCACGCTGTGACTTCCTATTATAGACAAATTAGCCATTTTTATATTATTATCACTTATTATAGATGTATTTTTAGTATTCTTTATCTCTTGCCTAAATCTTCTATCTATTTCTTCTATTATCATAAATATTCTAGGAAGAAGTTTTTTAAATAAATTTATATCCCACTTTTCCAACGCTTCAGACATTATTGTATGATTTGTATAAGATATTGTATTTTTAGTTATTTCCCAAGCTTGATCCCATCCTAACCCTTCTTCATCTATAAGTATTCTCATAAGTTCTGGAATAGCTAAGGATGGATGTGTATCATTTATATGAATTGCTATATGCTTATGGAATTGAGTTAAATCCTTACCAAGCTTTTTATATTGATTTACTATACTTTTAACTCCTGCACAAACTAGGAAATATTCTTGCTTTAATCTTAGTAATTTTCCTTTTTCATGGCTATCATCTGGATATAATGTGTTACATATAGCCTCTGCGTTTAGCTTGTTTTCAACTGCACGATGATACTCTCCTCTTGAAAACATATGGTAATCAAATTCATCTTCAGCCTTAACACTCCACAATCTTAAAGTATTTACTTTATTATTTTTGTATCCGACTATAGGAACATCGTATGGTATAGCCAAAACAGATTCATAATCTTGATGAATAAAAACTAATTTATTATCTTTATATTCCATTTTAACATTTCCATAAAATTTTACCCTTATAGCTTCATCCTGCCTTTTTACTTCCCAAGGATTTTCTTTTTCGAGCCAATAATCTGGATGTTCTATTTGATATCCATTTACTATTTTCTGCTTGAAAAATCCATAGTTATATCGTATACCTATTCCATGTCCTGGGACATCTATACTAGCCATAGAATCTAAAAAACATGCAGCAAGTCTTCCTAATCCACCGTTTCCAAGTCCCATATCATCTTCAAATTCCTCTAATTCATTTAAGCTTATATTAAGCTCTTTGAGAGCATTTTCACAAATATCTTTTATTCCAAGATTTATCAAATTGCTAACTAGGAGTTTTCCCATTAAAAATTCCATAGAAAAATAATATACTTGCTTTTCACTATTTTCTTCATAAATTTCGTTAGTTTTCACCCAATTTTCAAATATATATTCCCTTATTAAGTTACATAACGCTAAATATTTATCTAAAGTTGTTGCATTACATAAACTCTTTCCTCTGGTTATTTTAAGAGATCTTATATAACTTTGTTTAAACTCATTTTCTATAATATTCATAAATTCCCCCCTCTTGTAAGATTTTCATATAATTTTTTATATTCTAATGCTGACTGTGTCCAACTGTAATCTTTAGTCATGGCATTATTTACTATTGTATTCCATCTATTCTTGTCATTATAAACTGATATAGCTTCTTGAATTATATAGAGCATATCATGAGCATTATAGTTATCAAATACAAATCCATTTCCATTGTAATTATTATAATGAGTTATGGTATCCTTTAATCCTCCTGTATTTCTAACTATAGGTATAGTTCCATACCTTAAAGCAATTAATTGAGAAAGTCCACAAGGCTCAAATTTAGAAGGCATAAGCAACATATCAGATCCTGCATATATTCTATGAGCTAGTGTATTGTCAAATAAATTATTTACAGATAATTTACCTTTATACCTAGTTTGATATTCACTTAAAATATGTTCATATTTTGCATCTCCAGTTCCTAGTATTATCATTTGAATATCATTTGATAGTATTTCGTCTAAAACGTGTATAACCAAATCGAGACCTTTCATTTCATCAAGTCTTGTAACCATACTTATAACTGGACATTGTCTTTTATCAAGACCTACTTGTTCTTGTAGGAATAGTTTATTTTCGTATTTTTTATTTATACAATTTATATCGTAATTTACAAATATATTCTTATCAGTTAAAGGATTATAAACGTCATAATCTATTCCATTTAATATGCCGTATAATTTTTCTTTTCTGTATCTTAATAATCCATCTAATTTTTCTCCAAAGTATGGATATTGAATTTCTTGTGAATAACTAGGACTTACTGTAGTTACTACATCAGAAAAGTTTATTCCACCTTTCATGAAATTTATAGCACCATAAAACTCTATAGCATCTTGATTATAATATTCCATACCAAGATTTAATAAATCTCCTAATATTTCTGGTGGAAATATACCTTGATATTTTAAATTGTGTATAGTAAACATAGTCTTTATATCATAGTATCTAGGGTTTTGGTTGTAATGAGCCTTTAAAAATACAGGTATCATCCCTGTATGCCAATCATTACAGTGAATTATATCAGGTTTAAAATCTATATGATCTATCATTTCTAAAACTGCTCTATTATAAAAACTGAATCTTTCTGCATCATCATAAAATCCGTAATATCCCCCTTCTCTTTTGAAATAATATTCATTATCTATAAAATAATAAGGCACTCCTTCGTTTTCTAAATATTCAATACCACAATACTGCATCCTCCATCCAACTTGTACATATATAGATTTAATCAACTTCATATTTGATTTATATCTTTCAGGTATAGCATTATATTTCGGAAGTACAACCCTTACATCTATTCCCTTTTTTCTAAGTTCCTTTGGTAGTGAATAAGCAACATCTCCAAGCCCCCCAGTTTTCACAAAAGGAAAACCTTCAGATGCAACATAAAGTAATTTTAACATTTAAATCCCCCTCATCTTTACAGTTCATAGTCTTTACCGATAACTAATGGCTTTTTCATATCTCCTCTGAGTAGTTTATTCTTAGTTATGATTACATTTTTATCAAGGATAGCATTTTCAATGTAGACACCTTCATCTATATTACACTTAGCCATTATAACACTATCTTTTATAACTGCTCCCTTTCCTATTTTTACGCCTCTTCCTATTATGCTGTTTTCAACAGTTCCCTCTATAATACATCCATTGGCTATTATAGAGTTTTTTATAACAGCATCATCTTTGTATTTAGCAGGAGCTCCATCTTTTATCTTTGTATATATATTTCCATGTCTGTAAAACAATTCTTTGTACTGGTCATAGTTAAGCATTTCCATATTTGTCTTATAGTAATTCTCAGTTGTATTTATACATGATAAATATCCTGAAAATTTAAATGCATTCACATTTAGATTACTTATATTGTGATATATGGCATTTTTTAGGTAATTGTAATTTCCACTTGATATGCTGTCTTCTATTATTTTTAAAAGAAGATCTTTTTTCATTATGTATATTTCCATTGATAAATTTGTTTTTTCTTTTCTTCCTAGATTAACCCCTATACCTTTTACCTTTCCATCTTCATCAATACTTAAAACATCACAACTTAAAAACTTATCATCACTATTGTCTACCTCTTTATAAACTATAGTCATATCTACATTACTTTCTTTGTGGTATCTTATAGCCTCTTTCAAATTTATATTACAAATCATATAACTTCTAGATAAAACTACATATTCTTGTCTACTTGTTTTTATGTAATCTAAATTATTTTTAAAATTATCCAAATCACCTTTATGTAAAACTCTTTGATTTGTACTAAATTCAGAATTGAATACAAATAATCCATCTATTTTTCTATCTAAATCCCATTCTTTTCCAGAACCTAAATGTTCTCTTAACGATCTAGATTTTCCATGGGTAAATATAGCTATATTGTTTATACCTGCATTTACCATATTAGATAATATAAAATCTATAACTCTGTATCTTCCAGATATAGGTATACTAGCTATAGGCCTATTTTTTGTAAGTTCTCCTATAAGTTCTTCACTTTCACTTAAGTTAATTATTCCCATTGTATCCATCATAGTAAAATCCCCCTTTATAATTCATCTGTAACTATACTTATTTCATTTTTACTTTCAATAGTTCTTCCTTCTTTTACTCTTACATTACTCATAACTATACCTTTTTTTATTATTACATTATCTTCTATAAAAGCTCCTGGCATTATAACTGATTGTATGATCTTTGAATTTTTACCTATGTGCACTCCAGGAAACAATATGCTATTTTCAACTTCTCCATGAATTATACATCCTTCATTTAATAAAGATGATTTAACCGATCCTGTTGAACTAACATAATGCGGTGGATTAACAGGATTATTAGAATATATTTTCCAACTTGAATCGTATAAATCTAACTTATTATCTTCCTTTAATAAATCCATATTAGCTTCCCAGTAACTTTGTATTGTTCCTACATCTTTCCAATACCCATCAAATACATATGTATAAAGGTCTACACCTTGAGATAACATCTTTGGTATTATATTTTTTCCAAAGTCATTACTTGAATCTTTATCTTTTTCATCATCTATTAGATATTCCCTTAAAACACTCCAGTTGAATATATATATTCCCATAGAAGCTAGATTACTTTTTGGATTTTTAGGTTTTTCTTCAAATTCAATTATTTTTCCTTCTTCATTTATATTCATAATTCCAAATCTACTAGCTTCTTCAAATGGAACCTGAATAACAGCTATTGTTGCTTGAGCATTGTTTTTCTTATGCTGTTTTAGCATTAGTGAATAGTTCATTTTATATATGTGATCTCCTGATAAAATAAGTACATATTCAGGATCGTAAGAATCTATAAAATCCATATTTTCATATATAGCATTTGCAGTTCCTTTATACCATCTTCCTCCATCTTTTCCTGTGTATGGTTGTAAAATGCTAACTCCCCCATTTTTTCTGTCTAAATCCCATGAGCTTCCAATTCCAATATGATTATTTAATTCTAAAGGTTGATATTGAGTTAAAACACCTACAGTATCTATACCTGAATTTGAACAATTGCTAAGGGTAAAATCTATAATTCTATATTTTCCTCCAAATGGTACTGCTGGTTTTGCTATTTTTTTAGTTAATTCATTTAACCTAGACCCCTGACCTCCTGCAAGTAACATAGCTATAACTTCTTTCTTTTGTCTTGCCATACTTTATCCCCCCATGATTTCTGTCTTTTAAATATCTATTTATCTTCTAATTTTAAAAATACTGCACCTAACGGTGGTACATTTAATGTTATGTGATAAGGCTGAGTGTTCCATCTTGAGTTCCTAGATTCAATTGTATCATCATTGACACACCCAGATCCTCCATACATACTTAAATCGCTATTAAATACCTCTTTATATCTTCCCTTAACAGGTACTCCTACTTTGTAACTATATCTAGGTACAGGCGTAAAATTAAAAACTCCTATAACAAAATTTTTCTGATCTGATCCTTTCCTCATAAATGAAATTACACTTTCTTGATAATTCTGATGATCTATCCATTCAAATCCTCTATAATCACTTTCAAGTTCATAAAGAGCATTTTCACTTTTATAAAATCTAATAAGATCTTCAACATACTTTTTTGTCTTTGAATGTTTTTCAAAATCAAGTAACATCCAGTCAAGTTCTTTATTAAAATTCCATTCTGAAAAATGAGCAAATTCACTTCCCATAAATATTAATTTTTTACCCGGATGAGCTATCATATATGAATACAATAATCTTAAATTCGCAAATTTATTCCAATAATCTCCTGGCATTTTCTGAATCAAAGATTTCTTACCATGTACTACTTCATCATGAGATAAAGGCAAAATATATTTTTCTGAAAAAGCATACATAAACGAAAATGTAATTAAATTGTGATGCCATTTTCTATGTATTGGATCTATTTCCATATATTTTAATATGTCATTCATCCATCCCATATTCCACTTAAAATCAAATCCTAAACCACCTATGTGTGTTGGTTTTGTAACACTAGGCCATGCAGTAGATTCTTCTGCTATCATAATAGCTTGAGGAAAATACATAGATATAACTTCATTCAGTTTTTTTATAAATTCAATTGCCTCTAGATTTTCATCTCCTCCATACATATTCACTAATTTATTGCCACTTTTACCAGCATTTAAATAAAGCATATATGATACTGCATCTACTCTTAATCCATCTATATGATATTTATCTAACCAAAATATAGCATTAGATATTAAAAAGCTATGTATATAACTTTTTCTATAATCAAATATTGCTGTGCCCCACTCAATATTTTCTGACATAAATTCATTGTCATATTCATACAATGCAGAGCCATCAAACCTATAAAGACCGTGTTCGTCTTTACAAAAATGTCCAGGAACCCAATCTAAAATAACTCCTATACCATTTTGATGACATTTATCTACAAAATACATAAAGTCTTGTACTTGTCCATATCTGCTTGTCACACTATAATATCCAGTTACCTGATACCCCCAAGAATCATCAAGTGGATGTTCACATATTGGTAATATTTCAACATGGGTATATCCCATTTTCAATACATACTCTATAAGCTCATCAGCAATTTCTCTATAATTATAAAACTGTCCATTTTCTTTACGTTTCCACGACCCTAAATGTAATTCATATATCATCATGGGCTTTTTATTTAAATCAGCCTTATTTCTTTTTTTCATCCATTCTTCATCATTCCATTTATATCCATCTAAACTTGCTATAACAGATGCTGTTTCTGGCCTTTTCTGTGAAAAAAAAGCATATGGATCAGCTTTTAATATCTTTTTATTATCTTTTGTATGTATTTCATATTTATATATGTCACCTTGCTTTAAGTCTGATATAACTATATGCCATATTCCTTTATCATCTATTTTTTTCATTACATGATCTTTTCCATTCCATCTATTAAAATCTCCTACTACACTTACGCTCAATGCATTAGGAGCAAATAGGACAAAACTTACACCTTCAAATACAACATTTTTTATAATATGAGCTCCAAAGTACTCATAACTTTTATATGCTTTTTGCTGGGATAAAAGATTTTTTTCAAAAAAACACTCAGGTAAATAACTCGATCTATATTTGTCCATACTTTCCTCCTTATCATGTGTTAATTCTTCATAAAGCTTTAGCAAAGTCGCTTTAACTTTTACTTACTATTTCAAGATATTCACCTTCTAACTGAATTATTCCAAAAAAAAGAAAAAAGTCTGAGTTATTCAGACTTTTTTCTGCTCCAACATATTATTTTATATCTTTCTTTTCCATCAGGAACAGTTACCACTACTTCATCTCCTGCTTTTTTGCCTATCAGTGCTTTTCCTAGAGGACTATCTTCTGAAATCTTGTTTTCCATAAAATTTGCACTAGCTGTATCCACGATCTCAAAATTTAAATTTTCGTCATACTTATAATCATAAAGCTGTACGCTACATCCTACGCCTATTCTATTTGCAAAGTATTCTTTTAATATGTTCAAAATTGCTATTTCAGGGTCTATACTATTATCTATCGCACCCTTTTGAATCAATATTAACACTCCTTTTATGTAAGATAATCTTTACATTTTGAGTGTTAACAAATTATTTAAAGTATATACATTATATTTTAAATTGTTTTAAAAGGATCTTTGCATTCTTTTGATTTTATTATATTCACATTCTCTAGTTTTTCTTGTAAATACTTTTGTAATATATCACTAAATATTTTTTCGCTTCCAAAATGCCCTATATCAATAATGCTAACTCCACTTTCAAGGGCTTGTTGTGCTTCGTGATATTTTATATCTCCAGTTATAAGAACATCTGCATTCATTGACGAAACTTTGCAAATCAAACTTGATCCACTTCCTGATACTACTGCTACTTTATTTATCTTCCTATCTAAATCCCCAACTACTTTTACACTTTCTAGACTAAATTTTTCTTTTATGTATTCAGTAAAAGACCTAAGTGTATAATTTTCTTCACATGTTCCTATTCTACCAAGGCCATATCTAATACCTGAATTTTTAAGTTCATATACATCATATGCCACTTCCTCATATGGATGATTTTTTATCATATTATTTATTACATTGTCTAATATACTCTCTTTACATATAGTTTCTATTTTTGTTTCTTGCACTTTCTCTAATTTAAACTTTTCTCCTATATGTGGATTTGTATTCTCAAGTGGCATAAAAGTACCTACTCCTTCGGTATTAAATGTACAATGACTATAATTGCCTATATGACCTGCTCCAGCTGCTGATAAGGCTTCTCTTACTTTCTCTACGCTAGAAATTGGAGTATATACAACTATTTTATAAAGTTTTTCAACCTTAGTTTGCTCTATTAACTTTAAATTTTTAAGTCCTAAAATATCACAAATAGCATCATTTAATCCTCCATATGCTATATCAAAATTTGTATGACAACAATATATGTTTATATCATTTTTAATAAGTTTATATATATTTTTACCTATTAGAGAATTTGATGTTATTTTTTTGATCGGTTTAAATACAAATGGGTGATGAGTAATTATTAAATCTACATTGTTTTCTATAGCTTCCTGTATAACTTCATCAGTAGCATCAAGAGCTATTAATATATTTTTTATATGTGCATTTAAATTTCCAATAATTAACCCTACATTATCCCAATCATACGCTAGTTCTTTTGGATATTTATTTTCTATTAGATTTACAATATCTTTAAGAAGCATGTGTTTTCATCTCCTTTAATTTATTAATTTTATCTTCATAGCATCTTATTTTTCTATTAACATCAAAATTATTTAAGTCTTTTATTTTTTCAATTACCATTTTGTATTCATTTATTTTTTTGTCTATAAATTCATCTAAAAGCGGATCTTTGTTTTCTATTAATTTTAAGCCGATTTCATAATATATTTCATCTTCAATTTTTTGTAAATTTCCACCATATCTTGCCACAATTATTTCATAAATTTTAGACTGTTCTTTCACTAAGACTTCATCCATTACTTCGAACTTATTTTCTATTAGATACTTTCTTAAATAAGAAGAGTTTTGCATCGGCTGAAGTATTAATTTTTCTAATGATATCGAAATATCAAATGAATCATTTAATATGTCAGATATTAAAGTTCCTCCCATACCAGCTATTATAGCTTCTTTAACTTCCCCCTTTTTTACTACACTCAGACCTGAGCCTAATCTTAGGTCTATTTTATTTTCCAAATTATTCCTTAAAACTTCTTTTCTAGCATTTTCTAAAGGACCTTTGTTTACATCTGATGCTATTGCAAATGGCACTATATTATTTTTAACAAGATATATTGGTATGTATCCATGATCTGTTCCTATATCTGCAATTTCGAATCCCGGAGTTATTAATTGACAAATTTTTCTCAATCTTGCACTTAATTTCAATTGTTTACACGTCCTTTCTAGAATTAAAAGTATAAAGTTATTAAATAATAATATTGAGGTGATTTTATGAAAAAGCACATACCAGTTCAAAAATTAGTTAGATTTAAATGGGGTGGAACAACATATGAATGGCAAGAAGAAGCCAAAGAAATCCACTCACAAATACAAGATTTAAAAGAAGAAGAAAAGCCTCAAGATGAAATTAGAAAAGAAATTGAATACGGTTGTACAAAGCAATACTGGAATTAAGATCTTTAAGAAAAAATTCGCCGACATGGCGAATTTTTAATCTAGATAGTCTTTTAACTTTTTAGATCTGCTTGGGTGTCTTAGTTTTCTTAAGGCCTTAGCTTCTATTTGTCTTATTCTTTCACGGGTTACTTCAAATTCTTTTCCAACTTCTTCAAGAGTTCTAGCTCTTCCATCTTCTAATCCGAACCTTAGCTTTAAAACTTTCCTTTCTCTTTCATTTAAATCTTTTAAAACTTCTTCTATCTGCTCTTTTAAAAGAGAGTAAGCTGCAGCCTCTGCTGGAGCTGGTGCATCTTCATCAGGTATAAAATCTCCTAAGTGACTATCTTCTTCCTCACCTATAGGAGTTTCTAAAGATACAGGTTCTTGTGCTATTTTTAATATTTCTCTTATTTTATCTTCAGGTAGATCCATTTGTTCAGCTATTTCATCTGGCCTTGGTTCTCTACCTAATTCTTGTAATAACTGCCTTGAAACTCTTATCAATTTATTTATAGTTTCTACCATATGAACTGGTATTCTAATAGTTCTAGCTTGATCTGCTATAGCTCTTGTAATAGCTTGCCTTATCCACCAGGTAGCATAAGTACTAAACTTATACCCTTTGCTATAATCAAACTTTTCTACAGCCTTTATAAGTCCTAAATTTCCTTCTTGAATTAAATCTAAAAATAACATTCCTCTTCCTACATACCTTTTAGCTATACTTACTACCAATCTTAAGTTAGCTTCAACTAACCTTTTCTTTGCTGTTTCATCTCCTTTTTCCATTCTCTTTGCAAGTTCTATCTCTTCTTGTGCTGTTAATAAAGGTATTTTTCCTATTTCTTTTAAATACATTCTTACAGGATCATCTATACTTATCCCCTTAGGAAGCGATAAATCTATATTTTCTAAGTCTACTAATTCATCATCATCTAAATCGTGATGTGAAATCATTTCCAAATCATCTTTTATGAAATCTATATCTTCTTTTATATCTGTTTGTTCTACAACATCAATTCCCATTTGGCCTAATGTTTCATATATATTCTCTATTTGCTCTTTATCTAAATCAATTTCTCCGAATACTTCCATTATTCTATCATAAGTAAGCTTACCTTTCTTCCTACCTTCTTCTATTAAATCTTTCACAGCCTTTTTTTGTTCGTTGCTAATTTTTATATCCATAATATCCCTCCTTTCCTATATAAGATTGTCTATTTGTTTTTTTATCTTCATTATATCTAATCCTATTTGAAGCAATTGCATATCAACCTCACTCATATCTATATTTTTATTGTTCTTTTTTTCATATTCAAGATCAGCTTGCCTTTTACAAAGAATATCTACCCTTTGTTTAAGACTTCCTCTTTTGAAAATAGTAAGTAAGTTATTTAAATCACATTTAAGATCAATATGTGATATGTCTGTATCAAGTATTTTATTTAAAAATTTTTCGTCTATGTCTAAATGTTTAATTTTGTCAATACTTATTATGTCCAAATCGCTATTTTTAATAATAAATTTAACTATTTCTTTATTTTTATCTATTAAAAAATCATCTATATCAAGTTTTAAAAGAATTACACTCCTTAGATCTTTCCTAGTTATTAAAATTTTCATAATTTGAAATTCTGCATTTTCTATGGTGTTTGTTTCTACTTTTAACTTTTCTATTGTTTTAGGTTTTTCTTTAACAAATTTGTTTTTATAATACCTACCATATATCTCTTTTTTAATAGCCTCAGGAGTAATATTAGCTATTTTTGAAATCAAATTTATATAATACTCTGCTTCTATTGGACTTTTAATTTCTTTTATCAATAAAGCTGCTTCTTTTGTAAACTTTATTCTTTCATCATCAATATCTAAGTTATATTTTTTCCTTAAAATATTTATTTTAAATTCATATAAAGAAATGCAGTTTTGAATAGAGTTTTTAAATTCTTCAATTCCATAGGTTCGTATATACTCATCAGGATCTTTTGCTTTATCAAGTTTTAAAACTTTAACGTCAAGGCCTGCTTCTTTTAATATGTCCATTCCTCTAATAGTTGCTGCAACTCCTGCCTCATCACAATCGTATGCTATTATAACCTTGTTTGCATATTTTTTTATAAGTTTACCTTGTTCTTTTGTAAGAGATGTTCCTAAAGAAGCAACAACGTTTTTTATTCCGAATTGGAACAAAGTTATAACATCCATATATCCTTCTACTATTATTAAGGTTTTGTCTGAAATGTTTTTCCTTGCAAAATTTAATCCATATAAATTAAATCTTTTATTAAATATTTGGGTATCAGGAGAATTCAAATACTTTGGTAACGAATTATCAAGAACTCTTCCTCCAAATCCAATAACATTTCCTGTTGTATTAAATATTGGAAATATTACTCTATTTATAAATCTATCTATATAACCTTTTCCATTTTTCTTAGGTATTGCTAAGCCACAATCCACTATTTCTTCTATCTTGTAACCCTTATTTAATAAATACTTTATTAAATTATCCCAGCTATAACTAGCATAACCTAGACCAAAGTACTTGATAGTTTTTTCATCTAATCCTCTAGATATAAGATATTTATACCCAGAATTATCTTTTTTCATTAGATTTGCAAAAAAATATCTAGCTGCATGTGCATGAATTTGTAAAAGTTTTTGCTCTTTATTTAGTTTTTCTCTGTCTATTTTACTTATGTTATTACTGTTTATTTGTATTCCTACTTTTTGTCCTAAAAATTTTAAAGCTTCAACAAAGTCTAGATTTTCCATTTTCATTACAAATTTAATTACATCGCCACCTTCTCCACACCCAAAACACTTATACATCTGTTTTTGAGAACTTATTATAAATGATGGCGTTTTTTCGGAATGAAATGGACATAATGCTTTATAATTTGACCCTGATGGGCTTATGCTGATATAACTAGATATTATATCCACTATATCAACACTTTCTTTTATTTGTTGTATTACATCTTGAATATCATTCATAATTTCACCCTCTATAAATTAGGTGTACATCTTTATTAATTCTTCATAAAAAATATTTTCCCTTCATCAGAAAATTTCAAATTTGAATTAGTAATAAATAAACAAAAACAGAACAGTCTTCAATAATTCGACTTTTTTTTCTAAAATCCTTCTTTTTTTTTATAATTTATATTCAAAATTAAAAGAGGCCTATAGCCTCATTCTTTTTATACTTGTCATTAAATCTTCAAACTGGTGAAAATACAGTGATTGTTTTCCATCTGATAGTGCATTTTCTGGACTAGGATGAACTTCCACCATTATTCCATCAGCTCCTGCTGCAATTGCTGCAAGCGCCATAGGCTTTACAAGATCTCTAATTCCCGTTGCATGACTTGGATCAACTATTACAGGAAGACCTGTTTCTCTTTTTATTATAGGTACTGCTGATATGTCTAACGTGTTTCTAGTATAATCGTTATAAGTTCTTATTCCTCTTTCACACATTATAATCTTATTATTTCCACCCATTACGATATACTCTGCTGCATTTATCCATTCTGTTACAGTTGCCGCTATTCCTCTTTTTAAGAGGATAGGTTTGTCCTGTTTTCCAACTTCTAAAAGCAAAGAGAAATTTTGCATATTTCTAGATCCAATCTGAATTATATCAGATACATCATAAATTTTTTCTAAATCTCTTATATCCATTAGCTCTGTAACAACACAAATACCAACTTCTTTTTTAACCTGTTTTAATATTCTTAATCCTTCTTCTTTCAGACCTTGGAAAGAATGAGGAGATGTTCTTGGTTTATACGCTCCTGCTCTTAATACATTAGCTCCATTTTTTTTGACAAACTTTGCAGTCTCTAAAAGCTGATCATAACTTTCTATTGCACATGGTCCTGCTATAAAAAGCTTATCATCAGGCACTTTTATATCTACTATAGATATTTTTTCAAAAGAAAAATTATTTTTCATTTTTAGTATACTCCTTTATTCCCTGCTCATTGAGTGTACTCAGTATATCCTTTATACTTTTTCCATCTACATATAGATTTGGCTCTATATCTAATAAAGGAATCAAAACAAATGCTCTCTCTTTCATTCTAGGATGAGGAATTGTTAATCTTTCATCTTCACAGATTATATCATCATAAATTAAAATGTCAATATCTATAGTTCTTGGACCCCATCTTATGATTCTTTCTCTTTTTAAATATTGCTCTATCATTTGACAGCTATCTAAAAGCTCATATGGATTAAGGTGAGTATTTATCTTTACACATATATTTAAAAACTTTTCTTGATTAGTATACCCCCACGGTTCTGTTTCATATACCTTAGATATTTTTAGTATTTGTGTTTTTTCTATTTGGCTTATATAGTTTATAGCATCATTTATATTTTTTTCTCTATCTCCAACATTTGTTCCTATACTTAAATAAACATTATGCATCTTTTTTTCTCCTTATTTCTACTCCAAAATAGTCAAATATACCTTTAACAGGTGCTTCAGGTTTTTTTATTCTAATCAACACTTCATCTATAATATTAAACTCTTGAAATATTTTTTTTGATATATTTTCTGCTAAGCTTTCTATAAGTTTATATCTATTATTTTCACAGATATCTTTTGCTATGTCATAAACTCTAGCGTAGTTTACAGAAAAATTTAAATCATCACTTTCTCCTGCTTTTTTTAAATCACAGTAAAGCTCTATATCTATAAAAAATTTCTGTCCTAACTTATTCTCTTCTTCTAGTACTCCATGATATCCATAAAAAGCTAAGTTACTAAGTATAATCTTATCCATAGTCTAACCTACTTTCTATATATTTCGTCAACAACTTTTATCGCCCTTAAATTCTCTTTTATATCATGAACTCTTACTATATCTACTCCTTGCATTATTCCCATTACAGTTGTTGCAATTGTCCCTTCTACTCTTTCTTTTGGTGGAAGATCTAATATTTTTCCTATCATAGACTTTCTAGATGTTCCTAACAAAATAGGATAACCAATCTGTTTAAGTTCTGAAATTCTTCTCATAACTTCTATATTTTGCTCATAAGTTTTACCAAACCCTATTCCAGGATCTAATATTATTTTTTCATCTTTTATACCTGCTCTTTGAGCTATCTTTATACTATTTTGAAAAAATTCTTTTATGCTCTGTATTATATCCTTAGGGTAATTAGTGTGGGATTGATTATGCATTATACATACATAAGCGCCATAGTGAGCAATTACATTAGCCATTTCTTTGTCTCTTTGCAGTCCCCAAACATCGTTTATCATATCTACTTTATATTCTAAAACTTTCTTTGCAACACCTGATTTATATGTATCTATAGATATAAAGGAGTCTATATTATTACATATATTATCTAATACAGGTATTAACCTTTTTAGTTCTTCATCTTCAGATATTTCTAAAGAGCCAGGTCTTGTAGACTCTGCGCCTATATCTATTATATCTGCTCCTTCTTTTATCATACTTTTAGCATGATTTAATGCTTTATCTTTGTCTATAAATTCTCCTCCATCTGAAAAGCTATCTGGAGTTACATTCAATATCCCCATTATATAGGTTTTTTTTCCAAATTTAAACATGATACCACCTCTACTTATGATTTATCAAACTCATAACTTCTGCTCTAGCTGCAGCATCCTTTTGGAATATTCCTCGAACAGCTGATGTTACTGTTTTTGATCCTGGTTTTTTTATCCCTCTCATAGTCATACACATATGCTCTGCTTCTACAACAACTACTACTCCATGTGGATTTAAAACTTCATTTATTACATCTGCAACAGTTGTTGTTATCCTTTCCTGCAGTTGAGGTCTTCTGGCAACAGTTTCTACTACTCTTGCTAGCTTTGATAAACCTGTTAGCTTTCCTCCTTTTGGTATATAAGCTACATGTGCCTTCCCAAAAAAAGGAACTAAGTGATGTTCACAAGTAGAGTAAAAAGGTATATCTTTAACTAATACTAATTCCTCATGCTTTTCATCTTGAAAGTATATTTCAAGATGTTTTTTCGGATCTTCATTTATCCCAGAATAGATTTCTTCAAACATTCTTGCAATTCTATCTGGAGTTCCTTTTAATCCTTCTCTTTGAGGGTCTTCCCCTATAGCCTCTAATAATTCTTTTACAGCTTTTTTTATTCTATCCTTATCCATTTAGGTCATCTCCTCTTTTGTATATCATCTTTATATATGTTTTTTCTAAATTTCCTTTAAATATATACCTTATTATATCTTCTAATATACAACAATCGTAGGTTTTATATAGTTTTTTGATCATTTCATATAAATATATATCTTCTTTTTTTAAAACTTTAAACATCTTTTTGTCTTTTGGTATCCATTTATTATTTAGTCTAAAATACACATCTAATGCTCTTTTAAGATAAACACTATAAAGATAACTAATTTCACCTTTATCTATATCCTGTCTATATTTTATCCTTTTTATATCATCAACTAATGAAAAGTATATATTCAAAATTTCATCATGGCTTAATTTTTCTGGTCCTTTATTATATTCTTTTACGCATAAATTTACATATTCAAAAGCAAACCCTTGTTTATCATATATAATAGTTGAATTAGACATAGCTTCTATAAAAAATTGCTCTTTGTCATCTATCAATTTATCTACTATACTCAAAGGAAAATAATTTATATCAAATTCTATATTTGATATTTTTTTTATCTCTCTAATTTGATACTTTCCACTTTTAGTTATTACAAATAAATCGATATCTTTTCTATCCATTAAATCTAATGTTTGTGCTGAGCCAACTAAAAGTATCGATAAATTATTATCATCATCTTGTAGTTTTTTTAATTCCTCTTTAAATACATCCATACCATTTCTCCTTAAGTTTAGATTCAATAAACTTAAATAGCTTGTTTTCTTTTTTAAAGTATGTATCTTCTATATTTGACACTTTTATAAGCTCTATCAAACTATTTGTAATAAAGCAAAATTCAAAATCTTTTACGCTGCTTAACTGTATCTTTGTTTTCTTGATCTTTATTTTTTCTTTTGTGCATATATCTATGATTTCTTGCCTTATAATTCCTGGAAGTATACTTAGACTTTCACATGGTGTATATACGATGTTATCTTTTATAAAAAATATGTTAGTCATTGAACCTTCTAAAATAATGTTTTTCATATTGATAAATAAAGATTCATCAAAACCATGTTTTAAAGCCTCTTTTTTAGAATAAATATTCTCTAGATAATTAACTGTTTTGTGCGTATAAAGTATGCTACTCCCTCTAATTATAGGGGCTATCTTTAGCTTGTATCCCCTTAGATAGTCACTTTGAGTATATGGTATATCTCTTAAAGAAATGTTATATCCATCATCAAATATAGTTAGTCTTAAGGCCTTGTTATTTATATTTTTTGAATGTTTTATAATTATATTTTTCATTTCATTTTTACAAATATCAAACGATATATTTAATTCATTAATGGAATTATATATTCGCTCTAGATGATTATCTAATAACATTGGGATTCCTTTGTATACCTTGATCGTTTCAAATAATCCTATTCCAAATTTTGTCAAATTGCTTTCTAATGAGATCTTATTCTTCATAAACACCTTTTAAAGCTTTTATAATAGATTTTGCTTTGTGAAGAGTTTCTTCATATTCTTCGTTAGGATTTGAATCCCAAGTTATTCCTCCTCCTACTTGAAAATATATTTTTTCTCCTTTTTTAACTATAGTTCTTATTGCTATATTAAAATCTAAATTGCCATCAAACCCTATATATCCAATTGAACCTGTATATACATTCCTTTTATTTGGTTCAAGTTCATCTATAATTTCCATTGCTCTTATTTTAGGTGCACCTGTTATAGATCCACCTGGAAAAGTTGCTTTTATAATATCAACTGCATCACACTCATCTTTTAATTTACCTATTACAGTTGAAACTAAATGATGTACATTTGAATACTCTTCTAATTTAAATAATTCTGGTACCTTTACGCTACCTATTTGACATACCTTGCCTAAATCATTTCTTTCAAGGTCTACTATCATAAGCAGCTCTGCTTTGTCTTTTTCGCTATTTATAAGCTCATTTTTATACATTTGATCTTCTTTTTTTGTTCTTCCTCTAGGTCTTGTCCCTTTTATAGGTCTTGTTTGAATAATTTTATCAACGCACTTTATAAATCTTTCAGGAGAATTCGAAAGAATTTTAGCATCATCAAATCTTAATAAAGCTCCAAATGGTGCAGGAGATATTCTTCTTAAATCTCTGTAAATTTCATAGTCTGAAACGTTTATTTCCCCCTCAAATCTTTGTGTTAAATTTACCTGGTATACATCTCCAGTTTCTATGTAATTTTTTATTTTATTAATTGCCTTTATGTAGTCTTCTTTTTTGAAATTTGATTTTAATTTTATTTTATCATGCAAGCTTTCTTCATAGCATATTTTATCTATATTATTTTCAGCATCTAATACTCTCTTAGTAACTTCATCTATTATTTTCTTTTCTAAGTCTTTATCTATATCCGGAGTTGCTATATATACTTCTTCTTTCAAATGATCTACAACTATAGCCCAATTGTACAATCCCATATAAATATCAGGTATACATACATCATCTAGTGCTGTCTTTGGTAGATTTTCTATATAGTGACAAAGATCATAAGATAAATATCCGACTGCTCCTCCTATAAACGGAATATGTGTTTTATTATCTATTTTATATTTTGATAACTTTTTTCTCAGCTCTTTTAATGGATCTTGATTAGAATTTTTAATCTTTATTATATCAAATGGATTTGCACTTATTATTGAGTACCTTCCTAATTTTTCTTTATCTATTGCACTATCTAATATAAAACTATGATTATCATCTTTGAATATTGTAAATAATTCAAAAGAATTAAGTTTTGTTTGAATCTTACTTATCATTTATCTGCCCCCTAGCTTGATTTATAAAGTTTCTCAATAACTTATGACCTTGCTCTGTTAATATAGCCTCTGGATGAAATTGAACTCCTTCTATAAGATATTTTTTATGTTTTATTCCCATTATTTCACCTTCATCTGTAACTGCTGTTATTTCAAGCTCATCAGGCAAAGTATTTTTATCTATAACTAGAGAGTGATATCTTGTAACCTTTAAAGGATTGTTAAGTCCATAAAATACACCTTTATTTGTATGCTTTATTTCATGAACCTTGCCATGAACAGGTCTTATAGCCTTAATTATTTTTGCACCAAATACATGTCCAATAGTTTGATGTCCTAAACATATTCCTAATATAGCCTTTTTGCCTTTAAAATGGTTTACAACATCTATTGATATTCCAGCTTCAGTTGGAGAACAAGGGCCTGGAGATATTACTATTATATTAGGATCAAGATCTTGTATCTGCTCTATTGTTATTTCATTATTTCTTTTTACTACTATCTTTTCCCCTAATTCACCTAGAAATTGAACTAAATTATATGTAAAAGAATCATAGTTGTCTATCATCAAAATCAATGTAATGCCCCCTTTTACAAATATACTCCATTTATATTATATATTACATCTATGTATTTTTCACTTAAATTCTATGTATTTTACTGTTTTAATATAGTATAAAATCTATTTTATGTGTAATCATAAGAATAGCTACTATTTTTTTGGAGGTGTTTGATGGATACTAAATATGTTATAATCCGATCAGATACAAAGTCTATATCAAAGCCTATGAGTAGAAATGAGGCTATTTTAAAAGTAAAAGAATATGACAAAGACGGAATATCTGCCTATATTGTTTCCGAAGATGAAGGAAATAGAATTATGAAAAGTGAATTTAATATACCTAAATGGTAACTATGTATTGAAAAAAGACAAAGAAAATCCTTTGTCTTTTTTGTGTCATTAAAATATCTCCTTAATAATAAATTTTATATATACAAGTTTAAGGAGGTATTTTATGTTTGTGTATAAAATTGCAAACAAAAATAATATTTACTTTAGATTTTTAATTCCTTTCTATACATATTTTTTTAGGTTTTCACTTCTTAAAAAGTTTGATTTATTATTCAATTCTTATATAGAAAATAGTGATGACTCTATAAATATATCTTTCATAGACTACTCTTTTGAAACATTTGATTTTATACCTGAATTTTCATTTAGATTATATCCTAAAAAAAATTGTATATACGTATCATCTGTTAAGCTCCCTAGTAATCTTCAGAGAGTTGGAATAGGAAGCTATTTTGTTCAATGGTTAAAACAGTTCGGTAAAATATTTGGTTTTGATTATATTTTTCTAAATTCTTATCAGTCTGCATATGGTTTTTGGACGAAAATGGATTTTAAAAAAATACCTTATGAATATCAAAAAAATTATATTCCGTAAGTTTTCACACTAATGTTTCCTGACATTTAAGCAAAAAGGCCTTTATATTTTCTCTCTCTTCGTTCATTTTTTCATCGGTCATTTGACCTCTTCCTAACCTATCACATAAAGATAAAAGGGCTATTTCATCTATAGAAACCTCTGACACCATTTTCTTTATATCTGCAAATGGAAGGTCTTTTACTACAAATAAAGTTTGCATATGCCACCTTACCATATTAGATACATCTTTTATAAAAATTTTATCATCTATAAAATGTTCTAAAAATTCTATAGTTAATTCTTTTCCTACAGTGTCATGCTCATATGATGTTATCTTTCCTTTTCTTACCTTTGTTGTTTTTCCTTTTCCTATATCGTGTAAAAGTGCAGCCCACATGAAAACTTTAGGATTTTTGCTATCTTCTTTTCTTTTTGCTGCATTATCTACAACAAGCATAGTATGGTTCCATACACTTCCTTCAGGATGGTGTACTGGAGATTGAGGTATTTTCTCTAAATCACTTATCAGATTAAATGGGTATTGTTTAAAGAGCTTTTCATTTTTTAATAAATAGTTAAAATATATAGAAGGCTTTTCATCATTCATTAGGTGATTTTCCATTTCTTTGAATAGTTTCTTTGACTTTTCCATAATGCATCTCCTTTTTTATTATATTTTTAACTTTTTTAATAAATTTTAGTCATTAGGTATTTATTTCTACTAGGAATTGGTTGTCTTGACTATGAATACACATTAGAGTAATATACAATTATACTTATTTTTGGAGGATCGTTATGTACTGGGATAATAAAAGATATAATTATTTGAGTGGTCATTTAAAGAAAATATTTGGATGTAAAGTAATTAAACTTTCTTTAAATGCAAATTTTACATGTCCAAATAGGGACGGTTCTATAAGTGATAAAGGATGTATATTCTGCAGTGAAAAAGGTTCTGGAGATTTTGCTGGATCTTCTCATTTTAGTATAAAACAGCAACTAAAAGAGCAAATGCAACTTCTTTCAAAAAAATGGCCAAGCGGAAAGTATATAGCATATTTCCAAAGCTTTACAAATACTTATGATACTCCTGAGAATTTAAGAAAAAAATATAATGAAGCTCTATGTTGTGATAACGTAGTTGGACTTGCTATAGCTACAAGACCTGACTGCTTATCTGATGATATTATTGATATTTTAGATGAATTCAACAAAAAAACTTATATGTGGGTTGAACTTGGTCTTCAAACCATACATGAATCTACAGCAAAACTTATAAATAGGGGTTATGATTTATCTGTTTTTGACAAAGCTATAAAAAAACTTAGAAAAAAAAATATAAATGTTGTTGTTCATCTTATTTTAGGTCTTCCTTTCGAAAGTAAAAATGATATAATTTCATCTGTTAAATATATTTCAAATTTAGACATTCAAGGAGTAAAGCTGCATCTTATGCATATTCTTAAAAATACACAGCTTGAAACTTTTTATAAAAATAATAAATTCCATGTTTTAACTCAAGATGAGTATGTTTCGTTGGTAGTTGATTGTCTGGAACTAATTCCTCCTGATATTGTTATCCATAGAATAACAGGAGATGGGCCTAAGGACTTATTGATAGAGCCTATGTGGAGTTTGAATAAAAGAGCTGTTTTAAATTCTATAGAGAAAGAGTTAAAAGATAGAAATTCTTATCAAGGTATAAAATACAAAAAGCCAACGATTTAACATTGGCTTTTTTATTATCCTAATATAGTTTTAAGGTCTTCATCAGGAGTTGAAATAGGAGTTATATTGAATTTTTCAACAAGTACTTGAAGTATATTTGGCGTTATAAACGCTGGAAGTGTAGGCCCTAGATAGATATTCTTTATATTTAAATATAAAAGAGTTAATAAAATAGCCACAGCTTTTTGTTCATACCAAGAAAGAATTAATGATAAAGGTAGGTCATTTACATCACAATTAAATGCTTCTGCTAGGGCCGAAGCTATTTTTATGGCAGAATATGAATCATTACACTGCCCCACATCTAACAGTCTTGGAAGCCCTGCAACTGTTCCAAAATCATACTTATTGAATCTATATTTTCCACAAGCTAGAGTGAGTATAACTGTATCACTAGGAGTTTTTTGTGCAAACTCTGTATAATAATTTCTTCCAGGTCTTGCACCATCGCATCCTCCTATTAAGAAGAAGTGTCTTATTTTTCCAGTTTTAACAGCTTCTATAATTTCACCTGCATGACTTAAAACTGCATTGTGACCAAATCCTACTAATATTTTCCTTTCTTGTTCATCTTCTTCAAATCCGCCTAGTTCAAGAGCCTTATTAATAATAGGAGTAAAATCTTTTTTACCGTTTATTTCTTGTATATGAGTTACTCCTTCATATCCAACTATACTAGTTGTAAAGATTCTGTCTTTGTAGCTTTCTCTTGGCTTCATAAGACAGTTTGTTGTCATTAGGATACATCCAGGTATTCCATCAAATTCATTTTGCTGTTCCTGCCATGCTCCACCAAAATTCCCTACAAGGTGTTTGTACTTTTTAAGTTCAGGGTATCCGTGAGCAGGAAGCATCTCACCATGAGTATAAACATTTATACCTTTTCCTTCTGTTTGTTCTAAAAGTTCTTTTAGGTCTTTCAAATCATGACCTGATACTATAATAAATGGCCCCTTCTTTTTACTAATTGATACTTCAGTTGGTTGAGGATGTCCATAAGCTTGCGTATTAGCTGAATCTAACATAGCCATACATTCTAAATTTGTTTTTCCAAGTTCCATACAAAGATTAAATAAATCCTCAACTGTCAAACTATCATCTATAGTAGCTGCTAATCCCTTGTAAAAGAAATTATTTACTTCTTCATCAAATTTCCCAAGCACGTAAGAATGATGGGCATAAGCTGCCATTCCCTTAAACCCATATATCAATAATTCTCTCAAAGAACGAATATCCATGTCAAGATCTTCATCTGCCATTATACCAATATTTTTA
The DNA here is from genome assembly GCA_001584565.1 of Alkalithermobacter thermoalcaliphilus JW-YL-7 = DSM 7308. Classification (GTDB taxonomy): domain Bacteria; phylum Bacillota; class Clostridia; order Peptostreptococcales; family Peptostreptococcaceae; genus Alkalithermobacter; species Alkalithermobacter thermoalcaliphilus. The sequence continues at coordinate 796,021 of LSFY01000001.1, read as the reverse complement.
GCATCATTTAGCATCTCTTGTTTTGTTAAGGGCGCTCTGTAATCTGCTGCTTCAGGTACAGATCCTAAATCTCCTACCTTTGATTTTAATTCTTCCTTTACTTTATCAGCGTACTTTATATACTCTACAAATCTTTCTTCATCAAAGTTTACATTTGTTAAAGTAGAAAACATGGCATCTACCAAAAACTTAGTTGTTTCGCTGCAAATTTTTTCGCCTTTTTGTATAAGTTTTTGTCCGTAAAAACCTATGCCTTTTAATTGATGAATCAAAATATCTTGTAAATTTGCAACATCTGGTTCTTTCCCACAAACTCCTACTTTAACACAGCCCTTAGATCCTGCTGTTTGCTCACATTGATAGCAAAACATAGAGTTGTTCATGCTAATTCCTCCCTTTATTCTTGGGCTTCAAACTGATCCTTTCCTACTCCACATAAAGGACATACCCAATCTTCAGGAACATTTTCCCAAGGTGTTCCTTCTGATACTCCATTATCTGGATCTCCTAATTCCGGATCATATACATACCCACATACTACACATACATATTTTTTCATATTTAATTCCTCCTTGTTATTTTTATATTTTTTTGTCATTATTATTCATTATTATTTATTGCCATAATTTATATGTTTAAACATTTTTTGCACTAAAAAATTTTATTTTTTAATATTTTGATTCTCAGATAATATCTTTATTAACTTAGTTAACAAAGCAGTTCTTGGAATAATACTATTTAAGTTAATATATTCATCTTCAGTATGAACTCCACCACCTGTTGGACCTAATCCATCTAATGTTGGTATTGAAAGTGCACTTGTAAAATTAGCATCTGACCCTCCACCTGTAGATGCTTCTCCTATAGACATTCCTAATTCTTCACCTATCTTTTTTGCTATTTTATATAATTTTACGTTTTCTTCTTTTCTTTCCATAGGTGGCCTTTTGATTCCACCTTCAACAATCGTACTTGTTCCCTTTATATAGACCTCATTAGCTATTTTTCTTATATTTTCATCTATTTTCTGAGCTTGTTCTAGTGTACATATTCTTACATCTATAACTGCATCGCTATATGCAGGAACTGTATTAGATGCACTTCCTCCTTTTATTAGGCCTACATTTACAGTTGTTCCAGTTTCATAATTTGTAAGATTTGATATTTGTATTAACTTATGACAAAGTTCTATTATAGAGTTTGCCCCTTTTTTTAGATTTCCACCTGCACGAGAAGATTTTCCTTTTACTCTTATTTTATACTTTCCTATTCCTTTTCTAGACGTTACAACATCACCATTTTGCCTACATGCTTCCAACACAAGAACACAATCTGAATCTTTTGATATATTTTCTATAAGTTCTCTTGAGTATACTGAACTTATTTCTTCATCAGAGTTAAATAGTATCTGTATTGTTTTTACATCATCTTTATATAGTATATCTATTACTTTTAACGCAAAATAAATAGACGTTATGTCAGCTTTCATATCTATTATTCCTAGCCCAAAAGCCTTGTCATCTTCTATTCCAAACGGTCTTTTTTGTACTGTTCCATCCTGAAAAACTGTATCCATATGCCCTAAAAGTAGAATCTTTCCTGGTATTCTTCCTTTTCTAGTTATAACAGCATGATTTCCACATTTTTTTGAGGTATTATTTGTATTTTATAGTTTCCATCGAGTTGTTTAAACTTGTTTTATATTATTTCTAGTACTTTATTTACTCCTAAAATATTTAAACTGCCAGAATCCACATTTACTAAAGACCTTAACATATCTAAATAATTGTGATATTCTTCTTCTAAAATCTTTAATATATCCTCCAATATATTCCTCTCCTAATCAAAAAACCACTACAAATATAGTGGTTTTCAAGAATATGAAAAAACTACAGAAATACTTGCAACAATTTCTAACTGTCCTACCTCTATGGGTGTAGTATCACTTGCTAGTTTTAATGAATATGCTTCTCCTATGCTTTGTTCAGTTATACTAATAGGAATCTTATTAAGCTTAACTTCAAATGCTCTGGCTATTTCACTAGCCTTTGATTTGGCATTTTGTGCTGCTTTGTTCAGAGCTTTTTTGTAATAAACTTCTGGGTTTGAAAGTGAGAAACTTATATTTTCTACTATATTAGCTCCATTTTGTACTGATATATCAATTACTTTTCCTATTGAGTCTAGATCTTTTATTATTATTCTAAAAATATTTCTAACCTCATATCCTACAAATTCCTGTTTGTTATCTATAAATTCATATTTTCTATCTATAGAATATAATATTGTTCTAATATCTTCTTCTTTTACTCCTAATTTTTTTATATCATTAATAATTTTATTAGATTTTATCGCATTTTCTCTTTGAGCAAGCTGTACATCTTTATTTTCTGTGCTTACCCCTAGGTTTATAGTAGCTATATCTGGCCTTGCATACACACTTGCTCTTCCTTGAACAGTCATTGTATTACATTTATCTTTGTAATAGCTTCTATTATACTTTGGATAATATAAATTCATATCTTTACCCCTGCCTTATAATAGTTTATACATAGATTATATGCATGGGTTTATAGATTATGTTTTAGTATCTATAAATAGGTGAGTTGTAGTATTTTTGCTTTTCTCCTTTTATTTTTCTTACATTAATAAAACTTTCTATTTCTTCTATATATTTAGGGTCTTGTGCTAATCTTATTAAGCTTTTTAGATAGTAAAGATTTGTGGTCTTTGGTATTTTTTTATTAACTACTAAATCTATAGCTGTTTTAGCTGCATTAAAATTCTTTAAATGGGTATGTCCTTGTTCGAATTCCTTATTCATATTGTAAACTACAAACCCTTTTTTGATAGGAAATATTATAAATTCTCCTTTTTCATAAATTTTATTAAACATACCTCACCTCATCATTTATAATTTTTCTGTTCTTACTATAAATGATATTATATTAAGTGTATGCAAATTAAACATTTTTTGATCCTTTAACACATTTTTTACATAAAAAAAGCTATACTAAGAAACTTTTTAGCATAGCTTTTACAGAACTTCTAGGAAAAAGTTATGACTTCTTTTGAGTAACACAGAAAATCCATCTTCTCTCTCTACCACTTCAAATTCAAAATCCTTACCCTCTAAAATTTCTAATATATCCCTAACCTCGTCCTCAAAATCTACTAGCACTTCTATTAAACTATATTTATATTCGTTAAATACAGATTCTAATAAACTTTTTAGATCACTACAAGTCCTTTTTCTTGCATCTACAAGGTGATGTAACATACTGTCCTCCCCCATCTATTACCAAGCAGGATTATTGGAAAATTTTACGAATGTTTTTTCATTATTTTACCATCTAAGTTCTGTTTTGTAAATTAGAAAATAAAAATTGCCGAAATATGAATATATTTATTTTTATAGAAAAAATTAAACAGCCTTAGCCCAATGAAATATTGAGCTTTGGCTGTTTAATACAATTTTTATTATTTCCATTGTTACTTAACAGTATGCTTAAGTAGCATTTATTCCTTTACCACCAATTTTAAATCAACTGGAACAAAAGAATCTACTTTTTCTCCATTTATAACTTTATTAGCTACTTCAACCCCTAGTGACCCTATTTTTTCTGGTTGCTGAGCAACAGTAGCTGCCATTTTTCCTTCTTTTACTGCCTTTACAGCATCTTCAGTAGCATCAAATCCTACTATTAATATATTCCTTCCACTTCCTTCTATAGCTTGAAGTGCTCCTAAAGCCATTTCATCATTGTGAGCAAATATAGCATCTATCTGTGATTGAGCCTGCAATATATTCTCCATGACTGTTAGTCCTTTTGTTCTATCAAAATCTGCTGTTTGCCTTGCTACTACTTTTATTTGGCTTGATTCTAAAGCTTTGTTAAATCCATTTCCTCTGTCTCTAGCAGCTGAAGTTCCTGGTATTCCTTCTAATTCAACCACATTTCCACTTGCGCCCAGCTTTTCTATTATATACTCCCCTGCCATTTTTCCTCCTGCAATATTATCTGATGCAATATGAGATACTACTTGACCACCATTTGCTCCTCTGTCTAAAGTTATAACAGGTATATTAGCATTATTAGCTGTTTGAATAGCATTAACTACTGCATCTGAATCAGTTGGGTTTATAAGTATTAAAGCAACACCTTTTGTAACTAAATCCTCAACATTTGAAAGTTCTTTTGCAGGGTCATCTTGAGAATCTAAAACTATAAGTTCATATCCCAGCTCTTTAGCTTTTGCCTCAGCTCCTTCCTTTAAAGTTACAAAGAATGGATTACTAAGTGTAGATACTACAAGCCCTATTTTTTTAGTAGAATCGCCGCCTACACTCTCTTCTTGCCCACATCCCACTAATGTTCCTAAAGATAAAACTAAAATTAATAAGATTGAAACAATTTTTTTCATCTTTTATCCTCCTTTTAAAGTTAATGTATATCAAGGCATAGCCTTAATACCTAGTTTGTTTTCTATCTAGTAATACTGCTATTAAAATTACTATACCCTTAGCAATCATTTGATAATATGATGAAACATTCAGTAAGTTCAAAGCATTATTTAAAATACCTATTATAAGTGCTCCTACTATAGTCCCAGGTATTCCCCCTTGCCCTCCTGAAAGACTAGTTCCTCCTAATACTACTGCTGCAATAGCATCTAGTTCATATCCTGATCCTGCATTAGGTTGAGCTGAAAACAATCTTGAAGTTACTATTATCCCTGCAACGGTAGAAAGTATACCACTTATAGTATATACATATACTTTTGTTTTTGATGTATTTATGCCTGATAGCCTTGTTGCTTCTTCATTTCCACCAAGTGCATATATATATCTTCCAAGTCTTGTTTGAGTTAGTATAAAATAACATATGATAAATATTACTATCATTAAATATATAGGCATAGGAATTCCTAAAAATTGACCTGATCCTATCTTTGTGAAAGTAGCAGCATACTTACCATTCCCTATACTTATAGGCTTTCCATCAGTAAAAACTAAAGTTGCTCCTCTAAATATAGTCATAGTTGCTAAAGTTGCTATAAATGGCTGGATTTTACCCCTACTTATAATAAGTCCATTTAATGCTCCTACTAAAGCTCCAATAGTAATAGATACTAGTATAGCAATTATAAGGTTAGTTCCTGCTGATAATAAACTTGCACATATAGCTCCTGTAAATGCTAAAACGGATCCAACTGAAAGGTCTATTCCCCCTGTTAAAATTACAAAAGTCATACCCGCTGCTATTACAGCATTTATAGATGTTTGCCTCAATACATTGAGTATGTTAGCCACTGTTAAAAATCTAGGACTTAAAAACGAAACTATTATAGAAAATATAACCAATCCTATTATTGACTTAAATTTCATTATTTTTTCTTTATTCATAATTAGCCCACCATCCCAACTGCACTTTTCATTATTTTTTCTTGAGAGGCATTTGAAATATCAAATTCGCCACTTATCATTCCTTGATGAAGAACTAGTATTCTATCACTCATACCTAAAATTTCTGGCATCTCAGAAGATATCATTATTATTGCCTTTCCTTCTTTCTTAAGCTGATTTATCAGATCATATATTTCTTTTTTTGCTCCTACATCTACTCCACGTGTAGGTTCATCTAGTATCAATACTTTTGGATCTGTCATAAGTGCCTTTGCTATTGCAACTTTCTGTTGATTTCCACCACTTAGGTTTTTTATGATTTGGTTTATACTTGGCGTTTTTATAGACATTTTATCTATATAATTTTTTACATAATCTTCTTCTTTTGATTTATTTATTATAAACATTTTGTTTTGTAGTTTATCTAAAGAAGATATTGTCATATTCTCTTTTACAGAGAGTCCTAATATTAATCCTTGTGTTTTTCTATCTTCGCAAACATATACAATTCCATTTTCTATAGCAGATTTAGGAGAATTTATATCTACTTTTTTTCCTTCAACATATATTTGACCACTATCTTTTGATATAGCGCCATATATTGTTTTTGCAAGCTCTGTTCTTCCCGACCCCATAAGTCCTGCTATTCCAAGTATTTCTCCATTTCTAACGCTAAAAGTTATATCTTTTACATACTTGTTCGTAAGATTTTTTACATGAAATATAACATTACCTACTTCATTTTCTATCTTCGGAAATTGTTCTGTTAACTTTCTTCCAACCATCATCTCGATAATTTTATCTTCATTTAAGTTGCAAACCTTTTCACTTCCTGCAAATTTGCCATCTCTTAAGACAGTTACATCATCACATATTTCAAATATTTCTTTTAATCTATGAGATATATAAACTATTGCCTTATTTTCTGATTTTAGTTCATTAATAACCTTAAATAAGCTTTCTGTTTCTTTATCTGTTAATGCATCTGTTGGTTCATCCATTATTATTATTTTTGCATCAAGTGATAATGCTTTCGCTATTTCGACCATCTGCTGCTCTCCAATACTAAGATTGCCTAAAATCTCTTTTGGATCTCTGTTTACACCTAGCTTTTCTAATAAATAGCTAGATTCCTTATATAATTTATTCCAGTCTATTCTCCCAAATCTATCTACAGGCTCTCTTCCAAGAAATATATTTTCTCCTATAGTCATATTAGGAATTAAATTGAGTTCTTGATGTATTATAGCTATCCCTTTTTCTTGAGCATCTTTAGGTCCTTTTATTTCGTTTTTTTCTCCTTTATAAAATATCTCTCCCTCATCTTTTATGTATACTCCACTTAATATCTTCATCAATGTAGATTTTCCTGCTCCATTTTCACCAAGTAAAGCCATAACTTTCCCTTCATACAATTTTAAATTTACATTGTCTAAAGCCTTAACTCCAGGGAATACTTTACTTATTCCAACCATTTCTAATATAGGTTTATTCATATCATTTCACCTCTTAAAATACTACTCCTGACTTTAAAATTATATTTGCATAAGGAGTAAATTCACCAGTTCTAACTACCGCTAAGCATTCTTTAGTCATCTCTTTAAATTCTTCATGAGAAACTAAAGTTATTTTCACATCATGAAATCTATTAGACACTTCATTATACAAATCAGCACTTACAATTTTCATTTCATTAGCTATTATTACTTCTTCTACTTTTAACTCACTTAATATAGTATCTAGTGTCTCTAAAAAAGATGGAGTACCTTTTCTTAATGCTAAATCTATTCTATTTACATTCTTGGGAATTGGAAGCCCACTGTCACATACAACCATCATATCTGTATGGCCCATTTTAGATATAACATAAGATATTTCTGAATTTATCAAATATCCTTTTTTCATTTACTACTCCCCCTTAAAATTTAGTACATCTTCAAGATAAGGAAGTGAGCTTTGAGCTCCACATTTTGTAACAGTCAATGCACCTACTTTTGATGCAAACTCTATAGCCTTATCTATGTTATTATCATTAGATAAAGCAACCGCTAAGGCTCCTGTAAAACTATCTCCTGCAGCAGTTGTATCTATGGCTTTAACTTTAAACGATTTAAATCGTTTTATTGTATTGTTATTCATGTATAAACTTCCTTTTTCTCCTAAAGTAACAACAAGCTCTTTAACTCCCTTTTTTAAAAGTTTTCTGCCTGCTAAAACTATATCATCTTCATTTCTTATTTGAAATTCACTTAGAATCTCAAGTTCAGTTTCATTTGGAGTTAATAAATCTACATTTTTTATTATTTCATCGCTAAGCTTAGTTGCTGGAGCTGGGTTTAGTATTGTATATTTACCTAAACTTTTTGCTACCTTAAGCAGATAACTTACTGTCTTTAGTGGTATTTCCAGCTGTGTTACTACTATATTTGAGCACTTTATTGCATCTATACAATCGTTTATATCTTCTTCATTTAAATCATAGTTTGCACCAGGGGAAACTATAATTGAATTATCTGCGTCTTTATTGACTGTAATAAACGCTAACCCTGTAGGTATATCCTTCCTAATTTTTACAAAATCTGTGTTAACTTTGTCTTGTTTGAGTGAATTTATTAAACTTTGACCAAAATCATCATCTCCAACTTTTCCTATCATATTTACATTAGCCCCTAGTCTTGCTATGGCAACAGCTTGATTTGCTCCCTTGCCACCACAAACCTTCTTAAGATTTTTTCCAATAACAGTTTGACCAAGTTTAGGCATGTTATCTACATTGATAACAAGATCCATATTTAAACTTCCAACAACACATATACTATTCATATAATCACCCCTTAACTGTTGAGCTTCTAATTACAAGCTTTGGTACTAATACAATATCTTTTACCTTTTTAGACTTTTTTTCTAATATATCTATCAAAGTCTGTACAGATTTGTATCCCATCTCATATATAGGCTGTTTTATAGTTGTAAGTTGAGGATCAATAATTCTTGATATATATATATCATCAAATCCCAAGACTCCTACATCTTGAGGTATTTTGATATCGTTTTCCTTAAGAGCCTTAATAGCCCCTATAGCTATTAAGTCATTCCCACAAAATAAAGCATCAAAATTTTTATTTTGCTTCAAAATGAAATTTACTGCATTATATCCCCATTCACTTTTATAGCTTCCTTCTATAACATTTTCATAACTAAATTTAATATTGTGTTCATCTAATGCCTTTTTATATCCATTTAATCTATCTAAAGATGTTTTATTTTTTAAAGAACCCGTTATAAAAATAATTTTTTTATATCCTTGTTCTATTAGGTGCTTAGTTCCCTCGTAAGCTCCCATAAAATTATCTACTGTAATTTTAGAACTTATATGACTGCCTTTTACATCTCTATCTACTAATACTATAGGTATATTCGCGTTTTTCAATAACTTAAAATCATCTACTCTTTGAGATGATGCTGTAAATATTATTCCATCAACCATCTTTTCAACTAGCATAGCAACATATCTATCTTCTTTTTGTATGTCCTCATCTGTATTACAAATTATCAAATTATATCCTTCTTTATTTGCTTTATCTTCCGCTCCTCTAGCTAGTTCAGGAAAAAATGGATTTACTATATCTGGTATAATAAGACCTATTGTTTTTGTCTTTTTGGTAACTAAACTTCTTGCTATAGTACTTGGAACATAATTATTATCTTTCATTATTTTTATAACTTTTTCAGTAGTGTCTTTACTAATACTATCATGTTTATTATTTATTATTTTTGAAACAGTTGTCGTTGATACTCCTGCTAATCTAGCTATATCTTTAATTGTCAATTTCATTTAAGTACCTCCATCCAGGTAACCGTTTTAGTAAAACGTTTACCTAAAATATATAATACTATTAATCTTTTGTCAATAGGATTAGATAGATGTTATACTATTTATATAAGTTTTTCAAAGGAGGAATAAAAATGAATTTAGAAAAACTATACTTTCTTCAAAAAGAGCTAGATGAGAAAATAAACATAACTCATAATCTACATGGACATAGTTTAACAAGTTATAAGATATTAGCTTTAAATGTAGAACTTTCTGAACTTGCTAACGAAACGAGATGTTTTAAGTTTTGGAGCAATAAAAAAAGCTCTCCTAAAAATATTGTTTTAGAAGAGTTTGTTGACTGTCTTCACTTTATACTTTCTATAGGACTAGACTTAGGATTTGACTTTATATCTTTTGAAGATATAAAATCTATACATTCATCTAAAGATGGGGATATATCTTTAAAATTTCTTGAAGTTTTTGATAGTATAAGTAAACTTAAGAATTCACTTTCTAAATCTGATTATATAAATATGTTTTCTAGTTTTATTTCTCTAGCTAATGAACTCAATCTTTCTGAAAGTGAAATTGAAGATGCGTATATACAAAAAAATAATATAAATCATTTAAGACAAGAGGAAGGCTATTAAAAGGAGAATAAAATTATTCTCCTTAATAGCCTATAGATACATTTACTTCAAATTTCATGTCGTTTTTAGTTTTGAAAGGAATTGTTATAGTTTGCTGAGGATTTGAAATATTTACTTTTCCTTCTAAAATCATCGGTGGAGTTATATCTACTGTTTTTTGTATCTGTGACAGCTTAATAGCTGCAGTTCCCATCACCATATTTCCAAGTTCTCCTACTGCACTTTTAGCCATTTCTATATCTGTTATCTGCATTCCTCCCATCATTTGACCTGCTAGATATTTAACTATATCTTTTTGTAGTGCTATGACTATTTGTCCCTTTAAATCCCCTGTTACCCCTATATTTACACTTATATCATCTGCTGTATAAGGACTATTTTTTATATAAGGATTCCCTTTTTGTATATCTTCACCACAACACATATCTACAACTTCTTTTACTGAACTTAAAATTTGATTTATATATGTAGCTTCCATATCAATTACCTCCATGATCTTTTCCTGTTAATAATTATTATAATACAATATTTCTATAACAATTAATAGTTTTACACTAAATTAACAGTTATATATAGTATTATTATTTCATACCTATTATTTTAAAGCCATATTTTATATTATACATTATTACATAAATATATTATAATTGTACTAAAGTACTAAAAACGATATAAAGAGGTGATATTTTGAAAAAATATTCAAAACTATTCGTACTAATTATTGTTTTTTTCAACCTAACATCACATACCGTATACTCTAATCAAAACATAGATAGATATATGCAATCTGGCATATTAATAGATAAAGAAAGTAGTAGAGTTTTATATGAAAAAGATAGTTCTAAACAAGTTCCAATTGCAAGTTTAACTAAAATTATGACTTTATTAATAGCCTTAGAAGCTATCGAAAATAATCAGGTTTCAGAAAATGATATTGTAAACATAAGCAATAATTCAGCAAGACTTAGAGGATCTACCTATAATTTAAAGAAAGGAGAGCAGGTAGAACTTATTGAACTGCTTAAAGCTTTAATGATAGTGTCAGGAAACGATGCAGCAGTTGCAATTGCAGAACATATAGCAGAAACAGAAGATAATTTTGTAAAACTTATGAATAACAAGGCTAGAGAAATAGGAATGCATAAAACTTTGTTTTTCAACTGTCATGGTCTTCCTATATATAATTTAAATAATCCTGATGATAGAATCGAAAACTTATCGTCTGCTAAAGATTTATCTATACTTGTAAAATATTTATTAGATAATTACTACGAAGAAACTTTAAAGATAACCAGTATAAAAGATTATTCTAATCCAAGTAGAAATTTTCAAAGAAGTAATACTAATCCTTTAATGGATATTTTTCCTGAAGTTGATGGATTAAAGACTGGATATACAGGTATGGCAGGATATTGTCTAGCTTTTACAGCTCCAGTAAAAGCTACTTTACAAGATGAAGGTGACTTTAGACTTATAGGAATAACACTTGGCTCTTCTAGTCAAAACGAAAGAGTTTTAGCTAGTAAAAATCTATTAGAATACGGCAAGAATAATTTTGTAAAAACTAAGGTCTTATCAAAAGGTGAAGTTGTTAGTACTAGATATCTGTTTGGATCTGAATATCTTTCTGTAAATGTTGTTTCTGAGGATGAAATATGGGTTATAAGATCAAAAAATGAAAATATAAATAAGGAAATTAAATTAAGTGAGTTGTCTTTTCCTGTTAGAAAAGGAGATTTATTAGGTGAGCTTGTATACACAGGAGAAAACGGAGATATATTAGGAAAAACAAATCTTTTAAGCAACACTGATATTGTCTGGATCCCTATCAAAGCTCAGTTAGATATTGTTAAAAGATCTATATTAAGATTGTTTTCAAAACAATAAAACTTGAATATATATTAAAACGAAATCTTTGTTTGAAAGATTTAAAAAGAAGACTTTATTGAAACACATATCTTATCAAGATACGTAATTTCATATTTATTATAAAAAAGCAAAGAAATTTCTTTGCTTTTTTATAATAAATCATTTACGCTTCTTTCTTTTTGTTGATTTACATTTCTCATTTCTTCTTTAGATGCTCTCTTGCTTAATTTTTTCTTTCCACCACCTGCAACGTTTACCTTGTCTTCGATATCATAAAATAGTGTACCTATTTCAGATGCCATTTCTTCTCTCATAGCATTTGGTTTTTTCCTATATTTTGGTATTCCGTTTCTGTTTTTTTGACCTTTAGGATTATTCTTTTGAGCCATATAAATCACTTCCTTTATATTTTCTTATTAATATTTTGCTAAATAACTTTAGTAAAATTCTAAGAAAAATATGGATCAATTGTAATAGGACTATTGCAGTTTCAATTTTTTACAGTTTAGAGATATACTTTGTGGCTAAACTATTAATAAATATATCCTTATTTGAGGAGGAATTTATATGACTAGAAGTAGAAAAGCAGCACATGAAGCTAGTCAGGCTATTTACAACACGGAAAGTGAATTAAGAAATGGAATAAGCATGACTGATTATGAAGTTACTAATTACTCTCCTATAAATAAAATACCTTTAACTTCAAGAAATAATGGTGCAAGCGGAAAAGACATAGTTGACGCATTTGAAAGGCAAATGAATGGACTTAGATAAACAAAATCGCTAGGTACGCCTAGCGATTTATTTTATATTAGTACTTTTGATAAAAACTCTTTTGTTCTAGGGTTCTGTGGATTATTAAATATATGTTCAGGACTACCTTCTTCTGCTATAATTCCTTCATCCATAAAAATAATTCTATCTCCAACTTCTTTTGCAAATCCCATCTCGTGAGTTACAACTATCATAGTCATTCCTTCAGATGCTAAACTTTTCATAACCTCTAAAACTTCTCCTACCATTTCAGGATCTAGTGCCGATGTTGGCTCATCAAATAGTATTACATCTGGAGACATAGCAAGTGCTCTGGCTATTGCAATTCTTTGTTTTTGACCCCCAGAAAGCTGATTTGGATAACTATAAGCCTTATCTTCAAGCCCTACCCTTTTAAGTAAGTTCATAGCTATTTCTTCACTTTCTTGTTTACTCATTTTTTTTACTTTTATAGGAGCTAAAGTTATATTTTCTAAAACATTCATGTGCGGGAATAAATTAAACTGTTGAAATACCATGCCCATTTTTTCTCTTAACTTGTTTATATCAGTATCTTTACTTGTTATAGAAATATCTTCAACTAATACTTCTCCCTTTGAAGGCACTTCTAACAGATTAAGACATCTTAAAAATGTACTTTTTCCAGAACCACTAGGTCCTATAACAACAACAACTTCCCCTTTTTCTATAGTTGTATTAATTCCCTTAAGAACGTGTTGCTTTTTAAATTTTTTGTGTAAGTTATTTACTTTAATCACTAACTTTCATCCTCCTTTCAAGTGTTCCAAGTAATTTAGAAAGTGTAAATGTCATTATAAAGTAAATTAATGCTGCAACTATTAAAGGTTCGAATGGCTGAAATGTATTACCTCTTACAGTATCAGCTTTGTACATAAGATCTTGTATTCCTATGATAGATACTATCGAAGATTCTTTTATTATAACTATAAATTCATTTCCTAGTGCTGGAAGTATATTCTTAAATGCCTGAGGAATTATTACATATCTCATAGCATAGTTATGATTAAGTCCTAAAGATCTTGCAGCTTCCATCTGCCCTTTATCTATAGCTTGTATTCCAGAACGGATAATTTCAGCTACATATGCTGCACTATTTAAAGATAAAGTAACAATTCCAGCTAAAAAATCACCATAATATATTCCTACTAAAGGAATAGCACTAAAATCAACTCCCAACTTTGGAAGACCATAATAAATTATATATAACTGTACTAAAAGTGGTGTTCCTCTAATAAATTCAATATATGATGTTGCTAATATACTAATTGCTCTGTTATTTGATATCCTCATTAATGCTAAAAATGTTCCCAATATAACTCCGAATAAAACTGTAAATGCTGCAATAAAAATTGTATTTTTACTACCTTCTAAAAAAAACATATAATATCTTGGTAAAAAGCTAAAATCCAATGGTGTCACCCCCTTTAAATAAGGATTATACTTACTCAGCTAGCTGAATTGCCTCCATTACGAATCTTTCTATACTATTATCATTTATTAATCTTTCAAGTGTTTTATTTATAGCTTCTACTAAATCATCATTTCCTTTTTTTATAGCTACAGCAGATCCTGCATCTTCTTCTTCAAACTTTATCTCAGTTAAATATAAATCTAAATTTTTATTTACATACGAGTTAGCCACTGGCTTTTCTAAAACTATAGCATCTACTTTGTTATTTTTTAAAGAAAGCACTAAATCTGATATTTTTCCTAAAGCTCTTAAATTTGCTCCTTCAATTTGCTCAGTAACTATTTGTTCTTGAATAGAACCTTTTTGTGCTCCAACTATTTTACCATCTAAATCCTTTAGCGTTTTTATTGAATCTTTATCTTCATATCTAACTATTACACTTTGAACAGATGTATAATATATATTCGAAAAATCTACATTTTGCTTTCTTTCTTCTGTTGGTGTCATTCCAGCTATTACAATATCTACATTTCCTGATTGAAGTGCTGCTAAAAGGCCATCAAATCTCATATCTTTTATTTCAAGCTCTACTCCAAGGTCTTTTGCTATTTCTTTAGCTATTTCTATATCGAATCCAACTATTTCATGTTTGCCATTTACTTCTTTGTGAAACTCATATGGTGGATAATCAGCACTAGTTCCTATTACTAATTTTCCTGATTTCTTTATTTGGTCAATTTTTGATTCTACTCCATTATCTTTACTTTGACATCCTACAAATCCTAAACTTAAGCATACCATTAGTATCATTGCTATTAGCTTTTTGTTAAACATTTCAATTCCTCCTCTTTTCATTTTTTTGAATATTTTACATTTTTTTACTTTTAAAGTGTGCAAACATATGCTTCTTGCTTTACAATATCCTTTAAGCAAGACATTGAAAAAGTATTAAATTATATTTTTCACCTCCTCATAAAACAAAGTCTTCTTCGAAAAATTAATAAACAAGAATTTACTCTAACACATTACGGAAATTATAACTTTCTCACAATTTATTAAAGTACATAATTTCCTATGTGTTATAAACAAAAAACTTTCGCCTCTTAAAATAAGAGACGAAAGTTTACTTCCGTGTTGCCACTCTTGTTGATAGAATTACTTCTACCCGCTCAATTTCCTTAACGATGGATACCGTATTTTCCTACTGCTATTTCAGAAAATCCCCTCCAGAGCTCTCTTCCATATAGTTATGTTACTAGACTCACACCAACTCTAGCTCGCTGAAACAATCACTATATGTACTCTCTCTTTCTTTGGGTTTATATATTTAATTTAGAATGAAAAAAAACTTTCATCTCTTAAAATAAGAGACGAAAGTTTACTTCCGTGTTGCCACTCTTGTTGATAGAATTACTTCTACCCACTCAATTTCCTTAACGATGGATACCGTATTTTCCTACTGCTATTTCAGAAAATCCCCTCCAGAGCTCTCTTCCATATAGTTATGTTACTAGACTCACACCAACTCTAGCTCGCTGAAACAATCACTATATATACTCTCTCTTTCTTTGGGTTTATATATTTAATTTTTCGTTTCGTTATGATAGATATGATTATACGTAATTTGTATATCTATGTCAACAGAAAAAATATTTTTTTAGATAAATTTTATTACAAGCCACTGTATAATTAATTTCAACATTAACCCTATGCTAATTTATGTGTTGTTGGCTTCTATGCACTTAAACATGGCTTTATAACAATAATTTATTATATCACTTCTTTTTATTATTCCTATAAACACATTTTGGTCATCTATTACTGGAACAAAATTTTGATTTACTGAAACTGATATTAAATCTTCTATATTTGAATTTATAGATACTGGCTTATTATCCATATGTCTAGGTATGTCTTTAAGAAGTATTTTACTAGTGTTTTTGAAATTAAGATCTGGGGTATTTTTTAACATCCAAAGTAGGTCACCTTCTGTTATTGTGCCCACATATCTACCTTCTTCATCAATTATAGGAACAGCTGTATATCTGTGATACTCCATTTTTTCTAATGCCTGCCTCATAGTAGAATTTGGCGTAAGGCATATTACATCTTTTTTCGGTGTAAGGAAAAATGCAATATTCATAAAATCTCCCTCCAATTCAAAACAACACTGCCTTTAAAAATAAATATCTTTACTATATTAATATTATCATAATATATTAAAATTGCAAAATTACGCATAATGCAAAACATAAATTTCATAAATCAAAAAAGCTGATTCAATATATATTGAATCAGCTTTGAATTTTCTCAAACTTTAGATCTATGTCAACTCTTGAATTACGCTCTTACAACGTTTGCAGCTTGAGGTCCTCTAGCACCTTCAACTACTTCAAATTCAACCTTTTGGCCTTCTTCTAAAGTCTTGTATCCGTCTCCTTGTATAGCTGAATAATGTACGAATACATCATTTCCTCCCTCTACAGATATAAATCCGTAGCCTTTCTCTGCGTTAAACCACTTAACTATTCCTGTTTTCATTATTTAATTCCTCCTAAAAATATTACTAACGCTTACAACTAATTGTTCACGTTATACTTATATTACTTTATTTTCCTTCTAATGTCAATATTAATTTTAAAAATATTTTTGTAAATTAAAAATTTTTCTAAATTGTATTGTGTCTGTTCTAGTAATGCACTCTCACTAGCCAAAACTTTATATTTTTATTACTCCATCCTAAATCCCATGGAACTCTGTGCCTATCTGTGTTATGACAATTAACTAGTGAATATCCTTTAGAATCTGCCCCAGTTGCTACTGATATATGAGTTATTTTTCCATTTTTTTCATAAGCTACAAAATCACCTGGTAAAAGTTTGTAAGATGCTTTGTAAACTTTGTCATAAGTACCATATGCTATAACCGATGCTCTCCCACTATTTATCATATAGTTTTTAAAAGCATGTGCGTTTACCCACGCTTTACTTGCACCACCACTATCGTAATTCCATACACTTGTTTTTCTAAATTTTCCACCTTCGTGAAGTATTTGTGATGCAAAATTAGCACAATCCCCTCCTAAAGGGTTATAATTTCTATATTTAGGGTTATATTTAAATCCATATTTTTCTTCTGATGCTGCGCCACTATATTTATCTGCATATTCAACAGCGCCTTTTCGCCTTTCATTTAAATTAGAAAAATCTCTTTCTTGTTGGGATAATATATACTGTTTTATTTCTTCGCTTTTTATATCATCTAGATGCATAGAATCTGCAAATGGATCTACATACCATTCTTTTACTATTATCCATTCATTATCTCTATTTACTATATCTAAATAATGATAAGTTCCAATTCTAAAAGCATTAGATCTTTCTTCTCCTTCATAAGAGTATTTATATTCTGTAGAAACCATAAGATTTATAGAATATTTATTTTCCTCTTTTTTCTTTATATTTCTTATCTTTGTAATAGTATTTATATCTGTAAATTTAACCCCTTGTTTTTCCGACCACTTATGTAAATATTTCATTTTTTTTATCTCATGCTCATATGCCCAAAGCCCATATTTTATACTTTTATCATAAAGTGCATCTAGTGTTTTTGTATCTTGCTGAAGAATTGCTTCATTTCTTAAATCAAAAATTTCCTGTATTACTTCAGAAAATCCTTCTTCCATTAACATAGTTGATATAGTAGGTTTATGTGTTATGAATGTAAAAATTATAGAAAAAACTAATACAATAAATAGTGTAAATTCAAGCCTATATTTTTTAAAATTCAAGCATATAAACATTTAGATTACCCCCCTGAAATTGCTAATAAAATTATATGTTTAAACCAGAGAAGGTAGAATTACAAATTAACTCATATAACAAAGTCTTTCTTTGAAATATTCAAAAAGAAGACTTTGCTAAAACATATTACGTAAATTATAATTTTATATGTGTTATAACAAAAATAAGTCTCTAAACTTTAGAGACTTATTTTCCTATACTTTTATTCACTTAACATTTTAGCTAAATCTGCTTTTGCATCTGTGCTTATTAATTGTAAATTGAATGTATCTTGAAGTACACTTAAAACTGAAGGAGTTATGAATTTAGGAGCAGAAGGTCCTACATACATATTTTTAACTCCAAGACTAAATAACCCAAGCAGTATAGCAACAGCCTTTTGCTCAAACCAAGATAAAACTATTGTAAGCGGTAGATCATTTACTGTACACTCAAAAGCATCTGCAAGTGCTAAGGCTATCTTTACAGCTGAACCTGAGTTATTACATTGACCTAAATCTATATATCTTGGTATATTGGTTCCTGGAACTACTCCAAAATCTATATCATTAAATCTAAACTTACCACAAGAAGTTGTTAAAAGTACACACTCTTTTGGTAGAGAGTGAGCAAGCTCTCTGTAATAATCTCTTCCTTTTGTAGGAGCATCGCATCCTGCGATAACAAAGAATCTTTTTATTTTTCCTTGTTTTACAGCATCTATTATTTCAGGAGCTATAGCTAAAACTGTATTATGATGGAATCCAGTAGTTAAAGTTTTATCTGAATCAATATTAGCTTTTGGAAGAGATAATGCTTTTTCAATTATTGGGGTAAAATCATCGTTAACTATTTTTTGTACCCCTTCAAGTCCACAAGTTCCATAAGTAAAGAATCTATCTGAATAACTTCCTTTAACAGGCATTAAGCAGTTTGTAGTACCAAGTATTGCTCCTGGAAACTCTTCAAATAGTTTTCTTTGATCAAACCAAGCTTTACCAACATTACCTTTTAAATGAGGATATTTTTTAAGACCTGGATACCCATGTGCTGGAAGCATTTCTGAATGAGTATATACATTTATACCTTTCCCTTCAGTTTGTTTTAACAATTCTTCAAGTGCATATAAATTGTGTCCTGTAACTAATATACAATGTCCTTCAACCTTATCTTGAGAAACTTTGACCGGAACTGGAATCCCAAGTCTTTGTGTATGTGCTCTATCTAATAAATCCATTACTTTAACTGTAGCTTGCCCTACTTTCATAGCCATATCTATATGTTCTTTTAGATTAAAATTAGAGTTTGTTAAAGTTGCATATAAAGCTTCATGAGTAATTGCATCAACTTCAGGATCTACCATGCCAAGTTCCCTTGCATGAGTTGCATAAGCTGCAACACCTTTAAGACCAAATACTATTATATCCTGAAGACTAGCTATATCAGGATTCTTCCCACACACCCCAAACTTTGTACATCCATTTTCTAGTGTTTGTTCACATTGATAGCAAAACATCGGATTAGACTCATTTGTTTTTACTTCTTCTTTACCATTTTTGAATAAACTAAACATTTTTCATATCCCCTTTCGAAAAGTTTATTTTTTCTTGTGAGTCTAATATACTTCAGTTTTGCTTTATTTAATGTGACTCAAATCACTAATTGAAAAAAATTTTGGTAAATTATTTGGATAATATTTAATTTTCTATTGTCTATTACTACTTATCATATAGCCATTTTCATTAAAATTTAATTTTTTAGAAAGGATATAGGTTACAACTACAGCAGCTATTATTCTACTTCCTAATAATATAAATCCATTTGACCCAACGGCTACAAATATCAGTGTATCTTCAACAACTGCATGACAAAGTATTAAAAAATTAACCATTAAAAAAATATCTCTATTGCTTATATCCTTTTCTTTAACGCTTTGTATTATAACTCCAGCACCATATGATATTCCAAAGATTGTGCCCACTAGTATAGGAAGTGTTGTATCTTTTGATATTCCAAAAAAGTCACTTATAAATTTAAATGTATCAGATATTTTATCTAATACTGAATAGTTTTTCAGTATTTCTAGTACTATCATAGTAGGTATAACTATTATTGCTATTGAATAAATAGATCTAAAACTACCAATAAGCCCTTCTTTTATAATATCTACCATAAAACACCACCCATTTTACCTATAATTATTCCAAATATAATAGCAAGTGTAACTCTTGTTACTACAACTATTGAAGGTTTAAGTCCAAGCTTTTTTGTTACAGCAGTTTCAACTAAAAGAGAGTGAGAAAAACCTAATATAACTGCAACAGTTGTAGCTTGAGCTGCACTTAAAGAAATAGCACTCATAGCACCAATTGCAGCATATAAATTAAGTACATTCCCTAAAACTAAAATTATAGCTGCTTCTCCAGGCAAATTAAAAATTGACATAAAAGGTTTGAATATACTCTCAATCCAATTAATCACCGGTGTATATTTTAAAATGGTTACAAATAAATATACAGGGATTATAACTTTTGAAAGTATCCACGTTGTTTCTACTCCTTTTTTAAATCCATCTTTAATAGATCTTAAAAGCATAATATTCTCCTTCCACTGTATTTAATTACTTTATTTAATTGTTTTCTGTAAAAACAATTAAAATCCTTGCCTTTTATTAATAATTTTTTTAGAAAACTTTGTAAAGTATTAAATAATGAAAAGGTGCAAAAATAATACAGACTATATTTATATTTAGGAGGGATATTAGTGAAAAGAAATGATCAAAAACAACATCACAAACACGAGCTTCAAGCTGAAAATGCTCGTCGTATAGACGATTTAATAAATACTGTTGAAAGATATACTCGTACTGAAAGACATCTTGAACAACATTCAGATATATCTTCACCAGAACAAATTCAGCATGCTAAACAGATTCAAAACGAAAGAAAAGAACATATTGAAAATCTTAAAAATATAATAGCTTATGGAGAACATGCAAATGCAGATACACCTTTTGAGAACTTAAAGCAAAACTACGAATACACTGAAGGTTATTTAAATAATAATGCAGATCATTTAGACGAAGAAACTATAAACAACATAAAAGAAAAACAACAACACAGAAAAGACCAAATGAAATTTATGAGATAGTATTGACTTAAGTTTTATCTTATGCTATAAATTAGTTTAGGTGATGGAGTTCGCCTTTAACCATTGCGTCTTTGCAATTAATGACTCCTACTTAGAAATATCTAGGTAGGGGTCTTTTTTGTTTTTAATATTTTAAAAAGGAGTGATATTATGACATTCAGTTTAAGTTTAATAATTCTTTTAGGTTTACTGTCTAGTTTTATGTTTTCTAAATTAAAACTTCCAGGTCTTTTAGGAATGCTAGTTTTAGGAGTAATTCTTGGTCCATACGCTTTAAATGTAATCAGTAGTGATATTTTAAAAATATCTTCAGACCTTAGAAAAATAGCTTTAATAATTATACTTTTAAGAGCAGGTCTTGGAATTAAAAAAGATACTCTAAAAAAAGTAGGATCATCTGCTATAAAAATGAGCTTTATACCTGGCTTATTTGAAGGTTTTACCATAATGATAGTTTCTCATTATCTACTCAATTTTTCTATAGTTGAATCAGGTATGTTAGGATTTATAATAGCAGCTGTTTCTCCTGCTGTTATAGTACCTCAAATGCTCAATTTTATTGAGGCTAAAAAAGGAGAAAAAAAAGGTGTTCCTACTATAATTTTAGCTGGAGCTTCTATAGATGATGTAGTTGCTATTACACTTTTCTCAACATTTATAGGCCTATATGGTAATGAACAAATTAATATAATAAAAAAGATATTTGATATACCATTATCTATATTCTTAGGAATATTATTAGGAGTAATTGCTGCTTTTATCTTAATATACATATTTAAAAAATTTAATGTAAATGATACTAAAAAAGCCCTTATAGTTTTAGGAAGTTCTATACTACTTACTAATATAGAAAGTTTTCTTGAAAATATAGTTCCTATAGCTAGCTTACTAGGAGTTATGACTATAGGTTTTGTAATATTTCAAAAATCTGAACAAGTTGGAAGTATATTATCTGATAAGTTTAATAATATATGGATATTTGCAGAAATATTATTATTTGTATTAGTAGGAAGCCAAGTAAACATCTATGTCGCTTTTGAATCTGGACTATTAGGTCTTTTAATTATAATTACAGGATTATTAGCTAGAAGTTTAGGAGTTTTTGTTTCTTTTTATAATACTGATCTAAATATAAAGGAAAAATTATTTTGCGTTATATCATATATACCAAAAGCCACTGTACAAGCAGCAATTGGAGCTATTCCTTTATCAATAGGTGTAAAATCAGGAGATATTATACTTGCTATTGCAGTTTTATCTATAATTATTACTGCACCACTAGGAGCTATTGGAATAAAATTATCTGGTGAAAAATGGTTAGGATAGCTATTAGCTATCCTAATTTTAAATACTTATATTTTCACTTATAATTTTATATACTTTGCTTACAATATCGTTTAGTTCTTTACTAGCTGCTAAAAATCTTTCTATTTCAGGAATTTGAGATATTTCTTTAAATTTTTTGTTTAAAACAACCATTCTTCTGTTCATATCTTTAGATGATGCACTCTGCGAATAAACTTCCATTTGTTTTTTCTGAAATTCTTCAAGTTTTTTTCTAAGTTCATCATTGCTATCTATAACTTTCTTTGCTTGTTTAAATTCTATAAACTCTTTAGTTTCCTTTATTGAATTAGCTAAGTCTTTAGCTTTATCAATTATATCCACTCTTCATTCACTCCTTTATCCTTATAACTTCTGTAACATTATATTCTAATTTATATGTATTGTTACAAAAAAAACGTGGAGAAAAAATCTCCACGACTTAATTTTTTAGTGCTGCCTGAGCTGCTACAAGTCTTGCTATAGGAACTCTATACGGTGAACAAGAAACGTAATTTAATCCTATCTTATGACAAAATGCAATTGAAGAAGGTTCTCCTCCGTGCTCACCACATATACCTAGTTTTATATCTTCTCTTTCAGATTTTCCTAGCTGTGAGGCAATTTTTATTAATTTCCCTACTCCTTTTTCATCTAGTACTTGGAATGGGTCTTTTTCAAATATTCCCTTTTCTTCATATTCTGATAAAAACTTGTTTGCATCATCTCTTGAAAAACCATAAGTCATCTGGGTTAAATCGTTAGTTCCAAAACTGAAAAACTCTGCTTCTTTTGCTATTTCATCTGCTGTAAGTGCAGCTCTTGGAACTTCTATCATAGTTCCTATTAAATAATCTATTTCTACATTTGAGCGCTGTAATATATCCTCTATAGTATCTTTTATTATACTTTTTACGTACCTAAGTTCATTTATATCTCCTATAAGAGGTATCATTATCTCAGGTTTTACTTCTATACCGTCTTGTTTTACTTCTATTGCAGCTTCTATTATCGCTCTTGATTGCATTTGATATATCTCTGGATATGTTACGCAAAGACGACATCCTCTATGACCTAGCATAGGGTTAAATTCTTCTAAGTCTTCTACTCTTGATTTTATTTCTTCATATGAAATACCCATATTTTGTGCAAGCATATTTATTTCATCATCTTTTTTAGGTAAAAACTCATGAAGTGGTGGATCTAATAATCTTATTGTTGTTTCTCTTCCTTGCATTACCTTAAATATTTCTTTAAAGTCATCTTTTTGTATAGGTAAAAGCTCATCTAAAGCTTTTTGTCTTTCATCTTTGTCTTTTGCAATTATCATTCTTCTAACTATTGGTATCCTATTTTCTTCAAAGAACATATGCTCAGTCCTACATAATCCTATTCCTTCAGCTCCAAATTTAATTGCAGTAGCTGCATCTTTAGGAGTATCTGCATTTGTTCTTACCTTTAATTTTCTAAATTCATCTACCCATTTCATCAATTTTTCAAACTTTCCAGTAAGCTTTACATCAACTTTTGGTATATCTCCAACAAATACCCTTCCTGTTGATCCATCTAAAGATATATATTCTCCTTCTTTTACAACTATATCTCCTGCTCTAAACTGCTTTTTGTCTTCTTCTATTTTTATATCTGAACAACCAGCAACACAACATTTACCCATACCTCTTGCTACAACTGCTGCATGAGAGGTCATACCACCCCTTGCTGTAAGAATTCCTTCGCTTGATACCATTCCTTCTATGTCTTCTGGAGACGTTTCAAGTCTAACTAAAATTACTTTTTCTCCACAAAGATGTGCTTTTACTGCATCCTCTGCTGTAAAATATACTTTTCCTGAAGCTGCTCCTGGAGATGCAGGTAACCCTTTTGAAATTAATTTAGCTTTTTCTAAAGCCTCTTTTTCAAAATTTGGATGCAATAAAGTATCTAATTGCTTTGGATCTACCCTTAATATAGCTTCTTCTTTTGTTATAAGATTTTCTTCAGTCATATCTACTGCTATATTTATAGCTGCCTCAGAAGTTCTTTTACCGTTTCTTGTTTGAAGTATATATAATTTTCCATTTTCTATAGTGAATTCTATATCTTGCATATCCTTGTAGTGATTTTCTAATAATTTTGTGATTCTTTCAAATTCTGTATAAACATCTGGCATAATGTCTTTTAAAGTGTCAATAGAGTGTGGAGTTCTAATTCCAGCAACTACATCTTCACCTTGAGCATTTATTAAAAATTCTCCAAACAATCTGTTTTCTCCAGTTGAAGGATTTCTAGTGAAAGCAACTCCTGTTCCTGATGTATCTCCCATATTACCAAATACCATAGACTGAATATTAACTGCTGTTCCTAAGTCATGTGGTATATCGTGTAGTTTTCTATAGACAAAAGCTCTAGGATTATTCCAAGAATCAAAAACAGCTTTTACAGCTAAAAATAGTTGCTGTTTTGGATCCGACGGGAACGATTGTTTTATTTCTTTTCTATATATATTTTTAAATTCGTTTACTACAACTTTAAGATCTTCGCTTGTTAGATCAGAATCTAAGCTATATCCTTTTTCTTTTTTTACTTTATCTAATATAATTTCAAACTTATACTTTTGAATCCCCATTACTACATCTGAAAACATTTGTATAAATCTTCTATAGCTATCATAAGCAAATCTTTCGTTATTAGTTTTTTGAGCTAATCCTACTACAGTTTCGTCATTAAGTCCTAAGTTTAATATTGTATCCATCATTCCTGGCATAGAAAATACAGAACCTGATCTTACTGAAACAAGTAAAGGGTTATCTTTGTCTCCAAACTTTTTACCTAAAACGTTTTCAAGTTCTGAAAGCTTTTCTAAAACTTCATCTTCAAGCTCTTTCCATATAACTTTACCTTCTTGATAATATCTATTACACGCCTGTGTTGTAATAGTAAATCCAGGAGGAACAGGAAGACCTATTTTAGTCATTTCTGCAAGATTAGCTCCTTTGCCTCCTAAAATATTTTTCATTTCTTTTGAACCTTCACTAAAATTATAAACATACTTTTCCATGTGGTTACCCCCTTTTTTTATTATTTTATATCTTTATTTAGCTCTATTCCCTGTTCTTTCATTATTTCTAAAATTAATCCTGCTGTTTCTTCTATGGCTTTAGTTGCAACATTTATTACAGGACAGCCTAATTTTTTCATAACCTGTTGTGCATATTCTATTTCTTCTAAAATTCTACTCATGGATGCATAACTTGCAGTATTTGAAAGTCCTAGTACTTTCAGTCTTTCTTGCCTTATTTCATTTAATTTTTCTGGAGTATTAGTAAGTCCTATAATTTTATTTGAAGGTATTTCAAACAATTCTTTTGGCAGTGGTGATTCTGGAACTAAAGGAATATTGGCAACTTTTATATTTTTATTTGCTAGATACATACTCAAAGGTGTTTTCGATGTTCTTGATATTCCTATTAACACTAAATCTGCTTTAGTTAAACCTCTTGGATCTTTACCATCATCATATTTAACTGCAAATTCTATGGCCTCGACTCTTTTAAAGTATTTTTCATCTAATTTTCTTATTATTCCTGGTTCCCTTAAAGGCTTTAGATTAGTTTTTGATATTATCGCATTCATTAAAGGATTTACAAGATCTACATTTGGTATTGATTGTTTTTGGCAAAAAGATCTTACATATTCTGAAAGCGTTGAATCAACTAGTGTATATACGACCACAGCTTTATCATTTTTGCATTCGTTTAAAATTTCTTTTAAAAACTCTAGATCTAATACATATGGATATCTTCTTATTTCATAATCCTTTATGTCAAACTGACTAACTACAGCCTTTGCTACTTGTTCTCCTGTTTCACCGAGTGAATCTGATATTACATATATAAATAGTTTCTCCATATAATACCCCCTATTAGTTTCCACTAAACTCTAAAAATAGTTTTGTTATATTTGTCTTTGAAATTCTTCCAACTATTTTATAATACTCTTTGCCTTCTTTTTGTTCTAAATTCACAACAGGCAAACTATCTACTTCATGCTCTATAATTTTTCTTGCAGCATCTACTACACTATCATCTGGATATGTAACAACTATATTAGGCATTCTAGTCATAGTTATGCCTACAGGTATCTTACTTATATCTGATCCTCCAATTGCAGTTTTTAATAAATCTTTTCTAGACACTACACCTGATAAACAGCCTTTATTCGCTACAAATATAGTTCCTACATTTTCTAAAAACATTGTAACTATAGTATCATATACGGTTGTATCTTCGGTAACTACAATTGGCATACTCATTATTTCTTCTACCTTTTTTGAGTTTATTTTCTTTGAGACTAAGCTATTTTCATCTATACCAGAATAAAAATATCCTACCTTTGGTCTAGCATCTAAAATTCCTGACATAGTAAGTATAGCCAGATCCGGTCTTAATGTAGCTCTTGTTACGCCAAGAATAGAAGCTATTTGTTCACTTGTTATAGGTTGATATTGTTTTACTATATCTATTATTTTGATTTGTCTACTATTTAGCTGTATAAAAACCACCTCTTTTTAAATGTGTTATACTATATTATATAGTATATTATATATTCCAATGCTAATAATGTAAATATTTTTAATAGTAAAACCGAGCTAAAAAGCTCGGCTTTAATCTATTTATATACTATCTTAGATAAATCGCATATAGAAAGCATTGTATCTGTTATTTGTCTTAAAAGTGCTAATCTGTTATTTTTTATTTTTTCATCTTTGTCCATAATCATCACTGTGTTGAATAAAGTATCTATAGGATCTTTTAATTTTATAAATTCATCTAGTGCGCTAGAGTAATTTCTATCTTTTATAAGCTTATCTACCCTTTGTCTTATATCTTTAAACATATTATATAAAATCTTTTCTTCATTTTTTATTAAATATTCTTCACTTATCTCTTTAGATACAGCCTTTTCAGCTAGAGAAGATACTCTATTAAATACAGTAAGTATTTGTACTATTTCGTCTTTGTTTATCCATGTATTAAGCTCTTTAGCTTTTGTATATATATTAGCTATATCATTAATACCTTGATTCAATACAGCATCTATAACATCGTATCTTATTCCCATTTCACTGAACATATTTTTTATTCTTTGTTTAAAGAAATCTACAACTTCATTAACAACCTTTTCTTTATCAAACTCTAAATGTTTATAATTATCTAATGCATCTGCTATTATATTTTCTAAATCTATAGTTATATCTTTTTCCATTATTATATTTATTATTCCTAACGCTTGTCTTCTTAATGCATAAGGGTCATTAGATCCTGTTGGCTGAATTCCTATTGCAAAAAATCCTGCGATAGTATCTAACTTATCAGCTAGAGAAACTACTATTCCTGCTTTAGTTTGCGGAAGATCATCTCCTGAGAATCTAGGTAAATAGTGTTCATATATACCTTGAGAAACTACTTCTTTTTCATTATATACTTTTGCGTACTCTCTACCCATAATTCCTTGAAGCTCAGTAAATTCAAATACCATATTAGTTACTAAATCAGCCTTGCAAAGTCTTGCAACTCTTAATATATCTTCTTTATCATTAATATAGTCTAATGCATCTATTAAACTTTGTGATAAACTTTGTATTCTTTCAGTTTTGTCATAAACTGTACCTAGCTTTTCTTGGAAAACTACATTTTTAAGTTTATCTATATATTCATCTAAAGGTTTTTTGATATCCTCTTTATAAAAGAAAAGTGCATCTGCTAATCTTGCTTCTAAAACTTTCTCATTTCCTTTTCTTACATTATCTATTTTATAATCTGTACCATTTCTAACAGTTACAAAGTTAGGTAAAAGACTGCCATCTTCTTTAATAACTGGAAAATATCTTTGATGTTCCTTCATAGGTGTTATTATTACTTCTTTTGGAAGACTTAAATAATCTTGCTTGAAGTTTCCATAAAATGCTGTAGGATATTCTACTATGTAAGTTACTTCTTCTAATAATTCTTCATCTAATAATAAGTTTGCACTTAAACTTTCAGCTACACTCATGCACTGCTGCTTTATAATTTGTTTTCTTTCATTTTGATCTAATATTACATAATTTTCTCTTAATTTTGTTAAATAGTCTTCTAAAGAGTCTACTTTTATACTGTCACTTCCTAAAAATCTATGACCTCTTGTTATGTTTGAAGATTTTATACCTTCTACCTCAAACTGAACAACTTCTTGCCCATAAAGGCATACCATCCATCTTATAGGTCTTGCAAATCTTAAATTTTTTCCTCCCCAACGCATAGATTTAGGGAAAGTTATGGACTTTACTATCTCAGGAAGAACTTCTTTTAATACTTCTTTTGTATCTCTTCCCTTTTGAGTTATTTTTCCATATACATACTCTTCTTTTCCTGATTGTTTAAAGTATATATTTTCTAATGTAAGCCCTTTACTTTTCATAAATCCCTCTAAAGGCTTTGTAGGATTGTTATTTTCATCAAAAGCTATTTTCTTAGAAGGACCCTTTACTTCTTCTTCAAGGTCACTTTGCATTTCTTTTAGATCATTAACTACTAAAGTAAGTCTTCTTGGAGTTGTATATACACAGATTTGTCCAAAACTTAATCTATTTTCGTTAAATATCTTTTGTGTATTTTGTTTTATTTGATCTATTGCACTGTTTATAAATCTTGCAGGTATCTCTTCTGTTCCTATTTCAAATAACAAGCATTTATTCATTGTTTTTTCCTCCCTTCAGTAAAGGGTATCCCATTTCTTTTCTTTGATTTATATATTCATTAGCTATTTTTCTTGCCATATTTCTTACTCTAGCAATAAATCCTGCTCTTTCACTTACTCCAACAGCTCCCCTTGCATCTAATACATTAAATGCATGAGAACATTTTAATATGTAATCATATGCTGGCATTACTAAACCTTTATCTATAAGTTTTTGAGCTTCTCTTTCATAAGTATCAAATAAATTGAGAAGCATGTCTATATCGCCCTCTTCAAAACTATATACAGAATGTTCATATTCAGGCTTTTTAAATATATCTCCATATGTTACTTCATCATTCCATTTTAAATCAAATACATTGTCTTTTCCTTGTAAATACATAGCTATTCTTTCAAGCCCATAAGTAAGCTCTGCCGACTCTAGCTCACAATCTATACTCCCAACTTGTTGAAAATACGTAAATTGAGTTATTTCCATTCCATCAAGCCATACTTCCCATCCTAGTCCCCATGCTCCAAAGGTAGGATTTTCCCAGTTATCTTCAACAAATCTTATATCATGCTCATCTGGATTAATTCCTATAGCTTTTAAGCTATCTAAGTAAATTTCTTGAATATTATCCGGAGATGGCTTTAATATAACTTGAAATTGATGATGTTGATATAATCTATTAGGATTTTCTCCATATCTTGCATCAGCTGGTCTTCTTGAAGGCTCTACATAACAAACTCTCCAAGGCTCTGGTCCAAGAGCTCTTAAAAAAGTCTGTGGATTCATAGTTCCTGCACCTTTTTCGCTATCATAAGGCTGCATTACTATACAATTTTGATTTGCCCAATAATTTTGAAGTGCAATTATCATATCTTGAAAATTCATCATACTCCTCCTTTGCACCTTTAAAAATTAAAGCCCTTCGCAGTTGCGAAAGGCTAGGTTCGTCTTTAGATTTTAATTTAACAAATTAATCATTATTTGTCAAGATGCCCATTTTCTTCTTTAACTTCTTTTATAACCTCTTCTGTTATGTCCTTGCCTTCTTTATTTTTCTTAAAGTTGATTTTTTCTCTTACTTCTGAAAGCTTTTCTTCTGTTATTTCATTCAAATCTATTGTTTCTCCATCATCTTTTACTATTTTTATTCTATAATTTGTAACCATAGCTGCTGATACTCCTATTATAGATGCAACTGGCGCCATAACTAAACCTATAGCTCCAACTGATACAGGAAGATTTAATATTATATCCCCTTCTCGTTCAATTATAACTCTAGTTATATTTCCTTTTTTTAGAGCTTCTCTAAGTCTTTCTATAAGTTCATTTCCTTTTTCATTTAAGTTTAGATTTTTAAATACTTTCTTATTCTTTTTTTCTAGGTAAATCAAAGCTTCTATTACATCTCCATTTGAGTTAACTAGTGCTTCTTTAGCTTCAGCATATCCTACATCTGCCCTATCCATAATTTGATCGATTTTTTCTAATGTAATTTCCATAACACCACTCCTAATCACTTATACTTTTTAAGAAATTTAATGACTTTAAATTAAAATTGTCTACGTGTTCATTTAAATAGTTTTGTATTATGTTCCTTAATTCTTTTATTCTATATTTTGCAACTTTTGCCCTGCTATTTATTATTATGTCATTTGATAATATGTATTCCATTAATTTTAAATTTTGTTTGTCTAGTTTAATGGACTTTATCCCTAGATTTTGACATTCAGTGCATATAGCGCCTCCCTCAGATATACTAAATGTAGCACTTATTAAATTATTATTCCCACAATATGCACATTTTGATACCTCAGGTCTATAGCCTATATAGTCTAAAAGTTTTATTTCAAATACTAAAGTTAAATACTCTATGTCATACTTTTGCTTAGAGTACAAATAAAGAGTCTTAAGAAGAAGGTCAAATAATCTATTGTTTGTTTGATTTTCTAAGGTTACTTTGTCTACAAGTTCACATATATACGATGCATATGAAAGAATTAGCAATTCTTTAGATAAACTATAGAAACTGTATTTTATATAAGTTTGGCTTATTTTGTACATTGATGTTGATTTATGTAAAGAAAAATTAGAATAAGAAAAAACTTGAGTTGATGATAACATACTACTCTTTGGTCTTTTAGCTCCCTTTGCTATTGCTGAAATTTTTCCTAATTTTCTCGTAAATATAGTCAGTATTGCATCACTTTCTTTAAATTTTGTACTTTTTAGAACTATACCTTCAGTCTCTATCAGTGTAATCATCACTTATCTCCCTCAAAGTATCATCTTTTAATTTATCTTTATTATTAAAACAATTACTTAATTCTAGCAAATACATATATGCATGAATATCTCCTGTTTGCTTAAAATAGTTCCATAAAAATTCCTGCATATTAAAAACCCCCTCTCACCGTTTAAATATATTTTTGGTAAGATGGGGAATAGTATACATAAATTTTTTGGAAAAATAACTTTAATCTAGATATCCAAAATTTCTTATATAATTTTCACTTTCTCTCCACTTTTCTTTTACTTTAACCCAAACTTGAAGATAAACTTTCGATCCTAATAGATTTTCTATATCTTCTCTAGCAGATTTTCCTATTCCTTTTAATTTTTTTCCGTTTTTTCCTATTATTATTCCTTTGTGTGAATCTCTTTCACAGTATATAGTAGCAGCTATATCTACTATATCAGAATCTGTTCTTTTTTTCATGCTTTCAACTTCAACTGCTACTCCATGAGGAATTTCTTCATGAATATAATGCAAAACTTTTTCTCTTATCAATTCAGCTACTAAAACTTTTTCAGGCTGATCTGTTATCATATCTTTTGGGAAATACAACGGGCCTTCAGGGATATATTTTTTTATTACATCAATTAATGTTTCAACATTATTGCCTCTTAATGCTGAAATAGGGACTATTTCTGCAAATATACCCTCTTTACTATAAAGGCTTATTATTTCCATTAATTCTTCTTTGTTTACATTATCTATTTTATTTATAACTAGAACAACTGGAGACTTTACATTTTTTAAGTCATCTATTATCTTTCTATCTCCAGGCCCTATATTTTTTGAGGTGTCTACTACAAACAAAACCAAGTCTACATCATTTAAAGTGCTAATAGCAGCTTTAACCATATACTCTCCTAGCTTATTTTTAGGTTTATGTATACCAGGAGTATCTAAGAATATAATTTGATGAGTATCATCTGTATAAACAGATTGTATTTTATTTCTTGTAGTTTGAGGCTTATCGCTCATTATTGCTATCTTTTGTCCTACTATTCTATTCATTAGTGTAGATTTTCCTACGTTTGGTCTACCTAATATACTAACAAAACCTGATTTAAATTTCACTTTATCACCTTCCAAATTATTTGTTTAAGTCTGCTCCAGAAAAGCATTTTGGAAGTAAATCGTCTATAGTAAATATTCTATAATCTCCCTTAGATTCACCAACTATA
The DNA here is from genome assembly GCA_001584565.1 of Alkalithermobacter thermoalcaliphilus JW-YL-7 = DSM 7308. Taxonomy (GTDB): domain Bacteria; phylum Bacillota; class Clostridia; order Peptostreptococcales; family Peptostreptococcaceae; genus Alkalithermobacter; species Alkalithermobacter thermoalcaliphilus. The sequence goes on along the minus strand of LSFY01000001.1, from coordinate 763,616 downwards.
ACTTTTATATCTCTTCCAAATTCTAATATTACTTGTCTACATATACCACATGGATAAGTTTCTCCTGGATTGTCACTGCTTATTGCTATAGCTTCAAATTCTCTTTCTCCTTCTGATACAGCCTTAAATATAGCTGTTCTTTCTGCACAATTTGTTCCTCCATATGATGCACATTCAACGTTACATCCTGTATATACTTTTCCTGACTTAGTTAAAAGCGCTGCTCCAACATGAAAGTTTGAATATGGAACGTAAGCGTTTTCTTTTGCCTTCTCTGCTGCTTCTAATAATTTAACTATATCCATCTTAAATTCCTCCTTGCTTATCTAACATTCAAAATGCCCCCTGATACTATAAGTTTAAGAGCCTCTTCTATTGTTATATCCAAGTATACAACTTCATCTTTAGGAACTATAACAAGCATTCCAGATGTTGGATTAGGTGTTGTAGGTATAAATACAAAAACACATTCTTTATCAATATTTTTATTTATAAACTCAGGTACATTAGCTGTCAAAAATCCTAATACATAAGTATCCTTAGATGGATATCTTATTAATACACTATGTTTAAAGCTTTCCCTTTTTTTATTTGAAAATGCATCTATTACCTGCTTTACAGAAGAGTATACAACACCTGCTAAAGGAATCTTGTATAAAATACTCTCACAGAATATAAAAATTTTCTTTCCCAATACATCAGTTACAAACACACCTGTTAAAAATATAAGCAAAATTGTAAGTACAAAACCAATCCCATATAAAGGAAAACCTATTAGTTTTTCTAGAGGCTCTCTAAATATGGAATCGATCTTATTAAAAAGCCAAAATATAAGAGACAAGGTTATTGCAAGCGGAAGAATTGAAAAAGTTCCAGTTATAAAAACATTTCTTATATCCATAAGATTTTTGTTTTTATAGTAATTGTTTTTTATTTTCAATTTTATTCTTCCTCCTTTTTCTACCTTGTATCCATATTTTACGGCTTTTCGTAATTAGAGTGAGTGTCTTTTATTATACCAAACTTTTTTTATTTATCCAATAATTATTTATAATTATATGAAACTTAATTGAAAGATGAATATAGTTACTAATATTCCTAGTATAGCTCCTACTATTACTTCTGTAACACAGTGTATTTTTGCCTCTATTCTACTTTGACCTACTAATATTGCTAATAAATATGTCAATGTAGAAACTAACATTTCTTCAGATATAAACGTTACAGCTGTAGCAACAGAAAATGCAAGTGCAGAGTGTCCACTTGGCATACCACCTCTTAAATGGCTTCCTTTGCCTGTTAAAGACTTTCCTACTATTACTAGTATAAGTACTATTAATATAGCTATTACTGTTACGTGAATTTCTGATTTTCTTATTTTATTTAATAAGATATGAGATAGAGGATTTATTCTATCAAAGAAAATTATATATCCTACAACAACAGAATTTAAAGATGATATCAAAACAGCTCCTGCTGCTACATCTTTTGCTATTCTTGCTAGTTCATGATACTTGTCAGTAAAAAGATCTATAGATTTTTCTATAGCTGTATTTATCATTTCTGATATTATAACTAATGAAATAGCAAAAAATAACACTATCATCTCAAGCCTAGTAATATCAAAGAAAAGACTTAAAAATAAAACTATAACCCCTATTAAGTAGTGAATCTTCATATTTCTTTCATTTTTTAAAGTATATATTATTCCATCTATCGCACGATTAAAAGCTTCTATTATTGTGCTTTTTCTCATACTACTCCCTCACTATATTTAGTTTAGATAAAACTTGTTCTTCCTTTTGTCTCATTATTTTTGTGTTTTCTTCTGTGTCATGATCATACCCCATAAGGTGAAACATGCTATGACATACTAAAAATGCTACTTCTCTATCAAAACTGTGATTATATTCTTTACTTTGGCTTAATGCTTTTTCCAGGGAAATAACTATATCACCAAGCATACTCTCGTTAGGTATAACTGTGCTTTCTCTATCTAATAACGGAAAAGAAAGGACATCTGTAGGTCTATCTACTCCTCTATACTGTTTATTTAGTATATGAATTTCATCATTATCTACAAAAGATACACTAACTTCAATATCTTCACTAAAACCTTCATGTTTTAATGATTCAGCAATAACTTTTTTTATCATATCTATCAATTTATTATCTACTAATATTTTATCTTGTCTGTTATCTATTAAAACATTCATCTATTTTCTCCTCCTTCTTTTGGATATTCTATTCTCTCATGAAACATTCCCATCATAACTTCTAAAAAAGCTTTTTTTATCTCTTCTAAATCTTTTAATGTCAAATTACTCTCATCTAACTGCTTGTCATTTAATTTACCACTTACTATTTTTTCTATCATATCCTCTATTTTTTCTTTAGTAGGTTCTTTTATGCTCCTTATAGCTGCTTCTGTTGAATCAGCTAACATAACAACAGCAGATTCTTTACTTTGAGGCTTAGGCCCCTCATATCTAAAGTCTTCTTGCTTAACTTCTAAACCTTCTTCCTTTGCTTTATGATAAAAGTATGCTACTAAAGTTGTTCCATGATGCTCTTTTATAATGTTGATTATCTCCCTAGGTAGTTTATATCTTTTTGCTAAATCTATACCTTCACTTATATGGTCTTTAATTATTTTTGCACTAAGTGTAGGAATTATTTTATCGTGTGGATTTTCTATGATTATCTGATTTTCTTTGAAAAAATAAGGTCTTGTTAACTTTCCTATATCGTGGTAGTAAGATGCAACCCTTGCCAATAAAGAATTTGCCCCTATTCTATCACATGCCCTTTCAGCTAAATTCCCAACTATTATACTATGATGATATGTTCCAGGAGTTTCTATTAACATTCTTTTTAAAACTTCATTATTTGGATTAGATATTTCTAGCAATTTTAAAGATGTAAGTATATCAAAATAATGTTCCCAAAGTGGCAAACTCCCTACTACTAATATAGACGAAAATACCCCTGATAAAAGAGATAATAAAGAGTTTAAAAATAACTCTCTTAAATTAGTAGTATACATAAACCCTAAAGAAATAGCTAAAAGGAAATTAACAATACCTATTTTTGCTCCTGTAAAAATTATACTTCTTCTTTGAGCTATTTCTAAACTTGCAAATGATGCAAAAGTTCCCGATATTAAAGATATAATAAATAAATTCTGATCTCCTATAGCTAAGTATGCCATTATAGATACTAAAAAGTTGCACACTATAGCAAGCTTAGAATCTAAAAGTATGCTAATTAACATACTAGCTGTAAACAAAGGCATTATGTATACAGATATTACGCTTAATGGAAGGGATAAAACTAAAGTAGTAATTAGTATTAAAATTAAAAGAAGAAGTTTTCTTTCATTTTCTAATAAATTTCTATGAAACATATAAAGGTATATACCCAATAAACCCTCTAATATTAAAAGTATCGTTGCAATACTTATATTTACAAAAAAATCTTCTCTGCCTTTTTTTTCAATTATTCCTAGACTATTTATTATGTCGATTTTTTCTTGAGTTACAATTTCGCCTTTATATAAAATATAATCTCCTTTTTTTATTATAACCTTGTCTACTGATGATTTTGCTTCTTCTATTTTCTGTTGAGTTTTTTCTATATCTAAAAATTTATTTGGTCTTAAAAATGCGTTTATAATCTCTATGCCAAGTAGCTTTTCATCTGACTTAAATTTGTTTGTTTCTTGAAAAGAATCAGCTATAGCTTCTTTTAATGGATCTATTTCATCTTTTGTAATTCCTGTATTCATTATTTGATTTATTGTTTCGAATATGTATCTTTTGAGGTATTCAAGTCTTTGCTTATCCATGGATAATGCTTTAGCTATTGATTTTTCTGATATTTTTACTTCTTTAAATTTTTTTATTTTATCTTCTAATTCTAAATCTTTGTTATCTTTTAATATATATATTTGCTCAAAGAAATTATCTATATCTGATTTTATTTCAGCCTGAACAGTTGGATTTATTCTATATACAGGTTGTACATTTTCTACTGCCTTTTTTATCAGCTTTTCTGTTTCAATTTTATTTTCAATATCTTTAGTGGCCCTTATATCTTCTTGTGCTCTTTCCCCTACCCTAAGTTCATATTTTTGTGGAGATAAAAATGTAAATAATAGTAAAAAATTTATAACAAAAAATAAAAGAGCAAGGGAAAATTTTTTCAATTTCATTTTTCCCTCTCCTTTCTCTAGTTTTTATTTTTTATACTTTTTTTGTATTCTTCCTTCTTTTCATATTTTTCATATGCTTTTATTATTTTTTGAACTAACTCATGTCTTACTACGTCTTTTTCAGTTAAATTTATCATTCCTATTCCTTTTACATCCTTTAGTACATTTTGAGCATGAATAAGACCAGATTTTTTTCCTGCTGGAAGATCTGTTTGAGTTGTATCTCCAGTTACAACAGCTTTAGATCCAAATCCCAGTCTTGTTAAAAACATCTTCATTTGCTGCGGTGTAGTATTTTGTGCTTCATCAAGTATTATAAAGCAATTGTCTAAAGTTCTACCTCTCATATACGCTAAAGGAGCAACTTCTATCATTCCTCTTTCCATATACTTGTTAAATTTTTCTGGACCAATTATTTCAAATAAAGCATCATATAAAGGTCTAAGATATGGATCTACTTTTTCTTTCAAATCACCAGGTAAAAATCCTAAACTTTCCCCAGCTTCTACTGCTGGACGAGTCAAAATAATTCTTGAGATTTCATCTCTTTTAAATGCTCTTACTGCCATAGCAACAGCTAAGTAAGTTTTTCCTGTACCAGCAGGGCCTATACCAAATGTTATATCGTTATTTCTTATTAAATCTACATATGATTTTTGTCCTAATGTCTTAGGCTTTATTGGATTTCCTTTAGCAGTAAGAACTACTATATCTTCAGATAATTCTTTCATTTTATGTTCTGTACCCTCAAGCAATAATCCTATAGCGTAATTTATATTCTGAGCATTTAAACTTTGCCCATTTTTAACTAATATTAAAAGTTCTTTTAATAGCCTTTCTGTATTAGTAACATTTTCTTCATTTCCAATTAATACTATACTTCCTTCTCTTAAAACTATATTTACACTGAAACTATCTTCGATTATCTTTATATTTTTATCAAAATTTCCAAATAATTCTCTTTGAAATATTTCATCGTCAATTTCCATTTTCTTTTGAATTATCAATACTAGCTCCTCCTTTTATTTTTTCCTCTTTTCCTATATTTTCTATAACTTCTATTGTTACTGTAAATTTTAAGTTATAACCATCTACTCTATAATTTTCTGTCTTATTAACTATTTTTGCCTCTGGTGGTATTAAATAATCAATTTTCTTAAATGCTTTTTGTCTTAAATTTTGTTTTAATACTGATATATCTTTTTTTCTTTCTTTTATATTAACTTCATAAAAAGTTTGTATTTCTATTTCTACAGGAATTTTATATATACTATATACCTTTTTTTCATCTATATAGTCTTTGTATGTTATATTCCTTTTGAGGCTGTATGTTTTGTCAAATATATTTATCTTGATTATTCTTTTTTTATTTCCTGTTTTTATTTTTAATTTTTCTAAATATACATCTTCTTGCGAAACTTCGTAAAATGTTCTAGCAAACACCTCTCCCTTAGCTACTATATCTCCACCTGCAATTAAAACATCTCCCTTTTTTACTATATCTCCTTTTTTGACTAAAGCATCACCTTTTCTAGCTATAACTTTCTCTATTATACCATTTTTTTTTGCTATTATATTACAACTTAGTCTTTCTTTTTCTCTAATTTCTTCTTCTTTTTTAATTATTTCAACGTATGCGTTAGTTCCATGTATATTTATTGTTATATGAGCTATTTCATCAAACTTAAGTAGCATTTTATCTCTTATATCTTTTTTATCTATTATATACTTATTTGTCCATGGTTTTAATCCTAATTTATAAATTTCTTGTCTTATTATATCTTTGTTTATTCCTTCTGGAGCATCTATGTACACATTTGTTATAAAAGTTGTTAAGATCATTAAAATAAATAAAGATATAATACCTCCTAAGAGTAAGGATTTTCTTTTATATATTCGCTTCATCAAAAAAGGTATCCCTATAGATCTTTTAACCTTTATATTGTAATTAGATCTTCTGTATACACTTACTAATTTAGCAAAATCTTTTTTGTATATATAAAATTCTATCTTCGTGCTTGTTATCCTTCTTACATTGAAAATATATAATCCGCTTCTAGCTATCTCGCTAATAAATCTTTCTAAGTTCAATCCTTCTATAGTAACTATTACAAACCCTTTTACATATTGCCACAATTTTATGCCTCCTTAGACCCAGTATTCTATTGAATATATTTTACCTTCTATAAGAGCATCTTCTTCTGTTATGTATTTTATAATCAAGTTATCTCCATGTATTTTTAGTATATTGTTTTTGGTTTGTATTTTTATCATTTTATCTGAATATTCTATAATCGCTATATAATTCTCTATTTTTATACTTTTATTACCAATAGTTGTTACTCTAGGTAAAGTAACTTCCAAATCACTTGGTAAGTCAAACATTAACCCACCCCCTCTTATATAATTTTATGAAACTTAAATTATTTGATTACTAGTTTTATTCCATAGTTTTGTTTGGTTACGAAAAACTTCTTGACACTTTTATCTTTATATCGTAATATAACGATATAAAGATAGTGTAAATATAAAGGAGGTAATAATTATGAAAACAAAACGTAAATCTCATATGAAGTGGTCTTGGGTATTTATGATGCTATTTATAATCTTATCAATTTTAGATATAAGGTTTGGAGTTTTAGGATTTGTATGTATGACAGTCCCTATGTATCATGCTATAAAAGGTAGAGGTAAAGTTCATTGTTCTCACTATTGTCCTAGAGGATCATTGCTTGGAAACTTTCTTAAAAATATAAGCATGAACAACAATTTGCCTAAATCATTCAAGACTAATACTGTAAAAAATATAATTTTAACTCTTATGATAACTATGCTTGCTATATCACTTGTTCATGCTGGTCCTGATATTACTAAAATAGGTTTTTCTTTATTTAGATTTATGATGGCATCTTTACTTGTTGGTATAATAATGGGAATTATATTCAAGCCTAGATCTTGGTGCCAAGTGTGTCCTATGGGCCATGCGACAGGTCTTATAGATAATGTTATTAACAAAAAATCTTCTAAATAGAAAAGTATTTATTTTTAAAATGTTTATCCAAAACAGTTTTGGATATAAATATTGTAGATAAAAATATTAGGAGGTATCTACAATGAAAAGCTTAAAGAATCTTTTACAATCTGGAGATTGGAAAGGTGAAAAACATGTACCTGTTATACATGCTCCTGAAAAAGTAAAATTAAATGAAAGTTTTGATCTTAAAGTATCTATTGGAGATGAAATAAAACATCCTAATACATTTGAACATCACATTTCATGGATAAAAGTGTTTTTCCATCCAGAAGGTGAAAAATTCCCTATAGAACTTGCTAGCTTTAATTTTTCTTCTCATGGAGAAAGCTCTATTTTTACAGAACCTGTAGGGTTATCAAATGTAGTACTAAGTAAATCTGGAACTATATACGCCTTAAGTTATTGCAATATACATGGACTTTGGGAAAATAGTAAAGATATAGTGGTAGAATAATAAAAGCACCCTAAGGGTGCTTTTATTTTACCTTAAACTCTTTGGTTTAGACAAAATTTCACTTAAAATTATACCTTTTTTTAAGCTATCTAGATCTGAAAATAAATCAAAGTCATCCTGTTTTGTATCTTGTTGTGTATCTTTTAAAACTTTTTTATTACTATCATTTTTATCAACTTTTTCTTGCTTGTAGCAAATAACCTTGTCAGGTTTAACATCTTCTTTAGTATTTTTATATATTTTTTCAATATTTAGAGTTTCTATCTTTTCTGGCTGTATTTCTTGATTTACAGCATCTATGTTATTCTTTACATTTTCAAATATATCGTTTATATTTAGCTGTTCAAACAAACTTTTTTTATTTTCTTTCTTATCTTTACCTAAGAATGCATTTATAACTGCCATTACAATTATAAAAATAATACCTTCCATTTAACCACGCCCTTTATAGCTTTTGGTTAGGCTTTTGATCTTTTTTATCACCCATTTTAGCTATAGATTCTCTCATATTAGTATCAGCCATTACATTTTTTAGATTATAATAATCTAATACCCCTAAATTTCCATTTTTAAAAGCTTCTGCTATTGCAAGTGGTATTTGTGCCTCTGCTTCAACAACTTTTGCTCTCATTTCTTCTACCATAGCTTTCATCTCTTGTTCTCTTGCTATAGCCATAGATCTTCTTTCTTCTGCTTTTGCTTGAGCAATTTTCTTATCTGCTTCTGCTTGATCTGTTTGAAGCTGAGCACCTATGTTTCTTCCCACATCTACATCTGCAATATCTATTGAAAGTATTTCAAATGCTGTTCCTGAATCTAATCCTTTTTCTAAAACTGTTTTAGATATTCTATCAGGATTTTCAAGTACTGCTTTATGACTATCTGAAGAACCTACTGTAGTTACTATACCCTCTCCAACTCTTGCTATGATAGTTTCTTCACCTGCTCCTCCTACTAGTCTTTCAATATTAGCTCTAACTGTAACTCTTGCTCTTGCTATAACTTCTATTCCATCCTTAGATACTGCTGCTATTTTCGGAGTTTCTATAACTTTTGGATTTACACTTACTTGAACTGCTTCAAGTACATCTCTACCAGCTAAGTCTATTGCTGCTGCTTGCTCAAACTCTAAATTTATATTAGCTCTTTGAGCTGCTATTAACGCATCAACAACTGAGTTTACATTTCCACCTGCTAAATAGTGGGCTTCAAGTTTGTCTATACTTATGTTTAACCCTGCTTTAGTGGCTTTAATCATTGGATTAACTATTTTTGCTGGTAAAACTCTTCTAAATCTCATACCTATAAGTGTTAATATAGATATTTTAACTCCTGAAAATAAAGCTGTTATCCAAAGACCTACTGGAATGAAGCTAAAAAACAGTGACAAAAATAAAATTATCAAACCTAAAAATATTATTGGACCCAAAATCATACTATCCCTCCCTAATTTCTCTTACTATTATTTTATTTCCATTTATTTGAATAATTTGTACTGCCCTACCTCTTTCTATATAGGAAGATTCTGAGATAGCATCTAAAATTTCATCATCTACCCTTATTTTTCCTGAAGGTCTTAAGTCTGAAATACTAACTCCGATTTTTCCTATATATTCTTTCTTCTCTTTATAAGGTATAAATCCTTCTTCTTTATTAAGCTTAGTATCTAAAAGTAATGTTTTAGATATTTTTCTTTTAGGTAACTTCTTAATCAAAAAGATAGTTGCAAGTATAGTTAATACCATAGATATAACAATATAAATTAACGCTTGTGCTAATGAATTTGAAGCCATAACTATACTTATTACTATAGTAAGTATTCCAAACATCCCAAATACTCCAAATCCAGGTGCTAAAGCTTCTAAAAGCAAAAATGCAATACCTATAAAAAATACAAAAAATACAAACGCACTAGCACTTCCACCTAGTACTGAACCTCCAAAAAACAATCCAAATCCCAATATACTAACTACTCCTCCTACACCAAAACCTGGTGTAATAACTTCAACAATAAGACCAATAAATCCTAATGCTAAAAGTATAGGAGCAATATATGTTGAATTTATAAAGTCTACAAAACTATCAAACAAACTTTTTTCTAAAACTACCTCATTTAAATTCTCTATTTTTATATCTGAATATATTTCATATCTTGAATTGGCCACTCCATCTATAAAATTTATTTTTTTAGCTTGCTTTGTAGTTAGATTTAAAAGTTTTCCTTTATCTATAATTCCCTCTATTTGTATATCTCTATCAGCCATAGCTGCAACAATATCATCATCTCTTCCCTTTTGCTGTGCTACAGACCTTAATTGACTAGTCCAGTAAGATATATTCTTTTCTGTATAAGGTATAGTCTCAGCAGATCCTATAGTAGCTCCTTGAGCCATATATATTTTATCGCAAGATATACTTATTAAAACACCTGCTGACTCAGCTTTTTTGTTTATATATGCAACTGTTGGTATCTTTGTAGAAACTATAACATCACTTATGTTAACAGCAGAATCTACACGCCCCCCCATTGTATCTATTTCAAATAATATTAAATTAGCATTTTCAATTTCTGCTTTTTGTATAGAATTTTTTACATAGTAATATGTTCCTGGATTAATTTCCCCTTTTATATTTATAACATAAACAGATTTATTCGATTTAGAGAATACACTGCTAGTTATAAACGGATTAAAAAGTACAGATAACACAGTAGTTAAAAATATTAAAAATACGAATACTCTTTTCAACAAATCACCCCTTTTAATATGTTTTATATTATACTTTATTAATATTATATTTTCCATCCTAAATATGTTTAATTTATTGTTATCAATTTTTATATTTTTATTAGATATACCCTTAAGTTAAAATAGTAAACATAAAAAGGATATCTTTATAGATACCCTTTATACTATCTAAAAACTATATTGAACATTTAAATCCTTCCACTTTCCACATTTATCTCCCCATCTTGCTGATAATTCGTCATCTTTATAAATACCTACAACTTCACAAACATTCGGACAATGATCACATTCAAATCCACTTACTTTAAAGTTACTATCTGCTATTTCAAATCCTAGGAAGTTTGTTTTTCCTGTATTTTCAACTTCTTTCTTAGCAAGTAAAGCAGCTCCTAAAGCACCCATAACATTGTAATGTTCAGGTACATAAATTTCACAATTTAGTGCATTTTCAAATGCTTTTTTTATTCCTACATTTGCAGCAACACCACCTTGAAATACAACTGGTGATAGTATTTCTTTGCCCTTAGCTAAATTATTTAAATAATTTCTAACTAATGCTTCACAAAGTCCATTTATTATATCTTCTTGACTGTATCCTAATTGTTGTTTATGAATCATATCTGATTCTGCAAATACTGCACACCTTCCTGCAATTCTTACTTTTGTTTTTGAGTTTAATGCCTTTTTCCCAAACTCTTCTATAGGAATTCCTAATCTTGCTGCTTGTCTATCTAAAAAAGAACCTGTTCCTGCTGCACAAACTGTATTCATAGCAAAGTCACTTATAACATTATTCCTTATAAGAATGATCTTTGAATCTTGTCCTCCAATTTCTAAAATAGTTTTTACATCAGGTATAAAGTTTAAAGCTGCTACTGCATGAGCTGTGATTTCATTTTTTACAACATCTGCTCCAACCATAACACTTGCAAGATCTCTTCCACTTCCAGTACTACCTACTCCTGATATTTTTACCTTTTGTCCCATATCATCGAGTGCTTTTTTAGTCATCTTTAATCCTTCTTTTAGTACCTTTATTGGATTGCCCCCATTGTTCTTATATAAAGTTTTTGAATTACTTCGTTATTTTCATCTATAATAACTATATTTGTACTTACAGAACCTACATCAATTCCAAGATAAACTCGTTTCATCTTTCATAACCTCTCTTCTTCTTATTAATAAGTCTACAAATGCTTCTATTCTTGTTAAATACCCAGCTTCTCCTGTCATTTCATCCAAAACAAGAGTCAATACAGGTATATTGTTTTCTGTTTCAACAGTAGGAAGAATGCTTTGCGCTACTATTTCAGGCATACAAGTAAATGGTAGTAAATGTATTACTCCATCATATCCTTCTTGGCTATACTTAACAGTATTTCCTATTGTACAAAGAGCATGCCCTCCTATTTGATGTGATAAATATTTGCTCGCAGCTTTATGCACTATTTCTTTTTCTGATTTAATAAAAGGTATAAAATCCATCTGTTCTCTTAAAAATTCACTTGCTGTTATAGATCTGTGTACTTCTATTCCCATATTACCCAATTTTCTTTCTATATTTAGGTTTATAAAAGGCTCTATAACTGTATATATTTCTCCAACTAATCCTACTTTTAAAATTTGTTTTTCTTTATCTATATCAATTTCATTTAGTTTTTGTTTATATTCTCTTATTGTATTTATTGTTTCTTTATATCCTTTTGATTTATTTATTTGTTTTTCAAACTCGCTATAAAGCTTATCCACTGTTCCCTTATTTTTTTCTCTTGGTCTTATTTTGTTTACAAGATCATCAAAATCATCTATTTCAAATAAAACTTTCACACCTTTTCTAAATACATCTAATAATTTTACATAGCTAGCTTCTTTTGATACTTTTTTTAGGTTTTCTATAAAACTTTTTATTTCCTTTATGTTTGTGAATGAATTTGTGCATATCATTTCAACATCATATCCTAAGTCATTTAGTATATCTCTTTGCAAAACATTATACATTCCAAACCTACAAACATCACATCCTCCTAGCATAAATATAGTATCTGCGCCTTTTTCTATGCTCTGTATGTAGTTTCCTATATTCAGCTTAAACGGAGCACAAATAAGCTCAGGAGAATATTTTGTTCCGATTTCAAGTGCCTTTTTATTGCACTTTGGAGGAATAACTACATCTATTTTTAGTTCATCAAATATTACTTTCAATGGAATATATATATTACCCATGTGCGGAAATGTTATTTTCATTTGTATCCCTCCATTTTATCATATCTATAAATGCTTCAAGCCTAGTATTTATACCAGCTTCTCCACTATGCTCATCTAGTGTTAAAAGCATATATGGAATATTGCTTTCTTTTTTTATTATTCTTTCTACAATCTCTTCAACAACTGAATCTATTCCACATCCAAAAGACGAAATATATATAACTCCATCTGCAAGATTGTTTTCAACCAAGTAAAGAGTAGATCCTATAAGTTTTCTTGCAAAAGACCAAAATATTTTACCTTTATACTTAGTTGAATATTCATCTATAATAGCTTTATCTATCATCTCTGGAGTTAATACATCTCCTTTAGCTTTAATTTTATCTATTGAATTCATATTCATATATTTATCATATAAATTATTAGGACATATATATTCTTTTTTATGTAAACTTAATATTCTTGGCATAAATATGTAATCAACTTTGTCTTTTAGACTCAATACATGACCATGAAACAACTTAATAGGTATGCATGCTTCATCAACGGTATTGTTTGTTCCTTGGTCTAAAATTTTTTTATTTGTATTATCTGATACTATAACTTCAGCTCCAAGTTCTTCAAAAAAAGTAGTCCATAAACAAGAATATTTATGAAACAAAAGTGCTTTAGGTATTCCAATTTTAACTGACATACATTCCCTCCTATCTTTTCACATTTAGTATTATTAAGCTTTTTTCATATTTTATACATTTAAATCTATTTTCATAGCAAAATTAGATCTTTTTGCATATTTAAATATAAGGAATAAACTTATTAGGAGGTGGATTATGATTAAGATTTTCATAGACGCTGGTCACGGTGGGGTTGATCCAGGAGCAACATATAGGGATAGATTAGAAAAAAATGACACTTTAGAGATAGCAAATCTTATTGCAGATGAATTAAAAAGACACAATATTACAGTTATATTGTCTAGAAAAGATGATGTAACTGTTCAACTACAAGAAAGAGTTAATCTAGCAAATTCTAATAACGCAGACTATTTTATATCTATTCATAGAAATGCTTATGTGCCAGAACAATCTCAAGGAGTAGAAACTTATATATTTGAAAATGCTTCTATAAAGTCTAGGCAATTAGCTCAGAAAGTTCAAAGAGGATTAGTTGAGTTAGGATTTAGAAATAGAGGTGTAAAAACAGCTAATTTTTATGTGTTAAGACAAACAAAAATGCCTGCTATTTTGATAGAAATTGGATTTATAGATAACTCTCAAGATAATAAGTTATTTGATTCTAAAAAAGATGAAATAGTAAAATCAATAGTTATGTCTATACTTGATCAAGTCGGTATACAATATAAAGAAAAGTATGTATTTGAAAATGCAAATGTAAAAAAGTGGTATATAGAGTAATAGCAGGATCTTTTAGTAATATAGAAAATGCTAGAAAACAAGTAGAAAAACTAAAACAAGCAGGATTTGATGCTGTTATAATGCAATTTGAAATAGATTAAAAAAACCCCTATGATAATAGGGGTTTTTACTCTTTTTCACATTCTAAACATTTTTTTAGTTTTTTCAGCGCTCTTTTTTCTATTCTTGATACATATGACCTAGATATTTGAAGTTTCTTTGCTATATCTCGTTGAGTTTTATATCCACTAGATGTAAGTCCATATCTTAGCTCTATTATTTCTTTTTCTCTGTTTGTTAGTATATTGTTTATTTTTTCATATAATTTTTTAACCTTTATTTTTAAATCGACTTCATCTATTACATCATCTAATTCTGTTCCTAATATATCCATAAGGGTTATTTCATTTCCTTCCTTATCTACTCCTATAGGATCATGTAATGATACCTCGCTTTTATTTTTTTTGTTTGATCTTAACATCATAAGTATTTCATTATCTATACATCTAGCAGCATAAGTTGCTAGTCTAGTTCCTTTTTCCATGTTATAAGTTTCTATGGCTTTTATCAGACCTATCGTTCCTATTGATATTAAATCCTCAGCATCTTCATAGTAATTTGTATATTTTTTTACAATATGAGCTACTAGTCTTAAATTCCTTTCTATTAATATAGTTTTAAATTGCTCATCTCCTTCTTTGAATTTTTTTAAGTATTCTAGTTCTTCTTTAGGGGTTAATGGTTTAGGAAAAGACTTTGTAGATGGCACTATAAATTCACCCCCAATTTACAAGTCATTTTATATTATATGAGGGTGAATTTTCTATTGTGCCTGTACTTTAAATTTAATTGTTATTTATATTTTCTATAATTTCTTTAAATATAGGAGCTGCTGCTCCCCCTCCGGATTTACCATCATATACAAATACTGTTATAGCATATTTAGGATCAATAAATGGATGATATCCAGTAAACCAGCCATGAACTATCTTTTTGCCACGTATATAACTCTCAGCTGACCCTGTTTTTCCTGCACTTTCTCCTTCAAGTCCCTGTGCTGTTCTTCCTGTTCCTTGGATTACAACTCCTTCCATAAGATCTCTTACTCTATTTACTATAAAGGGTGATATGATAACTTTTTCTTTATCTTTATTGAATTTTTCGATTTCATTCATTCTTTGATTTAAGACAGAATCAAATAAATATAACCTTTTATATACGCCATTATTTGCTATTATTTGTGTCATTTGATTTACTTGTAATGGTGTCACCTCTATATCACCTTGACCTATAGATATATTAGTTATTGCATTTCCTTTTGCTTTATCACCTTTTGGCATTATACCTGCTTTTTCTTCACTAAGTCCAATTCCTACCTTTTCGTAAAGTCCCATTCTTTTAGCCATTTCTAATATTTTTTCGCTTCCAACCCTTTTTCCAATTTCTATAAAAGTTGTGTTACAAGAATTATAAAAAGCTTCAGCGAATGTTTGCTCTCCATGTCCACCTTCTTTCCAGCATCTTACTGTAAGTCCATCAACTTGTATATCTCCTTGACAGTTAAATATTTCATCTTCTTTTACTACTCCTTCTTCAAAAGCTGCTAAAGCTACAATAGTTTTAAATACAGATCCGGGAGGATATGTGCACTGGATAGCTTTATTTAAAAGTTCATCTCCTGAGCTTTTTACATAATCTCCTATTTTATATACATCAAAGTTTGGCCTAGAGGCCATAGCTAATATTTCCCCTGTTTTTACATTAGAAACTACAACAGCTCCATTTATTCTATTTTTATCCATAACCTCTTCTACTACTCTTTGTATGTTATAGTCTATAGTAGTTTTTATATGTTTTGCGTTTTTATTATCTTCTCTATTTTCTCTAAAACTTCCTGGTATAACATTGCTATGAGCATCTAAAAATACTTCTACATATTGTCTTTCATTATATTTTAAGTAGTTATCTTTCGCTTTTTCTATACCACTTACACCTACATTGTCATATTCATTTATGTATCCTATAACATGAGATAATATATTATCCTTTGAATATCTAAACGTTTTTTCTACAATCAACATCCCCCTTTTGTTTTTTATTTGTCTTTCTAGATCATCATCTAAATTATTTATCTTAAACTCTATAATATCGCTACTTTTTTGAAGATTAGTATATATCTGTGCTTCTGACATTTTAGTTATACTCTTTATCAAATTTAAGGTTTGTGTGTCTAAAATTACTTTTTCATTATTAGAAATTAATCTATTTTTTAATACTACAAGCACTTTTTCCTTATCTACATCAGTAAGAGGTATTCCATTTCTGTCATATATAATGCCTCTATTACTAGTTAGATCTACCTTTATTTCACTTTGCCTTACTGTTCTATTGTAATATTCTCTTCCTTTATAAATCTGAATATATGCAAGCTTTCCTGTTATTGATATATATATGAATATAAACAAATAAAATAGCGTATACAATCTTTTCATCATTAACTTATCTAACTTTATGTACATTAAAACACCCCCTGCTATTTTGTGTTATTTTTCCCAAATAGCAGGGGGCTAATACATTGATTATTTATTAACTTTTGATTGGATTATAGATCTTATTTTTGCTACTACAATATCTATAGCTACTGTGTTATATCCTCCTTCAGGCATTATTATATCTGCATATTTTTTATATGGCTCTATAAATTGCATATGAGCAGGTCTTACGGTAGATAGATACTGCTCTATAACTGAATCTACAGTTCTTCCTCTCTCTCTTATGTCTCTTTGAATTCTTCTAAGTATTCTAAGATCAGAATCTGTATCTACAAATATTTTTATATCAAGCATATTTCTCAATCTCTCATCTTCTAAAATCATTATTCCTTCTACTACTATTATATCCTTTGGGTCAATCTTTACTGTTTCATTTTTCTTTCTTGTGTGGTTTTCAAAATCATATACTGGTTTTTCTATACTCTTTCCTTCTATTAGATCTTTAAGATGGCTTATTAACAAATCATTATCAAAAGCTAATGGATGGTCATAATTTGTATTTAATCTTTCATTCATAGGAAGATGACTTTGGTCTTTATAATAGGCATCTTGTTCTATCATTGCTATGCTCTCTTTTGGTACATTTTCTAGTATGGATTGTACTACAGTACTTTTTCCTGATCCTGATCCTCCTGTTATTCCAATTATCAAAGGCCTATTTATCATCTTTTATCTCCTTTCTTAACATATAGTTTTCTTTTACTTTTACGTTTAGTTTCATTTTTATAATCTGTTTTGGATGAGGTGCTACATTTATTTCTTCACCATCCATTGTCCACATTTTTTCTATAACTGCATTTTTAGTTTCAGTATAAGGTCCCATAACTTCTATTTGCTCACCTGTAAACATTCTATTTCTCTGTTCAACTATTGCTATTTGATTTTCTTCATCATATTCTTTGACAAGCCCAATAAAATCATAAGTTCTTATGTAAGAACTAGACCCATAGTGGTGATCCTCAGCTGTAGGCTTTTTAAATATAAATCCTGTTGTAAAATCTCTATGACTAGCTTTTTTGATTTCATCTAGCCACATAGGGTTAAATTTCCAATTTCTAGGATCTTTGTAATATTCATCTATTGCCATCCTATATGCTCTAACTATACTTGCAACATAATAAGAAGTTTTCATTCTTCCTTCTATTTTAAAACTTTTGATTCCAGATTCTATTAATTGCGGTATATATTCTATCAAGCATAGATCTTTAGAGTTAAAGAAAAAAGTTCCTCTTTCATCTTCATAAATTGGATAATACTCTCCTGGTCTTTTTTCTTCTACTAGATAATATTGCCATCTGCAAGGATGAGCACATTCTCCCTTATTTGCATTTCTTCCTGTCATATAATTACTTATAAGGCATCTTCCAGAATAAGATATACACATAGCACCATGTACAAACGCCTCTATTTCCATATCATCTGGAATATTTTCTTTTATTTCTTTTATTTCTTCTATGGATAATTCTCTAGCTACTACTATTCTTTTTATTCCTTGGTTATACCAAAAGTTAGCACTCATATAATTTGTTGTGTTTGCTTGAGTGCTTAAGTGCACTTCCATATTTGGTATTACTTGTTTAACCATATATAAAACTCCAGGATCTGAAACTATTACTGCATCTACACCTATTTTTTCTAAATCTTTTAGATAATCTTCTAACCCCTCAAAATCTTTATTATGTGGAATTATATTAACTGTTACATATACCTTTTTGCCTCTTTCGTGTGCAAATTCGACACCTTCAGCCATTTCTTCTTTGGTAAAGTTTTTTGACCCTGCTCTAAGTCCAAATGCCTCTCCTCCTAAATATACAGCATCTGCACCGTAAACAATTGCCATTTTTAGTTTTTCTAAATCTCCAGCTGGTGCAAGTAGTTCTATTTTTTCCAATGAGATCACCTCTTCTCCTTTTTATAACTAAGTGCTATTCCGTCTCCTATTGGAACTAAGCTTGTATCAAGATAATTACAATTGCATATATAGTCTAAATATTCTCTCATTCTTTTTGCTATTGTCTTTTTTCTTTTAATTAAAAATTCATCACTAGCTATCATTCCTTTGTATAAAACATTATCTGATATAAGCAATCCTCCTACATCTAGCTTGTCTATTACTATATCAAAAAATATCTTATACTGACCTTTTGCTGCATCTAAGAAAATCATATCGAAATTTCCATCTATCTCTTTAAGCTTTTCTTTTGCATCTCCATCTATTATAGTTATATTATCTTGTAATCCGAACTTTTTTATATTCTCTGTTGCCTTTTTTATCATCTCTTCATTTCTTTCTACTGTGATTATTTGACATTCTTTATCTAAACTTAAAGCAAATAATATAGATGAATATCCTATTGCTGTTCCTACTTCTAATATTCTTTTGGGCTTATGGATTTTAAGTAATACCTTTAAAAAAGAAGCAACCTCTTTTTGTATTATAGGTACATTGTGCTCCTTTGCATATTTTTCCATGCACGATAAATCAAAACCTGTATTTACAGTCTGCTTTATATATTTTTCAACTAATTCATTTACTATATTATTCACAAAACCATCCTTTCTCACAAATAAATAGGTGGCATATCCCACCTATCTTCCTAAGTTTTCTCTTCTGTTTTTAAGATGATCATTGTAGTTTGTTGCAAAACTATGACTGCCATCTTTCTTTGCTACAAAATAAAGATAGTCTACATCTGCAGGATATAACGCGGCTTTTATAGAAGCCTCTCCAGGAGATGCTATAGGTCCTGGTGGTAGTCCCTTATTTTTATAAGTGTTGTAAGGAGAATCTATTTGAATATCAGAATTAGATAATATAGCCTTTCTTTCTCCTATGACATACTGAACAGTAGCACAAGATTGAAGAGGCATATCTATTTTCATTCTATTATGGAAAACAGCTGAAATTAAAGCTCTTTCATTATCTAACTTAGCTTCTCTTTCTATTATTGAAGAAAGTGTTATAAGCTCATTTAAAGATAACCCAAGTTCTTTTTGTCTTTGTCTTATCTCTTTGTTGTAAACTTCACTAAATCTTCTAAGCATTAATCTAATTATAGCTTCTTCAGAAAAAGTTTTTTCTAAGTAGTAAGTATCTGGAAACAAATATCCTTCTAAAGAAGTAATACCTTCTTCATTTAAAAAGTCAAATTCTCTTTTAAAATTATCTACATCATTTGCTAAATCTATAAATTTATTTTTATCTACAAGTCCTTGCTGCTCTAGTCTTTGAGCTATTTGTTTTAATTCAAATCCTTCAGGTATTGTAACTATTATAAAGTCTTTATATATCTTGCCTGAATTTAGAAGCTCTAATATTTCTTTATTTGAAAAGTACTGAGGAATTTTATATGTTCCTGCTTTTATATTTTTATCTTTATTAGTTATTCTAGACAAATTTACAAAAAATAATTTGCTTTTTATGAGATGATTTTCAAATAAAATGTCAGCTACTTCATAAACTGAGCTACCTTTTGGTATTTTTACTATTACTTCGTCTATACTTTTTTTATCATAAGGTCCTATTTGATTATAAAAGTAAGCTATGGTTGTAAAAATAAATAAAATTATCAGTATTGTAGATCTTTTTTTTATCATAACACTACCCCATTTTAATAGTTATTTATCTATATAATTATATAATTTTAGACTTATTTTTACAATAGAAACGAATGAAAAAAGAGCAAGGAAATCCTTGCTCTTTTATTAGAATCTTTCTATATTATCTTTAGTTACAACGCCATAAATTAGTTTTCTTTCTTGAGGTTTTTTATCTTCTATTGTATAAGCATTCAATAATCTTTGTTTTGCACTGTCAAGTTTTGACATGTCATTTAAATACATATGAGCTAAAGTTTCCCCTTCTTCAACAAAATCTCCTACTTTTTTACGAAGAACTATTCCTGCACCTAAGTCTATTTCACTTTCTTTTGTCTCTCTTCCTGCGCCTAAAATTAATGCACTTACTCCAACTTCTTCTGCTTCTATTTTAGAGATATATCCTTTTTTAGGAGATTTTAATTCTACAACATGTGATGCTCCTGGGAATAAATCATAATTATCTACTACTTGATCATTTCCACCTTGAGCTTTTATAAATTCTCTTAATTTTTCAAGTGCCTTACCAGAAGATATAGACTCTTGTAGCATTTGTTTTGCATCATCATAATTATCTGCTACCTTAGCTAGCATTAGCATGTAAGCACCTAAGTTTAAACAAAGCTCTGTAAAATCTTTTGGCCCTTTTCCTTTTAGAGTATCTATAGCTTCTATAACCTCTAGAGCATTTCCAACAGCATATCCTAGTGGTTGATCCATATCTGTTATTATACCTATAGTTTCTCTGCCCATTCCATTTCCTATATCAACCATTTCTTTAGCTAGTGCAAATGAATCTTCAATATCTTTCATAAATGCACCACTACCTGTTTTTACATCAAGTAATATAGCATCTGCTCCCGAAGCTAATTTTTTACTCATTATACTACTAGCTATTAACGAAATATTATCTACAGTAGCAGTTACATCTCTTAGTGCATATAATTTTTTATCTGCTGGAACTATTGTTGCTGTTTGTCCGCATACAGAAACTTTAATTTTATTTACATTTTCTATAAATTTCTCTTGATCTACTTCTATAGAAAAACCTGGTATAGATTCAAGTTTATCTAGTGTTCCTCCAGTATGACCTAGTCCTCTTCCAGACATTTTAGCTACTGGAGCATTGCAAGATGCTACTAATGGCGCTAAAGCTATTGTAGTTTTATCTCCTACTCCTCCTGTACTATGCTTATCTACCTTTATTCCGTCTATTCTAGATAAGTCTATAACATCTCCTGATCTCATCATAGCATCTGTTAAGTAAACAGTTTCCTGTTTTGTCATCTTTCTTAAAAAAATAGCCATCAAAAGAGCTGATACTTGATAATCAGGTATTTCTCCTTTTGAGTATCCTTCTACAAAAAAGTTTATTTCTTCTTTTGTAAGCTCATGTCCGTCCCTTTTTTTCTTTATTATGTCATACATTCTCATATCATTTACACCTCTTTTACTATTTCTTTAACTAGTGATATAAATTTTGGCCTTGTCCTTTGTGCAACTTTTACTACTTGTTCATGAGTTAAAACCTCAAGGTGCTCATTAGGTATAGCCATATCAGTTATACACGATATACCTAAAACTCTCATACCGCTATGTCTAGCAACTATAACCTCTGGCACTGTAGACATTCCTATTGTGTCTGCACCAAATACTATAAGCATATTTAATTCTGCTTTAGAAAAATAGTTAGGACCAGATATTCCTGCATAAACCCCTTCAAATATCTCTATGTTTAGCTTATTTGCAACATCTTTAGCTAACTTTATTAACTCTTTATCATAAGCTGTTGACATATCTGGAAATCTTACACCTAACTGACTATCATTTGGGCCTATTAAAGGATTTGCACCTGTAAAATTAATATGATCATTTATAATCATTAAGGCTCCTGCATAAAAATTAGGATTTAGTCCTCCGCAAGCGTTTGTAACTATTAATGTATCTACACCTAAAGATTTCATTACTCTTACAGGAAATGTAACTTCTTTCATTGTATATCCTTCATAGTAATGGAATCTTCCTTGCATTGCTATTACATTTTTTCCTTCTAGCTTTCCTATTACTAATTGCCCTTCGTGTCCTTCTACTGTCGATACTGGAAAGTTTGGTATTTCTTCATATTTTATAACTTTTGCATCTTCAATTTCATCTGCTAATACTCCTAGACCTGATCCTAATATTAGTCCTATTTCTGGTTTTACATCAATTTTAGATTCTATATAATCCACGGCCTGTTTTATTTGTGTGGTGTTCATAAAAATCCTCCTAGATTTTATTTACTATTTTCTTAACCAGCTTAATGAATTTTTCTTTAGCCATTTGAGTAGTTTCTATAACTTCTTCATGGTTTAGAGGTTGATCTAATATACCTGCTGCCATATTTGTTATGCAAGATATACCTATAACATTCATATCACTGTGTCTAGCTACTATTACTTCAGGAACTGTAGACATTCCTACCGCATCTGCTCCTATCTTATCAAGCATTCTTATTTCTGCAGGAGTTTCGTAGCTTGGTCCTGTCATAAATGCATAAACACCTTCTTTTACATCTATATTAAGTTCGCTTGCAGCTTGTTTTGAAAGTTGTATAAGTTCTGGTGTATAAGCTTTAGACATATCAGGGAATCTAACTCCTAATCTATTATCATTTGGGCCTATTAAAGGATTATTTCCACTAAAGTTTATGTGATCTGTAATTATCATTAAATCTCCAGGTGTAAAAGACTTATTTACTCCTCCTGCTGCATTAGTAACTATAATTGTTTCTACTCCTAAAGATTTCATTACTCTAACTGGGAATGTAGCTTCTTGCATTGTGTATCCCTCATAGTAATGGAATCTTCCTTGCATTGCTATTACATTTTTTCCTTCTAACTTTCCTATTACTAATTGCCCTTTATGACCTTCTACTGTCGATACTGGAAAGTTTGGTATTTCTTCATATTTTATAACTTTTGCATCTTCAATTTCATCTGCTAATACTCCTAGCCCTGATCCTAATATTAGTCCTATTTCTGGTTTTACATCAATTTTAGATTCTATAAATTGTGCTGCTTTCATTATATTTTCCATTTTAATTCCTCCTATTTTATTATTATATTTTTAAAGCTTTCTCCTGCTTTAGGCATATCAACATTTAAAATATCAGCTATAGTCGCTCCTATGTCTGCAAAACTATTTCTTATTCCTAAATTAACTCCTTGTTTTACAGACTTTCCATAAATTAAAACTGGAACATATTCTCTAGTATGATCTGTACCTTTATAAGTAGGATCGTTTCCATGATCTGCAGTTAAAATTAATACGTCATCATCTTTTAGGTTATCTATTATTTCTGGTATTTTTGCATCTAATTCCTCTATAGCTTTTTTGTATCCCTGAACATCTCTTCTGTGTCCATATTTTGAGTCAAAGTCTACTAAATTAGTAAATATCAATCCTTTGTTTTCCTTTTTTATGTATTCTATTGTTTTATTTATTCCATCTAAATTATCCTTTGTATGAACAGCCTCTGTTATACCATTTCCATTAAATATATCTTCAATTTTTCCTATTCCTATAACATCTAATCCTGCGTCTTTTATGTTATTAAGGATAGTAGTATCATATGGATCTAATGAAAAATCTCTTCTATTAGCTGTTCTTACAAAATTTCCTTCTGTTCCTATGAATGGTCTAGCTATTACTCTAGCTACTGCATTATCACCCATAAGTATTTCTCTTGCTATTTTACACATTTCATATAATTCTTCTAATTTTACAATTTCTTCATGTGCAGCTATCTGAAAAACGCTATCCGCAGACGTATAAACTATTACATCTCCTGTTTCCATGTGCTGCTTTCCTAGTTCATCTAATATGGCTGTCCCTGAAGCTGGCTTATTTCCTATAACTTTTCTTCCTGTTCTTTTTTCAAATTCATCTATAACATCTTTTGGAAATCCATTTGGGAATGTTTTAAATGGCTTGTCTACAACTAGACCAACCATTTCCCAGTGACCTGTTGTTGTATCTTTTCCTTGTGATATTTCTGAACATTTACCAAAAGATCCTATTGGAGTATCAATATTTTCAATAAAGTCAGCTCCATCTATATTTCCTATCCCTAGTTTAATTAAATTTGGTATTTTTATATCTGGGCAAGCCTTTACTATATTGCCTAAAGTGTTTACTCCTTTATCTCCAAATTTCTCACTATCAGGCAATTCACCAATTCCAATACTATCCATAACTACTAGTATTACTCTTTTCATTTGTATCCTCCTTTTTCGATATTTTTCGCAGGAAATACCTAAATTATAGCACTGTTATAATTGTTTTTCAATTATAATTATACCCTTTTCTTCGTATAAAAATAAACGTTTTCTATGTCCTAGGATGTTTTTGTTTTAATTCACTTCTTATATTCTTATCTATATGAACTAAATACCCCTCAAGGCTAGATAAGTTTGTGTTGCCTAATATTTTGCTTACAACACTCATATCTGCTCCATTTTTTAAAAGATGAATAGCAAAAGAATGTCTAAGCATTCTAGGAGTTACATTTTTGTCTATATCATAGATCTTAGCATATGTCTTTATAATTTTCCAAAGACCTTGTCTTGTAAATCTTTCTCCTTTAGAATTTACAAATAAGGCTTTCTCATTTTTATTTTTCACTATATTTTCTCTAGATTCATTTAAGTATTTAGATATATATTTTTTCGTTATATTAGATAGAGGAACTATTCTACTATTTTTTGATGATTTGCAAACTATATATTCAAGATCTAAATTTATATCATCTAAATCTAATTCTATAAGTTCACTAACTTTCATTCCTGTACCGTATAATGTTTCTAAAATAGCTTTATCTCTTATTCCTTTAATGGTTTTAGTATCAGGAGAATTTAATATTTTTTCTACTTCTGTTTCTGTTAAAACATCTACTTTGTCTCTAATTACTTTAGGTTTTTTAAGCTTAGATGTTGGATTTGAATCTATTTTTTTAGTTAAGAAAAGAAAGTCGTAAAAAGACTTTATAGAAGATATTGTTCTAGAAAGTGTAGAAACTGAAACATTACTTTTTTCTAAATAAATTAAAAAACTAAATATATCATTTTCAGATACTTCATCTAATTTTATTTCTTTTTCATTTAAATAAGATAAATACTTTTTTAGATCTATTAAATACGAGTTTATTGTATTATTAGAAAGTTTTTTCTCTTTATTTAGATAATTTGAATACTGCTTTATAACTTCATCCTGCATTTTTAACTCTCCTATCAAAATATTCTTTGAGTAATAAATATAAGTATTCCATTTATAAATCCTTGAACTAATACAGCAGGTATTATTATAGCCATCGAATTTATGATATATTTTTTAGCTAATCTTGTAATATAGTACTTATTTTTAAACTTTCTGCTCATTTTTATTGCTGAAAATGCATTCTTTACATAATTAAATAAAACAACCATAACTACTATAGAAAAAGGCATTATTACTATATTTTTTACTAAAACAAAAAATATCATTTTCAAATACGAAAAGTTAAATCCTATTACTAAAGTGCTAACTGTAAAACCTACAGAAACTCCCTTTAAAAATATAACCAAAAGAGCTAGCGGCCATGTAAAAACTCCTAAAGATAAAACTAATAAAGAAAGCAAATAGAAAAAATCATTTTTTCCATTTATGTACATAAGATTTAATACGCTGTAACTTGAATCAGTATAATAGTTACTTGTCCTAGATATATACTCCATAATATAGCTTGTGCTATCTGGATATATTTTATTTAAATATACCCCTAAAGAAATCCCTAATAACAATATAAAAATGATAAAACCTATAAATATGCTATGGTTAGATTTGGAAATTAGGTTTATTCCTATTTTTTTCAAAGTAAAACCCCCTTCTTATTATCACTTTACATAATTTTATGTATAAAAGAAGGGGCTTATTACTAAATTATATTAATTGTTTAGACATTAAAATTGCTATAATAGTTTTAGCATCTTTTATAGTTCCGTTTTGTAACATATCTAATGCATCTTCTACTTTCACCTTATGAATTTCAACATACTCGTCTTCATCTGGATTTGGATCACCTTCTACTAGATCCTTAGCAAGGTATAAATACATTTTTTCATCAGAAAAACCTGGTGATGTATAGAAAGTATTTATTAATTCAATTTTTTTACAAGAATAACCTGTTTCTTCTTTTAATTCTCTCATTGCACATTTTTTAGGATCTTCTCCTATTTCTAGTTTTCCAGCTGGAACTTCCCATAATGTTTCTTCCACTGTTTTTCTATACTGTTTGACCATTATAATCTCATTTTCTTTTGTTATAGCTAAAACAGCAACTGCACCAGGGTGTTCTACTATTTCTCTTTTTTGATATTTATGATCTGGAAGTTCAACTGTATCTATTCTTAAATTTATTATTTTTCCATTATATATTTTTTCTGAACTTAGAGTTTTTTCCTCTAAAATCATTTCAATCCCTCCAATATGTATGCGCCAGCTCCTGATGAAGATTTAAAAAATTCTTCATCTTCTTCATAGCTTCTTCCCATACTCTTTACATTTAATTTAAAATATTCTAAACATTCTTTTGTTTTATCGGATTGCATAAATACAAATTTATGTTTTTCGATTTTATTGTGTTTTATTTGATCATATATATATTTTTTCTTATCGCTATCTTGTATATTTATAGGAACTATAACTTTAGATTTAACAATATCTTTAAGTATAGTTATTGTATGATGACTTATCCCCTTGTGTCTATCTCTCTTATCTGCAAAACTTATTCTAGGAATAGCTATAGCCTCTCCACCTAATGTAACAACCGCATCTAATATATATCCTTGTTCTATTCCTGAAAAGCCATATTTTGTTCCAGTTCCTACAATTCCAGGACCCATCGAAACAAAAACTACATCAGCTTTTATTATTTCTTTTGCCACTATTAAAGCTGTATATATATTTACACACTCATAATCTCCTCCGAATGAATTTCCTATAGTTATAGTAGCATCTATTAATTTTTTTTGTTTTAGCTGCTTTACATTTTTACTCAGGTGAATAGGTAAAGCTGCCCCATCCGTCATTATATACGCTATTTTTTTTGTAGGGTCAGCTTTTTTTATAACCGCTACAAAAGGTACTAACATACTATGTAAAGTTCCTACTGCTACAGGAAGGTTATCTAAAGATTTAAAGTTGTTTATAATGTCATGATATTTACTTTCTTGTTCTTCAGCTGCAAATACCTTTAATTGAAAAGGAGTATATCTTAGTTTCATTATATGTCCGCCACCAGTTAAGCTGCTTTCTAAATTATTTAAGTTAGCAATTACAAAGTGAGCCCCTCCTGTTCCTAAATTCAATTCTACAGCTGTAGTATTTAATAGTAATTCATCACCTACATTTACATTACCTGTTAAAGATATATAATTTATAGCTTTTTGTACTTTATTTTCTATTATCACTTTTATTTCTTGTATATGAAAATCTTCATAAACTATACTATCTACTATTCCTATTTTTTTGCTGATCATACCTCTTTACCTTCCCAATTTATCTATATAGTTTAAAAACTTATTATTTTCTATTATTTTCGTAAGCGAATACTTTTCTGTTATTATATGAATAAGTATTAATCCAATCAATATAGCTATTCTTGTATATATATTAAAACTGTTTGCACTTATAATTCCAAGCCATACTCCTAAGATATTTGAACCTGCATCACCCATCATTGACAATGCCTTTATATCTTCCTTAAAGTAAGCAATTACATTTGCAGTTAGTAAAGCTATTAAAATCTTTTCATAGCTGTTGACACTTAGAAAAAATAATACTGATATAAAAAGATATCCTTTTATTGATCTTCCAGGTCTTAAGTCCAGTAAATTTAAAAGGTTTGTAAATAAAGCTATCATCATAGTATTTATTATTATATCTTGTATATTTTTAGATATACCTACTGATATACAAAGTGCTACAAATCCTCCAAATAAAGCTTTAAATCCTCCTGTTGTAAGCTTTCCCTTTATTAAACTTTTAATATGACCTTTAAGACCTGTAACATCTCTTGTTCCGATAAGATCATCTATAATTCCTACAAACCCCATTGCGATTGCTCCAAATAAATATGAATATATGATATTGTTTTCTATATAATATCTTAAGATTATAGAATTTATAACTAAAAATGGTAAGAAAACTATTCCCATAGAAACAGGTATTTCTTTTCCTAAATAGTTCTTTTTAGTTATATTACTTTCTATTAAAAGACTTTTAAAGTATGGAATAATTATCTTTGTTCCAATTAATCCAATTATAAATATAATATATATCAAGTTATCACCTCTTTAATATCCTACTTATCAATATCAAAAGTATATGCATAAACTGCTTTCCTCTATGGATAAATCCTTTTAAATTTCTTCCTGTTTCATTATGTGTCATATTAACTTCAACTTCTTTTATTTTGTATCCTTTTCTTAATATATCTATTGTCATACCTACTTCAACTCCATATCCAAAAGGTATTTTTTCAAATTCCATAAGCACTTGTTTTTTAAATACCCTTTGTCCAGAAAGGCTACTTTGTATATCTTCTCCAGTTAAATATTTCACTCCATATCTTGCAAGCTTTTTTACTAAACCAAATCCTCCTTTTCGCTTAGCTTTAGGAAACTTTGCTATTGTTACATCTATATCTTCTGTTAATATAGGAATAATTAGCTTTTCAACTTCCCTAGATGTTTCTTTTAAATCTGCATCTAAAAATCCTATTATATCTGACTTTTCTAATGCTTTACTTAAGCCATAGTTTAAAGCATAGCCTTTACCCATATTTTTAGGAAGTTTATAAGCTTTTACAAATTCATATTTAGAAGCTAGTTCATATGTTTTATCACTCGATCCATCATCAACTAATATTATCTGATTTATAAGTTTTATATCTTTAAGTCCATCTAGTGTCTTTTCTATTCTACTTTCTTCGTTATAAGCTGGTATTATTATACTTATATTTTTTTCCATTTTATTTCCTCCATTTATTTTAATTCAAATGGCATAAAATCCGTAGCTGTATCTTTTTCTCCAAAATGTCCCTTATTTCCCTTTAAAACCATTACAAGCGATATTTTTCCTGTAACTTCATCTATATTATCTACAGTTGAAATTTTTGATTTTTTGTAAAATGGTATATAAGATATTTCAACATCGCTTCTTTCTGTTCCAACTAAAGATACGTTCTTATCTTTGAAGTATTCTATTATCTTTTTATCGAATAGTTCAATTTTTCCTTCATTATTATGTATGCTTCCTCCTTGTATGATTACATAATCTAAATTTTCAAATTCTAAATCTATATTTTTTATATCTATCATACCTTTATCTCTAAGCTTTATTAAATTGTCGAGATTCTTCTCTTCGTAAATATGTCTTAAGATATACAATACTAATTCTTCTTTAGAATTTATCTGTCCATCAAATGTAGAAAAGTCTGATACATCTAGTAAGTTATCCTTTAAAATTATTTCAAAATAAACTTTTCCACCTGCTGATTGTATAAATTCCTTTGTATTTGTATAAAAATAATCTTCAGTAGTTTGTATTATACCTACTTTTTTTCCTTCTATTTTATTGTCTATAACATAATTATATGTAGTTTCTATATATTTATTAAGTTTATCATTTTTTCTAGATAAATTTAAAATTCTATTTTCAAGCATTTCATTTTCGTTTTTTATATTCTGAAATCTTTCTTCTAATCTTTGAATTATTTGTCCTTGTTGCTCTTGAATTAATCCATCAGTATTTAAATTAAAACCTATTAATATTCCTATTCCTAGCGATATAAATATAGCACTTATTGTTACTATATAATATTTCATATTTATACTCATTAAATAACCTCCTTAAAATTCTAATAACAATCTCATCCTAAGTTCCATAAGTTTAATTAATTGTTGAATTGGCGTAGACACATATGCCACTATAAGTATTGGTACTAAAGCAGCTACAACTAAACCCCATATATACTTTACTTTTAATCTACTTTTATAAAGTAAACTTACTCCT
Source organism: Alkalithermobacter thermoalcaliphilus JW-YL-7 = DSM 7308 (assembly GCA_001584565.1). Lineage (GTDB taxonomy): Bacteria > Bacillota > Clostridia > Peptostreptococcales > Peptostreptococcaceae > Alkalithermobacter > Alkalithermobacter thermoalcaliphilus. Next base: position 733,307 of record LSFY01000001.1, on the reverse strand, counting down.
TTTGCATCTATTAATTTAGATCCTATTTTAAGTCTAACTAAAAATGTACTAGCCATTCCTTTTCTACCTTTTTCTAAAAAGTCAATCATATTTGAGTGAGTACCTAGTGCAACTATAAGTTTTGCCCCTTTCTCGTATGGTATGAGCATTGCTATATCTTCACTTGTTCCTGGAGCTGGAAAAACTGTTGCTTTAAGACCTAACTTTTTTACTCTTTCAAGCCCTGGAGCTCTTCCATCTGGATAAGCATGTACTATTATTTCTTTGCATTGTTTTAAACATTTATCACTTACACTGTCCATATCTCCAACTATCATATCTGGAGTATATCCAAATTCTAAAAGTGCATCTGCACCTCCGTCTACACCTATTAAAATAGGCTTTACTTCTTCTATATATGAAATTATAGTACTTAAATCTTCCTTATAATTTTGTCCTCTTACTACTATTAATGCATGTTTGTTTTTAAATTCTGTTTGTATAAAAGGCATATTAAGATTGCCCAATATAAAGTCTTTTTCCTTTTTAGCATATTCTATAGTGTTGTCTATAAAATTGTCTAATTCATTAGATAAATTTTCGTGACATATTTTTAGTTTTTCTTTTATTTTTTCTCTATCTAGTATCTCACCACTTCCTATTAGGTTATTTTCTAAATATATTTTATCATCTATTATTTCTACTACATCTCCCTCTTTTAGAGTGTCGAATACCTCTTTTCCTACATTATCTAATATAAATATATTTTTTTCGCATAAAATTTGTGGTCCTTTATTTGGATATCTTCCACTTATAGATATGTCTGCATTAATTACAGCTTTAATTTTTGCTTCAACTAAAGATGTAGCAGCAATTTCATCTATATCTTTATGATTTATTACAGCTATATCTCCAACACTTAGTCTTTTAGCTAAGTTCTTAGTTTTTCTATCTATTTTTATTGGAGCTTTAATTCTCATTTTCAACCTCCTAAATTATTCTTGAGTAACAAGCTTTATTATAGCACAAAATATCTTGCATTTAATTAGTTTTAACAATTATAAATTTTCATAATATAAAAAAAGTCCATATATTGATGTTGTAAATGTCGCAATTGTGTTAAAACAAAGCACTTTCTTAATTTAAAGAAAGTGCTTTGTTGTTATATCTAAAAGATGTTCTCTATTATTTAAACTAGGATCTTGTATTACTAAATCTAAAAGCTTATTTAATATTATACCTACTTTTTGTCCTTCTTTACATCCAAGACTTATAATATCTTTTCCATTTATATCTAAGTCTTTTACAGTAAAACATTCTTTATTAGATATTATTTGATCAAAAATCTGTTTTATTTCATATATATCTTTTGTTTTTTCGCCGCTATTTACAATGTTTTGGGATATACATCTTGCCCATTTTATCTTTAGCAAATCTTTAAAGTTATCTTTTCCTAATTTGTTTAAAAGCTTTTTTATGTCTGGCTTTGTTTTATAAATTTTAATATTTATAAAAGGCATAATAGCTTTTAATTTTTGTATAGTAAATTTATCATAACGCAAATATTTTAGTATTTGTACACAAATTTCTAATGAATTTTCCTTAAACTCATCTAACTGAATAATATCACAAAGCAAAGCTGCAAGCCTTAAATGCAAAGTTTTATCTATATATTTTAACGATTTTAGAGCATTTTTTGATATAGGATCTTGTATGTATTTATCTAGATTCAAAGATATATATTTTAAAAGATTGAGATTATGCATTAGATAAATTTTTTCTGGATTATTTGACAATAGTATCTTATCTATTTCTACTTTTATTCTTTCTTTACTAATATCTTTTATTAATGCTGAATTTTTTTTTATGGCACCTTTTGTATCTTTATGTATATTAAAATTTAATTGTGCTGAAAATCTTATCGCTCTTAGCATTCTTAAAGCATCTTCTTTAAACCTTTCATCTGGATTACCTACAGTTTTTATAATCTTTTTGTCTAAATCTATTTTACCATCAAATTTATCTACAAGTCCTATAGTTTTGTTGTATGCCATAGCATTTATAGTAAAATCTCTTCTTTTTAAGTCTTCTATCAAACTATTTGTGTATTCTATATTATCTGGCCTTCTGTTATCTGAATAATCGCCTTCTATTCTGTAAGTTGTAATTTCAAAACTTTGATTGTTTATAACTACTGTTATAGTACCATATTTTAGTCCTGTTGGTATAGCATAGTCATCTTGAAATATTTTTAGTATCGTTTGTGGATTTGCATTTGTAGTTATATCAAAATCACTAGGAATTTTTCCTAACAAGCTATCTCTTACACATCCTCCTACTATAAAAGCTTCATATCCATGATTTTCTATTTTTCTTATTATATAATCTACTTCTTTAGGGATTTGTATATACACGTCATCACCTCAAGTTTATTTTATACTAAATAAGCTTTGATATGTAATATTTATTTTTATAAAATAATATATTTTAATAGGCAATGATTTTTATAAACATTGACCTTTAAAAAAATCAGCCTCGAAAATCCCAAGATTTTTGAGGCTGATTTTTTTATTTTGCCATTTTATATTCAAGTCTTAATTTGTCTGACACCATAGCTATAAATTCTGAATTTGTAGGTTTACCTTTCGTATTGTGAACAGTATATCCAAATAATTGATTTATAGTATCAACTTTTCCCCTGCTCCAAGCTACTTCTATTGCATGTCTTATAGCTCTTTCTACTCTTGATGGTGTAGTGTTAAACTGTTTTGCAATGCTTGGATATAATTCTTTTGTTACTGCACTTAAAAGTTCAACATTATCTATTACCATTTTTATAGCTTCTCTTAGATATAAATATCCCTTTATGTGAGCTGGAACTCCTATTTCGTGAATTATATTTGTTATTTGAGCTTCTATATTTCCTGATGTTTTCACAAAAGGTGCTTTAGAAGTTTTATTTTCAATTATTACATTGCTTTTTTCTTGAATAACTTCAGGTTTATTTTCTACCATTTGTCTTATTCTATCTATAAATACATTAAAATCAAATGGTTTAACTACATAATAATCTGCTCCTAAACTTATAGCTCTTTGTGTAATTTTATCTTGACCTACAGCTGATAAGATTATTATTTTAGGCATTTTTTCTAAATTCATTCTGTTTAATTTTTCTATAACTCCAAGTCCGTCTAAATGAGGCATTATTATGTCTAAAACTAATAAATCAGGTTTTTTTTCTTGAATAAGATCAATAGCTTCAAGACCATCTCTTCCTATTCCAACTACTTCAACATCATCTTCTTTTTCTAAATACTCTTTCATTATTTGGCAAAAATCTCTATTATCATCTGCCAAAACTATTTTTATTGTTTCTTTCACTAAAAAACCCCCCTAAAAGATATTTAATTTTCAATAATGGATAAATTCGACATATCTGTAAACTTTCCTTCTAAATTTATAAAATTAATTTTCAAATTTCTATTTCATCATCCATTTTGCAAAAATTGCGTATCCTTTTTTAGGATCATTTATAAATACATGTGTTACTGCTCCTACCAATTTGTTATTTTGAATTATTGGAGCACCACTCATACCTTGAACTATTCCTCCTGTATATTCTATCAAATCTTTGTCAACTATTTCAATAACCATGCTTTTAGCTTCAGGGGCGTTTTGACTGTATATTTTATCTATAATTATTTCATATTCTCTTATATTATTGTTTTCATCTGGAAATAATATATGTGCTTTACCTTTTTTTACTTCATGAAATTGAGCTATTTCAATTGGTTTTATATTTGGAAAATAAGATGTATCTTGTATAAATCCGTTTATTCCAAAGTTAGTATTAATATCAAATGTCCCTATTACAACTGTATCGCTAAATTGTGATGTCAATTCTCCCGGATTACCTACTCTTCCTTTTTTTACAGTTATTTTATCTGGTTTATAAACTTTTCCCGATTTAACTTCTAAAAGCCTTCCCGTATCAACATCTGTTATCCCATGACCTAAGGCTGCAAAATTTTTGCTTATTGGGTCATAATAAGTCAATGTACCTATTCCTGCTACCTTATCTCTTACCCATACTCCTATTTTATATTTATTAGTTTTATCATCTTTTATTACTCTCACGTTTTTTTCTATTACAACTCCGTCTCTTTTTATGCTTACATTTACTAACTCTTTCTTTTTAGTATTTAAGATTTCTTCAATCTCACTAGCTTTATTTACTTCTTTACCTTCTATTGATAAAATAATATCTCCTACTTTTAAATCTCTAGATTTATTCTTTAAAAGTTCTGAATCTATACCTATAACCAGTACACCTTTTGTATCTAGTCTTATTCCGGCTACATAACCTAGAGGAATTACATATTTTTTATCAGTATTTATCGCTTCAGTTTTTATATCTGCTTTTGCTAAGGTAAAAATTGTAAGGATGAATATTATGAAGGTTATAAAATTTTTATTTTTTTTCAATTTCACCACATCCTTATTTTCGATTTAGTTTTAATTTTCCTTTATAAGTTGATTTATATTCAGATAAAAAATTATAGTAATTCCAAAAAAAACAAAAGGATAAAGATGATTTTATCCTTATCCTTTTGCTAATTCTATTATCTCTTTAGCACTTTTTATAGTTGTTTCTGTTATATTTAATCCACCAATTAATCTAGCTATTTCTTTTATTTTTTCTTCCTTACTTAATTTGTTTATATTGGTGTATGTTCTATTTTCTTCTACTACTTTTTCAATGCAAAAATGAGTGTCACCTTGAACTGCTATTTGCGGAAGATGAGTAATGCAAATTATTTGTTTTATAGATGACATATCCTTTAATTTTTCTCCTACTATCTGAGCGGTTATTCCACTAATACCTGTATCTATTTCATCAAAAACCAGCGTATTTATTTTTTCAGCTGAAAGCAAGATTTTCTTAAATGCTAGCATAAATCTAGACAACTCTCCACCTGAAGCTACTTTTTGTATAGGCTTTAGATCTTCTCCTTCATTAAATGATACTAAAAATTCTACGTCATCTTTTCCATTTGATGAAAACTCTTCTTTTTTAATAAATTTTACATCAAATAATGCATTTTTTATATTTAAACTTTTGAGTTCATCTAATAGATCTTTTTTTAACTTTTCTGATACCTGTTTTCTTTTTTGTGTTATTAAATCTGATTTTATGTTTAGATCTTTTTCTACTAGGTTTATTTTTTCTTTTAATGAATTTATTTTTTCATCTTTATTTATTATTTCCTCAAGTCTAGATTTTATTTTGTCTTTATAGCAAAAAATTTCATCTATGGTATTTCCATATTTTCTCTTTAGATTATTTATTGTATCTATTCTACCTTCTATATATTCAATATCTAAAGATGAAAGGTTCAAATTATCTTTATATAGCCTTATATCATTAGATACATCTGTAATTTTATATGTAATTTCTTCTAATTGTTCATAAATTTGTTCTAACTTATTGTCAAAAGAACATGTATTTCTAAATTCTTTTAGATTTTTAGAAATTAAATCAAAAGCATTTATGTTATCTCCATATATACTATTGTAACAATCGCTCAGTACATTATATATTTTTTCACTATTTCTGTATATTTCTCTTTCTTTTAGCAGCTGATCGTATTCTTCTTGTTTTAAATCTGCTTGTTCTATTTCTTTTATCTGAAATTGTAAAATATCAACTTCTCTTTGGATTTCTTTGTCATCTTTATTTTCCGTTAATCTAGACAATTCTGATTTTAGCAAAATGTATTCATCATAAATTTTTTTATACTCTTGTTTTATATCTTTTAAATCCTTATACCCGTACATATCTAAAAATCTTAAATGATTATCTTTGTTTAGCAACAATTGATTTTGATGTTGACTATGTATGTCTATTAAAAGTGATGATATTTTTCTTAAAAAAGAAACTTTAACACTTCTTCCATTTATCCTACTTATACTTTTTCCATCTGCATATATTTCTCTGGTTATTGTTAAATTTTCATTTGTTTCAAAGTCTATACCATATTCTAAAAGTTCTTCTTTTATATTTTCATTTTCTGTATAAAAAATAGCTTCTACAACACCTTTTTCATATCCTTTTCTAACAAACGATTTATCAGCTCTTTCTCCTAAACACAAGCCTAATGCTTCTATTATTATAGATTTACCCGATCCGGTCTCTCCTGTTAATATATTAAGACCTTTATCTAAAGTTAATCTAGCGCTTTTTACAAGAGCACAGTTTTGTATATATAATTCTAGGAGCAAAGCATCACCCCCCACTTTATAATAACTTTTTAAATCTGTTTATTATTTTTTGTACATCTGATTTTGATTTACATAATACAAATACTGTATCTATTCCTCCTATAGTTCCTACAACTTCTTCTAATTCTAGAGAATCTATTATACTTGCAATTATTTGTGCTGATCCTGATATAGTTTTAATACTCACTATATTTTCTGCAAAATCTATTGCCACAACAACTTCCTTTGCCATATTGCAAATAATATCAGAAAAATTTTTGTCATCCCTTTTTAGATGAGCATATTTATATTTTCCACTTGAAGACAGTACTTTTACTAATTTTAGCTCTTTTATATCCCTTGAAACAGTAGCTTGAGTAACAGTAAACCCAAGCTTTACTAAATGCTCAGCAAGTTCTTCCTGAGTCTCTATTTCATTATTTTTAATTATTTCAAGAATTTTGGCTTGTCTTATTAGCTTCAATTTTTATCCTCCTGTTAAAGTTTTTCATGAGAATTATTTACAACAGTTAACACAATATCTTTGTAATTAATATCTGTATGTTCATTACTTTTCTTTATATGCATAAGGTACTCTATATTTCCCTCTGGTCCTTTTATAGGAGAATAGTCTAAATTTAAAACAGAAAATCCTTCTTTAATTGCAAAAGAAAGTATTTCTTCAACAACATCTATATGAGTTTGTTTATCTCTTACTACACCTTTTTTCCCAACCTTTTCTTTTCCTGCTTCAAACTGAGGTTTTATAAGAGCAACTATTTCGCCTTCTTCTTTTATCAAATCTCTTACATTAGGAAGTACTAGTTTTAGAGATATAAACGAAACATCTATAGAAGCAAAATCTGCAAATTCACCTATGTCTTCAATTTTTACATGACGTATGTTTGTTCTTTCCATACATATAACTCTATCATCTTGTCTTAGTTTCCAGGCAAGTTGTCCATATCCAACATCTATTGAAAATACTTTTTTAGCTCCATTTTGAAGCATACAATCTGTGAAACCTCCTGTTGAGGCTCCTATATCTAAACATACCTTTCCTTTTAGATCTATATCGAATTTGTTTATAGCTTTTTCTAGTTTAAGTCCTCCTCTACTAACATACGGGATTGCATTTCCCCTTATTTCTATTTTGGCATTTTCATCTACATTTGTTCCAGGCTTATCTACCTTTTGCTCATTTATGAAGACTACCCCTGCCATTATAGACTTTCTAGCTTTTTCTCTTGTCTCAAAATGTCCTTGCTCAACTAATAGTACATCTAGTCTTTTTTTCATAATACTACTTTCCTTTCAATTTATCTCATCCAAAATTCTACTTGCTATTTTTTGTGCTGACAAAGCATATTTATCGTATAGTATATCTACTTTTCCGTGTTCTATAAATTTATCTGGCCATCCCATATTTACTATATCGCCCTTGAATTTGAATTTGATTAAATAACTATTTACATAACTTCCAAATCCACCTATCAAAACATTATCTTCTAGTGTAATTATAGTATTATGAGATTTAGCAATTGTTTGTAATAATTTTTCATCTAAAGGCTTTATACATCTTGCATTTACTACGGTTATATTTAATCCGTTGTTACATAAAATATCTTTTGCATCTAAAGAAGTCTTTACCATAGATCCAGTCGCTATTATGGCTATATCTTTACCTTCATTAAGTATTTCCCATTTATCAATATCTTTGTCATCTGCACTGTCATTTATTGATATTGCCTCTCCTCGTGGATATCTTATAGCAACCGGAGTGTTTATTTTTATTGAATGTTGTATCATTTTTTCAAGTTCATGTTTATCCTTTGGAGACATTATTTTTAAATTTGGCATAGAACTTAAATAACTTAAATCAAATATACCATGGTGAGTCTCTCCATCATCACCTACTATACCAGCTCTATCTATTAAAAATGTGACAGGCAGATTCTGTATACAAGCATCATGTATTATCTGGTCATATCCTCTTTGCAAAAATGTAGAATAAACAGCAAAATAAGGTCTGAGACCATTGGCTGCAAGACCTGCAGCAAAGGTTACAGCATGGGATTCTGCTATTCCTACATCGAAAAATCTTTCTGGATATACTTGTTGAAATTTATTAAGCCCTGTACCTGATGGCATGGCAGCAGTTATCGCAACAACTCTATCATCTAATTTTGCAAGCTCTAAAAGCTTATTTCCAGCTATTTTTGAATATGTATCTATAAAGCTTTCTGATACTCCTTTATCTATCCTAAAAGGTCCTACTCCATGGTATTTATCAGGACATTCTTCAGCAAATTTATATCCTTTTCCTTTTTTAGTTATAACATGAACTAATACTGGTCCTTGTACTTTTTTTATATTTTTAAACGTATTTATAAGTTCTTCTATATCATGGCCATCTATTGGTCCAAAATATTTTAGCCCCATCTCTTCAAACAATGCTCCTGGCATCAATAAATACTTTAAACTGTTTTTGAATCTACCTGCTGTTTCATAAAATGTTTTTCCTATTTTGGGTATATGGTTGGCTATATTTTCGATTTCATCTTTCACTTTTTTGTAGGCTGCGTTTGTTCTAATATTACACAAATAATTAGATATACTTCCTACATTCTTAGATATAGACATTTCATTATCATTTAAAACAACAATCATATTGGTATTTGTATGACCTAAGTGATTTAATGCTTCAAATGCCATACCACCTGTTAAAGCTCCATCTCCTATTATAGAAATTATATGGCTTTTTTCATTTTTTATATCCCTTGCCACGGCAAGACCAAGTCCAACAGATATTGATGTACTACTGTGACCTGTATCAAATATATCATGTATGCTTTCACTTTTTTTAGGAAATCCACTTATTCCTTCAAACTGTCTTAATGTATCAAATTTTTCGCGTCTTCCTGTTATTATTTTATGAACATAAGATTGATGTCCAACATCCCAAATTAGTTTATCTTTTGGACTATCAAATACATAATGAAGTGCTAATGTTAACTCTACAACTCCTAAGTTTGGAGCTAAGTGGCCTCCTGTGTTTGAAACCGACTTTACTAAAAACTTTCTTATTTCGTTAGACAGTATATTTAACTTATCTATATCTAATTTTTTTATGTCTTCAGGAGTGTTTATATTATGTAGATATTTATACATAGATTCATCTCTCTTTCTACTTTCTTAGTAAAATTATACTTATTATGAATTGTAATCAAAATACATATAAATATACTTGGTATAAGTGGTAATGTTGATTTGAATGTTACCTAATTGTAATCAAAATACATATAAATATACCCTAGTAATTATTACTAGGATACATTTATATATATTGTACTTATCTCACCATTAAATTGGCTACTATAATGCCTAATAGCGCTCCTGCTAATACTTCAACAGGAGTATGTCCTACAAGTTCTTTTAATCTTTTTTCATTAAATACATCTTTTCTATGAGCATGTATATCCTCTATCATCGTATTTAAAATTTTAGCCTGCTTACCTACAGCTCTTCTAACACCTGCTGCATCATACATAACTATCAATGCTAAAACCAAAGAAATAGCAAATTCAACAGAACTATACCCTCTTTTTATTCCTACTCCTGTTGTTAAACTTGTTACGATCGATGAATGTGAACTAGGCATTCCTCCTGAGCCTACAAATCTAGATATATCTATTTGATTATTAAAAATCAATGTCAGTATAACTTTTAAAAGTTGTGCTATAAACCAAGCTGTTATACAAGCTATAAAAACATCATTTTTCGAAACTTCTTCAATAAAAACCACTAGTAGTCCTCCTTAGTTAACATTCTCTACTTATTATATAATCTGCTAAATCTATTAAAAATTGTGCTTTCTCTCCAAATAAACTTATAGATTCTTTTGCCTGTTTTATTAAATCTTGAGCCATTTGTTTAGACTTGTCTAATCCATACAACGACGGATAAGTAGATTTATTATTTTCTAAGTCACTTTTTATATTCTTTCCAAGCTTAGATTGATCTCCTACTATATCTAATATATCGTCTACTATCTGAAAACTTAATCCTATACACCTTGCATAATTTGTTATTCTATCTAATTGTTCATCACTAGCTTTTCCTATTATAGCCCCACTTCTCATAGACGCTATTATCATAGCAGATGTTTTGTTCATATGTATAAATTCCAATGTATCTTTATCTACTAGCTTATTTTCACATTCTAAATCTACAGCTTGTCCTCCTATCATCCCATAAACACCAGATGCCTTAGCTATCTCATTCATAGCTTGAAGATATGTATAACTATTTTTCTTATCACTTAAAGATGCTTTTATCATAACCTCAAAAGCCAAGTTTAAAAGACCATCTCCTGCTAAAACTGCTATTCCTTCTCCGAACACTTTATGATTTGTAGGTTTTCCTCTTCTTAAATCATCATCATCCATACAAGGCAAATCATCATGTATTAATGAATATGTATGTATCATTTCAATAGCATTTGCAAAAGGAATAACATCTTCAACATTTCCCCCAACTAAACTGCAACTTTCCATCATTAATAATGGTCTAAGTCTTTTTCCACCAGCATCTAAACTGTATTTCATAGCTTCAAACAAGGTTTTTTGGTAGTTTGCATTTTGAGGTATATACTGATTCATAGTTTTTTCAAAATAAATTTTTCTTTGTTTTAGCTCATCCTTAAAATTCATATTACTCCTCCTCGAAGGTAAAATCAACCTCTTTAAATTCATCTCCATCTTGTATTATTTTTGTTATTTTCATCTGAGCTGAATCTAATAAATTATTGCAGTACCTGTAAAGTTTTATTCCTTCTTCATAAAGGCTTAAAGACTCATCTAATGTAGTTGTTCCTTCTTCTAATTTATCTAAAATTTGTTCTAATTTTTTATATGCTTGTTCATAAGTCATACATTTACCTCTTTATCTAAATTTATTTTTGTAACAACACAGTCAACATTTGAATCTTTAAATATTATATTTATTTTATCCTTAACTTTTAAATCTTGTCCAGATTTAACTAACATATCTTCTTTTTTTACAATTGTATATCCTCTATCTATTATAGCTAAAGGACTTAAGCTATTTAAATTTTTACCAGTTAATACAAGCTTATCCTTCTTAAAACCTATATCGCTAATAATCTTTTTAGTTATAGTATCATTTATTATATCTAAATTAATCCTTTTTTCCTTTATCATATAAGAAGGGCAAGTAAGTTTTAATCTTTTTAGTATAGATGACATTTTAAGTTTATTATTAGATATATTTTGAGAAAGTATTTTATCAAGTATATATTTTATATTTTCAAGGTTATATTTTACATCACTTAAAGAAGGTACACTTATCTCTGCTGCAGCAGATGGAGTTGGTGCTCTTAAATCAGCTACAAAATCTGATATTGTAAAATCAGTTTCATGTCCTATTGCTGATATTATAGGTATTTGGGAATTGAATATACTTTTTGCTACTTTTTCATCGTTAAATGACCAAAGCTCTTCTATTGAGCCTCCCCCTCTTGCTAAAATTATTATATCTACACAGTTATATTTATTAAAAAATTCAATAGCCCTAACTACATCATCTATAGAATTTGATCCCTGAACAGAAACTGGATACAGCTTTATATTAACCTTTGGAAATCTTCTTTTTACTACATTTATTATATCTCTTATAACAGCTCCAGTAGCAGATGTAACAACTCCTATATTTTTAGGCATGTAAGGAAGGTCTTTTTTAAACCTTTTATCAAATAAACCTTCTTTTTCAAGTCTTTCTTTTAATTTATTAAATTCGACATATAACGCGCCTAAACCTTCTATTTCTACAGATTTTATATAAAATTGATATGACCCGTCTTTTTCGTATATAGATATGTACCCTGAAGCTATAATACTCATACCATCTTTTAATTGTAAATTATTTATATCAACATCTTTAAACATTACACAATTTATTTTTGAATGTTCATCTTTAAGAGAAAAGTAAGCGTTTTTGCTGCTGTGAATCTTAAAATTAGATATTTCTCCTTTGATTTTTAAATTATATAGTATAGGATCATTTACAAGTAACTTTTTTATATAATTATTAGCTTCTCTTACTGAAAGAGCTTTCAATTTCATTTTATTCATCTCCACAATGCATAGTTTCAGCACCAATTAACGCTACACCTACAGCATTATCAGTGGCATATTCTGGTTTTGTCCAGTAGGCTTTTATTCCGTTTTTGCCAAGATCGTGTGTTAACGATAAAGATATATACTTACTTGAAGACACTCCTCCAACAAATAATACATCATTTATATCATATTTTCTACACAAATATAATAATGATTTTAAAAGTGATTTACTAATACAATCTAATGTTAACTTTGATATATATTCTTTTTCGTACTGACCTATAAAAGAATATAGTTTAGTTTCTACTCCAGAAAAATTTATATATCCTTCGTTTACCGAAATTTTTATAGGATCTATACATTTTTCAAAACTAATACTGTCGTTGTCTAAATATTTTCCACACGGAAATGGATACCCAAGTTTTACTCCTATTCTATCTATAAGCTGACCTGCACTTATATCTTTTGATGCTCCTATTATATCTATACTATAATTTGATTTATTTTTGTTTACTAGTAAAATTTCACTAGTCCCTCCAGAAATGTGAACACATATAAATTTATCTTTTGTCATATTGCTATTAACATATCCAGCTTGTATATGGCCTTCTTGATGAGTGGTTTTATAGATAGGAACATCTAATATATCTGCAATTGCATTTGCAAAATTATATCCAACATTAAAAACTGGCATATATGAATTTTCTACTGGTCTTGGTTTTGTAGAAACACATATTGCCTTTATATTATAGTTATCTTTATATTTTTTTACTTTAGAAAATATTTTTCCTAGATTATTTACATGTTGGTACACAGCTTCTGATTGTCTTAATCCTGTGGTTGCATTTTTTACTTTTAGCTGTATCTTTTCATTTAACAATATTTCATTTTCTAATGTAACAAGACTAAAAGATGTAGTATAACAGCTTGTATCTATTCCTAAAACGACATCACTTTTCGATTTCATTTACAACACTTCCTAATACTCCGTTTATGAATGAAGCAGAATCTGAATCTGAATATCTTTTAGCTAACTCTACAGCTTCATTTATAGACACTTTTAAAGGAATATCTTCTTTATATATAATTTCAGTTATTGCAAGTCTTAATATACTTAAATCTACTTTTGCTATTCTATTTAACTTCCACCCTACTGAATGTGTTGATATTAACTTATCTATATACTCATTGTTTTGTATAAAATTTTCAACAATACTCATTATGTACTCTTTGTCAGTACTTTCATATGAATATTCATCTAAGAATGAATTTATTTTTTCTTTGTTAAAATCTTTAGTTAGTTCAAGTTGATAAAGTAATTTCATACATAACTCTCTACTTACTCTTCTACTCATTTGTATCCCGTTACAGAAAACTTATAAAACTTTATAAAGTTCTTGTCAAACCTTATAAAAGTTTACGTTTCCTTCCTTGTTCATCGTGTCCAGTTTCGAAAAATCTACTCCTGTTTATTTAACACTCCGAAGGCTTAAATTCCCGACTAACGAATCGGTACATATCAATAATAGCTTTAGGTGCTATGCTATTGATTTACCATAATTTTTTAGGTTTATACTTGCATTTAAGTCTCTATCTATCTCGTGCCCACATTCATCACATATAAATGTTCTTTCTGATAAAGAAAGATTGTTTTTTAAAGCACCACATCTGCTACAAGTTTTTGATGAAGGATAGAATGTATCTGTAAGTATAAATTTAATATCATTTAAGGCACATTTATATTCCATTTGTCTTTTAAATTCGTAAAATAGCTGCTCTTGTATCGATTTTGATAATCTTTTATTTTTTAGCATCCCACAAGTATTTAAGTTTTCCATAACTACATATTCTGGCTTGGCTTTCACCAAAGATGCAGTTATCTGATGAATATAATTATGCCTTATGTTTTTAAGCCTTCTTCTCATTTTTAAAACAAGGAATTCTAACTTTTTTATATTGTTAGTTTTTCTGTAACGGATTTCACCTCCGTTCATTTCAATTTTGTTTAATTCATATTTTTTAGATAGCCTTTTTTGTAATCTTTTTTGTCTTTTCTCAAGTTTTTTAACTTTACTTGTTTTATTTATGTTTTTGTACTTTTGTCCTGTACTTATTGTATCTTGATAAAAGCTTAGCTTACTTTTCTTTTTTGATTTAAACTTAGGAAAGTTTGCTCTACCTTCAAAGAAGTTTTTATATGCAATACAGGTTTTATAGCTTTCTTGCTGTGTTGCTAACGCAAAGTTATATGCCCATCTTGCAACTGAAGCACACTCGAATAGCTTTGTTTGTTGTTTATTGTTAGGTAAAAGCTTAACTTTGTAAGTCTTAATCATCTTCTAATAGCACCTTAATCATTTTCTTAGCTTTGTTTGCTCTGTTTTTCCTATCAACTTAGCAAATTCACCTATGCTATAATATTTCATTTCCATCACCTCATAATAACCATAACATGATGTTGTAAAAATTATAAGATTTTTGTATGAATTTATAAATATTTTTAACTGTTTACACACCTCCTAATTACACAAAACTAACCCTCTGATATATCAGAGGGTTGAAGTATTATTGATTATTTTCTTCTATTTTTTCTTTTTTAAAACTTACTCCCTGAATGTGAACATTTACTTCTGAAACTTTTAGTCCTGTCATTGTTTCCACCGTATTTTTAATATTTTCTTGTATCTTCCATGCCACATCAGGTATTACAAAGCCATACTCTATTAGTACAAATAAATCTATAAATACTTCATCTTCATTAACTATAACTTTAACACCTTTAGATAAATTTTTCTTTCCTAGAATCTCAGTTATATTTTCTGTAATTCCACCACTCATAGAAGCTACGCCTTCTACCTCAGAAGCTGCTAAACTAGCTATTGTAGCTATTACATCTTCAGATATCTTTATATTTCCATACTCTTTACTTTCCATCGGCTCACCCCCTGATCTTTTCATATGTTAATTATACCAAATGAAGCTGTATTTTACAAACTATCTTTTATTATTCATTATTCTTATTTTATCTAGTGTTAATCCTGTTTGAGTCATAACTATATCTGATATCTTAGCTATATCTTGCTGATCTAATTTTTCTTTATTTACTACAATGTTAGCCATATTTTCACTTATATATACTATAGAATTTTCGTATCCTCTTGTAGCAAGTAAGTTTTCTATAGTTATTTCAGATTCTCTAAATTTTATTAAGCCTAGTTTGTAATTTAATGCTTCTTCTCTTCCTTTTTCACTCGTAGATGGATTGCTTATTATTCTATCTAATTCTTCCATTAATTCTCCTCTTTGTTTTTCTCTGCTTAATTTCATATCTACAAAGTATGTAGCTTTTTCCATATTTTCTTCAGATGTTAATTCTTGTGTGATATTAGCATTAGCTTCAGCTACTCTTTGTTCTATTTCACTAGCGTTGCTATCTACTATTTGTATATCTTCTGTAGTTACTCCTTCTCCAACTTCTCCTTCCATGTCTTCTTCAACGATCGCCAATTCATCTCCTAGTGCTTCCATCATACTTTTTTCATATTCTTTCAATTCGTTAGATGTTTCTAGCAATGATCTTTTGCTTAAATTATAATTGATTGTTCCAACTAATACTAACATCATTACCAGAGTAAATACTACAAAATTTCTTCCTTTGAGTAAATTTTTAATAGATTTCATAATAACATTCCCCCTATTTTATTTATTATATTTTTTTAGAATATACCTGCACTTTATGTCCTGACACTTGTAAAACTGTCTTGACTGCATTAAATAGTTTCTCTTTTACATGTGCATTTTCAGCTCCTTCAGCGACAACGATAACTCCTTTTATTTCAGGCTCTATTGTTTTGAGCAAAATAGGTTCATTTCCTCTAGATGTGTTTTGGGTAACTATAGTTTGTGTTATGTTTTGACTTTCAATAACTCTTTTTCCACCACTTGAATCAACTTCTTCTGTTGTTTCTTTAGACTCTACTGTATTAAATCCTGGTGTAACTTCTCCTCTTGTTTCAAATGTAATCATAACCTTTACCTGTCCAACACCACTTATGTTTGATAATATTTTTTCTAATCTAGCTTCTAGCTGTTCTTCTTTTGTAGATCCTATTATTACATCTTCTTGCATAACTAATTTTGAGTTTTGTGGAGCAGTTCCTGATCGTTTTGGAATAAATTCTGAAACTGTTATAAGCATTATAGATGCAATTAAAATTATGGCTATAATGTTATATATTTTGGTTTTATTTAAATTTTTCTTTTCCATAACTCATCCCTCTCATCAGTTTATTTTTATCTTATCTATAGATATTTTAAAAATCTGATTTATTTCTTCTTTTAAATTATCTTTATTTATTGTATTTCCGTTTTTGAATGCTTCTTTATAGTTTTCATTCTGTTTTAATTTTATTTTTTCATCTTCATCATTATTACTATTTTCTTTAAAATTTGTTTCTTTAAGAACTAAATTTTTGATTTCATTGTCTTTTACTTCTATTTCTTCTACTTCATACCCATGCTCTTTTAACTTTATATTTAAAACTTCTCTTAAATAATTAGAATAATTTTTTTCTACTTGATCGATATTTACATTAGATCCTAGTTTTGATGAACTTTGATAGTATTCATACTGAAAGCTGTTATATTTTTGAAGTATTTTATCCTGCAAATCCATATCTTTACTAATAATATTGGAAATAGGAGTTATTATTATACATATAAACACAAAGCTTAAAACTAAGTTTACATATGGCTTTAAATTGCCATTTGGAATTATTAGGTTAATTATATTCACTATAAAAGCTCCTATAAGTATAGAGCTTATTATTTCTTTTGCTAAACTCATAACAGCCTCCTTAAATCCTTGCTATATTTCCTATTGATGCAAGTATAGCCATTGTTATAAAAAATATCATTGATATTACTACTAAAGATGCTAAAGAAACAGCTATTAAATTCCCAACTTCATTTATATAACTTGCTATATTGTCATCACTGATTGGTTCTATAATTGCAGCTGAAATTTTATATACTAATAAAATACACGCTATTTTTATTATTGGAAGCAAACATATAGATAAAAGAATTATAAGCCCTAAAGATCCTATTACACTCTTTAACAAATATGAAGATGATAAAACTATGTCTATTGAATCAGATACTAAATTCCCTACTATAGGTATGAAATTTCCAACTGCAAATTTAACTGTCTTCATAGATAATTTATCAAAAGATGTTATATAAATTCCCTGAATAGATATTATCCCTAAATATAAGGTAAGAATAGCCCCCACACTAAATATGTTAAATTGTTTTATAAATGAAAATAATTTTTTTAGCTTTAAATTCTCTGATATGCTGTTTATTATCAATATTGAAAAAGCTAAGGTCATACTAATTACTATAAATCTTTTAAATACCATTGTTATAAATGCTATTGCTCCTAAAAATATAGGGCTTAACGTTGCTGATGTTATCGGAAATCCTAATGTAACTAGAATAGCTATTTCTATTGGAATTACTATTTCCATAAATCTTGACATATTTTCTATTGTAGTTGAGCATATGTATAAAACTTCCTTATATCCTATAAATGTTAGTGAAACAAGTACTAAAAATATTACGTAATTAGATAACTTACTTATAGTCCCTGATGAAAATGAGTTGTCTAAATTTTTAAGTAAAGAAGATATCACGGAAAGTATTAATATTGAAATAAATATCTTTAGATTTGTTCTTATTTCTCTAAACAGATATGTACTTAGAACGTCTTTGTTTATAATGTCAAATATATTTTTCTTTCCTCTAGCAACATCTAATAAAAAAGTTTTTATATTTATATTGTTTAATAATTCTTCACCTTTTAAATATTCTTCTAACTTCCATATCTGCATTGAATTTAGTTGTTCTTCTATATACTCATAAGGCTTTATATTTTGATCTATACAGTATGAAGATTCAGTTGCCATAACACAAAATATTATTATCGTTAAAAACACTATCTTTTTCATAGGTAAACTCCTAAGGTATAATATTTATTATAGTTTCAAGAATTGAAAGCATTATAGGAAAAGACATTGTAAGTATCATGACTTTTCCTGCAAATTCTAATTTTGAGGCTATCGCTCCTTCTCCTGCATCTTTACATATTTGAATTGCAAATTCAATTAAGTATGATATTCCTACAACTTTTATTATTGTAGATAAATATAGTGTATTTATATTTATCTTATTAGATAGACTAACTACCGAATCTATTATAAAACTGAGTTTATGTAAAGATGCTAAGAATATCCCTACTCCAGTAATAAGTCCTATAAACATACTTATTTCTGGTTTATCTTTTTTAAATAGTAAAGATAAAGTTATTCCTAAAAGGGCTGTTCCAATGAGTTTACTTAGATCCAAAATATCACTCTCCTTCTTTAGTAAAGATTAAACATTATTTTTACTGTATCAAACAAAACTTTTATTTCTTTTATTACCATCATAAGTACCACAACTACTCCAGTAAGAGTTGTAAACATTGCCTGCTCTTCTCGCCCTGATCTTATTAAAACTTGATTTAAAACTGATATTAGTATTCCTATAGTTGCAATTTTAAATATCAAATCTACATTTGCCCCCATAACCATCCCCCTTATAATAATATAATTACTAATAAAAGACCCATGATAACACTTATTTTTTTATAGAGAAGCCCTTTGCTTAAAACTTCTTCTTGAGTTTTTTTCTGTATTTTTTTTATGTTCTCTATTCCAAGCTTTATTATGTTCTCTTGACTGTAAAAATCACTTTTTCCTAAATTGAGTATTAAATTTTTCAGTTCCTCTATTTCTTCTGCCTTTAAGAATGTTTTTTCATAAAGCAAATAGGCACAGCCATCAAAAGCATCTTCTAGAGTGTTATCATTTTCTGTTTCTAATTTATTAGCTAGGTTGTAAAAAAATTCACATAATCTGAAATCTTTTTTTTGTGAGATCTTAAAAAATGCTTCACTTAATGTGTATAATCCAAATCTTAACTCCATGTTCAATATTTCTAGTAGCTTTATCAAATCTGATACATCTTTATTTCGCTTTTTATATGTAGAATGTATTTCTTCGCCTAAAAAAAATGAACTTACTAATATAATTAAAATCAGTAAACTTCTAACTAACAAATAAACACCTCTTTTCTTGTAGATCATATATTTTTTCTATTGTTCCTGGTCCTAGCCTATTTGATAATACAATTACCTTTCTAAACAAATCCCTATCTAATAGTCTATTTAGTTCTTTTCTGTTTTGTATATCTTCTATACCTGATCCATGAACAGTAGTTATAAGACCTACTCCACCATTTAATGCAGTATATAAAGCATTTATCTCTTTACTGTTTCCTATTTCATCAGTTACTATAACATTTGGAGACATAGCCCTTAAAACCATCATAATCCCTATATCTTTTGGACAAGCTTCTATTATATCTGTTCTAAGTCCTACATCCATTTGAGGAACTCCAAGATATGAACCTGATATTTCATTTCTTTCATCTATTACAACAGTTTTTAGTCCATTAAATTCTAACTCTTCAATTCCATTGCTAATGTTTCTAACTATATCTCTAAGCAATGTCGTTTTTCCACACTGTGGAGGTGATATTATTAAGGTATTATGTACTCTATCTGAAGATGCGATTATATGTCTTAAAACTCTCCTTGAACAATTCAAAACTTCCTTTGAAATTCTTATGTTTAGTGATGAAATGTGCTTTATATTTTTTATGCTTTCTCCATCAACTAATACTTTTCCACCTATTCCTACTCTATGCCCTCCCTTTATTGTTATAAATCCTTTTTTAATATCTTCTAGAAATGAATGTATTGAGTATCTACATATTATCTGGAATGTTTGTTCTATGTCTTCATTTTTTACTATGTAAAGTGTTTGACTTAACTTGTTTGATACTTTTCCTTTTTCTTCGAAAAAGTATTCTTTATTATTTCCTATAACCATTAAAGGTCTATTAACTCTTAATCTTATTTCTTCTATTTCTCCTTTTAAATTATCATCACAATTTTCGATTAGTGTTCTTATTTTTCTACTAAGTGAATTAATTATCTCTTCTGGAAGTTTTCTCATAGACTCGTCCTCCTTCTCGTTTGTAAATAATATTATTTAATCGTAAAAAATATTCATAAATTTTTGCAAAACAAAAAGTCTCCTGTTTTGAAACAGAAGACTTTTATTTTAGTACTTTTTAAATGCTAATGTTGCGTTGTGTCCTCCAAATCCTAGTGAATTTGAAAGAGCATATCTTACATCTTTTTTTATCCCTTTATTTGGAACGTAATTTAGGTCAAGTTCAGGATCTTGGTTTTGTATATTCATTGTAGGTGGTATAAACCCTTCTTTTATAGCAAGTGCACACGCTATTGCTTCAACTGCTCCTGCTGCACCTAATAAGTGTCCTGTCATTGATTTTGTAGATGATACACAAAGGTTGTATGCATGATCTTTAAATACTGACTTTATAGCCATAGTTTCATTCTTATCATTATACGGAGTACTTGTTCCATGCGCATTTATATAATCTACTTCTTCTTTTGGTATATTTCCATCTTCTAAAGCCATTTGCATAGCTCTTGCAGCTCCTTCGCCTCCTTCTGCAGGAGCTGTTATATGATAAGCATCTGCAGTAGCTCCATATCCTACTATTTCAGCATATATAGTTGCATTTCTATTTAGTGCATGTTCAAGCTCTTCTAATATTAAAATTCCTGCACCTTCTCCCATTACAAATCCATCTCTATCTCTATCGAATGGTCTAGAAGCTGTTTTAGGGTCATCATTTCTAGTTGACATTGCTTTCATTGTGCAAAAACCTGCTACAGCTAAAGGAGTTATAGGACTTTCTGATCCTCCTGCAAATATAATATTTGCATCTGATCTTTGAATAACTTTATAAGCTTCTCCTATAGCATGAGTTGCAGAAGCACAAGCTGTTACAATACTAC
The DNA here is from genome assembly GCA_001584565.1 of Alkalithermobacter thermoalcaliphilus JW-YL-7 = DSM 7308. Classification (GTDB taxonomy): domain Bacteria; phylum Bacillota; class Clostridia; order Peptostreptococcales; family Peptostreptococcaceae; genus Alkalithermobacter; species Alkalithermobacter thermoalcaliphilus. The sequence continues at coordinate 711,929 of LSFY01000001.1, read as the reverse complement.
TATTTATAGCTTTAGCTTTAAACATTATAGAAACTTGACCTGCAGCCATGTTAGTTATCATCATCGGCACAAAGAAAGGACTTACCCTATTAGGTCCCTTATCTAAAAGTTTAATGTGCTGCTGTTCAAGAGTTTCTATTCCTCCTACTCCTGATCCTATAATTACTCCTAATTTGTTTGGATCTACACTATCAAGATTAATACCTGAATCATCTAATGCTAATTTAGCAGCTGCTACTGCATACTGAGTAAACCTATCCATCCTTTTGGCTTCTTTTTTTTCTATATAATCTTCAGGGGTAAAGTCTTTAACTTCTGCTGCTATTTTAGTTGTATAATCTGATGTATCAAATCTTGTTATTTTGTCTATACCACAAAATCCTTCCTTTAAACTATTCCAATATTTTTCTTTGCCTATTCCTATTGGAGTTACGCAACCTATACCTGTAATTACTACTCTTTTTTTCATTATGATTACCTCCAAAGTTACATATTCTGCTCTATATAGCTTGCTATATCTCCTATACAAGTGAATTTTTCTGCATCTTCATCTGGAATTTCAATTTCAAACTCATCTTCAAGAGCCATCATTATCTCTACTGCATCTAAAGAGTCTGCCTCTAAATCCTTCATTAAAGAAGTTTCTCTTTTTATTTCCTCTACATTTTCTAATCCTAATTGCTCTGCTATTATATTTCTTACCTTTTCAAATACCATAATAATTCCTCCTTAAATTTATTATTATTTTGAATTTACATTACCATTCCACCATCTACATGAATAACTTGACCTGTTATATAGTCAGACATTGAACTTGATAAAAATACCACTAAGTTTGCAATATCTTCAGTACTTCCATATCTTCCTAAAGGTATATTTCTTATCATAGCCTCTTTTACTTCTTCTTTAAGAACTCTTGTCATATCTGTATCTATAAAGCCTGGTGCAATAGCATTTACATTTATATTTCTAGATGCTAATTCCTTTGCAGTAGCTTTTGTAAAACCTATTACCCCTGCTTTAGAAGCACAATAATTTGATTGACCTACATTACCCATAACTCCAACTACCGAAGACATGTTTATTATCTTTCCACTTCTTTGTTTCATCATCGGTTTAGTTACAGCTTTTGTGCAATTAAATACTCCTTTTAGGTTTACAGATATTACTGAATCAAAGTCCTCTTCTTTCATTCTCATTAAAAGGCCATCTTTTGTTATTCCTGCATTATTTACTAAAATATCTATTCTTCCAAAAGTGTCTATAACTTTGTCAATCATGTTTTGAACATCGTCATATTTTGAAACATCGCATTTTACTATCAGAGACTTTACTCCGTAAGAGTTTATTTCTTCTTGAGTATTTAAAGCCTCTTCTTCTTTTGATGTATAATTTATAACTACATTAGCTCCAAGTGATGCTAATTTTATAGCTATCGCTTTTCCTATTCCTCTTGAACCTCCAGTTACCAAAGCAACCTTGCCATTTAACTGTATCACCTTTATTCATCTCCTTTGTAAAGATTTATAACTTGCTTGAGACTTTCTTGATCTTCTACATTGTAAATATTTATATCTTTTTTCATATTAGAAGCTATCTTCTTTATAAATGCTTTTAATGTCTTTCCTGGACCTATTTCAATGAATGTATCGAATCCATCATTTATAAGTTTTTCTACTGAATCTTCCCATAAAACTGATGAACTCACCTGCTTTACTAAAGATTCTTTTATATTATCTTTACTTAGATATTTAGCATTTACATTTGCTATTACCTTAGCCTTAGGTTCATTAAAACTTATATTTTCTAATTCTTTTCTAAGATTTTCTCCTGCATCTATTAACATAGATGAATGGAAAGGTGCACTTACTTTAAGCAATACTGCTTTTTTTGCTCCTTTTTCTTTACAAAGAGAAACAGCTTTTTCAACTGCACTTATCTGACCTGATATAACTATTTGATCTGGACTATTAAAATTTGCAGCCTCTACTACGCCAAACTCTTTAGCCTCATCTAAAACTTTTAATAAAGTGTTTCTATCAAGTCCTAATATAGCTGCCATAGTACCTTTTCCTTCTGGTACAGCCTCTTGCATAAACTTTCCTCTTTTTCTAACTAAAGAAACTGCATCCTCAAAAGATATTGCATCTGCGGCTACAAGTGCTGAATATTCTCCTAAAGATAATCCTGCACACGCATCATATTTTAAATTTATATTTTCTTTTAATACCTCAAGTAAAGCTACACTTAAAGTTAATATTGCAGGTTGAGTATTTTCTGTTTTTGTAAGTTCTTCTTCTGGACCTTCGAATATTATAGATTTTAAATCTACATTTAAAACTTCATTAGATTTATGAAATATTTTTCTAGCAACTTCATACTTTTCATATATCTGTTTTCCCATTCCAACATATTGTGCACCTTGCCCTGGGAAAACCAAAGCTACCTTTTTCATATCTTTTCCTCCTAGACTTTGAGATTAGAAATAACTTTTTTGGCATCTTCAATTATTTCTTCTATTATCTCTTTGCAAGGTTTTATATCTTTTATCATTGCTGCTACCTGCCCAGCCATTACTGATCCTTTTTCTATATCTCCTTCTATAGCCGCTATCTTTAAGCTTCCTGCACCTTTTTCTTCTAGTATTTTAGGATCTACTCCTTGTTTTTCTAACTCTAAAAATTCCTTCATAAATTTGTTTTTCAAAGCTCTTACAGGATGCCCTGTACTCCTTCCACTTACAATTGCATCTCTATCCTTAGCATTTATAAGTGCTTTTTTGTAGTTCTCATGAGCTTTACATTCAGTACTACATATAAACCTAGTTCCTATTTGAACTCCCTCAGCCCCTAATGCAAATGCTGCTACCATTGCTCTACCATCAGCTATTCCACCTGCTCCTATTACAGGAATATTGACTTGATCAACAATTTGAGGAATTAATACCATTGTCGTAAGCTCTCCTATATGTCCACCTGCTTCTGTTCCCTCAACTATCAAAGCGTCAGCTCCATATTTTTCCATTCTTTTTGCAAGTGCTACAGATGGAACAACAGGTATTATCTTAGTTCCAATAGTTTTTAATTTTTCCATATACTTAGCTGGATTACCAGCTCCTGTTGTTATGACAGGAATTTTTTCTTCATATATAAGATCCATAATTTCATCTACATATGGTGACATTAGCATAACATTAACTCCGAAAGGCTTATCTGTAAGAGTTCTAGCTTTTCTTATTTCGTCTTTAACTACCTGTTTTGGTGCATTTCCTGCTGCGATTAGTCCTAAGCCTCCTGCATTTGATACAGCTGCAGCAAGTTCTGCTGTTGCTATCCAGGCCATTCCACCTTGTATTATGGGATATTCTATCCCCAAAAGCTTACAAATTCTATTCATGACTTTCATCCTCCTAAATACTCCATTTTAAAAGAACTGATCCCCACGTTAAACCTCCACCAAATCCAACTAAAACTATATTATCTCCTCTTTTGATAGCCTTAGCTTTATATGCTTCATCAAGAGCTACAGGTATAGAAGCAGATGACATATTTCCATATTTATCTAAGTTAACATAAACTTTATCCATCGAAACTTTAAGTCTTTTAGCTGAAGCTTCTATTATCCTTATATTTGCTTGATGTGGAACTATAAAATCTATATCTTCACTGGTTAATCCTGCAAGTTCTATAGCTTTTTTAGCTGATTCACCCATAATTCTTACTGCAAATTTGAACACTTCATTCCCTTCCATTTTTATAAAATGAAGTTTATTATTTACTGTATCGAAACTAGCAGGAAGCCTTGATCCTCCTGCTGGTTGTGTCAAAAACTGTCCACCTGATCCATCTGCTCCTAGATATGTAGATAATATTCCTTCATTTTCATCTACTTCTCCTAACACTACTGCTCCTGCTCCATCTCCAAATAAAACGCATGTATTTCTATCAGTCCAATCAACTATTTTTGAAAGGGTCTCTGCTCCTATAACTAATATTTTTTTGTATGTTCCACTTTGTATAAATTGATTAGCTATTGATAGCGAATATATAAATCCTGAACATGCAGCTTCTAAATCAAATGCAGCTGCTCTTGTTGCTCCTATATTTTTTTGAACTATACAAGCTGTAGATGGAAATGTCATATCTGGAGTTACTGTTGCTACTATTATTAGATCTATTTCTTCTGGTTTTGTGCTAGCATTTTCTAAAGCAATTTTTGCTGCATTAGTAGCAAGGTCAGATGTAGCTACATTTTCCCCTGCAATTCTTCTTTCTTTTATTCCTGTTCTTGTAAATATCCATTCATCTGATGTATCTACAATCTTTTCCATATCAAAGTTTGTAACCACTTTCTCAGGAACAAAACTACCTATACCTAATATCCCTGCTCTTTTAGGAATTTTCAATAATATCATCCTCCATAGAATTTATTGTTAATTTAATTTCATCTAAAACATTTCCATTTATAAATCTAATGGCTTGCTTTATCGCATTTTTTATTGCCTTTCCATTAGAACTTCCATGAGCCTTTATAACTGGCCCATTTACTCCTAGTAAAGGTGCTCCTCCATATTCTGTATAATCAAGCATATCTTTCATTTTTCTCAAATGATCTTTTACAAGTGCTGCTCCTAGTTTTGTTTTTAGATTCATATTAAATGTTTCTTTTAACATAGAAAAAATAGACATAGCTACTCCTTCAGTAAGTTTTAATACTACATTTCCTGTAAATCCATCACATACAATTACATCTGTATATCCAAAAGGTATATCTCTTGCTTCTACATTTCCTATAAAATTTACATTTGAATTTTTTAACAATTCATATGATTTTTTAGAAAGCTCATTTCCTTTACCTTCTTCTATTCCAACATTTACAATAGCAACTTTAGGATTATCAATTTCTAATACCTTATTTGCATAAATTGATCCCATTATTCCAAATTCTAATAAATTCCTAGGTTTACAGTCACTGTTAGCTCCTGCATCTAATAATATAGACATCCCATTTTTTGTAGGCATATAACTACATAATGCAGGTCTATCTACTCCTTCAATCCTTCCAAGAATAAATAATCCTCCTGCTAATAAAGCTCCTGTATTTCCTGCTGAAACTATTGCATCTGCTTTCGCTTGTTTTACTAGATTAATTCCTACAACCATTGATGAGTCTTTTTTACTTCTAATTGCTTTAACTGGCTTATCTTCATTCTCTATTACTTCAGTTGTATTTATAATTTCTAATTTACTTTTGTCAAAACTATATTTATTAAAAGCTTCACTTAACAAAGCCTTATCTCCGGTTATAATTATATCTACTCCAAACTCATTTATAGCACTTACAACACCCTCAACAGTTGAGTGTGGTGCATTATCTCCACCCATACCATCTACTACTATTTTCAATTCCTTTTCCTCCTTTAACTTATCTCATCAAATATGAATTTTCCTCTAAATACTTGCATATGATTTTTGTTGTTTATCTTAACATGTACATAGTGTTTTTTGTTTCTTACTCTAACTACCTCAGCTTTTGCTATAAGTCTATCATTTGGTCTTACTGGGTCTATATTTTTAATATTTGCAACTCCCATCAAAACAACAGGAGCATCTATTACTGCCATCGCTAAAGATTCTGCTTGAGCAAATATATAGTGACCCTTTATTATATTTGTTTTGCTATATGTCATATCTTCAGTAGTTTCCAAGATAGATATTCCTAAACTTCCAACTTCTAAAGTTATAAGTTCTCCTAAAATTTCTTTTCCCTTTATGGTTTTAACTTTATCTAAATTACTCTCAGCAAGATTTTTTACTCTTTCTCTTAGTTCAGGTATTCCTAATTGAAGTCTATCTAATCTAATTGTTTGTATACTTACCTCAAAGTAAGACGCTAGTTCTTCATCTGTATAAAAACAGTCTTTTTCTAACATCTCTAAAAGCTCTTTTTGTCTTTCCTTTTTACTTTTTTTCTTCATAATGTTTCACCTCAGGATATTACACTTAATATTAGTACCTGATACTAATATTAGTATATAATATTTTTGTTCTTTAATCAATATTCCTCAAAAAGTATTTTTTAATTCAAGATAAAATCACTATGAAAAAAAGCATGTAGAAATACTCTACATGCTTTCTATTATTGAGCTATTACTTCCTTACCATTGTAATGGCCACAATCAGGGCACACTCTGTGTGGTAATTTAGGCTCATGACATTGTGGGCATTTTACAAACCCTACTGCAACCATTTTTGAGTTAGCCGCTCTTCTTGAGTCTCTTTTTGACTTTGAAGTTTTACGCTTTGGTACTGCCATTTATGCCACCTCCTTAACTATTTTTAAAAAAATCTTTTAGCTTACTTAAACGGGGATCTATAAATTCTTCATTTTCTTCTTTTTTAAAGCATTCACATTGTGCTTCATTTAAATTTACTCCGCATTTATCACATATTCCTTTACAATTTTCTTTACAAAGTATCTTGCTTGGAATATTTAGTATAAATGCGTTTTCTATTATTTCTGTAAAATCTAGCTCGTCCCCATTGTAAACAAAAGTATCTTCTTCTTCAAAGATTTCTTCTTCACTTGTAACTAAAAATCCTTTCACATGAGACAATATAGATGTTTCTACTTCCTTTAAGCATCTTGAGCAAAGGTCTATCGTAGAAAACTCAATATTGCAATCTAAATATAAGCCCTCATGTGCTCTAAATATTTTTCCATCTACTTTTACTGGCGATGTGAACTTGAAGTTTCTTCCCTGATAATTAATAGTATCAATTTCATCACAAAAATGCAAGTCCAGAGTATCTACTTCTTTCTTTAGAAGTTTTTCTAGGCTTATTTTCATTTAATCACCTCAATGCGTTGCCAAATTAATTATACAAATGGGTAATTGTTTTGTCAAGTTTTTTTCCTTGATAGAAAAATATAAGGTAGGATTTATCCTACCTTATATCTATATTTTTTCCAAAATTATTTAACTAATGCAGCTGTATCTCTTGCTATCATCAATTCTTCATTTGTAGGTACTATTAAAACTTTAACCTTAGAATTTTCAGTACTTATAATTCTTTCTTGTCCTCTTACTTTGTTCTTTTCTTCATCTATTTCTATACCTAATCTTTCAAGACCTTTGCATACCTCTTTACGAACAACATCAGAGTTTTCTCCTATACCTGCTGTAAATACTATAGCGTCAACTCCACCCATTTCTGCCATATAAGCACCTATATACTTTTTGATTTTTTTGCAGTAAGTTTCAAGACCTAGTATTGCTTTTTCATCTCCTGCTGCTGCTGCATCTTCTATATCTCTAAAGTCACTGCTTATTCCAGTTAATCCTAGTATTCCAGATTTTTTATTCATTAAATTGCTAAGATCAGATGCGTTTAAATTTTCTTTTTCCATTAAGAAAGGTAGTATAGCTGGATCTATGTCACCACATCTAGTACCCATTATTAATCCCTCAAGAGGAGTGAATCCCATAGTAGTATCTACTGATTTTCCTCCATCTACAGCTGCAACTGAAGCTCCATTTCCTAGGTGGCAAGTAATTATTTTTAGATTTTCTATATTTTCTCCTAAAATTTCTGCTGCTCTTTGAGAAACATATTTATGCGATGTTCCATGGAATCCATATCTTCTTATACCATATTTTTCATATAATTCGTATGGAAGAGCATATAGGTATGATGATTTAGGCATTGTTTGGTGGAATGCTGTATCAAATACTCCAACCATAGGTACATTTGGAAGTATTTCTTGGCATGCATTTATTCCCATTAAGTTAGGTGGGTTATGTAATGGTGCTAAATCTATACACTCTTCTAAAGCTTTCTTAACTTCATCAGTTATAACAACAGATCCTGAGAATTTCTCTCCACCATGAACAACTCTGTGTCCAACAGCAGATATTTCGCTCATATCTTTTATAGCTCCATAATCTTCGTTTACTAAAGCATCTAAAACCATTTTTAAAGCATCTTTGTGGTTTTTCATTTCTTTTTCTATAACCACTTTGTCTCTTCCTTCAATCTCATGCTTTAATCTTGATCCATCAATTCCTATTCTTTCTGCTAATCCTTTTGCCATAACTTGCTCATTTTCCATATTGATTAGCTGATACTTTAACGAAGAACTACCACAGTTTATAACCAGTACATTCATCTTAAGAATACCTCCTTATATTTTATGAAAATATCTCATTGTAATAAATTTTATCAATAATACTATACCATTTTTTTGTATAAAAGTACACAATATTAAATCAAAAATACTATTACTCATATACTAAGTTTATATATTTGTATATAATTAAATTAGTATATTTAAGGAGGTTAATATGAAGGTATTAGGAGTTATAGTAGAATATAATCCTTTTCACAATGGACATTTACATCATCTTCTAGAATCTAAAAAAATCACAAATTCAACCCATACAGTTGCTGTTATGAGTGGTCATTTTCTACAAAGAGGCGAACCTGCTTTGTTTGATAAATGGACAAGAGCACATATGGCTATAAAATGTGGTGTTGATCTTGTAATAGAACTTCCTTGTATATATTCTTCTCAAAGTGCAGAATTTTTTGCCAAGGGAGCTATCGCTACTTTAAACGCTACAAATGTTATTGATTGTATATGTTTTGGAAGTGAAATAGGAAATATAGATATTCTATATAAAATTAGTGAAATTCTTGTGTATGAACCAGTCGAATTTAAAATAAAACTAAAGGAATACTTAAAGTTAGGCTATTCTTTTCCTGTGGCAAGATCTAAAGCTTTATTTGATTATATGAAAGAAAATAATCTAGCTTGTATAGATGAACAAGATTTGTTAGATGTTTTAAATAACCCTAACAACATTTTAGGAATAGAATATATAAAAAGCATCATAACTTCAAACAGCAAAATTAAACCTTATACAATACAAAGAATAAAAGCACACTACAACTGTAAAAATATAGAAAGTGAAATTTGCAGTGCAACAGCTATAAGAGAATTTCTAAGGAAAAATGATAATATAAATGATCTTCGTAGAGTAGTTCCTTATCAAACATTTGAGATTATGGAAAATCAAATCCATAATAAATTTTTACCTATGTTTGATAAATATTTCTTTGAAACTATTATTTATACAATAATTAAAGAAGGACTAGATATAAAAAGGTATCTTGAAGTTAATGAGGGATTAGAAAATAAAATACTATCCTGTGCATTTAAATCGTCATCTTTTGATGATTTACTATCAAATATAAAGTCTAAAAGATATACTCTAACTAAAGTTAAACGAACTATTATGAATATACTTTTAGGAATAGAAAAAAAAGATATGGAATATATAAAAAGCACCCAAAATACGCCTTATATACGAGTGTTAGCATTTAATGAAAAAGGAAGACAAATTCTAAAAAAAATAAAACAAGATTCTAACTGCACAATAATAAATAAACTTAGTTCAACAGATTTTAATAACCCTATTTTAAATACATTCTTAAAATATGATATAAAATCAACTGATATTTATAATATTTTTTACTATTCTAATAACAAATATATGTTAAAAGGTTCTATGGATTATTATATATCCCCTATATATGTTAAATAAACACATACGTTTACTCCTTCATTAATATAATTATATTGAGATTAATATTATTGGAGGAGTATAGTATGAGAAAAAGTAAAGTTGTAGCATCATTTATACCTGGAATAATAATACTTATTCTTTTATCTTGTATAGTTGTTTTTCCTCAAGATTCTTTGGATGCCGCTTATTTAGGGCTTAAAATATGGTTTAATACGTTGGTCCCTGCTTTATTACCATTTTTAATAGGCTCTGGGCTTTTGATAAGATTAAAAGTTGTAGACCTTATAGGAATATTTCTTGAACCCATAACTCAATTTGTGTTTAGAGTTTCTGGTAAAGGCGCCTTTGCCTTTGTAATGTCTATTATTTCTGGATATCCTGTTGGAATAAAAATTGTTTCTGAGCTTAGAGAAAAAAATCTCATATCTAAGTATGAAGGACAACGTCTATCTTCATTTTGTAGTACTTCTGGTCCACTATTTGTCATAGGGGCTGTTGGCATTGGAATGTTTAAAAACCCTGTTATAGGTTATATGATCCTCATATCTCATTACCTGTCAGCTCTAACAGTAGGGATAATTTTTAGAGGATATGGAAAAAAATACAATGAAACTTACAAAATCAACTGGAATATAAAAAACGCAGTGAAGAATTTGGTCTATGATAATATGAATTGTAAAAAAGGTTTTTTTTGTATATTCGGTGAGTGTATAAACGATAGCATAAATACTATTTTGAATGTAGGAGGATTTATAGTAGTATTTTCAGTAGTATTTAGGATATTAACTATAACAAATTTTATAGATTTTATCACTTACTTTTTTGTTTTAATTTTGTCTAAGTTTAATGTGTCAAAGGAATTAATATATGCATTTATTAGCGGTTTGTTTGAAATAACTATAGGTTGTAACAATATAGCTTCAATCACCGATGTATCCTTAATTTTTAAAATATCTCTCTGTGCTTTTTTGGTATCCTTCAGCGGAATATCTATAATTGCTCAGGCTTGTAGCTTTCTGAACAAAACAGATATAAATACTTATACATATATACTAAGTAAATTCATGCAAGGAATTATATCTTTTGTATATATTTATGCTTTGTATCCACTTTTTAAATACAATCTAGATATAGCTACTTTTAACCATGAGTATTATGTATATAATCAATCTATGTTTAATACCTTTGTAGGTTTTAATAAAATATTTTTCGTTGCGTTGATGTTTGTATATGTATATTCTTATAAAACAAAATTAAAGGGATAACTTTTATCCCTTTTTGTTTAATTCTTCTCTATTTGCTTTTATTATATTGTGTAAATTTTCCATATTATCTTGAACTTGCTTTAGCATTTCATCTGCGTATTCTTTTGCTCCTATCCTTATTTCTTTAGCTACTTTTTGTGCTTCTTCTATTATTTTTTCTGCTTCTTTTTGAGCTTGTTTTATTATTTCATGGTTTTCAACTTGTTCTTGTATATATAGTTTTGTGTTTTGAACAATCCCATCTGCCTCTTGCTGAGCTTCTGCTAAAATTCTTTGTCTTTCTGTATTTATCCATTCAGCTTGCTTTATCTCATCAGGAATTAGTAATCTTATTTCCTTTATTATCTCAAGAACTTCTTTTTTGTCAACAATAGCCTTTCCACCAAAAGGAACAGATACACTTTCTTCTATTAGATCTTCTATTTCATCTAATAACTTTAAAACCTCCACTTTATCTTCCTCCTTGTTTGTACTTGTCTTGTAGTTTTTTTAAAACTACATCTGGAACTAAATCTGATATATTTCCGTTAAATTTAGCAACTTCTTTTACTAAACTTGAACTTAAAAATGAATATTTTGTCCTAGTTGTTAAAAATATCGTTTCTACATCTGAATTGAGCTGGTAGTTCATTTGTGACATTTGTAGCTCATATTCAAAATCTGAAACTGCTCTTAAGCCTCTTATTATTGCAGATATATTATTTTCCTTACAATAATCTATTAATAAACCTGAGAATGTATCTATATGTACATTGCTTAGATTATTAGTAGTTTCCTTTAAAAGCTCATATCTTTCTTCAAATGTAAATAATGATTTTTTACTAGGATTATTCAAAACAGCAACTATTAGCTTATCAAATAACTTAGAAGCCCTTGTTATTATATCTAAATGTCCATGTGTTACTGGATCGAAGCTTCCAGGGTAAATAGCGATTCTTTCCATTTTATTCACTCCATTTAAAAAATGAAATTTTCGTACTTGAGTATTGTTTTTCTCTATATTTTGTTAAATTTCCTACCTTATCGGGTATAACATCTTTTGAATCGTGTTCTACGATTATTATTCCATCTTCTTCAAGAATTTCACTTTTACTTATAGTTTCTAAAGCAGGTATTATTAATTTTTTTAAATATGGTGGATCCATAAATATTATGTCAAACCTATCCCTTTTAACAGCAAGTTTATTTAAAGCAGATATAACATCAGAAAATATAATATCACTTTTTTGTAACATTCTAGCCTTATTTAGATTTTCCTTTAATATAGATATACTTTCTTTTGAATTATCAACAAAAGTACATGAATATGCACCTCTTGATAAACATTCTATACCTAATGAACCTGTACCAGAAAATAAATCTAATACAAAACTATCTGCTATATTGCTATTTATAATATTGAATACAGATTCTTTAACTCTATCTGATGTAGGTCTTATATTCATACTCTTTGGACTTTTAAGCCTAAGACCTCTTAAAGTTCCTGAAATTATTCTCATTAATATCCTCCTTTGGTATTTTAACATAATTTTTAATTTAGTGATATATTATCTAACTTATCTTTAAATTTATTTAATATGTATTGTTTTAATTTTTTATTTTTTTCAAAAGTCAAGTTTGGGTCTTCCATAATAATTAGTCTACTTTGTTTTTGAGCCTTTTTTAATATGTCCATGTGTTTAAAAATATTAGCAATCTTAAGTTCAGGAATCCCATGCTGTCTTGTTCCAAAAAATTCTCCTGGACCTCTTAGTTTAAGATCTTGCTCTGATATTTTGAATCCATCTGTAGTTTGCTCCATTATTTTCATACGCTGTAATGCAATCTCTGTTTTTGATCCATATATAAGTATACAATAAGATTTATGCTCTCCTCTTCCAACTCGACCTCTCAATTGGTGAAGCTGAGCTAGTCCAAACCTTTCAGCATCCTCTACTATCATAAGTGTAGCATTAGGCACATTTACTCCTACTTCTACAACAGTAGTAGATACTAGTATATCTATATCTCCATTTTTGAACTGTTTCATAACTTCATCTTTCTCAGATGGTTTCATCTTGCCGTGAAGCAATCCTAATCTTAGGTTACTAAAATAATTTTCCTTTAATTCAACTAAAAGCTCTGTTGCAGCTTTTGCTTGTATAGCTTCTGACTCTTCGACTAATGGGCATACTATATAAACTTGTCTTCCTAGTTTAACTTGTTTTTTTACGAAACCATAAGCTATATCCCTTTTTTCTTTAGGAACAGCAAATGTATCTATTTTTTGCCTTCCAGGAGGCAATTCATCTATTATAGAAACATCAAGGTCTCCATACAAAATAAGAGCTAGTGTTCTAGGTATAGGAGTTGCAGTCATAACTAAAACATCAGGATTTTCTCCTTTTGTAGACAGTTTATTTCTTTGAGTTACTCCAAATCTATGTTGCTCATCGGTTATAACTAGTGCTAAATTTTTAAATTTTACATTCTCTTCTATAAGAGCATGAGTGCCTACCAATATGTCAATATACCCATTTTCAATTTTATTTAGGACATCTTCTTTTTCTTTTTTAGTTAAACTTCCTACTAATAAATCTACCTTTATTCCAAACTTAGATAAGATTTCATTTAATGAATTAAAATGTTGCTCTGCTAGTATTTCTGTCGGTGCCATCATTGCTCCTTGATATCCGTTTAAAGCACAGTTTGCAAGTGCAAGCAAAGCTACTACTGTTTTTCCTGATCCAACATCTCCTTGAACAAGCCTATTCATAACAGTTTTACTTTCCATATCGTTAAGTATATCTTCTAAAGCATTCATTTGAGCTTTTGTAAGTGAAAACGGTAAATTATTAATTATATCGTACAACTTTGGACTTTTTCTTATACTTATTCCATTTTTATTCAAAGAGCCACTTTTAAGATAAAAAAGTCCAAGTTGTAAAATTAAAAATTCTTCGAAAACAAGCCTGTATAAAGCTATTTTCAAACTATTTCTATTTTGGGGAAAATGAATATTTCTTATAGCAAAATCTATGCTGCATAGTTTGTTTTCATTTATTACATTTTCAGGTAAATATTCTTGTATATGATCTATGTTATCTAAAGCTAATTTTATTAAATTTGAAACTTCATTATTTGTAATAGAGTTTTTAAGAGAATATATAGGGGTTATATTTCCTATACTATTTTCTTTATCTTTAAGTTCTATTTGGGGACTTATCATCTGTCTTGTTCCAAATTCTATTTTTATTTTTCCATACGCTACAATCTCATCTTTTACATTAAATTTTCCTAATATATAACTTTGATTAAAAAAAACTAAATCTATAATTCCTGTATTATCTTTTACTTTTATTTTACTAATATTTATATTTTCTTTTACTTTTCTACTTTCAAAACCTATAATTACTCCACTTATAGATATTTTTTCTTCATTTTCAACTTCATTTATTTTCTTAAACCTGCTTTTATCTTCATATTGCCTTGGAAAATAATAAATACAATCATACAAAGTGTATATTCCTAGGCTATTGAATTTTTTAGCTCTTTTAGGCCCTATACCTTTTATGTATTGAATTGGAGTATTAATATCCATTAAAATCACCTCAAATGAAAAACAAGGGAAACTTAATAAGTTTCCCTACTCTACAGAAATAATATAATAATATAATGGCTGTCCTCCATAGTAAAGCTCTATATCTAACTCATCATATTTTTCTTGTAATATATCTTGTAATTCATTTGCAGTTTCTTCATCTATGTCTTCACCATAGAACAAAGTTACAATTTCCGTATCTTCATCTATTAATTGTTCAATTAGATCTAAAGTTGTTTGTTTTATATCTTTTCCTGAATTTAATATCTTTCCTTCACCTATTCCTATTATATCTCCTTCTTGTATGTCTATATTGTTTATAATTGTATTTCTAACTGCAAATGTTACTTGACCTGTTTTTACATTGTTTATTGCATAAGTCATAGCCTTTTCATTATCTTTAGGATCAGCTTCCATATTAAATGCTAAAAGCGCAGCAAAACCTTGTGGAACTGTTTTTGAAGGAATAACTATAACATTTTTTTCTGAAATTTCTTTTGCTTGATTTGCTGCCATTAGTATATTGCTGTTATTTGGAAGTATAATTATATTTTTTGCGTTTATTTTCTCTATTCCTTCTAAAAAGTCTTGAGTACTTGGATTTATAGTTTGACCACCTTCTATTATATGGTCAACTCCAAAATCTTTAAATATATTACTCAATCCATTTCCCATAGTAACACTTATAAATCCATATTCTTTAGCATCTTCTTTGGCTTTTTCTGTTAGAACATTCTCGTGTTGGACTCTCATATTATCTATTTTTATGTTTGTTAAACTTCCATAGTTTATAGCTTCCTGAAGTACTAATCCTGGATCGTTAGTGTGTATATGTATTTTTATTATTGACTCATCTCCCACTACAACTAAGCTATCTCCATATTTTTCTATTTTTTCTTTCATTTTTTCAGAGTCTATTTTATCAGTTTGTAATATAAACTCGGTACAGTATCCGTATTTTATATCTTCTTGACTTAATGATGGAGCCTGATGGTCGTTATCATAATTTTTATCTATATTCTCAAGATCTACTTTTTCTCCTATTAATGCCTTATATGCTCCTTCATATATTGTTAAAAGTCCTTTTCCTCCTGAATCTACAACTTTAGCCTCTTTAAGAGCTCTAAGAAGATCAGGTGTTTTATTTAGAGAACTGTTTGCCTCATTTATAACCATTTTGAAGAATTTTTGCACATCTTTTTCTTTTTTAGCTATCTTAACAGCATATTCTGCACTTTCTCTTGCAACTGTTAATATAGTTCCTTCTATTGGTTTTATTACAGCTTTATATGCTGTGTCAGATCCCTCTTTTAAAGCTAAAGCTAGATCCATAGTAGATAATTTTTCTTTCCCTTGTATAGATTTTGCAAATCCTCTTAAAATTTGAGAAAGTATTACTCCTGAATTTCCTCTTGCTCCCATTAATGACCCTTTAGATATAGCTTTTCCGATATCTGTTATGCTCTCTCCTGAAATTTTAGATAACTCATTTATAGCTGAAGACATCGTAAGGGCCATATTAGTTCCTGTATCTCCATCTGGAACTGGAAAAACATTTAACTTATCTACTATCTTTTTATTTTTTTCTAGATTATTGTATCCAGAAATAAACATATCTTTTAACAGTTTACTATCTACATATTCCACCTTCAATTTTTTTCCTCCTACCTATTATGTACTCTTACTCCTTGTACATTTATATCTACCCTATTTACTTTAAGACCTGTGAATTTTTCTACACTATACTTGACTCTATTTATTATGTTATCAGCTACAACTGATATCTTAGTGCCATATTGTATTATAACAAATAGCTCAATATAGACATTATCTTCATCTATTTTAACCTGAACACCTTTACTCATTTGTTCTTTCTTCAATAACTCTACTAAACCATCAACTTTAGATCTATATCCCATTCCTACAAGTCCATAACATTCTATAGCTGATTGACTAGCTATTTTAGCTATTACTTCAGTATCAATATAAATATTACCATAATTATTGGTTATCTTTCCACTCATTTTTTACCCCCTCCAATTTTATAGATATAAGTATATTCTATATTATATACATAGTTTATTCAATATAAATATAACATTTCTCTTGCAAAACCTTTAGTAATATGGTAGTATTAAATATGTTTTTAGACTATGTGAACACAGTTTTAAAGGAGGTGTTTATAAATGGCAAGAGTTTGTGAAGTTTGTTCAAAAGGAATAGTTACTGGAAACCAAATAAGCCACTCTAACCGTCACAATAAGAGAACTTGGGCTCCAAACTTAAGAAGAGTTAGAGCTATAGTTAATGGTACTCCAAAGAGAATGAATGTGTGTACTAGATGCTTACGTTCTGGAAGCGTAGAAAGAGCTATATAGTATGTTAAAAGCCTACAAAATGTAGGCTTTTTTATTTTTTTCTCATAAAGAATTTTATTATGCTTGATAAAAATTTTGGTAATTTGATTGCTATAATTTTCATATTTATCCCCCCTCTTTACTTAAAACAAATAAAACCACATATTATAAGTCCTATTGCAAACAATGTCATCCAAAGCCAGTTAGGTAAAATTATTGTTAATATTAAAGCTACCCCTGTTGCTATTGCTATCAACCCAAACAAATGTTTTGTACACCTTCTCATCATCCTCACCCCGATATAGAAGTTCATATAATTAATTTATTCATCTATTTCTCTTTTGATACAAAAAAAGAGCCTTTTAGGCTCTTTTTTTGTATTTTATTATAAGTAAACATCCTTGTTTTACTTTCACTATACATTTAGGGCTTAGCATTACATTAGATATTCCTCTTGCACAGCCAAACTCTAAATTAAAATCTTCTAAAGTATATTCAAATCCTTCTAAAGTAACTCCTTTAGCATCACTAAAACAAGGTATAATCGAAACTATATCTCCTATTTCTCCATATATAACTTTTTCTTTATCTGTTATATATATTTGGCTATTTTCATCTACTATTTTTCCATCTACTTTTCTTTTTAATAGATAATATAGGCAATTTATATTAGCAAGTGTATGATCCATTCTATCACCTAAAGCTCCTATAAAATCTATTTGTGTAGCCCCTATGGATATTGCATAATCTATGGCTATTTCTGTATCAGTTTTATCTTTCTTTGATGGAAATTTCTTAAAATCTACGTTATTCTTTCTATAATAGTTTTTTACATGATCGTGTATTGAATCTAAATCTCCTATTATAACATTTGGTTTTTTTCCTATTTTATATAATTTATTAGCTCCTCCATCTGCACAAATTATATAATTATAGTTTTCTAATATACTATCAAAAAATTCTATGTTTTCTATTTGTCCGTTTAATATTATGGCTACTTTCAATATCTCACTTCCTTAGAAATAGCATTTTCTCTGAATTTTTTTACTGTTTGTTGTATATTTTCACTATTAAATATAGCTGATCCTGCAACTACAACATTTGCACCTGCTTTTATAACTTTACTAACGTTATCTGGATTTATTCCTCCATCTACCTGAATATCTATATTAAGTTTTTTACTATCTATTAGGCTTTTTAGCTCTTTTATTTTACAAATCATTTCCTCAATAAATGATTGGCCACCAAATCCAGGATTGACAGTCATTATCAAAACCATGTCTACATCTTGAATAACATGTTTTATCGTCTCTATAGGTGTTGCTGGATTCAATGCAACTCCTACTTTTTTTCCACATGCCTTAATATTTTGTATAGTTCTATGAAGATGAGTACAAGCTTCTTGGTGAACAGTTATAATATCAGCTCCTGCTAGTGCAAATTCTTTTATATACATATCTGGATTTTCTATCATTAAGTGAACATCAAATACCATATTTACATCTTCTCTTAAGCTTTTTACCAAAGCAGGTCCTAAAGTTATATTTGGAACGAAATGTCCATCCATTACATCTATGTGCAGATATTCACATCCAGCATTTTCTACTTTTTTTACATCTTCTAATAATTTAGCAAAGTTTGCAGAAAGTATAGATGGTGCTAATTTCATAATCATTAATACCTCCTTTTTGTATCTTTTATTTCGTTTAAAAGCTGTATATAGCTACTATATCTTTCATTAGATATTCTCCCTTCATCAAGTGCCTCTTTCACTCTACAGCCAGGTTCATTTTCATGCAAACAGTTTTTATAAAACTTACATTCAAAGGCTAGATCTTTAAACTCTATAAAATATTCTTTAAGTTCATCAGTATCAATCTCACTTAGCAATAAAGAACTAAATCCAGGAGTATCAGCTACAAAACACTCCTCCTCTAGCTTTATAAGTTGTGCATGTCTTGTCGTATGCTTTCCTCTTTTTACTTTTTCACTTATTTGCCCTACTTGTAAGTTTAAATTTGAATCTATGCTGTTTAATAAACTTGACTTTCCAACACCTGATGGACCTGCAAAAACAGATATATGACCCTTTAGCTCTTTTTTTACCTCATCTATTCCTAATCCTAGTTTATTGCTAACTGGAATAACTTTGTATAAATCTTTATATACATCTTTTATCTTGCTAAATTCATCATTGTCATCTAAGTCAACTTTAGTTATACATATTGCTATATCAAGCCCTTCCTTTTCTGAAAGAACTATAAATCTATCTAATAAAGAAAAATTCGGCTTTGGATCTGTTACTGAAAAAACTATTACTGCTTTACTTACATTTGCTATAGGTGGTCTTATTAATTCTGTAGTTCTTTCATATATATTTTCTATAACTGCCTTTTTATTTTCTTCATCTATTACTTGTATATCTACTATATCTCCAACTAAAGGAGTTAATTTCTTTTTTCTAAATATCCCTCTAGCCTTACATTCGTATAATCCCTTAGCTGTATCTATATAATAAAATCCACCTATACCTTTGAGTATTCTGCCCTTAAGCATACTCGCCTCCTTTAAAATTGTACTTGTAATTTTTCATATAGTTGGTTATCTACATATATTTCGTATTCTTTCTTTCCGCTTCCTTGTATTTGTATACTTATAGTACCGTTATATTCCGAAGAATTTATTGTCTCATTGTATATAGTTGTAGATTTGCCATCTACAATTTCATTAACTATTAAATTGAAAGTTTCTTTATCTTGTGGAAGTTTTATAGTAAGTCTTTTTGTTGTGATCTTTTCTTTAGGTTCCTCATTATATCTATTTATTGTAAGGTTTATTTTTGTTCCTTCTTTTACCCTTTGTCCACTAGTTAAACTTTGACTAACTATTACATTATTGGGCATACTTGTATCTTCTATAGTAGTTATATTGCCTATTACTAAGCCTTTAAGATCTATTTTGGCCTGTTCTAATGTTTTTCCTATAACATTTGGAACTTGTATAATTCTAACTTGCCTTCCTTTACTTACAATTAAATTTATTTCACTACCTTCTTTTACTTGTGTTAACGGTTGTGGATCTTGTTTTATAACAGTACCTTCAGGCAAATTGCTATACTCATACCTTACAATACCTTCTACTAAATTATTTTCACTTAATATTTCATTTGCTTGATCTAGTCTTTTATTTAGTAAATCTGGAACTGTAACAATTTTTCCACCTTTGCTTATATCTACCTTTATTATATATCCTTCCTTAACTTTTGTTCCACTTTCAGGTATTTGACTTATTATGTGATCTTCATCAACAGTAGCATCATATACTTCTCTACGTATTTGTAGCGAAAGATTCATCTTCTCTAGTAATTCTTTAGCATCATCTATGTGCATATTTTCTAAGTCTGGAACTTCATACTCTTTAACTACGAAAAAATCTTTTAAAAAATATGCACTTATAGTTAGAGTTAATGCTAAAACTAAACCTAAAATTATGGCTAAAATAGTAATTTTCTTTTTGTTTTTCTTAGGCAATTTTAAATTTTTATCTTGTTTTACTAATCTTTTTTTAGGTAAATCTATCTTTTGAGTAGCATAATGAGTATAATCGTCATCAAAACTTGGCTCTACATTGTTTTGTATAGACTCTATATCTTTGATTAAATCTTCTGATTTTTGATATCTATTTACTTGACTTTTTTGAGTAAGTTTATCAACTAGTTTTATCACTGATTGTGGTATATCTTCTTTTATTTCATCCGGAAATACTAATTCATCATTTATATGCTTTAAAGCTATATTTACAGGAGTATCTCCTTTGAACGGAACTCTTCCTGTTAACATTTCAAACAATACTATTCCTAATGAATAAAGGTCTGACTTTTCGTCTACATACCCTCCTCTTGCTTGCTCTGGAGAAAAATAATGAACAGATCCTATTACACTACCTGTACATGTTATAGTTGAACTTGTTGTAGCTTTTGCTATTCCAAAGTCTGCAACCTTAACAATTCCTTCATTTGATATTAAGATATTATGAGGTTTTATATCTCTGTGAATAATATGTCTTTTATGAGCTTGAGACAGTGCTACTGCTATTTGCTTTGTTATATCAAGTGCCGTTTTATAGTCTAATTTTCCTTGCTTTTTTATAAGTTCTTTTAAATTTAAGCCTTCAACATATTCCATTACTATGTAGTGTATATTATCCTGTTGTCCTACATCGTATATATTTACTATATTTGGATGAGTAAGACTTGCAGCTGCTTGAGCTTCATTTTTAAATTTTTGTAAAAATTCTTCATCATTAACAAATTCATGTCTTAGCACTTTTATAGCTACAATTCTATTCAAAAGAGTACACTTAGCCTTATATACAAAAGCCATTCCTCCGTCAGCTATCTTTTCTATTATCTCATATCTATTTCCAAGTAATTTATATTCCACTATATCACCACTCTCTAATTATATTGATATACAAATTATAGTTATATTGTCGCGTCCACCATTTTGATTTGCTAATTCAACTAACTTAAAACAACACTTTTCTATATCATCGCTTATATTGCTTACTATTTGTTTATCTGAAACATAATTTGTAAGCCCATCTGTTGTTAAAAGTATTTTGCTATTTTCTTTTACATGATTTATATATATATCTAATTCTACAAACTTATCTGTACCTATTGCTCTTGTAATTATATGTCTTTGAGGATGTGTACGTGCCTTTTCTTCATCTATTAGCCTTTTTTCTATAAGTTCTTGAACTAGGGAGTGATCTTTTGTTATTTGGGTTAATTTATTATCGTTATATAAGTAGCATCTACTATCTCCCACATTTGCTGTATACATGGTTTTTTCATATATTACACATGTTGTTAATGTTGTTCCCATTCCTGAAAACTTTTCATCTTCGATAGATAGATTATATATTAACTTGTTTACAAATTCATAAGATTTTTTCAGCAAATTAGTAATACTTTTATTATCTAAATTATCAATATAAGCTATATTTTTTCTAATGTAATCTAATAAAGTTTCTACAGCTAGTTTACTGGCTACTTCTCCTTTATTATGTCCCCCCATTCCATCTGCTACAGTATATACATGTATATGTTTATCTTTTATTTTTATTTTATCAAACCCAAAGTAATCCTCGTTTAACTTTCTAACTTTGCCTATATCCGATAAGGCATAATGTTTCATAAAATTACCTCCAAAATAAATTTTATAAGTTTCTTCTTCTTAGCTGACCACATGCCCCT
Organism: Alkalithermobacter thermoalcaliphilus JW-YL-7 = DSM 7308; assembly: GCA_001584565.1. Classification (GTDB taxonomy): domain Bacteria; phylum Bacillota; class Clostridia; order Peptostreptococcales; family Peptostreptococcaceae; genus Alkalithermobacter; species Alkalithermobacter thermoalcaliphilus. The sequence goes on along the minus strand of LSFY01000001.1, from coordinate 689,878 downwards.
TGTATATCTGAACCCATTGATCGTCTTACTGTAGCTTCTATATTATTTTTCTTTAATATTTTCTTAAATGTTTCTATATCATTAATATCTGGCTTTTTATAGTCTCTTTCATCTATTTTATTTACAGGTATCAAATTTACATGACATAAAAGCCCCTTTAATTTTTGTGCTAGTAATTTAGCATCTTCTTTGCTATCATTAAAACCCTTTATTAATGAATACTCAAATGTAATTCTCCTATTTGTTTTTTCTATATGATATCTACATGCCTTTAGTATATCTTCTATAGAATAAGCATTGGCTATTGGCATAATTTCTTTTCTTTTCTCATCCGTAGCTGCATGAAGAGATATTGCTAGATTTATAGGCAACTTTAAATCTGATAATTTATACATTTTGTCAACCAATCCACAAGTTGAAACAGTTATATGTCTATATCCTATATTTAAGCCATTTTTTTCATTGACTATAGCTAAAAACTGCTTTACTTGCTCGAAATTATCTAAAGGTTCTCCACTTCCCATAAGCACAACATTTGATACTCTTTGATTTATATCGCTTTGTATTTTCAATATTTGATCTATCATTTCTGATGATTTTAAATTTCTTTTAAGTCCATCTATTGTAGATGCACAAAACTTACAACCCATCCTACATCCAACTTGTGTTGAAATACAAACAGACACCCCATGTTTGTACTTCATCATTACACTTTCTATAATATTTTTATCTTCTAAAGAAAATAGATATTTAATTGTCCCATCTATTTTTGATGAAAATTTTTTGTATATAGATAAATTTGCTATAGTCGTGAAATCATCTAATTTACCTCTTAATTCTTTAGATAAATCTGTCATTTGTTCTAAATTCTGTGCACCTTTATATATCCACTTAAAAATTTGAGCTCCTCTAAAAGGCTTTTCACCTATAGATTTTATAAATTCTTTTGTCTGATCTTCTGTAAGAGATTTTAGATCTATTCTTTCCATACCTATTACCTTACCCTTCTCATTTTAGCTATAAAAAATCCATCTACCCCGTGTATATTTGGATACAAGCTTATATATCCTTTGTGTTGGTTTTCTAAATCTATATTTATATTCTCTATAGGTTCAAGTTCAAAATTTTCGTTTTCTTTCAAAAAATTATCAATTACTTGTATATTTTCTTTATCTTCTATTGTACATGTACTATAAATTAATAGTCCACCTTTTTTTACATATTTCGAATTATTATTTAAAATTTTTTGCTGAAGCTCTGGAAGTTTGTTTACTTCTTCTTCATCTTTATACTTTATTTCTGGCTTTCTTCTTATTATTCCAAATCCTGAACACGGTGCATCTACTAATACATAATCAAATTTTTCTACACTTTCACTGTCAAATTGTGTTGCATCAAATTTTTCTACCTTTACATTTGAAAGCCCTAACCTTTTAACTGACTGTCTTATCAAATTTAATTTGTGATCAAATATATCTCTAGCTACTACAAGTCCAGAGTTTTCCATTTTTGTAGCTATATGGGTGGTTTTTCCTCCAGGAGCACTACAACAGTCTAACACAAGAGAATTTTTGTTTGGATTTAATATATGTCCAACTAACATAGAACTTAAATCTTGAACTTGAAAATATCCTTTTTTAAATAAATCATTTTTTTCTATATTTTTCATATTATTAACTTTTATACACTCATCTATTAGCCCTATCTTTTGACAATCTATACCTTGATTTTTCAATTTATTTAAAAGCTCTTGTGTGCTTATTTTTAATGTGTTAACCCTTATATATAAAGGTGGTTTTTCACTATTAGCTACTAGTAGATCTTCTACAAACTCTTTAGAAAATCTTTCTAACCATCTTTTTATTATCCAAGGTTCATAAGAATATTTAACTGAAAAATGCTTTACTATATCACTTCTTAAAGGATATTTTATGTTTTCTTTTTCCCTTACTACATTTCTTAAAACCCCATTTACAAAACCTGATGCTTTTTTATTGTACTTTTTACAAAGGTTTACACTTTCGTTTACAGCTGCAAAATCTTCAACTCCGTCTAAAAATATTATTTGATATATTCCCATTTTCAATATAGTTTTTACATCTTTTGATAGTTTTTTAAGTTTTATCGTTGAAAATTTCTCTAGTATATATTCTAATAAATATTTATTCTCTACAACTCCATATATAAGCTCTGTTGCAAACCCTCTATCTTGATTTTTTAAATCACTCTCTTTAAGATACTTGTTTACAGCTATATTAGAATATAACTGTTTGTTTTCTATATCATATATAGCTTTAAAAGCTATTTCTCTAGCAGTTTTCATATATTTTCCTCCTTTGTTTTAACGAAAATAAGCCCTAGATGAACTAGGACTTACTTTTTTAATCCCTTCTGCTGTTTCTTAAAACTATAAGTCTAAGTAGCTGAGATACTGCAGCAGCTGCTGCTGCCACATAAGTTAGTGCTGCAGCATCTAAAACTTTTTTACTTTGACTTTCTTCGTTAAATGCTATTAATCCATTTTCTTTTAGCTGGTCTATAGCTCTATTTGATGCATTAAATTCTACAGGAAGTGTTACTATTTGAAATAAAACTGCTGCTAAGAATAAAAGTATTCCTATGTCTATAAAAGATGGACTTACCATAAATCCAAGTAAAATAAATATCCACGCCATAGATGATCCTATATTTGCAATTGGAACTAAAGTATTTCTAAATACCAAAGGAAAATAGTTTCTAGCATGTTGTATTGCATGACCAACCTCGTGAGCTGCAACTGATATTGATGCTATTGATGTACCGTAATAAACTTCATTTGAAAGTCTTACTACTTTATTTCCTGGATCATAGTGGTCCGTAAGTTTTCCTCTTGATAGCTGTATATCTACATCATTTAATCCATTTTTATCTAATATATATCTAGCAACTTGTGCTCCTGTAAAACCTTTTGAAGAATGTACTCTAAGATATTTTGAAAATGTAGATTGAACCTTACTTTGAGCATACAAAGTAAAAAGAATTGCAGGAATTAACAATACATATGTTGGATCATAGTAATAAGGAAACATCTAAACACCTCCTAAGAAAAAATTTATAGCATTTTCTATTTTTTCAATATCTACTTTTGTATCTAAACATGGGCCATTTGGCCTTTCATTTAAAATTCCAATTACGGGAATTTTTTCGACATCTTGAATACCACTTGTCAAATCTCTTTCACAGGCAACAGCTATTATAGCCTTAGGCCTGTTTTCTTTTATTATTTTTCTAGCTAGTGTTCCACCTGTTGCAACAAATACTTTTACTTTATATTTTTCTTTTATGTCTAATAAATCTGATACATCACAACCTTTACATCTTATGCAATTTTGAATTCTATTGGTAATCTTGTGTTTGCACGATCCTTTCTGTATACAGTGAGGTGTCAAAATCATTATATCTTCAGGATTTAAATTATAATTATTAGAATATATATATATATTATTTAGATGTATATAAGTATTTCTCACATCGTTTTTTGAAATCTTTAAAAACTTACATATGTTAATTATTAAAGGATACATAGCTTTTACTAATTTAAAATTTATCTTCATTAGATATTTATTTACATTTTCTCTATATAAAATACTATACGAAACTATAACTGAAAATATGATAATACCTAATATCGCTATTGATAATGTATTGAATATAACAAAAAATATATCTAATAGCTCACCTTTATTTGATAATAAATAGTTTATAAATAATAAAAGTAAAGTTACTTTAACTCCTAAAACAGCCATTAATATCAAAAACACATTTATCCTATCATTATTCACCTAACACAACACCTTTTTCTATAGTATTACCCTTTATATATTCGTGTACTGGCATTCTTTTTTTTCCTGGCATCTGTATATCTTCTACAAGTAAAGTTCCTTTTTTACAAGCAACACTTATACCTTGACTAGAAACATCTAATATAGTTCCTGGTTTTAAGTTACTATCTTTATCTATAACTTTAGCTTTCCATATTTTCATTGTACTTGCTTTATAATTAGTGAATGCACTAGGCCAAGGATTAGTTCCTCTTATCAAGTTAAATATATCTTGTGCGCTTTTATTCCAATTTATATTTCCTAAGTTTTTATCCATTATAGGAGCATACGAAGCTTGAGAATCATCTTGTTTTTGTCTTAAAACTGTTCCTTTTTTTATTAGGTTTAAAGTTTCACTTAAAACCTTAGCACCTAGAACTGATAGTCTATCGTGAAGCTCTCCTGCTGTTTCTTCATCTCCTATTTTTGTTTCTATTTTAAGGATCATATCTCCTGTATCTAAACCCTCATCCATATACATAGTTGTAACTCCTGTAACTTCTTCTCCATTTATTATAGCCCAATTTATTGGAGCTGCTCCTCTATACTTAGGTAAAAGAGATGAGTGTACATTTATACAACCATGTTTTGGAATAGAAAGAATATCTTTAGACAATATTTGTCCAAATGCTATAACTATTATTATGTCTGGATTTAATTGTTTAAGTATATCAACAAATTCCTTATCTTTGACTTTACTTGGTTGATACACCTTAATTCCATGATTTAAAGCCTCTTGTTTTACAGGAGGATATGTAATTTTGTTTCCTCTTCCTTTTGGCTTATCAGGCTGAGTAACTACAGAAATTATATCATATCCTTCCTCTATCAACATTTTCAATGATGGAACTGCAAAATCTGGAGTACCCATAAATACAACTCTCAACTACATCACATCCTTTGTCTATATGTTTATTCAACTTTGTCTATAAACAATATTCCATCTAAATGATCTATTTCATGGCATAATGCTCTAGCTAAAAGTTCCTTACCTTCTACGATTATAATTTCTCCATTTCTATTTAAACCTTCTACCTTAACATACATAGGTCTTTTAACCGTCCCATATTTCCCGGGAACGCTAAGGCAACCTTCATCTCCAACTTGAATTCCTTTTGTTTCTATTATCTGTGGATTTATAAGTTCTATAGGTCCATCTCCTACATCTACTACTATTACTCTTTTTAAGACTCCAACTTGAGGTGCTGCAAGTCCTACTCCATCTGCATGGTACATAGTTTCCTTCATATCTTCTAACAAAGTTATAATTTTTTCATCGATCTTATCTACAACTTTTGATTTTTTTCTTAATACTGGATCTGAATCTTTTCTAATTATTCTAAGTGCCATACTATTTCCTCCTAAACTTAAAGTATACTCTCTGGGTCTGTATCTATGCTTAAACTTACATCTGAATCGAGCAAAAAGTCCCTTTTTTCAATACATATATATTTTATTATACCCTTTAAAAGCTTTATTTCAATATCTAAATCCTTAAAGAGTATTTGCCATCTATAATTATTGTTAATCTTAGATATAGGACACGGATTTGGACCTAATATAAATTGGAAATTATTAATTCCTTTTTTATTTAGAACATATATTACAGCATCATATATTTTCTGTATATTTTTTATAACACTTTTTTCATTTTTCCCAAATACGACTACGCTAATTAAACTATTGAATGGTTTGTAGTTAAATATCTTCCTTATTTTTATCTCTTCATTATAAAACCCTAAATAGTCATAATTTTTAGCATACCTTATAGAATAGTGCTCTGTATCATATGTTTGAAGTATAACCCTTCCTTTTAAAAGATCTCTTCCTGCTCTTCCTGCAACTTGATTTATTATTTGAAATGTTTTTTCTGAACTTTTAAAGTCAGGAAAATTAAGCATCATATCAGCTGATAATATGCCAACTAAGGTTACATTAGGAAAATCTAACCCTTTACTTATCATTTGCGTTCCTATCAAAATATCTGCTTGACCGTTTTTAAATTTGTTTAATATATCTTCATGTGATCCTTTCTTTGATGTAGTATCCCTATCCATCCTAAGTACTCTAGCATTTGGAAAGTATTTTTTTATTTCTTCTTCTATTTTTTCTGTTCCAATTCCAAATTCCTTTAAATATAAACTATCACAGCTTGGGCATTTTTTAGGAACTTCAACTTCATATCCACAATAGTGACACTTTGCAATGTTTTTGTACTTGTGATATGTCAATGATATATCACAACTAGAGCATTTGAAAAGGTACGAACATTTCCTGCACGATATAAAATTAGCATATCCTCTTCTATTTAAAAACAATATAGTTTGCGTTTTGTTTACTAGATTATTATCTATAGCTTCATATAGAGCTCTACTAAATATACTTTTATTTCCATTATTTAATTCTTCTTTCATATCTATAACTTCTATAGGTGGCATCTGTTTGTTATTTGCTCTGTTTTTAAGCTCTATTTTGTTATACTCTCCTATTTCACATTTGTAGTATTCATCTATAGAAGGTGTTGCTGATCCTAACAAAAGGATAGATCCTGTTTCTTCACATAATTTTTTTGCCACTTCTATCGTATTGTACTTAGGGCTTGTTTCTGATTTATATGAGCTTTCATGAAATTCATCTATTATCACTATTCCTAAATCTTTACATGGAGCAAATATTGCAGATCTTGCTCCGATTACAATTTTAGCCTTACCTTGCTTTATTCTTTTATACTCATCCTGTCTTTGGCCATCTGATAACCTACTATGAAGTAGTGCTATTGTATCGTTGAATCTATTTTTAAATCTTGCTATTGTTTGTGGAGTTAGCGATATTTCAGGAACTAAAACTATACTGTCTTTTCCTAAACTTAACATCTCTTGTATTATTTTTATATAAACCTCAGTTTTTCCACTTCCTGTAACTCCATGAAGTAAAAAAGGCTTTTTAGATTCATTTTGTATATTTGATTTTAAAATATTTACTGCCTTTATTTGCTCTTGATTTAAATTTATTTCTTTTTCATCTATTTTATAGGTTGTTTCTATTTTCCTAAAATAATCTATCTTTTCTATTTTTATTAAATCTTTTTCTTGTAGTGATTTTATAGATGATTTTGTTACTTTCAGCTCTTTAATCAAATCATCAAGTAATACTTTTTCCTTATTGGCTAAAAAACTTATTATTTGAGCCTGTTTAAATGATCTTTTTTTATTTAAAGATTGTATTGTATTTTCAACTTCACTGTTTTGAATATTTAATCTTAAACTGTATACATATTTTTCATTTTTTATGCTCTTAGACTCCCAAGTTATTTGAATAATTCTTTTTTCTCTCAGTTTTTTAATATAGGAGTCTATATTAGATTTTATATTTTTTTTCAATTTATCGAGTGATATTTTACCTTTATGCTTTAAAATTTCATCTATTATTTTTTTTTCTTCAAATCTTAAGTTTTCATAAGTAAAATTATTATTTACTAGATGTATAACTTTATAAGTATTAACTCTATAACCCTTAGGATAAATACAATCTATAGCTTCTATGAATTTACATAAATACTCATCTTTCATCCATTTAATAATCTTTATGTCTACATCTCTTAGTAGTGGCTCTTCATCTAAAATATCTATTATTTTTTTTGTATTTTTATGCTCTTCATTTTCATCTAATATATCAAATATAAAACCTTGTATTGGTTTATTTGATTTTCCAAAAGGAACTAACACTCTATGTCCAATTTTAATTTGATCTAAAATATCGTCGGGTATTTCATAGGTAAAAAAGTTATCTGTATATATAGAATTGTTGTCTACTATTACTTGAGCATATTTTTTCATAAAAACACCTACTTTAAACAAAATAAGCATCTTTAAAGATGCTTATTTTCTAATAATAGTTTTATTTTATCTAATATTACATTTGCAATATCTTCTTTGCTCATTTTAGGAAAAGGGTGTATATCTCCATTTTTATCTATGATTTTGACTATATTGGTATCTACTCCAAAACCTGCACCTTCTTGAAGCAAATCATTAGCTACTATAAAGTCTAAATTTTTCTTTTTTATCTTTTGTTTAGCATTTTCTATCAAATCATGTGTTTCTGCAGCAAACCCTACAAGTATTTTATCTTGTTTTATCTGGCCTATTTCTTTTAATATATCGTTATTTCTCTCAAGCTCTATAAATAAATTGTCATCTGTTTTTTTGATTTTTCTATCAGATACTTTTTTAGGTTTGTAGTCTGCAACTGCTGCTGATTTTATTATAACATGTTGATCTTTTATATTTTCCATAACAGCATTATACATTTGATTTGCCGACTCTACTTTTATAAATTTAGAAAGTCCTAAAGGCTTATCTATATTTGTTGGCCCTGATATTAATGTAACAAGAGCACCTCTTTTTACTGCTTGAGTAGCTATTGCATAACCCATTTTTCCTGTTGATCTATTTGTTATATATCTTACTGGATCTATTGTTTCTCTTGTAGGTCCTGCTGTTATAAGTATTTTTGTGCCTTTAAGATCCTTACTCAATGTAAGCTCTTTTACTATTTTGTCTACTATAACTTCTGGTGAAGCTAATTTTCCCTTTCCTACATCACCACAAGCAAGTCTTCCTTCTTCTGGGTCTATGAAATCATACCCTAATTCTTTAAGTTTTTTTATGTTTGACTGAACTATTTTGTTTTCGTACATATTTGTGTTCATTGCAGGTGCTATAAGTACAGGCGCTTTAGTTGCCATTACAGTAGTTGATAACATATCATCAGCTATTCCATTAGCAATTTTTCCTATAATGTTTGCTGTTGCAGGAGCTATAAGAAAAAGATCTGCCTTTTGAGCTAAAGAAATATGTTCTATATCCCAAGTTTTAGGCTCTTTAAACATATCAACAACTACATAATTTTGACTTAGACTTTGAAAAGTAAGAGGTGTTACAAATTCTGTAGCAGATCTAGTCATTATAACATAAACGTTAGCATTTAACTTTTTTAGTCTGCTAACTATATCACAAGATTTATATACAGCAATTCCACCTGTAATACCTATAACTATATTTTTTCCCTTCAGCATAACTATTCCGTTACAGAAAGCTTATAAAACTCTATAAGGTTTTTATCAAACCTTACAAAAGTTTACGTTTCCTTCCTTGTTCATCGTGTCCAGTTTCGAAAAATCTACTCCTGTTTATTTAACACTCCGAAGGCTTAAATTCCCGACTAACGAATCGGTACATATCAATAATAGCTTTAGGTGCTATGCTATTGATTTACCATAATTTTTTAGATTTATACTTGCATTTAAGTCTCTATCTATTTCATAGCCACATTCATTGCATATAAATGTTCTTTCTGATAAAGAAAGTTTGTTTTTTAAAGCACCACATATGCTACAAGTTTTAGATGAAGGATAGAATGTATCTGCAAGTATAAATTTAATATCATTTAAGGCACATTTATATTCCATTTGTCTTTTAAATTCGTAAAATAGCTGCTCTTGTATCGATTTTGATAATCTTTTATTTTTTAGCATCCCACAAGTATTTAAGTTTTCTATAACTACATACTCTGGCTTGGCTTTCACCAAAGATGTAGTTATTTGATTAATATAATTATGCCTTATGTTTTTAAGCCTTCTTCTCATTTTTAAAACAAGGAATTCTAACTTTTTTATATTGTTAGTTTTTCTGTAACGGTATTCCCCTCCATTCATTTGAATTTTGTTTAATTCATATTTTTTCGATAGCCTTTTTTGTAGTCTTTTTTGTCTTTTCTCAAGTTTTTTAACTTTACTTGTTTTATTTATGTTTTTGTACTTTTGTCCTGTACTTATTGTATCTTGATAAAAACTTGGCTTACTTTTCTTTTTTGACTTAAACCTAGGAAAGCTTGCCCTACCTTCAAAGAAGTTTTTATATGCAATACAGGTTTTATAGCTTTCTTGCTGTGTTGCTAACGCAAAGTTATATGCCCATCTTGCAACTGAAGCACATTCAAATAATTTTGTTCTTTGTTTATTATTAGGTAGAAGCTTAACTTTATAAGTCTTTATCATCTTCTACTGACTCCTTAATAACTTTTCTTAATGTTTGATAAGTTTTGCCTTCACCTCTTGAATTTATCACAATACAAACGTTTCATAAATTCAAGAATATCATACAAACTTATATAATGTTTTGTTAACTGTTATACTTCCTCTTTGTTTTCATCTTTATTTTCTTTTCCTATATTTTTTATTTCTTCTTGAGTCATAGGTCTATAAGTCAATTTACCTTCGTTTATTTCATGTATTGCTATACTTACTGGTTTATTTTCTTTTACCTTTACAAGTTTAGGATCTCCATCTATTAATTGTCTTGCCCTTTTAGCAGCAGCTATAACTAAAGTATATCTGTTATCTACCTTTTTTAAAAGATCATTTATTGACGGGTAAAGCATTTTACAATTCCTCCTTAAATTTTTTTATTATTTGTTCTTTATATCTTGATACTCTATTTTTTTCAGATGTTATTATGCTCCTTAGCTCATAAACTGCCCTTTGTAAGTCTTCATTTATTATAAAATAGTCGTAGTTATCTATTTTTTCTATTTCAGATAAAGCACTGCTAAATCTTTTTATTATATCTTCTTCTGTTTCTGTTCCTCTTTTTACTATTCTCTCTTTTAATTCTTTTAAAGAAGGCGGAAGTATAAAAATAAACACCCCCTTAGGATATTTCTCCTTTACTTTCATAGCCCCTTGTATATCTATTTCAAGCAAAACATCTTTTCCCTGCGAAAGGGTATCTAAAACAGCTTTTTTAGGAGTGCCATAAAAATTTCCGTAAACATTTGCATATTCTAAGAACTCTTCTTTTTCTATCATATCTTCAAATTTTTCTTTTGATATAAAAAAGTAGTTTACACCGTCAACTTCTCCCTCTCTTGCCTTCCTTGTTGTAGCTGAAACCGAAAGTTTTATATTATGGGCATCATTTAATAATTCCTTGCAGATAGTTCCTTTGCCAGCTCCTGAAGGACCTGATACAACTATTAAAAGGCCTTCTTTTTTCATCTTTATCTCCCTTCCTAAGTTAATTATTCTATATTTTGAATTTGTTCTCTTATCTTTTCTAATTCACTTTTAATCTCTACTACTAACTCTGATATTCTAAGGCTTGAAGATTTAGAAGCTATAGTATTTGTCTCTCTGTTTATTTCCTGTATTAAAAAATCTATCTTTCTTCCTATAGCATCATTTTTGTTTATAGTCTTTGTAATCTGATCTACATGACTTTTAAACCTAACTATTTCTTCTGTTATATTGCTTTTATCAGCAAATATAGCTACTTCTTGAGAAATTCTTTCCTCATCTATGTTAATAGTATCATCTAATAGCTCTTTTATTCTATTTCTTAATTTTTCCTTATACTCAATAACTAAATTATATGAACATTTTTCTATTTCATCAATATAATTTTTTAAAAGGTTACATCTTTCTTGTATATCTTTAGATAATCTTTCTCCTTCTAAAAGCCTCATATCCTTTAATTTCTCTAGAGAGTCTTTAATTGCAATGCTTAAAGATTTCCAAATTTCATCTTCATCGTCTTCACTTTCTTGTACCTTTATAACATCTGGAAACTTAGCTATAGATAAAACAGATATATCGTCATTTACATTTAATTCATTTTTTATTGTCTGTAACAATTTATGATATTCTTTGGCCAAGTTTATATCCAAAGTTAAAGTTATATCAGATTCTTTAATGAATTCCATTTTTACAAATAAATCAACTCTACCTCTTTTTATATACTCTTTTACTAGTGATCTTATCTTTTCCTCTAGGAAAGATATTCTTCTTGGAAGTTTTATGTTTATATCTGTATATTTATGATTTATTGTTTTAGTTTCTACTATAAAATGAAATTTATCGTCTTTATAATCTCCTCTTCCAAATCCTGTCATACTTATAGCCATTTTAAATTCCCTCCAGTATACCTTCGCATATTTTAACTGCTGGACCTTGCATGTATACTCTATCTTCTGATATTTCTATTAAAAGTTTTCCACCTTCTGAAATTACATTTACTTTTTTATCTACTTTGTTCAAATAATTTGAAATAACAACAGATGCAGTAATCCCCGTTCCACAAGCAAGGGTATATCCGCATCCTCTTTCCCAAGTAGATACTTGTATATTTTCTTTATCTATTACTTTTACAAAATTTACATTTGTTTTCTCAGGAAATATTTTGTGATTTTCAATAAGTGGTCCATACTTTAATATATAGTTTTTATCTATTTCTTCTACAAATACGACTGTATGAGGTACTCCTAGTAAAATAGATGAAACGTTTAATTTTTCTTTATTTATAATTATTGTTTCATTTATAAATTTATCTTTAGTTGTATCTACAGGAATATATTTTGGATCAAAATTAGGTAGTCCCATATTTACTTTTATGCTATCTATTTTTTCATTTAACATATTAAGTGTTATTTCTTGAATAGAAGCTAAAGTTTCAACTGTAAAGTTGGACTTTTTTACTATATTGTTTTCATAAACAAATTTAGCAAAACATCTTATTCCATTTCCACACATTTTTGCTTTAGACCCATCTGAATTGTAATATAACATCTTGCAGTCACTATTATTTGATTCTTTTACAACTAAAAGACCATCTGCTCCTACTCCAAAGTGCCTATGGCATACCTTTTTTGCAACATCTGAATAATCGTCTGTTAAGTCTTTTCTGCCATCTATAGCTATAAAATCATTTCCAGCCCCATGTAATTTCCAAAACTTCATCAATACCCCTCCTTATATTCCTAGATTATATATACTATGTCCATAAAAATAAATTAAAATCATATGTTTGTTACATTTTTTTAATAATTGTATAGTTATTATATACAATGTATACTATGATTAGATACAATCAATTTACTTGAAAGGAATGAAAATTATGGCACTAGACGGATTGGTTATATATTGTTTAGTTGATGAATTATCCAAAAAATTAATAGGAGGAAAAATAGAAAAAATTTATCAACCTGAAAATGATGAGTTGATTTTAAATATACGAAAAGATAAATCTAATTTTAAATTACTTCTTAGTGCTAACAGCTCTAATCCAAGAGCTTATATATCTAATTCATATTCTAAAGAAAATCCAATTAATGCTCCTTTGTTTTGTATGATACTTAGAAAACATATTCAAAATGGAAAAATAGTTAGTATACATCAACCTGACTTTGAAAGAATAATAAAAATAACTGTAGAATCTTTAGATGATTTAAAGAATATAAAAACAAAAGATCTTATAATTGAAATAATGGGTAAGCATAGTAACATAATACTTGTTGATAAAGATGAAAATAAAATTATAGATGCTATAAAGAGGGTTCCTGTTAATGTAAATACATTTAGACAAATTCTTCCTTCAAAAACATATGTAAATCCTCCAAGTCAAAATAAGCTTAATCCTATTTCAGAAATAAATATAGAGAAATTTAAAAAAGCTTTACTCCATAATAATTCTGCTATTTTTAAAGCTATATATTCTTCTTTCACAGGAGTAAGTCCTACTATTGCAAAGGAAATTTGTTTTAGGAGCAATCTTGATCCTGATATTAGTGTTAAAGATATAGATGATAAATGTATTGAAAGTCTATTTATTTCATTTAATGAAATCTTTAGTGATATAAAAAATAAAATATTTAATCCTTGCATGGTTGTGAACGAAAAAATAAATAAGATGGTTGATTTTGGGTGTATAAAGTTTAAAATGTATAGCGAATATAAAACTATAGAAAACAGTAGTATAAGCTTTATTCTTGATGAGTACTATTCAAAAAAAGACATTAAAGAAAGACTTTTACAAAGATCTTATGATCTTAGAAAAAATATATCAATCAAACTTGATAGATTATATAACAAGCTTGAAAAGCTAAAACAAGAAATGGAAGATTCAAAAAATAGCGATATATACAAAACATATGGTCAATTAATAACTACTTACATGTACATGATAAAAAAAGGAATGGACGAGATAGAGGTTGTAAACTTTTATGATAATAGTGGAGAAACTGTAAATATAAAACTAGATAAATCTTTATCTCCTGCTGAAAATGCTCAAAAATACTTTAAAAAATATTCAAAATTAAAAAATGCTCAAAATGAAATAAAACAACAACTAGATATAACAGCTAATGAAATAGACTATCTTGAAAATATAATACTAAGTATTGAAAACTGCGAAAATATCTTAGAACTTGATGAAATAAAACAAGAGCTTATAAAACATGGATACATTAAGAAAGTAAAACAGTATAAGTCTAAGGAAGAACAATTAAAATCAACACCTCATAAATTTATATCCTGTGATAATTTTACTATGTATGTAGGAAAGAATAATAAGCAAAATGATTACTTAACTTTTAAATTGGCTTCTAGTGATGATATCTGGCTTCATACTAAAGATATACCTGGTTCTCATGTTATAATAAAAACTAATGGCAAGCAGGTTCCTCATTCTACATTAGTACAAGCAGCAATACTAGCTTCTTATTTTAGTAAGGCAAGAATGTCTTCTAATGTAGCAGTTGATTTTACTTATAGAAAAAATGTTAAAAAACCTAATGGAGCAAAACCTGGAATGGTTATATACGAAAACAACAATACACTATATGTAACACCTTCTGAAGAAGCTTTTGTAAGTATAAAAAATCATTCAGAAAAAAAAGATGAGAAAAACTAGTCTTTCTCATCTTTTGTCGTGTTATGTATATTTTTGTTTTAGATTTTTTTAATACTGTGTTATAATATGTATTTGAAAATATTTAAAAATTTGGAGGACATCATATGATAAGTACACAAAACCTATCGTTAAGATTTGGAAAAAGAGCTCTGTTTGAAGATGTTAATATAAAATTTACTCCTGGAAATTGTTACGGCCTTATCGGAGCTAATGGTGCAGGAAAATCTACATTTTTAAAGATATTATCTGGAGAAATTGAACCAAGCACTGGAGAAGTAATTATTGAACCAGGCAAACGACTTGCAGTTCTTAAGCAAAACCACTTTGAGTTTGATGAGTTTGAGGTATTAAAAACAGTTATTATGGGACATAAAAGACTTTATGAAATAATGGAAGAAAAAGATCTTTTATATTCAAAATCTGACTTTTCTGAGGAAGATGGAATAAAAGCAGCAGAATTAGAAGCAGAATTTGCTGAACTTAATGGATGGGATGCTGAATCTGATGCTGCTGCCCTTTTAATAGGACTTGGAATTCCTAAAAATCTTCATGACAAAAAAATGAAAGATATAGATGCAAATCTAAAGGTTAGAGTTTTATTAGCTCAAGCTTTATTTGGAAATCCAGATATTTTGCTACTAGATGAGCCTACTAACCACCTTGATCTTGAATCTATAAAATGGCTTGAAAACTTCCTTGCTAATTATGAAAATACAGTTATTGTTGTATCTCACGATAGACACTTTTTAAATCAGGTATGTACTCATATTGCAGACATTGATTTTGGAAAAATACAAATATACGTTGGAAACTACGATTTTTGGTATGAATCTAGCCAACTTGCATTAAAACTTACTAAAGAAGCTAATAAAAAGAAAGAAGAAAAAATTAAAGAACTTCAAAATTTCATAGCAAGATTTAGTTCTAATGCTTCTAAAGCAAAACAAGCGACTTCTCGTAAGAAAATGTTGGAAAAAATAACTCTTGATGACATTAAACCTTCAACTAGAAAATATCCTTTTGTACACTTTAAACCTGAAAGAGAAGCTGGAAATATTCTTCTTGAAGTTAACAATATAACTAAATGTATAGATGGAGAAAAAGTGTTAAATGACATAACTTTTACTGTTAATAAGGGAGATAAAATAGCATTTGTAGGACCAAATGAGCTTGCTAAAACTACTTTATTTAAAATATTAATGAATGAAATAAAACAAGATAGCGGCGAATATACATGGGGAGTTACAACTTCTCAAGCATATTTCCCTAAAGATAATAGTGAATATTTTAATACTGACTTAAATTTAGTTGATTGGCTTAGACAATTCTCTAAAGAAAAAGACGAAACGTTTATAAGAGGTTTTTTAGGTAGGATGTTATTTTCTGGAGAAGAAACACAAAAAAAAGCAAGCGTATTATCTGGTGGTGAAAAAGTTAGATGTATGCTTTCTAAGATGATGCTTAGTGGCGCTAATGTTTTAATATTAGATGAGCCTACTAACCACTTAGATCTTGAATCTATAACATCTTTAAATAATGCCCTTATAGACTTTCCTGGTACTGTTTTATTTGTATCTCACGATCATCAATTTGTTCAAACTATAGCTAATAGAATAATAGAAATTACTCCAAACGGAATCATCGATAGATATATGTCTTTTGATGAGTATTTAGAAAATGAGGAAATTAAAAAGCTTCGCGAGTCTATGTATGAATAAAGTCTTTATTTGAAAGGTTTAAAAAAGAGGAGATTTATCTCCTCTTTATCTATTTATTATCTTATTTAGTATAACTCCAATTATTGCAGCTAAGCTAAGTCCTGTTATTTTTACAGTTGATGTTATAGGTATGCCTATTGATAATCCAAAATTAGATGCTAATCCTATAAATAGTATAGTTACCATAATTATAATATTCTTTATATCTAGATTTATTTGGCTGTTTTTTATAGTTTTTACTCCTATTAATGAAATCATAGAAAATAACATCAAGCTTATTCCACCCATTACAGGAACAGGTATTGTTTGTAAGAATACTCCTATTTTATTTATACATCCAAGTATTATTGCTAAAACTGCTGTTAGTCTAAGAATTGACGGGTCATACACCTTTGTTATTGCTAAAACACCAGTATTTTCTCCATAAGTTGTATTAGCAGGACCACCTAAAAATCCAGCTATCATAGTTGCAAGCCCATCACCTAGTAAAGTTCTATTTAATCCTGGATTTTCCATAAAATCTTTTCCAACTACTGCTCCGTTAGTTGTTATATCTCCTATGTGTTCCATGAATACTGCCAAAACAACTGGTGCAATTATAGCTATTGCTCCTATATCAAACTTTGGAGTTGAAAACTTTGGAGCTGAAAACCATACTGCTTCTCTTATAACTGTATTATCTACAATTCCCATATTCATAGAAACCAAGTAACCTACTACAACAGCTATTAGTATAGAAAGTTGCTTTAAAAATCCCTTACCTAGAAAATTAATACCTAACGCTATACTTAAAGTTATAAAAGCTACTATATAGTTATTTGATGCCATATTAAATGCTACTGGCACAAGATTTAACCCTATAACTATAATCATAGGTCCTGTAACCTGTGATGGAAAATATGCTTTTATTTTTTCAACACCAAATTTTTTTACTAGTAAGGACATTATTATATATAAAATTCCAGCTACGACAATTCCTCCTTGTGCATAAGACAAATCACCATTATATAATTCTTTGACAGTTAATATTACTGGTATAAATGCAAAACTTGAGCCTAAAAATACTGGTACTACTCCTTTTGTTACTAAGTGAAATACTAATGTTCCAATTCCTGCACTTATTAGTGCAACTGATGGATCAAATCCTGTTAAAATAGGTACTAATACTGTTGCTCCAAACATTGCTACTAAGTGTTGAACTGATAAAAATATCTTTTTGATGTTTTGGAATGAATAAGATAAGTTTTCTTTCGAATTGCTTAAAGATAAGACTTTCTCAGACATAAAAATACCTCCTATATGTTTTTTATAAGGAGGGAGAAATTAAATTCTCCCTTTTTCAGCCTCTCTGGACTGAATTAAAAGGTCAAAATAAATTATTTATTTTTCATTTATTGAAACATAATTTTGACCATCAATTTCATAAACATTAACACTTACTATTTCATCTTTAGATGTTGGTACATTTTTACCTACATAATCTGCTCTTATAGGTAATTCTCTATGCCCTCTATCTATTAGTACTGCAAGTTGTATAGCTTTAGGTCTTCCTATATCTACTAAAGCATCCATAGCTGCTCTTACAGTTCTTCCTGTATATAAAACATCATCAACTAATACTACAATTTTATTATTTATATCAAACTCGACTTTTGATCCATTTATTACTGGATCTAATTCACATTTACTTAAATCATCCCTATACAAAGTAATATCTATTTCTCCTACCTGTATTTGTTTGCCCTCTATTGCATTTATTCTTCTTCCTATTTCATTAGCAATAGGAACTCCTCTTGTCTTTATTCCTATTAACACTACATTATCTATCCCTTTATTTTTTTCTATAATTTCGTGGCTTATTCTTGTAACAGCTCTTATCATAGCCTTTTCATCCATTATTCGAGCCTTTTCTTTCATTTCATACCTCCAAATTTATTTTATCTGTATATACAAAAAACTTCTTGCGACATAGCAAGAAGTTTATAATCTAAACCTGTTATATTCCCCTTGCTAGTCTCTCTGGACTATTCTTAAAGGCCTGATTTCTATTATTTATAGATTAACATACTTTGTTGTTTTAATCAAGAACTTTTAATAGTTTTTTAAAATAATCTGGCAAATCTGATGTAAACTCCATATACTCTTTTGTTGTCGGATGAATAAAGCCAAGAGTTTTAGCATGTAGAACTTGCCCTTTAAGATTAAATTTACAATTTCTAGGGCCATATACAGGATCTCCTAGTAAAGGATGTTTTATATATGAGCTATGAACTCTTATCTGATGAGTTCTACCAGTTTCTAGACTAGCTTGTACATGAGTATATTTTTCGAATCTTTTGATTACACTAAAATGAGTTACAGCATTTTTCCCATTACTTACTACTGCCATTTTTAATCTATCTACTGGATGTCTTCCTATAGGGGCATCTACAGTTATCTTATCATCTTTTAATACTCCATGACATATCATCTCATATTTTCTAGTTATTGTGTGATCTTTAAGTTGCTGTGCTAAAAAGTTATGAGATGTATTATTTTTTGCAACCATTAAAAGTCCAGATGTATCTTTATCTATCCTATGAACTATTCCTGGTCTTATTACTCCATTTATTGATGATAATTTGCCTTTACAAATATATAAAAGAGCATTTACAAGAGTTCCTGAATAATTTCCAGGAGCAGGATGAACAACCATACCCTGAGGTTTGTTAATTACAATAACATCATCATCTTCATAAACTATTTCTATAGGTATATCTTCTGGCTCTACTTTTAAAACCTTAGGCTCAGGAATTGATACCTGTATACTATCATCCTCTTTTACTAAATAACTAGGCTTTTCATATTTATCATTTACATTTACCATTTTATCTTTTATTAGCTTCTGAATATAAGACCTAGACATTTCTCCAAGTTCATTTGATAAAAATACATCAAGTCTTAGCCCTTCTTCTTCTTCTGATACTATAAACTCCCTTATATCCAATCAAACCACCTACTCTTTATTAGTTAAAATTATGTATGAAATAAGTATACTTCCTATAACAACGCATATATCAGCTACATTAAATACAGGCCATATTCTAAAATCAAAAAAATCAACTACAAATCCAAGTCTTATTCTATCTATCAAGTTTCCTAATGCTCCTGATACAATTAAAGACAGTGCTAGTTTTGTTAGATTTGTTAAATTTTTATTGCTATACATATAGTAAATTATATATCCTGTTATAATACCTGTTACAATTATTAAAAAATTTACCTTTCCATGAAATATTCCAAATGCTGCACCTTTATTTTCTACATATGTAAGATAAAAAATATTTTCTATTACAGGAATTGATCCTATATTAGACAAATAGTCTATAGCCCATTTTTTTGTCAACTGATCTAATATTACTAATAAAAATATATAAATTAGTCCCAAAACATTCACCCCCAACCTATGATGATAAATTAGATTATATCAGAACAAAGTCTTCTTTGAAAGATTAATAAAAAAGACTTTGCTCTAACACATTACAAAAATTATAACTTTCTCACAATTTATTAAAGTAAATAATTTCCTATGTATTATAAAAAATAAAACTACCCAATTGGATAGTTTTAAAAATCATCTTCTACAGCATCATTTTCCTCATTCCTGTTAATATCAGCTAAATCTTCGAGTATATCACTGTAAAATAAATCTCTTTTATCTAAAAGTTGCTCCTCTACAGGCCTATAATCATAGTTTTTGAGTTTAGCATATTCACTAGCACACTCAGAGCAAAGAGAAGTCTCTGGAATCACATCCAATCTTTCATCTTCTATATGCTTTGAGCAATTACTGCAAATTCCATAGTTTCCATTGTATATTCTTTCTATAGCTCTTTCAATCTCATATAGCCTAAATTTTTCGTTATCTCTTAGATTCATATTCATCTCAGTCATGAAAACTTCACTGCCAAAATCTGCTGGATGATTATCGTATGAAGAAAGTTCTCCACTGCATTCCCTTTCATTTGCTCTATCTTTTTGATCATCATAAACGGAATTATCATCCATCTGTTGTATTAGTTTTATTATTCTCTCTTTTTCATTCATTAAAATATCCTTATACTTATCTATATTTTTCATAATTGCCTCCTACCTATAATTTTCTACTATGTCTAAAAGTCTTGCTATAAACTCTCCTATTAAAGGAAGGTTAACCCAACTTCTTAAAATATAAAATAATATAGCTGCTAAAATCGTAAGTCCAACAGCAGTTCCTAATCCTCTTGCTAATCCTGCAATTAAATTTATTATAATTAATCTTTTAGGATTGCTAACTAAATCTGCATATTCTCTTATTCTACTTTTATCAATTATAATTGACAGCTCTTCTATCTTCTTTTCAAGTCTTTCTAATCTATCCTCTTTCAATTTAAAGTCCCCCTAATTTTTTGATATATAAAATATTATTTGTAAAATTTAATTTTAAATACAAAAATGAGCCCTATTTTATAGAGCTCATTTATATATATTTTTTTTCAACAAATCCAACTTTTCTATAAACTTTTCTTAAAGTTTTTCTTGCTGCTTTTTCCGCTTTTATAGCGCCTTGAGAATATATGGATTCTAAATAATCTTTATTTTTTAATAGCTGTTCATATTTTTCTCTAACAGGTCTTAATGATTCTACTACAACTTCTGCTAGATCACTTTTAAATTCACTATATCCTTTTCCTTCGTATAGACTTTCAATTTCTTGTATAGACTTTCCAGAAAGATTAGAATATATGCTTATTAAATTTTTTATTCCAGGTTGTTCTTCACAATACTTTACTCTGTTTAAAGAATCTGTAACAGCTCTTTTTATTTTTCTTGATATGCTATCGCTATCTTCTGTAATAGATATGTATGCATTCACATTTTCATCCGATTTAGACATTTTCTTTGTAGGATCTTGTAAACTCATTATTCTTGCTCCTACTTTGCCTATATATGCTTGTGGGACTTTAAATGTTTCGCTATATCTGTTATTAAATCTTTGTGCTAAATCCCTTGCAAGTTCTAAATGCTGCTTTTGATCTTCTCCAACAGGAACAAGATCTGTTTGGTAAAGTAATATATCTGCTGCCATAAGGATTGGATATGTAAATAATCCAGCATTTAGATTTGCTTCATTTTTTGAAGATTTTTCTTTAAATTGAGTCATTCTATTAAGCTCACCCATATAACACATACTATTTAGTATCCATGCAAGCTCAGTGTGAGCACTAACATGTGACTGTATAAATATTGTATTTTTTTCTGGATCAAGACCACTTGCTATATATTGAGCTAATAGCTCAAGAGAATTTCTTCTTAAAGCTTTTGGATCTTGTGGTACAGTTATTGCATGTAAATCTACTATACAATAATAACAATCATATTCTTCTTGTAGCTTAATCCAGTTTTTTAATGCTCCTATATAATTTCCAAGAGTAAGTTTTCCAGATGGTTGTGCTCCACTAAATATAATCTTTTTTTCGCTCATATCATTCCTCCTTAATAAATCTTATTTAATTATACATTAGCATCCAATCTTTTTCAAAATTAATTATTTTATTTTTTATAATACGTTACGTAGTTTTGTGAAAAAATATAAGTGAAAATATAAAAAAGGAGAGTGTTTTTATGGAGTGGAAAAAAGGTAGAATAGAGTTTGATGATGGAACTGTTTATCCAGCTGAATTTTTAATGAAAGGTAATGGTATAGTTTGGAATGTTAAAGTTTATAAAGATGGTAAGATAATAAAAGAGATAGATGCAGATGAATTTTCTAACAAACTAGGTAAATCTGTTGAAGATGTATACCCTTATAAATATCATATAGAATAAAATAACAAAGTCTTCCTTTATACTTTTAAAGGGAGACTTTGTTATTTACTAAATGTATCTTGACGTTATTTTAAAAATATTATAACCTTTATTATAGGGTATATATTTTTTAATAATATTATAGGAGTGTTTTTATGTCAAATAAGTTTGAAATTAATAGTGTTGTAACAGGTAAAGTTGTAGACATTAAACCTTTTGGTGCGTTTGTTGCACTTGATGAAAATACTAAAGGGCTTGTTCATATTTCGCAGGTTTCTCATGATTTTGTAAAGGATATAAATAATCATCTTACTGTTGGTCAAGAAGTTCAAGTTAAGATATTATCAATAGATGAGCAAAGTGGAAAAATATCTCTTTCTATTCGAGAAGCTACACAGCGTCCAAATCGTAAACAACAAGCTAAAAAAGAAGAACAAGTTCAAAATACAAATAATGTTTCTCTTGAAGATAAGCTTAAAGAGTGGTTAAAACAGTCTAACGAGCGTCAAGCTGACCTTAATAAAAGAAACAATAGAAGATAAGAAGCTAGTTTGATATCAAACTAGCTTTTATTTTATGTTTCTTAACATATTAAGTACTATATCTTTTGAGTTATTTGCTGCTTTATTTACAAATTCATTATAGTTTACATGTGCACTTCCATCTGCTTTATCAGACATAGCTCTTATTATAACAAAAGGAACATTATTTACATAACACGTATGACCAATAGAAGCTCCTTCCATTTCAGTTGCGTACGCATTAAGCTTTGAAACTAATTTTTCTTTTAAATCTTTACTGCTTACAAATATATCTCCTGATACTATTCTTCCTTTTAGGATTTTATGATTCTTAACACTTTCTATACTAGAATTGTATGCAATTTCAACTAAGTTTTTATCTGCTTCAAAAATTGAAGTCTCCATTCTAGGTATTTGTCCAATTTCATAATCAAATACTGTTACATCAAAATCGTGATACATAGTATCTGTAGATATTACTATATCAAGAACATCTAGCTCATCATGAAGCGCACCTGCAACGCCTGTATTTATGACTTTACTTACTGAAAATTCACTTATTAATATCTGAGTACACAAAGATGCATTTACTTTTCCTATACCACATCTTACAAGTACAACTTTTTTACCCTCTATTGTTCCCACATTAAATTCAAGACATGCTTTTTTTATTACTTGTTCAATATCCATATGCTCTTTTAAAATATCTACTTCTTCGTCCATAGCTCCTATTATTCCTATAATATCCATTTTTCTGCCTCCTTTATTTAAAATGCTCCATAAAATGGAGCATTTTTTAGCTTATTTTTTCTATTTTTATTCCTGTTTGATGGTCATTTAAATTATGTTTTTCTAAAGACTCATCTAAAACTTTTTCTATGCTTACTGCTAGTGTTTCTTGCATAATATATTCTTTATGAATATCAACAGCTTCAGATACGCTATCGTCAGCACTGAAGAATATTTTTATTTTATCTAGCATTTCATAATCATTATTTTTTCTCATTTGTTGTACCTTTGAAATAAATTCTCTTGCAAATCCTTCGTTTATAAGTTCTTTCGTTAATGTAGTATCTAGTATTACAAATAGATTATTTTCCATAGCTACATTAAATCCTTCTTTAGAAGAAATAGTTATCATAACAAGGTCTTTGTTTATAGTAAACTCCTCATTATCAAGATTTAATGTTATACTTTCTCCTTTTTCAAGTTTAGGTGCTATTTGTGATGCATCTAAAGAAGATAATGCATTTGCAAATAATTTAATCTTAGGTCCTAAAATAGGTCCTGCAACTTTAAAGTTAGGTTTTAAACTAAAGTTCATAAATACCCCTAAATCTTTAGCAAATACAACTTCTTTTACATTTAACTCTTCTTTTATCAGATCTACAAGATCGCTTATTAATTGTTCATATTTTCCATCTACTATAACCTTTTGAAGTGGCTGACGAACTTTTATTTTTACTGATTCTCTTGACGCTCTTCCAAGTCCTACTAAGTCTCTTACTAAATCCATTTTTTCTTCAACTTCATTGTCTATTAAACTTTCATTAACAGTTGGATAGTCACTTAAATGAACTGATAATTCTCCTGTTAAGTTTTTATACATTTCTTCTGATATATAAGGTGCAAAAGGTGCTACCATTTGACATATTCCAACTAATATCTCGTAAGTAGTATTATAAACAGATTTTTTGTCTTGTGTTAAACTTGTTTCCCAGAAACGTCTACGAGAACGTCTTATATACCAGTTAGAAAGATCTTCATTTACAAATTCTTGTATAGCTCTAACAGCTTTAGTTAAATCGTATACTTGCATATGTTCTCTAACTGATTTAATCAAGTTGTTATATTTAGACAGTACCCATCTATCTATTTCAGGTCTTTCATTGTAATCTATGAAAAAGTCTCTTGGATTTATATTGTCTGTATTTGCATATAAAGTAAAGAAATTATATACATTTCTGATCGTAACAAAGAATTTGCTTTGAACTTCTTTTAGCCCTTCTATATCAAATTTTGTTGGAGTCCATGCAGGTGATACATAAAGTAGATACCATCTTAGTACATCTGCTCCGTATTTATCAAATAGTTCAAATGGATCTACTGTATTACCTCTAGACTTTGACATTTTTCTTCCTTCTTTGTCTAGTATAAGATCATTTACTAAAACTCTCTTATAAGGAGATACCCCTTTTACAAATGTAGAGATTGCAAGTAATGAATAGAACCATCCTCTTGTCTGATCTATTCCTTCGCATATAAAGTCTGCTGGGAATAGTTCATCAAAGTTTTCTTTGTTTTCAAATGGGTAATGATGTTGAGCATAAGGCATTGCACCACTATCAAACCAACAATCTATTACATCTTTAACTCTTGTCATATTATTTTCACATTTTGGACATTTTATGTGAACGTCATCTACATAAGGTCTGTGCAGTTCTATACTTTCATCAATATCTTCTATTGCCTTTTCTACAAGCTCTTTTCTTGATCCTATAGACTCTTTATGTCCACATTCACATGTCCATATATTTAAAGGTGTTCCCCAATATCTACTTCTAGATATTGCCCAGTCATTTAGATTTTCAAGCCAGTTTCCAAAACGCTTTTCTCCTACATACGGTGGATACCACTCAACAGTTTTGTTGTTTTCTATTAGTTTGTCTTTAAGTTTTGTCATTTCTATATACCAGCTAGGTTTTGCATAGTAAAGAAGTGGTGTGTTACATCTCCAGCAGTGTGGGTAGTTGTGAGCTATTTTTTCTTTCTTGAACAATTTTCCTTCTGCATGCAGCCACTTTATTATGTCTATATCTGCATCCATTACAAACATGCCTTTCCAAGGCGTTGCAGTATATTTTCCTGTTTCGTCAACTGGTTGTAGCACTGGAAGATCATATCTTTTTCCTGTGTTATAGTCATCTTCTCCAAATGCTGGTGCTGTATGAACAATACCTGTACCATCTTCTGTTGTAACATAATCAGCTACTGTAACATAAAATGCCTTTTTATCTGCTTCTAAAAATGGCATTAGTTGCTCATACTCTACATACTCTAACTCTTTTCCTTTCATTTCTTGTAAAACTTCATATTCTGAACCTATAACTTTTGGAGCTAAATTTTTCTCTACATAATATACTTGACCTTCGTATTTAACTTTTAGATATGTTTCATTTGGATTTACTGTTAAAGCAACGTTTGATGCTAATGTCCAAGGTGTTGTCGTCCAAACTAAGAAATATTCATCTTTATCTTTTAGTTTAAATTTTACTATAACAGTATTAGTCTTTACTTCCTTATATCCTTGAGCTACTTCATGTGATGCAAGTCCTGTTCCACATCTTGAACAATATGGAAGTATTTTATGTCCCTCATATATATATCCTTCTTTGAAAAATTTATCTAATATCCACCATACACTTTCTATATAATTATTATCAAGCGTTATGTATGGGTTGTCTAAGTCTATTTCATAAGCCATTCTTTTTGTCATTTCTCTCCATTTGTTCTCGTATTTAAAAACAGACTCTCTACACTTTTCATTAAATTTATCTATTCCGTAGTTTTCAATATCCTGTTTATCTTTTAGATTTAATTCTTTCTCAACTTCTATTTCAACAGGAAGTCCATGAGTATCCCATCCTGCTTTTCTTTTCACAAGATATCCATCCATAGTTTTGTATCTGCACACAGAATCTTTTAATGTTCTAGCTATAACGTGGTGGATACCAGGAGATCCATTTGCTGTTGGAGGACCTTCAAAGAATATAAATGGCTTTTTATCTTTCCCTTTTTCTAATGTCTTTTCTAGTATATTTATTTCACTCCAAAAATCTGAAATATGTTTTTCACTATCTTTTACTGATGAGTCTATAAGTGGTTTAAATTTTTCCACACACTTCACCCTTTCCTTATTAGTTTGCTTAATATTATAAAAACCCCGTCCCTGTAAGGGACGAGGTTTAACCCGCGTTACCACCCTAATGCCAAAATTTTTAGCACTCATTTTTTTTAACGCATTATATGCGGCACAGCCTAATTGTAAATTTCAGCCTGCAGCTCCAGAGTGATCTTCAATAGCATAGATTTACTGGTTTGCACCACCCACCAGCTCTCTGTAAAATCTGATGCAATCTACTCTCTCCTTCATAGCTTTTTTTTATTAAATTTTTATTTTACATACTATTTTAAAACAATGTATTACATTAAGTCAATAATTTTATTCTATATCTTCAAATGTTTCTTCCACTGTTTTAATCTGATTTTCTAAAAGAGATTTGAATTTGTTTTTAAATATCTTAAACTCTTTTCTTATCTCTTCATACTCTTTCTTTATATCTATAACCTCATTATTTGCATTTTCTATTATTTTTCTAGCTTTAAGTTCTGCTTCTTCTATTATAACTTGAGCTTTCTTAAGAGCTGTTGCATTAACATCTTCTGCTGTATTTTGAGCAACTATCAGTGTATTTTTTAAAGTTTCTTCTATATTTTTATATCTTGTAACTTGCTCTGTCATCATATTCAATTTATCTTTTAATTCTATATTTTCCTTATATAGTTTCTCAAAATCTTCTTTTACTTGATCTAAAAATTCATCTACTTCTTCTTCTTTATATCCTCTTAGTGATTTTTTGAATTCCTTGTTTTCTATATCTAATGGAGTTATCATTTTTAAAACCTCCTATACAATTATTTTTGCTAATATTTTGATTCTTCCTTTTTTAGTCAAACTTCCTACTTCATGTAATATAGCTCTACCTTTTCCTTTTACTGATAATAAAATCCCTTCTTTTACACTCTTTGAAGGTATACTTACTAGCTCAAAATCTACCTTTACTCTATCCCCTAATATGTACTTATTGGCTTCTTGTCTTGAAAGATTGAATACTGCTGATATTACGCAATCTAATCTTAAGGATGATACACTTGTACAAATCTCTTTATACTCTATTTTAGGAACTTTTATATTATTTTCACTTATTCTTCTTATATTTATATTACTGCTAGCTACTTTTTTTAGATTTAGTAATACAAAATCGCTTAAATCACTTTGCAATATTATTTGACAACAATTTTCGCATATAAATATATCACCTATCTTCTCTCTTTTTATTCCTAATCCTAAAATAGCTCCTAGACAATCTCTATGAGAAATATCTGCATACTTAGAATTTAAAGTTATTTCTAGCACAGTTATAGGTGATTCAAACATTTCACTATCCATATAATCTGGATATATAAATATAAGATTTCTCTCAGCTTGTTTGTAGCCACCATATATTTCATATTTTATATCATAGATAGAATTTAATATGGATATTGCATTTCTTAATTCATACGGATCTAAAAAGTCTGTATATTTAGGTATATGATTTTTTAAAACCATTTGAGCTTTATCAATAACTTTATACATAGTGGCTTTAAGGTTTATATCTTTTATGTGACTTGTCAGTTTTTCCTTATCTATCATCTAAAATCCTACCCTAAGCAGTATAGAAATTACAACTCTATATAATAATCTTATTAGAAAAAGTGCTATTATTGGTGATAAATCTATAGGGCCTGTCCTAAGAAATCTATATGTCAATTCTCTTACAGGAGCCATTATAGGTTCTGTTACATTATAAACAAAATTGTAAAATGCAGAATACCTATTAGTAGGAATCCACGACATTATAACTCTAATAAAAATCATCCACTCTATAAACTGAACAAAATACCCTAAAGACCTAATTATTACCCACATAATATAATCTCCTTTTATATTTATTTGTTCCAAGGGAACAATACCTTACCTTCTATTTCTTTTCTTATGTTCCCATCAATATCTATATTACTTGGAGCTAATATAAAGATTCCTTTTGAAACCTTTTGTATACTTCCTTCAAGAGCATACACTGCACCATTTATAAAATCGAATATAGTTTTAGCAAGCTCACTATCTTCTATATTTTCTAGATTTACAATTACAGCTTTTCTATTTTTCAAATTATCTACTATACCAGTTGCCTCATCATATGTTTTAGGTTCATATATCATAACTTTCATTTGAGTAGTTGCGTGTATATTAACTATTTTGTTAGCTATAGTAGTAGTTTTTGTATTAGATATATTTGTTTCTTCTTCTATTTCTTCTTCAAATTCTTCTTCCTCATCAGCAAAACCCATGAATTTTTTTACTTTATCTACTAACTTATCAGACATTATTATACCTCCTCATAATTTCTTTCTCCAAACAAAACTGTTCCTAATCTTATCATATTAGATCCTTCTTGTATAGCTACAGTATAATCATTACTCATACCCATAGATAAATAGTCCATATACATATTCTCAAGCTTCATATCGCTTATTTTTAGTGACAACTCCTTTAATTTTCTAAAATATATTCTTGTATCTTCTTTATCTTGTGTGTACGGAGCCATTGTCATAAGTCCTTTTATTCTTATATTAGAGAAATTTTCAGAAACACTTTTTATGAAATCTAAAGCTTCTTCTTCTTTTATACCATGTTTTGTTTCTTCTTTTGATATATTAACTTGTACTAAACAATCAACTACTTTATTTATAGACTTAGCTCTTTTATTAATCTCCTCACACAAAGAAATTCTATCTAACGAATGAATCAGATCTACCTTATCTATTATATATTTTACCTTATTTGTCTGTAAAGTTCCAATCATATGCCATTTAACTTTTTTTCCTATGACATCATATTTTCTTACAAGCTCTTGAGGTTTATTTTCCCCTACATCTGTTATTCCATATTTTATTGCTTCTTGTATTACTGGTATATCTACTGTTTTTGTAACAGCTATTAAAGTTATATCTTCTTTTTTTCTATTAGATTCTTTAGCATATTTCTCTATATTATCTAAAACAATATCTAGATTCTTTTTTAAATCTAACATAAAATCACCCCTATCTTATTTTTTGACCATCACTTACTCTATTAGGTGACAAAACTATTTGATCATATAGTTTTACAGTATCTACATTATTTCTAGTAATATCTCTATAATCTAATATTATATCACTTTTGTTTTCTCCTAATATACTCTTTAATTCTTTAAATACTGCATTTCCTGTATTAGAAACAACATATACTCCTCTTTTTCCATCCTTATCTATAACTGCACTTTTAGGAACTTTTATGCCTACTATATTTTTATAAACAATTTCAAATTCTTCTTTTCTTACATTATAAAAATTTTCTATTTCTTCTTTTACTTCAATAACAAGTATATACCTGTTCTTGCTGTCTTTATAAAGATATTTTACATTTCCAGAAAAATCTATATCATTCTTTTTTATTGTTAGATTTTTTCCAACAGAAAATTTCTCTTTTTCTTTTTCTTCTAGGACAATGGCTATGTACCATTCATGATTGTTTGTAATTTTCGCTATGACATCTCCCACTTCAACTTGATCTTTTTTGTTTATTTTTACATCATTCTTTAAGTTAAACAAATAATCAGATTCAAGCTTATTTAGCGTATCAACTCTTAATATATCTTCAAACCCATCTGATGCAAACGAAATTACCCCTGTACTTTCTGAAACTATCTGATTAACACTACTATTTACTTTTTCTTGCAGTTTATTTTTCTCTGCTTTAAGGGCATTTATGTTCTTGCCAACAAAACTTTTCTCTCCTATTATTAAACTTTTTTTATCTATCAAGTTTAGTAGATCATCTTTTAACCTTTGTATATTTGAAATATCATTGTCTATTAATCTATTTTTTATATCTACTCTTAGTGAGTTAATACTATTTTCTATTTTTTCAATATCTCTTTGTATAATTTGTTCGTCTTTATTCGCATTTATTCCTTCTATTCTTCTATTTACAGTATCTAGTCTCTCTTTTATAGATGGATCTAGATCCTTTATGTATATATGTGCTATTTGTTCATTTGCATGAATTCTTTCTCCCTCTTTTACAAAATAATCTATTTTCCCTGAAACTTTCGACAAAATAACTTTCTCATCTCTTATAACTATTCCTTGTTTAGTTATAGTCTCTACTATTTCTCCATAATCTACTGTATAAAGAGAAATAGTTGCATTTGATATATTAAATATTAATTTAAACAATATATAACTTAGTATTCCAAATATCCAAATGTAATTAAACTTTATCTTTTTTTTTCTCTTTTTCTTCATTAAATAACTCACCTCATACCCTATTAATTCTTCATGAAACGTTCTAATCCTTTTTAGACAAAGAAAAAAGGTTTAGAATAAAATTATCCCAAACCTTCTAAGTACATATAAAAATTATATCAATATATACAAATTAGCACAATACAAAAACTTATAATATTATAGCTATTAAATTTCCACTTCCTTCATTTATAATTTTTTCTAACGTTTTTTGCATTTTATTTCTTATATCTTCAGGCATCATAAATAATTTGTTTTGTAGCTGTTCTTTTACTAAATCATGAAGTGATTTTCCAAACATATTAGATTCCCATAGTTTTGAAGGATCTTCTTCAAATTCTTTTAATAAATATCTAGCTAACTCTTCACCTTGTTTTTCTGCTCCAACTATTGGAGATACTTCAGTTTTAATATCTGCTCTTATTAAGTGAAGTGATGGAGCATTAGCTCTTAACTTAACTCCAAACTGATTTCCATGTCTAAATATCTCAGGCTCATCTAAAGTAAGCTCATCAAGAGAAGGTGGAACTAATCCATATCCTTTTGTTCTAACATCGTTTAAAGCTTTTTCTACCTTGTCATACTCTCTTTTTACATTAGCTAATTTAGAAACTAAGCTTAAAAGCTGATGCTGACCTTCTAATTTATATCCAGTTTTTTCTTCTATTATATTATAGAATAGCTCTTCTCCTGCTTCTAATCTAATTTCTACTATACCTTCTCCTAAATTCACATCATTAATATATGTTTTTTCTAAAAATTCTACCTGATTAAAGCTTTCTACTATATTATCTACATCTTTAATTTTTCTTATATTATTTAAATTTTCTTTTATTGTTCTCATTATACTACTTTTTATCCAATGGTTTCTTTCTAACCCCTCTACCCAACTTGGAAGATTTATATTAATCTCTCTTAATGGGAAATCATAAAGTACATTTTCCATTATATTTTCTATATCTCTTTCATCCATATTTAATACATCTAAAGGTAATACTCTCATATTGTATTTTTCTTCTAACTCATTTTTTAACATTAAAGTTTCTTCACTATCCTTGTTCTTTGTATTTAAAACTATAGCAAAAGGCTTATTCAGCTCTGTTAACTCCTTTATTACTCTTTCTTCTGCCTGTAAATAGCTTTTTCTACTTATTCCAGTTATACTGCCATCAGTAGTTATAACAATACCTATTGTAGAATGATCTTTTATAACCTTTTGAGTACCTATTTCTGCTGCTTCTTCAAAAGGAATAGGCTCTTGTTTCCATGGAGTTGACACTTTTCTTTGTTTTCCTTCTTCTTCGTGTCCAAGGGCTCCTTCTACTAAATATCCTACACAATCTACCATCTTAATTTTCATTCTTAGTTTATCTTTTACCTTTACCTCTACTCCGTTATTTGGAACAAATTTAGGCTCAACTGTCATTATAGTTTTTCCATCTCCACTTTGTGGCAGTTCATCTCTAGTTCTTTCCCTATCATATTCTTTGTCTATTCTAGGCAAAACTAAAAGCTCCATGAATTTTTTTATAAATGTTGACTTGCCAGTCCTTACAGGCCCGACCACTCCTATGTATATATCTCCATTAGTTCTTTTGGAGATGTCTTCATATATATTAGTGTTCAAAAATTATCCCCCCTCAGAATAAAATTCTTAATAAATATATATGTCTTAAATGTTTTATTATTACAAAAAAAACTAAGCTTATAAGCTTAGTTTTTCTAAAACAACCTCTTCTAGTTCCTGTGCTTTATCTCTGAGCATTAAATTTTCTATACATTCTTTGACATCTTTTTTCTCGTATAAAACTTTGTATATTTCTTTTGTTATTGGCATATCTACGTTATACTTTTTTGATAACTCATACGCTACCTGTGTTGCTGTTATCCCTTCAACAACCATTTTTATTTCATGTAAAGTTTCATCTAAACTTTTTCCTTGACCTATTAATATACCTGCTCTTCTATTTCTACTATGCATACTAGTACAAGTAACTATTAAATCTCCTATTCCTGAAAGACCTGAAAATGTACTAAGTTTTGCTCCCATTTTTATACCAAGTCTTGCTATTTCTCTTATACCTCTTGTCATTAAAGCTGCTTTTGTATTATCTCCACAACCTAATCCATCTGCTATTCCAGCTCCAAATGCAATTATATTCTTAAGTGCTCCTCCTAACTCAACTCCTATAACATCAGGATTTGTATATACCCTTAACTTAGATGTAGAAAATATATTCTGTATGTACTCTGCCACCTTTATATCTTGTGATGATGATACTATTGCAGTAGGAACTTCTTTTGCTATTTCTTCAGCATGTGATGGACCTGATAAAACTACATATTTATTATTAGGTAGTTCTTGCTTTACAATTTCAGATATCCTTAATCCAGTCTCTTTTTCTAGACCCTTAGCTACATTTACGATTATTTGATCATCTTTTACATATGGCTTTATAGTTCTCAAAACACTTCTAACTGCTTGAGATGGAACTGCTAAAAGTATCACATTTGAATCTTGCAAAGAACTTTCTAAGTCAATACTAATTGAAAGCTTTTCTGGAAGATATATATCTTTTAAGTAATTTTCATTTTTTCTTGTATTTAACATCTCGTCATATTGCTTTTTATCTCTAGTCCAAAGAACAACATTGTATTCGTTTTTGTTTGTAAGTAATATAGCCAACGAAGTTCCAAAACTCCCCGCTCCCAATACACATATTTTTTCCATAAGAACACCTTCCCAAATTACCTAGTATCTGTTTTTTGGCCTATTTTTCTTTCTGTTCCATTTATAAGCTTTTTTATGTTCTCTCTATGAGTAAATACTATCATTACAGCTAAAATAATAGATACAATAAGCCTATTTCCACCCCTATAAACCATAAATATAGGTAGTGAAACTATACCTAAAATCGATCCTAAAGATACATATTTTGTCTTTATTATAAGTATAATTCCTAATGCTAAAGAAAATATTCCTATAAAAGGATCTATAGCCATCATAGCCCCTATTGTTGTTGCAACACCCTTACCTCCTTTGAATTTTAAAAGTAAAGGCCAGTTATGTCCAACTACAACAAATATAGCTGATATTAAAGCCCCTTTTTCTCCAGCTAAAAACCTTCCTATCAAAACTGCTAAGACCCCTTTTAGTGAATCTCCTAAAAAAGTGTATAAAGCAGCTTTTTTTCCTAAGGTTCTTAAGACATTAGTAGCTCCTGCATTACCTGATCCATGTTCTCTTATATCTATATTTTTTGTTGATTTTCCTATGATATAAGAAGTTGAAAAGTTTCCTATAAAATAGGATATAAAAGCTGACAACACCTCATAAATCACGTAACCTACCTTCTTTCTTTCTCTTTATAATTAAATCTTATAGTAGTTCCTTCAAAACCGAAGTTTTCTCTTATCTTGTTTTCTAGGTATCTTTGATATGAAAAATGCATAAGCTCTTTATCATTTATAAACATTGTAAATATAGGTGGTTTAACACTAGTTTGAGTAGCATAATAAATCTTTAGTCTTTTACCTTTATCTGATGGAGGTTGATTTAAAAGTACAGCCTCTCCTATAACTTCATTTAAAGCACCAGTTGTAACCCTTTTAGCATGTTCGCTCGCAACAAATTTTACAGTTTCTAAAATTTTGTGCATTCTCTGATTTGTCTTTGCAGAAACAAATAAAATTGGTGCGTAAAGTAAAAAAGGAAACGCATCTCTTATCTGTTTAGTATATTGATTCATTGTATAGGTATTTTTTTCTATAAGATCCCATTTATTTATTACTATTACACATCCTTTACCTTCTTCGTGTATAATTCCAGCTACTTTTGTATCTTGCTCTGTAACCCCTTGAGTTGCATCTATTACCATAAGAGCAACATCACTTCTTTCTATAGCTGTAAAAGATCTTAAAACACTATACCTTTCTATATTCTCTGTTATTTTACTTTTTCTTCTTACACCTGCTGTATCTATTAATAAATATTTATCATCTCCTTGCTCAAAATATGTATCAATAGCATCTCTTGTAGTTCCAGCTATAGGACTTACGATAACTCTTTCTTCTCCTAATATATTATTTAGAATAGAAGATTTTCCTGCATTTGGCTTTCCTACAATAGCTACTTTTATTACATCTTGTGCATACTCTGTATCTAATCCTTCTGGGAATTTTGATATAATTTCATCTAGTAAATCTCCAACTCCAAGTCCTGTAGCTGCTGCCACCATTATAGGTTCTCCTAATCCTATTTCAAAAAAATCATAGTAAGTATCTGGAGTTTTTCCCTTATCTACTTTATTTAAAACAAGCAAAACTGGCTTTTTAGTTTTTCTAAGCATTTGAGCTATTTCTTTATCTGTAGGAGTTAATCCTACCTTAGCATCTACTACAAACAATATTACATGAGCCATTTCCATTGCTAGTTGAGCTTGATTTCTCATTTGAGATAATATTATATCTTCGCTTTCTGGTTCTATACCTCCTGTATCTATTAGAGTAAAATATTTATTTAGCCATTCTACTTCTGTATATATTCTATCTCTTGTAACTCCTGGAGTATCTTCTACTATAGCTATTCTTTTTCCTGCTAGTTTATTAAATAATGTAGATTTTCCAACATTAGGTCTTCCAACAATTGCTACTATAGGTCTACTCATGTATCTTACTCCTTTCTCTCAAGTAATTTTCTTATAAATGTTCTACCTTCTACCTCGCAAGGGATAATTTTTACATTTAATATTTTTTCTAGATCATCTATTGTATAGTCATCTAAAAATACATCTTCATCTTGCTTTAACATAGATTTTGGTATTAAAATCATATCACCTAAGTTTTTATCTTTCAAGTTATTGATTATATCCGTAGCTGTAACTAATCCTGATACTGTTATACTTTCTCCAAAATAAGTATTTTCTATTTTATAAACATTTATTTGTAACCCTTCTATATTATTCATTATTTTTTCACTTATATTCTTTATAAAATTATACGCAGACTTGCCTGTAACTATTGTAACTTTTCTTTTAGTCTTTAACCTAACGCTTACAAACGTTAAATACCTATTTACTTCTTCTTCAAACTTGGTCATAAGCCCTACTCCATTTTCTAATTGAACAAATCCTTCATATTCATCAAAGCTAGGTCTTTTTTTGTCTGCAAGTACATAAAATTCATCTGATAAAAATACGAATCTAGTATTTATAGTTTTTAAGAACTGATTTTGTTTACAAGATATATACTCTATTACTTTTGTTGCACTTTCTTTATCAAATGTATCTAAATTTTCAAGTCCTTCTCTAAACTTTGTTACTCCAACTGGCACTATTGCAACACTATTTACATTTGGATAAAGTTTAGCTAGATCTTCAATAGTTTTTTCTAAATATTTTCCATCATTTATACCTGGACACAATACTATTTGACAATTCATCTGAATATTAGCTTTTGCTAACCTTTTCATTATATCATATATTTTACCTGCGTTTTTATTGTTTAGCATTTTCACTCTAAGTTCACTATCTGTAGTATGTACAGAGATATTAAGAGGACTAATTTTATACTTTATAATTTTATCTATATCATTTTCATCCATATTTGTTAAAGTAATAAAATTTCCTTGTAAAAAAGAAAGTCTAGAATCATCATCTTTAAAATATAATGTATGTCTCATTCCTTTAGGAAGCTGATCGATAAAGCAAAAAATACATTTATTCTTGCAACTTCTAGTTTTATCTATTATAGGATTTAAAAATTCTATTCCTATGTCTTCATCATAATCTTTTTCTATTTCGTATACATATACTTGTTTACCTCTTTGTATTTTAAGTTCTAAGTATTCATCGCAAATTAAAAATTTATATTCTATAATATCTTCTATCTTTTGATCATTTATACTTAAAAGTATATCTCCTTCTTTTATTCCTAGCTCATCTGCTATACTTTTTTTATACACTTTGCTTATAATATTATCTATGCTCAAATTTATCACCACTCTTTTTAAAACTATGTCAAGTTATACTACCATGTACTATATTAATTAGTCAAGAGAACAAAGTATAGTTACACAAAAAGGTACCTTTAAGGTACCTTAATGCTTTACTATTATTAAAGTTTCATCTCCTACATCATGAACCATTCCCATCATACATTTTGATAAAGCTAATGCCTTTCCCTGAAGCTCTTCCTTATTCTCTACATAGAATATAGGTGTTGTTGTACAATTTATAGACTTATTGGTAGTAACTATTGCCAATACACAGTGTTTTATTCCTATATTCATATATTATCATCCTTTCAGATAACGACTTTTTCCTTTAGCAGACTCTATAACTGGTATATTTTTTATTAATTCAATAAGTAAACTCTCGTCTTTCTTTATAGGAACTATTGAAACTAACAAACTTTCATTATTTGGATTTCTTCTGATCATAGGTGTAAAATCTGGCTCATCAACATCTTTTTTTATTCCTAATTGAATAGATATGTTGTGAGCAATAACTTGCCTTTGACCTAAATTTGATATAGTTCCTATGTATACATTTTCTTTTGGAATTATCTCAACTGCAAGCCCTTCATTTATATACCTTTCTCTTGAACTTTCAAGTCCTACATTCATTATTGTTACCCCATTTATCTTTAAAAATGGTCCATCAAATTCTATCTTTGCTGGAACTACATCAGCAATTTCTCCTATTTTCTCTCGTGTTAATAAATTTTTAAGGGCAAATGCTACTAAAGTTCCTACTATCAAAGCTATTAAAATACAAATGTATAAAGGTGCTTTTAAAAAATTATCTACAACATAAAAACTTATACCACTTGATAGTGCAGATAGTATAGCCATGTAATTTCTAGCTTCAAAGGCTTTTGCTATATCTTCTATGTAAGCAGTACCTCTTGGAACCATTTCTGTACTTTCTATATTATCTAAACTCTGTCTTTCCATACTTCTTACATCTCTAAATTGCTGAGCTGCTAAGGCCAAAAAAGTAACTGCTGAAAACTCTTTTTCTACAAGAGCTGGAATTGCAACTGATCCAAGTGCAGATGCTATTATACCTAACGTTATGTGAGATATAAATCCTTGTGGATATGTTGGATATTGTCTATTGTCTAGTCTCATCATATATAGTCTAGAAAAAAATCCAACTATAAACGATGTTGTCATTAAATATACATAATCGTGCATTTTGTCAGCTCCTTTCATATATAATTAGAATTTCCAAAAAAAAATAAGAATTTCCTTGTAAATATAGGAAATTCTTATTTAGGTAGTTTAACGGAAAATTCAGTTCCTTGATTTAATGTACTATTTACACTTATAGTTCCTCCTAAGGATATAACTATATGTTTTACTATAGCTAATCCTAAGCCAGTTCCTCCTATTTTTTTACTTCTAGCTTTATCTACTCTATAAAACCTTTCAAATATACGAGGTATGTCCTCTTTTGGAATTCCTATTCCATTGTCTTTTACATTTATAAATACACTATCTTGTCTATCAATTATTTCTACATATATTTTTCCGTACTCAGGAGTATATTTTATAGCATTATCTATTAAATTTAAGAAAAGTTGCTTTATATGATCTTTGTTTGCTTTTATTAAAACTTTATTGTTATTAAAATAATAAGAATAGCTCTGTTTTTTCTTTTCGGCCAATTTATATGTTACATCATATACATCTTTAAACGTATCTATAATGTCTATATCTTTATCTATTTTTCCTTTATTATTTTCTATAAACGATAACATAAGTATATCATCTATAAGTCTTCTAAGTCTATTTGATTCTTCTTCTATAATTCCTAAAAATCTATCCCTTGTATCTTTGTCTATAGAGTCGTTGTTTTTTAAAGTTTCAACAAATCCATTTATAGAAGTAAGAGGTGTTTTAAGTTCATGAGTTACATTAACGACAAATTCTGATCTAATTTTTTCTAATTTTACTTTTTCAGTTACATCTTCTATATTTATTAGACATCTTATTACCATTGTTTCTTCATCTTCTAACTTTATGGGATCTACCTTTATTTTATAACAATTGCCACTACTATCTTCTATATCAACCTCTTTAGAATCTGTCGTAGATATTAAAGCTTTTATATTTTCTAAGAAAAATTTATTTTTTATTACTCTATAATACTTTATTCCTTCAAAATCATCTTTGTAATATCCAAAAAGCTCTTTAGCAACTGGGTTCATTAAAAGTATTTTTTCTTCACTATCAATAGCTATTATTCCACTTGATATATTCTTAAGAATCGTATTAAGTTTTATATTCTTATCTTCTAGATCTTGTATATTAATCCTTATTTTTTCTATCATCATATTAAAGTTTTTTGAAAGTTTACCTAAATCTCCACTATAATTATTTTGAATATTGACAAAATAATCTCCCTTACTTACCTGTTCTGAAGCTAAAGTCATATCATTAAGATACTTTTTTAATATACTAGAATATCTATATATAAGAACAGATATTATTATAAGGATTGCTAACAATATATATATATAATTTTGTATTTTGTTCACCTCTTTTACTTTAGTTTATACCCTACACCTCTTATAGTTTCTATATATTGAGGATTTTTATCTTCATCTTCTATTTTTTTTCTTAGATGTCTTATATGAACATCTACAGTTCTTGTTTCGCCAAAATATTCATATCCCCATATTTTATCTAAAAGCAAGTTCCTAGATAAAACTTTTCCTCTATTTTCTGCTAATATTTTAAGAAGCTCAAACTCTTTGAGTGTTAAGTCAATCTTTTTACCATTTTTTGTAACTTCATAATTTTCTAGATCTATTTTTATATCTCCAACTACTATTTCATTTGATTGATCTTTACCTGCATTATACCTTCTAAGAACTGCACTTACTCTAGCTATTAATTCTTTTATACTAAATGGCTTTGTTATATAATCATCTGCTCCTATTTGAAGTCCTTGTATTTTGTATTCTTCCATATCTTTTGCTGTAAGCATTATCACAGGAATATCTTTTATTTCTTTTTCACTTCTAACCTTTTTTAATAATCCAAATCCATCTATACTAGGAATCATTACATCTAAAATAATTAAATCTGGTTTATTTTCCCTTATCTTAACAAATGCATCTAAACCATCATACGCAACATCTATTTTATAACCTTGTAAACTCAAATTGAACTTTAAAAGCTCAACTATATGCTCTTCATCATCTACAATTAAAATCTTTTTATCCATAAGCACCTCCAAATTAGATAAGCTCTAGTAAAAAGCCCATCCTTTTCGATGTTTGATTATCCTTTCTATACGAATAAAACATATCATTATTACAACATGTACACATTTTAGTATTTATTATATTTTCTTTTTTTATGCCGCAACTAGATAGTATATATTCGTTTATATTCCAAAGATCTAGAAAATATTTACCTTCTTTTATTATATAGAATTTTCTATCTGGATTTGTAAATTTATTGTTAAATTTATCTACAAGCTCTTTATTAACTTCATAACAACAAGGGCCTATGGATGGACCTATAAGACATAAGATATCTTCTGTATTACTATTGTATATTTGTTTCATAGTATCTATTGCTTTTTTAGATATTTGGCTAAAAGTTGATCTCCAACCAGCATGAACAAGACCTATAGCTTTGTTTTTAGTATCTATTATAGCTATAGGAACACAATCTGCAACAAATACTAATATAGGAACATTTCTCAAGTTAGTAATTATACCATCACCTTCAAATGTTTTTCCTATTTTTTCTTTATCTATTATGTTTATATTATCTCCATGAACTTGCTTGTTAAAGGTTAAGTTGTTAAAATTAAATCCAACATCTTCGCAAATATTTTTAATATCTTCAATGTTTTTTGCATCTACATTTCTATTTGTAAAAATAGCCTTTATAAAATCTAGTTTATCTAATGAGCTAAATGATATATAATTCAAACATTCACCTCTTTTCCTTGAATATCTTTTCAATTTCTTCAATAAATGTACTTATATCTTTAAATTGTCTATATACAGATGCAAATCTGACATAAGCTATTTCATCTATATCTTTTAACTTTTCTATTATTAACTCTCCTATTTTTTTGCTTGATATCTCACGTGCTACAGTTTTGTTTATAGCCTCTTCTACATACGAAGCAATTTTTTCTATTTGTTCCATAGAAACAGGCCTTTTTTCACATGCCTTTATTATTCCGTTTATTATTTTACTTCTATCAAAACTTTCTCTAGTTCCATCTTTTTTTATAACCATTAAATTTATACATTCTAATTTTTCGTATGTAGTGAATCTTTTCTTGCAATTTTCACATTCTCGCCTTCTTCTTATACAACTTCCTTCATCTATTGGTCTAGAATCTATTACTTTTGATTCTAAATAATTGCAAAACGGACACTTCATATAAACCTCCATTTAACTTTTCTTAAGTAAATTATATATTTTTATGATTTATATGTCTACTTCATTGATTATGTTAGAATCTTTGTAGTCTACTAATATTGTATCACAGCCTATTTTGACTATATTCTTCCAACTAATTGAATACATTTCTGATCTCCCTAAAAGATAAAGTTTTGAATTATCATTGTACACAACTAAAGATTTTATAGTTCCGTCATTGGTATCAATTTCAATATCTCCAATAAATCCTAATTTTCTTCCATTATTTATATTTACTATTTCCTTTTCCATTATATCCGATATTTTAAACATATAAATCCCCCCTTAAATAATGGATATGAGTTTTTCATATGAATTATTCACATTTAAAGCAAAGTCTTTCTTTAGAAAGATTTAAAAATATGATAAAAAAAAGACCTTTTTAAAGGTCATATGTATTTTCTCATATTTTTGAGAGCATTTTTTTCTATTCTTGAAACTTGTGCTTGCGATATACCTATTTCTTCAGCAACCTCTATTTGTGTTTTTCCCTTATAAAATCTTAGGTCTAATACTAACCTTTCTCTAGAGTTTAACTTTTTAACGGCTTCACTTAATGCTATTTCTTCTATCCATACTTCATCACTTCCTTTTTTATCTTGGACTTGATCCATGACAAAGATTGCATCTCCATTATCTTGATATACTGGATCAAATAAAGAAATGGGATCTTGTATTGCATCAAGAGCTAAAACTACATCTTCTCTGTTTATATTTAATTCTTTAGCTATTTCTCCTACTGTAGGCTCTTTCAAGTTTTCTCTTGTTAGTTTTTCTCTTACTTGCAAAGCCTTATATGCAATGTCTTTTAACGACCTACTTACTCTTATACTGTTGTTATCTCTTAAATATCTTCTTATCTCTCCTATGATCATCGGAACAGCATAAGTTGAAAATTTAACGTTATGGCTTAAATCGAAATTATCTATTGCTTTTATTAATCCTATACACCCTATTTGAAATAAATCGTCGATATTTTCTCCTCTATTATTAAACTTTTGTATAACACTTAAAACCAACCTTAAATTTCCCTTAACAAAAGTTTCTCTAGCTTCACGATCACCTTGTTTTATTTTTATTAGCAGTTCTTTCATCTGGTTGTTTTTTAATACTGGCAATTCAGATGTATTCACTCCACATATTTCTACTTTATTTGTTTGCATAACTACCAGTCCTTTCCTCAAACTATTCCCTTGTATCAATTATTCACATAATATAAATTTTTATACTTTTGTGAAGAATGATACTTCAGGAAATATGAGGAAATTAAACTAGCTTTTTCATTTCCTTCTTTAATCTAAATATTATTTTTTTCTCAAGTCTTGATATATATGATTGTGATATTCCAAGCATATTCGCTACTTCTTTTTGTGTTTTTTCTCTTCCATTTAAAAGTCCAAATCTAAGTTGCATAATTTGTTTTTCTCTTGTTGACAACTTATCTAATGCAAGTTGAAGCAATTCTTTATCTATTTCTTCTTCTATCAATCTATAAATTTCATCATTTTCAGTTCCTAAAACATCTGATAATAAAAGTTCATTTCCATCTAAATCTACATTCAAAGGCTCATCAAATGATAATTCTGTCTTTTTTCTGCTGTTTTTTCTTAGATACATAAGTATTTCATTTTCTATACATCTTGATGCATATGTAGCTAATTTTATGTTTTTGTCTAACTTAAATGTATTTATAGCTTTTATAAGTCCTATTGTCCCAATAGAAATTAAATCTTCAATATCTAAACCTGTATTTTCAAACTTTCTAGAAATATATACTACTAATCTTAAATTTCTCTCTATCAATATACTTCTTACACTTTCATCTGTATCTATCCTTTTTAATAATTCGTTTTCTTCTTCTTGCGTTAACGGTGGAGGTAAAACATCATTACCACCTAAATAGTGTATTTCTCCTGTTTCTAAAAGGCCTAACTTATTAAGTATAGTGTTTATAAATTTGATTATTTTTTGTTTTAAAATAGCTAACATAAATATCCCCCCTAAATTATATTTGGATTTAAAATTGCATCGTACTCAGTGTTATTAAAATTTGAAATTCCTAAAATTATATTACTTCTCTCATTTCCATTAATCTGTAAACTATCTGCTTTAAATCCAATCAGTAAATTTTTTTCACTTCCTACTACTTTATAAGGTATTAACCTGAATCTTTTAAGCATGTTTAGAGTAAGTTTATTTGCTATATGATCTGCTTTTTTATAGTCCATATTAGAATAGTCCATGTAAATGAGGTCTTCTGGTAATATATTTTCTAATGCTTTTACGTTTACTACTATAACAGGATCATTAGTTAAAGGATCTTTTAATAAGTTACCTGTATCTAATAAAGCACTACATTTTATAGACTTATCTTCTATATGAATTACTATGTCTTGTTTTGTATCTCTCATTATCCCT
The DNA here is from genome assembly GCA_001584565.1 of Alkalithermobacter thermoalcaliphilus JW-YL-7 = DSM 7308. Taxonomy (GTDB): domain Bacteria; phylum Bacillota; class Clostridia; order Peptostreptococcales; family Peptostreptococcaceae; genus Alkalithermobacter; species Alkalithermobacter thermoalcaliphilus. Next base: position 646,162 of record LSFY01000001.1, on the reverse strand, counting down.
ATACTTTTTAGAATTTTCTGATAATTGATTATGAATTTAGAACTTGCAAGGCCTACTATTAATATCAACGATGTAGTCATATGACCTATACCTGTAAAATATATTATAAAAAACATACTACCAGATACAAATATATTAACAACATAAAAAGTAGCTAAAGATTTTATGTAAGTTTTTAGATTAGTATAGGAAAATGACAAATAAACTATAAAAAGAGTGAATATAATTTTAAAAAAGATATTGTATAAAAACAAAAGATTTTGGTTAAAATAAGCCATGGAGTATAATGCTCCTATAAAAGATGCACTGTAGACTCTTTTTTTACTCATATTTATATTTAGAATTTTACCTACTGAAATGATTATTATATAATCTAATAGTAGGTTTTGCAAAAAATAATATTCAGCATATACTATCATATATTACCACCTATTCTAGGGCCTTATGATATATAGATTATACTAAAATTATGACTATTTTTTTGTCATAATCAGTAGTCGAAATCTATGTTTTATATTTTATATTTTTGCAAACTACGACAAAAAAGACCTTAAGATATCTTAAGGTCTTTTTTATTTATCTTCTTCTTCTTAAAAATGTAGGTATATCTAAATCGTACCCTATATTATCTTCTTTATTTTGATTTTGCTCTTGTTCTTTATTTGCAATTTTAACTGTTTCTTTAGGCTCTGGTTTTGTATTTTGAGTAATGTTATTTTCTAATCCTTCTTGAAATCCTGTAGCTATAACAGTTATTCTTATTTCATCTTTTAGATCTTCGTCTATAACAGCTCCAAATATAATATTAGCTTCTGGATCTGATGCTTCTTGCACTAAGCTAGCAGCCTCATTAATTTCAAATAGCCCAAGATCTGCACCACCAGTTATATTTAATAATACTCCTTTTGCTCCCTTTATAGATGTTTCAAGCAGTGGACTTTGTATAGCTTGTTTAGCAGCCTCTAATGCTCTATTTTCACCTGTTGCTCTTCCTATACCCATATGTGCTAGCCCTTGTTGTTTCATTATTGTTTGAACATCAGCAAAGTCTAAGTTTATAAGTCCTGGTACTGCTATTAAGTCTGATATACCTTGTACCCCTTGCTTTAGAACATCATCAGCTATTCTAAATGCCTCTAACATAGATGTTTTCTTTTCTACAACCTGAAGTAATCTATCGTTAGGTATAGTTATTAATGTATCTACTTTAGATTTTAACTCTTGTATTCCTTGTTCTGCATGAATAGCTCTTCTTCTTCCTTCAAACAAGAAAGGCTTAGTTACAACTCCTACTGTAAGTATTCCCATTTCCTTAGCTATCTGAGCAACAACAGGAGCAGCTCCCGTTCCTGTTCCTCCACCCATACCAGCAGTTACAAATACCATATCTGCACCTTGAAGTGCTTGATATATTTCATCTTTACTTTCTTCAGCTGCCTTTTTACCTATTTCTGGATTAGCACCTGCTCCAAGACCTCTTGTAAGCTTATCTCCTATTTGAATTTTCTGCTCTGCCTTTGAATTAAAAAGTGTCTGTTTATCAGTATTTATTACTATAAACTCAACCCCTTTTAATTGAGCTTCTATCATTCTATTAACAGCGTTGTTTCCTCCACCCCCAACGCCTATTACTTTTATATTCGCAAAATTATCCATATCAACATCGAACTGTAGCATCTAGGAACCTCCTTAACATTGTTATCGTTTATATTATAAACCCAACTATATACTGTTTAAAATTTACAATTATTATTTATTTGTTATTCAACATAAATCTTTAATTTCCTCTTTTTTTAATCACAAATCTGTCAAAAATACGCCTTCTAATTATAGCAAAGTTTTGGAATAACCTTCCTCCAAATACAAATATAGAAGCATAATAAAGGGGAACTCCTAATTTATCTCCCACATAAGCTAAAAATCCTGCTATAATAGCATTTCCAAAAAAACCTGTTATAAATATAATATTATCATAATTTCCTTCAATATTGGCTCTTATAGCTCCGAATACTGAATCTAGTGAAGCTAATATAGCAACTGATATATATAAAGAATAGCTATCAGGATACGTTACAGGTATATAATATCCAATTATTACACCTAATGCAAGTCCTACTAAAGTCACCATCAAGTTAATCACCTTCTTTTATAAATTTAAAGCGAACACTTCTGTTATATTTTGGTATTTTTATTTCATCAAATATGTTTGAATGTACTTTCAAACCATACACATCTTTTAAAACACTTGCATATGAATTTGGTGCTTTAATCGCGGCTTCTAGCATTTTTGGTTCTCCTATTGCTGTTATAACAAATGGTTGTCCATAAGTAGACCCATTTATAGTTATAGTTGGTCCTGAACATTTAATTTCAGATAAACTTATTATTCTTTCTCCATTAATAGCTAAAGCCTCAGCCCCTGCTACTTTTAAGTCATTAACAATTCTTAAAACATCCACATCATGTACTATTATATCATTCGGATCCTCTCCTAGATTTAACTCTCTTTCACTATCGGCTAAACTTACAACAATACCAGGACCTTTTACAGCTTTAAATCCTGTTATTGCTTTTAATTCAACAAGCTCACTTTCTATTACGCTCTTTATCGATCCATTTTCCTTTAGCTCTATTTCATACTTTGCTATATCATACTTTCTTTCTGATATAAGCCTATTTATATTTTCTAGTTCTATTCTTTCTAGTTCTATCTGACTTTTTATTTCATTTATAGACCTTAAACTTACAAAAACATTATTAGGATCTAAACTTTTAAGTTGTATTGATATTATAATTCCTAACAAAAATGACATTAAAACTACATATCTTTGCTTAACTATTTTGTTCATAGTTACCACCTATATCTAATCTACTGGCTTAGCATACTCAAATTTTATTCTTCTTGTATATCTAGGTATTTCTATATTCTGACTTTTTTCTACAGTAACATTTAATCCATAGTACTTTCTTATTTCCCATATAATTCCATATCTTAAGTTTAGTGCAGCTTCTAAAGTATTAGCATCTCCTATTGCTTTTATCTCAAATGGTGGCATAACTGGATTTCTATTTATTATTAGTCTGTCACCCGAAAGAGCTATTTCTGTATTAGCAACTACTCTTTCGTTGTTTATTGAAATAGCTTCTGCACCAGATGCGTTTAACTTATTTATAAGAGCTAATAACAATTCGTAATTATATGTTAATACACTACTAGTTGTTATATCCTTTCCTTCTTCTAACCTAACTATAACTCCTGGACCCGATACATCATAATACCCAGCTAAATTTGAATATTTTCTTATATCATTTTTTAGATTTTTAACTATAACACTTTCGTTTGCCTCAGCATTTTTATATTGTTCTATTCTACTCTCTACAGTTTTTAATTCTTTTAATAAAACTTCTTTTCTATCTCTTAAACTTTTTAACTCTAATGCTAATTGCTGTGCCTTTTGAGAAGATACTACTCCTCCAGTTGCTTTTTCTATTGTTCTTAACTGAATAACTAAAATTATACCTAATAAAGTGCTTAGAAAAAATAGTATAATTTTATTTTTTTTCAAGATAATCAACCCCTATCTCTCTCTATATACGGGATATGTGTCAAACTTCATATCTACAATTCCACTTGTTATATTTTTAGTATGCAAGTCTACCATTATTTTACTTAGCTGAAACATTTTGTAGTTTATATCTTCACCTTGTCCTAAAAGAACTTCTATTCCCTGAAGTGTATATAACCTTATATCCATGTTTTCATCAATATTTATTTCTGATATATTATCTAATATATTAGCACTATTACAAGAATTTAGCAAATCTAATATTCTTGATAATAACTTTTTATCCTTAATTTCTATCTTTTTTCCTAAATTAAAATTATCAAAAGTTAACCCTGTAAGGAAAGGCTTGTCTACATTTTCTATATTTTCTTCAACCTTAAGTACAACGCCTTCTTCATCTATTATAATATAAGAACCCATATATGGAATTGTACATATCTGTACTCTTTCCGTTATATCTATAAAGATTTTGTTTGGAAAAGCTCTTTTTATTCTTACATCTTTTACATATGGATTACTTAGAATATTATCTTTAACATTTTTGATATTATACATATAAATATTTTTACCCTTTTCTATTTTTCCACTTATAAGTATATCCTCTTTATCAAGTTTTACTAACCCTACAACACTTACTTCCTTCAAAGAAAATACATCTGTTTTTATAAATATATAACCGAAAATACTAATCATTAAAATAACTATTAATATCAAAATATTATTCCTTTTCATTTAAAACATTCCTTTCTGAAAAATTCCATAAAAAATACATTCATATATATCATTATAACCTTATATATACCATAAAAAAAAGGCTCAAGTCTAAGCCCTTATTATATCAGCTCCTAGACTTGATAAAACCTTCTCCATACTTTCATATCCTCTATCTATATGATCAATGCCATATACTTCACTATATCCGTTTGCATTTAAAGCTGCTAATACTAATGCTGCTCCTCCTCTTAAATCAGGGGAGTTAACCTTTGCTCCCATTAAACTTTTTACACCTTTTACTATAGCAGTTTTTCCTGATATAGTTATATTAGCCCCCATTCTTATAAGTTCATTGCAATACTTAAACCTATTTTCGAATATATTTTCTTCTATAAGGCTAGTTCCATTAGCTATTGTCATTAAAGTAGTAATTTGCGCTTGCATATCAGTAGGAAAGCCTGGATATGGAAGTGTTTTTATATGCTCAACAGAATTGATCCTACCTAAACATTTAAGTTTTATACTATTTCTTAGATAACTTATTTCACACCCTGCCTCTTTCAATTTCGATACTATGCTTTGGATATGTTCTGGAACAACATTGTTGATTATAATTTCTCCGTTAGTCATAGCAGCTGCTACTAAATAAGTTCCTATAGCTATTCTATCTGGAATTATAGTATATTCAACATTATTTAATCTTTCTACCCCTTCTATTTCTATATAACTAGTTCCTGCGCCTTTCACTTTTGCACCCATGGAATTTAGAAAATTTTGAAGATCTACTATTTCTGGTTCTTTAGCAGCATTATATATTTTCGTTATTCCTCTTGATTTTACAGATGCTAACATTATATTTTCTGTAGCGCCCACACTAGGAAAATCGAGTTGTATTTCACTAGAGTTTATTGATTGTCTTTTACATCTTATATATCCGTGTACTTCTTGAATTTCTACTCCCATTTGTGATAAGGACTTTAAGTGAAGATCTATCGGTCTTGATCCAATCTCACAACCACCTGGGTAACTTATTTTAGTTTGATCAAATCTTGCAACCATTGATCCTAATAGAATTATGGAAGACCTCATTCTTCTTACAAAGCTTTCTGGAATCTCAGATGTATGCATATATTTTGTATTAATAGTTAATGTTCCATCTTCAAATTTAACATAGCATCCTACATGTCTTAATATATCTATCATAACATTAACATCTGCTATATTTGGAACATTGTGTATTATGCTTTCTCCTTCATTTAGGATAGTAGCAGCAACTATAGGTAAGACTGCATTCTTTGCACCTTTTAAACTTATTTCTCCCTTTAATTTATTTCCTCCACGGATTATAAATTTATCCAAGAAGGTCACCCCCCTTTCAAATTAAATGATGCATTATACTATTTAAATTATGTTTTAAGGGGGGTTTATGTGACTTACAGCATACTAATAATTTCTTTATATATTATTTCTATTGATTGTGGCATACCCGCATTCTTACTGTTTTGTTCCATATCTTTTAATCTTTTTCTGTCTCCTAAAATCTTAAATATCATGTCGTTTAGAACTTTCGAATTTAAATCCTTTTCTAATATTACCATTGCTGCTCCTTTGTTTTCTAAACTCTTAGCATTGTACTCTTGATGATTTTCAGCTGTATAGGCTTTAGGAATGATTATAGATGGTTTACCTAAAGCTGTAACTTCTGCTAATGTAATTGCACCTGCACTACATATTACAAGATCACAAGCTGCTAGTGCCGTAGCCATATCATCTAGATAATCTACTACTTTCTGTGACTTTTTAAGGTTAATCTCTCCTAACTTATCAATAAATTTTTCATAATGGTTTTTACCTGTAACATGAATAAATTGTATATCTTCTTTAACTAGATTACTAATTATATTAACCATAGAATCGTTTAGCTTTCTTGATCCTCCACTTCCACCTACACAAAGAAGCATTTTTTTGTCTTCTGCTATTCCAAGCTTTCTCTTTGCTTCATTTTTATTAGCCGTTAGAATCTCTTTTCTTACTGGGTTTCCTGTAAAAACAACTTTATCAGAATTAGGAAAATATTTTTTTGCATCTTCAAAGCTTATTAATATTTTATCTACAAATCTTGCAAGTATCTTATTAGTTATACCTGGAAATGCGTTTTGCTCATGTATAACTGTTGGAATACCTCTCATAGCTGCATTAAATACAACTGGTCCACATACATATCCACCAGTTCCTATTACTATATCTGGATCAAACTTTTTCACTATTTTTCTAGCATCTTCTAATCCTTTAAATAATTTTAAAACTCTTTTTACATTCTCAAAACTTATTTTTCTTTGAAATCCTTCAACTGTTATTGTTTTTAATTCATAGCCTGCCTTAGGAACTACCTTGCTTTCAAGTCCTTTTTCTGTTCCTACAAATAATATCTCAACTTCTTTTAATTCTTCCTCTAGCTTATTTGCAATAGCTATAGCTGGATATATATGACCTCCTGTTCCACCTCCAGAAATCAAAACCTTCATTTAATCAACTCCCATCTAACTTAACATGTCTAGATACATTCAGTATAACCCCGATTGCTGCCATAAATATTATAAGCGAACTTCCTCCATAGCTTATAAATGGAAGAGGTATTCCAGTAACAGGCATTGAAGATGTTGCAACAGCTACATTTATCATAACCTGTATTCCTATTTGAGCTGTAATTCCTACAACTAACATACTGCCATATATATCTGGAGCATTAATAGCTACTCTTACGCATCTGTATATCAAAAATAAAAATAAAAGCAATACAACTATACACCCTATGTACCCTAGTTCTTCTCCTATTATCGCAAATATAAAGTCATTTTGTGGCTCAGGAATATAAAAAAACTTTTGTCTACTTCTGCCTAAACCAAGTCCAAATAATCCACCTGACCCTAGTGCATATAAGGATTGAATTACCTGATATCCACTTCCTGTTGGATCTTGAAAAGGATCTAAAAATGATAAAAAGCGCTTTAGTCTATATGAAGATGTGGCTATAAGTGCTACAAATGCAGCACATGCTACGCCGCCAAGACCTATAATAACCTTCATATCTAACCCAGCTACAAACAACATGACAATTGTTGTCATCAATATACTCGCTCCTGTAGATAAGTCTGGTTGAAGCATGATAAGAGCAAAGTAAACTGATGAAACTAATATACAAGGAAAAACTCCTTCGATTAATTTTCCTATCTTATTCTTTTTATTTTTTATTATTTTTGAAACAACAATTATAGATGCAAATTTAGCAACTTCAGATGGCATTATTGTAAGTGAACCTATACCTATCCATCTTCTAGCTCCATTTATATTTATTCCTAATGGAGTAAGTACTAATACAAGTAGTATAAAGGTAAGTATCCCTATCTTTCCTGTTAATTTTTCTAGCCTTTTATAATCTACCTTTGATGCAAATATCATAGCAAAAAATCCTAGTGTAGCCCATATCATATTTCTTTTTAGGAAAAAATACTCATCTTTCATTTTCATTTTAGCTTGAACAAAACTAGAACTAAATACCATTATAATTCCTATAACTACTAAAGCTATTGTAGTATAGAAAATATATGGATCAAAATCTCTTTGCTTTTTTTTGCCCATATTAGGACCTCCCTATTTAATTAAAGGCTATAGACACATTCTTTAAAGTCATTCCCTCTAGCTTCATAACTTTCATACATATCCCAACTTGCACATGCTGGAGAAAGAAGAACTATATCACCACTTTGCGCAATTTCAAAACATTTATTCACTGCATCTTTCATATTTTTAACTTTATATGAATTTTTAAAACCTTGCTCTAAAGCTGCTTTTTCTATTTTTTCAGCTGTTTGGCCTAAAAGCACTAACCCTTTTACTTTGCCATTAAATGATTTTATAAAGTCTGTAAAATCACTATTTTTATCCATTCCTCCTGCTATTAAAACAATTGGGCTATTATATGATTGAATTGCTTTTATAGAAGCATCAGGATTTGTTCCTTTAGAATCGTTTATAAACTTTATCCCATTTAATTCTCTAACAAATTCTAGTCTATGCTCTACCCCTTTGAATGATTTTAAAACTTTTCTTATTGTATCTAAATCTACATTCAAAATAAATGCTATAGCTACCGCAGCTAGTGCATTTTCTAGGTTATGATCTCCAGGTAAGCTTAAATTATCTTTATCTATAACTAGGGTATCTTTTCCATCAAATCTTATTACTATATTGTTATTTAATACAAATACTCCTTCTTTTAAAACTTCTTTTCTACTGAAGAATATTACCTTAGATTTACATCTTTGAGCTAGATTTCTAGATAAAATGCAGTCATAATTTAATACCGTAAAATCTTCACTTGTTTGATTCTCAAATATTCTAGCTTTAGCATCTATATAATTTTGCATCGTTTTATGTCTATTAAGATGATCTTCTGTTATATTTAAGATAGCACTTACTTTAGGTCTAAAATCTCTTATACTCTCAAGCTGAAAGCTACTAAGTTCTGTAACTATAAATGAATCTTTTGTTGATAGATCTACTATATCTATTACTGGATTTCCTATGTTACCAACTACAAAGGTATTAGAGCTAAATGATTTAAATATTTCTCCTACTAATGTAGTTGTAGTTGTTTTGCCGTTTGTTCCTGTTATTCCTATAAATTTGCCTTTAGCTAACCTGTAAGCAAATTCTACCTCCCCTATAACCTCTATATCTCTCTTTTTAAGTTCTACTATAAATGGAATATCTAAAGGAACTCCTGGAGATACTACTACAAGGTCTATATCTTCTATATAGTCTATATGCCTACCTAGTATATATTCTACATTATATCCCTTTAATTGATTTATTATGTCTTTGAGTTTTGATTCATCTTTTATATCGTTCACAACTATGTTACATCCCATCGTAGCAAGTTTTTTTATCATAGATATACCTGTTTTTGCAAGGCCTACAAGCAATACTTTCTTTCCATTTAAATTCATCTTCTTCCCTCCTTATATTACAGCTATAAATCCTATTAAAGCCAATATAACACTAACTATCCAAAATACTAAAACTACTTTCGTTTCATGCCATCCTTCAAGTTCAAAATGATGATGAAGAGGGCTCATTTTAAATACTCTCTTTCCAGTAAGCTTAAATGAAGTTACTTGTATTATTACAGATAAAGATTCTGCAAAATATATGCCTCCTACTATTGGTATTATAAGAGGTAAGTTCATAAGTATAGCAGCAGCTGCAACCCCTCCTCCTAATGCCATAGATCCTGTATCACCCATAAATACTCTTGCAGGGTTTGCATTGTACTTTAAAAAACCTAAACATGCTCCAACTAATGCTGCAGATACTATTGCTATACTTGTATTTCCCCAATAGTTAGCTATAATAGCAAAGAATAAACTTACAATCATTGTAACTCCTGATGCTAATCCATCTAATCCATCAGTTAGATTAACACTATTTACCGTTGCTATTGTAACAAATATTATAAACGGTATATAAAATATTCCTAAGTCTATATTAGTGTTGAAAAAAGGTATAACAACACTAGTTCCTAATGCTGAAAACTTCAATTGATATACTGCAAGAATTGTTGCTAATATTAGCTGACCTATTATTTTTTGATATGCTCTAAGCCCTAAAGACCTTTTAAGAACAACTTTTATATAATCATCAACAAAACCTATAAATCCAAATCCTACTATAGATATAAGTGCAAATAGTGTGTCTCTTTGGATTCTACCGGCCCTTGTTAAAATAGTAAAAAGTATAGCTATAATCATAATTATTCCACCCATTGTAGGTGTTCCATTCTTTGAAAGATGTGTTCTTGGTCCTTCTTCTCTAACCGTTTGACCAAACTTAAGTTTTCTTAACATAGGAATAAATATAGGCCCCAATATAAGTGTTATCAAACATGAAATTACTATGGTATACAAAACTTCTTTTAGTGACATTATGTTTATCATTTCAATAACTCCTCTCTTGTATTAACACAAAGCTTCAACTATTTTCTCCATCCTCATTCCCCTTGAACCTTTTACTAAAACTACATCATCGTCTGAAATTATTTTTTCTAATAACTCAACAACTTCTTCATTTGTCGAAAAATGATATACATTTGATTTTTCAAACCCTTCTTCTATAGCCTTATATCCTATATATCTTGAATTATTTCCTACAGTTATTATAATATCACTTTTATCTTTTGCAAACGATCCAACTATTTCATGTACTTGTTTAGAATATTCTCCCATTTCTAGCATATCACCTAGTACAGCTATTTTTCTATTATTCTTGTATTCATTTAGTACATCTAACGCTGCCTTCATAGAATCAGGACTAGCATTATAAGCATCATTTATTATTATAATGTTGCCTTTTTTAATTATATCTAATCTCATATTTGTTGCTTTATAATCTAATAACCCTTTTTTTATTTCTTCGATGCTTAAATTAAGCTCCATTCCAACTAAAATAGCTGCCATAGCATTATATATGTTATGTTTTCCTCTAGCTGGAGTAAAAAAATCATACTCTTTATTATATAATTCCACAGTAAACTGTGTTCCATCTTCATTAGTTTCATATTTTATACATTTTAAATCATTATCAAAATTAAAACCAAAACTTTTTATTTTATAATCTACTTTTTTATTTTTTACTGTCTTTAGATATTCGTCATCTCCATTTATAATCAATATATTATCTTTTGAAAATTGACTTGTTATTTCTAGTTTTGCTTTTAGTATTCCTTCTCTTGATCCCAAATTTTCTATGTGTGAAAATCCTATGTTAGATATCACTGCAATATGCGGCCTTGCTATTTCAGCTAAATATTCTATCTCTCCAAACGATGACATTCCCATTTCAAGAATAGCTGCCTCATGGTAACTTTCTAGATTGAATATAGTTAATGGTAAGCCTATGTGATTATTAAAGTTACCCTCTGTTTTTAATGTTTTATATTTGCTTGATAAAACTGCATATATCATATCTTTTGTAGTTGTTTTTCCTGTGCTACCGGTAACCCCTACATAATGAATCTTGAATTTATCCCTATAAAATTTAGCTATATCTCCAATAGCTTTTGTAGTATCCTCAACTTTAATTATATTTATATCTTCTGATATCAAATCTATATGGTGATTCTTATCGATAACAAATGTATTTGCTCCCTTTTCATATGCATCTTTTATAAAGTCATGTCCATCAAATTTTTCCCCTATTAATGCTATATACATATCTTTCTTTTTTGTCTTTCTGCTATCTATAGATATGTTATTTACTAAATCTTTGCCGTTTCCTTTAATAAGTTCACCGTTTGTAGCAATTACTATTTCTTCAATACTTATTGGATTCATTTTTTATCCTCCTTTAAAAATTCTCTTACTACTTCTTTATCATCAAAATGAATTTTCTTATCTCCTATTATTTGATAATCTTCGTGACCTTTTCCTGCTACAATTACTATATCTCCTTCGTTTGCCATTGCTATAGCTTGTTTTATAGCTTCTTTTCTATCTATAATTATTTTGTAGTTATTTATATTCTTGTTCATACCTTCTAATATATCTTCAACGATCTTTTTAGGATCTTCGCTTCTAGGATTATCTGAAGTTATGATGCTAATATCACTTAAATCTTGGCTTATCTTGCCCATTATAGGTCGTTTTGATCTATCTCTGTCTCCACCACAGCCAAATACTGTAATTATATTTCCTCTTACAAATTCTCTTGCAGTTTTTATTATATTTTCTAGTGCATCTGGTGTATGAGCATAGTCAACTATTACGCTAAAGTTTTTGCTGCTGTTTATAGTTTCAAATCTTCCTGGAACTTTGTTTGCTTTTTTTAGTCTTTTTATTATAATTTCTTTTGGTATTCCTAATGCTATGCATGCACCTATAACTGCTAACGAGTTATATACTGTAAATTTACCCGGAATTGGAACTTCAACTTCTTCCTCAAATTCATCAGTTACAACTGTATATTGAACTTTATCGAGAAACATTTTTATATCTTTTGCTGTAATATCCGCTTTATTATTTATTCCATAGGTTATTATAGGTGTTTTTAGATGTTTTATATCTTCATATATTTTTCTTCCACCTTCATCGTCTATATTGATTATATTTGCTTTGGTTGTTTTGTAAAATAATTTTTGTTTTGCTAGCCTATAATTTTCTAAAGTTTTATGAAAATCTAAGTGATCTTCTGTTAAGTTCGTAAATATACCAACCTTAAATTCACATTCTTCTACTCTTTTAAGTTCTAATGAGTGTGATGAAACTTCCATGACGCAATATTTTACATTTTTATCAACCATTTCTCTAAAATATGACTGAAGCTGCAAACTTTCCGGTGTAGTTCTAGAAGATACTATTTCTTTATCTCCTATTATGTTTTTTATAGTTCCTATAAGACCTACTCCTTCTTCATGTAATATATCTTTTAGTAAATAAGTTATTGTAGTTTTTCCATTAGTTCCTGTTACGCCAACTAAATTTAAATCTTTTGTAGGGTTTTTGTAGAAATTTGACGCTATTATAGCCATAGCATCTCTAGTATCTTTTACTCTTATAAATGTGTATCCTTCTATAAATATATCATCTTGTACAATAAATGCTCTACTTCCTTTTTTGATCCCTTCTTGTATAAAGTTGTGTCCATCTACATTAAATCCTTTAATACATATAAATAAACTATCTTTATCAAGTCTTCTTGAATCATAATCTATACTATTTATTTCTAAATCTAATTTTCCATGTATATCAATTATATCTAATCCTGATATTATATCTTTTAATTTCATATTTTATCTCTCCCTCAAATAAATATATAGCTCTTATAAAGGCAATGTATATTTTAACATACATTGCCTTATTAATTATATACTAGTTTATAAAGTTTTAATAGTTATTTAAATTCTACTATTATTGTAGAATTTGTATCTACTTGTGAATTTGGCTTAGGATTTTGATCTACGCAAATCCCATTTCCAACAATTTTAAATTTAAGCCCTAGACCTTGAAGTATGTTAGACACTTCTCGTACCGTCTTTCCTTTTAAGTCTGGCACTACCACCTGAGAAGACTTTGTATTTTTATCCTTTACATAAAGTATTATACTAGATTCTATAGGTACTTTTGCCTGTGGTTTAGGAAACATATCTATTACAATAGCGTCTCCTTCTGAATACATATCTGGCTCAACTGTAAAGTTTAGTTTTTTCTCTACAAGTACTTTAGCAGCATCGGCTAATGTTAGATTTCTAACTTCAGGAACTACAACTTCTTCTTTAACTAGATTTTCTTTTTCTTGCTCAGTGTATGAAGGCTTTACATCTAGATATTTTAACGTATCATAAATTATTTCTTTTACTACAGGTCCTGCCGTTAAACTACCAAAGTGACTTTCTCCTCTTGGCTCATCTATTACCACCAATACTGCTAACTGTGGATCGTCACTAGGTGCTATAGCTACAAAAGATGAAATATAATGTCCACTTGCATATCTTCCATCTATAACCTTTTGAGCCGTTCCTGTTTTTCCTCCTACTCTATAGCCTGGTATATAAGCTGCTTTACCTGAACCATCTCTTACTACCGATTCCATCATCTCTCTTATTGTTTTAGAAGTGTTTGCAGATATTACTTGCCTTACTGTTTCAGGTTCAAACCTTTGTATTACATTTCCTTTTGGATCTACTAACTCTTTAACAAGCCTAGGTTTCATAAGTTTTCCGTCATTAGCTATTGCAGAAATTGAAGTTATAAGCTGTATAGGTGTAACTGATATACTTTGACCAAATGATATTGTAGCAAGTTCTACTGGCCCAACAGCACTTTTATTATAAATAAGTCCTCTTTCTTCACCTGGCAAATCTATACCTGTTTGAGATGTAAGACCAAATGCATTTATATAGCTATATAATTTATCTACCCCTAATCTTTGACCAACTTCTACAAAAGCAGGGTTACATGAAGTTTCAACTGTTTGAGTAAATGTTTGTCTTCCATGAGGATTATAATGTCTCCAACATCTTATTCTTCTATCAGCAACCATTATATATCCCTTACAATAAAACTCTTCATCTGGTGTTACAACTCCTTCTTCAATCCCAGCTGCTGATGTTATTAATTTGAATGTAGATCCTGGTTCATAAGTATCATTTACTATAGGATTTCTCCACATTTTAAACCATGCTTTTATTTTTTCACTATCATCATATTTTGCTATTTCTTCTTCAAACAGGGGATATAAAGCCTTTCTAGGGTTATTTGGATCATAATCTGGTTTTGCACTCATTGCAAGTATATCCCCAGTTTTAGGATCCATAACTATTGCATAAACTCTTTTTGCGTTATTAACCTCAAGTGCCTTATCTAAAGCTTTCTCTACATAGTGTTGTATTATTTCATCTATTGTAAGAACTAACCCCATTCCATCTTTTGGTTCGTTGTATATCTCGTTTGAAAAAGGAATTTCTTTTCCCGATGCATCAGTATTTATTACAAGTCTTCCAGGAAGACCTTTTAAATGTTTATCATATTCTAATTCTATTCCTGCAACACCAGCATTATCTGCTGAAACATGGCCTAATATATAGGCTGCAAAATTCCCGTAAGGATAATATCTTTTATTATCTTCCGTTATCCATATTCCCCTAAAGCGTAGTTTTCTCATTTCATTTGCCTTATCTTCATCTATCCATCTAGCAACTCTTACTAATCCTACATTCTTTTTAGTTATCCTCTTTAAAATTACTTCTTCATCTTCACCTATTATCTGAGCAATAGCTTTAGCTGCTTCTTGAGGTTTATCAACTTCTACTGGTTTTGCCCAGATTGTGTGTTTTGTTATGCTTACAGCTAATTCTTTTCCTTTTCTATCGTATATAGTGCCTCTCCTAGCTTCTATAGGTATATCTCTTGTCTGTTGAGAAATAGCTCTTTCTTTTAGCCACGGCCCTTTTATCATCTGTATATATCCAACTCTTACTACTAATCCAAAAAATCCCAATGTAACAAGAATCAATAAAAAAATAAGTCTTTTTCTATGTCTTATATTTAATCCAGACAAAATCTAGCCCCCCAATTAATTAATCTACTCTAATATAAACTATTTGTTCTTCACTTGGATAAACCATATTAAGTCTTTTTTTCGCTTCTCTTTCTATATATCCACTTTTGCTCAATCTCTCTAGTTCAACAGTAAGTTCACCTTTTTTATTTTCAAGGCCTCTCAATTCTCTATTAAGAGAGTGTATTTCATATTTTAAACTTGATATATAGGCGTATCCACACATAAATGCAATCATTACGCCAAAAATCATAAAAAAGGCTAATTTAATAATAGGCTTGAACTTTCTTTTTTTAGCTCTTTTTTCTCTATAAATAGTATTCTTTTTTCTATTTTTATATTCCTCTAAACTTGTAACGTTCTTATACATTTTAAATTTCCTCCAAACCCTATACTTTTTCTGCTACCCTTAATTTTGCACTCCTTGATCTAGGATTTTGAGTTATTTCTTCTTGACTAGGAATTATAGGCTTTTTTGTTATAATCTTTAGAACTTGAGCTTGATTACATTGACACACAGGAAATTCCTTAGGACAAATACAACTTTTTTCTAGATTTTTATATGTGTTTTTTACTATTCTATCTTCAAGTGAATGGAATGTTATTATACATATCCTGCCGCCTTTATTTAGCATATTAGCACTATCTACAATAACTTTATCTATTATATCTAATTCATTGTTTACCTCTATTCTTAGTGCTTGAAAAGTTCTTTTTGCTGGATGAGGACCATCTATTCTAGCTTTTTTAGGTATTGCCATTTTTATTATATCTACAAGTTCTCCTGTTGTATTGATTTGCTTTTTTTGTCTTTCTTGCACTATAAATTTTGCTATTCTTTTAGACCAATTTTCTTCTCCGTATATTCTTATTATCTTCTCTAATTCCTCTTCACTATAGCTGTTTACAATATCTTTAGCAGTTATAGGATTTCTTATATCCATTCTCATATCTAAAGTAGCATCCTGCATATAAGAAAATCCTCTTTCTTTTTCATCTAACTGATGAGAAGATACTCCTAAGTCTATAAGTATACCATCAATTTTATGTATTCCTATCTTGTCAAGTTCTGATTTTAAATTTACAAAATTACTATGAATAAGTTTAATTTTTTGTTCATAATTTTTAAGCTTTTCACTTGCAACTTTTATTGCATTTATATCTTGATCAAATCCTATTAAAAGTCCATCTTCATTTAGTCTTTTAACTATCTCTAAAGAATGTCCTGCTCCACCTAATGTCGCATCCACATACACACCATTAGGTTTTATATTTAAGTTTTCTATACATTCATCTAAAAGAACAGATATATGATTAAAATTCATTTTTTTCTCTCCTTACATCGTGTTTTTGAAAATACCTATCTAAAAAAATACAACCAGTTATGGTTAATAAACTTACTAACTGTGCAGTTTTGAAAGGGCCTATCATAAGACTATCTATCCTAAGTCCTTCTATAAAGAATCTTCCTATTGAATATCCAATTGCATAGTATATGAAAATTTGACCTTCATATTTTTTATTTTTCCTAAATTTTATTAGAAATATAAAAACACATATATTCCAAACAAATTCATAAAAAAACGTTGGATGAACTTTAACACCATCTATTGTTATTGCCCAAGGTAAATCAGTAGGCCTTCCATATGCTTCTTGATTAAAGAAATTTCCCCATCTTCCTATAGCTTGTCCTAGTATAATACCAGGAGCTGAAATATCAATAACTTTTCTAAAATCTATATTTTTAAGTTTGCAGTATATATAACCTGCAATCAAGCCACCTATGATTCCTCCATGTATTGCAAGTCCACCACTTCTTATATTTATTATTTTAAATAAATCTCCTTTGTAATATTCTAAGTTGAATAGAACATAATATACTCTAGCACCAATTATAGAACTTGGTATAGCTATCAAATATAAATCTAATAATCTATCTTCATCTATTTTAGCTCTTTTAGCTCCATTTAAAGCTATGAAAATTCCAATTACCATAGCCATCGATATAAGTATACCATACCATCTTATATCTATACCAAAAATACTAAACGCTATTGGATCCATTATTTCACCTCCATAAAAAATAAAACCAGGCTAAGCCTAGCTTTATTATAATTGTACTTAAGCAGTATGTCAATTTTCAACTATTTTGGATTTATTATAGATATAACACAATTTTCTTCTGTAAAATGATTATTAAATCTATTTATAACATCTTCAAACTTTATGTTCTTAACTGCCTCAAGATAGTCTGTTATATTTATTCCTTTAAAATGATAAGATATAAAGTTATTTGCTATAAATTCTATCGAATCAAATGATTTTAGGAATTTGCCTATTTTTTTTCTCTTTGATCGGTTAAAACTTTCTTCATCCAATCCTTCTTTTCTATATTTTTGGATATATTCAAATATTATATCTTTAACTTTTTTAGGATCTTTAGATTCTCCTCCCATTATTGTATATCCATGATCTATATGACCTACATAATCACAACCAAAACTTTCATTTATCAATCCTTTAAGATATAGCTGTTCATAAAGTATGCTTCCTTTGTCAAATATCATATCTAATATAATTTCTGTTGCTATTTCCTTATTTAATAGCTTATCGCCATCATAATTTACATCTGTATCTTTAAACCCTATATTAAACATAGGTATAGATACTGATAGATTCTCAACAATTTCTTTTTGGTTTATATTCTTTGGCTCATCTGGATAAAACCTTTTTATACTAGAGTTTAGATTATTAAATTCTTTTCTCATATTTTGTCTTACTGTGGAAATTACTTTATCTTTTTCTAAATCTCCTACTACAAATAATGCCATATTTCCCGGGCTATAAAATGTATTGTAACAATCATAAAGCTCTTCTTTTGTTATTTTGTATATACTTTCGACAGTTCCTGCAATATCAATTCTAGTAGGATGATTAACATACATAGCTTTTAGTGCATTAAAATAAACTTTCCAATCTGCATTGTCATTATACATATTTATTTCTTGCTCTATTATTCCTTTTTCTTTTTCTACATTTTCATCTGTAAAATATGGCGTTTGAACATAATCTAATAAATGTTCTAAGCAAGGATAAAAATTTTCAGTGCAAGAAAATAAGTATGCAGTCATTGTAAAATTTGTATATGCATTTGCGCTAGCTCCAAAATCTGAGAATTTATCAAATGCATTTTTCCCATCTGGCTGTTCAAACATCTTGTGTTCTAAAAAGTGTGCTATCCCCTCATTAACTCTTATTTTTTTATCTTTATTTGCAGGGATAAACTCTAAATCATTAGATCCATACTTAGTAGCAAACACTGCATATTTTTTGGTAAATCCTGGCTTGTGCATAAAGAATAGTTCTAAGCCATTTTCTAATTTTTCATAAAATATACTTTCTTTTAATTTATCATTAACTATTTCTTTCATAACTTACCTCCTTAGTTTCTCAGGAAATATATCGTGTCTAACTTTATTTTTGATGAAGCATCTATAACTTGCTCTATTGTAACTGAATTTATCTTCTCAATTATAGAATCCAAACTTTCTTGTGTTTGACTTATTATTTGTCCATAATAAAAGTCAGATAGACCTAATAAACTATCTTTAACTGAATTAACAGAATTTATTAAGGCTTTTTTACTATTACTTATTTCTTCTTGAGTTATTTCTCCTTTATTTATTTTTTCTAATTGTTCGTTGATAAGATTTATTGCTTTTTCATAGTTATCTACTTCTATGCCTGATGCAATCACCATTATAGATTTATATTTTTCTATTGAGGAATATATATAGTAACATAAGCTTTCCTTTTCTCTTACATTTACAAAAAGTTTTGAGTGAGGTCCTCCCCCTAGTATATTAGAATATACCATAAGAGGATAATATTTATCGTCTTTATAGTGTATATTTGTTCTAAACCCTAAAACTATTTTCCCTTGAGTTACATCCATCTTCTCTGTTATATTCTTAACATCTTTTACATCTATATCTATTTGTTCTTGAGGGATCTGTATAATACTATCTCTTTCAAAGTTTAATATATTTTTTACATCATTTATTATAGATTCTCTGTCAAAACTTCCTGCTATAACTATATCAATAGGAGATGTCCTTATTATATGTTTATAATGATCATAAAGAGTTTTTTCATCTATATCTTTTAAGTCTTCTTCATATCCATATTCATATATGCTAAAACTTTCTCCTTTGCACATTTCTTCTATACATCTTTCTAATGCATAATGCCCCTTGTCATTAATTCTTGATCTTATTTTATCTCTTAAGTTACTTTTTTCAATTTCTAAGTATTCTTTTTTAAATCCATTATTTTCTACTAAAGGCTTATTTATTATTTCATTTAAAAGGATAAGTCCTTCTTTTAATATATTTTCATTTACGTATGTATTGTTTACTATTGCTAATTTAAAGCTTAGTATATGTTTTTCTCCTTTTTTACTTACACTGCAAGCTAGTCCTGCTCCATACAATTCATCTAATTTTCTAGATATTTCTCTTTGTGTTTTAAAATTTACAGTTCCACTTTCTAATAAACTTGGGATAAGAGTATTTTTTGTAACTTCTTTTCTATCTAATGGCCTTTTTATATATACACTTATCAGATTTGTTTTAAATTTTTCTGTATTTATTAAAACCAAGTTAAACTGTTCTCCTAAAGATATTTTTTCTATTTTATCCAAGTCAATTACCGTTACAGAAAACTTATAAAGCTCTATAAAGTTCTTATTAAACCTTATAAAAGTTTACGTTTCCTTCCTTGTTCATCGTGTCCAGTTTCGAAAAATCTACTCCTGTTTATTTAACACTCCGAAGGCTTAAATTCCCCACTAACGTATGGGTACATATCAATAATAGCTTTAGGTGCTATGCTATTGATTTACCATAATTTTTTAGGTTTATACTTGCATTTAAATCCCTATCTATCTTACATCCACATTTATCGCATATAAAAGTTCTTTCTGATAAAGAAAGTTTGTTTTTTAAAGCACCACATATGCTACAAGTTTTAGATGAAGGATAGAATGTATCTGCAAGTATAAATTTTATATCATTTAAGGCGCATTTATATCCCATTTGTCTTTTAAATTCGTGAAATAGCTGCTCTTGTATCGATTTTGATAATCTTTTATTTTTCAGCATTCCACAAGTATTTAAATTTTCCATAACTACATACTCTGGCTTGGCTTTCACCAAAGATGCAATTATCTGATGAACATAATTATGCCTTATGTTTTTAAGCCTTCTTCTCATTTTTAAAACAAGGAATTCTAACTTTTTTATATTGTTAGTTTTTCTGTAACGGTATTCACCTCCTTCTGTTTGAATTTTGTTTAATTCATATTTTTTAGATAGCTTTTTTTGTAATCTTTTTTGTCTTTTCTCAAGTTTTTTAACTTTACTTGTTTTATTTATGTTTTTGTACTTTTGTCCTGTACTTATTGTAGCTAAATAAAAACTTGGTTTACTTTTCTTTTTTGACTTAAACTTAGGAAAGTTTGCTCTACCTTCAAAGAAATTTTTATATGCAATACAGGCATCTTTTATAGCTTGTTTTGTTATATTATTTGAGTAATTGTTAAGCCAAGTATATTCTTTTGTCTTTTTTAACTCTGTTAATCTTTTTCTAATCTCACCATCATTTAAAAACTTACCACTATTTTATAGTTTTCTTGCTGTGTTGCTAACGCAAAGTTATATGCCCATCTTGCAACTGAGGCACACTCGAATAGCTTTGTTCGTTGTTTATTGTTAGGTAAAAGCTTAACTTTGTAAGTCTTAATCATCTTCTACCAGCACCTTAATCATTTCCTTAGCTTTGTTTGCTCTGTTTTTCCTATCAACTTAGCAAATTCACCTATACTATAATATTTCATTTCCATCGCTTCATAATAATCATAACATGATGTTATAAAAATTATAAGGTTTTTATATGAATTTATAAATATTTTTAACTGTTTACACACCTCCTTGATTTTCTATTAATCTTATTTTTTTATGTAACTCTTCAACTAATAAATCATTACTATTAACAGGGCCTACATAGTAATATTTAGTTTCATCAGAAATATCTAGTTTGTTAAAAATATATTCTGCTAAAGATCTTGTTTGAATTGTTTCAAACAAAGATGTTGGTATAACCAAAAATAATATATCTATACCATATTCTAACAACTCATTCCCCACTTTTATTATATCCTTTTTATGATTTTCTAAAAGTGCTAATTTTATTTTCATATTATATCCATCTTCCATCAATAAATATTTTTTTATTTTTTCTCTAAAACTTACATCTTGATTTAAATCATTTTGTTCCTTAAATCCAACTAATAAAATTCCTACAGCATCATCTTTTTCGATTATATAATTCATTATGTAGTCTTTATATAAAGTGGCTATATTATGTGAGTTGAAAAACACTTCAGTAATTTTAGTTTTTACCCCATATTTTATAAGTTCCATATCATTTAGTCTTTTTTCAAAAATTTTATATTCTTTTCCTTCTGTTAAAAACATAGGACAAAATATAATATCTTTGTATCCTTTGTTAACAAGATCTGATACAACTGTTTCTAAATATGGTTTTGTATGAAGATTCGCATTTATCACTATATATTCATTATCTAATTTATTTGTTAACTTTTTTCTAAAATCATATGAATTCCTTTTAAAATCACTAGACCCCAAATTGTTATACATACTCTTGTATCTATTTAATTTATATGCACTAGTGAATATAGAATAAATTTTATCATTTTCATAAATTTCTCTCGCTCTTTCTTTTAAATTATATAGTTTGTCTTCTCCCTGATAAACTAACACAATAGCTTTTTTATCTTTATTTAGATTGTTATTTTCTATTATTGAATAATTTATTTTGTCTTTATAAAAAACCACTACTACAAGGTTTAATATTATATACCCAACTACTAAACTTTTTAATACATCTTTAAAGTCTTTTTTTACTAAGAGTGCATATACTCCTACCGAAAATATAATTATGAATATATTTTCAAGTGTTTTGTCAAAAATTGCTGCACTAAATATACTTAATGCTATTAATATTTTTTTATACATAATATCACCTAACTTTAATTAATAATTTGCATTGATATTATATATGAGTTATAATTTTTCTGTATGTCTATTTAGTTTAAAATAATACTATACGAGAGGAAGATTAAAGATGAAGTTAGGGATAGTAGGATTACCTAATGTTGGTAAAAGTACACTTTTTAATGCTATAACTCAAGCTGGAGCAGAATCAGCTAACTATCCATTTTGTACGATTGAGCCTAATGTCGGAGTTGTTTCTGTTCCTGATGAAAGGCTTTTAAAACTTCAACAAATATATAATTCTGAAAAGATAGTTCCAACTGCTATTGAGTTTTGTGATATAGCAGGACTTGTTAGAGGAGCTAGTAAGGGAGAAGGTTTAGGTAATAAATTCTTATCTCATATAAGGGAAGTAGAAGCTATTGTACATGTAGTACGATGCTTTGATGATCCTAATGTAGTTCATGTAGATGGATCTGTTGACCCTATAAGAGATATAGAAACTATAAACATTGAACTTATACTTTCAGATATTGAAGTTTTAGAAAGAAGAATTCAAAAAACTCAAAAAGCTGCTAAGGCTGATAAATCTTTAGCTTCTGAGCTTGAGATTTTAGAGAAAATAAAAGAAACTCTTGAAGGTAACAAGCCTGTTAGATCTATGAATTTTTCAGATGATGATCAAGCATTTGTAAAGCAACTTAATTTATTAACTTACAAACCAGTAATTTATGTAGCTAATGTATGTGAGGACGATCTAGTTGACAATGGAGATTCTAATGAATACGTAAAGCGCGTTAGAGAATATGCAAGCAACGAGAACTCTCAAGTTGTTGTTATATGCGCTCAAATAGAATCTGAAATTGCTGAACTTGGAGATGACGAAAAAGCTGAGTTCTTAAAAGATTTAGGTCTCACAGAGTCTGGACTTGATAAATTAATAAAAGCTGGGTACTCTTTACTTGGTCTTATAAGTTTTCTAACTGCTGGACCTAAAGAGGTTAGAGCATGGACTATAAAAAATGGAACTAAAGCTCCTCAAGCAGGTGGAAAAATTCATTCTGATATAGAAAGAGGCTTTATAAGAGCTGAGACAATTGCATATGAAGACTTAATTTCTGTAGGTACAATGTCTGCAGCAAAAGAGAAAGGTCTTGTTAGACTTGAGGGTAAAGATTATATAGTTAAAGATGGAGATGTTATACTGTTTAGATTTAATGTATAAAAAAGAGGTGAATAATTATTCACCTCTTTTTTTACTACATTTGAGCCATTCTTTTGTATGTTTCATATCTTTCTTTAGCTTCTTGTTCTGCCTTAGCGAATAATTTTTCTGCTTCTTCTGGGAATGAATTCATTAATGAAGTATATCTTACTTCTCCCATTAAGAAATCTCTAAAGCTTCCTGTTGGCTCTTTTGAGTCTAGTATGAATGGATTTTTACCTTGCTCTTTAAGTTCTGGATTAAATCTGTATAGGTGCCAGTATCCGCACTCTACTGCTTTTTTCATTTGATTTTGAGTACGTCCCATACCTTCTTTTATACCATGAGCAATACATGGACAATATGCTATTATTAATGATGGTCCATCATATTTTTCTGCTTCAATTACAGCTTTCATAAATTGATTTTTATCAGCACCCATTGCTACTTGAGCTACATAAACATATCCATAGCTTGCAGCTATCATACCAAGATCTTTCTTTTTAACTTTCTTTCCTGATGCTGCGAATTTAGCAACAGATCCTGTAGGAGTTGCTTTTGAAGACTGTCCTCCAGTATTTGAATAAACCTCTGTATCAAATACAAGAACATTTACATTTTCTCCTGAAGCAAGAACATGATCAAGTCCACCATAACCTATATCATATGCCCAACCGTCTCCACCAAATATCCAGATAGATTTCTTAACTAGATAATCTTTCTTTTCTATTATTTCATCTATTATTTCTTTAGCCTTAGCATCTTCTACTTTAACTTCATTTATAACTGAAAGTAGTTTTTCGCTTACCTTTCTTGAAACATCTCCATCATTCATAGTTTCAATCCACTCTTTTAATGCTTCTTTTAATTCTGATGGAATGTTAAGCTCTATACATTCAGTCATTATATCTTTTAATCTATTTCTTATTTGTCTAACTGCAAGTGCCATTCCATATCCATATTCTGCATTGTCTTCGAATAAAGAGTTAGCCCAAGCTGGTCCTCTTCCATTCTTATCTTTGCAATATGGAGTAGATGGTGCTGATCCTCCCCAAATTGAAGAACATCCAGTAGCATTTGCAATATACATTCTATCTCCATATAACTGAGTTATAAGTTTTGCATGAGCTGTTTCAACACAACCTGCACATGCTCCTGAGAACTCAAGAAGTGGCTGAGCAAATTGGCTACCTTTTACAGTATCACGAGGCATTAAATCATCTCTTACAGGTAAAGTTAACGCAAACTCCCAGTTTTTCATTTGTACTTCATGCTGAGTTTCTGCAGGCTTCATGATTAATGCTTTCTCTTTTGTTGGACAGATATCCGCACAGTTTCCACATCCTGTACAGTCCATAGTTGTTACCTGCATACGATATTGTAATCCTTCAAGTCCTTTACCTATAGCTTTCTTAGTTTCAAACGCTTCTGGAGCATTTTTTAACTCTTCTTCTGTAGCTAAGAAAGGTCTTATAGCAGCATGAGGACAAACAAATGAACATTGGTTACATTGTATACACTTATCTATTTGCCATTCTGGAACTGTTACAGCTATTCCACGTTTTTCATAAGCTGCAGTACCATGTGGGAAAGTTCCATCTTCTGAACCTACAAAAGTACTTACTGGTAAAGAGTCTCCCTCTTGTCTGTTCATAGGAATTAATACTTTGCTTATAAACTCTGGTACTTCTTTTGATCTTGTTAAAGCAGCTTCTTCTACAGCTCCTGACCAAGAAGCTGGAACATTAACTTTTACAAGAGCATCGATTCCTCTTTTTACTGCTGTATAGTTCATTTGAACTATCTTTTCACCTTTTCTTCCATATGCTTCGTCTATAGCTTCTTTTAAGTACTTAACTGCATCTTCCATAGGAATAACATTAGCAAGCTTAAAGAATGCTGATTGCATTATCATGTTAATTCTATTTCCTAATCCGATTTCTTGAGCTATATCAGTAGCATTTATGATGTAGAAGTTTATATTGTTGTCAGCTATATATTTTTTCATTGAAGCAGGAAGATTCTTATCTAATTCTTCTTCACTCCATCTGCAGTTTAGAACAAATGTTCCGCCTGGCTTTAATCCTTTTAATAAATCATACTGATTTACATAAGATTGATTATGACATGCTATAAAGTCAGCTTCATCTATTAAGTAAGTTGATCTTATAGGTTTTTTACCAAATCTTAAGTGAGAAATTGTAACCCCACCAGACTTTTTAGAATCATAAGAGAAATAACCTTGAGCATATAAGTCAGTTTTATCTCCTATGATCTTAATAGCACTCTTATTTGCACCAACAGTACCATCTGATCCTAATCCCCAGAATTTACATCTTATAGTTCCTTCTGGAGCTGTATTTATTTTTTCTTTAACATCTAAAGATAAGTGAGTAACATCGTCAACTATACCAATTGTAAATCTATCTTTAGGATTTTCAGATTTTAAGTTGTCGAATACTGCTTTAATTTGAGATGGAGTAGTATCTTTAGATCCTAGTCCATAACGTCCACCAACTATTAATGGAGCATTTTCTTTATTGTAGAATAAAGAACGTACATCTAGGTATAAAGGCTCTCCTATTGCTCCTGGTTCTTTAGTTCTATCAAGTACAGCTATTCTCTTAACTGTAGAAGGTAAAACATCAAAGAAATACTTAGGAGAGAATGGTCTGTAAAGACGTACCTTAATTAATCCTACTTTTTCTCCTTTTGCTAATAAGTAATCTATAGTTTCTTCTATAGTTTCTATAACAGATCCCATTGCAACTATAATATTTTCTGCATCTGGTGCTCCATAGTAGTTAAATGGCTTATAATCTCTACCTGTTAATTTATTTATTTCTTTCATATAATCATTTACTATATCTGGAACTGCATCATAATATGTATTACAAGCTTCTCTTGCTTGGAAGAATATGTCTGGATTTTGAGCTGTACCTCTAGTTACAGGGTGCTCTGGATTTAAAGATCTATTTCTAAACTCTTTAACAGCTTCTTTGTCAACAAGCTTTGCAAACTCATCATACTCTATAACTTCTATTTTTTGAACCTCATGAGAAGTTCTAAATCCATCAAAGAAATGTACAAAAGGAACTCTAGATTTAATAGCTGCTAAATGAGCTACTCCTCCTAAATCCATAACTTCTTGTACTGATCCTGAAGCTAAAAGTGCGCAACCTGTTTGTCTAGTTGCCATAACATCTGAGTGATCTCCAAATATAGAAAGTGCGTGACTTGCAACTGCACGTGCTGTTACATGGAATACTCCTGGAAGTAATTCCCCAGCTATTTTATACATATTTGGTATCATAAGTAATAAACCTTGAGAAGCAGTAAAAGTTGTAGTAAGCGCTCCTGCAGCTAAAGAACCGTGAACAGCTCCTGCTGCTCCTGCTTCTGATTGTAATTCAACTACCTCAACTGTTTGACCAAAGATATTTTTTTGTCCAAATGCCGCCATTTCATCAGCGTATTCTGCCATAGGTGATGATGGAGTTATTGGATATATAGCTGCAACATCTGTAAACGCATAAGCAACGTAACCAGCAGCTGTATTTCCATCCATCGTCTTCATTTTTCTTGCCATTTAATTTCCCTCCTTATCATACTTTTTATAATGTGTTTTGTGTTAAAAGCAAGTTTAATTTTCTGACATTTAAATAATTTTATTTTTCACAATTAATTGTACACCATTTTTAGAATAATTTCTATATCTGTAAGCAATTTTGTTACAAATAATTACTACCTATCTAATCATTGCCTAAGTTACTGATTTTATACATTATATAATATTGAAATTTATTCCTAGAAAAAAGTGACCATTGGTCACTTTTTTCTAATAACCACTACCTTCAGTTTCACTTCCTGTAACTATAGCAACTGATGAACTAGCTCCTATTCTAGATGCTCCTGCTTCAATTACTGCTTTTGCATCTTCCTCTGTTCTAACTCCACCAGATGCTTTTACACCCATGTTTTGTCCTACTGTTTCTCTCATAAGTTTTATATCTTGCGGAGTAGAACCTCCTGTTCCAAATCCTGTTGAAGTTTTAACATAGTCTGCTCCTGCTTTTTTAGCTAATTCACAAGCTATTTTTTTCTCTTCATCTGTTAAGTAGCATGTTTCTATTATTACTTTAACTAAAGCTTTCTTATCAGCAGCATCTACTACTGCTTTTATATCCTTTTGTACATAATCATACTTTTTATCTTTGAGTGCTCCTATATTTATAACCATATCAACCTCATCTGCACCCTTTTGGATAGCATCTTTAGTTTCAAAAGCCTTAACCTCTGGAGTATTTGCCCCTAAAGGAAAGCCTATAACAGTACATACCTTAACATCTGAACCTTCTAATTCCTTTTTAGCAAGTTCAATATAAGCAGGATTTATACACACTGAAAAAAATCCATACTCTTTTGCTTCTTTACAAACTTTTTTTACATCTGCCTCAGTTGTTTGAGCCTTTAGTACAGTATGATCTATAATTTTTGCTATTTCTCTGTTCATTTGTTTCCTTTTCCTCCTAATATATATTTTTATTTTCTATATAAACGCATAAATTATTATGCGCTGTAAACTAAAGTACTTATTATTCAACTATTAATTCTACCATATCTCCATTTTTTACACCTGCTGCATTTCCTTCTTCTACATCAACATGCATTTCTAATGCAAAGCTTGGGTGTACTCTAACTAAAACATTTTCAAAAACTACTGCTCTTTCTCCAAAAGTTCTTATTTTAACTCTTTGTTTATCAACAACATTGAACTTTTCAGCATCTGTAGTGTGCATATGTATATGTCTTGCAGCTGCTATTATACCTTTATCAAGCTCTACTTCTCCTTTAGGTCCAACAATTTTAGCTCCTGGAGTTCCTTCTATATCTCCAGAATCTCTAACAGGAGGCATTATTCCAAGTGCAAATCCATCTGCAAATGAAATTTCAGCTTGAGTTTGTGGTCTTGCTGGTCCTAAAACTCTAACCCCTTTTATAGTTCCTTTTGGACCTACTATATCAACTTTTTCATTGCAAGCATATTGACCTGGCTGAGAAAGATCTTTAAAGTGAGTCAATTCATATCCTTCCCCAAATAAAATCTCAATATGCTCTTTACTTAGATGTATGTGTCTGTTAGATAAAGCTATAGGTAACTTCATTCCACTCTCTCCTTTTCTATTATTTTCTTAACAATATCATTATAACGTATTCCTTACAAAAAAATCAAATTATATTTAATAACTAACTTTTCTTAATATATCTGTAAATTCAGGAAATGAGATATCTATACAGTCAAAGTTATCTATGCATGTATCCTTGTCAGCTACTAAAGCTGCAATTGAAAATGCCATAGCTATCCTATGATCATTAAAACTATCAATTTTCGTTCCTTTTAACTTACAAGGACCATTTATAATCATTCCATCTTCTAATTCTTCTATATCAGCTCCCATAGCTTTTAAGTTTAAAACTACACTTTTTATCCTGTTAGATTCTTTTACCTTTAACTCACTGGCATCTTTTATTACTGTAGTTCCTTCACACTGAGTTGCTAATACAGCTATAATAGGTATTTCATCTATAAGTTTTGGTATTAACTCTTTACCAATCTGTATAGCTTTTAACTTTGAGTATCTAACTAATAAATCTCCAATTATCTCTCCACATACAACTTTTTTGTTTAATACCTCAAAGTTCCCTCCCATTTGGCTTAAAACCTCTAATATACCTGTTCTTGTAGGATTAAGACCTACATTTTTTATTAAGATTTCTGATCCTTTCAGCATACTTGCTGCACATATAAAAAATGATGCTGATGAAATATCTGCAGGAACATATATATTTTGTCCATATAATTTTTCTACTTGATTTATATATATTTCATTATCTATTACATTTATATTAGCTCCAAACTCTTTTAGCATTATCTCTGTGTGATTTCTACTTTTTACTTTTTCAACTATCCTAGTCTGTGAGCTAGCATATAAAGAAGCTAAAATTATAGATGATTTTACTTGAGCTGATGCTATTGGCATAATATAATCTATCCCTTTTAACTGTCCTCCATGTATGGTTATAGGAACAAAATTTGCATCATCTTTTCCTATTATTTTTGCTCCCATCTTCCTCAAAGGATCAGTTACTCTTTTCATAGGCCTTTGGGCTATAGAACTATCTCCTATTAAATTAGCTTCAAAGTTTTGACCTGCAAGTATTCCCATCAATAGCCTTATAGTTGTTCCTGAATTACCTACATCTAATTGTCCATGTGGTCTTTTCAATCCTCTTAACCCAACACCTTTAACTGATACACTTTTATCTTTATTTATATTTATATCTACTCCCATCTTTCTAAAACAGTCTATTGTACTTAAGCAATCTTTAGCCATAAGAAAATTTTCAATATAGCTATTGCCATTAGATATACTAGATAGCATTATTGCCCTATGGGAGATAGATTTATCTCCAACAAGATTAATCTCACCTTTTATATGTGAGATAGGGTTAAAAATCATTTTTTACCTCCTTAATAACTGATATTATTTCTTCTTCATTTATATCATCGAATACTTGTACTTTTCCAAAGTCTACTGGTAAAACTAAATTATATTTTGAAAAATTATTTTTTTTATCTTTTTTCATGATATCAAGTATTTCAAACTCACTTATACCTTCAAAACTTACAGGCAACCCAAAATCTTTATATGTATTTATTAGCTTGTCATAGTAATTTTTCCCTATAAGGTTTCTATCTAAAGAAAGCTTAAATGCCATACAAGTCCCTATAGAAACTGCATATCCGTGTGGCAAATTTCCTAATCGTTCAATTCCATGTCCAAAACTATGACCTAAGTTTAGTATTTTTCTTAAACCTGTTTCTCTATGGTCATTTTCTACTATATAACTTTTTATATCTATGCATTTTTTGACTATGTTACATAAAACAGTTTTATCTTTGTCTAATATGCTTTTTCTTTTATAAATAAGATAATCTAAAAAGTCATAATCCCATATAAGTGAGTATTTTATAACTTCTGCCATTCCACTAATAAAATCTTCATCAGAAAGAGTTGTTAAAGTACTTATATTTATATAAATACTGTCTGCATTATAAAAAGTTCCCATAACATTTTTAAAGTTTCCTATGTTTATACCTGTTTTTCCGCCTATACTACTATCAACCTGAGATAAAAGCGTTGTAGGACAATGAAGTAAAGATAGTCCCCTCATATATGTAGATGCAACAAATCCACTTATATCTCCTACTACCCCTCCTCCTAAGGCTATAATTAAAGATTTTCTAGTTAAGCCTTTTTCAAGTGCAAATGTAAAAATTTCTTTATAAGTATCTAATGTTTTTGATTTTTCTCCAGGCTCTATAACATATACATATGTTTTATCCTGTATTTTGCTAAGTATAGATTTTAAATATAAGTTTTCTACGTTTTTATCTGTTACTATTAGTATTTTATCAAAAGTATTATCTATCAAAATATCATCAAAACTATGACTTATGTAGATTTTAGATTTTTTATCCATCCCTTTTCCTTTAACCTTTCTAGATAATTTTCGTAGTTTGATAATATATCATCCATATTGTCATTTCCAAATTTATACATAAAAAATTTAGCAATAACAAATGCACATACATTTTCTGCTACAACAGATGCTGCAGGTACTGCACAATTATCAGATCTTTCAACAGAGGCTTTATAATTTTCTAATGTGTTTATATCTATACTATTTAAAGGAGTATACAAGGTAGGTATAGGCTTCATCACACATCTTATAATAATTTCTTCTCCTGTGCTCATTCCACCTTCTATTCCACCTAAGTTATTTGTATTTCTATAAATACCCTTTTCTTTACTGTAATATATCTGATCTTGAGCTTTAGATCCAAAAACTTTTCCAAGTTTAAAACCTAAACCAAATTCAACTCCCTTTATACCTTGAATAGACATTAACTCAAGTGCCAAGTTTGCATCAAGTTTTTTGTCATAGTGAACATAAGAACCTACTCCTAAAGGAATATTCTGTATTCTTATTTCAATTATTCCTCCTAATGTATCCCTATTTTCCTTAGCTTTATTTATTTCATCTATAAATTTTTGTTCATAAAATTTATCTACACATCTTACACTAGAATTTTCTACATTGTCACTTATATATTTAAAATCATAATTTTTATCTAGCTCATATTGACCTATGCCAACAACATGACTTGTAAATTTTATATTAAAGTTAGATAAAAATTCCTTGCATATAGCGCCTATAGCAACTCTTGCTGCAGTTTCTCTAGCACTAGACCTTTCTAAAACATTTCTTATATCTTCAAAATTATATTTTAAAGCCCCTACTAAATCAGCATGTCCTGGTCTTGCTTTTGTAACTTTTTTACTTTCTAAGTCTATATCTCCTATAGGATTCATGTACTCTTTCCAGTTGTCAAAGTCTTTATTTTGAATCTGTATAGCTATGGGACTTCCTAGTGTTATATTGCCTCTAACTCCCGATAATATAATAGCCCTATCATTTTCTATTTTCATTCTATCTCCTCTGCCGTAACCTAGCTGACGCTTTTTGAGTTCTTTATTTATATTCTCTATATTTATCTTTAGATTAGCAGGCATACCTTCTATTATTGCTGTTAAACACTGCCCATGAGATTCCCCAGATGTTAAATACCTTATCATAGCCCTACCTCTTTTATTAACCTAATACTTATTTTCTTTATATCTTCTAAAGCCTTTTCGTTATCTTTTATTTCTACTTCATCTGTATTTGATATGTAAAGATTATCTATAAGTTTTGTATTTATACTTTTATAAAAAAAATCTACAACTATTTGAGATGCTAAGAACTGAGTTTTATAAACTTTCGATCCTCCAACAGATATAAAAAAACCCATTCTATGTTTATTTCTATCTATTGAGGGTTTTTTTAATATATATTTACTTGCATAAAAAGCTTGTGTTCTATCTATTAATGATTTTAGTTTTGCAGGAATACAATCAAAATAAACAGGTGATACAACTATTGTTCCTTTTGATAAATCAAATTCTTTATATAAATCTTTCATATCATCTTTTATGTGACAAATTCCATTTTGATTGCAATAACCACATGCATTGCAATACTCAATATTCATATCCCAAATATTTAGTATTTTATAATCTACACTGTTACCATCAAATATATCTTTTATTTGCTCAACTGCTTGATGGCAATTTTTGTTTTTTCTTGGGCTTGCATTAATTATCAAAAAGCTCATTTTTTTCTCCTTTTATGATCATTTTATTTTCTGATTTTATGTTACTATATATATCCAATATAGTAAACATGAAAACGATCATAAGTATAGCTACATAAAAACCTTTGTATTGCGAAAATGTAAGCAAAATTAATATAATAAACATTCCTTTTATCTTATTTTTTATGCTCTCTGTAAATACAGGTTTGGTTTTAACTTGTACTTTTGTTTTTGTTAAGTTTAAATAGCTGTTAATTTTTCTTTTATACATTTTTCTATAAATTAAATATATTAAAAAGCTAATAGTTGATAAATATATATTGCCTCTAAAAATTATCGAAAAAAACAGTAAACAAAGGCCTAGCTTTATAAACTTAATAGTTACATTATCTATCTTATTTACTATTTTTGTATTATGCTTTACTTTAACACTGCAAGGGTCGACTTTTTCCATTTGGTTAAGCCTTGTTTTTATAACCTCTTTATACATTAAATCTATTAAACCACTTATCATCTTTTTTCCTCCTTTTTAGAAGTTATATTTGATTTTTTCCTTAAATTTAGTATTTTATTCAAAACAAAAGCTAAGGAATCCCTTAGCTTTATTGCATAGCTTTTTCTAGTTTACTTAAATGCTGAAGCGGAAAATACCTTAGTAATTCTTTAAACTGTTCTACAGTTAGTCCTGATGTTGTAGTGTATATTTCTATCTTTTCATCAAGTGTAGCATTTTTGAATCTTTCTTTTAGCATTTCAAAATTAACTTGTTTATCCATACTATCACTCCTCACCTTCAAACTTATTATTATCAAAATTAAAGTAGCATATTCAAAATTTTAAAAGGCAAAGACTTAAGTCTTTGCCTTTTAAAATTTATTGTTGTTTTCCTGATAGTTGTCTTTCAGCCATTTCTACTAGCTTTTTAGTCATGTATCCACCTACATAACCATTTTGTCTAGCAGTTAAATTTCCTTTATCCATGTTTTGATAGTTGCTCATTCCAAGCTCACTTGCAGTTTCTAATTTCATTTGATTTAAAGCTGCTTTAGCCTCTGGAACTGCTTTTTTGTTGTAGTTGTTAGCCATTTTGTATCCCTCGCTTTTAAGTATATTTATTACTTGATATTATTCTGTGAAAATTTTTCTAAACTATACTTGGTATTTATTGGTTGATGTATTCTTCAAGTTCTTCTTTTAAATATCTTAAAGCTATTGTTGAAGCTTCATTTCTTATATAATTTCTTTCTCCTTTTAAATTTATTTTCTTCACTTTTATATTTCCTTTTATATATAAACCTATATATACAAGTCCAACTGGTTTTATATCACTTCCACCTAAAGGCCCTGCTATTCCTGTTGTAGATATTGCTATGTCTACATTTGTGCTTT
Organism: Alkalithermobacter thermoalcaliphilus JW-YL-7 = DSM 7308; assembly: GCA_001584565.1. Classification (GTDB taxonomy): domain Bacteria; phylum Bacillota; class Clostridia; order Peptostreptococcales; family Peptostreptococcaceae; genus Alkalithermobacter; species Alkalithermobacter thermoalcaliphilus. The sequence goes on along the minus strand of LSFY01000001.1, from coordinate 611,842 downwards.
TAGCTATTCCAAATGCCATCTCCTTTGCAGTTTCTTCACTTACAGCTCCATATTTATCTAATGTATCTTTATTTACATTTAATCTATCGATCTTAGATTGATTACTATATGCAACAATTCCCTCTATAAATACCGATGAGACACCAGAGCAATTAATAAGTTTTGATGATATAATTCCTCCTGTACAAGATTCAGCTACTGAAATAGTTAGGTTTTTACTTTTTAAAATTTTCACTACCTCATTTTCTATAACTTCTTTAACACACATCGTATAGTATAACCTCCTTTTCGTTTTTTATCCTATTTTACCAAATGTATTATTTCTAAAATAGAAAAAAGTAGTAGAATTATTCTTCTACTACTGCTATATAAGGCAAGTTTCTAAATTTTTCAGCACAGTCAATTCCATATCCAACTATAAATTTATCTGGTATTTCAAATCCTACATAGTCTATATCTAAATGACACTGCCTTCTTTCAGGTTTATCTAAAAGTGTGCATATTTTTATTGAATTAGGTTTTCTCGATTTTAGATTATCACTTAAATATTTTAGCGTAAGACCTGTATCTATAATATCCTCAACTATTAAAACATCTTTATTTTCTATATCACTATCTAAGTCTTTTAAAATTTTTACTATTCCTGAAGTTTGAGTTGACATTCCATAACTTGAAACTGCCATAAAATCTAAAGTTACATCTAAATCTATATTTCTTATTAGATCCGATATAAACACAAATGCCCCTTTCAGTACTCCTATAACTAAAAGATCTTTACCTTTATAATCAGATTCTATAGCTTTAGCAAGCTCATAAACTCTATTTTTCACTTGTTCCTCACTTATCAAAACCTCAGCAACTCTATACATTTTTTAAGTTTCCTCCTTATTTTTTATAGCTATATTTTATCATATGTAAGTAATTATGTGAACTTTTTTTGTATTTTTTATTTTATTTTTCGTATTTTAGATTTCTATATATATAATTTCATCTTCACTATACTTTGCTAAAGTGTATATAACATCAGACAATTTCTGTATATACTTAATTAAAGCCGGATTTATTTTTTGCTTTTTATTTAAACTTAATATGTCTCTTTCTGCTCTTGTGCATATAGTTTTAGCTATATGAAGTATAGATGAACTTTTTGAAATTCCAGGAACAACAAATTCATTTGCATTTTCTACCTTTGATATATATTTATGTTTTATATTTTCTAAATATTGTATATCCTCTTCGTCAACCGAAACCCTCACTAAATTTTCTTGACTATCAAAAATCGTTAATAACTTTTCTTGTATATTTCTAAGTTCGTTATATATTTCTCTATCTTTTGAATAATTTTTAGCCAAGTCTATATAAAAATTGAGTTCATTTATTGTTTCATACGACTTTTCTACTATACTGTTATAATTTTTCATTTTAAACCCTCTCTTTCTTTTTTAAAATTAACAGCTTACTTAATAAAGAAAAAAATGTATAATTAACTTATTAGGAGGATGATTTTGATGAGTGTAAAACATGGTGCTAATTTATTTGAAATAGCTAGAGAATATAATTTTAAGAAAGAAGAAATTTTAGATTTTAGTTCTAATATAAATCCATTAGGAGCTTCATTAAAAGCGAAAGAGGCTTTAATAAAAAATATTGATATGATTTCTATTTATCCTGATCCAGACTACATAAATTTAAAAAACTCTATCTCTTCATACTGTAGTGTAAAAAGTGAAAATATTCTTTTAGGAAGCGGTGCTACTCAATTTATTTCTTCATTCATTAAATTGATAAGCCCTAAAAAGTCTCTTATAGTCTCTCCTGCATATTCAGAATATGAAAGAGAACTTAAAAAAGTGCATTCAAATATCGATAAGTATTTTCTAAGAAGCGAAGATGACTTTAAGGTCGATCTTGATCATTTTTTACAAACTATAAAACAAAATAACTATGAGTTAGTAGTAATATGCAATCCTAACAATCCAACAGGACATGCATTTACAAAAGACGAATTAGAAGTTATTTTAAACTGGACAAATTCATTTGTTATGGTAGATGAAACATATATAGAATTTACAGATACTAATATTTATTCTTGCTCAAGTTTAGTCGATATTTATCCTAACCTATTCTTAATAAGAGGTACATCCAAATTCTTCTCAACACCTGGAATAAGATTAGGTTATGCTCTTACTAGCAATGAAACTATATATAATGATTTAAAGCAAAACTTAGATCTTTGGAATATAAACATTTTCGCTTCTATAATAGGAGAAGCTATGCTATCAGATACAGAGTATATCTGTAAAGTTAAAGAGTTTATGAAAACTGAAAGAGAATATCTTATGTCTAATTTATCCAAAATTAACTCTTTAAAAATATATGATAGTAAAGGTAACTTTATACTATGCCAGATATCATCTAAAGTTATAACAGCAAGGGATTTATACAACATTCTTGTTAAGGATAAAATAGTTATAAGGGATGCTTCTTCTTTTGAAGGGCTTGATGAATATTTCTTTAGAGTATGTATTTTAAATCACAAAGATAATGAGCTATTAATAAAAAAACTAAGAGGAATTTTTTCCTCCTAGTTTTCATCTTTTATTATATAATCATCTATTTCTATTATTCTTAAAGATTTTTCTTTTAATGTTCTCTTATAATCTTCTAATTGTTTATTTAACATTTCAAATATATAAGTAAGCACGAATATATCATCTATAATACCTAGACCAAATATAAAATCTGGTATAAAGTCTATCGGAGAAACTAAATATAAAATTCCTACCGAAAACAATGAAAATGCCTTAATTTTGCTTACAATATTAACATTTTTATCTTTTAAATACTTAAAAAATATATTTATTCTTTTTATAAAAGATATGGCAGCTATTATTTTTTTCATATTATCATCTCCTTTATAGTAATATAAAACCTTTCCTAATTATTTATTACAATATTTTTGGAGGATCATTATGATAGACAATATAAAAAAATCTTTTTCTACTTTTAAACCTAGCATAAACAAATGTGACAGTCCATCTTTTTATTCTGTTTTGATTCCACTTTTGCAAATAAATAATTCTATAAATATATTATTTCAAGTTAGGTCTAATTCTTTAAAATCTCAACCAGGAGAAATATCTTTTCCAGGGGGAAAATTTGAAAAACATGATGTTTTATTTGAAAAAACTGCTATAAGGGAAACGTGCGAAGAGTTAGGAATAGATGAAAAAAATATAGATATTATTTGTCCATTAAACACTTTTGTAGCTCCATTTAATATGGTTATATATCCTTTTTTAGGAGAGATAAAAAACTTTGACTGTATAAATATAAATAAAGATGAGGTAGATCATATCTTTTTAGCTCCATTAAACTTTTTTATAGATAATGAGCCATCAATTTACAAAACAGATGTACATATAATTCCACATAAAAATTTCCCTTATCACTTAATTTCTTATGGCCAAAATTATAAATTTAAAACTGGCACTTACGATGTTTTATTCTATGAATATAAAGATTATGTCATATGGGGAATTACAGCTAAAATACTTAAAGACTTTATAGATAGTTATAAAAAAAGAAAATAAAAGTCTTTGTCTAAGCAAAGACTTTTTGTATATACTCCTGTATTTCATCTGCTGTAGTTAATTTTAAAACTTCATCAGATATTTTTTTCATTTCTTCATAACTTAGCGAATTAATAAGTTTTCTAGCAGGAAGTATAGAAATAGGACTCATACTAAACTCATCTAAGCCCATACCTATAAGTATTGGAATAAGTCTTTTATCTCCTGCTACTTCTCCACACATACCAACCCATATACCTTCTTTATGACCATTATCTATAACTAATTTTATAAGTCTTAATACAGCAGGATTAAATGGATTGTATAAATTGTGGATTTTTTCATTCATTCTATCAACTGCACAAGTGTACTGTATCAAATCATTAGTTCCTATACTAAAGAAATCAACATGCTTAGCTAATATATCACTTATTATAGCAGCTGATGGAACTTCTATCATCATTCCAACTTGTACATCTTTAGAATAAGATATATTTTCTTTGTCTAAATCTTTTTTTACTTCCTCTAAAACACTTTTAGCTTCTAATAATTCTTCTAAACAAGATATCATAGGAAACATTATTTTTAAATTTCCGTATACACTAGCTCTTAAAAGTGCTCTAAGTTGAGTTTTAAATATGTCTTTTCTATCAAGACAAAGTCTTATAGCTCTATATCCTAAGAATGGATTCATTTCTTTATCCATTTTCATGTACGAAAGTTCTTTATCTCCACCTATATCTAAAGTTCTAATAACTATAGGTTTTGGATTCATAGCTTCAAGCACTGCTTTGTAAGCTTCAAATTGCTCATCTTCACTTGGAAAATCATCTCTATCCATATATAAAAACTCAGTTCTATATAGACCTACACCTTCTGCATCATTTTTAATAAGTCCTTCTATATCATTCGGTGTGCCTATATTTCCTGCAAGTTCAACTTGTCTTCCATCTATAGTTTTACTTTCTTTACCTTTATAGCTTTCTAGTTCTTTTCTAGTTTTATCGAATTCTTCTTTTAACTTTTTGTATTCATTTATAGTGTTTTCATCTGGATTTAAAACAACATCTCCTGTTTCTCCATTAAACACTATAAAATCTCCTGTTTTAACCTTATCAGTTATATCTTTTAATCCAACAACAGCTGGAATTTCTAAAGTTCTTGCCATTATAGCCGTATGAGATGTTTTTCCACCTATATTAGTTAAAAAACCTAAAACCTTATTTTTGTCCATTGTAGCTGTATCTGATGGAGTAAGGTCTTGTGTTACTAATATAACTTCTTCTTTTAAGTTAGAAAGATCTACAATGTCAATACCTAAAAGATTTCTCAAAACTCTATCTGATACATCTTTTATATCTGCAGCTCTTTCTTTCATATATTCATTATCCATGCTTTCAAACATAGAGATAAACATATCAGCTATTTGTTTAAATGCATACTCTGAATTTACTTTTTCATCTTTTATTTTATTTATTGTTGAATCTATAAATTCAGGGTCTTCTAAAACCATAATATGTGCATTAAATATTTCAGCTTTATCTTCTCCAAGCTCTCTTAATGCCTTTTCTTTAATTTCTGTTAATTGTTCTTTGGCTTTTTCTACAGCAGCTAAAAACTTAGTTTCTTCGTGTGCTGTATCTTGAACTATGTTTTTTTCTACATTGATTTGAGTATGCTCTATAAGGAGAACTTTTCCTATACCTATACCAGGAGAAGCTCCATTTCCTTTTATCATAATATCCCTCCTACTATTCACCAAAGCCACTTTCAACTAGAGCTACTAATGCATCTAATGCGCTTTGTGCATCTTCTCCATTAGCTATTATTTTTATTTCATTACCTTTTGCAAGTCCTAAGCTCATAACACCCATTATAGATTTTGCATTTATTTTCTTTCCATTGAATTCTATCTCTACACTAGACTTGAATTCTGAAGCTTTCTTAACAAACATTCCCGCTGGTCTTGCATGTAATCCACTTGCATTTACTATAGTTACTTTTCTTTCCATTTTAATTTCCTCCCTTTATAGTTATTTATATTTATTATTTTATAAAACTTTAAAATTAAACTTAAAGTTTTTATTTTATAAGCAAACAAAAACATGAGCTAAAAGGTATATATACAGTAGTATACAAAACCTTTAGCTCATGCCTGCCGTACAGTAACACGCTAACCCGGTTTTATTATATTATATTTCTTTTAATTTGTGAATATGCATAGCCATATATGCTAATTCATCTTCTGGAACTTTTATTTTTAATTCATTTTCGATTATTTTACCTAATTTAAGCGCTAAACCAAATTCAAACTCGAATTGTTCTTTTATTTTATCTAATAGAGGGTTTTCAAATACTTTATCATTTTCTAGTCTACTTATTATCCCTCTAATGTGTATAACAAATCTAACATAATCAAAACTATCTCTTTTTATAGCTATATGTAGTTCATCTTCTACTGTCTTGATTAAATTATTAACTAATTTAGTTATTTTAAGAGCAACTGCCTTATCCTTACTCTTTAACGCTCCATGTATATGGAAAGCAATAAATCCTATTTCTGCATCTGGGATTTGTATATTCAATTTTTCCTTTAATATTTCTACAGCTTCTTGAGCTAGTTCATACTCCTTTGGATACATTATTTTTGTTTCAGTAAGAAATGGATTTATTATATCTATATTTTCTTGAAGTCTTTTTATGGCAAAGTTTATATGATCTATAAGCCCTATATGAATATTTGGATTTAATTCTTCCCCCATTTTTTAGATATCATAGCTATTATTTCTTCTGTAGCCGCCGCTATCTTCTTATCTACTTTAGATAATAGTTGCTCGTATTCATACTTATCTAAACCCTCTAAAGATATGAATGTATTTTCTACATTTTCAACATCTTCTAAAACAGAGTCTTTCTTTTTTCCAAATCCTACACCTTTTCCAACAAGAATATATTCCTTGTCTTTATGAGTAACTAATATAACATTGTTACTTAAAACTTTTTTAATAATATACTTTTCCCTCATGAGATCCTCCAGGAAATTGTTATCATAATCATATTTTATTAAATATTACACACTTTGTCAATATGCGACCTTTTTCTTCATTGTTTTTTCGACTATAAATGTTTACCTATATATTTATAAAATGTTATAATAAATTGTCATATTTTTTCTGTTAAGGAGGTGTAAAAATGAAGACAAAAAATATTCTTCCATTTTTAGCTGGATGCAGTACTTCTATTATATTTGGTATGAGTTTTTTGTTTTCAAAACAAGCTTTAAATGTTACAGATCCTATTTCTTTACTTTCTTTTAGATTTTTGACAGCTTTTGTTGTAATGTCTCTTTTAATAAAATTCAATGTTATAAAAATAAACTATAAACATAAAAATATAAAAAACTTATTCCTATTAAGCCTTATGCAACCTATAATATATTTTATATTTGAAACATATGGAATAAAATATTCTTCATCATCTGAAGCAGGTATAATGCTAGCCTTAATACCTATTTTTGTTACTTTAATGGCATTTATATTTTTGAAAGAACGTCCTTGCAATATACAGTTATTATTTATCCTTCTTTCAGTTACTGGCGTTGTATATATGATAATTATGCAAGGATCTAGCTCTAGATATTCTAGCTTTATAGGAACTTTTTTCTTATTTGGAGCTATTCTTGCTGCATCGGCATTTAATATTATATCTAGAAAGCTATCTTCAGAGTTTACTCCTATGGAGCTTACTTACTCTATGATGGCATCAGGCGCCTTTTTCTTTAATTTTATAAATTTATTAATTCATATAAAAAACAACACTCTAAATAATTATTTTGATCCTATAAAAAGTACAAACTTTGTTATATCTATATTATATCTAGGTATATTATCTTCTATTATAGCATTTTTCCTTGTAAATTTTACATTATCTAAACTTGAAGCTTCTAAGTCAGCTGTATTTGCTAATTTATCTACTGTTGTTTCTATAATTGCTGGGGTATTAATCTTGAAAGAAAAATTTTACTACTATAATTTTATAGGATCAGCAATGATATTAATTGGTGTTTGGGGAACTAATTACTTTGATAAAAAATCTGAAAATGCTTTAAAACTTGCAGAAAATCCATAGGGTATCCTATGGATTTTTTTGAATAAGCCATATGTGTAAAATAAGTCCACCTAAAAATTTTTAAATTAAGACTTTATTATATTAATACTTTTATCATAAAATAGCTAGATACAGCTGTAACTAAAAAGACCATACTTGCAAAAAATAATGATTTAAGTCCTTTATTTTTTATACTTTTAAGATTTACACTGAGGCCCATAGCTATCATGGCCATTAATATAAATGTTGAACTAATCTTAGAAAATATATTTGTCAAATTTTCAGGGATTACATCAAGAGAGTTTAAAACTCCAGCTATTACAAAGTAAATAACATACACAGGAAACCTTGTTTTTGTTTTTTTTGTTTCTTTACTATATAAATAGCTAAGAATAATAGCCACAGGAATCATCATTACAACTCTTGCCATTTTTACAACTGTTCCTATTTCTCCTGATATTTCTCCCATAGCAAAAGCTGCTGCTATTGCATGGGCAACTCCATGAAGAGATAATCCTGCCCATATTCCATAATGAGTCTGACTTAAGTTTAAACTTACAGCCACACTTGAGTATATCAAAACTCCTATAGCACCTAAGAAATTAACTATAGATATTGCTACTACTAGATCATCTTCATCAGCATTTATACAAGGAGCTAATGTAGCAACTGCCGACGCCCCACATATACTACTTCCAACCCCTATTAAGGTTGCTAATTTCTCATTGATTCGTAATAGCTTTGAAAATAAATTTGAAACAACAAATACAAAAATAACAAATCCAACAACAAGCATCAATATTGTAGGACCAAGATCTATGAGTGATTTAAAATTTAATCTAAATCCTAGTAAAATTATCCCTAATTCTAATAGATGTTTATTTACAAATATTATTCCATCCTTGAAGATTTTATTAATTTTTAAAGCATTGCTATATATGATTGCTAATACTATTCCAATAGTTATCGCTTCTAGATTAATAACAAATTTTAGATAATCATTTATGATATTAGATATTATAGAAATCAAGTAAACAAATAAAATTCCTGGAAATATATTTTTTATCTTCGTCATTATATCACTCCTTCGAAAAATTATATACTTATATATTATCATAAGAGAAAAATTTTTTGTTTAATTTTAAGTCTAAAGGGGAATATAGTAAATGTAGTTGTTACAAAATTATGTTCTTGAAGGAGGATTTAGTGTTATGGCTGAGAGAATGGTAGGAGTTAAAGCTCCTGATTTTACAATGAAAACAGTTTTAGGAGATGGACAAACTTTCGGAGAAGTATCTTTAGATAGTTTTAAAGGAAAGTGGTTAGTTATGTTTTTTTATCCACTTGACTTTACATTTGTTTGCCCGACAGAAATTACATCTATGGACGCTAAATATGAAATGTTCAAAAAATTTAATGCAGAAGTTTTAGCTGTTAGTACAGATAGTGTATATTCTCATAAAGCTTGGATAAATACAGATAAAGACAAAGGTGGTCTTGGAAAACTTAAATTCCAAATTGCATCAGATAATACTCACAAAGTATCTAAGGATTATGGTGTGTACATTGAAGAAGAAGGTATAGCTCTTAGAGGCTTATTTATTATTGATCCTCAAGGTATATTAAGATATTCTGTTGTACATGACCTGAATGTTGGTAGAAGCGCTGACGAAACTTTAAGAGTTCTTCAAGCTCTACAAGCTGGAGGCCTTTGCCCTGCTGATTGGAATCCAGGAGATGAACTTTTATAAAAGTAGAAATCTCAGCTTTTAAGCTGAGATTTCTTACTTTACCTCCTATTTATAGTAATCTGCTGTTTAATAGTTTCTATTGTGGTTTTGTTTAGCATTTTACTTCCTTCTGTGATAACTGCACAAAATGCACAAGCTGAAGCTAGTCTTAATATTTCTTGATCTAGTAGTTTCTCTTTTATTCCATACGCAAGTGCTGCTACCATAGCATCTCCTGCTCCAACTGTACTTTTAACTTCTAGTTTCAAAGGATTAGAATAAAAAACATCATTTTTTGTGATATATAAAGAACCTTTCTCTCCCATAGACACCAATACCTTTTCTATACCTTGATTAACAAGTTTTTTGCCTACCTCTATTATGGAATCCATATTATTTTCATCGAAATTTATGATATTTTTAAGCTCATATATATTAGGTTTTATCATATACGGCTTAGCCTTTATGCCCTCTATTAAAGCTTTACCATCTGCATCTAGTATTACTTTAACATTCTTATTATTTAAAATCTCTATAATATTCTTATAAATATCATTACTTACTCCTGATGGGATACTTCCAGAAAGCACTACTACGTCATCTTCATTTAAAGAAGATATTCTATTTAGGAGTAGATTAACGCTTTCCTCACCAACCGAAAAACCTATATCGTTTATATCAGTATGAATATCACAGTCTAATTCAATGATTTTTAAGTTTGTTCTACTCTCTCCATCTACAATTATAAAATCATGCTCTATTTTTACATCTTCTAAAAAGTCTATGAAACACTTTTTATTATCTCTACCTAAAAACCCTAATACTATACTTTCTTTCCCGAGAACTTTTAATACTTTAGATACATTTATTCCTTTACCACCAACGTCTTTGATAGATTTTTTTATTCTGTTTACTTCCCCTTTTTTTAGACTATCTAGGAATATGGTCTTATCTATTGCTGGATTCAAAGTTATTGTATATATCAAACTATCACCGTTACAGAAAGCTTATAAAACTCTATAAGGTTTTTATCAAACCTTACAAAAGTTTACGTTTCCTTCCTTGTTCATCGTGTCCAGTTTCGAAAAATCTACTCCTGTTTATTTAACACTCCGAAGGCTTAAATTCCCGACTAACGAATCGGTACATATCAATAATAGCTTTAGATGCTATGCTATTGATCTGCCATAATTTTTTAGGTTTATACTTGCATTTAAATCTCTATCTATTTCATAGCCACATTCATCGCATATAAATGTTCTTTCTGATAAAGAAAGTTTGTTTTTTAAAGCACCACATCTGCTACAAGTTTTAGATGAAGGATAGAATGTATCTGCAAGTATAAATTTAATATCATTTAAGGCACATTTATATTCCATTTGTCTTTTAAATTCGTAAAATAGCTGCTCTTGTATTGATTTTGATAATCTTTTATTTTTCAGCATCCCACAAGTATTTAAGTTTTCCATAAATACATACTCTGGCTTGGCTTTCACCAAAGATGTAGTTATCTGATGAATATAATTATGCCTTATGTTTTTAAGCCTTCTTCTCATTTTTAAAACAAGGAATTCTAACTTTTTTATATTGTTAGTTTTTCTGTAACGGTATTCACCTCCGTTCATTTGAATTTTGTTTAATTCATATTTTTTAGATAGCTTTTTTTGTAATCTTTTTTGTCTTTTCTCAAGTTTTTTAACTTTACTTGTTTTATTTATGTTTTTGTACTTTTGCCCTGTACTTATTGTAGCTAAATAAAAACTTGGTTTACTTTTCTTTTTTGACTTAAACTTAGGAAAGTTTGCTCTACCTTCAAAGAAGTTTTTATATGCAATACAGGCATCTTTTATAGCTTGTTTTGTTATATTATTTGAGTAATTGTTAAGCCAAGCATATTCTTTTTGTTTTTTTAACTCTGTTAATCTTTTTCTAAGTTCACAATCACCTAAAAACTTACCACCATTTTTATAATTTTCTTGCTGTGTTGCTAACGCAAAATTATATGCCCATCTTGCAACTGAAGCACATTCAAATAATTTTGTTCTTTGTTTATTATTAGGTAAAAGCTTAACTTTGTAAGTTTTAATCATCTTCTAATAGCTCCTTAATCATTTTCTTAGCTTTATTTGCTCTTTTACCTTGTAGTTTGCAACTAAAAACTGTTATTATTTGTATTAAATCTTCTACAAGTTCTTGTTCTTCAGTTTTTTCTGTGTTATCTATTATTTCTATTGTAGTTCCATATTTTTTACATAAATTTTCAATAATTTCAAAACCAAATCTAATAAGTCTATCTTTATATAAAATGACTATTTTATCAACTTCTCTATTAGTTATCATGTCAATTAATTGATTTAATCCTTTTTTATTGTAGTTAATTCCACTTCCTATATCTGAAATAATTTTAAATTGATAACCTTTAGCAATCATATATGTTTTAACATTTTCTATTTGTCTTTCAAGGTCATCTTTTTGTTTATTAGAACTAACTCTACAATATCCTAATTACTTTTTTATTTTTAGTTTCAATGCCCTTAATTCCTAAAAAATGATTAAGTTGCTCCTGTGAATAATATCTAATTTTATTATAAATTATCACGAAAACATTGTTAATAAGTTTTTATAGATTTGATATGAAGTATAGTTTTGTCAATATTAAACAATACTATAATTGGAAATGGAGGGAAGTATTATGAGAAATAAAAGAAGAATAGTTGAGCCTATAGTTTCGATTACAAAGGCTCACAATGAGTCAGATTCGCTAAAAGAAGCTTTAGATTTATTACCAATGACTGAAATTATAAAACCTAACGACACTGTAGTAATAACTCCCAACTGGGTAAAGTCAAATATGCCGTCTACAGGTACTGTTGTTGGGCCTAGTACTTTAAGGTCTTTAATAAAATACATAAAAAACTTTAATCCTTCAAAAATATACATAGCAACAGGTTCAGGAGGAGATCCAACGCCAAAAGTTATGAAAGATGTTGGATACGATAAAGTTATTAATGATGAAAATGTAGAATTTGTAGATTTAAATTACGGCCCTTATGTAACTTTAGATCTTGATCACCACATTATTACAAATACAAAAATAAATAAAATATTAACTGAATTAGATGTTTTAATATCATTTACACAACTTAAACAACACGAAGAAGCTACAATGAGTGCAGGTATAAAAAATATAGCCCTCGGATGGCCTCCTGCTGAAATTCACGGCTTTCCTAAAAAAAATCTAGGAATACACGATGATTTACATGGATTTATTGTAGCGATGGCTAAAAAGATACCTATAGATTTAACTATAGTAAGTACAGATAAAGCAATGGTTGGAACAGGTCCTAGTGACGGAAAACCAGTTGATACTAATGGTCTTATAATAGCTGGAACAGATCCTGTTGCTGTTGATACTATAGGTGCAAGACTTTTAGGATTTTTACCTCAAGCAGTTCAGTATCTATACTCTCTCTATAATCAAAATATAGGAGAGGCAAAACCTGAGAATATGAAATTAAAAGGTATACCACTTAAAGAAGCTGAATTAATTTTTAGTAAAAGTGCATTCAACTTCGAAATAGCACTAGATAAAGATAAAATTAAAGATATTCACGGAAATAAATAAAAGCGGATAACACTATCCGCTTATTTGTTTTAGAGCCTCCTCTAAAGATGGTATAATTTTTATTACACTTAAAAATATTTTCTTCTCTATTTTTCCAAGATTCATTTCATCTAAGAAAGATTCTTTTTCTATAATTATTATCTCTTTAAATCCAGCTTTTATAAATAGTTTAAAAGCATTTCGTATTGTAGATTCTATATCACTATATGAACTTTTTAATGAACTTGGATCTAGAATTAAACTGTACTGTTTAGGTTTTATCTCCTTTACTACTTTTTTATATTCATTTATAAGTTCTTTTCCTTGTTCTTCATTAAAGTATCCCCCTACAGTTATTAAAACTACCTTTACATCATTATCAATCTCTATTTTATACATAATAACCTCCACAAATTTATAGTTTTTATACTAAAAGCCTATTACTTATATATGATATTTATTACAAAAATAAAAGCGCTCTTTTTAAAAAGAACGCTTATATATAATCTATTGCCTTAACAGGACATTTATCAATCGCTTCATCTGTACTCTCATCTATAATATCATTTAATATTTTTGCCTTCCCACTAGATACTTTAAACTTTGATGGGGATACTCTCTCGCATATTCTGCATCCAATACAATACTCTTCTTTTATTACTACTTTATTTTTAATTATACTATCTTTAATATTAGGTATACTGTCCTTTTTAACAAATATAGAAACAATATATGCCATAACAAATATTGATATAGTAGTCAATATCCACCTAATCATCATAAATTTAGTTCCTAGAAATTTAGCCTCATTAGCTAACATCGGAACTTTAACAACAGCCCAAGTACTAAGTATTATAACAATATTTGAAATACTTGCACCTTTTTTTATAAGAGTTTTGCAAACTGGAAAGGCAGCATATATAGGCCCTGCAGAAAAACTCCCCAGTATAAATGAGAGCATATTTCCTTTTATTCCTGATTTTTCACCAAAGCTGTTCATTATAACTTCTCTAGGAATCCACGCTTCTATTAGTGAGGTTAATATAAATATAACAGGCATTATCTGAAGCATTTCAAGTACATAATACATGCTATTTTGTGTAGATTCTATAGCTTTATCAGTATTTGTAATGAACAATACTACATAAACTAAAGTTACTATAAATAATAACTTATTTTTTTTTATTATATTCATATAACTCCCCCCATAAATAGAGCAATAACCACTGCAAAGCCAAAGCTCAATATATTTCTAATTATGGCAAATTTTAGTCCAAATTCTCTTTTTTCTAGAGGGAAAGTTACAACTCCTACCATTGTTAGTGTTGTTAAAAAAGCTACTAAAGGAACTATATTTGCTCCATTATTTAAAAGTGATCCCACTAGAGGAAACGCTACAAAAGCTGGTATAAGCGTAACACTTCCAATGAAAGCTGATCCTATAGTGGATAGTACCACATTTGAATCACCCATAAAGGTATTTATACTTTCAGGTGGAATAAATGTCAGCATCAATCCTATAATAAAAAGTACAGCAAATATTTCTCCTACCATATTCTTCATCATATTTCTTCCCATTTTCATAGAGTTTAAGGTTCTTTCTTTATCTTTAAGTAGCGATAAAATTAAGAATATAATGGTTATGATCCATAACGAAATAGTAAATATATCCATGTTACACCTTCGGCATATCTTTAGGATTTGGAGCTTTAACAACAAAGAACTCTAATATTTCATCATGAGAGTTACTAACATTCATTTTGGTGTTAAATGGTATATTTAATATGCTTCCAGCCTTATGAGTGTTAGGTGTTTCATCATCTAATTGTATAGTCATAGTCCCTCTTACTATTATCATATAAACATTAGAGTTAGAATAATGCTCAGGTAATGCTGTTCCCTTAGTTAATATCATATGGTTTAGAACAACATTTTCATCATCGATAATTTTCTCAATGAGCTTTTCACTTGCATCTGAAAAATTATAAATTTTTTCTATCATTTTTACTTCCTCCTTTATAGATATCTTTTTTTATATTATACTCTTGTGTATAAATACAATTCGGTAACTAATGTTACCATTTGAAATTTGAAGGAGAAATTTTCATGACTACAAAACAATATATAAATACACTTAAAAATATTCCCTTGTTTGGTGATTTTTCTAAGGAGTATTTAGAAAGGTTAATTCAAGGTTCTAATAATATAAAAAAATATAAGAAAAATTCTATAATTTATGAACAAGGCGATAAATGCAATACTTTAGATATTATAATTGAGGGAATAGTGTCAATAGAAAAAATAGATGAAAATGGGAATGTTTTAGTAATATATGAATTTAGAGGTGGAGATATTTTAGGTAGCAACCTAATTTTTGCTCAATCTAACAAATATCCTATGACTATTTTATCTAAAACTGACTGTACAATACTAAGTATACAAAAAGATATAATTCTAAATCTATGTCAAACCAATAAGTCTTTCTTGCTTGAGTATATAAAGTTAATCTCAGATATAACAGTAGCCATAGGAACAAAACTAAATTCTATAACATTAAAAACTATCAGACAACATATACTAGAATTTTTAAATTGCGAATATAAAAAACAAGGTACATATAAAATTAAACTTTATATGACTAAAAAAGAATGGGCTGAAAGATTAGGAGTTCAAAGACCTTCCCTTTCTAGAGAACTAATTAGAATGAAAAATGAAAAACTTATTGACTACGATAAAAACAGTATTACTATAACAAATAAATCAATAATAAAATATTAACTCCCAGGAGACTTAGATTTCCTGGGAATTTTCACAAAAGCATTTAAATTCACAATATCTACATTCATTTGAATTGTCTTTTATACTAAGTTCTGTTTCAAAATCATAATTTTGTATTGTCTTTATAATATTTTCTATATATTTTTCATGAGCTTTATATTTTTCCTCTGAATAGTCTATTTTTATAACTTCTGTATGTGTAGGTTGCCAATATATCATTGTTATATCTTTTTCGCTAATATCTTGTCCTAAAACTTTCTTTGACATTTTTTTTAGCAAATACATATAAACTACTGTTTGTATGCTGTTTTCTAGTTCAAATTTTTCTAGTTTCTTTTTTTGAGTCTTCCAGTCATATATTTCTATTTTTCCATCTTCTCTTATAACTATTAAATCATACTTTGCTAATAACCTTATTCCTTCGTTATTAATTCTTATTTCGTATTCAGGAAGATAAGTATCTTTATCATTTACTTTAATAAACCTTTGAATGTTACTTATCCATAAATCAAAAATACTACCTTTTTGTATTCCAAGAGGTATTTTTTTGAAATACCTTTCGCAAATCAGATGAAAATCTTTACCTATCTCAACACTTTCAGATATATCATCTAATTTATCATCCCTCCAGTGTATTTTATCTATATACTTTATCTTAAATTTTAGTGGACATTTTAGAAACGTACTTAATGAAGCTTGGCTGTAATAAAAGTTATTAGAATTTCTAATGTCTATCATACTTTATCTTCTCACTTTCAATAAAATTTTTTAAATGATTTATATATAAAGAAGGAACTTCTTTATTTGTTTTGTGAGACATAAGTATCAAAGTTTCTTTAGCTCTAGTTATTCCAACATATAAAAGTCTCGCTTTTTCAGCTATAACTTCTTGTCTTGACTTTATTAATGGATCTTCATAGGTTTTTTCATTTAAAGCTTTTTTTAAAGAGTCCTTTAAAGAAGCTAAAGGATTTGCATATTCTTTCTTTAGATATCTATTTTCACCTAAAAATCTATCTGTTAATTTTACAGGAAAGTTACTACTTGTAATACCTAATATAAATACACAATCCCACTCAAGCCCCTTAGCTTTATGTAGTGTAGATAAAGTTACCTTACCTTTAGTTGGAGTATACCCCTTCATATCATAAACAAATTTAGCAAAATAATTGAACCTATTGTTTTTGCTTTTACCTAGCTCATCTGCTATATCTTTAATTGTCCACTTTGGATTACTTTTTAATAATATCTTTAGATCATATGCTATATTCTGAACTATCGCTCTTTGCTCTCTATCAAAATTTAGTTTTTCTCCTATGTATAAAATAAGCTTATCTACTGATATTTGAGGGAAATTAAGAAAATTTCTAATTAAATCTAAATATTCTATAAACTGTTCATATATAGATAGATTTTTTATATCATCAGGAAATGATATCTGCGAACTTGGATAAATGATATCCTCTAAATTACATTTTCTTATATACTCATAAAGTATAATATCTTCTGTTGTTTCATTTTTTATAAAAATATTTTTAAATATATCCTCAAACATTTCATTGTCATATGGCATATGTATATATTTTAGTATTTTAGACAATATTGTAGCAGTTTCTAATTTTTCACTAGATATATCTGATAACTCATCATAGTCTATATTGTTTTTTCGTAATTTATCCGAAACATTCATTATCATATTTCCAGTAGGAATTAACGCAGCTATAGTTTTATCCGGATACTTTTGTACATATTTTTTATATAAATTTATAAATCTTTCTATCTCATCTTCCCACGAGTTTTCTATATACACTCTTATTCCATAATTTGAAGGTTTTGGATTTTCAGGTTTTTCACCTTCAGGTACAATATTTAACATTTGATTTTCCAGTGCATTTGTGCATTGCTTTACAGGATGCTCTTTTCTTACCCAGTTTACTAGATAATTAGCTAAATCTATTATTTGCTTACTACTCCTACCCGCTGTAAACATCTTTTCTAACTTGTTAGCTGTTTTACAAAAATTACTAAACAACTCTGGACTAGAGGATGTAAAAGTGCCTGTAATACTTTGATTTAAATCTCCAACTCTGACTAAATTTCCGTATTTTTGTGATAATATTTCAAGTATTTTTCCTTGTATTTTATTGCTATCTTGACATTCATCTTCAAATATATACTTGTATCTACTCTGAAATTTATTTTTTATGTATTCATCTTCCTTAAGTAGTTTATATGCAAAATATAATAAATCATCATAATCCAAAAGACCATTCTTTTTTAGATATATATCATATTCTTGATATACATAACTTGCAAGCCTTAAAATATTTGTTTTGTCTAAATCTTTTGTTATATCATTTAGTTTTTCAGCTGATATTCCTATAGATTTTAGCTCTCCTATAAAAGAATTCATAGCTCTAACAAAACTTTCCTCTACACTGTTATAAACTTTTCTTAAATCTGTATCTTTGTTTATATTTATAAAATTATCAAATTCATTTCTCTTTAAGTCCTTGAACCTTTTAACTGCATGTGTTATCAATGAAACTTGAGTTACAGAATCTATAATCTTAAATTCATCTGACAAATTTAAAAAATCTGGCTTTTCCTTTATTATCTTCATAGCCAAAGAGTGAATAGTCATAACTTCAAAGTCTTTACAAGAATTTATTCCTTTATCTTCTAAAAAATCTAATATTCTAGATTTTATATTACTACATGAACTAGTCATATATGATAAGATTAGTATTTTACCCGGTTTATGTTTTCCTTCTAATATTAACTTGCCAACAAGATGGGTTAAAACAAATGTTTTTCCTGCTCCAGGAACAGCTGGAATTGCCATAGTTCCATTTGTATAGCTTATTATATTTATTTGATCAGATCTATACTTCAATGATATCACCGCCAAATGCATTTATTATGGCATCTAATAATATGCCGCTTTGCTCATACCCACTAGCTGAATATATGCTATCAAATAAGTATAATTTATCCTTACACCTACCAATTAAACTCTTAAATATTATATTTAGATATCTTTTTCTATTTTTTTCTTCTATATCTTCAGTATAAATATCATTTATATTCCACGTTTTAGTTAAAACATAAGGATTTTCAAGTTCTGTTACATTTCTTGGAGACCACATATCGTTTCCTAAATCTGCCCATATATGTATCTTGTTATAACTTCCTGAAGCTAAATATGTAGACGGGGTAGCTAATGTTACAAAACTGCTTGAAAGCCTTTCTTCCAACGTATAAATAGATTCATTTGATTTAGCTCCACTTTTTATAAACTTTATAAATTCTAGATTAGGATCTTTTATCGATTCAAATTTAGATATTATATTTATAAAATTAGTAGCAGAATCTACTATTTCTCTACATGCGTTTATATTCTCTTTTCCCGCTGGTAAAGTTATTAAAATTTCAAGATATACTTTTCTAAAGAATTCATCTATATTCAATCGTTCACCTTGTTTATAATTTTCAATCCATTTTCTTATAAATTCATATTTTTCTATATATCTATCTCCAACTCTATCTTTAATCTTTTCGTCCTTAATTTCTTTTAATAAAATAATATTATCTTTATTTTCATAAATATGTTTTATCAAAATAGATACTCTTATAGGATCTATGTTCATCAAAAGAAGAAGTAAATTTTTCACATCATCTTCATTCACATTAACTTTTTCAAACTCATAACAAAGACACGCTAAAATAACAAGAGCATATGAATATGGATTATCAACTATTGAGCTTTTTCTACTTATATTTAATACTTCATAGCCAAGCTGTTTTATATTATTGGATAATACATATTCAAAAACTATATCATTTACTGGAGATATTACAGCTATATCTTTCGGTTTTATCCCCTGCTTTAATAAAGTTACAACTTGTTTAGTTAGACTTTCTATCATATCACTTCTAAACTCTGACCTAGATATATATATATCTTCATATTTTTCTATTTTTCTTGTCGTAGAGTTAACTATATTATTCGAAACACACATTTGAAAATCATAAAATTTGTTTTTACTATAACTATAATCTAAACTTACATTCTTATATTTATTTACTATATTCATTTTAGTATACAAAGGATCTGCTCCATGTCTTATTCCAAATCCACCGTCAGGATTGTATAAAAGAAGACTAGTTTTTGTATAAGGTATTAACTGTTTTATAAAATCTATTTGGGAAGGGGTACATTCTTCTAGATTATCCACTATCAAATGTTTTATATTTCTCACCAGATACTCTTTATATAAAGGATCATTCAGAAGATATTTATTGTATAAAAATACACTTATCCCATAATCTATAATACCCTTTTCTAAACACCTTTTTATATAATAATCTATAATATTATCCATATCTTTAAAAATATTTTGTTTTATAAGATCTTTATTTTCTAATGAATTATAAAGTCTAGTTCCTATTTCTTCTATCGATATACTCGGAAGAGATGCCTTAGTGAGATTAGATATAACTGATATTGCTATTCTATCTGAGGGTGAATTTAATCCCAAAAGCAATCCTTCCTTATTCCTTTTAAATTCAACAAGCCTATTCATAAGACATTGAGATGTTTCGAATGTATGAAAAACTGGCTTTATAGAATCTTTACCTATAAGATCACACTTTTGAACAACTAATGGCCAAAACCTTATAAGCTCCTTTTGTATAAACCCAAAATAAGATGTTATTTTTATTTCTCCACATCCTTTAATGTCTAAATTTGATCTATAAATTAACGATTGTATTCTATTTAAAACTAAAACTAATATTTGTTCACTTTTTATATTTTCATTTTCTATCATGTGTCTATATCTTTCAATAGCAATAGTTGTTTTACCAGTTGCACTAGATCCATTAACAACTATACAGTTAGTATCAAATTCATAATTTACTATCCTTTTTTGTGTATCGTTCATGTTTTTTCACCACCTAGTTAAATAAACTAATACTATAATTATAAACTTTTTACGTTTATTTTAAAAAGAAAAAAAGCGCCATAAAGGCACTTTCTAAGCTGATACACGTAAAGATTTTCTACTTAAACCTATCAATTTATTTTTTAATTCTTCTTTAGATAAAGTTTCAAATATTATATATCCATCTTTTAATATTTCTTCATAAGTCCAACCACCAATATTATTTCTATGAGCAACATAAGCTAGATCTCTTTCTTCTACTCTTATTTCTTTAGTTATTTTATCCTCTACAACAATATATAGTTTTGTACTTTGTAAACTATTTTTTTCTCTTTTTTTTCTAAACACAAACTTTAATATACTCATGCTTTGCAACCCCCATCCACATTTTCGGTTTGCTAGTTAATTTTTTATCTAATAATACTATATGTAAATTTCTTGTTTTAGGTTATATCTTGTTTGTTAATTGTTAATCATTTTATTTTAATTCTATCATGATACTAAGTTTTTTGCAATATTATTTTTGTATTTTCTGTTTTTTCGCCATCTTTCTTGCTAGAATATTGTATTCTGGTTAAGGTATACAGTGTTCACTTTGTTTTATATTTAACATATTTTTCTATCTTTTAGGAAATCGTTTTTTGTATTAGTATAATTATAAATCTAAATATGGATATTTTTTTGTCAATCAGAATTGTTATTTACTTTTAATTCATTAAAGTACATAATTTCCTATGTGTTATAAATAAAAAGTGGGATTTAAATAAATCCCACTTTAATTATAAACAGATAATCTATATAAACAGATTTACATTTGATTTTTCTGCTTCTCCAAGATATGCTGCAACTCCACCAATTTCAACACCCTCTATTAATTCTTCTTTTTTTATGCCCATAACATCCATTGACATTGAACAAGCAACAATCTTTACACCATTTACTTTTGCTTGTTCTATTAATTCTTCAAGAGAAGCTATATTCTTCTTTTTCATTATTCCACGAATCATCTTTGGACCAATTCCTCCCATGTTCAACTTAGATAATGCTAACTTTTTACTTCCTCTTGGCATCATCTTTGCAAACATCTTTTCAATGAATGTCTTGCTAACTTTAGCTGATGTATCTTTTCTTAAAACATTTAGTCCCCAAAATGTAAAGAACATAGTAACAGGCCTTCCCATCGCAGCTGCACCATTTGCTATTATGAATGATGCAATAGCCTTATCTAAGTCTCCACTAAACACAACCATTGTTTTTCCTTGTGGTAACTCGACATTTACCTGTGTATTATCTTTTTCTTTTTTACCCTTCATAACATAAGCAATATAATCACAACAAGTCTTTTCAGTTCCAATTAGAGTATTTCCTGTTCTTTCACACCAAGCCTTTATATCTGTTGCAAATCCCGAGTCCGTTACATGTATTTCTAGAACATCACCTTCATTCACCTTTTCTATTTCATTCTTTACCCTCATTATTGGACCTGGGCACTGAAGCCCACAGGCATCAACTTTTATTGTTTTTTTACTTAAAGTTACTTCTTTTTTCTCTTCTATTGATTCAAGTTTTGTCATTTCATCATTTAATTTTAATCCTTCACCGTATTTCATATTATAGGCAAGAACTAAATCATATCCACCACTTAAATTGTATACATCATAAGTCTTTTGAGTTAATATTCTGTATGCAATATATCCTCTTAAACCAACTTTGCAATAAACAATTATCTTTTTATCCTTTGGTATTTTATTTATGCTCTTTCTTAATTCATCAACTGGAATATTTACTGCACCTTCTAAGTGTCCAGCTTCAAATTCAACATCTGTTCTAACATCAATTATAAAGTATTCATCTTTATTTATACCTTTTAGTTCATCAACGTGTATAATCTTCATATCTCCTTTTAATATGTTTGCTGCTGTGAAACCAGCTATATTCACAGGATCCTTCGCTGATGAATATGGAGGTGCATAGGCAAGTTCAAGTTCTTCTAAATCATAAACTGTCATTCCAGCCCTTATTGCAGTTGCAATAACATCTATTCTCTTATCAACACCATCTCTACCCACAATTTGTGCTCCAAGTATTTTACCATCTTCAGGTGAGAAAAGCAGTTTTATTGTCATTTGGAATGCTCCTGGATAATATCCAGCATGCGAACCTGATTGAGTATATGATTTAACATAAGGAATACCTTGTGTTTTTAATGTTTTTTCGTTATTCCCCGTTGATGCTGCTGTCAAATCAAATACTTTTATGATTGAAGTTCCTTGGGTACCCTTATATACACTTTCTCTACCACAAATATTATCTGCTGCTATTCTTCCTTGCTTGTTAGCTGGCCCTGCAAGTGGAATTAGTGTATTCACTCCATTTATAAAATCTTCAACTTCTATTGCATCTCCAACGGCATATATATATGGATCTGAAGTTTTCATATTGGAATCAACTTTAATTCCACCACGCTCACCAATCTCAAGACCTGCTTTCTTTGCAAGGTTAATCTCAGGTCTTACCCCTATTGCCATTATAACTATGTCAGTATTTAATTTCTTACCGCTTTTTAAAGTAAGTTCTAAGGTATTGCCCTTTTCAAACTTTTCAACAGCATCTCCAACTATTAATTTTATACCGTTATCTATCATATGCTTTTCTATCATCTTTGCCATCTCAAAATCAAGTGGTCCCATAACTTGTTCAGCTGCTTCAACTAAAGTAGTATCAATGCCGATATGTTTTAGGTTTTCTGCCATTTCTATACCTACATATCCACCACCAATTACTACTGCCTTATTTATCTTGTTCTTTGTAACATGTTCTTTTATTCTATCTACATCCTCCATATTTCTTAGAGTATAGATTTGATCTAAACTTACCCCTTCAATTGATGGTACAAAAGGAGCTGCACCTGGTGAAAGAATTAAATAATCATATTTTTCTTTGTAAGTCTTGCCATTTGACACAACTTCTACTTCCTTTGTATCTGTAAAAATGTTTGTAACTTCACTGTGCGTTCTTACATCTATATTAAATCTTTTTTCCATTCCTTCTTCTGTTTGAACAAGAAGTTTTTGCCTTTCATTTATAGTTCCACCTATATAATATGGCAGACCACAGTTAGCAAATGAAATATATCCTCCTCTTTCAAACATTATTATTTCTATATCTTCGTCAAGCCTTCTAAGTCTAGCTGCTGCACTTGCACCCCCTGCGACCCCTCCTATTATTAAAACTTTCTTTTTCATATTATCATCTCCTTAGATCTATTCTAAATTCTTACGAGTTTATTTTTAAATCTATATATTGTAATATTATAATATATCATCCTCTAGTTGGTTGTCAACAAAATATATCAAGACAAAATAAATTTCGGCAAAAAAAACAACTTGCCAATACATAGCAAGTTGTCTTGTTGTATATTATTATCTGCTTTATAATTCAACTTTAAATTTGTTTACTATATTTTTTAGATCAAATGCCATTTCACTTAGTGTTTGCGCTGTTGATGCAACTTCTTGACTGGATGCAGTAAGTTCTTCTGATGATGCTGCTGCTTCTTCAGAAGATGCTGTATTTTCTTCAACGATAGCACTTATACTTTCAACTTTATCTAATACTTCATCTTTAACTTTTGTCATTTCACCCATTCTTTGATAAGTGTTATCCATTAAAGGACCTACTTTTTCAATTGAATTTAATATATCTATAAAAGATATTACTGTATTATCAACTATACTATTTTGAGAATCTATAAAATCTTTTACTTTGTTTGAAGTATTTATAACTTCTTCAGTATCATTTTGAATTAAACTTACAAAATCAACTATTTCTGTTGTAGATTTTTTTGACTGCTGTGCAAGCTTTCTAACTTCCTCTGCAACTACTGCAAAACCTCGACCAGCTTCTCCAGCTCTTGCTGCCTCAATAGCTGCATTTAAAGCAAGCAGGTTAGTTTGTTCTGATATTGCATTTATAACATTTGTTATATTGTTTATTTCTTTTACTGATGTTGTAAGAGTTTGTACTTTATTTATAACAGTATCAAAAGCTTTTTTTATTTCATTAATAGACTTTACAAGTTTGTCCATTTCTTTGTTTCCTAAGTTTGCTTTGTCTGTTGTATTTTCAGTTTCATCTTTTACTTTTTTAAGTTCCGTATAAACATTTTCGATATTAGTTGCAAGATTGTGAACTAGATCTACAATAGCTTGTAGGTCGCTCGCCTGTGATGTAGCACCTTGTGCCACTTGCTCCATTGTTTTAGCAAGGTCTTGTGATGATGATGCCATCTCGTCTGATGTAGCCGAAAGCTGCTGTGAACTTGCACTTAAGTTTTGTGTATTTACCATTACTTGTGATAAAGCATTTTTTAGGCTTTCTAAAGTTATAGTAAGGGATTTTTTCATTTCATCAAATTCATTATTGCCTTCAATAGTTAGCTTTGTTGTAAAGTCTCCTTCTGCTACTTTTTCTAATATATGTCTCATTTCTTTTACACTTGAATCTATCAATTTAATCACAAATATAGAAATAGTTAACACGAAAACTAAAGATATGATTATTATTAGAATATTTAGTTTTGCTACAGTATTATTAGTTTCCTCTGCTTGCTGGTTTAACTTTTCTGCTTCTAGTCTGTTTAATTCTATTAAGTTATCTATATTTCTTTGAACTAAACTTCCTACATTATCAAACTCTGTTAAACGCTCTAAAAATTCCTTCTTTGACATTACGGAATTTGCTTTTTCCCAAACAACCATGTAATCTATTAAACTTGATTTTAAATTATGTATCAATCTCTTTTCTTCATCTGTCATTTCAATTTCTTCATATTCTTTTATTATATTTTGAATATCAGCATATAAATTTTTGATATTACTATCTAAATGAGAGTCATATTCTCTTAAAGCATTCAGTCTAAACGCTCTATTAGCATTTATTCTCATATATAAAAAGTTTGCATTTATTTGGGCTGCTTTCTGGCTTGGAATTAATCTATTGTTATACATATCTTTAATCAATTGATCACCTTTATTTGTACCATAATATCCCAAAATACCAACTGTAGTTATAAATAACAACGAAATTGTTACTAAAGTTAATAAAATTGTTTTGACTTTGACTCTTTTAAATAAATTTTTATTCTTTTTGATGTTTTTTGTCCTCATTTTTCAGCCCCCCTGATGACTTTTTGAAACTCATAAAAAATTATAGATTTTAGAAAAGTTGTAATGTGCTTCAAAAACGTATTTTTTAAATTTTCAAACGAAAACTTTGTTCTTATTATATCATTTATTGTCATTTTAAGTAAATATTAAAATAAGATTAAATATAACAACAAAGCAGGCTCGATGAAAGTCCTACCTTAACCATTGACAAAAATACACAAAACCGCCTAACAAATTGTTAGACGGTTTAATTTACAAATAAATATTGAGTAAGCCTATAAGCCGAGATATAGTCTAACTACAACGCTTTAAGCTTTTTGTCCTGCAAAAGATGGTATTTTGAACACTTTCAGAACTTTATTAAGTTTAGTAAATAACACACTTTTGCAAAAAGTAAACTAATAAGTGTTCTGTACCACAAAAAGGAGGAAAAAGAGCATGGAAATTTGGGAAATCTTTGAAGAATTTATTGATTTTTTGGCAGTAGAAAAAAACATTTCTAACCACACAAAAGCGAATTATTTTAGCGATTTTAAGATTTTTATTAATTTTTTGGTTACTAACGGAATAAAACCCGAGTTAGAGACCATTAAAACGAAGGATATAAGAAAATATCTTGTGCATCTAAAAACCGAAAAACAATACGAAAATGAAACAATTAGAAGAAAAATCAATAGTTTAAGTAGTTTTTTTAAATTCGTATTTGAACATGAATATGTAGACAAAAACCCAATGGGACCCATAAAAGCTCCAAAACGAGAGGAAAAACTTCCGATTTATTTAGGAGATAAAGAAATAGAAGAGATAATAAAAGCTACGATGAAATTCGGAGAAGAGAACGCATTAAGGGACAAATGCTTTATAAAAACTTTAGCTTATACAGGGATGAGACGACAAGAAGCTATAAAATTAAATTGGGAAGATGTGGATTTTAGCCAAAATATTATTAAAATTAAATTCGGGAAGGGTAAAAAAGAAAGATTAGTTCCTGCCCCCGATAGTTTAATAACAGATTTATGGGCGTATCTACAAACAAGGCTACCCTTAAGTAATCAGGCTGTCTTCATTTCTGCTACAGGGAATAGACTATCCCCAACATCAGCTCAGCATATTTTTAAAAAATATGTAAAGAAAGCTGGGTTGGGAGATAGGGGGTACACAATCCACAAGCTTAGACACAGTTACGCCAGTTTACTAATTCAAAACAATGTGGATTTGCTAAGTGTTCAAAAATTACTTGGACACTCGGATTTAAATTCTACCAAAATTTACACCCATATAAATACTAACTTTTTAAAAGAGCAAGTAGAAAAACTACCCTTTAAATAGTATATATAGCCCCTTAAGGGGCTTTTTAATTTTTATCGTAACAAAATAAATTCTCTAAAAAACCAGAACAATGGAATACCAAATGCAATCATAAAAATATCTCCAAAAATTTCTACTAAAATATCTTGCACATATTCTTTGTTGCTTATTTTTTCTTTTATTTTGTTTTTTATTTTTTCTTTTAATACTGTTATGTTCATTAATTTATTACTCCTTTACTTTTATAATGTTAGTTTTATAATTTTATAGATTTAAATTAATAAATACTTTATTTAACTCTTCTTGCATAACCCCAATGTATCGCTTTGTAATTGTTAATGATGAGTGATTTAATCCTTCCATTATAAGCATTGGATTAGTTCCCGTTTTCCAAGCCCAGTAACCCCAAGTTTTTCGTAAACTGTGAGGACTAATAGGCTCTTCTATTCCACACCATTCCCCTCCTTTGCTGAGTATGTAATGAGCTTGTTGGCGTGTTATTGGTTTGTTTTTCCCTTTTTTACTCCTAAATAAATAATCTTCCATTCTTAATTTTTCTTCCTTCATGTATTCCTTAAGTGCTTTCCTCATATTTTCATTTATTGGAATTTTTCTTAATTTATTAGTTTTTTGCTCCTTTAGTTCTATGTATTCTCGAATCTTTTTCCCATTATAAACATCCTCTAACTTCAAATTTAGTAAATCTCCGATTCTTAGATTTGTATTAATACCAAAAATAAATAATAAATAATCCCTTAAATTTTTATTCTTAAAGTAAAGCTTCAGTATTTCTATATGTTTTAAATCTTTTATAGGGCTTACTGTTCTCATTTATATCCCTCTCTCTTATCTTACTTAATATACTTATATAATACATTATGTCAGATTAAAACTCAAGCTTTTTTATGTTTTATAGCAAAGCTTTATTTTAAGCCATTCTTTATCTTACTTAATATTTATTGTGTCAGATTACTTATATGTCTTTATTTTATAGAACAATATGATACAATTAATACTAAGAATGAAAAAGGGGTTTTAGAAGATGATAAACGAAATTTATAATAGAACATTAAATTATTTGGACAATATAAGTAAGGAAGAAAGAAAAGAAATAGGACAATTCTTTACCCAGCCATCCATAGCTATTTATATGGCAAGTTTAATGACTATAAATAAAAACAGTATAAGAATATTAGATGCTGGAGCTGGTAGTGGCATTTTAACTTCTGCTCTATGTCAAAAGTGTTTAAAAAATAACAACATTGAAAATATAGAAGTTATCTTATACGAAAATAATGAGACTGTTCTCCCTCTACTACGGGAAAGTATGGAACTTATATCTACTATAATGGAAGAGGATAATAAAAACTTTAGATATCAAATTGTTAGCAAAAATTTTATCCTCGATAATGAAAGTTTCTGGAAAGGAATAAAGGAAAAAGAAGAGGAAGAATTATTTGATATAGTTATATCAAACCCTCCATATAAGAAGATAAGAAAAAATGATAATGAAGCTATTGTCATGAAAGATATAGTACATGGTCAACCAAATATTTATTTCTTATTTATGGCTATGTCTGCAAAGTTATTAAAAGCAAATGGCGAAATGATTTTTATTAACCCAAGGAGTTTTACATCTGGAGCTTATTTTAAGGAGTTCAGGAAATGGTTTTTGGATAATGTTAAAATTACTGATATTCATCTTTTTAATAATAGAGGAAATGTATTTAAATCTGATAAAATATTACAAGAGACTTTAATTTTAAAAGCTAAAAAGACTGATAAGGAAATTAAAACAATAAATATAACAACAAGTCCTGATGATAGTTTTAATAATATTACCAAGTTAACTGTATGCAAAAATATACTAATTGATAAAACTACAGATGATAAATATATTTTAATACCAACCAATCAAGAAGAATTGGAAGTTTTAAATTTATTTAATAGCTGGAACAACAATTTGGAGAGCTTAGGCTTTAAAATTTCTACGGGTAAAGTTGTAGATTTTAGGGCTACAGAATTTTTAACAGAGAAAAAAAACGAATATACAGTTCCATTATTATGGGCTTCTAATTTTAACAATAATAGAATAATACATCCTATTAAAAGAGAAAAAACTCCTCAGTATATACTACTAAATGAAAAAAGTAAGAGCTTATTAATTGAAAATAAGGATTATATCTTAATTAAGAGATTTACTTCTAAGGAAGAAGCTAAAAGAGTTCAATGTGCTTTATATTTTACAAAGCAATTTAATTACAATTATATAGGAGTGGAAAATCATTTAAACTATATCTATAAAGTAAATGGAGATTTTAGTAAAGAGGAATTGTATGGACTATTTACTGTTTTAAACAGTTCTTTTGTAGATAAGTATTATAGAATCCTTAATGGTTCTACACAAGTAAATGCAGGAGAAATGAATGCTGTTCCTCTTCCATCATTAGAAAAAATAATAAATATTGGTCAAATTGCACTAAATCAGAGCAATATTACTGTGGAATTTTGCGATAAAATTATAGAAGATTTTTTTATAAATCAGAATAAGTATTTTAAAAGCGTAATATAGGGGGGATAAAAATGATAAAAATAGAAGAGGCTAAGGAAGTCTTAAGACTTCTCGGGTTGCCTAAAAGGCAACAGAATGACCGAAGTGCTTACACTCTATTAGCATTATTAAATTTAAAGCAAAATGATAATTGGACAGATGCAACAATAAATTTAATTGGAATTCATGAAATTATTGTATTTATCGCAAAGGAATATAATTTTGAATACGCAGAAAATAGTAGAGAATCAATAAGGAGACAAACAATCCACCAACTTGAACAAGCTGGAATTATAGAAAGAAATGCTGATGACCCTACAAGACCAACGAACAGTGGTAAAACTGTATATTCAATCACTCCAGAAGCATTAGATGTAATCAAATCATATGGGACTGATAAATGGGAAACTAAATTGGAAAAATTCTTACAAAATAAAGAAAAATTAGCCGAAAAATATCTAATGAAAAGGCAAATACACCAAATCCCTGTAAAAATAGACACAGATGAGGAATTAATTTTCTCTCCTGGTGAACATAACGAATTACAAAAACTAATCATTGAGGAGTTCGGTTCACGATTTGCTAAAGGCTCTAAATTATTATATGTGGGAGATACAGCAGATAAGAATTTATATAGATTAGATAAAGAACTTGAAGCTATTGGAATTCCTTTTGTAGAACAAGATAAACTTCCTGATGTTGTGTTATATAATAAGGATAAGAATTGGATTTTTCTTTGTGAAGCTGTTACAAGTCATGGTCCCATTTCTCCAAAACGATTTATAGAATTGGAAGAAATGTTAAAGGATTGTACTGCTGGAAAGATTTATGTTACTTGTTTCTTAGATATGTCCACTTTTAAGCGATACGCTGATGAAATTGCTTGGGAGACAGAAGTATGGATTGCAGAAATGCCAGACCATTTACTCCATTATAACGGAGATAGATTTATGGGTCCTCGAGATTAAAAAGAATAAGAGAGCTTTGATAGCTCTCTATTATTATGACTATGTAGCCCCTTAGAAGGAGGCTTTGCAAGTAATTAGCATCTTTTAATACTGTTATGTCTCTAAATTTATTGTAATCTATTTTAATTTCCCATGCTGGTTTATCTTTGTAGCTCTTGTGCTTTTCTATATATTTAGCTTCTGTTTTGTTATTTATTTTTATAAAACCAAATTTCTTATTTTTTAAATCTAAAGCCAAAACACAAACGGTGTTATTTTCTGCGTGTTTTTTTAAGTTATCTAACTTTGTAGTTCTAAAGTGAAGTTTTTTGTTTTGCTCCCAAAAGCCATTGAAATCCGTTACTATTTCAACCATAAAATTTTTCTCTCTCACACATTTCCCATTGTTTGCCTGTATTCTTTCCCTTTCTACTAATAAGTCTGGGATACTTTTTACTTGGTTAGCTTTAAGGAATTTCCTTTCTGCATCTACAGAATTTAAGTTACAAGTAAATCCGTTTAAGTTATTTATTATATTTACAACTAAATCCTCTGTAACCCAACCGAGCAGGACATCCTTAGCGTAGTCAACTGCCCCTGTCCATTTTTCTTTATTTTTACAAGTGTTTAGAATTTCTATAAGTTCTTTATTTTCTATTTTTCCATGTAGGATATTACAATAATCTTGTCCATATTTTTCTTCTACATATTTATAAACATCTATATCGAAACACTCTTCTATTATTTGTATTTTATTTTTAATTTTTTCTAATGTGTTCACTTTTCTCTATTCCTCCTTATTGTGTATTTTTTTAATTTTTATATTATAGATATGTAAAGGAGAAATATAACTAAAATTGTAAATTATTTTATACAATTTTGTTTTATTTTGTAGTCTATAAGGGTTTTACTTTTTGGTAGGGTTGTATTCTATAAGGGTTTTACTTTAGTAAATTTGTTAATTTATATGTCTCCCCTAATGGAGAGGAAATGTGTATTGTAATGCTTGTGGTGTTATTGCCTCTTTACTATTTTTATAATCAACATCTTTAAAGTTTTTAAAAAATAAAGAATGATTTTCATTAAATTTAAAAAATGTAGAGGCAAATTTATTTACAGTTATGGGATTATTGCGAAGCCTTAGGGCAATTAAGCCCGTAATATCTATATTTATAACAACACTAAAGAAAAGAAAAATACTATCACTGAAATAAATATACTAATTTAAATTACTGCTTTAAATAGTAATACTGCTCTACCAAGTTTTATGAAATCAATTCTATTTTTTTTCGTTATACATGGTGTATTGTTCATTATTTCGGTCAATTATTTTTTACATTTTTAAAAATCTATTATATAGCCATAAAAATAGGCAAAAAAAAAAGAAGAGGCTAATCCTGCCCCTTCTCCTCTTCTTTATCTTCTTCATTTTCTGGCTGATATATAATCCCTGCCAACACCAAAATCCCTAAAAATGCTTTTGTAATTTCTGCATAGTTTTGAGGCAATACATCTACCCCAAAAGCTTCAAGTAAAAGTGGTATAAATGCAAATACAGAAGCCCAAAGTGCATATTGCTTTAATTTTTCTTTATTCATTTTTTCTTTTTCTCCTTTCTTTTATTTATTTTTTTTAATCTATATAAAAAGACAATAAAGTTAACTGCATAACTCCATTGCCTTGAATTAGTTTAATATTTTTGTTATTATCTCGGGATTTGCTCCAATAAGAATAAGTAAAGCTGAACATATTGTAATAATGACATAAAGATAAGCCTTATTGTAAAAAGCTCGTTGCTCTTTTAGTTGTGTATTTGTTATATTTTTTATATCTTCCATTTGAATGTTACTGTATCTAATATCTTGTTTTATTTCTGCGATTAATAACTCTAATTTAAAGTATTTATCTTCCACTTCTTTCATCCTGCTCTTTAACTCCTTATTATCTTCCTTATATTCTTCCTTTAATTTTGTTAATTCCTTTCCTAATTTTTGAAGTTCTTTTTCCAATTCTTGAAGCTTTGTTTCTTGGTTTTGTCGTTCTCTCTGTGTTTCCATTTTGATTGTTTCCTCCTCTGTCTATTTTTTTAAATAATTTATAATGTTTAGTGCTACTACTGCCATTTCTGCTCTTGTAAGTGGTGCATTTGGGTAAAAATTTCCGTCTGTGTATCCATTCATGATTCCTTTTTCTATTATTTCTCTAATTTGTTTTTCTGCCCAATGCCCTTCATAGTCTTTTTTCATATTCATTTTAATAATTTCCTCCTTTTTTTTCTGTACTTGTTGAATAAACCAATTCCAACGCCCTGTGTCCCTAAGAATACGAGGACAATTTTTTCCACTCCAATCGTAATGCTGTTTAATTCTGTCCGTATCCCATTTCTTTTCCATTAGAATTCTGGCTACAAGTTCTATTGCATTTTGAAGGGTTTTTTCTCTATCTCCACTTTCGCAAATTTCGATGGCAATAGAAGCCATATTCCCCTTTCCTCTTCCATCTCCTGCATTCCAAGAGTTTTCGGCTGTTTGTGTGTTAGGGAAGATATTTTTTAACCCTGTAGGGATTACTTCTATAGCTTCTTTTTCGTCTACTACAATGTGATAGGATGCTTGTCTGGTATTAGTTGGGTTCGTTAACCAAGCTCTTTCGTTTTTAGCTGTAGAACTTGGGTTTCCTGTGCTGTGTATTGTTATATATTCGCTTATTAGTGGTATAGCTGGTCTTCTGTTATTTGGTGTAGATTTTGGAATTAAATCTGTTATATATTGCATTTTCATTCTCCTTTCTTTTTGTTTTGGGTATTAAAAAGACCCCTTAAAGGGGTCTAATTGTGTTATGAAAATAAATTTATTAAATTTGCACTTCTGTTCCAAAAATCGGGATACTAATTAACTCCGTTCGCAATAACGCATAAGTTGCTTGGTCTGTTTCTTTTGTACCGAAATTTTTGAAAGCGTATTGAAGTTGCATAGTATTATTGATTATAGAATAACCCATTAACATAGGGCTTTCTTTGTCGAAAGTTCTTCCCGTAGTAATTAAAATATAAGTGTAGTCCACAGAATTAATGGTGTGTAGTCCTCTTTGTTCTACATTATGATTAAACCATAAATCAAAATTCTCTATATCGGGAGCATCTGAGACTTCTATCCAATTTATATTATCGAAATTTTCTCCCGTACTTCCCCCACTATTGTTTATTATTGTTTTTCCTTTTTCTTTTGCTTTTCTCGTTAATTTTGCCATATAATCGAAGAAGTTTTCTTTTGGTAAGTTATTGTTTTTTCTACTACTTGCCCTTACTCTATAATTTAAATAAGTTCCATTATCGCTTATTTCTACACTGTCCACCACAAACTTGTCCATATTTAGTCCAAACATAGGAATATCTGCATAAATATAATCCCCAGGCACATAGATTTCCTTAAATGTTTCGTATTCTAACTCTATTGGTGGTGTTCCAAATTGGTCTAATAAATTGTCTGCCAAATACTCTGCATATTCCAAAGTTTTTATATTTGCATCTTCTATTACTCTTCCCCAAACCCCCGAATCTCCATTAATAGCACTCATTCTTACTATTTCATCTGAAAGTTCCTTAACAAAATAAATATAATCATCTTCGGTTAGATTTTCTGGTGGAAGCTCTTCTTCTCCTTGATATTCGCCTCCAATAATGAAAAGCTTGTTGGCATAATTGCTTAAATCCTGATTAACTCTTATATTTCTAAAATCTGCATTCGCTTTTATTATTCTATCTTCTTCTATATGGTCAGTAGCTGTACTGATATAACTATCGAAATAAAGCTTTTTCCTATGGTCTATATACCAAATAAATCCACTTGCTTCTGCCATTACATCCAATATTTCTTTTAAACTTTTCGTATTAAACTCTTCTATTTCTGTTTCGGCAAGTTGAACCCCTGCTTCTATCCATCCTTCGGTAACGCCTTCTTCCTCCAATAAGGGAAGAATATATTGCCTAATCCAAAACCCTGCTCTATTTGTGTCCTCTTCTGGATTTGGGTTTGAGGGTTCTTGATTAATTCTTGCACTTATAGTCCTTCGCTTTGGAATAATGTTATAGTTTGTACATTGGACTTCTACAAAAATATTATCTTCGTCTATATATTCAAAGGAAAGATTTGAAATAAGTCCACCGAATAAAGGCTTATTAAACATTCCCAATATCTCTACATCTTGTGTAATCTGTATTTGGGAAGCCTGTTGAGAGTTAAGGATAAGTGTAAAATCTGCAGAGTAGTCCTTAACTTCCCTACTAATCCTTAGACTTTCACTTTTAAGCTGTGTGGTAAAATCTACATCATTTATTAGTAATTGCATTATGCATACACCCCCATTAATTTAAGTTCTCTATAAATTTCCTTCGCTAATTCTTTAGCATTCTTTTCTTGCCCTGCGATAACAATTTCTACTTTTCCTATTGTCATGTTTGCCATTCTTTCTGCTGTTCTATCTGCATTTGTAGTATATCCAGCCCATTTCATAAGTTGTTCATCTGTCATTTTGTTCAATCCCTTTAAGTTCCCTAATTCAGTTATGTCTGTCTGCATAAGCTGTGCTAATATGTCTTGACTCAATCCTCTTTGGCTAAGACTGTTTAATATTTGCTCCCTTTCTCTGTATGCTTTGTCTCTAAGTTCTGCATTTCTAAGGAGTTTCCAAGTAGATGTCGCCTTATATTTAAATCTCTCGAAAATTCCAATTTGAGACTTCATACTATCTTGAAGACTTACGATTGCTGATGTTATGCTATCTATAGCACTTGCCACTTTTTGGGCTTCTGTGTCTACTTTATCTCCTATTTTTAAGTCACTTTCTAAACTTTTAAAGTTCTCCAGAATATTATTAATCGCACTACTATAATCCTTTTTCGTTTGTGTCTCTAAATCATCTTTAGCTTCTTTTTTTATTTTGTCCATATGCATATTAGTCCACTTACTGCCAAGATTTTCGTATTCCTTTAATTCTGGGTTGTTTATATATTTATTGCTTTCAACCAAGTTATCTACTGCATTTTTTTCCCTCTTATTGCTGTTAATTAGTTCATCAGTAAAATCCCATGCTTTTTTAGATTCATCTTTCCAGAATTGTACTTTATTATAAGCTAATTCCATAACAGCCAAGGGGATTAGCATCGTCTGATAAATTCCTTCCATTCCGATTTTTATTAAACTCTTAAACCAATCGAATGTTGATTTAATTCGAGTGAAGGAGTTTTTCCAAGCGTCTGCAATGCTTTGGGTAGCACTTAGATTTTTTGTTTCTGCCCAAATAAAAGACCCAACTAACAGTGATATAGCTGATATTACTAACCCTATAGGGTTTATAATTGCTCCTATCGCTATACTAATAAGTCCTATTCCTGTTATAATAGGGGGTATTGCAACAGCTAATAATCCAAATTGTGCGATTAATTTCTTTTTAGCTTCGCTTAAATTCTTCCACTTATCTGCCAATCCATGTGCTATATTAATCGCTTTCGATACAACTGGCAAGAATATTGCTCCAAATTCTGTAGCAAGTTCGGCAATTCTGCCTTTTAATATTCTTATCTGACTGGCTGGGTTATCCAATTCTCTTGCAAGATTTCCCTGAGCATCGGCAGAAGCTTCCAATAGTGTAATATAACGAGCAATTACTTTCTGCTGTGCATTCATCTCCTCCCCTACTTTAATAATCCCCCGTCTTACTGCTGTGTCTTTTATGGTATCTTCTTGCATATTTATCCCTAACGCCATTAATGGCATTGATTGTCCTGTCATTCCTGAACGGATTTTCGCCAACATATCTTCTGGGTCCTCATTGTAGAATGAGGACATATCGTAAGATAGTTTAATAAGGCTTGTAGATAGTTCGTAGGCAATATCTTCGCCTACTCGCATAGAATTGAACATCGTGTTAAGCATTCCCACATTCTTCCTTAATTCGTAGGCATTTAGTCCATACGCTTCCTTTAAACTCTCCGACCATTCTCTCGCACTGTCTGACATCCCTTTCATACTTTGCTCGAATAGGGCTTCACTTTCCACAACATCCATAGCCATCTGAATAGCGTTCTTTCCTACCATTGTTAACGGAAGGGAGATTGTAGCTGTTAGCTTTGTGCCTAAGCTTGTCATCCTGTTTCCAAAATCTTTAATTTGTTGACTTGCTTGTTTTAGTCCGTTTGTTAGTCCGTTTATATTTGCCCCTATATTTACATAAAGTTGTCCAACATTAAGTGCCATTTGTTTCCTCCTCTCGTGTTTTTTTTGACAAAAAAATAAACCCCCTAAGGGGTTTTTATTGATTTTTTGCCTTTTGCTTTGCTTCTTCTATTGCTTTTTCCTCAAACTCACTTTTAAGCTTAAAAAATACTTTCCATTCTTCGAATTCATATGCATCCATCTCAGATATTTCTTCTACCGTCTTTCCTAACTCTTTTGCCAATAGAAAAACGAAATATCTATCAGGATGCTCTCTTAGTTTTTTTCTATAGTTTCCTGAACTTCTGTTCCGTATCCACTTACTGCCATTATTTTGTTAAATACTTTCTCTACTGCTCCTGTATCATCGTTCGCTAAAGCTTCAACATCGCTTAGTTCAAAAAGTGGTTCTTCTGTTTCTACATCTAAGACACATTTTACTACGAATTTTGCCATATCTATAGCCACTTTCTTATCTCCGTCTTCAAATTTTTTTGCAATGTTAGGGATTTGCATTTTTTCTCCAAGCGTTAGTCCCTTTATAAGAACTTCTCCATCCCATTCCTCTACAAAATATCTTTCTTTTCTTTTATTTATCTTGTCTAAAACTTGCTTTCTACTTACTTTCGTCATTATTTTATTATTCCTCCTTTATTTTTTTATTAGTGTTATGACCCCTTTAAGGGGTCATATGATTTTTATTATTATAGATTTTAAGCTCTAAAACATTCCAACAGATTGGAATGATACTGTCTTATTTTGTGGGCTATCTATTGCACTTGAAAGTTCTTCGCTGTTTAATATCGCCCACAGTCTTGTACTTTTATTAGATTTTTTAATATCTATAAAAACAGGGTCGCCACTTATTAGCTTATCTGTAAAATAATCATCAATAATGTCCCAAGTTCCTATCGTTCCACTTGCTGTCTTAGCCCCTGTTATTCTTCTCCTATGTGTATCCCCAAATCTCGAAACATCGTATAAGTCTACATTTACATCTAAGGAATAACTATTCGCATAAGCACAAACGGAAGTTGTTACATATTTCCCGTCTATAGTTATTTCTCTTTCTTTAGCCTCTTTAAAAATAATCCTCCCATTTGGGTAGTCAATTAAAAAAGGCTCATTTACCCCATTCACTATAATAGGGGTATTATAGTCAAAAATATTTTTATTAGTATCTTTAATAGTGTAAATTCTATTATCCTCTGTTGTTACTTCCTCATCTATAAATTCTATAGGAGTTCCTCCAATTCTTATTTCTACTTGTACTCCCGTTACTTCACTCATTTTATCACCCTCCTTAAACTATTTTAGTAACAGGAGATGTTCCAGATAAAGAGCTTGAGAAAGTAACTTTCCCACCAACATCGGCACTTTCTTGGAAGTTTTCTACTATCATGTCGATTTGCTTTCCTCCTGGTTGTCCTGCTCCTTGTGGGTAATATTTAACTGTCACGATTTCTCCAGGAATTAAGTCCATTTGTCCAGCATCATCAATTAGATAGTTTCCACTTAAGGAAATATTACTGTCTTTAATTCCTCCTATTCTTCTCCTGTGTGTATCGCCAAACGCTGTTACATCAAGGATTTCTGCTAATCTGTTTAATGTTGCGTTATCTATCCCGTTTATCTTAGTATTTCCGATAAAGATTTCAGTTAAATTTCCAGCTACTTCTTTATTCATTTTTTTATTCCTCCTTTATTTTCTTGGTTTATTTTTTTTATATAAAAAAAACGCCTTAAGGCGTTAATGGTGTTATGTTTCTGAATTTATTATAATTCTTCTATTTCTATTGCGTTCAATAGGCTACTTGCTGGAGTATTTATATATATTTCTCCATTTATATTCGGTTTTAATGTTTTTGCAATTGTCTCCCCTACATTTTGCCAATAATTATAATATATAGACTGGTTCGGGAAGTAACTGTCACTTGGTCCTATATAAAAGTTAGAGCTTCTATAAGCCGAATGAGAACTACTACTAAATAAAGTAATTCTATAGTATTTGTTCGGATTTAAATTATATATTTTTAATTTTCCTAAATAAGTTCCATAGCTTAAAAAGTTATCCTTGAGAACATTGTTATAATAATGTTCTGTTTCTGTATCCATTCCTCTTAGCCCTGCCTCATCAAATCTCGAATGAACTTTTATTCCAAATCCTGTATTTATCCCACTTTCGTTAACTAAATTTGCAATGTCTCCAGCTATTGGGTCAGTTAGATTATTCCAATTCCCTTCTGTTGTCTTATATTGTTCTGTTCCTAAATCTATTAGAATTCTATTTCTTACACAAGTTCCACCACCACCATCTAATTGTTCTTCTAAATCTGCTATGGTTGTTTGAAGTTGAATTATTGTATTATTTTTTTCTACTATATCTGCTTCTAATTGTGCTATAATAGCTATTTTATCTGCTATTTCTATCTGATAATTAGTAATAGCTAAAGCCTGTGTATTTATTGTACTTTCTAACTCTTCAATTTGTATATTCTTAGAAGATATCTCAATAGTTAGTTGTTCAATTTCATTATTCTTATTAGAAATAATTAAATTTAGATTGCTTATTTCGCTATCTTTATTGGAAATAGTCAGATTTAATTGACTAATCGTTTCTCCCAACTCTACTATTTGTGTAGCCTTCACAGAATTATCTTCCTCTAATTCTACTATTCTTAAGGCTTTCGTTTCGTTTTGTAGAGTAAGTTCAGTTATTTCGATGTTCTTATCCTCTATTTCTTGGCTTAATTGAATTATAATAGACTCTTTATTAGTTAACTCTAATTGTAATCGTTCTATCTCTTCCAATAGCCTCGAGCAATCTCCTCCACCATCTTCCAACTGGGCTTCTAATTGTTGTATTCTTAGATTAAGCTCTTCTATTTCTATATTAAGCTGATTTACTATATTGTTTTGATAGTCTACATATTCTTGAACTATTGCAATTCTATCTAAAAGCTCTTGCTTAATATCTATATCTTCTACTTTTTCTATAGCAATTAAAGCTTCATTGATTTCTTTTTGTCTCTTTTCTGTCTCTGCAAGTGCTACAAGTCTCCTCGCTTCTTGTATGTCCATTAGGGTGGTATCTATGTTTCTTTGAACATAAGCCCTAAAATTAATTACAAACCCTATTCGACCATTATTATCACGCCCTAAATCGGTAACATCTCCAATTTGATAGAAGGACAAATATCTAACTTCGCCCACAACTTGCTCTTTCAAGTTATGCACGAAGTCCTTAATATTTGTAATTGTTTCATATCCAGCTTCGTAATCCTCATTTCGAACTCTAATTTGAAATGTTGGCTCTTCTATCTTGTTACCACTGGAACTCCTCTGAAATCCTCCTGTAGCAAAAATAGCGACAAGATTATCTGGTTTATCTGGCATAAATGAAAGGAATATGTCTTCTGCTATTCCCTTACTTTCTAATATGGTTTTTACATCTTTTATAAGGCTCATCTTCTTGTCCCCCTTTGAACAGCATCTTTAAATTTTTGAAGATATAATTGTTGATTTTGTTGGAAAGGGTCTTGGAGATACTTAGCTTTCGTTCCCATAGTTGGGTGATTTAATGTCATATCTTCATGTTGTTTCACACAATATTCTGTATCATAGAAAACTATCCCTTCGAGCTTGTCTTTCTTTTCTATATTTCCTACTCTTTGTATTCCTCCCGTATCCATTCCTTTTATTATTTCCTTATCATTTACTGTTGCCCTCATCGACTCCCTCATAGCTCCAGTATCTTTAGGGGCTTCTATACAAGTCTTTCGTGATAAATCTTCCATAATATTCTCCATTTCTTTAACTACTTCCCTATTTACATTCTGTAATACTCTTTGTAGATTTGCCATTACCCTTGCTGTACCAGTTATATTTACACTCATTATTGTAAAAAAGCCTCCTTTCCTTCTATTTTTCCTCTATAATTTTTTATTGTATTTATGGTTATTATTTTTTTGTTATCAATTAAATCTCCAATATTTATTTGAGTATCTTTATCTAAAAATACCCTTGAAGTGCTTATAACTTCCTCCCCCGATGGGGAAAGGATAACTTTTATCTTCTCTTCAATTCGGCATTTAATTTCTTTCTCCATATGCGATGGTTTTCCATATTCATCTATTCCTGTTTTGGTTTTTAATATTGCTGTTTCTCTAAGGAAATTATTAAACATTTTATAACACCCTCAATCGTCTATATCTGTATAGTCTGGTCTTTATTTCTGTTGGAATACCATCCGTAAAGCTAATACTTGCACTTCCCATTCCTTCACTTTTTAAGCCTTCTCTACCAATAAGATTGTATCTATAACAAACTAAATCCTCTAAAATATCCTGCATTTCTTCTGTTACTTCTGTTATGTTGCAAAAATCCTTTATTGTTCTTTCTGCTTTGTTTATAAGTAAACTTAAAAGGGGTTCATTATCTTCTTGAGTTAATAACTTTACATTATTTAAGACTTCATTTTTATTAATCATTTTTTCTAATCCCCCTTTGCTTCCTTAATTTGAGGGTATTGTCTTAATTTTTCTGCTACTTCTTCGTTTTCTGTTTCAAATTCCCCTTTTAAAAATTGACAACCCTCTGCGTATAGATATTTGTAATCGGATATGAATTTGAACTTTGTTTTCTTTGTAGTTTTCTTTGTAGCCAATTTGTTACCCTCCTTCCTATTCTATAAAAAAATAAAAAGGGACTATAAAGTCCCTAATTATATAAAGTTTATAATTTTTGCTAAGCTCTTTGGAGCTGTTATAATTGTAGCTTCTGCCACAACTTGTCCTTTTTCTGCGTCTCCTGTTTTTGCAAGAGGCTCATACTGGGCTTCTCTTAATTGTGGTAATTCCATATAATCTAACGCACCAATTAGGATTGTACCAGTTGGAACATTTGTAGACATTACCATTTTAGCCTTTCCGAATGGTGTTAGAATTTCAGTTACATCTATACCAACTGTAGAATCTGCTGAACTAAAGTTTATTCTTGCATTTGTTGCAGTCGTATAAAGCTCGATAACTTTCTCTACATCTGCAGGATTTACAAACATATATTTATCGCCCGTAACTTTCAGTTGGTATAATTTCATCATTGCATTTGAAATATATGCTTTTGTTAGTGTAGCTCCTTCTACATCTATTACATTATCTTCATCTACTAAGTTCAGTAATCCGTTCATCTTTCTTCCAGATGTTCCATCTTCATCTTTCTTTGTGCCTGTTAAGATGGATTTTTCCATATCAAATTTCAATTCCGTTAATCTGTCATTTATTTCTTTCGCTAATGCTTCGGCAGTAGAACCATAAATTGCCCCAGCTGTGCCACTTATTACAGTCGCTTTAGAAAAGATTTCTAAGTTATTAGATACCCAAGTATAAGTTGAGTTCTCTGAATCTGGAGCATCTGCCCCCTCTTTTCTTGCACCACTTGCTGTTGTACTAAGCTCCTTAATTTTTCTTCTTACTACTACATCTTTAGCAACGGTATTTTTTCCGTTAGCAAGTAATAGAGTTAATAATGGCGTATATTCTGCGTTTAATACCATTATTTCGTTTGATAAGTCTACTATATTTTGTCTTGGTAAATTTGTGTTTTTTAACATTGTTTTTTATTCCTCCTTGTATTTTTTTTATTATTATTTTTTTTGTATTAAAAAAACGCCTTTAATGGCGTTAGTTTCCTAAATTTATTAAATTACTTTAATTTCGCTAATATCATGTCCAACGGATTTCCACTCTTTTTAGCTTTTTCATATTCGTTATAATCTTGTCTTTGTTGTTTTTCTGCTGTTGGAGTTTCTCCCCTTAGATATTCTCCCTTAAATGCCTCTACTTGCTTTTCTACTATCTTATTGATAGTTTCTTTAATTTTCAATACATCTTGTTTTAAAACTTCTTCTTTA
Organism: Alkalithermobacter thermoalcaliphilus JW-YL-7 = DSM 7308; assembly: GCA_001584565.1. Lineage (GTDB taxonomy): Bacteria > Bacillota > Clostridia > Peptostreptococcales > Peptostreptococcaceae > Alkalithermobacter > Alkalithermobacter thermoalcaliphilus. The sequence goes on along the minus strand of LSFY01000001.1, from coordinate 569,008 downwards.
TTTTCTTTGCCTACATATTTATTAACATCTACAACTTCTAACAAATCCAAATCCATCTCCTCAGATTTGAATAAGTCTATTAAATTTAATTTAAGTTCTTTTTCTTCTATTGCTCTTTCTCTTTTTAGGATTTCCTCTTCTTTTTGCCTTTCTATTTCCTTTATTCTTTCCTCTTCAGACATCTTCGCAAGTCTTTCTTTCTCTTCCTGCTCTGCCTTCAATTTCTCTTCTCTTTTTCTTATTGCTTCGGATATCCTTCTATCTGTTTCCTTTTGCCATTCTGCTTCCTTTTCTGCAAGAATTTCCTCTATTGTTTTCTCTTTTGTTTCTTCCTTCATTTCTTCCTGTTTTTCTTCTATTTCCATTTTATCCTTCATTTCTTCATTCATTTTTCTTATTCCTCCTTTTGTTTTTTTTGAGTTGTATATAATTCCCCCTTCGAAAAGTTGAAATATATGCCCCTCAATAGTAACCCTCACGAGGGGCTATTTTGTTCGTCTTTTTATAGATTTTTTTGCTTTATATTAGTTTGGTAAAAAATAATTTACAAAAATAATGAACAATACACCATTAATAACAAAAATAATTGTATTACTTTTATAAAAAATAATTTTAAGTAATATATTTCTATTTAATTTAGTATTTTTATTTTCTTTAGTATTGCTATTAATATAGATATTACGGGCTTAATTGCCCTAAGGCTTCGCATATCGCTACATCAATTAATATTTTTACTTTCAATTTTTTTTTAATTTAATCAAAATCATTCTTTATTTTTAAAAAACTTTAATAATTTTGATTATAAAAATAGTAAGGAGGCAATAACACTATAAGTATTACAATACTATTCCTCCCCGTTAGGGGAGATTATCAATAATAATTATATTTATAAATAATACTACAAAGCTAAAACCATATAGACTATGGAAGTACAGGAGTATAGAAACAAGCACAGTTTGCATGTCTCGGTAGTGCTGGTTCTGTTTCTATCCTAAATACTTTACCATGCATAGAACTACACTCACTACAAGAATTATCGAGCGTAGCATTGTACATCACTTCGGTTACACCCTCTTCTTTAAATAGCTCTATTTCTGCTATATAGTTTACTCTCGTATATTCTGTATTTATTAGCCTTTTAGCATTGTTATAGCTTACATTTAGTTCTTTTTCTATATCTTTTATTACTTTATTTACATTATCTTTATCTACTGCTCTTTTAATTAAATTTGACTTTAATTTTCTTTTTAACTTATGTTGATTATCCCAAATTCTCTCAGAGAAGCTTAGTCCACTCCAAGGGTCTGCAATATTCTTTTTTATTTTTTCTAATGTGGGGACTTCCTTATTCGACTTTATTAGTTCTTTACTATCCTCCCAACTTCTTTTATATCCTAAGATTAATAAACCAGTTATTAAAGCTATTTCTTTGTTTCTATTTTTATCAATCTTTTTATTTACTTCATCTATGGTTTTATTGAGCCTATTATATTTGTTCAGCTCTTCATAGTTCCATTCTCCTGCTTTTTCTTCCGTTTCTCTTATTATTTCTTTTATTTCTTTAAAAAGAAGAGCGTAAGCGATAATTAGCTCCTTTTCTATTTTCTTTATTTCTTTTCTTTGTTTCTCTTTCAGTTTCTCATGTTTTTTTATTATTTCTTTATTCATTTTTTTATTTTCCTCCTTTTTATGGAATTAAAAAAAGCCCCTATTAAGGGGCTATAAAGTTATCTACATAACATTATTGTCTATTTCTTCTGCAACTTTGTGGAAGTCTATATATTTCTCTTGTTCTGCTTCTACTTTTTCAAGTATTGCAAGAGGGTCACTTATAAAAGGAAGTCTCGATAATAATGTTTCTTTGTCTATCAATCCAGTTCCTTGAAGTTTTACTATTTCATCAATATATTCAGTATCATTAGTTGGGATATTTCGAATAAACTGAATATCTATGTCTCTTAAGTTGAATTTTTCTCCTGTTTTTAATTCAATTACAGGCTTTAATATTTTTAATAAATCCCTTATTGCCTTTGTAAACTTTCTCTCTTTTATAATGCACTTATGCTCAAGACCAGCGAACTTTAGCTTTAGTGAAACGCCACTTAAATTTCCACCGAAATTTTCATCCGACATATCTGGAACTCCAGATAATTTGTGAAGTAATTTTTCTAATCTATCTAAGTGTTTTTCTACTCCATCGGTATTAACATTTTTTGTCTCAAATCGGAAATTACCACCCTCATCAAGTGAGATAATTCCTTGGTCTTTTAGTTTCAAAACATCCTCTTCGTTTACATTTTCTCCACTGTTTATAACAATGTAAGCATTTCTAAAAGCCTCAAATTCATCGGCTGTGTAGCTTAGTATTTTGCTAAAAGTGTCTCGAATTGTATATATAACATCTATTTCACTTGTTTCCTGTTCATTATTCACTATTTCTACAAATGGAATCCTTCCAAATATGTGAGTTGTTGGGTTTTGTCTGCTGTAATCCAGTATAAGCTCCCCAGTTCTTTCATTTTCTACATAGTAATAGACTTTATTTCCTTTGTAAGCTTCTACATAAAGAAGTAGTTTATTATTTTCTATATCTTCTAAATAATAATATCTATAAACTCTTTCTATTTCATCTGTAGTCGCATTTTTAATTACTATTACTTCATCTGGTTTTACTTTTTTTATTTTTGTATTCCCAAATTCGTCTTGATATATAAACCAGTAAGCTTTTCCTTTTTTCAAAACTTCGATGCCAGTTTCCACAAATAAGTCATCTTTATCGTTCTCCGTAAAAATATCCTCTAATATATATTGAATATTATCCGATTTATTATGTTGAATAATAACTGGTTTTCCTAAAAAATACCCTACAGTAGCATCTATTACATATTTATCAAAGTTTGCTACCACTTTATTATTTGCATTGTCAATTCCGTTAATGGTTTTGTTTAGTATTGGGTGTTTTCCTATATAAATATCATCGTAGTATTTGTAAAGCTCCCTTTTTTCTCTATGTTTATCTATTTCTTGTTTTATAAATTTTCCATCTAAATTATCCATTCTTTTATTCCTCCTCTGTTTTATTTTTACATTAAAAAAAAGCCACTAAATGGCTTTAATTATCTTCTAAACATATCTCTTGTAAAGTCTAATTTTTTTCTGTTCTTTTGTGCTGTCTGAAATGCTATTTCGAACGCATCTATTGTATCATCATGCTCTGCTTCTGGGAAATTCAGTGTTTCTTCCTCCAATATATGCAAATCTTTAATGTGACTATATAAAAACACTTTAAAGTTCTCCCATTGCCCAGAAAACTTGTTCATTCTGGTAACTTTGTCCGTTATTGTTTGGATTTTAATGACTGGGAGCATTGTAGTCCTTATAAGTTCTCCAGGAAGAGCTTGTTGGTATGCTACGCTCTCTATTCCTATCCTCTCTACTGTATCCCATTTGTTTGCCATTTCTTTTATTTTTTCTATTTGCTCATTGAAGCTCAATTTTCCTCTATACATATCTAATAAATATATATATCCCGTATTTATTCCTATTCCAATAGTGCAAATAACGAAGCTGTCTGCCGATTGTTTTTGACTAATAGCTAAGTCTACTCCCATATATACTCTTACTTTTTCCTTTTTTTCTTCCTCTTCTTCTCTCCTGTATACATATATCCCATCTTTTTCTTTGGAGTATTTGTTGTAATACTGAATCCATTCGGGTTTAAATATATTCCCCTTCGCCTTTGGGACTTTTTGCTGATATTGCATATTAAAAATAATAGAGCCAACTAATTCCCTAATCTTCTTCAGTTCTTCGACTCCCTTTTTCCATTCCCATATGCTTCGCTCTTTTCCTGTTTTAGGGTCTATAAATAAGCTTTCTTTTTTTAATACTGAATATTGATTACTTTCGATAATAGTTGTCCAAAAATCACTGGGGTGATAGTGAGTTCCTATGCAGTGAACCCAACCATAACCATTTTGCATCTCTAAAGTTGGTAATACTGTATTGAAAATAAAAGTTTTTAATTTGTCTCTTTGCGTCTTAGAGGCACTATTTTCCTCTCCTACGATATCATCTAAAATAAGTATATCGAAGTGAGAGGAAATAAAGTTTGCAGATGCTCCCATACTTCCAGCAGATACAGAAGCCTCTTTTATTACTCTATCTCTTTTTAGACTAAACTGCGTTTCTGTCCAAATATCTCCCTTTAAGTCTCCGAAAATATTATGAATTACTGTGCCCTTTTCGAAGTATCGTTTCATTTCTCCTACGAATTTTTTACTTTGAGCAAGTGACTGAGTTGCAACTGCAATCCTTATATGTGGGTCTCTAAGGATTAGGGTAAGGGTGTATGCTGTGTTAAGTAGATAAGACTTCCCAAATCCTCTCCCTGCCATTACTAAACTATTCTTATTATTGTACTGGAAGAGCATTAATTCCTTGTGAAAATCCTGTAAATCCATCTGCATAATATAAACACACACAGTCCACCACGCAACAAGAAAGTCCTCCCCGAGGATTAATTCTTTTAAAACAATATCAGATAAAGGATTTTTACCGTTTCTATCTGTATATTGCATTATTCTCCTCCTGCCTTCTCAATCTGCATTCTTATAGCGTTAGATAAGTTATTTATAGCTTCCCTATCTTCTTCGCTTATTTTATTCGTGTTTATATTGGTATTCTCTGTCCTCTCTGTTGCTTCCCCTGTAAGCAATAAGAAATTCTTAAGAATTTCTGTATAATCCTTTGCATAATAATTATCTTTGTTCTCCAACATCATCTGGACTTCCATTTTTTGCATATATTCCATAAGAAAGACTAAGCTCTTTTCTTTTCTCTTTGCTATTTCCTTTATCATTTTTTTGTGGGCTTCTTCCGATGTTTTTCTCTCTATTTCTTCCATTTTTTCCTTCCAAGAAAAATCTGAGCTCCACTGATTTACTGTTCTAACTGTTATACCGAATTCTTTTGCCACTTTTTCGGGAACATCTTTTTCCCCTTCCATCTTTAATTTCGAATATAATTCAAAGGCATCTCTGTGCTTCTGCTTTTCTACTCTCTTTTTTTCTTTCATTTTTTTCTCCTCCTCCTTTAATTTTTTTACATTAAAAAAAAAGCCCTTAAGGGCTTAATGATATTATAAAATTATAAAACTGGTTTTAATTTCTCTTTAAGTTCATATAGCTTTTTAATAAAATTATCAATATCTTCTTCTTTTTTAAAAGAAAAGATTATATCTGGTGCAAATATAATATCTAAATCAATGTCACTTAAATCGCACATAGCTTTCTCAACAAGAATAGGCTCTCTTTCTTTTGTTATAGATAATAACCCATAATCACCAGCTTTTACTCTATCTATTGTATCTTCATTTATTTTTATTATAGTTGTTTCTCTACTTATGTTTTCTATTACTTTGTATTCATCTATTTTTATCATTCTTTTTCTCTCTCCTTTATTATTTATTTTTATTATTGTAGACTCTTGTGATTAAAATATAACTCTATATCTATTAAAAATTGAACATATTTCTGTTAATGTTTTGTATTTCTGTATTACTCTTCTGTGCTATCTGGAATGCTATTTCAAAAATATTTATTATACACGATAATAGTCTTCACATATAACCCCTTATTGAGGGGTTTTGTTCGTCTTTTTACATCAAATTTACACTTTCAAGTGCAGAAAGTGAAACAGATTCGAGTTCTCTTCTCCTTTTTATTTGCCTCGCAGTCAAATAATAGGAGTCGGATTTTTTTCTTTTTTTAGTGTTGTAGTAATCTTTGTCGTGTTCTCTAAGCCATTGCTCTGCTTCATCTAATTTGATTTTATATATCATTATCCTCTTCCTCCTCTCCTAATATCTTCCTGCTGTTTATTAGCCCTTTTTTAACTAACTTATGCCCTTTTTCGAGATAAGTCTCAAATTCTTCTGCATATTCTCGATAAGTATGCCCGTAGATTAAAGCGAAGATAATTGCCTCTCGCTCTTCTTTATTTAACTTTTTTAAACAACTTTCTAAATCTAAATAAATGGAAATAGCTACATCATCTCCAGTTTTAGCAAGTTCCTTTAAATTTAAATAATTTATATAAAGTTTTTTTAAAACTTCTATATCTGTATAATTAGCGTAATTTAATAGACTACTGTTGTAGTTTTGTTTTTGCTGTTTTCCCATCTTGTCCCCCCTTTGCTTGTTTTTATATAATAAGCAAAGTAAGGATAAATATAACAAAATAAGTGTTCTATATTGTTTTATATTTTATTTTTGTAAAAAATAATTTACAAGAAAATGAACAATACACCATGTATAACAAAAATAATTGTATTACTTTTATAAAAAATAATTTTAAGTAATATATTTCTATTTAATTTAGTATTTTTATTTATTTGTAGTGTTATTTTAATTAGGATAATACGGGCTAATGCCCTAAGGCTTCGCATATTGCCACATAAATTAATATTTTTTGCTTTTTTTTATTTTTTATAACAACGAAAATCTTTTTTTATTTTTTATTTTTTTATTTTTTATTTTTTATTTTTTATTTTTTATTTTTTATTTTTGATTTTTTATTTTTGATTATATTTAGAGTAAAGAGGCAAATAACACCACAAGTATTACAATACTATTCCTTCCCCATTAGGGGAGATTATCGAAAAATAATCTATGTAAAAACAAATATAAAAAGCTGAGAACCCTATAGAATATAGAAGTATATCCCAATAAATATACATATAAAAAAAAGAGACTTAAATAGTCTCTTTTAACTTAGGATACTAATTCCAATTCCTAAACAGAAAAAGAATAAGTTTATTTTTGCCCCTATTTTTGTTTTTTTCTCTTCATTTTCTATACATCCTACTGCAATCCTTCCAGCTAAATATGCGATTAATAACGCCCCTATTATCATTATTTTCATCATTTTTTTATTCCTCCTATTATTTGTTATTTTTTATAACTCCTTTTTTCTTGTCTGTTTGTTATATTATAGATACGCCCCTATAATATATTCCATTTTTATAAAATATTTTTTTATTATTTTTTGAAATAAAAAAAGCCATTTAGGGGGCTTTGAGATTGCTATATGACTTAATCTCCTTATATATATAAAGCCCCATATGGGGCTTGTGATTAGTATTCTTTATAAAATTCATCAATATTATCTGTATGAAACATCGCTACAATCGCTTCTATTCTCATTTCTTCTTGTTCTTTTTTTTCTTCTTCTGTAAGTTCCCTATAATTATCTTCTATTTCTAAGTCTGGAAGTTCCGTAGTACAATTCAGATGACATATGGGAATATAATACATATCTACATCTGTTATATATTCATCTTTATCTACAATAATTTTCCCAGTTCTTACATCTATTTCTGCTACTGCTCCAATAGAAGCATAAACATAAGTATTATACATTTCTTCTGCTATTTCATATAAATTAGCTTCATTTAGCTTATTTAATAAATCCTCTTTTGTTAATACTTTTTCATCTAAATTTTTCATTTTTATTTTTCTCATTTTTTTATTTCCTCCTTTGATTTTCTTATTTTTTTGACTTTTTATATTATAGATTAGTAGCCCTATAATATAACTAAAAATTAATGTTTTTTTTATTTATTTTTATCTTTAACAATTAGATATTTAGCGTAATTTAGGACTTCCTTAATTGTATCTTCATCCATATTTTTTATTATTTTTTTTAGTTTTTCTATTAATTCTTCTCTCATTTTTTTATACCCTCCTTTTATTTTAATGTTATTAACTTCCTAACTTTATTAGCCTTATAAAAGCACAAAAGAAGCCACTGTCTCGGCTTCTAATGTTTTGGGAAATCTGTATAAAATTTTTAAATAAAAACATAAAAAAATAAGATATATAGCGTAAAAATATATTATCAAACTTTTTTAATTGTTGCAATACTAAAACGGTTCTACCCCCTATTAATTTAGTAAAAAACTATCTACATTATATCTATATCTACTTTTTTTCTTCTCTTGCTCTATAAGTATCCCGTTTTCTCTACACCATTTAATAGGAATACTTTTTCTATCTGTATTTTCTATAAAGTCCTTAATCTTTTCTGCTTCTATGGCATAAGTTTCCTCTACTTCTCTAAAATTTATTATAAAATAAGCTTTTACTCCTTCGTATGTGGAGGCATTACATAGCCCTACTAATTGGTTATTCTTTATATTACTTAGGGGTAAACTCTTCTGTTTTGTAGATTTTAACTCCATCAGTATAGTTTCTTTACTATAAGGATTATGGCACATAAAATCGCAAATATTGTTTGCCGTAAATCTTGTTTTATTACTATCTTTATCGCCTCCCCACGCTCCTGCACTATTTCGGAAGCGATAAGTAAATACATTTAATGGGAAGCTCTTTATAAAATCTTCTTCGAATTTCTTTCCTTCGTTCTTCAGTTCTCTCCTCCTCCTTTGCTCTTTATTTAAATCTTTATATTATAGATAATAGAGTTATATTTATAACTCTAATGATGTTTAATAAAGTAAAAAAAAAAAGCCCTTAAGGGCTTATGTCGTTTGAAGTGTTTTTTGATTTAAGTAATTAAAGAAATTATTCCATTTATCTTTAATTGCTCCAACTTCTTTTATTTGTTTAGTTATATTATTTTCTATTTCTTGTGGAATTAGGGCAAATGAGAAAGAATGCTTATCTATTTCTTCAATAATCTTATTATTATTTGCTCCAATACTATCTAATTCAGCTAAACATTTTTTTATTAGTTTAGCTATTTTAATCTGTTCTTCTTCTGTGTATAGTACGGGACAAATATGGTCTTTTATAACAAAATATAACTTATTTTCTTCTATAAAATAATCTATTATTTCGCTGTATTCTTCTATAAATTCTTCTATATTTTTATCTATTTTGAAAAAGTTTTTACTTTTTATATATTTTTTATATTGTTCCTCTTTATATTCCTCCGTTTCTTGTTCTTCAAATTCACTTTCTGCGAGATATAATTTCTTACTGTATTGTTTATATTTTCTTTCAAACTGTCCGTTTATATCGAATGCATCTACTTGGTAGTACACTGTATTTCCTATAGCAAATATAAAAGTATATCCATATTTTTTTATGTCTGTTATTACTTCCATTACTTCCTCGGCACTTCCCATCTGAATGGAGTGGCAATCAAATATTAACATGGTTTCTTCTCGAGAAAATTTAAGGAGTTGGTCGGTGTTATAGATATATCCTCCACTATTATAGTCAAAAGAAAGTTTTACAACTGGTTTTGTCTTTTTCTTTCCATAGCTTTCATATTCTACTTTTTTTATTACTTTCCCTAATTTGTTAAGCCTGTCCACTTTATTTGCGAGTTCTCTATATCTATTAATAGCGTGGAACACTTGCTCTCCTGTTTCTTCTGCTATATCTTCTATTGCCTTCCTGCTTACTCTACTTAGTTTGTTTTGTTTAAAGTATATATTATTTACAAAGTATTTCAAGCTTCTATCCTCTTTAAAATCAATTTTTTCATCTGTGTATTTTCTTACAAAAATATCTAATTCCTTTCTTAAATTTTTTCCTTCGAAGATTGCTCTATCTCGTATTTTTAAAAATATATTTTCATTTATTTCTACATCTTTCTTATTTAGAATATTTATAATTAATTGTTTATTCATTTTTCTTATTCCTCCTTATTTCTTTTTTTATTTTTGTTATATTATAGATTGGTGGTCTAATTTTATAACCAAAATATAAAAAAATATATAAAATATTTGTTCTATATTGTTTTATACTTTTTAATAAAGTTATGTAGACAACATTATTAAAATCCTCCCTAATGGGAGGGCGTTTATCTATGTAATATAATTCCCTTTAATTTTTTAAATGGTAATCAAAATCTTTCTTTTTATTTTTCTGCAAAAAAAGAAGGCTATATTAAGCCCTCTTTTAACATTTTAAATCTATTTTCTTGCCTCCATTTATCTACATCCTTTATCTTATTCTTTTCTGCCATCCTCTTTTTTATTTCTTTTCCTCTTTTTCCCCATTTCTCCCTATTAAATCTTGCTAAGTCTCCTCTTTTTATGTTGTTTGAGAACTCCTTTATCTCCTCTACTTGCTCTGCTGTGTAGTATCTACTATTATTATGCCATAGAGGAACGGGTATTAGTCTGGGTTCGTTACGGGCTTCAAGCTCGTTAGAATACTTGTCCCAAAGCCAAATGGTTTGTTGGCTCTTTCCTACTTCTTTTGCTACATCGGTTGTTGTATAGTATTGTATATTATCAATTATTCTCATTTTTTTCTTCCTCCTTTCATCTTTTTAGTTTTTTTTCTTTTTTATATTTCGTTCAAATAAATTCCATCTTTTTTACACATAATCATCAGTTTTAATGTTTCTGTTGCTATATCTCTAAGCTCTTGTGGTGTATCTACTCCTAAATTTTTTCCGTAACACATATATATATCAGAGCAACTATTTCCGTATACTACTATATAAAGAAAAATAAATGCTTCTTTTATATCTCTTTCTATAAGATGCTTTAGATTGGTTGTTAACTCTTTGTATATTTCATTTAGTTCTTGGTCTGTTTCCCCTTCTTTCATTAGTCGTTCTATAGTGGGAAGAGCTTTATAAGTTTTCTTTAAGTTGGTCTGGTTCTTCCAAATGTTAGATACTTTTATTCCTGTTAGTTCTTCAAATTTACTCATTTTTTATTCCTCCTTAGTTGTTTAATTGATTTTTTTATATTATAGATAGTTCAGGCTATAATATAACTATTTAAAAAAAATAATTTATATTTATATGAAAAATATATAAATAAAGTATATATATAAATAAGTTAGATTACTGTTTTTTAGTTTTTTTTTATTAAAAATGTATGAACAATGTATACATAATGTATATATATTTTATATTTTTTAAGGGTTACAGCTCTTTTGTTTGGTCTTTACTTATATATATTATTTATACTTTATATATACATATCTACAGTCTATAAGGATTTAGATGCTATTTTATTAAATATTGTTGCTTATATCTCCCTAAGGGGAGAGGGATATATTGTTATTGGCTTGTAGTTGTGTTGTTATATTTATTTTAAAATAATCAAAGATTATTAAAGTTTTTAAAATTAAAGAATGATTTTCATTAAAATTAAAAAAAATAAAAAAGTAAAAATATATATTCAAAAAGCAAATATGCGAAGCCTTAGGGCAATTAAGCCCGTATTATCTATATTAATAGCAATACTAAAGAAAATAAAAATACTAAATTAAATGGTAATATATTTACTTAAAATTATTCTTTATAAAATCAATACACATTTTTTTTCGTTATACATGGTGTATTGTTCATTATTTTGGTAAAATATAATTTACATTTTTAACAATCCTTTATATATTCTACAAAAACAGAAAAGAAGCTAAATCCCTTTAGCTCCTTGTTCTTAATATAATCTATCAAATTCGCAAAACTCATTAAAACTTTTTAGCATTTGTTCTTCTCCATTTTTCTTATAATTCTTTATCTCTATTATCTTTTCTGTATTCTTTTTAGTATTTCCATATACTCTTTCTGCTATTTCTTCTCCAAAGGCATCCTCTACTCTTTTTATAGATATATTACTTATTGTTATTTTGTTTTCTATTATTCTCCCTGCCATAGCCTCAGCATCTCTTAGTATTCTTTCCGTATATAGTGGAATAGTAAAAAATGTAATCAAATTCTTCCATCCTCTTGCCTTTGCCTCTTTCTTTGCTCTATCCATCATTTCACTTGGTATATTGCTGTTTTCCACTTTTGTAATAAGTCCCAATAAAGCAAACATATTTATAGCGTTAGCTACTGTGGTCTTGCTTTTTATATTTAAAAAATCAGCGATATATTGGTAACTACTAAAAAAAACTGCATCATTCCCTAAACTTTCTACTTTTGTTCTTATATTTCCTATTCCAATAGTGTTCATTTTTTCTAAAATATAGAAGTGTTTGCCTATAAGCTTGTATAAATTTGGATACTGTAGCATAAATCTAAAATCTATACCCTCTATTATTTCTATATTGTTTACATATTTTCTTACATTCATGTTTCTATGCTCCTCCTCTTCTGTTTTTATATTAAGGGCTTCCATTGCTTCCCTAAGTGCATACAAGAAATTACAACCAAGTTCTATCTGTATTAAGTCTATTAAATCAAAATAAGCAAATTCTCCAGTTTCTTTATTTTTTGTAAAGTATCTTATTACTTCGCTTGTTTCATCTTGGCTAATCCAAGCGATGTTATTCTCTATTAGTTCACATTCAAATTCTTTACCGATTTCGTATTTAAAGTAATTATTTCTTCTTATGTGATTTATAGCCATTTTATTGGAAAAAAGTCTTATATTGTTTGTATTTTGTGTTATAATATTAATATAAGAGAATGTTCTTTTTACTTCAAATCTTTCCTTTAAAAGCCCATTTTCTCCCCAAGAAAGGGCTTTTTCTTTTATTATTTGGGTTATATCTCTTTTTTCTCTATCTTCTTTTATTTCCTTTATCTTTTGTAAGTATTCTGCTTGTTCTTTCTCTCTTTTTTTCTTATTTTCCATTCTTTCAATTTTTAGTTTCTTTGTTTTTATTTCCTTATTTATTTCCTCTCTTAGCTCTGCTATTCTGTGCTTGTCCATATATTTGTATACATCTTCAAGGGTTTGGTTTTCTCTTGTACTTTTATTTCTTTCTTTTCTTATCATATAGAATACTGCTTCATATTCGAGGATTGTTTCGCAATCTTCTATTATATCTAAATCTTTTAGTGTTTCAAATCTCATTTATTTCCCTCCTTTGTTTTTATTTTTTATATGAGTTCTATTATTTGTGGTGCATTTGTTACTATAGTTGTCCTACTTATTAGATTTTGTTCTTCAAGTTCGCCTAAGTAACGAATAACTGATTGATAGCTTGTTCCGATTTCTTGGGCGATTTGTCTTACTCCTTTTTCCTTTATCTTATTATCATTGTCTTTATTTTTTTGTAAGTATAGATATAAAAGTCTTGCCCCTATACTTATTTCTTTATTTGTTATTATTTTGTTCATTTTTTTACTCCTCCTTTATTTTTTATTATTTGTTATATTATAGATAGTTGGTTGAAAAATATAACCAATATTAAGAAAAAAAATAATATTTTTTTTAAATAATATGTAATGGAGGGAACTAATCCCCTCCCCCGTTCTCTCTATATTATTTAAGGAGGCTAATATCGAGAAAGATGCTTTATTTTTAGTATTGGTTTGTATCTATTATAATTATATAAGGATGTCAATTTTTTATAACTAAAAAAGTGTTTTATATTGTCTTATATTAAATTTTTTTTTGAATAAAATAAAGAAAAATATAAAGAAGGGGGCTAATATAGCTATGTATACAAAGGAGGATAAGCAGGAGCTTGTATATTCGATTTTAGAAGGATTGGATATGGTTGGAGATGTATATGCTAAGGAAATTATAGAGGAGGCTCTGGAAGTCTATACAATTATTAAGCAGACTACTATTCAATATTGTCAATCTTGTGGGAAGGCGTTTACTAAGGAGGAGCTTGTATATTACGCATTGATAGATAATAATATAGTTTGTCAGAATTGTAGTACAGTTCACTATCAAAAATATTTACGGATAGTTAAATAATTAAGCCCTTAGGGGCTTTTTTATTATTTATTTTCAATGGAGTTAGTTTCCTAAATCCATTGGAATTACTGATGTTGACGCAATATTCAACTTGACTATAGCAAAAATACTCTATATAATAACATAGTAGTCAATAATCAATTATTTATTGCTTATAGTCTACAAATTGAAAAAAAATATGAGGAGCGTGATATTTATGGCTGGACATTCATAAAAAAAAATAAAAAAATAAATAAGAATGAAATCCGATGTCCAGGAAAGGGTATCGTAATATGATAAATGTAACAATAAAACAGGCAGAAAGTAACTTTAAAATGTATCTTTATAGGGAGGGAAAAGCTAACTCTACAGCAGAGGCTTATTTAAGGGATTTAGAGTTCTTTAGAAATTTTCTAAAAGATAATCTAAATAATAAAATAAGATATATAAATCAGATTACTTTAGTGGAAATTAGACAGTATAAGGATTATATGCTTTCCCTTGTAGAAAGTGGAGAAACAAAAAGGACTACAGTAAGTAGAAGATTTAACAGTTTAAAGACTTTTTATAATTTCTTAGAAGAAGAATTTAATATTAAGAATATTATCAAGGGAGATAAATTTGGAAACAGAAAGCAAAGCATAGATTGTAGAAATGCTTTACCCGAAGTATTAAGTAGGAGAGAAATAAAAGTAATATTAGACACAATAAGAAATAGCAATAATAAAAACAAATATAGAGATTACGCATTATTTCAGATTCTTGTAAATCTCGGTTGTAGACGCTCAGAAGTTCTTGAGTTAAAGTGGGAAGATGTAGACTTTTATAAAAATACCATTAGAATAACCAGAGAAAAAACAAGTAATGCCGATATTCTGCCATTACCATCCCCTGTAAAAGAAGCATTAGAGGGTTACATGGACACATTACCACAAATGGGAGAATACATATTTCAAACTCGAGAAAGTGGAAAGATGTCCGTATCTGCTTTTACAAGTACAGTTAATAAGTGGATAAAAGAGTCTAAAATGGAAGAAATTAAGGGATTTAAAATCACAGCCCATACTTTTAGACATAGTTTTATTACGGAGTTGATAAATAAAAACATAGAAGAGAGTAAAATAATACGCTATACAGGACATAAAGATATAAGAACATTAAAAATTTACACACACTTAAACCACTCGAATTTAAGTGATGTAAATAGTATTATAGAAGATTTATTTCAAGAAGCTATGTAGAAATATATTGATTTATTTTCCCCCTTAGGGTATCATGAATATAAATTAATACCATCGATGGGCTTAAAAAGTTGTAACTAATACAGAACATAGTTTATAGATTATATATTCACACTTGGCTTTATTAATTAGCTTTTTCAAAAAGTAAACCAATAAGCCAAAAAAAACACCAGCAAAAGCTGATGTTTTCTTGAAGTGTAATGAGTAAGTCTATAAGCCGAGTTCTGTCTTGGATGATCATCTATCTAGGCCTACTGTTGCCAGTAGGCTCAAGCGACCTACCAACGGAGCGGGAACGGGCAGCCCCCTTTGTATGCTCCTACTTGGTCTTGCTCCGGGTGGGGTTTACATAGCCAACTAGTCGCCTAGTTGCTGGTGAGCTCTTACCTCACCTTTCCATCCTTACCACATATGTGGCGGTTTATTTCTGTTGCACTTTCCTTGGAGTCGCCTCCACTGGGTATTACCCAGCACCCTTGCCCTATGGAGCTCGGACTTTCCTCATTTACCTAAAAGGTAAACGCGATCATCTAGCTTACTCAAATATAAAGTTTTCATATAGTTATTATATCACATACAATTTGTATGTCAAAAGGTAATTATTACATTCTCATGAATGCTCCTGGTCCTATTGGTAATCCAAGAACTGACCAGATTATTAATAGGACTGTCCATCCTAATAGGAACGCTATTGAATATGGAACCATTGAAGAAATTAGTGTACCAATTCCTGTTTTTTTGTCATATTTTTGAGCAAATGCTACTATAACTGCAAAGTATGACATAAGAGGAGAAATTATATTAGTTGTTGAGTCTCCTATTCTATATGCAACTTGCGTAAATTCTGGTGTATAACCAAGTCTCATAAACATAGGTACAAACACTGGAGCCATTATAGCCCATTTAGCAGATGCTGAACCTATGAATAAGTTTATAAATGCTGAAACTAATATAAATGCTATTATTAAAGGAAGTCCTGTAAATCCTATATTTTCTAATAACTCTGCTCCTTTAACAGCAAGAATTGTTCCTAAATTTGAATAGTTAAAGTATGCTATAAACTGAGCTGCAACGAAAGATAATACTAGGTATCCTCCCATTGTTCCCATAGCTTTACCCATAGCATTAGCTACATCTTTGTCATCTTTTATAGTTTTAGAAGCTATACCATAAGCAACACCTGGTATTAAGAAGAATCCCATTATAATAGGAACTATACCATCCATAAATGCTGAATGTTCTAATATTTCTCCAGTTTCTGGATTTCTAAGAATTCCATTTGATGGAACTACTAATGCTGCTATTACTGCAACATAAACTAATAAAGATATTAATGATGCATTAAGACCTTTCTTTTCTTCAGCAGTTAAATCTTTTAATTCAACTTTCTCTTCACCTTTGTATTCTCCAAGTCTTGGCTCAACTACTTTTTCTGTTATCCAAGTACCTATTATTGTTATTACAAAAGTAGACACTATCATGAAGTACCAGTTAGCTGTAGCAGCAACTGAATAGTTTGGATCTAATATTTTAGCAGCTTCTGTACTTAATCCTCCAAGTAACGGGTCTACTGTACCTATAAGAAGGTTTGCACTAAATCCTCCTGAAACTCCAGCAAACGCTGCAGCAAGACCTGCTAATGGATGACGACCAAAGCTTAAGAATATAATTGCACCAAGTGGAACTAACACAACGTATCCAGCATCTGATGCTATATTAGACATTATACCTAAGAATACAACAACAGCAGTTATTGCTCTCTTTGGAGTATTTAAAACAACTTTTCTTAATAACGCAGATATAAGTCCTGTTCCTTCAGCTACACCAACCCCTAGCATAGCTACTAAAACTGTTCCTAAAGGAGCAAATCCTGTAAAGTTTGAAACAGCTTTTGAGAATATGAATCTAATACCATCTGGGTTTAATAAGCTTACAGCACCTACTGTAGCTTCTTTTATTTCTCCTGTTGATCTATCGATCATATCAAATTGAACAGAAAGACCTGCACGAGCAGCAATGTCAGATATGATCACAACAGCAAGAGCAAAAATAAAGAATAATGTTACCGGATGTGGTAATGCATTTCCTACTTTTTCTATCATGTCTAGGAATTTCCCAAACAGACTCTTTTTAGTAGGCTGTTCTAATTGCTTTGTAGACATCTTTTTTCCTCCTTTTTAGTTTATGAATGTTTCGCTTGTTATCATTATAAATAATTCGACTTTATTTGTCAAATTACAGAATACGTTTTCCTGATTGTGAAAATAATTTTAAGAAACTGGCTTTTTTCCAGTACTTTTTCGGATATTTTTAGAAAATACTTAATTTTATGAATATTTTACTGGTAATTTCAGCTCATTGAAACAGTTTTATTTTTATGATATATTTAAGAAAAATGTAGAATATCAAATTTTTAACTAACTTTTAAAAATCTAAAAATCTTAGATGGAACGGGGAATGAAATTATGAAAACTGGAAAAACTTCAACTATGAATATCGAAAGCTACGCTGAAAACAATATCAAAATATCCTTTATGGTATCGTTTTCCTTATCACTTATAATATTTAGTTTCTTAGTGGATACGCCTTATGAAATATTTAAAGGTGTATACAGGATATTAGTAGAACCTGCTGCTTTAATTACTGACTATATCGGAGTTGGAGGAATAGGGGCTGCTTTCTTCAATTCTGGTCTTTTGACTTTACTATTTACCTTTCTTTTACGAGCTCTTAAGATTACATTCAATGGAGCAACTTTTGCTTCTTTATTCTTGATAGCAGGATTTGCTCTGTTTGGTAAGAACTTACTTAATGTATGGTTTATAGTTATAGGTGTGTATTTATACTCTAAAGTACAAAGAGATAAATTCTCAAAATATATCTATATGGCTTTATTTGGAACTGCAATATCACCTATAGTTAGTGAAATTATGTTTAATTCATCTTTACCTATACAATACAGAATTCCTCTTTCTATGTTAATTGGTATTTGCATAGGATTTGTACTTCCACCTTTGTCAGTTTATTTATTAAAAGTTCATCAGGGTTTTAACCTATATAATATAGGATTTACTGCTGGTATAATTGGAACTGTAGTTGTGTCTATATTTAAATCATATGGTTACACACCTAGCCCTAGATTTATATGGAGCAGTGGTAATAATCTGATATTAGGATCATATTTATTTACAATTTTCTTCTTAATGATAGTTTCAGGCTTTATGTTAAATAATAAATCATTCAACGGAATTAAAAATATTTCTAAACGTTCTGGAAGACTTATTACTGATTTTATTATCTCTGATGGATTTGCCCCTACATTAATTAATATGGGAATCAGTGGATTTATTTCAACCCTTTATGTTATAATTGTGGGTGGAGACTTAAATGGTCCTACTATAGGTGGAATCTTTACTGTTGTAGGCTTTAGTGCGTTTGGTAAACATTATAAAAATATAAGCCCTATATTTTTAGGTGTGATCTTAGGTTCAATAACTAAAACTTGGAGTTTAACAGATCCTGCAATTTTACTAGCTGCACTGTTTGGAACTGCCCTAGCACCTATTGCAGGAGAGTTTGGATGGAAATATGGTGTTTTAGCAGGATTTATCCACTCTTCTGTTGTATTAAATGTAGGTGTTCTTCATGGTGGACTTAACCTTTATAATAATGGTTTCGCAGCTGGAATTGTTGCAGCAGTTTTAATTCCTATAATAGAAGGTTTCAGAAAGGAAGAAATTTAATGAAACATTTTAAAAAGCGAATTACTAAAATAGTTGATGAATTAGTCATATATATGTTTTATCTAGGTGGTACTGATATTAGTGTAAATATAAAAGAAGAAGATGACTTTTTCAAAATATCATTAAAAAGTAATTACTCTTTTTCAAAGAAAAACAAGATAGAAAAATTAAATACTGCACTTAAATGTTCTAAACAAGAAGAAATAGAAGAGTATTATTGGGAGCTTGCTGGTGATTGTGACATTGACAATGAACTTGCTTTAATAGGAATGATGACAAATGAGGTTGAAATAGACTATGACGATCACTATATAGAGTTAACATTATATAGATATAAAAAATAAAACGAGCACATGCTCGTTTTATTTTTTATATGACAAAACACTTTGTTTTATTATGGTTTTAGAGTATAAACATTGCAACTATTGTAGTTACTATCATACCTATTACAACAGGGATAAAGTTTCTTTTTGCAAGTTCCATAGGAGATACTTTACATATAGCTGCTGCTGGTATTAGTCCCCAAGGAACTATAGTTCCTCCTCCAACCCATATAGCTGTGATTTGCCCTAACGCTGCTAAAGCAGCTACATTTACTTTTACTGCTTCCCCAAATACTTTAGCTAGCGATCCTGCAAGTGATATTCCTGAAAATCCTGAACCATCTAATCCTGTTATAGCTCCTACCGTACTTTCTATAGAGCAAACCATAAATTTGTTCATAGGTATAGCATTAGATAGTGCTAAACCTATATCGGATAATATACCTTGAGATGTTTCTGGTAGATACCCTGCTCCTAAACTATCTACAAAAGGTCCTAACTGACCTAGATAGAAAAATGCAGCTATAGGAATTATAGGAGAAAATACATCAATACCAAACCCAAATCCACCTTGAATAAATGATGTTATTTTTTCTAAACAGTCTTTCTTGTAATTTATAAAACAAATTGCCATAAGTAAAATTATAGCTGTTCCTCCAATTAGTGCTGTTGCCTCTCCCCCTTTTAGATCAAGCATAAACATTAGTACTATATCAATTAAAAAGCCTAGCGGAACTATAAAAGCTGATATTTTTGCTTCTTTTGTGTATGTTTGACTTTCTACATCTTGTATATCTGTCTGTACTCTTATTTTCCCTTTCCTTATATCTCTCTCAAGCATATAATAAGCTATTCCTATAGATGTTATTGCCATAGTCCAATATAAAATCATTCCTTCTTTTATTATGTCTATAACCCCTACACCTGCAGCAGATGCTGTTATAGTTGGGGCTCCTTGGATTACAAAATCTGTTGAAAGCGCTAACCCATGACCAAATAAATTTATTGCCATAGCTACACCGATTGCCGGAAGACCTGCCTTAACTGCTATAGGTAAAAATATTGCTCCAACTAATGCTGTTGCTGGAGATGGCCAGAAAAACCATGCAAGTATCAACATAACAATTCCTACAGAAAAAAATGCACTAGTTCTGTTTTTTATAACTTTTATAAATGGTGTTACTATAAGCTGTGTAGCTTTTATCTCTTCTAATGCTTTTGATAAAGAAACTATTATAGATATAATAAGAATTATACCTATTAATTCTTTAGTTGCTACAATAAACGAATTAAATATCGTTCCTACTGAAAATGCTATATCTTTACTAGCATAAAGTGAAATACAAAATATTCCTAATATACAAGGAATTATGGTATCTCTTTTCAGTGCCATTGTAACTAAAACAATAAGAATAAAAAGGATATAAATATAATGAACACCTGTTAACAAATTCTATTCCCCCTTTCTTTTAATTATCATATTATGAATATAAGAAAGGAGTTGTGCATGTAAAACTAAAAAACAGATGGCTACTTAGCCATCTGTTTTTTAGTTTTATTGTTTGCTTTTAACATGAATAATGTAAATATTACAACCGATATTCCTACCCCTAATATATTCGATATATTAGCATTTAATTTAAACCCTTCTGGAGCTTGTAGTATATATGATGTAGTAACTACTGTCATAAACATAGCTGGTAATGTGCATACCCAATGTAATTTATTATTTTTATATAGATAACTTGCTCCTGCCCAAAGCATTATCATAGCTAATGTTTGATTAGCCCAAGAAAAATATCTCCAGATTATATTAAAATCTATAAACGTAAGTCCTATTCCTATAGCAAATAAAGGAATTGCTATATAAAACCTTTTTAGCAGTGAATCTTGCTTAAAGTTTATAGAGTCTGCTATTGTAAGTCTTGCACTTCTAAAAGCTGTATCTCCTGATGTTATAGGACAAGCAACAACACCTAAAAGAGCAAGTGCTCCTCCAACTTTTCCTAATAGTGAATTTGATATTTCATTTACAACTACTGCTGGTCCTCCATTTGCAAGAGTAGCTGCTAATCCTTCTGTTCCACCAAAAAAGGCTATCGAAGCTGCTGCCCAAATTAATGCTATTATACCTTCTGCTATCATCGAACCATAAAACACTCTTCTAGCTTCACTTTCTTTTCTAACACATCTTGCCATAAGAGGTGATTGAGTTGCATGAAATCCTGATATGGCTCCACAAGCAATTGTTAAGAATAAAAATGGAAATATCGAAGTTTTTGATGGGTGCAAATTCGAAATTGTAACTTCTGGAATTTGATACCCTTTAATTAATATTCCTCCAGCTATACCTACTGCCATTATAAGTAAAGATGCTCCAAATATTGGGTATATTTTTCCTATAACTTTATCTACAGGAAGTACAGTTGCTAATATATAATATGCTATTATTGCTACAACCCAGAAAGTTCTATCCCACTTAGTTAAATTGCTTAAAAGACCAGCTGGACCTGTAACAAATACTGTTCCAACCAATATTAATAAAACTACTGTAAATACCCTCATTATTTTTCTTACTGTATCACCTAAGTATATCCCTACAACTTCAGACATACTAGTTCCCTTGTGTCTGATAGATAAAATTCCTGAAAAATAATCATGAACTGCACCTGCAAATATACATCCAAACACTATCCATAAAAATGCAGCAGGGCCCCAAAGTGCTCCTGATATAGCTCCAAATATAGGTCCTAATCCAGCTATATTAAGAAATTGAATCAAAAATATCCTAGGCCAGCTCATCGGTATATAATCTACACCGTCTTCCATTTGAATAGCTGGTGTAGGTCTTGTATCATCAATACCTACAATATTTTCAACTATTTTTCCATAAATAAAATACCCTAGAATAAGGATTATAATAGATAAGAAAAACGTTATCATGATTCCTCCTCCTTAATACTTTTCTAAATGTAATTAAATTATATTGGATCCTTTAAATTTATGTACTATTTACAGCATGAATAATCAAAAAAGGCACATAAAGTGCATTTAAATGCCCATTATGTGCCTAAATTCTTTTATATTTTTTCTACTTACAGGAATTTCTACATCTAACTCTTTTAATTTGACAATGTATGTATTATTAAACCAAGGTATTATTTCATTTATTTTATCTATATTAACTATAAATGATCTGTGTGTTCTAAAAAATTTATTTTTAGGAAGCTTCTTTGCAAATTCTGATATACTATAAGTTGCCTTATATATATCTTCCTTTGTGTAAATAATAGTTTCTCTTTCATCAGCTTCACAATAACATATATCACTTGAGTTTAGCACTACCATTTTTTCTCCCTTCCAGAGAGTAATTTTTTCTGAATTGTATCCCATGCTTTCTTTAAGTTGAAGCTTGTTTAATACATTTATTATTCTGTCTTGGGAATAAGGTTTTAAAATATAGTCAAATGCTTCTATTTCAAATGCTTCTGCAGCATATTCTTTATGAGCAGTTATAAACACTATCTTAGGTTTTTCTCTAAAATTATTTATTATCTTTGCAAAGGACATTCCATCTAACCCTGGCATGCTTATGTCTAAAAATATTATTTGTGGCTTATTTTTTTCAAGATAACTAAGTGCAGAGATTGAATCTTGAAATTCCCTTACTATTTTTATACAACTGTAATTTTGTATAAAATGCTTAAGCTCCTGTCTAGCGGGATATTCATCATCTATTATTATGCAGTCCATATTATTCCTCCTGTATTATAGAAAAACTTATTTTTGTACCTTTTGATAACCTTTGTATATTAAGCCCTTGTCCATATATAAGCCTTAGTCTATTATGAACATTAGCAAGACCTATTTTGTTTTCGTTTATAGTTCCTTTATATATCTTGTCTATTACATTACTATCTATTCCACATCCATCATCTTCTATCGAAATATATATATGGTTTTTATTTCTTTTCTTTATCTGTACTTTTACAGTTCCCTTTCCTTCTCCTTTCAAAATTCCATGTTTTATAGAATTTTCAACTAATGGCTGTATTATTAAGTTAGGTATCTTTATATTTATATCTTCATCTATATCATATATTACGTTTAATTTATCTGCAAATCTTGCCTTTTCTATTTCTACATATGCTTTTATCTGCTCTATTTCCTTATTTATGCTAATAAATTCATCTCCTATTTCTAAGTTGTGTCTAAGATAGGTAGATAAATCTATTATAAGTTCTCTAGCCTTAGTTGGATCTATCCTGATAAATGATACTATAGTATTTAGAGCGTTAAACAAAAAATGTGGGTTAATCTGAGCTTGAAGAGCTCTTATTTCTGCTTCATTTGCCATTTTTTCAAGTTCTTGCATCTTACTTATCTTCAGTTGGGTTGATATCAGTTGAGAAAGACCTACTGCAAGGTGCTCGTCTCTGAAAGTTATTGCATTTTCATTCTTATAATAAATTTTTAAAGTTCCTATAACTTCATGTTCATCTGTTAAAGGAACTATTATAGCTGATTTTAATGGACAGTTTTTATAGGCACACTCTATTTGTGATTGATCTTTTAATACTAGTATTTCTTTGTTTTCTATTACATATTTTGTAGATCCTGTTAGAATTTTTTCTTTTTCTATATGATGATCTTCTCCTAATCCATAGTGAGCTAATATAGTTGTTCTATTAGTTATTGAAACAGCATCTGCTCCTATAGAATCTTTTATAATTTTGCATATTTCTCTAAATGAAGTTTGATTTATATTCTTAAAATATGGCATTGTCTTATTCGCTATTTCAAGTGCTAATTTTGCTTGTCTTGCAGCTATTTCTTCTTTTTCTTCAAATATACTTTCTGTTATTGATATTACTATTCCTACCCCAATTCCATTTATTAAAGTCATAGGAAGATATATTTGTCTTACTATATCCAAAGCTAAATCAAATGGCCTTGATAAAATAATTATAAAAAGCATGGTTAAGTGCTCTATTATAATGCCACTAAAAAGTCCATGTATCCATCTATTTTTTCGAGTTGATTTTCTATTTACAATCCCTCCTGCAATTCCAGCTAAAATGGTTGTTATAAAACATGGAACTGATGTTATTCCTCCTATATCAATTAGCAATCTATGAAGTCCTGCTATTACTCCAGATAATACACCAACAAGTGGCCCAAAGAGTATACCTCCTGTTATAACTCCTATTATTCTTGTATTTGCAATCGCACCATTTACAGGAGTTCCTATATAAGTTCCTAATATACCAAATGTTCCAAATACAAGTGAAAGTAAAACTAAATCCTTTAGAGTAAATTTTTCCTTTTGTATTATATTTCTGTACACTCTAAACCTTGATATTAAAAAAGCTATCAACACTACATATCCTAAGTTGTTCAGCAATCTTTTAAATAACAATATCATTCTAATCATCTCCAAACTTTATACTTTTTATATTATATCAAAAAAAGGTTAGACATTATAATATCTAACCTTTAAATACTTTATACACATATTCACTTGTAGCTGCACTCATAAGAGCTCCATATTCTAAATTAAATTCCACTTTATCTCCTACTTTGTAGTTTATATCACTTTCTGTTACATCTAATATAAGATGATCCGAACTTGCTCCTAATATATCTATTTTAGTATCTATTGGAGTTATTGCCGATATATTTATATCTTGCTTTCCTATTCCTATTATAGCTCTTTTTCTTATTCCTCTATCTTCATATACAGGCTTATTCCCAAATGCATCCATACCAATCTCTCCAATAGGAACTGAAGGCTTTTCTTTTAGTTCTACAATCTCACAAATCAATTTGAATGCATCTTGATATGCTCCTTCTATCTTATCTCCATAAGCTGTTTCTCGTCCTAGTGCTATAGCTTCACCTAACCTTAAGTTAGATACCCCTTGTGGCATCTGATTTTTATCTATTAGATGAAGTGAACTTGAGTTTCCTGCAGATATGAAGTCAATATCAATTTTATATCTTTTTTCAATTTTCTTGGCTATATCTACAAGTTTTTGAGTATTTTCTTTAGAAGGAATTATAGCTCCATAACAAGTTAAATTTGTTCCAACTCCCACAAGTTTTATATTTTCTAGTTTCAAAACTTGTTCAATACAGTCAAATAATTCTTCCTCATTGAAATAACCTTCTCTTAAATCTCCTAAGTCAACCATTAAAGCTATCTTTTGTACTTTGTTTATCTTTTTAGCTTCCTGATCTATCTTCCTTATAACATCTATTTCTGAATTAAGACTTATATCTACATATCTTACTAGTTCTTCAACTTCACTCATCATTGGTATTCTTAAAAGTATCTTTGGTAAATTTATATGTTTTAGTTTTTTTAAGTTTTGAATTCTAGAATCAGCTATATATTTTATACCTGTATCCTTGATAGCTTCTACAATTTCAGGAAAAGCACAATAAACTTTAGTTACAGCTGCTATTTGTATATTCTCTTTTTTACACTTATCTACTAACAATTTTGCATTATGTCTAATTTTTTGTATATCTATTTCAAGTCTTGGATACAAATATCTCACCCCTAAATTTTTAGACTTTGTTTTGCTAGCTTTAAAGCAGCTTTTTTATATTTTTTAGATAAGACTCCTAAAGAAGCCATTATGTAATCATTATCTACCAAGATTTTAGCTTCTTTAGTTGGAAAAAGTAATGTTCCTGATTTATTGTGTTTAGCTATTTCTTTCATTATCTCAACTCTATTTGGAAGTCTTGTTAAAGCTCCACCTGTTCCTATTATATATTTTATCTCTGTCAAATCTTTTCCTTCTGCAACTGATGTCTTTGTTCCTGTTCCATAAAGGTTTCTAATTTTTCCTGCATGTCTTTCTACAGCCTTTATAACAGCTTCTTTTGTAAGCCTTTCTACAAATTTAATTTCCTCTTGTGTCTTAGGTATAGGTTTGTGATTTTTCATTAGTCTTTCTACATCTAAATCTAATTCATTTTTTATTTTTTCTATTCCTATAAGGTCAACTACATTTTTCATATTTACATAAACCCCTAAATCTCCTTCAACAGTTCTTTTTGCAAGAGGTTCTGGGCTTATGAGTATTCTATTTATTTGCTCGCTTCCCTCTGTTACTGAATGGATATCTGTTGTTGCTCCTCCAACATCTATTACCATTAGATCTTTTATTTCTTCATATAAAAGTTTGGCACATTCCATAACTGCCCCTGGCGTTGGAATGATAGGTCCATTTACTATATCTCTTACATAATGCATACCCGGAGCATGTGTTATATGTTCTTCAAACGCATCTTGAATTACCTTTCTAGTAGGTTCTATATTTAAAACATCAATTTTAGGATATACATTGTCTACTATATAGAGTTTATAATTAGTCTCTTCAAATATAAGATTTATTTCTTCTCTATTTTCTATATTGCCAGCATATATTACAGGTATATTTAAGTTCATATCAGCTATAACTTCAGCATTATAAATAGCTGTATCTCTTTCTCCGTAATCTACTCCACCAGCTATCAATATTATATTAGGATTTATCTTTTTTATTTTATTTATGTCTGTTCTTTTTAGTCTTCCTGCTGTTACTTTATGTATGATTGCTCCTGCACCAAGTGCTGCTTCTTTTGCAGCTCTAGCTGTCATATCGTATACAAGGCCATGAACTGTCATTTTTAATCCACCAGCAGCACTAGATGTTGCAAGCATTTCTTTGTAATTTATCTTATCTACATTCAAATTCTTTGCAAGATTATCTATAGCATTATTTAATCCAATCCTTACATCACCTTCAAGTACTGTTGTTGGAGCTTGACCTTGACCTATAAACTTAGGATTTTCACTATCAATATCACTAAATGCGTTTATAACAGTAGTTGTGCTGCCTATTTCTGCAACTAGTACATCTATATTCATTCTATCTCCGCCTTTCATAGCAAGCAACTATTCAAAGTAACATACAAAATTTAGCGCTTTGTAATTTTTGCCTATTAGAACATAATTTCCTATGTGTTATAAAAATTTGGTTCATACTAGATACATCTAGTATGAACCGTAACTTCATTATTTACCTTCTAACATCTCTCTTCTTCTTTTTACTAGGAATGTTGCAACATTTATTCCCTTAGTTCCTCTTCCAAATCCTGCATCTACACCTTGTTTAACAGCTATTTCTGGTGTAACTTGTGTTCCTCCACAAACTATTATAATTTTATCTCTTACTCCCTTTTCTATTGCATATTCATGAAGTTTTTTCATTATTTTATAGTGGATATCATCATGGCTTATTATAGTTGATGCAAGTATAGCATCTGCATTAAGCTCTATTGCTGCATCTACAAGTTTTTCAACAGGACAAGAAGTTCCAAGATATTCAACCTGTATACCCCATTTTTCTATACCGCCATGTTTTATATCTATTATCTCTCTAAGACCAACAGAGTGCTCATCTTCTCCTACAGTAGCTGCTACAACTTTCATAGGTCTTTTTTCTATTTCTTCCCAAAGTTCTTCATTGCTCATTACTTCAGGCTCAGGTGGTATTTCTAAAGTACTTATATCAATACTTACATCTAATTTTCCTTTTAACTGTATTCTTGTTCCTTCTGCTGGATGTAAAACTTCAACATGTATAACTTCTGGATCTATTAAATTCATCTTCTTAGCAAATTCTACTGCAGCAAACTCTGCTATTCTCTTGCTTGTAGGAAGAGTCATTTCTATTTGAACTGTTCCATCTGCAAGCCACTCAACTTCT
Organism: Alkalithermobacter thermoalcaliphilus JW-YL-7 = DSM 7308; assembly: GCA_001584565.1. Lineage (GTDB taxonomy): Bacteria > Bacillota > Clostridia > Peptostreptococcales > Peptostreptococcaceae > Alkalithermobacter > Alkalithermobacter thermoalcaliphilus. The sequence continues at coordinate 541,303 of LSFY01000001.1, read as the reverse complement.
GGTTTTATTAAATTAGAATTTCTATACATTTCTGTTTCTTGTAATCTAGTATTTACATTATCAAATTCGTCTAATTCATCTATGAATACTATCTTTTCTGGCTTTTCAAATGTACACCCATCGATTAAGCTTGATGGATTATCTACTGCATTTTCATCATACTGAGCTACATTGTTATATCCAAAGTGAGCTGTTACAGGTGCCATATAATCTTCATCTCTTTCAAATATATCTCCCGCACCTATACCTGCATCTATTTTTCTTACTATTCCATCTCCATTTCTTTCTGGATACATTCCTGAATCCACAAAGAATCCTTTTTCTACTGCGTTAAAATATCCACCTACTTCTAAAATTTCTTCCATGTAAAGAATTGCTCTTTCTTTAAGTTCTCTAACCTTTTGAGGAAGATATCCATCTTTTTTAATCTCAACCATCTCTAGTAATCCATCTAATCCTACTAGTGTTTGTTTTGCTGTATCACATGCTTCTATGTTGTAAACATGCCAAGGAACATTTCTACCTTCATCTGGAGTTATTGTAGATTGTATATCTGCTCTTGTAAGTTTAGAAATTAACATATTTAAAACATGAGTAACCGTAGCCTCTCTTGATGAAGATGTTATATACTTTGTATTTTGTTGAGCTCTCATTTTATACTCATCAAATAAATCCCTTAATGCTACTGCATACGGTAGATCATATTTTATACATGGAACAGGCGATGCTGAAGGAGGAACTGTAGATAAACATATGTTTTCTTTCTTCATTCCTACCTTATGCGAGAATATCGAGTTTATAGCATGTTGAACCATAAGTTCAGGCATAACCTTCCATGCATCTCTTGCTGTTGCATTTGCATTGTGAGCTCCATCTATTTGAGCTATATCAGCCCAAGCTAATATTTTTTTAGACTCAGCAGCATCAACAAAAGATCTAACCATATTTATATTTCTGTAAAGAACATTGTACTGAGGGTCTTGATGTGCTCCGTTTACTCCTTCTTCTGCAAACATTACAGCTATATCAGGCCCTGCAACTCCAGATACATAAGAATGATAATTTATAGGTCTTCCAACTTCTTCTTCTATAAGATCTAGTGCTTTTCTTTGTGCTCTAACTTGCTTTCTTGTAACAGGTATACCTCCTATTCCTTGAGGTGTTCCCTCTATTAAACCATCATAGTGTGATTGTCCTGCTGTTCTTATAACCATTATGTGGTCTGCTCCATGCCAAGCAGCCATTCTCATTCTTCTTATATCATCTTCAAATCTTCCAGAAGCAATTTCTGTTGTAATAGTTTCTTTTGGTTGTGGGTCTAAATTCTCAAAATATTGAACTGCTGCAGGTATACCTATAGAGTTTTTAAGAGGTGTAGAACAATCTGAATATTTATGTCCACCCATTTCTATTTCTTCATGTTTTCTCCATGTCCATCCTCTTCTTTTTGGTCTATAGTTTTCAAGATCACTCAATATATTTTTTATATCTAACTTTTCGTTTGGATTTAACTTTTCCATCTTTACTCTCCTCCTTTGAAGATTCTAACAGCATCGTCCCAATGTTTTCCTTCTATCATTTCAAGTCCAGCTTGTCTTAAAGGGATATTTTTCTCTTTAGAAATCCTATATACTATATGACCTACCCCTTTACCTATCAATCCTCTGTCTATTGCTCCTTCAACTAAAGGTTTTGCCTCAAGGCTTGAAAATCCCATTCTTAAAAGAACAGAACGTTCTATTGATGGAGTAGTATGTTTTTTAGCAAGTTCTAGTAATGGATCTACTATTTTTTCTGCAAGTTCCCAGAATCTATTGTATAATTCTTCATCAGTTAAATTTTCTAAATGTTTTCTTCTTGTTTGGAAATCATCTTGTCTTTTCACCTTGTTCCACCTCCGAGTGTATTATTGAAACTTTACATCAAATTCTCTAAGAACAGATTCTACAAATTCCCTGTTTGTTTTTGTTTCTTCTATTAAAAACGCTATATCCTCATCACTAACTTGTTTGCAGTTGTTATGTTCTAAGCAATTTTTTATATAGGACCTTCTTATCTGATTCATATCAATATCTCTAGCTTTTATCATTGATGGATGCTCTGGAAGAATTATGTTTTTTCCTGCAACTTCCTCGTCAGGATTTCCAAATCTTATCTGTATTCCATTTTCTCTTGCAAATGTAAGCTGAGGTTGTATGTGTTTTCCTGCACCTGTATACTCTGTTTCTTGAACAACTATTATCTTATCTTCATCCATTTCTCTAGCTATAGCAAACGCAGCTGCTAAAGATGTATTTCCAGCAGGTCCTCTTTCTAACCCTTCTAATTGAGCTAATGCTTCAGTAATATAAAATACTTCTCCTTGATTTACTAACACATATCTATCCATATATCTTAAAGGTCTTGCAGCTGATCTTGGAACATCTGATCTATCTGGCCAAGTTGAAAACGGTATCCCAAAACCTGTATGACCAGTTGTAAATGATTTTTTATTAAACTGTGTATCTGACGCCATATGAAGTCCCTTTAGATTAACACTAGCACCTACTATTTTTGTATTTGATGCTCCTGCTTTTATAAGACCTCTTGCTGTACCTGTTAAGTTTCCTCCTCCTGCATTTGTACATACTACTACATCTGGATCTTTACCTTCTCTTTGTCTAAATTGCATCGCAATCTCATATCCTAATGTTTCTACTCCTGCTATTCCAAATGGTGTATATAAAGATGCATTAAAGTATTCAGTTTCCTCAAGAAGTTTTAGGAATGTATAAAAAAGTTCTGGACCTACTGTAAGCTGAACAACTTCAGCACCATAAGCTTCACATTTTCTAGCTTTTTCTATTATTTCTGGTTGCCCAATCCCTTTGCTATCATAACATTCCTGAACAATTATACATTTTAATCCTTGCATTGCTGCTTGAGATGCAACTGCAGCTCCATAGTTTCCACTCGTTGCTGCTATAACACCCTTATAACCTAATTTTTTAGCATGATATACTGCATTTGCTGCTCTTCTGGCCTTGAAACTTCCAGAAGGATTACAAGCTTCATCTTTTATAAAAATTCTAGCTCCTTTTCCTTTTGGCGAAAGTTTTCTAGCAAGTTTTGTTAAGTTCTTAAGTTCGATAATAGGGGTATTGCCAACAGCTACACTTGTTTGAATTTGTATCATCTCTTCAAGTGTATATCCTGTTTCTCTCATCATTTTTTCATAGTCAAATCCTATACCTGAAGATTCAAATACTTCATAATCTATTCCTATTGCATTTTTCATTATTTCATTTTTTCTAGCCATAACAGAAGCATAACTCATATCTTTATTCATTCTCTTCACCTCCAGATAATATTTCTCTAAGCTGAATACCTATCTGGAGTATTTCAGGAATACATTTACCATAATCATGCTTGTAGTATGGATTTATATCTACAAGTTCTCCTTTTACTGTTCTTCCCGAAATTGTAGTTATACTAACTTGATCTCCTAAGTTTGCATCTTCATTTATAAATCCCTTAACCCACATTTTAAGTGGAACTTGTTTAGTATCTTCAGGAACTTGTGGTGCTCTTTCTTCTTTTTGTAATACTACATTATGTACTAGTACCCAATCTCCTTTTTTACTTTTCATTTGCTCACTTCCTTTAATTAACATTCTATTAAATCTCTCATATCACCCATAATAGCTCTTGGAACTGGTATATCAAGCATTGTTCTAAGTCCTGGCTTAGCATTTATAACATGAGGAATAGAGTTTACACACATAGCTATCGTTCCTATTCCACCTGGTATTTCTGGTTTTATTTGAAGCGATATATCTGGATTTCCTTTTATCCATATATAATCTCCTGTTTCTATACCTTCTAAATGCGGAAGTATTTGTTGAGGATGCTCCATTTCAATTTTTACCTGACCATCTACATACCCATATCCACATTGACGACAACCAGCTACATTTCCTGCTTCAACTTTTGCATATTTACTTTCTCTATATATATTAGAAACTATAGCTTCTCTTGTTTGCTCCACTTTTTCTAGATTCCATCCAATTCCATCTGTAATCATTTTTATAGATTCTGGGAATCCTACATGTCCAGCTATTGTTCCATTTTCAACTCCTCTATTAAACTGTTCTAAAGTTATTCCTACTCCTTGCTCTTCCATAACTGCTTTTCCAAATGGAGATAAATCGTTTATTCTTGCAGCTTTTATATGTTCAACAGTTTCGCAAGTTCCTGTTAAAGCAAGTATTAAAAGATCTAATACAAATCCTGGATTTATTCCTGTACCTAATACTGAAACACCATTTTCTTTTGCCAGTCTATCTATTTCTTTAGCAAGTTCAGGCTCTTGAGCTTGAGGATAAGCCATTTCTTCTGCTGTTGATATTACATTCATTTTTCTTTCAACTATAAATTTAATTTTCTCAAATGCTCCTTTAGTAAAAGAATCTGTTGCAAGTAAAACTACATCTGCACACTTTTCTGTGAAAACTTCATTTGGATCACTTTTTATTATAACTTCTTTTCTTTCATTTCTTTCTATACCTAAAACTTCATACATATCTTTTCCTACTCTATTTTCATTTCTGTCACAAACTGCTACTATTTCAACTCCCTTTTTCTTAAGTAGCATTTCTGCCATTCCACTTCCCATTGCTCCAAATCCCCAAATACCAACTTTAATATTTTCCATCAAAAACACCTCCAAAAAATTATTTATTTCAATTTAATTTATATTAAATTTTTAAAGCAATATTCATACCATTTTGAAATTTATATAAAAATAAATTTTAAAAATATTCCAACTTATTGAAATAGGACAATTTTTTATTTTTGAGTTACTTAGTGTATAATCAAAAAATATACCAAAAGCAAAAAAATTTGCACCATGTGGTGCAAATTTTTTTGCTTTTATCTTATTCCATATTTTTTCATCTTATGCTGAAGTGTCTGTCTTTTTATTCCCAAGTCATTAGCAGCTTTCGTTATGTTGTTATTGTTTTCAAACAATGCTTTTTTTATAAATTTTACTTCTATAGTTTTCATAGTTTCATCTAAATTATTATTTATATCTATGTCTATCTTTTCTTTGTTAATTCTTTTGTTTAAATTTAATATATTTAAACTTTGATGATTTAATACATGATCATCATCTGTCATACTAACAGCTGCATATATAGTATTTTCAAGTTCTCTTACATTTCCTGGCCATGAGTGTTCTAATAATATTTCCTTGCTTTTTTCTGATATTATCCATATATCTTTTTTCAATATGTTGTTGTATTTTTTTATAAAATGGCTTGACAAGGGAATAATATCTTCTTTTCTATCCCTTAGTGCTGGTATATTTATAGATATAACATTTAATCTATAATATAAATCTTTTCTAATTTTATCTTTTTCCACTGCTTCTATAGGATTTTCATTTGTAGTTGCTATAACTCTAACATCTATAGGTATATCTTTAGATCCACCTATTCTTCTTATATAACCTTCTTGAAGTACTCTAAGGAGTTTTGCTTGTAATTGTATTGGCATTGAGTTTATTTCATCTAATAATATAGTTCCTCCATTTGCTTGTTCAAATATCCCAGCTCTGTCAATGGCTCCTGTAAATGCTCCTTTTGATGTTCCAAATAAAATTCCCTCTAGTAAAGTTTCTGGAATTGCTGCACAGTTTTGGGCTATAAACGGGTTATTTGCTCTATTGCTAGCATAGTGTATGCTTTGAGCAAATAGTTCTTTACCTGTTCCTGTTTCTCCATATATTAGTACAGGTGCACTGTTTTTAGCAGCCTTTTTGGCTATGCTTAATGCATCCTTAAATGCTTTGCTTTCTCCTAAAATATTATCAAATGTATATTTCTTTATTTTCAGCTGCTTAGTTGTTTGACCATTAGATATTTCATTTTGAAGGTCTAGTATAATATCTGAAAGCTTTTTTATCTTAGTAATATCTTTTGCTATTTCTAGTGCTCCAAACTTTTCTCCATTCAAACTTAAAGGAACAGTAGTGTTTATTGTTGTTATTTCTTTTCCATTTATATTTAGGTATACCTGTTTTTTATTTTTTATAGGAGTACCGCTTTTTAAAACTTTGAGTAAGGTACTAGTTTCATTATCTAAGCTTTTAAATACATCTAATAATGGTCTGTTTAAAACATCTTCTTTTTTCATTCCTTCAAGCTCTTCCATAGCTCTGTTATATATTATAGTGTTTCCATCTTTATCTATTACATGGACTCCATCTTCTATGTAGTGCAAAATTTTTTGCATCAAAGCTATATAATCTTTTGATGTCATTTTTATTCCTCCAGTATTTATATGAGGATCTTAGTAAAGCGGGAATCTATCTGTAAGCTCTTTTACCATTTGTCTAGCTTTTTGTGTGTTATTATTAGTTATAACTTCATCTATAATTTCTGCTATAACTTTCATTTCTTCTTCTTTCATACCTCTTGTAGTAACAGCAGGCGTTCCAATTCTTATTCCACTAGTTATAAATGGACTTTGTGTATCAAATGGTATTGAGTTTTTATTTACTGTAACATGAGCATCATCTAATCTTTGTTCTGCTTCTTTTCCTGTAATATTTTTATTTCTTAAATCTATAAGCATAAGGTGATTGTCTGTTCCGTTAGTTACAAGGTCAAATCCTCTATTTATCAACTCATCAGCTAATACTTTAGCATTTTTTACTATTTGGTGTTGATATTTCTTAAACTCATCACTTAATGCTTCTTTAAATGCAACAGCTTTTGCAGCTATTATATGTTCTAGTGGACCTCCTTGTATTCCTGGGAATATAGCCTTATCAATTTTTTGAGCATATTCTTTTTTACAAAGAATAACTCCACCTCTTGGCCCCCTTAGTGTCTTATGAGTAGTACTTGTTACAAAATCAGCATAATATACAGGGTTTTGATGAAGTCCTGCAGCAACAAGTCCTGCTATATGTGCCATATCCACCATAAGCATTGCTCCTACTTCATCTGCAATTTCTCTAAATTTCTTAAAGTCTATCTCTCTTGGATATGCACTAGCTCCTGCAACTATAAGTTTTGGTCTTTCTTTCTTAGCAATTTCTCTTACACCTTCATAATCTATTCTTCCATCTTCTTTTGATACTCCATATTCTATAAAATTAAAATATTGTCCTGATATATTTACAGGTGATCCATGCGTTAAATGCCCACCTTGTGAAAGATTCATTCCCAAAACTTTATCACTTGGATTTAAAACTGCAAAATAAACACCTAAATTTGCATTTGCTCCTGAATGTGGCTGAACATTAGCATGCTCTGCATCAAATAATTTTTTTAGTCTCTCTATTGCTAAGTTTTCTATTATGTCTATGTACTCACACCCCCCATAATATCTTTTTGAAGGGTATCCTTCTGCATATTTATTTGTCAAATGGCTTCCTGCAGCTTCCATAACAGCATCTGAAACAAAGTTTTCTGAAGCTATAAGTTCTATATTTCTATTTTGTCTGTTAATTTCTTTCTCTATTGCCTCATATACTTGAGTGTCAACTTTCTTTAAATTTTCAAATCTCACTTTCATCCCTCCCATAGATTTTAAATCTTAATTACTAATTTTAACATATATTCTATTTATATTGACATTAAATTTTTGATATACTAGTAATTGTTAATCTTTAGAAAGGAGTTTTATTATGACTACTCTTCAAAAAAAAGATATACTAAGAATTGCTCTGTACGCAGGAGAAATAATGCTTAAAAACGGTGCTGAAACTTATAGAGTTGAAGATACAATTGATAGAATATGCAAATCTAAGAATCTAAAACACGTAAGCTCATTTGTAACACCTACTGGTATATTTATATCTGATGATAGGTTTGATGGAATAAGCTTTATTAAAAGAATTAAATCTAGAACTATAAACTTAAGTAAAATATCTCAAGTTAATGATTTTTCAAGAGAATTTGTAAACAGTAATCTTTCTATTGAGCAAGCTTTGCTCCTTCTTAAAAAAATAGATAAATCACCTAAATATCCTAAAGTTATAAGGATTTTATCTGCTGGATTCGCTTCAGGTTTTTTTGCTCTTTTGTTTGGATCTAGCTTTTTAGATTTTTTAGCTGCTTTCATTATCTCTATGATTGCTGTTTTTGCAAGTAGCAAAATAGAAAAAGTTAGTCAAACTTCTTTTTTAGCTAATGCCTCTGGAGGAGCTATTATAGCCACTTTGACTATATTTTTTCAACTTTTAGGATTTGGAAATAGTATAGACATGATTATAGTAGGATCTATAATGCCTTTACTTCCAGGAGTTGCTTTAACAAATGGACTTAGAGATTTTATTTCTGGTGATTTGATCTCAGGGGTATCTAGGGTTTTTGAAGCTGTATTTATATCTATATCTATAGCAGTTGGAGTTGGATCTATATTAAATATTTGGATTAATGTTTTTGGGGGGAATATTTAATGTATTTATTTTCTCAATTTATATACTCTTTTTTATCTACTGTAGGATTTTCTATACTGTTTAATGTTCCTAAGTCTTCTATTGTTTATGCTGGAATAACAGGAGGAATAGGATGGACATTATATATATATATAAATAATTTAGTTTTTTCTGTTACATTCTCTAGTTTTATAGCTTCTATAGTAGTTGCCATTTTAGGAGAAGTTTTTGCTAGGATTGATAAAAAGCCTGTAACTGCATTTGTCATACCTGGTATAGTGCCTTTAGTTCCAGGTTATGGAATGTACTTGACTATGATAAATTTAATAAACGATTCTTTTGATACTGCTATAAAAATAGGAGTAAATGCAATATTTACTGGTGGGGCTATTGCTATTGGAATAATTTTAGTTTCTTCTGTTGCTAAAATTATAAAATCTATGAAAAATCCTCTATTCAAATAGAGGATTTTATTATGTTGGTTATTACTGGAATATATTTACCACTTTGCCTTATTTTTTTCTCATTTATCCTTATCATTAAAAATGTTAAACTCATAAGTACTATTCCTATAAATAAACTTATGGTCTCTGTATTATTATATCCTAATTGTCCTAATACTTTAGTTCCTAAAACTACTCCTACTAATAGAGAAATCAAAGGTAGAGTGTATACTATAAATACTGCTTTCATAAAATTTGGAACATGCATATCAACTTCAACAAAATCTCCAATTTCAGCACCTATTTTATTGTATGCTTTAATTTCTATATCACTTTTTTCATCTCCCATTTTACAAGCTCCACAACTTCCACATGCAGAATGTCTTTGCATTTTTAGGTAAGCTATATCTGCCTCTTTATTTATAACAATTCCTAAGCTTTTCAATATACCACCTACTTTATGAATTTAGTTATTGTGCTGATTAACTCATCTATAATCTTTTCATTTTTACTTTCGTCATCTGTTTTTATTGTGTTTCTTACACACCCTTTTATATGATTTTCTAAAATTATTCCACCTACTTTATCTAATGCTGATCTTACTGCTGCTATTTGAATTAATATATCTACACAATATTTATCATTATTGACCATATTTTGTATTCCTTTAACTTGTCCCTCAATTTTCCTAAGTCTTCTTATTATAGCTTCTTTATCATTTTTTGTTTTGCTTGAAAGTTCATTCATGAAAAATCCTCCTACCTTAAAATTAAGTATACTCCTATAAGTAATATAAATATAATTCTTCTAATAAATTCAAAGTTTCTATTATCTAAGTTGTACTTTTCTTTAAGTGAAGTAAAATAATTTCTTATTGCTATGTTTACAAGCGCTAATATAAATATTAACAGTAAATCTTTGTTTGAAACCGTAATAAAATCATTTAAAAATGCTTTTAGCAAAAGTAAAATTATAGGGAATACTATCGCAAATGTCATAAATTCGTCAAATATTTTCCTCAAAACAAACACCTCTTTTCATACCTATAACCCGTATATAGATTATACCCCATTTATTATTTTATTTCTAGAGAAAAAGCTACACTTTAACTAAAGTGTAGCTTTTTGATTTATAGTGTCTTTATATTTAACTCTTGTAACTGCTTTTCATCTGCATCTGATGGAGCATTTGTCATAGGGCAAGAAGCGTTTTGAGTTTTAGGGAACGCTATGACTTGTCTTATATTTTCTTCGCCTGCTAAAAGCATAACTATCCTGTCAAACCCAAAAGCTATTCCACCGTGAGGAGGTGTTCCATATTTAAATGCTTCTATTAAAAATCCAAATTTTTCGTTTATCTGCTCCTCATTAAAGCCTAAAGCTTTGAACATTCTCATTTGAACATCTGAGTTATATATTCTTATACTTCCCCCTCCAAGTTCAAATCCATTTAATACAAGGTCATATGCTTTAGCTCTTACATCTTGCGGGTTTGTTTCTAATTTTTCTAAGTCCTCATCTTTAGGAGATGTAAATGGATGATGTTTTGCAACATATCTTTTTTCTTCTTCATCATATTCAAATAAAGGAAAATCTACAACCCAAACTAACTTATATTCATCTTTTTTAAGAAGATTTAATCTCTTTGCAACCTCTACTCTTAAATGACCAAGACTGTCAAATACAATTTCATCTTTGTCTGCTACAAATAATATTAAATCTCCTTCTTTTCCATCTACTCTATCTAAAATCTGTTTTAGTGTATCTTCATCTAAAAACTTAGCTATAGGAGATACTACTCCTTCTTGGTTTATTTTTATCCAAGCAAGACCTTTTGCTCCATATGTTTTTACAAATTCTTCTAGTGAAGATATATTCTTTCTTGTAAATTCTTTTTCATATCCTTTTACATTTATACATCTTACACTTTTACCATTACTTGTTGCATCAGAAAAAACTTTAAACCCACATCCTTTAACTATATCTGATACATTTATAAGTTCAAATCCAAATCTTAAATCTGGCTTATCTGATCCATACTTTTCCATTGCTTCTTTGTATGAAATTCTTGGAATAGGAAGGTTAATATCTACATTTATAGCTTCTTTAAATATTCTTTGCATCATTTTTTCCATAATAGATATAACATCTTCCATATCAACAAAAGACATTTCACAATCTATTTGAGTAAATTCTGGTTGTCTATCTGCTCTTAAATCCTCATCTCTAAAACATTTTACTATTTGGAAATATCTGTCAAAGCCTGATACCATAAACAGCTGTTTAAATATCTGAGGCGATTGAGGTAATGCATAGAATTTTCCTGGATTTACTCTACTTGGAACTAAATAATCCCTAGCTCCTTCTGGTGTTGGCTTTGTAAGAAAAGGTGTTTCTATCTCTAAAAATCTATTTTCTGATAGATAGTTTCTTACTATATTTGCTACTTTGTGTCTTAATATTAAGTTTTTTTGCATAGATGGTTTTCTTAGGTCTAAATATCTATATTTTAATCTAAGATTTTCTGAAACATCATCATCATCTTTTATGTATATAGGTGGTGTTTCTGATTTATTAAGTATTCTAAGTTCGCTTGCAAAAACTTCTATATCTCCTGTTTTCATATTAGGATTTTTAGACTGTCTTTCATGAACTATACCTTTTACAGCTATAACGTATTCAGATCCAAGTTTCTCTGCCTTTTCAAAAGCTTCTTTAGATATATCTTTATCAAAAACTATTTGGCAAATTCCTTCTATATCTCTTAAATCTGTAAAGACTAGTCCTCCTAAATTTCTACTTTTTTGAACCCAACCCATTAACACTACTTCTTTTCCTATATCTTCAATTCCTACATTTCCGCAATAATGAGTTCTTTTTAATCCATTTAAAGTTTCCATATAATCCTCCTTATAGCCTCTTTTTAAGTTCTTCACATAAATTATTTAGTTTTATTTCATATTGCTGCGATGTTGACATATCTTTTAGCTGTACTACATTTTTCTCTATCTCATCATCACCTATAACAACTGTAAACTTAGCATTAACTTTATCAGAATACTTAAATTGTGCCTTTAGACTTCTTGCTAGATGATCTTTATCGCACGATATATCATTTTGTCTTAATTTAGAAAGTATTTTAAAACTTTCTTGCTCTGCTCTTTCTCCTAATGTAACAACAAATATATCTAAGGTGTTTTCATTAGGTATTTGAATATTGTTGTTTTCTAATGTTAAAAGAAGTCTTTCAACTCCCATTCCAAATCCTACTCCTGTAGTTTCTGGTCCTCCTAGCTCTTGTACTAATTTGTCGTATCTTCCTCCACCACATACTGTACTTTGTGATCCTATATCGTTTGATATTATTTCAAATGCTGTTTTATTATAGTAATCAAGACCTCTTACTATTTTAGGATCTACTTTAAACTGTATTTGCATATCAGTTAAATTCTTTTTTACTTTTTCAAAGTGGTCTTTACATTCATCACATATGTAATCTATTAAAAGTGGTGCATCTTCAATTTCTTTGATACAGCTTTCATTTTTACAATCAAGTATTCTTAAAGGATTTCTATCATATCTATCCTGACATGTTTTACATAATTTATCTACTTTTTTACTTAGATATTCTCTTAAAATGTTATTATACTCTCTTCTACATTCAATACATCCTATTGAATTTATTCTCAGCTCTAAGTTTTTTAAGTTTAGTCTATTTAAAAATTCTATCGCTAAAGCTATTACTTCTGCATCGACAGAAGGATAGCTACTTCCAAACACTTCTATTCCAAATTGGTGAAATTGTCTTAATCTTCCTGCTTGCGGCCTTTCATATCTAAAACAAGGAGTTATGTAAAAAAGTTTTGTTGGTTGAACCTGTGCATACAATTTATTTTCTATGAAAGCTCTAACTGCAGGAGCTGTTCCTTCTGGCTTTAATGTTATATCTCTTCCACCATTATCTTGAAACGAATACATTTCTTTTTGAACTATATCTGTAGTTTCTCCTACCCCTCTTTTAAAAAGCTCTGTATGTTCAAATATAGGAGTTCTTATTTCGCTATATCCAAATAAAGAACATACCTTTCTAAATAAGTTTTCTACATATACCCATTTATAAGATTCTTTTGGCAATATATCATTTGTTCCTCTAGGAGCTTTTGTAAGCATTTTTTAATACCTCACCTTCTTTTCTTTTAATCATTTCATCTACTCTTAATATATAGCTTTGAATATCCTTTACGTTAGGTATTCTTTCTATCCTATTTTCATCTAAATACACTACTTTAGAAACAGCTCCTGCACCTAACGCTAATATAGTTTGCTTTTCTTCCATTATTTGTATATTATATATACACTCAAATCCTTGTTTAGCATAACCTATATTTTCAAGATTACCAACCATATGTTTTTGTCTATACATATAATACGGTTTTAGGTTCATTTTTTCAGCATATATTTGAGAAAGTTGTATCATATTAACAACTTCATTATAATGAGATAAATCATAATTTTGTATATTTTCTTTTAGTTTAGATGCTCTTTTAACTGCCATAGTATGAACTGTCAAACTTTCAGGAGATAATCTTAAAATACTTTGCAGTGTATTTTCAACCATTTGTATAGTTTCATTGGGAAGTCCTAAAATTATATCCATATTTATATTTTCAAACCCTACATCTTTTGCCATGTAAAACGCATTTATTATATCTTGTGTAGTATGATTTCTTCCTATTTCTCGTAATGTTTTATCATTCATTGTCTGAGGATTTATGCTTATTCTAGTCACATCCATATCTTTTAGTACTTTAAGCTTTTGTTTATCTATTGTATCTGGTCTTCCAGCCTCAACCGTAAATTCCTCTAAATTGCTAAGGTCAAAGTTTTTGTATATTTCATCTATAATAATTTTAAGCTGGCTTGAATCTATTGATGTAGGTGTTCCTCCCCCCATGTATATGGTTTGTATTTTTTTATTTGATTTTTCTATAATTTTTGATACTCCCTTTATTTCTTTTATCAAAGCATCTATATAATCTTTTGTATATTTACTACTAGATTTTAAATCATTCGAAACAAACGAACAATATAAACACCTCGTTGGACAAAAAGGTATACTTATATATAAAGAAATCTTTTTACCATCAACAGGATATATAAATTTTCTTTCTGCTATAGCAACAGTTATTAACAAGTCTGCTTTGCTTTCAGAAATATTGTATTTTTTTATAAGTATATCTTTTATCTGATTTTCGTTTAGATCATTATCTATAAGTTCATGTACTATTTTTGTAGGCCTTACTCCTGTCAGTATGCCCCATGGAGCATATGTATTGTACTTTCTTTTTAATACTTCGAATATACTTTTTTTAATAAGCCTTTTTAATTCTTTTATATTTTCGCGATCTGATAATAAAATTTCACTTTTTTCCTCACTATAAAATTTTAAAATATTATTTTCATATATACTCGCTTTTGAGATAATGTATCTATTTTCAGTTAAAACTTCATTTATCAACACATTTGTACGATCACTATCTTCGAATCTAAAGTTTGATGTAAAAATTTTTACAAGCTCTCCTACTTCATACCTGTAGTCATGTCCTTTTAAAAATATATTAAGCATCTTATCACCTATCAATTATAAATCTATTAGTTCGTTTTTCTCTACCTATTGTAGTTGAAGGTCCATGTCCCGGCATTACAACTACTTCATCATCAAGCTGTATAAGCTTTTCTAAAGAGTGAATTATTTTTTCGTAACTACCGCCTTCTAGGTCTGTTCTTCCTATTGATCCAGAAAACAAAGTATCACCACTAAATAATATATTTTCAACTTTTATACAAATAGATCCTGGAGTATGTCCTGGAGTATGTATTATTTGAAGTGATAAACGTCCTAGACATAGATTATCTTGATCTTTTACATATTCATCTGCTTCAATTTCTAATTCCTTACTTCCTATCACCGATGTTAAGTTAAAATCTTTATTATTTAGTATATATTTTTCATCCTTGCAAGCTACAACCTTACAGTCTTTTATATCCTTTAACTCCCCTACAGCCCCTATATGATCTGCATGTCCATGAGTAAGTATTATAAATTCTAAATCAAAACCATTTTCATCTATATAGTTTATAATTTCTTCATGGTTTCCCCCTGGATCTATAACTGCACACTTTTTAGTTTCTTCATCTGCAATTATATAACAATTAACTCCATATATCCCACATACTATATTTTTTATCTTCATTTTATCTACCCCCTAAAAATTCTTACTTGAATCTAATAACATAGTAACAGGACCATCATTTAGTATATCTACTTTCATATCTGCACCAAATTTTCCTTGTTCAACCTTTATATTATATTTTTTACATTCTTTTATAAATTGTTCATATAATTGGTTTGCTAACTCAGGTTTTGCTGCTTCTGTAAAGCTTGGCCTTCTTCCTTTTCTACAATCTCCATATAAAGTAAATTGAGATACAACTAGTAGTTCTCCTTTTATATCTAATAATGATAAATTCATCTTTCCTTCTTCATCTTCAAATATTCTTAAATTTAAAATTTTATCCACTAAGTATTTTATATCAGATTCATTATCACTATGGGTTACACCTAATAGTACCATTAATCCTTTTCCTATTTGTCCTACAACTTCATTATCTACTGTAACTTTTGAATTTGAAACTCGTTGAACTACAGCTCTCATAAAATCTCTCCTTTTAATTTATTACTCTAAAAACGTCTATTACTCCCTGTAAGCTTTTTATTTTATTCATAACACTTTTAAGCTGATCTATACTTTTTACTTCTATTAATAAGTTTACGTAAGCTAATTTTTTTTTTGTTGTTCTAGCATTCATGCCTTTTACCGGAACTTTATCTGCTGAAAAAATCTGTGTTAAGTCTGTAAGTAATCCTGTTCTATCGTTTGCTATTATCTGTATTTCTGCTTCAAATGTAGATATGTCTTTTATATCCCACTTTACCTCTAGCAATCTGTTAGCAATACTCTCATCATATATATTTATATTAGGGCAATCTTTTCTATGAACTGAAACTCCTCTTCCTTTAGTTGTATATCCTATTATTTCATCTCCTGGCAAAGGTGTACAACATTTTGCAAATCTAACAAGTATATTATCAAGATCTTTTACTATTACTCCTTGATTGTTATATCTTTTTTTCTGTTTTTGCTGCTTTGTATTAATGTTTTCTTTAAAATTACTTTCTCCCTTTATTTTTCTATCATTTTCATACTCTTCTTTTAGTTTTGGAATTACTTGATTTAAGGCTATACCACCGTAACCTATAGCTGCATATAAATCTTCTTCTGTAGGTTGATTTGTTCTTTTAAGTATTATATTTAAATATTTAGGTTTTAATATTTCTGCTGGATTATAGCCCTGTCTTTTTATTTCTTTTTCTAGTAACTCTTTACCTCTTTGGATATTTTCTTCTCTTCTTTCTTTCTTAAACCATTGTTTTATTTTATTTTTAGCTTGAGAACTCTTTACTATATTTATCCAGTCTCTGCTAGGTCCATTACTCTGAGAAGATGTTAATATTTCTACTATATTTCCGTTATTTAACTTATAATCTATAGGAACTATTCTGCCGTCTACTTTAGCTCCAATTAGGCTATTTCCTATTCCTGTATGGACTTTATATGCAAAATCTATAGGAGTTGATCCTGCAGGTAGTTCTATTACATCTCCCTTAGGAGTAAATACAAATACTTGATTTGTAAATAAATCTATCTTAAGAGCTTCCATAAACTCTGTTGGATCACTAAGCTCCTTTTGCCATTCCATCATCTGTCTTAACCAAGAGAGCTTTTTTTCCATGTCGCTTTCATTTTGACTTATTTTGCCTTCTTTGTATTTCCAGTGAGCAGCTATACCGTACTCAGCTACTTTATGCATTTCTTCTGTTCTTATTTGTATTTCTAAAGGCTCTCCATCTGGTCCTACAACAGTAGTGTGAAGTGATTGATACATATTAGCTTTAGGCATAGCTATATAATCTTTAAATCTTCCTGGTATAGGCTTCCATATAGTGTGTACTACTCCTAAAACCCCATAGCAATCTTTTACTGAATCCACTATAACTCTTACAGCCATAAGGTCATATATTTCTTCAAATGCTTTATTTTGATACTTCATTTTTTTATATATTGAATAAAAATGCTTTGCTCTTCCGTATATCTCACAATCAGAGTAAATATCTTTCAATTTATCTTTTAGTATCTCTACTACATTTTTTATATATTCTTCGCGTTCTCTTCTCTTTTTAGCTACTTTTTCTACAAGATCATAATATCCTTCTGGGTCTAAGTATCTAAGTCCTATATCTTCAAGTTCCCACTTTATTTTAAATATACCTAATCTATTTGCTATAGGAGCATAAATTTCTAATGTTTCACAAGCTTTCTCTTTAGCTTTCTCAGGAGACATAAACTTTAATGTCCTCATATTATGAAGTCTATCAGCTAATTTTATAAGTATAACTCTTATATCCTTAGCCATTGCCATAAACATTTTTCTCAAGTTTTCTGCCTGAGTTTCTTCTTTTGATTTATAAGCTATTTTTCCTAACTTTGTAACTCCATCTACAAGATCTGCAGTTTCTTGACCAAATGCTTTCTTTAAATCTTCATACGTATATTTAGTATCTTCTATAACATCATGTAGTAACCCTGCTGCTATTGTTGTTGTATCAAGTTCAAGTTCTATTAAAATTTTGGCAACCTCGACAGGATGAATAAAATATTTTTCTCCTGACTTTCTAAACTGCCCTTCATGTGCATTTTCAGCAAAATTATATGCTTTTATTATTATATCAAGGTCACTATCTGGGCTATATTGGCTTATCATTGACAATAAATTTTCTAACATAAAATCACCCTAAATTATAATATAATCCTTTATACTAAAATAGTTGGTATTAACACCAACTATTTTGACTAGTACTTTATTAACGAATTTACATGGTAGTCTTTAAGTCTTTCTCTTCCCTTTAGAAACTCTAATTCTATTAAAAATTCTATAGCAACTACTTGTCCTCCTAGACTCTCTATTAATTTAGCTGTAGCTTCTATAGTTCCTCCAGTAGCTAACAAATCATCCACTATTGCTACTCTTTGTCCCTTAACTATAGCATCTTTATGTATTTCTAAACAGTCTTTTCCGTATTCTAAATCATATTCGTATTTAACAGTTTCCGCAGGCAATTTTCCTGGTTTTCTTACTGGAACAAAACCTGCTCCAAGTGCATAAGCAACAGGAGTTCCCATTAAAAAACCTCTAGCTTCAGGTCCTACAACTATACCTACCTTTTTTTCTTTCAAATCTTCTACAATTTTATCTATACAAAATCTAAAACTTTCTCCATCTTTTAGCAAAGTTGTTATGTCTTTAAAGCTGATACCTTCTTTAGGAAAATCATTTATCTCTCTTATTTTACTTTTTAAATCCATTCTCTTTCCTCCTTAGACCCTTAACCTTCAAATTATTATTTTTAGAATTTCTTAGAGCATATAACAAATCTTATATTTTATCTACAAATTTAGATTTTATATGTATTATAAAACAACAGAATAATAATATTATATCTTTTAGCTTATATTAAATCAATATATCGAAACAATATAATTTTTGTAGTTTGAGAAAATATTATTAGTATTTTCGACTTATTTCCTAGGAAATTTTATTTTTTCTTCACAAGTTGATATTGTTTAACTTTATTCTTGATTATTTTTATTAGAAAAAATAATAGACACTACAAGTATTATCCCCATAAAACTTGCTAGTGTATAACCTATTACTCCTAATAGAGGATATCCTTTAAGTTTTGGTCCTACATTAGTTGTTATAACTAGCGATGAACCTACAAGAAGAGATGATATTATCAAACTTATAGATAGTTTATTTGTCATGTTGTATATAGCTTTTTCTATACTAATAAACTTCTTGTCATCTATTGTAAGTTTTATTTCATTTTTTTCTAAATTTTTGAGTATTAATCTTACTTGTTTTGGTATAAATTTTATATCTCTTGCTAGTTGAGATAAATAAATTTGACATGACGAAAATATATTAGAAGGATTGAACTTATTTATATAAAACTCTTTTAAAAAATCTTTGAATATAACCGGAAGACAAAAATCAGGGTTTAAAACTTTCGCACTTCCTTCTATAGTTATTATAGCTTTAGCTAAAGTAGCAAACTGTGATGGTAACTTTATATTATTCTTTCTTATAAATCTCATAAATTCATTTATAACCTCTGATAAATTTATCTTCTTTATAGGTATATTGTAATAATAATGTATAAGGTATGACATATCTTCTCTTAACTTTATCAAATTAGTATTATCTTGTATTGCATTCAAATCCATAAGAACTGTTATTATACGTTCTATGTCTTTGTTTATACTTGCAAAAAGCATATCAGTTATTAGCCCTAATGTTAAACTATCTATAAAACCAACTATTCCAAAATCTATAAAAGCTATTTTTTCATTTCCAACAATAATTATATTTCCTGGATGAGGATCTGCATGAAAAAAACCATGTATAAATATTTGTTTCATAAAGGATAAAGCCCCTATATTTGCGATTTTTTTGCTATCCCAATGATTATTTTCTATTTTTTTAAAGTCTGTTATTTGTACTCCTTTTATCTTTTCTAAAGTCAATACTCTTTTTGATGTATAGTCCCAGTAGACTTTAGGTATATGTATATTTTTATCATTTTTAAATAGCTCCATGAATTTTTCGCAGTTTCTCGCCTCAAAATTATAGTCTAGTTCTCTTAACATTAACACTGAGAACTCTTCAATTATTTCACAAAAATTTATTAAACTATCTTTATAATGTTCATCTATAGCTTTTCCTATAGAATATAAAATTTCAAGATCTGTTCTAATTAAATTTTCTATATTAGGTCTTTGTATTTTCACAATAACCTCTTGACCTGTTTTTAGTCTACCTTCATAAACTTGTCCAATAGATGCTGACCCTATAACTTTTGGATTAAAATAGCTAAATACATCTTCAAAGTCAAGTCCTATTTCATCTTTAAATATTTCTTTTGCATATTCAAATTCAAATGTAGATACATTGCTTTGAAGTTTACTTAATTCTTCTATGATAGATGGTTCTAATAGATCATGTCTTGTACTTAAGATTTGGCCTAACTTTATAAATGTAGGCCCTAACTCTTCAAGTGCTCTTCTTATTCTTTCACCAGTAGACATATATTTTATATTTTCTCTAGTTACAATAGGTATCTTGTATGCTATTCCGTCTATTTTAAGTTTTTCAACAACAAATGCAAACCCATATTTTATTAAAACTTGTGCAATTTCCTTGTATCTTTTTATATTCTTATAGCTTACTTTTATCAAAACTTTTTCACCTCTACTCCTATTCGAAAAAGAAAAGGACAATATATATTATATATTGCCCCTTTCTTTTAAAAGTACCCATATCGGACTTGCTATAAATATAGATGAATATGTTCCTGCAAGTATTCCTACTAAAAGCGGTAAAGTGAAATCTTTTATAGCTTCAACTCCTAAGATGTATAAAGCTATTATAGATATTAAAGTAGTTAATGATGTATTTATAGATCTTGATATAGTCTGCTTTATACTATCATTTGCTATAGCAACATAATCCTTTTTAGTTACTGTTTTTATATTTTCTCTTATTCTATCAAATACTACTATACTATCATTTATCGAATATCCAACTACTGTAAGTATTGCTGCAACAAAAGGACTATTTATTGGTATTCTAAATATAGAATATACTGAAAGCACTATTAAAACATCGTGTATTAGTGCTATTATAGCTGATATTCCATAAGAAAGTTCAAATCTAATACTTATATATATAAGCATTCCAATAGTAGCCAGTAAAATAGATATTAAAGCCTTATTTCTTATTTCTCTTCCTATAGCTGGTCCAAATTGCTCTGATCTAACTAGGTCTTGCTCATCTAAATTATATTTATCTTTAAATTCATTAAATATCTTTATTCTTGCTTCATTATCAAGATTTTCTGTAGTCCTTATCTGAACTATATGTTTTTCTTCTCCTATATGCATTATAGATGCACTAGGGTCTATTTTATCTGTTATATTCCTTACTTGGCTTGTTTCAACATACTCTTTAAGATCTATCTCCATTAGTGTTCCACCAGTAAAATCTATTCCAAAATTTAGGCCTCTTGTAAATGCTAAAACTATTCCTAATACTATTATTGCACAAGATATACTAGTCCATAACTTTCTTTTTTGTACTATATTCACTTTTTTCCCCCCTTATGCTCCAAACAACTTTTTACTTTTAGTTATATTAGCATCTGCTAGAGACTTTAATAGCATTTTAGTTATAACTATAGCTGTAAACATTGAAGCTATTATACCTATCATTAAAGTAACAGCAAATCCTTTTATAGGACCTGTTCCAAAGTAGTATAAAACAACTCCTGCTATAAAAGTTGTTATATTTGAATCTATGATGGTAGACAATGCCTTTGAAAACCCAGACTCTATAGATGCTCTTATAGATTTTCCATTTCTCATCTCTTCTTTTATTCTTTCAAATATTATAACATTTGCATCTACTGCCATACCAACTGAAAGTATTAACGCTGCTATTCCTGGAAGTGTCAATGTTGCATTCATAGCTACGAAAGTATATAGAATTATAAGCATATAGCCTATCAAAGCTATTCCTGCTACAAGCCCTGGTATTTTGTAATATAATAGCATAAATGCTATAACTAAAGTTATACCTATCTTAGCTCCATCTATACTTCTTTTTAATGCATTTTCTCCAAGCGTTGCTGTAACTGTTGAAGTTTGTACTTCTTTAAAGTCTACTGGAAGAGCACCAGCTCTTATAAGATTTGCTAAACTTGCTGCACTTTCAACTGTAAATTCTCCTGTTATTTGAGCTTTACCATCTGGAATTTCTGTTGTAACTATAGGGCTTGAAATTATTTCATCATCTAACACTATAAGGATAGGTTGTTTATTTTCAGAAAGTCTCTTTGTCGCTTCTCTAAACTTTTTTGCTCCTTCTGAATCGAACTCTAATGAAATAACAGGTTTATTAGTAGACCTATCAAATACAACTTCTGATTTTCTTACTTGTGCCCCTGTAACAACTTCTTTACCATCTTGCTCTATAAATCTAAGCTGAGCAGTTTTACCTATCATTTCTATAGCTTCCTGAGCATTCTTTAGACCTGGAAGTTCTATTCTTATCCTCTTTTCTCCTTCTTTTACTATTACAGGTTCTGTAAGTCCCATACTATCTATACGCTTTCTAAATACTTCTATAGTTTGATCTATAATTTTTTCTAGTTCACTTCCTCTTACAGATGTATCTGCTTCGTAAACTACAAATACTCCACCTTTTAAGTCTAATCCCTGTCTTATACTATGTCTTAATGGGTCTATTTTAAAACTTCCTATCTTAAGTCCGTTTAATGCTACAACACTAGCAAAAGTTACTAACAATACTACTATAATAAAACTAACTAATTTTTTAACTTTCACCTTAATACCTCCTTATTTATGCTTTTGAGCATATTCAACATAATCAATTGCTGACTTTTCTAAAGATTTTTTTTCTTCTTCTGTAAGCTCTCTTATTACTTTTACTGGGTTTCCATAAGCTAAAACTCCTGATGGAATAACCTTTCCTGGAGGTACAAGACTTCCTGCCCCTATTAATGTATAGTCTCCTACTTGAGCGCCATCTAGGACTATAGCTCCCATACCTATAAGGCTATAGTTTCCTATTTTACATGCATGTATTATTGCGTTATGACCAATTGTAACATAACTTCCTATTTCTGTTTTATTTTCATTACTTACATGAACTACTGTCCCATCCTGAATATTAGTGTTTTCTCCAATAGTCACCTCATTTACATCTGCTCTTATTACACAGTTATACCATATATTACTATTTTCACCTATTTTTATATTTCCTATTACATCTGCACTTTCTGCAACAAAACAAGTTTGTGAAATTACAGGACTAACTCCTTGATACGCTTTAATCATTTTTATCCCCCTCTAACATTATTTTTGCTTGTATCATAAGAGCACACTCTATTCGTTTTTTTTGCATCTCACAACCTAACTTGTATGGTTTTTTCAAGTCTTTATTAAAGTTGTATGCATTAGCATGACATCCTCCTGAACAATAAAATTTTGCCCAGCATTTTTTACATTCGTCTTTACTGTATACATGCAAATCTCTAAATTGGTCTACTTTATCTAAATCTATATTATTTGTCAATAAATTTCCTAATTTAAAATCTTCATTTCCTACAAATTGATGACATGGATATATATCTCCTTCAGGAGTTATAGCTAGATACTCTGTTCCAGCTCCACACCCAACTAATCTTTTTATAACACAAGGTCCTTGATTTAAATCTATTACAAAATGGAAAAATGTTAATTTATCTCCGTTTATCTTCCTGTTTGCATATTCTAATGCTAATTTTTCATACTCTTGAAAAACTTTAGGTAAATCTTCTTCTCTTAAAGCATAGGGATTGTCCTCACTATCTACAACAGGTTCAACAGAATTAAGTTCAAATCCTAAGTCAGCAAAATGAAGAACATCTCTTGAAAAATCTATATTTTCTCTAGTGAATGTTCCTCTTACATAATAATATTTATCTTTTCTACCATCTACTAGTTTTTGAAACTTTGGAACTATCAAATCATAACTACCTTTATCATTTAACGTAGGTCTCATTTTGTCATTTATTTCTTTTCTTCCATCTAAACTTAAAACTACGTTGTGCATATACTTGTTTATATAATCTATTTTTTCATCATCTAATAAAACTCCATTTGTTGTGATAGTAAATCTAAACCTTTTACCCTTCTCAGAAGCTATTTTATTTCCATAATCTACAAGTTCTTTTACAACTTCCCAGTTCATTAGAGGTTCTCCACCAAAAAAGTCAACCTCTAAATTTTTTCTATTTCCTGAATTTTGAACTAAGAATTCTAAAGCCTTTTTTCCTATCTCAATATCCATAAGCTTTGCATCACCATTAAAGTTTCCTTGAGATGCAAAACAATACTTACATTTTAAGTTACAATCATGAGCTACATGAAGGCATAGTGCTTTAACAACGTGTTCTCTGTTTGTAAAACTTGGATTATATTGATAATCATCTTTTGAATATAAAAGCCCTTCATTTTCTAAATTTTGAATTTCTGTATAAGCTTCTTTTAACTTTTCCTTATCATATTTACTTGAAAGAATTTCTATTACGTGTTTTTGATTTTTTTCTTTGTAATAGTCTAATATATCAAATGCTTCATTGTCGACTACATGTACAGCTCCGCTATTTACGTCCACTACTATATTGATGCCATGTAGTCTAAATTTATGTATCATAGACATTTCTTATCCTCCCATTTTAAAGATAAATCTATTTTATATTATCAAATTTACAAATAATAGTCAAATGAAAAGCAGTATAGCTTAAGCTATACTGCTACTATCTTTCACACTCTTGATTTGCAACTGTACAAGAAGTCTTGCAAGCAGATTGGCAAGAAGTTTGACACTCTCCACATCCACCTTTTGATGCGCTTTCTTTTAGATTTGCACTTGTTAAAGTTTTTATGTGTTTTTTCATGTAAGCTACCTCCTCTTTTCCAATATTTCTTATAAATTATACCACATCTATAAAAATTATGTCTATTTAATATTTACTCCTATTATGCCCCCTATTCCTCCTGCAATAGTATTTAATAACATTTTATATACATTAACAACCTGTAAACTAAAGCTATTGTCTACAAGATAGTATACTAATATCAATGATATTACATAAAACGCTCCTGCTAAAAGGCCATACAACAATCCTTTAGATGCACTTTTATACGACATGTACATTCCAGCTACTGCAGCGGACATAGTTGTTATTATAGATGTAGCCAAGGGAATAGTAGATGTTTGAATATTTGTGTAAGTTAAAACTAAGTTATAAATTAATATAAGTGCCATTGTAACTAAATAAGCATATCCTAATGATTTAAACAAATTACTAATTTTACTCATTAAAATGCCCCCCATCCTAACAATTAAGAAAGCCTACTAAAATAGGCTTTTCTTAATTTTATTCAAGAAGGCATTTTAAAATTACTTATTTTTAAGCTTAGCTATTCCCCATTTTTCTACAGATATTTTAGTTGATCCCATCTCTAATGTTACATAATCTTCTTCTATCTTTGATATTTTTCCTATAAGTCCTCCTATAGTTACCACTTCATCTCCAACTTTTAAATTTTTTCTCATTTGTAAAAGCTCTTTTTCTCTTTTTTGCTGAGGTCTTATAAGTAAAAAATAAAACACAGCAACGAATATCAAAGACATTATTAAACCATTGTATTGCATACATTATCCCCCTTTTTCCTCTTTGTAAAAGTATATTTAAAGTTGTAAAATAAAATTCATATTAAAGTGTATATCCATATTTTCTAAAAAATTCATTTTTATAGTCTAATAATCTATCTTCTTTTATTGCATTTCTTACATTTTCCATAAGTTTTAATAAGAAATATAAGTTATGATAAGTTATTAGTCTAGCTCCTAATATTTCATTTGCTTTAATTAAATGCCTTATATATGCTCTTGTATAGTTTTTGCATGTGTAGCAATCACATTCTGGATCAAGAGGAGTAAAATCTTCAGCATATTGAGCATTTCTTACTACAACTTTTCCTTGACTTGTCATAGCTGTTCCATTTCTAGCTATTCTTGTAGGTAATACGCAATCAAACATATCAACTCCTCTTATTACACCTTCTAAAAGGTCATCAGGGCTTCCTACTCCCATAAGATATCTAGGCTTATCTTTTGGAAGAAGTGGAGTTGTATAATCTAAAACTTCATACATTAACTCTTTAGGTTCTCCAACACTTAATCCTCCTATAGCATATCCTGGAAAACCTATATCCATTATTTCCTTTGCAGATTGCTCCCTAAGATCTTTATACATTCCACCTTGAACTATTCCAAATAAAGCTTGTCTATCTGAATTTTTGTGAGCATCTTTACATCTTTTTGCCCATCTTGTTGTTCTTTCTAGAGAGTTTTTTACATAATCTCTATCTGCAGGATATGGAGCACATTCATCAAATGCCATTATTATATCTGCTCCTAAACTATTTTGAATTTCTATGGCTTTTTCTGGACTTATAAAATGCTTAGATCCATCAAGATGTGACCTAAACTCAACACCTTCTTCAGTAATTTTTCTTAATGGTCCTAAACTAAATACTTGGAAACCTCCACTATCTGTCAGTATAGGCCTATCCCAGTTCATAAATTTGTGAAGCCCTCCAGCTTTTTCAACAATCTTATGACCAGGTCTCATATAAAGATGATACGTATTACTTAAAATTATCTGAGAATTTATTTCTTTTAACTCTTGAGGAGTCATAGATTTAACTGTTGCCTGAGTACCAACTGGCATAAATATAGGTGTTTGTATTTCTCCATGTGGTGTATAAAGCTTACCCAATCTAGCTCCACTTTGTTTACAAGTTTTTATAAGTTCAAATCTTATTGCTCCCATTTTCCTCTCCTTTTCAATTTATATCTATTTTATAAACATAGCATCTCCAAAACTAAAAAATCTATATCTTTCTTTTACTGCAACATTATAAGCATTTAAGATATTTTCCTTACCACATAACGCCGAAACTAGCATTATAAGTGTAGATTCTGGTAGGTGAAAATTAGTAATAAGTGCATCTACTATTTTAAATTCATATCCTGGATATATAAATATATCCGTCCAACCATTCTTAGCTTTTAATATTCCATTTTCATCTACTGCTGACTCTAAAGTTCTACAAGATGTAGTTCCTACTGCTATAACTTTTTTTCCATTCATTTTTGCTCTATTAATTTTCTCTGCTTCTTCTTGCTGGATCATATAAAATTCTGAATGCATTTTGTGTTGTGTTATATCTTCTACTTTAACTGGTCTGAAAGTACCTAATCCGACATGAAGCGTTATAAATGCTATCTGTACTCCTTTTTCCTTTATTTTTTCTATTAGTTCGTTAGTGAAATGAAGTCCTGCAGTAGGTGCTGCTGCTGACCCTTCATGCTTTGAATATACTGTTTGGTATCTTTCTTTATCTTCTAATGTTTCTGTTATATAAGGAGGTAGTGGCATATTTCCAAGTTCATCTAGTATTTCTTCAAATACTCCTTTATACTCAAATTTTACTATCCTACTTCCTTCACTTCCTATATCTAATACTTTAGCTCTTAATTTTCCATCTCCAAAACTAAACTCTGTCCCAACTTTAGCTCTTTTACCTGGTTTTACTAATACCTCCCAAGTATCTAGTTCAATTCTATTTAAAAGAAGAAACTCTATTTTTCCTTTAGTATCAACCTTTTCACCTATTAGCCTAGCTGGAATAACTCTTGTGTTATTGAGTACTAAACAATCACCTTCTGACAAATAGTCTATAATATCTCTAAAAATTTTATGCTCTATATCTCCTGTTTGTTTATCTAAGATCATAAGTCTTGACTTATCTCTTTCTTTTAAAGGTTTTTGTGCTATAAGCTCCTGTGGTAGATCAAAATAAAATTCTTTTGTTTTCAAGACTCAACTTCCTTTCTACTTTCATAGTTTTATTATTTATATTTTATACCATAATGATCATACGCAAGTTTTGTTGCTATTCTCCCTCTTGGCCCTCTATTGATAAATCCTAATTGTATCAAATATGGCTCATATACATCTTCTATTGTATTTCTATCTTCTCCCGTAGCAGCCGACAGGGTATCAAGTCCCACAGGTCCACCTTGAAACTTTTGTATTATTGTAAGCATTAGCTTTTTGTCTACATGATCAAGGCCTAGACTGTCTATTTCTAAAAGCTCTAGTGCAGACTTTGCAATATCTAATGTTATATGACCATTACCTTTAACTTGAGCATAATCTCTTACCCTCTTTAAAAGTCTATTTGCAATTCTAGGAGTTCCTCTAGACCTTTTTGCTATTTCTAAAGCTCCTTTCTCATCTATATCTACTCCTAGTATTTTTGCAGATCTAATTACTATTTTTGAAAGTTCTTCATTGCTATAAAGATCAAGTTTACAAATAACTCCAAATCTGTCTCTTAATGGAGATGTAAGCATTCCTGCTCTTGTAGTCGCTCCTACTAATGTAAATTTTGGAAGATCTAATCTTATAGATCTTGCTGATGGCCCCTTACCTATTATAATATCTAAGCAAAAATCTTCAAGTGCTGGATATAAAACTTCTTCTACACTCCTGTTTATTCTGTGTATTTCATCTATAAATAAAACATCATTTTCATTTAAATTTGTAAGTATAGCTGCTAAATCTCCAGCCCTTTCAATTGCAGGCCCTGATGTAATTCTTATATTTACCCCCATCTCACTTGCTATTATAGTAGATAATGTAGTCTTTCCTAAACCTGGAGGTCCATATAAAAGTACATGGTCTAGTTGTTCATTTCTTGCTTTAGCAGCCTCAATAAATATATTTAACTTTTCTTTTACCTTTTCTTGTCCTAGATATTCACTTAAAGATTTAGGTCTTAAACTAGTTTCTATATCTATATCTTCTCTTTTCATAGAAGATGTTATTATACGTTCTTCTTCACTAAACATCTATACACCCCCTTTTACTTCATCAGATATGTTAATGCTTTTTTTATTAAATCTTCTGTGTTTTTACTATCTTTTCTAACTATATCAGCAGCATTTTTCGCTTCTTTAGGTGAATATCCTAATGCTATTAATGCTTCAACAGCCTCATCTATTTGAATTGTTTCGTTTGAAAACAAGCTAATCTCATACTCTACATTATTTTTATCTATCTTATCTTTAAGCTCTAAAACTATTCTTTCTGCTGTTTTTTTTCCTACTCCCGGAGCCTTAGAAATCGAATTTATATCTCCTGATAATATAAATCCTCCTAACTGCTTTACAGGTGCAAATGACAATATCCCTAGTGCAAGTTTTGGTCCTATTTTAGATACACTGTTTAAAAGTTCAAACATAGAAAGCTCTTCTTCAGTCAAAAAACCACAAATACTCATATCATCTTCTTTTACTATTAATCGTGTGTATAGTTTTACACTCTGTCCTTTTTTGATATTGTATATGGTATTGCTAGAAGTATTTATCTTATATCCTATTCCAAAACTTTCTATAACTACATAATCTAAACCTATTTCTTCAACAGTTCCTTTTATATATCTATACATCAAGTTCACTCCTAAACTTTAAATAAACTTTCAAATTTTAAACTATGACAATGACATACGGCTACTGCTAATGCATCTGCTACATCATCTGGTTTTGGAACCTGTTTCAAATTTAATATAGACTTTATCATACTTTGAACCTGAATTTTATCAGCTCGTCCATATCCTACAACTCCTTGCTTTACTTGAAGCGGAGTATATTCGTATACACTTTTTTTATTATGTGATGCTGCAAGTATACAGACCCCTCTAGCATGAGCTACTGTTATAGCTGTTTTTACATTCTTATTAAAAAAAAGCTCCTCTATGGCGACAACATCTACATTATACTTATTTATTAGAATATTTACTCCTTTATATATTTGATCTAATCTATCTGAAAAACTTGTATTAGCTTTAGTTATAATAGCCCCATAATCTAATACCTTAAATTTACTTTGGCTATATTCTAAAATTCCATAACCTAACGTTGCAATACCTGGATCTATTCCAAGAACTATCATTACCTCAACTCCCAAACAAATATTCTATATCATTATAACATAATACACCATGTTTATAAATAAAAAGACTTTTTAAAGCTTTGCATAAGAAAAAGGACTATTTCTAGTCCTTAGCTTCCAAAATCCTCAAGAAGTTGATTTACTTCTTCTAAAGAATTTACAACTATACCATTTTTTATTTTTTCTTGATCTATTTCTGGAAGATGTTCTATAGGATACTCTGTTTTTTCTACAACTTGTTTTCTTCCTTCCTCGTCATATTTATATATTACTAACTTTCCTTCTTCTTGCCCTATTTCATAATGATCTTGACAATAGCTATTTATTTCTCTAAATAAAACTATCATATTTTGATCAAATTCAATCAAATTCCACGCTGGATAATTAGATTTTATATATTTTTTTACATTTTCTTCATCTGCTCCAACTAATTGGTCAGGTATATTTTCCGTTTTTTCAACTACATCATTACATTTTGTAAATAATGTTTTAAAAGTTATTATAGATCCTTTTTTTAGTACTATACCTTTATCTTGTATATCTTCACTAACATTATCTGCTACTATCGGTTTTATAACCTGAGTTTCTTCTTTTTTTTCTAAAAATTTACCTATGTAAAGCCCACCTAATAACATAGCAAAAGCCAGTACCAAAATAGGAATCTTGGAAGTTTTCTTTCTCGCAAACATAAAATAACCCTCCTTTGAATGTTATTTTGTCCATAATCGAAATATTTATACAAAATTTACTAAAAATAAAAAATTCCTTAGAAAATTTTCCAAGGAATTTTAAAATTTTTTTAATATAAATAATATTTGAAGTTATTGTTATATAATTTATCATTTGTTTTCTTTATATTGAATAAATTATTATAACTGTGTAGTCTTTCATTTACTATTTTCCAGTTTATATTTTTAAAAAATTCATCTATATATTGTTTTCTATTAACTCCAAAGTCTATCATATATGCATGCTCATATACATCCATAACAAGCAGAGGATAAGCTGACCATATAGCCCCTACGTCATGAGCATCTGATCCAAACATATAAAGATTATTTAATTGTATTGCTAATACAACCCATCCTCTTACTGCTAAACCTATACTCTTAAATTTTTCCTTAAACAATTCATAAGATCCATATTTTCTATTTATTAATTCTAGTATCTGACCATATGGTTTAGTATTTTTTCCTCCTAAGTTTTCAAAATACAACTCGTGAAGTTTTACTCCATTTAAAGCGAAACTTTCTCCTAATTTTAAACTTCTTATTTTACTATAAGTTGCACTTTCATCTTTGTAGTTTTCTTCATTTTCTAACTCATCCCATATCTGATTTATTTTTTGTACATATCCTTCATAAAGAGTATAATGCTGTAATAATTGATTTTTTGATATTCCTTTTACCTGATCAAAATCAAAAACTTTAGCATTTAAATACCTTTTCATAAAATCACCTCTTTCACACTTTATTTTATTCACTTACACAAAAAGTGTGAAAAAGGTAATATTTTTCCTTTTTATGACATTTATTCTCCTATTACTTCAAAAATATAATAAATTTTTCCAAAATGTATAGATTTATATCAAAATTTTTAGTATAATGAAATCCTAACGAACTAGTAATATATCATTTTTAATATATACAAAAGGGGTTAGGTTTTATGAGCATCCAAGAAGTAAGAAACGAAATTGATTCTCTAAAAGAAATATTAAACAAAATGGCTTCAAATGAAAAAAACATATATACTAACTCAGAGTTAGTCAACTTAAGCCAAAAACTAGATATATTAATTAATAAATATATTCACATGACGATGTCTTCATAAGGCCCTTTAGGCCTTGTTTTTTTTAAAATTTACTCTTGGTTATTTTAGAGTTTACAAAATTAAGAATTAAACCTATTAATACAACATTCAGCAAATTTCCTATGAATACTTCTAACTGAACTATAAATTTTAAGTGATATCCTACTGGTACAATATCTCCATATCCAACTGTATAAAATGTCAAACTACTAAAATATATACAATCAGATACTTCTGTAACTTTGCCTTTAGTATAATTTTGAGAAATACTTGTTGTATATTGTAATAACTGACCATCTTCATAAAGCGTTATATATTCATACACTTTTGCGAAACTATAAATAGTTATTATTATAATAATAAGGTACAAAAATAATATTAAAAATATATTTCCCTTATAAAATATTTTCTCTACATTATAAACTAATCTAAAAACTGGACTTGAATAAATAAGTTCTGGCTCTTTCTGTCTATATATTCTATAAGACGTTATTAGTAAGTTAATAAGTATTAAAAAATAGCAAATTAAAATAAATAAATATATATTTATGAAGTTTATTTTACTTTTTATTCCATAAACAAATAGAGTTTCATTGTGCAAGATTAAAACCATTACAAAAGATAATAAACTCAAACTCAATATAGATATACATATAGACTTATGAAAGTTAAAAATGAATATATTTAATATCAAAACTACAACAAATAGTTCAAATATTACATTTTTATATTTATCTAAAATTGGAAGTAATATAATAATTGATAAAAATGCTAAAAAGATAGTATTTTTAAAAACTATATTAAAAATAATCTGTTCTCTACTTTTCATAGTAATCAAACCTATTCTCTAATCATTTGTAATTATGATTTGTAATTTTAGTATTTT
This sequence comes from Alkalithermobacter thermoalcaliphilus JW-YL-7 = DSM 7308, assembly GCA_001584565.1. Taxonomy (GTDB): domain Bacteria; phylum Bacillota; class Clostridia; order Peptostreptococcales; family Peptostreptococcaceae; genus Alkalithermobacter; species Alkalithermobacter thermoalcaliphilus. The sequence continues at coordinate 508,902 of LSFY01000001.1, read as the reverse complement.
TTATTACATAAGCTTAGATATTCCTAAAATCATCAATATAGAGCCCGATATTAATGAAGTCTTTAAATTTTTAGTTGTATTTTTTATTTTTTTACCTACAAATAAACCTAAAGTTACAGCTAATAAATTTAATAAAAAAGCAAAGGTTATTACTTGAACAATATTTATTTGAGCAATAGCACTTCCAAATCCTACCCCAAGTGAATCTAAAGAAAGAGCTGTTCCTAAATAAATAGCTTCTTTAAAATCTATATCTCCTGATACATTCATATCTGCCTTAGCATGATCAGCAGTTATCGCTATTATTATCTCTAATCTTGATAGTTTTATTTTAGTAATTTCCTTATTTTCATCATCTTCTTTTTTATCTATTAAATCTTCAAAATAACCTTTTATTATAAAAAATGCTCCTAAGCCAAACAGCATAAGAAAACTTATAATCGAAGATATACTACTGCTAAATAACCCCCCAACTACATCCCCTAGTAGTATAGATATATATAGTACTAATACTGTAATTACATTTATCACTAATACTGATATTTTGGGAATTTTTATGCCTTTCATTCCATATGACAATCCTATTGTAAATGTATCTATACAAATCGCTAGGGCAACTAAAAATGAAGTAATTATGTCGATCACCACCTCTTCAAAATTCAAATATTCCCATTTTTAATATATTATTTTAAAATATTAGTTATTGTTACTATATCTTTAGACAAAATCTATTATTTATGGTAAATTAGATACTGTGTCAAAATATATTTTAAAAAAAGAGGTGATTTGATGAACTTTCTTCAAGCTATAATACTAGGAATAATACAAGGTATAGGGGAGCCTATTCCAATATCATCTAGTGCTCAAACAATAATAGCGTCTTTTCTTATGAATATAGAAACTCCAGGAATATTATTTGAGGTATTTTTAAATTTTGCTTCTTTCCTTGCAATCCTTTGGCTAACTAGAAATAGAGTATACAAAATTATAACAGGTAGTGTTATGTACATAACAACTAAAGATAAAAAGTTCCTTTCTGATTTTAAAATGGCTCTTTATGTAATAATAGGAACATTGCCTGCAGTCGTTTTTGGTTTTACAATGAAAGGTATAATTGAAAATTATCTTAATAATATAACTACTATAGGTATATTTTTGATAATAACTGGATGTTTATTATTCTTTGTTAGAAAACTTAATGGATATAAAAATGAATTTACTATGACATGGAAAGATGCTCTAATAATAGGATTAGTTCAAGGTACACTTTCTTTAATCCCTGGAATTTCAAGATCTGGATCTACTATAGTGGCAGCTCTTTTGATAGGTCTTACTAGAGAAACTGCTTTTTATTATTCTTTCTTACTTTATTTACCTGTTGGTCTTGGAACTATGATTTTAGGATATAAAGATTTAGTAAACTCTCCTTTATTTAGACAAAATGTTCCTGAATACGCTTTAATGTTTGTTGTTACTTTCTTTGCTACTATAATAGGATTTAATATATTTAAGTCTGTAATGGAAAGAGGAAAATTAATTTATTTTTCTATATATTGCTGGTTAGTTGGATCTACACTTTTAATTTGGTTTTAATTTAGAAAAAAAGTCTCCTACTTTAAATAGGAGACTTTTTTAAAAGTTTATTTTATTACTTCTCATATTAACATTTAACACAAGGCCTAATGCTATCATATTTGAAAGCATAAATGTACCTCCATAACTAACAAAAGGAAGGGGTTTACCCGTAACAGGCATAAGTCCCATAGTCATACCTATATTAGCAAATATATGAAATGCTAGCATACATGTAATTCCTATTACTAGGAACGACCCAAAATCATCTTTGGTTTTTCTTGCTATATTTATACATTTGTATAAGAACAGTCCATAAAGCAATATCAGTATGCTAGAACCTAAAAATCCTAGTTCTTCTACTATCATAGAAAATATAAAATCTGTGTGTTTTTCAGGTAAAAATCCTGCCTTATTGTGCACCCCTTTGAATAGACCTCTTCCAAAAAATTTTCCTGATCCTATAGCAAGTTTTGACTGTAATATATGATATCCTTTACCAGTTGGATCTATCTCTGGATTTAAGAAAACTAGTATTCTATCTTTTTGGTAACTTTTAAGACTTAACCACATAAACGGAAGACTTATTATCCCTGTTACTATAGCCGTAAAAATATATTTAGGTTTTATTCCTGCTATAAACAAAATTCCAAACGTAAATGTTACAAATGCCATACTTGTACCAAGATCTGGTTGTCTTAATATTAGTAGTGTTGGTAAGCCTACAAATGCAATAATCTTGCCTAGTACATACGGATTATTTATAGAGTCTTTATTATCTGCTACTAGCTTAGCTAAAGCTATTATAATTCCTATTTTTACAAAGTCAGAAGGTTGAAAGCCAAAACCTCCTATTCTAATCCACCTATTAGCTCCCCATTGTTCTTTACCTGTACCAAATACTAATGTTGCAGCTGCTAGTATATTACTAATTATATAAATAAGCATATAATGTTTTGCTAATACATTATAGTCTATCATCAAAACAATTAATATAACTCCAACTCCCATCAAAAGAGAACCTGCCTGAACTACAACATGTCTTAATGTTCCTTGTGCTAGTGCTTGTCTTAAATTTCCTTGGAGAATTATTTGCTTCATTACTTCTTTTTCAACAGTTGCACTAACTATCATGACAAGGCCTAATATGCAAATTGCAGCTACAATAAATATTAATCCCATATCTAATTTTTTTAGTAACTTTGAATCCATATTGACTTTCACCCCCTAACTTATTATATTCAAGCTATAATTAAATTCCTAAAAGTAATCTTGCCATTGAAAAGTAAACGATAAGTGCTAATGCATCTACTATTGTAGTAATAAGTGGACCTGCCATAAGCGCTGGATCTAACTTTAGTTTTCTTGCAGCTATTGGTAATAATCCTCCTAATAGTTTTGCTAATACAACTGTAAAGTAAAGCGTAGATGCTACTACTATACCTATTTTCATATCCATTTTTTCAAAATAATATATCCTTACTAAATTTACAACAGATAATGCTATTCCAACTAAAGATCCTATTTTTAGTTCTTTCCATATAACCTTAGTAAAATCTTTTATTTTTATTTGTTCTAAAGCTAATCCCCTTATTATTAAAGTAGATGATTGAGAACCTGCATTTCCTGCTGTATCCATTAGCATAGGTATAAATGCTGCAAGAACTACAACTGACTCTAACACATCTTCAAAACTTCTAATAATTCTACCCGTAAATGTCGCAGATATCATAAGTACTAACAACCAAGTTGTTCTATGTTTTGCTAGTGTAAAAGTATTTGTTTCTAGATAAGCTTCTTCTGAAGGTTCCATAGCAGCCATTTTTTGAAAGTCTTCAGTGTTTTCTTTATCTATTACGTCCATAATATCATCTATTGTAATAATACCTATTAACCTATGCTCTTTATCTACAACTGGTATTGCTATGAGATCGTATTTTTTAAATAAATGAGCAACTTTCTCTTGGTCATCATGAGTAGTTACATAGATTATATCTGTATTCATAACCTCTTCTATTGTTTTGTCTTCTTCTCCTGTAACTAACTTTCTTAGCGAAATTGTTCCTTGTAATTTTCTATTTGCGTCTATTACATAACATGTGTATATAGTTTCTTTGTCAAACCCTGTTCTTTTTATATGTTCTAATGCCTGTTTTAATGTCATTTCTTTTTTAAGTGATAGATACTCTATTGTCATCAAACTACCAGCAGAATTCTCTGGATAATTCAAAAATTGGTTTATCAATGCTCTTTCATCTTCTTTTGCATTTTTAAGTATCTTTTTTACTATGCTAGCTGGCATTTCTTCTAAAAAATCTATCATGTCATCAAAATATAATTCATCCATTATATGCTGGATTTCTTTATCTGTTATTAGATTTATTATTGCTTTTTGTTTTTCGTTATGTAAATAAGAAAAAACTTCAACAGCTAAATCTTTTGGCAAAAGTCTAAATACAATTAAACTATCACTATCATCTATTTCTGATAAAAGTTCTGCTATATCTACAGATTTCATTTTTACTATTTCATCTCTTACAAGAGTAAACTTCTTTTCTCTTATTAGGTTAATAATAAGATCTCTCATGGTGGTTCCTCCTTATTCTATGATTATGGATATTTTTTAGTGTCTTCATATATTTAGTTTTTATACTGACATAAGAGTCCCCTTCCATAACCATCACCACCTTTTAATATTTTTATTGAGAAAAAAAACACTCTTTACTTAACGTAAAGAGATAATCTAAATTCACTACTTTATATTACTCTTAAGATTTTTCATTGTCAAGGTAAAAAAATAATGCAGTAATTATATACTGCACTATTTAAAACTTGTTTTACATATCTTCTGGCATATCCCAGTTATGATATACCTGTTGTATATCATCGTCATCTTCCATCATATCTATCATTTTATTCATTGCTTTTATTTGCTCTTCATCTTCAAGCTTTGTCATAGTCTGAGGAAGCATTTTTATATCTGCTGATAAAAACTTATAACCTCTTTGAGAAAGTGCATCTTTAACTGCGTTAAATTCTTCTGGAGATGTTATTATTTCAAATCCTTCTTCTTCTGTTATAAAATCTTGTGCACCCATTTCAAGAGATAATTCCATTAGTTCATCTTCATTTATCGTTGAGTCATTTTCAATCATTATCTGTCCTTTTCTATCAAACATAAAACTTACACATCCAGCTGTTCCTAAGTTTCCACCGTTTTTATCAAAGTAATATCTTACATTTCCAGCTGTTCTATTTTTGTTGTCAGTTAAAGCCTCTACTATTACAGCAACTCCTCCTGGTCCATATCCTTCATATACAACTGTTTCATAGTTGTCTACATCTGATCCGCCTACACCTTTTTTTATTGCTCTTTCTATATTATCATTTGGCATATTATCAGCCTTTGCCTTTTCTATTGCATTTTTTAAAGCCGAATTATACTCTGGATCAGCTCCACCTTGTCTAGCTGCAACAGTTATAAGTCTTGCATGTTTAGTAAATATTTTTGCTCTTTTTGCATCTTGTTTGCCTTTTCTGTGTTTTATATTAGCCCATTTTGAATGTCCTGCCATAAAACTACACCCCTTGTATTATTATGATTTATAATTCTAGCACAAAATATAATGTAAGTAAAACTAAAATTTAGGAGGTGATGGCGGAAGATTTCTCTTATGTTCTGATCTTTTATGAAGATTTTGTATTATTTGCTTATCTCTTTGTGGTATTTGTTTTCCTTCTAATAAATCATCTATCATATCGTATGTTGTTCCCATTTCTTTTTCATCTGTTTGCCCTTCCCAAAGCCCAGCTGAAGGTGCCTTATTTATAATATCTTGGGGAACTCCTAATATTTTTGCCCACTCATATACTTCCCTTTTTGTTAAGTTAGCTATAGGAAGTATATCCACTCCACCATCTCCATATTTTGTGAAATATCCTGTATATACTTCTGCTGCATTGTCTGTTCCAACTACTAAGTAGTTAAGATTATTAGCAATTGTATAAAGCGTACTCATTCTTATTCTCGCTCTTAAATTTGCATCTGATATTGTATGATTGTTTTCATTATATATATTTTTTTGTTTAAGATTATCTATAACTTTATTAAATATCATATCATGAATGTCTGTTAAATCTAAATCTAAGTAGTCTATTTTACAAGCATCTATTACCTTTAGAGCATCTTCTCTATCTTTTGGATTACTTTTTATAGGCATTATAACTCCCATAGAATTCTGAGGAAAAGCCTTTTTTATTAAAAATGCTACAACTGCTGAATCTATTCCTCCCGAAATTCCTACTATTAATCCATTTGTATTAGAGTTTTTTACTTGATCTTTTAACCACTGTACAGTTTTTTCTATTTTTTCTTCTAAAGTAGTCATCTTAATCTCCTTTCATTTTAATAATTAATAATTTAATTATATCATAAATATAATCTCTGTTTTATGATAAAAATAATACTGGTGATATATTATGAACTTAAAAGTTATATTAATAGGATTTGCAAGCGGATTTATAAATGGTATATTTGGTTCTGGTGGTGGAACACTTCTTATTCCTTGCATGAATAATATTCTCAAGATAGAAGAACATAAATCTCATGCAACTACAATTAGTGTTATATTCTTTTTTTCACTTATAAGCTCTATTATATACATAAAAAATGGTATATTCGATATTGATACTACCTTAAAAGTATCTATCGGAAGCATAATAGGCGGGATTATAGGTGCAAAGCTTTTAAATAAATTCTCATCAGAAAAACTTAGACTGATATTTGGCATATTTATGATAGTAGCATCTATAAGGATGGTGTTTTAATGCTTATTTTTATAGGATTGTTATCTGGAATAATAGGAGGAATGGGTATTGGAGGAGGAACAATACTTATCCCTGCACTTGTATTTTTTTCATCTATTGATCAAAAAATAGCTCAAAGCGTAAATCTTTTATCGTTTATCCCTATGGCAATAGCAGCATTGTTTTTTCATATAAAGAATAAAACCGTTGAATATAAAATAGTATTACCACTTGTAATTTCTGGAATAATAGGAGCAGTACTTGGATCTATGCTTTCAGCTAGTTTAAACTCTGAATTTTTAAAAAAAATATTTGGTATATTCTTATTTTTTATGGGAGTATTCGAGATTAGAAAATCTAGAAAATGTAAGGTTAAATAATAAAAACCGAGGTTTATCCTCGGTTTTTATTCTAAAATTATTTCTCCATTATATTCTGATAAATAAAACTCGTCTTTTTCCTGTATTTCTACTTTTCCATTAGTCAAATCAACTATTTTTTCTTTTAAACTTTCTATTCTATCTAGTTTTGAATAAACTACTATTGTTACCGTATCTTCATATAGCACTTGTTTTATTATGTAATCTAAATTTAATATTTCATTTTGAACTTTTCCTAACAGATTATAATCTACTTTAAATCTTATATCTCTAAACAACACTCTGTTTATTATCTTACCTGCTTCAAGACCTATCTTAGCTCCCTTAGTATAAGCTCTTATTAGCCCTCCTGCACCTAGTTTTATTCCACCAAAATATCTAGTAACAACAACAGCTACATTTGTTAACCCTTCTTTTTTTATGACTTCTAAAGTTGGAATACCTGCTGTACCAGTTGGTTCTCCATCATCACTATATCTTTGTATTTGCATATTCATTCCTACAACATATGCCCATACATTATGAGTTGCATCTTTGTGTTTTTCTTTTATTTCATTTACAAAGTTTATAGCTTCTTCTTCACTTTCCACAGGTTTTGCATAACCTATAAATCTAGATTTTTCTATTATAACTTCATTACACCCAAACTCTTTTATGGTTTTATACATCACAACCTCTCCCTCTTATAAATCATTCTAATAAATTATATTTTACCACAATTTCTACAAATTGAAAAAAGCCCTTGAAAAGGGCTTTATTCAGTCATATTGTCATATATTTGATCTATTAAATCTAAAGTACACTTTCTATCTACATAATGTGAACATGTTTCACAGCTAGTAGAAGCATTACTTAAAGAAGATGTAAATTGACTAGATACAGGCTCATATTGACTACATTGAGAAGCTATAGCTTTTAATTCAGATCTAGTTAAATTCTTCATACTTGTCAACCTCCTTGAATTTTAGTCAATTCTATTTTTGACTAAAACTCAAGTCTATATTCACTAAACTTAAATCTTATCCTTTTTTAGTTCTTTGTATTTTTGAAACGAAAGATTTACTATTGCTTTATCTTGACTGTATGTTATCATATCAAGAGCATCTTTTATTTTATAAAATCCTCCTTCTTTAAATCCTTCTTCTCTATTTATATTACATCTGTCTGTATCACTTTCCATAATATACCATATTATTTCATTACATACAGGTCTTTGTCTGCTTATAGAATAAAATTCATAACTTGTTTGACCTGCAGTAGATAATATATTAGCACTTACTCCACATTCTCTTTTTACTCTATCTAAAGCTACTTCTGTAGAAATTTTTCCATCTTTTATAACTCCTTTTGGTAATATCCATTCATTCTTTTCATTTTTTATAATTAAGACTTTGTTTCCATAAAAAACTATTCCTCCTGCACAGTTTCTAAAAATCATTTTTGATCTCCCCCTAACATTTTAAAGTTTTATTTAAAAACTTTTAATCACAACCTATAAAATTTTTATTTCATATATTTTTATTCCTAAGGTTATACTATTAATATATTAATCTAGGAGGATTCTTATGAATATAATATATCACTGTGTAGGAGGAACGCACTCGTCTGCAATAGCCTCAGCTATTCATCTTAAATTTCTTCCTGAAAATAAAATTCCTAGTAAAGAAGAAATAATGAGTATAGGGTATTTCGATACCTTAGATAAACCTGATCAAGGTAAAATAATTTATAGAGGCAGCGATGAATTTGGAAATAAAGTATATACTTTGTCTAGACAGTTAAATAAAAATCTTGTATTAAACACACTCAAAGACTCTTACAGCTTAGCTGGTGGAAATTTAGGTGACATTATTTTAGTAGATACTATGCAATGCGTGAATATACTTATGAAAATAGGCGGATTTTCATCAAGAAAATTAAAGCTTGTATTTTTTGGAAGACCTATAGTAATAAAAGGTTCTCAACTAGCCTATATGAATATTGTAAATTTAGTAAGAGATATTAAATCAAAGTTTACTTTGAATTAATATCTCTTTTTTATACTTTCTATTGCTTCAAAAAATGCCTTTTTGACATATTCTTTTTCGTTTGGATTTTTAATCAAATTCTCAAGTTTTTTCAAGCTATCTTTATCTCCAATTTTTGACAGTGCCTTTGCTGCATATTGCCTTACCTGAGGCTTTTTATCCATTATTCCTTTATTTAAAAATTGTATACTTTCTTTTGCTCCTATTTTTCCCATAGCTGAATATGCCATTCTTCTAACTCCACCATGTGGATGATTAGAGTTTGAATGTATTAATTTTAATAATCTACAATCCTTAAGTTCTCCACAAATCCATATTAAAACCATTAGATCTTCTGCATTTTCTTCCTTCAATATTCTTTTATATAGTTTTCTTTTCAAAACTTCTATTTGTTCAAAATTTAAACTGCCTATTGTATTTATTCTTTCTTCCTTGTTCATTTCTAAAAGTTTAGTTATAATATCTTTTTCACTTTTGAACATATCTTTTATTTCTTGTTTTGCTGATATTAAGTGCATATTTACTTGTTCTACAGAAATATTTCTTATTTTGCTTATCTGATATATATTTTTCCCCTCTTTATATAATAAGTATGTTATTTGATAGTCTCTCAAACTTTCTATATCATCCCACTTTAACTCCAAGAAACCACCTTCTATTCTAAAATATAATCTCTATATCTTCCATAATCTTTATCATCCAAACTTACCTTCACATATATTCCTTCCTCTATATATTCAAATTTATCTATTACTGTTTTCTCTTTTAGTAGATTAAATATTTCTCCATTTGTATAAGGTATTATCATTTCAACTTTGTAAAGATTTTTCATAAGTTTTGTTTCAATTTTATCTAGTAAAAGATCTATATTATATCCTGTCTTACAAGATATAAATACGACATCTTCATCTTTCATTGCATTAATATCGTAATCTAGTTTATCTACTTTATTAAATACCGTAATTATATCTTTATCTAACACATCAAGTTCTTTTAAAACATTTAATGTTGTATCCATTTGAATATCATAATTTCTATTAGATGCATCTACAACATGTAGTATTAAATCTGCATACTTTACTTCTTCAAGTGTTGCTTTAAAGGCTTCTATTAAATCATGAGGAAGTTTGCTTACAAAACCAACAGTATCTACAACTAAAAACTCCCTATTATTGCTTAAAAGAGCCTTTCTAAGCGTTACATCTAATGTTGCAAATAACATATCCTTTGAAAAAACTTCTTTTTCTTTTGTATATTCTTTATGAGTTTTTATAAGCTCATTTGTAAGTGTAGATTTTCCTGCATTTGTATATCCTACTAATGCCACTATTGGAATATCTGATTTTAATCTTTGCATTCTTTGAACTTGTCTATTTTTCTTTACTTCTTTTAATTCTCTCTTTATATCCGATATTCTATTTAATATATGTCTTTTATCTATCTCTAACTTTTGTTCTCCTGGGCCTCTTGTACCAATTCCAGCTCCAGTTCTTGACAGTGCTTTACCCATTCCATAAAGTCTTGGAAGTCTGTATTTTAGCTGTGCAAGTTCAACCTGAAGTTTTCCTTCTTTAGATAACGCTCTTTGAGCAAATATATCTAATATAAGAGCTGTTCTATCGACTATTTGTCTATCTATTATATCTTCTAAATTCTTCATTTGAGCACCTGAAAGCTCATCATTAAATATAACTAAATCTACATCTAATGCATCACAATGCTCTTTTATTTCTTCAGCTTTTCCTTTTCCTATGTAATATGCAGGATCTTTTGCTTGCCTGCTCTGAACAACTCTTCCTACAACCTCAGCTCCTGCAGCTTTTGCTAGTTCCTCAAGTTCATCCATAGAAGAGTCTATATCTATATTATCTATTCTTTTATTAATAGTAGTTATATCAAGTCCAACAAGTAATGCTCTTTCCAAAATAAACACTCCTTTTCTTAAGTAAGTATAGCTACATTTATTATACCATTTAATAGTAAAATAAGTCGTTCTTAATAAAATTTTATAATGAATTTTAATTTAAATATAGTTTGGTTATACTATCTTAATAAAAACTTTCTTGAGGTGAATAAATTGGATATTTCTAGTTTTCTGCATCTTACTGTGGAACTTACAATAGGTTTTTTCGCCCTTCTTATCATCACAAAAATTATAGGTCAAAGACAGTTAAATCAAATAACTCCATTTGATTTTATATCTGCACTAGTTTTAGGAGAGCTTTTAGGAAATGCTATATACGACCCTGAAGTTAACATACTTTTCATTCTGTATGCTCTATCTTTGTGGGGATTTTTGATATATGTTATAGAAAAAATAACTCAAAAATTTATGAAAACTAGGTCTTTCTTTGAAGGAAATCCTGCCTTAGTAATAAAAAACGGACAAATTGACTTTAATGAACTTAAAAAGCAAAAAATTGATATAAACGAGCTTCAAAGTCTATTAAGAACTAAAGATGTATTCTCAATTAGAGAAGTTGAATATGCAATCTTAGAGCCTAGTGGATCTATCAGTGTTCTTAGAAAATCAAAATATGAAAATCCTAAAAGTGAAGATTTAAATATTCCTCAAAAACAGGTTTATCTTCCTGTATGTTTTATTTTAGACGGTAAATTGCTAATTGATAATTTAAAATCATGCGGATTTGATGAAAATTGGTTACAAAAACAATTAAAATCTAACAATATAAATAATATAGAAGATGTTTTGATCGCTGAATGGAAAAAAGATGAAGGATTATTTATACAAAAAAAGACTCTATCAGTTAACTGATAGAGTCTTTTACTTACTTAGCAGTTTCTTTTTTTAGTTTATACCCTGATATTTTGTTCATAATTATAGCTATAGCACCATCTCCTGTAACATTACATGCTGTTCCAAAGCTATCTTGTGCAAGATATAAAGCTATCATTAATGAAGTCAATGTAGGGGTAAATCCTAGCATAGTTTCAAGTAGTCCTAATGCTGCCATTACAGCCCCTCCAGGCACTCCAGGAGCTGCTACCATTGTTATTCCCAGCATTAGTATAAATGGGAATACAGATATAAATGAAATACTCATTCCATTTAACATCATAACTGCCATAGCACAACTTACAAGTGTTATAGTACTTCCTGATAAATGAATTGTTGCACATAAAGGAACAACAAAATCTGCAACACCATCATTTACTCCATTTTCTTTAGTTCTTTGAAGTGTAACAGGAATTGTAGCTGCTGAAGATTGAGTTCCTATCGCAGTAAAATATGCAGGAAGCATATTTTTTATTAATACAAACGGATTAGCACCTGCTAATGTTCCCGCTATAAAGTATTGAGTAATTATTATTGCAATATGAAGAGCTATTATAAGCATAAATACTTTAAAGAATACAGACATTATAGTAGCTACTTGACCCGCAAAAGACATATTTGCAAATATACCCATAATATGTAGTGGAAGTAATGGTATTATAATATTTGATATTAATTTTTCTATTATACTTTGGAATTCATTCATAAAATTCTTTATCGTATCTCCTTTTATAGTTGCAATTCCCAATCCTAGTGTGAATGCTATTAAAAGAGCTGTCATAACTCCCATAATAGGAGGCATGTTGATAGTAAAGAAAGCTTCAGCCAAAGCCTCTTCTGGATTAGCTGCATCCATAGCTAAACTTCCTGCTTTTAAAAATGTTGGTAAAATAGCTCTGTTTGCTAAAAATGCAACTGTTCCTGAAAATATTGTAGAAACATACGCAATACCTGCAGTTATAGCTAATAATTTCCCTGCTCCCTTTCCTAGTTCTCCTATACCCGGTGTAACAAATCCTACTATAATTAGCGGGATAGAAAATCCTAGGAAATTACCAAATATTCCATTGAATGTAGCAAAAACTCTTATTATCCATTCTGGCGCTATTATACCAATAACAATACCAAGAGCTATTGCTATTAATAGTTTAGGAAGTAATCCTAATTTTTTCATTTTTTCTCCTCCTTATAAATTTAAGTATTATACCCCCACTTAGTTATAATTATAACATTGAGAGAATTTTTTATAAAATATTATTTGAAAATTTATTTATATAAAATTAATTATATGTAGTTATTTCCTTAATTAACTTTATATTGACAAATATAAAACTTAGTAGTATATTTGTCACATATATGAATATATGTTCATATGTTTAGATATAAGGAGGGTAATTATGAAAAATAATTTACAAGTATGCGAGTATGAATTTATACATGAAGATACTGTTAGACTAGCTAAAGAAAATATGCCACAAGATGAAATTTTATATGATCTTGCTGAACTTTTTAAAGTTTTTGGAGATACAACTAGAATTAAGATCCTATATGCTTTATTTTCATCCGAAATGTGCGTTTGTGATATAGCTTCTCTTTTAGGAATGAGTCAATCAGCTATATCGCATCAACTTAGAGTTTTAAAGCAAGCAAGGTTAGTTAAATACAGAAAAGAAGGTAAAGTTGTTTATTATTCTCTTGATGATGATCATATCAAAAGCATATTTGACTGTGGATTAAAGCATATCATTGAAAAATAAGGGGGAGTTAGATTGGTTATAAAAGAGTTTATTTTAGAAGGGTTAGCTTGTGCTAGCTGTGCTTGTTTGATAGAAGATGAAATAAGTAAAATTGATCAAGTTAATTTAGCTTCTTTAAATTTTGCTACTAAAACTCTTAAAGTTCAAATAAAAGATATAAATAGTGTATATATTGTAACTAGACAAATAAAAGATATTATAAAAAATTTAGAACCTGATGTTTTAGTTTTCGAAAAACAACCTGAAAATAAAAAACACATATATAAAAATGATTCTTTCAAAAAAAATATAAATGTCTTAGTAGGAGCTTTTATATTTGTAATTGCTATACTTTTTAACTTTCCTAGTAAAGTTAAAATCTTTCTTTATACTGTTAGTTACATTTTTATAGGATCAGATGTTATTGTAAAGGCAGTAAAAAATTTATTTAGAAAAAAGTTTTTTGATGAAAATTTTCTTATGAGTATAGCAACTGTAGGAGCCTTTGCAATACATGAATATCCTGAAGCAGTTAGCGTAATGCTTTTTTATAAAATAGGGGAATTTTTTCAAAATTTAGCTGTCAATAAATCTAGAAAATCAATCCAATCTCTTATTGATATAGCTCCTAATTTTGCAAATTTAAAAACTAGTGATGGTTCTAAAAAAGTATCTCCTTATGAAGTTAACGTTTCAGATGTAATAATCGTAAAACCCGGAGAGAAAATTCCTCTAGACGGAATTGTGATAGATGGAAATTCTTTTGTTGATACTAGTGTTTTGACAGGAGAATCTACTCCAAAGAGTGTAAATATTAATGATAATGTCTTAAGCGGATATATAAATAAAAATGGACTTTTAACTATCAAAGTAACAAAAGAATTTAAAGATTCAACAGTTTCTAGAATCCTTGATCTTGTTGAGAATGCAAGTAGTAAAAAGTCTCCTACTGAAAAATTTATAACTAAATTTTCTAAATACTACACCCCTATAGTTGTTCTTTTAGCAATATCTATTGCTTTTATACCACCTATATTTGTAGATATTGGAAATTTTGATAAATGGATCTATAGAGCATTGGTATTTTTAGTAGTATCTTGTCCTTGTGCATTAGTGATATCTATACCCCTTGGATTTTTTGGTGGTATAGGAGCAGCATCTGCTAATGGAATTTTAATAAAGGGATCAAATTATCTTGAGGCATTAACGGATATTGATATAGCTGTTTTTGACAAAACAGGTACTTTAACAGAAGGTGTATTTGAGGTTTGTGATGTAAAAATAGATGATTGTTTTGATAAAGACTTTGTACTTGACTATGTAGCTGTTGCAGAAAGTTATTCTAACCATCCTATTGCTACTTCTATACTTAAATATTATGGAAAAAAAACAGATACCTCCTTAATCGATAATTTCGAAGAAATTCCTGGCTATGGAATTAAAGCTTCTATACAAGGAAATAAAATTTTAATAGGTAATGAAAAATTAATGAAAGAAAATAATATCTGTTTTGAAAGCACAACTAAAATAGGAACTGTAGTTTATATAGCTATAAACGATATATATGCCGGATATATTATAATCTCAGATAAACTAAAGGAAGACTCTAAAAAAACTATTGATAATCTTAAATTGCTTGGAATTAAAAATATAATGCTAACAGGTGATAATGAAAATATTGCTAAATATATTTGTGATACTTTAGAATTAGATAAATTCTATGCAAATCTTCTTCCTCACGAGAAGGTTGAAAAATTAGAACAGCTTTATTCTAAAAATCTCAATAAAAAAATATTATTCGTAGGAGATGGAATAAATGATGCTCCTGTAATTGCTAGAGCTGATGTAGGAATTTGTATGGGGGCTTTAGGATCTGACTCTGCAATTGAAGCTAGCGATATAGTTATTATGACTAATTCTTTATATAAACTAGTCGAAGCTATAAAGATTAGTAAATTTACTAAAAAGATAGTTATACAGAATATTACTTTATCTCTTTTAGTGAAAGGTTTAGTTATTATACTTGGCTCGTTTGGAATTGCTACAATGTGGGAGGCTGTATTTGCAGATGTTGGAGTAGCTTTAATAAGTATTTTAAATGCTATTAGAATATTAAAATTTAAAAGCTCCTAAATGGAGCTTTTAAATTTATTCATCACTATTTGGAAGTACATTTATCAAACCTTCTCTTGGAATATTTACGTAGTTATGAGGAACTTTTCCAACAACTATTGTCTCACATACAGGAATTTGAGTTACTACTTCTTTAGTAGATGAGGTAAATGGAACTATAACTTTTATGTTCGCTCTTATAATTAGAAATATTCTATGTCTTGTTTGATTTATACCTGATGATTCAAATTCTGTTCCAAAATCTACATAAACCATTCCAACTGGTACCATATCAACCTTTATTTTTGGACCATATTGTGATAATATTTGGCTCTTTAGTGCATTTCCAAGCGGAATATATGCAGATGCAGTCTTTATTTGCCTAAGCTTTTGCTGTATTTCATTTGCAACATCTGATGCTATTTTATTCATAAGTATTGTGTTCGCTTGAACCATCGTAATATTTCCCTCATTATCTGTTTTTAGGCTTATTAATTCATCATAATTTATTTTTTCTCTTAACGTTTCTTTTACTGCATCATTTATGGATCTTGTAGCCATTTCTTGAGCTCTAGCTTCCGCTATGGCTTGAACCGTTGGCTTTATTTTGTTATCAACATAAAAAAATAAATATATAAATAAAATAACAAATGATATCGTAATAGATGCCAGTACTACTTTTTTATTATTTCTTTTTTTCTTAAACTTTAGCCTTTTCAATAAAATACCCCCCCATTTTTATATTATGGAGGGGAATTTAAAAATGTGATTATTTTACCTTTATTTTTGCAAATTTTCTTTTTCCAACTTGTATTACATCTTCATCAGTTAAACTTACCTTTTCACTTTCTATCTTTTCACCATTTAATTTTATTCCACCCTGTTTTAAAAGTCTTCTTGCCTCACTTGTAGATGGACACAGACCTATATGAGCAACCAATTTAGGTACAAAAAACATTCCATCTTCTATCATATCTTTATCTACTTCAAATACTGGTATATCATCTGGTATGCTCTTTTTCTGGAAAAGTGACTTAAAGTGTTCTTCAGCTTCCATTGCTTTTTGCTCATTGTGATATAATTTAACAATTTCCCTTGCTAATTTCATTTTCAAATCTCTTGGATTTACCTTGTCATTTTCCATATCATATTTCATTTTTTCTATTTCATCAGGATGTATATCTGTAACAAGTTCAAAATATCTTATAATAAGTTCATCTGGTATAGACATTGTCTTTCCATACATTTCTTTAGGATCTTCGTAAATTCCTATGTAATTTCCAAGAGATTTACTCATTTTTTTAACACCATCTGTACCTTCAAGTATAGGCATTAAAAGTGCAACTTGAGATTCTTGTCCATATTCTTTTTGTAAACTTCTTCCCATTAATATATTAAATTTTTGATCTGTTCCACCCATTTCTATATCAGATTGTATAGCAACAGAATCATACCCTTGCATTAAAGGATAAAAAAATTCATGTATAGATATTGATTGATTTGATGAAAATCTCTTCTTAAAATCATCTCTTTCAAGCATTCTAGCAACTGTATACTTTGAAGCTAGCTCTCCAACTTCCATAAAAGACATTTCACTAAACCATTCTCCATTAAATCTTACTTCTGTTTTTTCTTTATCTAATATTTTAAATATTTGATCTTGGTAAGTCTTTGCATTTTCTAAAACTTCATCACGCGATAGTCTCTTTCTAGTTTCCGATTTCCCTGTAGGATCTCCTATCATCCCTGTATAATCCCCTATTATTATAACAACTTTATGTCCTAAGTCTTGAAATGCTTTTAATTTCCTTAATACAACAGTATGTCCTAGGTGAATATCAGGTGCTGATGGGTCAAGACCTAATTTTACTCTTAATGGCTTGTTTTCTTTTATAGATTTTTCTAGTTTTTTAATTAATTCTTCTTCAGATATAAGCTCTGCTATACCTTTTTTTATTATCTTCAATTGTTCATTTATATCCTTCATAAAAACACCTCTTTTTAAATTAATTTAAACTTTCTCCTATGTACAAATAAAAACCTCACTTACTAGAGAGGCTTGACACTTAGCTAATTTTCGTATATTTTACCATATATATTTATTTTCTTCAAGTTATACAATTTATATACGATAATAAAATGTTATCTACAAGTTTTATATGTTATAATATACCTTAGAATAAAGGAGGGATAGGATGAATAATGGAAATAATAAAAATGGTAAGAATAAATCAAATGAAGACAATCAAAAGAAAAAACTTAGCATATTAAGACTTTTAATAATTGTATTTTTTATAATATCTTTATCAACAGTAGCTGCAGGATTAGGTATTGTAGGTGGAGTTATAAAGACTACTAAGCCTATAGATCCTAATAGCCTTCATAGCATGCTAGATACAAGCTCTTTTATATTTGATAAAGATGGTAATTTAGTAGAAACTATCCATGGAAGTGACTATAGAGATATAGTAACCTTAGATAGAATACCCAAACACCTTCAAAATGCTTTTATAGCTATAGAAGACGAAAGATTTTATAAACACAGGGGAATTGATATAAGAAGAATTTTTGGTGCTGCAATTCATAACTTACGAACAGGAAGTAAACACGGTGCTAGTACTATAACTCAGCAGTTAGCCAAAAACGTTTATCTTACTAATGAAAAAACTTACACTAGAAAAATAAGAGATGCATATTACGCAATACAACTTGAAAGGGCTTTAACTAAAGATCAAATATTAGAAGCTTATCTTAATATTGCTGGACTTGGTAGAGGTGCTGTAGGAGTTCAAGCTGCTGCTCACACTTACTTTTCTAAAGACGTAAGTGAACTAAATTTAGCAGAATCTGCCCTTATAGCTGGTATTACACGCTTTCCTTCAAGATACTCAGCTTATATAACTGAAAGATTTGATGGTAGCGAAAATTTTAAAGAAGTTCAATTTGTAATGTATCCTAAAACTCCTAACACAGAACCTGCTACTGATAAAGAAAAAGAAGCATTCAAAAAACTTTTATCTCACGGTAGGATAACTCCTGCCCAATACAATGAACTTGTTAAAGAAAACTGGGTTATAAGAAAAGCAGTTTTTAACCCTGTATCTAAATCTAGACAAGAAGTCGTTTTAAGAAAAATGTTAGAACTTGGTTATATAAATGAGCAAGAGTATAAAGAAGCTAAAGATTATGAAATTAAAATTAAAGTTGGAACTAGAAGAAATGAGACTATTTCATCGTACTTTGCAGATATGGTTAAAGATGAAGTTATTGACACTCTAATAAAAGCTGGATATACAGAAGATGAAGCTAGAGATACTCTACTTAGAGGTGGATTACGCATATACTCTACTATGGATATGAATATACAAAAAATTTTAGAAGAAGAATACGAAAATGATAAAAATTTCCCTGGGTCATTTAGAGATGCAGATGGAATAATTCAACCTCAATCTGCAATGGTTATAATGGATCACTCTACTGGTGAAGTTAGAGGAATAGTTGGTGGTAGAAAAATAACTGGAAGTAGAGTATATAATAGAGCAATTAATCCAAGACAACCTGGATCTGCTATAAAACCAATATCTGTTTATCTACCTGCATTAGATATAGGATATACTCCTGGAACAGTTATTGACGAAGTCCCTATTTTTAATGAAAAAGGAGAAATGTGGCCTAAAAACTACAACAATAGATATAAAGGTCTTACAACTTTAAGGGAACTTTTAAAGGATTCTGCTAACGTTGGAACTGTTAGATTAGCTCAAGTGCTATCAACTAGTGAGTCAAATTCTGTTAACTTAATAATTGACTATCTAGAAAAACTTAGAATATCTACAATTGATAAAAGAAATGATTCTAACTTTGCTGCTTTAACTTTAGGTGGTATGACTAAAGGTATATCTCCACTAGAGTTAACCGCTGCATATGGAGCTATAGCAAATCAAGGAACATATATAAAACCTATATTTTTTACAAGGGTAGAAACTGCTAGCGGAGAAGTTTTACTTGAAAATAAACCTGTAAAACATACTGTAACAACTCCTCAAGTTGCATATCTTTTAACTGATATGCTTACAGATGTTGTAAATAGAGGAACAGGAAGAGGTGCTAGACTATCTAACATGCCTGTTGCTGGTAAAACAGGAACTACTACTAATAATTATGACGCTTGGTTTGTAGGGTATACTCCTTACTATGTTGGTGCTACATGGATTGGTAGTGATAAAAATACAAGACTTTCTCAAGGAAGTCCAATGGCTGCAAGATTGTGGAATAAGGTAATGTCTAGAGTACATTCTAATTTAGAAAGAAAAAGTTTTAATAGACCTTCAGACATTGTAGAAGTAACAATTTGTACAGTATCAGGAAAACTACCTTCTGATATCTGTTCTCATGACGAAAGAGGTACTATACAAAAAGAACTATTCGTAAGAGGAACTGAACCTACTACAATTTGCGATACTCATGTAGCAGTTCAAGTTGACAAAGAAAATAACCTTTTAATAACAGAAAATACTCCAGAGGAAAATATAATAACTAGAGTATTTATAAGAAGACTTGTTCCTGTTACTCGTCCTCCATATCCTGATGATTACAAATATCAGGTGCCTACTAAGTACAGTGATAACAAGAGAAAGTCTCTAATTGATGAAATTATAGATAGATGGCTTCCTGATAATAACCAAGATGAATCTTCAGATGAGGAAGTTACTGATTCTATAGAAACAAAACCGAATGAGAAAGAAAAAAATAAAGATAAAAAAGAAAATGACAAAAAAAATGAAGAAAAACAAGAAAGTAACGTTATAGTAAATTAAATAGAGGGCACTTGCCCTCTATTTATGTTTTTTTATCTCTGGTATTGGTTTTCTAAACAGTACATTTGATAAAGATTTTATATCTAAAGGAATTAGTGGCCATAGGTAGCTTTTATTATTGAATGATTTAGTTTTAAATATTATAATCCCAACTATTGATAAAGCTACTATAAAGCCATATAGTTTGAATAATCCAGTACATATTAATAAAAACAGCCTAAAAATTCTTATCGCCATAGAAAATTCTATACTAGGAGTTGCAAAAGTTCCTAGGGATACTATAGCCATGTACAGTACAGTCTCTGGTACAAACCAACCAACCTTTATTGCAAATTCACTTAATATAAGTCCCCCTACTATACCTAGTGATGTAGACAATGAGTTAGGAGTATGAATTGAAGCTATCCTTAAAAGATCTATACCTAACTCTAATATTATAAACTGAAGGAATAGTGGGATTACACCTGTTTCTTTTGGACCTAAAAATGATAAACTTTCCGGAAGAATACTTTTGTTATAAACTAATAAAAGCCATAACGGAAGCAAAACAAAAGAAAGTAATATACCAAAAAATCTTACCCATCTTAAATATGTTCCTACTAAAGGATTTTGATAATAGTCTTCTGCATGCTGAGTAAAATGAAATAATGTAGCTGGAAGTAACATAACACTTGGAGATGTATCTACTATTATAGCTACATGTCCTTCTAAAAGATGAGCAGAGACTACATCTGGTCTTTCTGTAAACTTGACTTGAGGAAGTGGATTATACCATTTTTTCTTTATTATTAACTCATCTAATGTTTTCTCTGCCATAATAAGTGAATCTACATCTACACTGTCTAATTTTTGCTTTATATCATCTACTAGCTTATTATCTGCTAAATCTTTTATATACCCTACGACAACATCTGTTTTAGATCTTTTTCCCACACTTTTCATTTCAAACACAAGGTTTGTATCTCTTATTCTTCTTCGTATAAGTGCCGTATTAAAAACTATAGTTTCTACAAGGCCATCTCTCGAACCTCTTGTAACTTTTTCTAAATCTGGTTCTTCAGGTCCTCTTACTGGATATTCCCTTGCATCTATTATCAGACCTTCATTTTCTTTATCCAGTATAAGAGCAACTGCTCCTGACAAGACTGAATCTTCAAGAGTTTCAAAGTCATCAAATGTTTCAACCTCTATATATCCTATTTTTCTTGATAAAAGCTTTTTTATAAAATTTATATTACCTACAGTTTCCATACTCTGAAGTGTTTCTAATATCCAAAGCATTATGTCATCTTTTGCAAATCCATCTATAAAGACTAAATAACAATCTTTATTTCCCACTTTTATTTCTCTACCTATAACATCAAAACTTTGATCTATAGGAATTCTAGACTTTAGTATCTTTTTATTTTCATTTATGTCACTAAGTATCTTCATAAGCTCACCTTCTAAGGTTTAGTTTTTGGATTAAATATAATGGACATTAAATATCCAAAGAATACAGCTGCTGTTATACCTCCTGCTGTTGCAGCTGTTCCACCTGTAAAAGCTCCTAACAAACCTTTTTGCGATACTTCTTTCATAACTCCTTTAGCAAGAGAATATCCAAAACCTGGTAGTGGGACAGTTGCTCCTGCTCCGCCTATTTTAACTATAGGCTCATAAATTCCAAGTGCAGTTAAAATAACTCCACTAGTTACGAAAGCAACCATTATATAAGGAACTGGGATTTTAAAAAAATCCATAAGTATCTGTCCTATTAGACATATCAAACCACCGATTACAAAAGCCCATATATATTCCATACTTTACCTCCTAATAGTTTTGTATTACTACAGCATGAGCAACAGACGGTATGCTCTGCTTTTGAAGTGTACTTGTAGGAGATAATAACGCTCCTGTTGAAACAAGCATAATCTTATTAAATTCTTTATTTATTAATTTATTATATATATATCCACAAAATGTAACCGCTGAACATCCGCATCCGCTTCCGCCACAATGAGTATCTTGTTTTTCATGATCAAATATCTCTACTCCACAATCTGTATAAACCTTTGATATATCATATCCTTCTTTTTTAATTAAATCTAAAGCTATATCCATTCCAAGCTTTCCTAAATCTCCTGTTGCTATAATATCAAAACTATCTATATCATCTTTTGTATCATCAAAATAAGTCTTTATAGTATCAACTGCTGCTGGTGCCATTGCAGCTCCCATATTGTTTGGATCCTTTATCCCTTTATCTATAACCTTTCCTGTTGTGATTCTTTTTACTTTAGGGCCTTCTCCTTTAGATGATAAAACTGTACATCCTGCTCCAGTGACAGTCCACTGAGCTGTTAAAGGTCTTTGATATCCCATTTCAAGTGGAAACCTAAATTGTCTTTCAGCACTTGAAAAATGACTAGAAGTTCCAGCTAATACTAAATCAGAGTAACCTCCATCTACAATCATAGAAGCTAAGCTTAAAGATTCACTCATTGTTGAGCAAGCTCCATAAAGTCCAAAGAATGGTCTTTTTAAGTCCCTTACTGCAAATGATGTAGACATAAGCTGATTTAATAGATCTCCTGAAAATATATAATCAACATCGTTCATCATATATGAAGTCTTAGCTATTGCCATTTTCATAGCTTCTTTTATCATTTTGCTTTCTGCAAGTTCCCAACTTTTTTCTCCGAATAGATCATCTTGTAGTATCTTATCAAAATACTCACTCAATGGACCCTTCCCTTCCTTAGGACCTACTATAGAAGCTGTTGATATTATTACAACATCATTTTGAAGTTGGACTGTCTGAGATCCTAATCTTTTGTTTGCCATATGTCTTTCTCCTTTCGATATATATATCATCTACCTATAAAATAGTATATAATTCCAACTATAACTGAACTACTTATACCATAAACAAGTACAGGTCCTGCTATTGTGAACATTTTTCCTCCTACACCTAATACATACCCTTCTCTTTTAAATTCCATTGCAGGGGAAACTACAGAGTTTGAAAATCCTGTTATTGGTATTGATGATCCAGCTCCACCATATTTTCCTATTATATCGTAGACGCCTAATCCTGTTAAAAATGCTCCTAAGAATATAAGAGACATAGATGTTGCTGTTGAGGCTGTTTGTTTATCTAGTCCAAAATTTATAAACATATTTAGTATGAGTTGACCTATAGTGCATATTAGTCCCCCTACTAAAAATGCAAGTGTATAGTTTTTAATGTAATTAGGTTTAGGAGATTTTTTATCTACATATTTTTTATAATCCATTTAAATCACCTCTAGTCCATTTTAAATATTGTCCAATTTAGTATGGACCCAAAAGATTTTCCAAGTATCAAAGATATTATTATATATTTCATGTATTTATCTATATTTAATCTCCTTCCTATTATAGGTATAACGTCAACTGCTTCTGCTAATGCTGATGCCAACATTCCTACAAATATTCCATAAGAAAAACCTGAAAATACTAAAAAATATATACCTAATTTAAGTGAATAATTCATCAATGAAAACATACTTCCTAAAAAAGTTGATACTATAAGGATTATTTGGTATAGCCCTATATAGCTATAACTTCTTGTTATCTGACACAGCCGTGGAATTATATCTAGTAAAGTTAACAAAGCTACAACTCCAGATCCTACTACAATTCCTTCTGAAAAACCCATTAATATAAGTAATCCTTCTTTCAAACTATCACTCCTTGTTGTTAGACTTATTTATTATGTAGCTTTCTATTTCACTTTTATAAGTTTCTACTTCAAGTTCTAATGGACTTGGTTCACTCTTTGAGTAACTAGGAAGTATTTTATTATAAAATGTTGCAACTCCTACAGCTATTCCTATAGAATATGGAATCTGTAAAAAAGCTAAGTTTCCTTCTTCCTTTCCCATGATTAATCTGTATAAAACTCTATGTGATTGACTCATATTTACATCTGAGTGAAAGTTAATAATAGCCATTGATGCTCCTAAAAATAAAATAATACATACAATTAATACTCTTATAAAAATAGTCTTATCTTTTTTGTCGCTTTTAAAATTTATCATTATATCTTTATTGTCCATTAAGTTTATCTTTATGTTTGGATCTTTATCCTTTATCTTATTTATTATTTTTCCCAAAGAAATTATGTAGTATTCACTGTTTATACCTTCAAATTCCTGTATTTTTATATTTTCTATTCCTTGCCTTAAATTTTCTGGAAATATATCAAATATGTCCTTTAAATATATTGCTTTTGTATCTTTTGGAAAATGTAAATTTTTCTTTGAAATTAAGTATATTTCTTTCATTAAATAAACCCCCTCTCTTTAGTATTTATTATTTGCAAAAAAAAAGAAAATAAACCGATACTGGTTTATTTTCAAATACACAAACCTTATATAACTTTCATTTCTTTGCCTACTTGACTTATTATATCAACTGCTTTATCTAACTGATCTTTACTATGTCCTGCTGTAATCATACATCTTACCCTTCCTGTTCCTTTTGGTACAGTAGGAAAGACTATTGGACTTACAAATACACCTTTTTCAAATAACTTTTTAGAAAAATCTTTAGTTTTAGATTCATCTCCAATTATTATAGGTGTTATAGGTGTTTGGCTTTGTCCTATGTCAAATCCACAATCTTTTATATTTTTCTTAAAATATGTTGCATTTTCCCATAGCCTATCTGTATATTCACTACTTTCCATAAGCATTTTTATTGCCTCTATACATGCTCCTACTACTGCAGGAGGAAGTGCTGTTGAAAACAGAAATGGTCTACCCCTATTTATAAGCCACTCTATAGTAACTTTTTTACCTGCTACATATCCTCCTACTACTCCTATAGCTTTAGATAGTGTTCCTATAGTAAAATCTACTCTTCCATGTAAATCGAAATGATCAACTGTTCCTCTCCCGTTTTCTCCTAAAACTCCACTTGCATGAGCATCATCTACATAAGTCATAGCTTTATATTTTTCTGCAAGTTCTACTATTTCTGGAAGTTTTGCAATATCTCCATCCATAGAGAATACTCCATCTGTTATTATAAGCATTTTTTTATACTTATCTTTATTTTCTTTTAATATTCTTTCTAGATCATCCATATCTGAATGCTTAAAAGTAGTTTTTTTAGCTTTACTTAGTCTTGCTCCATCTATTATACTTGCATGATTTAATTCATCTGATATAATTAAATCTCCCTCTTCAGTTACAGCTTGAATAGTTCCGGCGTTACAGTTAAATCCTGACTGAAACACCAATACAGCTTCTTCTCTTTTGAATCTTGCAAGTATTTGTTCTAACTCATCATGAATTTTCATATTTCCTACAATAGGTCTTACGGCTCCTGCTCCTGCTCCATATAGATTTATAGCATCTATTGCTGCTTGTTTTAATCTAGGATGATTTGCAAACCCTAGGTAGTTATTAGACGAAAGATTTATAACCTTTTTTCCATTAATTATACATTCAGACTCATTTGGACCTTCTAAAGTTACTAATTCTTTATAAAGACCTTCTTCTTTGAGGGTATCTATTTTTTCCTTTAGAAAAGTCATATTATGAATATTTGCCATACTTTTTCTCCTTTACTCTATTAGTTTTCTTATTTTTTCTAATACTTTCTTTTCAATTCTTGAAACTTGAACTTGGGATATTCCTAGCATTTTTCCTATTTCACTTTGAGTCCTATCTTCAAAATATCTTAATATAATTATTTGTCTTTCTCTTTTATCTAATTTATTTAAAACTTCCTTTAATAATATATTATCTACTATTTTATTATCACTTTCTTGCTTGTCTTGACTTATTTTATCTATAAGACAAACAGGAGACCCACCTTCATCATGAATTACATCATACAAATAATCTACACAAGAATTAGACTCAAGAGCCATTACTATATCTTCTTTTGAAACTCCTAAAACATCAGATATCTCTTGTATCGTAGGCTCTCTTCCCAACTTTTTAGACAAAATTTCACTTTGTGCTTTTACCTTGGAGTTTATTTGCTTTAAAGACCTTGAAACCTTTATGATTCCGTCATCTCTTAAATGTCTTTTAATTTCACCTAAAATCATTGGAACAGCATATGTTGAAAATTTCACATTATAATCATCATTAAATTTATATATAGCTTTTATAAGTCCTATGCATCCTAACTGAAACAAATCATCTCTTTCATAACCTATATTCAAAAACTTGTTTACTATACTTCTAACAAGTCCTAAATTACTTTCAGTTAATATTTCCTTTGCCATATTATCGCCGTTTTGCGCTCTTTTAATCAACTCGATAGTTTCTTCATGGCTAAGCAAAACATTTTTCTCTTCTTTTTGAGCCGCCATAACCATAATTACTACCTCTAATCCTGTTTTTTATTTGATTTTATTGTTTTTCTCATTACTACTTTAGTACCTTCTCCTTGTTTAGATGAAACTAACACTTCGTCCATAAATGTTTCCATTACGGTAAATCCCATCCCAGATCTTTCAAGTTCAGGCTTTGAAGTATATAAAGGTTGCCTTGCCATTTCAACATCTTCTATACCATTTCCTTTATCTTCTATACATATTTCTATTGTATTATTTTCTATCTTACAAGATAAATACACCTTTTTTTCCTCATCTTCATCATATCCATGAATTATAGAGTTTGTAACAGCTTCAGATACTGCTGTTTTTATATCCGCAATTTCATCTATAGTCGGATTTAGTTGAGAAGCAAACGAAGCTACTACAACTCTTGCAAAGGATTCATTTTCTGATTTAGCTGCAAATTGCATTTGTACAAAATTCTTCATAAAATATACCCCCTTATAAAGAGCTGATAGCTTCTTCACAAGTATCATAAATTTGTATTATCTTATTCATTCCTGACAAGTCTAATATCCTTTTGACTTGAGGATTTAAATTAGTAATAGCTACTTTTCCACCTAATTTAGATACTATCCTATATCTGCCTATTACAACCCCTACTCCTGACGAATCCATGAAGTTTATGTTCTTAAAATTGAATATTACATTTTTTATAGAGTTTTGATTAATAGCCGCATCAATTTCTTCTCTTATTTCTTCTGCTACATGGTGATCTAATTCTCCATGTAACTCTACTATTAAATTTCTACCATCTACTGTATAATTTCTATCCACCATCATCACCCCTGAACTTTATGCTTAATTATAGATTTTCTATAAAAAAACTATATATCCTTTGAAAAAGAATCACTATTTTTGTAGAATATGTATAAATTTTCTTTCAATTTACGACAAAAAACTAACTCCATGAGTTAGTTTTTTGAACCAAAAACTTGGAATACTCTAGTATCCTATTTATAGCTATATTTCTTCTTTTATAAGCTCCTATAGAAGCTAGTAAGTTATCTGGTTTTGAATTCAGTTCTATTATATATACATTTAAGTTTTCATCGATTCCAAAATCTATAGCTACCTCTCCTGCAATAATATTCTCATTATCTATTAAATCTACGACATACTTTGAAATTTTTATCATTTTATCTTTAACTATATCCTCATTTTCTTTGAAACACTCTTTAAGTATCTTTGATGATCTTATATTTTTTTCATCCCAAGAATCCAAAAACTTATCATTATTTATAGCTACTCTACCCACCATACAAGTTCTAAGCCATATACCTTTACTATTTTTTTGCATTACTACACGTATTTCAAAATTTTTATTATCATATTTTGCAAATACTAATCCTTGCTGTATTATATAATCATCTACGCTACATTCAAATTCTTTTATTTTATTTTCTATATATCTAGATAAGTTATCCTTATCTAATGTTATTTTTATATTGTATCCATATAAATTTTTATGAGTTATAAGATATACGTCATCATTTATTTTTTCTATCGAAAAGATTCCTTTACTCCTGCTTCCATCTCTTAATTTTATATATACTTTTTTATATCTATGCACAAAATCATACAAAGTTTTATTATTGTACTGTGATGTTTCTGGTAAAAATTCTTCTAGATAATAATTTTTCTTCAAGAATTCATAGGTTTTTAATTTATCATTAGTTAAATTTATACATTCCATACTGTTTACAAGTTTTATATTATTTTCTTTTATATTGTTTATATAATCTAAGGCTAGTTGCCCATAATTTTTTTCACTTACAAAATCTCCTCTATCGTAGATTACATGTGGTATACAAAAATATCTTTCTATCCATTTTTCTTCATCAAAATCATATACATATCCTTTTATTGTCTTATTTTCCCAATTTATATCCCATATAGTAAACACATACACTATCATTCCTTTATTTTTACCTAGTTTCATTAATTTTCTAAAATAATAACTTTGAAATCCAAATGGGCCAAATTCATGATTTATTATATATGCGAATATACCTAAAATCGGTCCTATTTTGAAACTTCTTTCATTTTCATCAAACCAAATCTGAACTTCATCACTAGTTTTTATTCCAAGCTCATCACATATATCTTTTGAAAAGCTCACATATCCATTTTTTTCTTGTGAAACATCATCTTTAGGTAGTATTTCTATTTTGTATTTTTTATCTTTTATTAAAATCTCTATTTTATCCTTTATTTTTAAGTTAAATTCTTTCCTTTTTTCCTTAGGCATAAAACACTTTAAAGAAAATTTATATTCTTTATCTGATGATCCTAAGTTCCAAGTATCTTTTATATCTACTTGTTCGTTCCAAGATTCACTTAAAAGAGCTTTTTGAAAAAGAGGTTGTATTTGATCTTTATATTTAAGAAAAGTTTTAGTACTTTTTATATCCTCTATTATTGTTTTTATTTTATCTTTGAAATAATCTTTATTTACTAGATAATAAGCTCTTATATCTGAATAAGTTGAAAGAAAGATCTTATTTAAATTTAAATACTCCTGGGATATAACTTTTGCTAAACACAAAACTGCCTTTGCAAGCTCTGGACTTACAAGCCAGCTACTTATGCTACAATACTCAAATCCTCCATGATATTTCAATCTATAATTTCCTAGCATTCCGTACTTTGTTTTTCTTTGTCTTGCTGTATATGGGTTTTCTATCATCATAACTAAAAGTGCTAAGTAATTATCAAGGGCTTTTATCAATTTTGAATTTGGTTTTATTCCAAAATGAATGTGTCCTCCTATCCAATAATTGTATATAGGCATACTTCCTGAATATATTCCTACATTCTTGTAGTGTATATGTTTGTACATACTAATTAATATTTGTTCTATGGATTCAAACACTTTAAGTGGATTTATTGAATAATCAGGTCTTATTTCCATTATAGGAAAATATTTTTTCTGAGCTTCTAAACTTCTATCATCTAGTCCAAAGTATCCACTTTCTTTAAACAATTCTGATGCTACTATAAGTTCTCCTGTAAACTTATCTTTTATTAAACATTCAGGATCAGCTCCTATTGTTACTTCTTTTTTTTCATCAACTAGTTTGTCATACTTTAAAATTGTTTGTATTAGTTTATCTACATATGCATTTTTACATTCTTCATCCATGTACTTGCAAGTAGGATCTACATCTAGAACTAGATATTTTCCATTTATGTCTTTTCCTATATTAACTACCCCATAGTCAAGTCCTAATGCGTGTATTGCCTTTATTGATATATTAAATATTTCTTCTTTTTCTTTATCATCTTTATCTTCTAAGTTTACCTTTCTTAAATTCCATCCAAATGCTTTTGTTCTTATTGTAATTTCTTCACCTTCTATATAATCTTCTTTATATTTTTCTTCTATAAAAAAAACTTCAAGATCCATAACATGAACTCTATATTCTTGAGTAACTTTTATATATTGTATATAATAATCGCTATCACTTTTTTTATACTCATTAAAACTATCTATTATCTTTATATCTGTTCCGTTTTTATGTGTGTATTTTCTGCCTATTATAGGAAAGTCTGTTTTTATAGAAGGTTTTATTCTCCTAGGTGATCGTATTTTATTTCTTCTTAATGTAAGAATTACATTTTCTTTATCCAATGAATTTTTTATAGACTGTTTACTATTAAACTCTATCCCTTCACATTCTTCAGATACAAAATTTCCCCATCTTATAGTAAACTTATTATTTATATTATCTTTTATATCTAAATTATAGATAATATCCATTATCTCTTGTCCTTCTGATGAATTATCTGTTATTATATTTATTTTCACTAATATTTCCCCCCTTTATGCTCATACTAAATATATATGCACAAAGGGCAACTAATTCTACTACAAAGACCCAAGGTTTTACCTTGGGTCTTTGTATCATTTTTTAAGTTTTAATCTCAATTTTTCAAGCATATCTTTTGTCATAGATGACAAATCATACTTAGGATTCCATCCCCACTCATCTCTTGCAGCTGTATCATCTAAAGAATTTGGCCAAGACTGTGCAATTGACTGCCTTACAGGATCTATTTCATACTCTATTTCAAAATCTGGTATATGATTTTTGATTTCATTTGCTATATCTTCTGGAGCAAAGCTCATAGCTGTTATATTAAATGCATTTCTATGTATTAACTTTGATGAATCTGCTTCTAAGAGAGTAGTTATAGCATTTAGTGCATCTGGCATATACATCATATCCATATATGTCCCTTTATCTATATAACATTTATATTTTCCTTTTTCTATAGCATCATAATATATGTGTACTGCATAATCTGTAGTTCCACCACCTGGTAATGCTTCATAAGAAATAAGCCCTGGGAATCGAACTCCTCTAGTATCTACTCCATACTTTTTGAAATAATAATCACAAAGAAGCTCCCCTGCAACTTTTGTTACTCCATACATAGTCGTTGGTCTTTGTATTGTATCCTGCGGAGTATTATCTGCTGGAGTATTAGGTCCAAATGCTGCTATTGAACTTGGAGTAAAAAGTGAAAGGTTTTTTTCTCTTGAGATTTCTAACATATTATAAAGTCCATTCATATTTATATCCCAAGCTAATACAGGATCTTTTTCTCCAACTGCAGATAATATCGCTGCTAAATGAATAATAGTATCTACATTGTACTTTTTTACTATTTCCGATGCTTTTTTTGCATCTAAAACATCTAATAATTCAAAAGGACCTCCTTCAATTATGCTCTCTTTCCCTTTTTTATGAATATCACTAGCAATTACATTACTCTCACCATAAATATTTCTTAAATAACCAATTAATTCTGATCCTACCTGGCCCAATGCTCCCGTTACTAAAATTTTTCTCATAAACTATCCCCCCTTATACATTTTACTCGTTAATATAAATTTTATTATTTAAATTATTTATTGTAAATGTTTTTTGAATTTTCTGATTTATTTTAGTTGATAAAAAACACTCATATGAGTGTTTTTTATTGTTCTTACCTTTTCTTATTCGCAGGTTCTATATTTATTTTATTTCCTTTTATTTTATTGTTTTTCATTATTGTCAAAACGTCTTTTGCATGCTCTCTAGGAACCTCAACAAATGTATATTTATCATAAATATCTATTGCTCCAATTAATTTTCCAGCAATTCCAGTTTCTCCTGCAATAGTTCCTACTATATCCCTTGCTGATATTTTTTGCTTTTTACCTACATTTATAAAAAGTCTTACCATTCCTGGCTCTGCTCCAGTATCCTCAAACTCTTCTTCTATACTTATATCTTCTTTATTTAAACTTTCACCCATTGAAATTTTTAAAAGTGCAGCAGCTACATCTAGTGATGTATATTCTTCTTCTGTAAGCTTTTCTATCCATGATATATATTTTCCTAAATGTCCTTCTTCTAAAACAGATCTAACTTTATCTAGGAATAAATTAGTTTTTATTTCCTCTATATCACTAATTGAAGGTATTTGATGCAATTTAACTTTAGTTTTAGTATATCTTTGTATATCCTTTAATTTGTATATTTCTCTTCCAACTACAAAAGTAAATGCTCTTCCTGTTTTTCCCGCTCTTCCTGTTCTTCCTATTCTATGAACATAATATTCTTCGTCTTGAGGCATATCGTAGTTGAATACAGCTTCAACATCATCTATATCTAACCCTCTTGCAGCAACATCAGTTGCTACTAATATTTCTACTGTTACATTTCTAAATTTAGCCATAACATTATCTCTTTGAGCCTGTTTCATATCTCCGTGGAGCCCATCAGCAAAATATCCTCGAGCTTGTAAATTGCCAACTAGTTCATCAACTCTTTTTTTAGTATTGCAAAATACTACTGATAATTTAGGATTGTACATATCTATCAATCTTGATAAAACTTCTAATTTAGACTTTTCTTTAACCTCTAAATAAAATTGCTCTATGTTAGGTACAGTTAATTCTTTTCTTACCACTTTTACAAGCTGTGGATTATTTTGATATTTTTTAGTAAGATCTAATATTTCTTTAGGCATAGTTGCAGAAAAGAAAATAGTCTGCCTTTCTTTTGAAGTTTTTTCTAGTATAGATTCTATATCTTCTCTAAATCCCATATCCAACATTTCGTCAGCTTCATCTAGTATTACCATCTTAACATTTTCCATTTTTAGCGTTCTTCTATTTATATGGTCTATAACACGTCCTGGAGTTCCTATTACTATTTGAATTCCTTTTTTCAATGCTTTTATTTGTCTTTCTATTGGTTGTCCACCATATATAGGTAAAATCTTAACTGAATGCTTATATTTTGAAAGTTTTCTTAGTTCTTCTGAAACCTGAATTGCAAGCTCTCTAGTAGGACATAATACTAACGCTTGGAGAGAATTTTCATTTGGATTTACCATCTCTAATATAGGTATTCCAAATGATGCTGTTTTACCTGTTCCTGTCTGAGCTTGACCTATAACATCTTCTCCTTTCAATATATATGGAATAGCCTGTGCCTGTATAGGAGATGGTTCCTCAAATCCCATATCTGCAATAGCTCTTAAAATCTCATTAGATAAATTTAAATCTTCAAACCTCATTTTTTCCATAATTGTTTTTCACTTTCCTTTCATAAACTCGTAACTACCATTATATCCTTATACTTTTATTTTTACAATGTTTTTATTTTGTATTTAATATATAACGCATTTAAAATATTAATTTTTTGTAACATTTTGTAATATTGTATACAATATGCGTAAATTTTATGTTAATATATACATATAATATATTGTATACAATATTACAAAAGGAGGTTTAAATATGAAAGCTTGGGAAAATTTTAAACTTGGTAAGTGGACTAAGGAAATAGACGTTAGAGACTTTATATTATCTAACTACACTGAATATACTGGCGATGACTCTTTCCTTTGTGGCCCTACTGACAATACTAAAAAACTTTGGGATAATGTTTCCAATTTAATGAAGAAAGAAGTTTCTAATGGTGGAACTCTTGATGTAGATACAAAAATTATTTCAGGTATAACTTCACATAAACCTGGTTATATAGATAAAGATTTAGAAAAAATAGTTGGTCTTCAAACTGATGCTCCTCTTAAAAGAGCTATCATGCCTTTTGGTGGAATAAGAATGGTTGAAACATCTTGTGAAGCTTATGGGTATGATCTTGATCCTTCTATTAGTGAAATATTTACAAAATATAGAAAAACTCACAACGAAGGTGTTTTTGATGTATATACTCCTGAGATGAGAGCTGCTAGAAAATCTGGAATAATAACTGGTCTTCCTGATGCTTATGGTAGAGGAAGAATAATAGGAGATTATAGAAGAGTTGCTCTTTACGGGGTTGATAGATTAATAGAAGATAAACACGATCAACTTAAATCTTTAGAACTAAATGTAATGGATGAAGATACTATCAGACTAAGAGAAGAGTTAGCTGATCAAATAAAAGCTTTACATGAATTAAAAGAAATGGCTTTATCTTATGGATATGATATATCTAAGCCAGCTACTAATGCTCACGAAGCTATACAATGGACTTATTTTGCTTACCTTGCAGCAGTAAAAGAACAAAACGGAGCTGCTATGAGCTTAGGTAGAGTATCTACTTTCCTTGATATATATATTGAAAGAGATTTAAAAAATGGAACTTTAACTGAAGAGCAAGCTCAAGAACTTATGGATCACTTTGTTATGAAACTTAGAATGGTTAGATTTTTAAGAACTCCTGAATACAACGAGCTTTTCTCTGGAGATCCTACTTGGGTAACTGAATGTATAGGCGGTATGACTTTAGATGGAAGATCTTTAGTTACTAAAAACTCATTTAGAATACTTAATACACTATACAACTTAGGCCCTGCTCCAGAACCAAACTTAACTGTTCTTTGGTCTGTTCATCTACCAGAAAACTTTAAAAAGTTCTGTGCTAAGGTTTCAATAGATACAAGTTCTATTCAATATGAAAATGATGATCTTATGAAACCATACTGGGGAGATGATTACGGAATAGCTTGCTGTGTATCTGCAATGAAAATCGGTAAGCAAATGCAATTCTTTGGTGCTAGATGTAATCTACCTAAAGCACTTCTTTACGCTATAAATGGTGGTAAAGATGAAAAAACTAAGATGCAAGTTGGTCCTAAATTTGCTCCTATTACATCTGAGTATTTAGATTATGATGAAGTAATGGAAAGATTTGATCAATGCCTTGAATGGCTTGCTAGTCTTTACGTAAATACTCTAAACGTTATACACTATATGCATGATAAATATTGCTATGAAAAAATCCAAATGGCTTTACATGATAGAGATGTAGTTAGAACATTAGCTTGTGGTATGGCTGGACTTTCTGTATGTGCAGACTCTTTATCTGCTATAAAATATGCTAAAGTTAAAACTATAAGAGATGAAGATGGAATGGTTGTAGACTTTGAAATAGAGGGAGATTATCCTAAGTTTGGAAATAACGATGAAGCTGTTGATAAAATAGCAACTGACCTAGTTGAATTATTCATGAATAAAATAAGAAAAAATAAAACTTATAGAAACTCTATACCGACTCAATCTGTTCTTACAATAACTTCAAATGTTGTTTATGGTAAGAAAACTGGAAATACTCCTGACGGAAGAAAAGCTGGCGAACCATTTGCTCCTGGTGCTAACCCAATGCACGGAAGAGATACAAAAGGCTGCTTAGCTTCTATGTCTTCAGTTGCTAAACTTCCATACGAACACTCTCAAGACGGTATATCTTATACATTTACAGTTGTACCAAGCTCTTTAGGTAAATCGATGGAAGAAAGAATTAATAACCTTACATCTTTGCTTGATGGATACTTTATTCAAATGGGACATCATATAAATGTAAATGTTTTAGATAAAGAAACTTTAATTGATGCAATGGAGCGTCCTGAACTTTATCCTCAACTTACAATACGTGTTTCTGGATATGCTGTTAACTTTATAAAACTTACTAAAGAACAACAACTAGATGTAATAAATAGAACATTCCATGGTAAAATATAATTGATTTTTAAAATATATTAAGCGAGGTGATTCTATGGAAATATTAGGAAAGGTTCATTCAATTGAAACATTCGGTACAGTAGATGGCCCTGGAATAAGGTATGTAATATTCTTACAAGGATGCCCTTTAAGATGTAAGTATTGTCATAATAGAGATACATGGGATGTAAATGGTGGAAGTGAATATACTGTATCATATCTTATAGATGATATAAAAAAATATCTTCCATTTATTAAGTCTTCCGGTGGCGGAATTACTGTATCTGGTGGAGAACCTATGCTTCAGCCTGATTTTGTAAAAGAACTTCTTAAAAGAGCTAAAGCTAATGATATTCATACAGCCATAGACACCTCAGGATTTGTAAACATAGATGTTATTGACCCTATTTTAGATTATACTGATCTTGTTCTTTTAGATATAAAACATATAGATAACAAGATTTGTAAAGATCTTACTGGAGTATCCAATGACAAAACTTTAAACTTAGCAAAACATTTATCTAATAGAAATATCCCTGTATGGATTAGATATGTTTTAGTGCCTGGAATAACAGATAGTCCAGAGCATCTTGAAGAACTGGCAAAATTTTTATCTTCTCTTAATAATATTGAAAATATTGAAATCCTCCCTTATCATACTGCAGGATCCTTTAAGTGGGAACAGTTAGGAATTGAATACCCACTTAAGGGCATCCGACAAGCTACTGATGAGGATGTGTTAAAAGCAAGAAAAATATTTGAAAAACATGGATTAATAGCAAAAAAGAAAGCATGTTAATGCTTTCTTTTTTGCTATTTTAGATCAAATAAATTCACAAATATCATATTAAATAAACTCAATACAATAGATGCTATCACAGCACCTAAAATTCCATAAACATCAAATCCTTCAACTATTATAGATGCCATGTAAAGCATAAATCCATTTATTATAAAACTGAATAACCCTAAGGTTAGAAAATTTATTGGAATAGTAAGGAAAAATATTATCGGTTTAATAAATGTATTTATAATCCCTAGTATAAATGATGCTACTAAGGTTGTTGAAAAATCAGCTACATACACAAATCCTAATATCTTGCTAGTAAAATATATACTTAAGGCTGATATTATCCACCTTGAAATAAATTTTTTCACTAAGGCTCAATCCTTTCACTTTCCATATTTTCTATAGCCTCATTTATTAAACTTTCAACGTCTAATTTTAATTCTGATCCAACTATTTTTTCTAATTTAGGTCTAATTACTGGATTTTTAGGTAAAAATACTGTACAACAGTCTTCTTCAGGAATTATAGAAATTTCAAATGTTCCTATATCCTTAGCTAAAGATACTATATCTGTTTTATCCATAGCTATACATGGTCTAAATACAGGTATATCTACTACTGCATTAGTAACATTTAAGCTTTCTAAAGTCTGAGATGCTACCTGACCTATACTCTCTCCTGTTATTAAAGCTGTGCAATTTCTCTCTTTTGCTATCTTTTGAGCAATTCTCATCATAAACCTTCTAGATAAAATAGTCATTTCTTCTTGTGGACAATTTTGATTTATATTCTTTTGAATTGGAAGTAAATTTACAGAATGCATAGTTACCTTCCCACAATATCTTGCTAATACTCTTGCTAAATCTTTTACCTTTTCTTTAGATCTTTCACTTGTAAAAGGATAACTATGGAAATGTACAGCTTCTATTTCTACCCCTCTTTTAGCAACAAGCCAAGCAGCTACTGGACTATCTATTCCTCCAGAAAGTAATACCATAGCTTTGCCATTAGTTCCTATTGGTAATCCTCCATAACCTTGAAACTTATCTACATAGCATATAGCATTTTCTTCTCTCATTTCAGCATATACTACAAAATCTGGATTATTTACATCAACCTTTAGTTTATCTCCTAGATTTGATAAAATATATCCTCCTATATCTTGGCTCATCTGAGGAGATGTTAATTTAAATCTTTTGTCTGTTCTCTTTGATTCTACTTTAAAAGTTTTTGCTCCTTCAAATTCTACTTTTTCTGTTGCCATTTCAAGACAAGATTTTTTTAATAAGTCATAATCTGCTTCTAATTTTGTTGCAGGACTTACAGATACTACTCCAAACACTTTCTTTACTTGTTGTATGATTTCTTCATAATCATTATCTTCTATATCTATATATATTCTTGCCTGGTCCTTATATACCCTTAGTTTTGTGAATTCTTTTAGATTATTTTTTATGTTTTTTATTAGTCTATTTTCAAATACATATCTATTTTTACCCTTTACTCCTATTTCCCCATATCTTGCAATAACTATATTATACAAAATATCACCTCTTACTTATTATTTTTCTTATTTCTTCTACTCTTATCTTTAGTTTTTGTACAGCAACTTTTATTTCTTCTTCTGTATTCATACAAGATAAGCTAAATCTTATTGCTCCTTCTATTTCATCTTTACTAAGCCCCATAGCTGTCAAAACATG
This sequence comes from Alkalithermobacter thermoalcaliphilus JW-YL-7 = DSM 7308, assembly GCA_001584565.1. Lineage (GTDB taxonomy): Bacteria > Bacillota > Clostridia > Peptostreptococcales > Peptostreptococcaceae > Alkalithermobacter > Alkalithermobacter thermoalcaliphilus. The sequence continues at coordinate 470,773 of LSFY01000001.1, read as the reverse complement.
ACTTGCCTTTTTCTTAGATGAACAAGCTGAACCTGTTGATACATATATATTATCTTCTTCTAAATAATGAAGTAATATCTCTCCTTTTGTTCCGATGAACGAAACATTTAATATATGACAAACCCCATCTTCAGGAGAATTTATTTTTATATTGTCTATATTGCTTGTTATTTCATCAAGCAATAATTTTCTTAAGCTCTTCATTTTTTGTATGTTGTTTTCTAAATTCAAAGTAGTTATTCTAACTGCCTCTGAAAGGCCAAATATTCCTGGAACATTCTCTGTTCCGGATCTTAAATCATATTCTTGTCCACCACCTGTTAGAATAGGCTTTATTTTTGTTTTTTCGTTTATATATATAAACCCTATTCCTTTCGGTCCATGTATCTTATGTCCGCTTACTGATAATAAATCTATATTATATTTAGAAACCTTAAAATCTATTTTTCCAAACGACTGAATAGCATCGACATGAAAATAAATCTTATTTTTTAAGTTTTTCAGATATCGCCCTATTTTATCTATAGGCTGAATACTTCCTACCTCATTATTTACATGCATAACACTTATGAGGATAGTATTTTCCTTTATGCTATTTTTTAACTGTTCAAAGTCTATAACCCCTTTTTTATCTGCATCTAGGTATGTAATCTCAAAGCCTTCATTTTCTAAATCCTTAAATGTATTTAGTGATGATGGATGTTCTATTTGAGTAGTTATTATATGGTTTCCTCTTTTTTTATTTGCATATGCAATACCTCTTATAGCCATATTGTTAGCTTCAGTACCACCTGATGTAAATATTATTTCTTTTTCTTTTACACCCAAGGCTTTAGCTATATCTTTTCTTATATTTTTTATTTGTTTTTCTACAATTACTCCCTTTCTGTGTATAGAAGATGGATTTGCATATTCTTTTGTTAAGGCATATACTATCTTTTCTACAACCTCATCATATGGTTTTGTTGTTGCACTATTATCTAAATATATTTCCATAAGTATCACCTACTAAAAATTTATTCAAACCAAATAACATATTATATTATTCGGCTTTATATGTAAAGTTAATACCCTATTTCTTCATTTAGTATATATACTTTAAAATCTATTAAAGGAGGACACATCTGTATTATACTAGTTACCATACACATTCTTTCACTGCTTGTACAATCCATACACTTATCTAATTTTGCGCAAGGTACATTTCTTTGAAGCCTTCTAGCATTTTGTGGACAGGCTATTTCTTTTATCCTTTTTATAGCCTCATCATAATCTTTGCATATTTTATTGATTCCACATACCATTATAACCTTCTTAGGTCCAAAAAACATAGAAGCTACTCTATTTCCAACTCCATCTATATTTACTATTTTTCCATCTTCAGTTAATGCATTAGTACTTGTTAGATATACATCTGAAAATATAGCTTTTCTTAACACATTCATTTTTTCATCATTAGAAACCTTCCAATGCCACAAAACATTATTTCCTCTATCTAATAATTTATCATATATATTCAACTGCTCAATAGTCATAGATCCACCAATAGCTACTAAATCTTGTATATCTATCTCACGTATAATTTCATCTATCAACTCTTGTCTATCTTTGAAAAATTTTGCATTTATTTTTCTTTTTTTTAGATTTTCTATAACTTTATGTACTCTATCCATTGTAAAAGCTCCCTCCTTAAAATTGTATACACGATATATTATATTATATTTTCCTTTATTTAAATAATTATTTTCTACAAAATTTTTCACAAAATTAGTGTTGCAAAAAATGTCGGATTTTGTTATAATTTGTTTAGTGGTTATCCCCCTGGTAACCTCAATTAAATCTCTATTCCCAATACCCCTTTTGAACGGATTTTTAAGCATATTATATGCGAACCTGCCACATATGGCAGTTTTTTTTTCTTTGAAAATAATTAAAAAGTTATATATAATATAAATATATAGCTTTTTAAGGAGGGTTTTTATGAAAAAGAAAGTAGCTATAATATTTACAGGTGGTACTATATCTATGACAGTAGACCCTAGACTAGGAGCTGCTATACCTACACTTTCTGGCGAACAAATAATGTCTATGGTAACAAATATAGATAAATTCGCACATATTGAAATTATAGATTTTGACGAAATACCAGGCCCTCATATGACTCCTGAAAGAATCATGGATCTTAAGAAATTGGTTGATGAAACTGCAAAAAGAGAAGATATAGATGGAATAGTTATAACTCACGGTACTGATAGCCTTGAGGAAACCGCTTTCTTTTTGGATCTATGCGTAGATACTAACAAGCCAGTAGTTGTAACAGGAGCTATGAGAAGTAGTTCTGAACTTGGTTATGATGGTCCTAGTAATTTAGCTGCTGCAATTTGTACTGCTATATCGGATCAGGCTAGATCAAAAGGTGTATTGGTTGTTCTTAACAACGAAGTTAATGCTGCTTCAGAAGTTACCAAAACTGATACTTTAAGATTAAACACTTTTAAATCTGTATCTTACGGTCCTTTAGGTATAGTAGATAACGACGTTTTAATACTCCATAGAGATATAACTTGCAAAAAGCGTATTAAGACAGATAAAGTGGAACCTAATGTAGACTTAATAAAAACCGGTATTGGAATGGATTCTAAATTTATAAAATTCTCTGTTGATTCTGGTGCTAAAGGAATTGTAATCGAAGCAATGGGACGAGGCAATATCCCTCCTAAGATGCTTGATGGAATAAAATATGCTAATGAAAAAAATATTCCTGTTGTTATAACTTCTAGATGCCATTCTGGCCGTGTTTTAGATACTTATGGATATGCAGGTGCAGGCAGAAATTTAGTAGAACTTGGATGTATTCTAGGAAATGATCTTCCTGGGCAAAAAGCCAGAATTAAATTAATGCTAGCCTTAGGGAAAACTAACAATATTAAAGAAATTAAAGAAATATTTGAAAGTGGAGTGTATTAATAAAACAAAATCTTTCTTTGAAAGATTTACAATCTATTAAAGTGCATAATGCCCTATGTGTTATGAAAAAATACCTTAGTAATTACTAAGGTATTTTTGTTGACTATATCTCATTTATATTGTAAAATTATAATATATAGATATTAAATTTGAAAGGAGTGTATTTCTATGTTTAATTTTAATAATAAGATCGAAAATATATCTGTAGATCAAATTGAACAAGAGCTTCAAAATGGAGCTATTTTGATAGATATAAGAAATGAAGACGCCTACAGACAAGGTCATATAAAAGGAGCTATAAATATTCCTATGAAACTTTTACCATTTAAAATCCAAGAACTTGATAAAGATAAAACTATTCTTGTTGTATGTTATATCGGCGGAAGTAGCGTAGTTGCTTGTAAAGCTTTAAGTAAAGCAGGTTTTAAAGTGAAAAATGTAGTTGGAGGTATGAAAGCATTTAGAGGTAATTTAACAGTGGGGAATTAATCCTCATTGTTAAATTTAAAATACTAACTCTAATTTTAATAATCTATTTTTCACCTCATTTATTATTCTTTTTTCATCCTCATAACTATCTGCCTCAAAAGTTACACTAAATCTTAAAAAAGATCCTGCATCATCCCACGGAACTGTAGATATAAATGCATTATTTAATATATAATTTGATGCATCTTGAGCGTTTTTAAATACAACTCCTGATTTTGTTCCTATTGGAATTGGTGCATAACAATAAAAAGTTGCTTTTGGCTTTTCTACCTTAAATCCTACTTCTTTTAGTGCCTCAACTAATAAATCATGTCTTCTTGAATATCTTTTACAATTTTCTTTAGTTATATCTGGATTGTTTAATGCACATATTCCTGCTTTTTGTATAGCTATAAATTGACCAGAATCAATAGTTGACTTCATATCTGCGTATACATCTATAAACCTTTTGTTTCCTACTATAAAAGCAAGTCGCCAGCCTGTCATATTAAAAGCTTTAGATAGTGAGTAAATTTCTACCCCTACCTCCTTTGCTCCATCTATACAGAAAAAACTAAAAGGTTTATTATTATCAAATACTAATGCACTATACGAAGCATCTGATACTACAAGAATATCATTTTTGTATGCAAATTCTATAACTTCTTTATAAAACTGTTCACTTGCAATTTGTCCTGTAGGGTTATTTGGATAATTTATATATAAAAGTTTAGCCTTTTTTAATATATCCTGTGGAATACTAGTAAAGTCAGGATAGTAATTATTTTCTTTGTATAAAGGCAAATTATATACATATCCACCTAAATATCTAGTATGATTTGCTATAACAGGATATCCAGGAACTGTAGTTAATGTTATATCTCCTGGATTTATAAAACAAAGAGGAATCATCGATAATATAGATTTTGACCCTATTCCATGCATAACTTCTGTTTTTGGATCTAAATTAGATATTCCATATACATTCTCTAAATATTTAACAGCAGCATCTTTAAATTCTTGTATTCCATTATCTGCATACCATCTATTTTCTTTTTTTCCTGCTTCTAGTGATAATGTATTTACTACTTGTGAATCTGCCTGTATATCTGGTTCTCCAACTCCTAAGTCTATAATATCTGCGTTAGGGTATTTTTCTTTTAGATCAGTTTTTGCCTTTTTTATACTCATAAACTTGTAACTTTTTTTTGAAGGATCAAAATCCTTTCCTCCCATTCTATTCGCTATCTTTTCACCAATAAAATCCATAATATCCCCCTTTCCTTTTGATTAACTAATATATAGTATTCATGTTTTAGATTGTTTGTGAATTTAAGACAAAAAAAGAGATCTAACATGTGTTAAATCTCTTTTTTAATACCTTTATAATCAAAACAGCTAGTTTTACTTAGGAAAATTATAAACCAACTCGTAAGTATAATACCTTTAAATACACTACTCATACTAATGCTCCACCAAACACCATCTAATCCCAATAGATTTTCAGATGATAAAATATATGCAGCCGGAACTCGAAGACCTGTAAATACTATACTTACAATTGAAGGAGGTATTGTTTTTCCAAGACCATTGAATGCCCCCGCTGTTGTTATTTCTATACACATAAAAAATTGAGATAATCCTAAAATCTTGAGATATACAACTCCATAATTTAAGGCTTCTTGTTCAGATATAAATATAGAAAAAATACTTCTAGCTCCAAATATCAAAAGTCCAGTTGCAAGTAATCCTATAGTACCAACTATCGATAGTGCTGCAAAGTAACCTTTGTAAATTCTATCCCACTTTTTAGCTCCATAATTCTGGCCGATAAAAGAACTTAATGCAGTAGAGAAACCTCCTGCACTCATCCATGAAATAGCTTCTATCTGAGAGCCAACCTTTTGAACTGCTACAGGTACAGGACCCCAATTAGCTATAATTCTAGTTATAAGCATTGCAAATATTGTAAATAGCCCACTTTGAAGAGCTACTGGAAATCCTAGTTTTACTATATTTTTCGTCTTATCCTTATCTATTTTTTTTAGCAAATTAAATCCATCAAATAGTACCATTTTCCCTTTTATATTATATATAAATACCATAGAAACTATAAACTGTGCTGTTATTGTAGCAATAGCTGCTCCTTTAACTCCTAAGCTAGGAATTGGTCCTACTCCAAATATAAGCAATGGATCTAAAATCATATTCACAACCAGCCCTATAGCATTTATAGTAAATGGTGTTTTGCTATTTCCATATCCATTGAAAATACCAGTAAAAATAGGGTTTATAAAATGAAATATCATTCCCATAGATATTATAGTTAAGTAACTAATAGACATTTGTATAACACCATCATCACCCATATTGAAAAAGCTTATAAGGTGTTTTCTAAATAAAATGATAAAGATACTATAAGTTATTGATAGGGCTAAATTAAGTTGTATCCCTGTATTTGTATAACCTTTTGCAGAGTCTATATCTTCTTTTCCTACACTTTGAGCTACTAAAATTTCTGTACCTGTTTTTGATATCATTATAAGAGCCATTGAAAACCATACAAAAAATCCTGCAGCACCTACAGCTGCAACATGTCTACTTCCTATCTTGCCTATCCATATCATATCAGTCATGTTATATGCCATCTGAAGAAATGATGTCCCCATTATAGGAAGAGCTAATTTTATAAGTGCTTTAAATATACTCCCCTCTGTCAACAAACTATTCACCCCCTAACTACTTGAAAGACCATCTTTTAAAAACTTTATCAAATTGTTTATAGCCTCTTCATAATCAGTTATTTTTTCTAACTTTACTATTTCTGTTATATTAGTAAATAAATAAGAAATTACATTTTTGACAAATTCCTTTGGAAGATCATCTCTAATCTCCCCTCTTTCATAAGAAGCTTCTATTAGAGCATTCATGTAGTCATCATTTTGAAAATTAAACCTTTTTGTGACCTTGTTATATATACTGTTTCCTTTTTCTCTAATAAAACTTTCTGAAAATTTGCTTATGCTTGGATTTTCTTTAGCAAACTTTATACCTGCTTTTCCTAGTTCTATAAATATCGTAAATATATCCTTTGCAAAAACATTAGCATCCACATTTTCTATAAAAAATTTCTTTTTTTCTTGTATTAACATCTCAACTAAATAAATATATAATTCTTCTTTATTCTTAAAGTGGTAATAGAAAGTACCCTTACTTATGTTAGCTTTTTTTAATATATTATTTAAAGAGGCTTTATCATACCCATTTTCCCCAAACTCATCTATAGCTACCTTTATTAGTTCATCTCTTTTTTCAAAAGATTTGTCGCTCAAAAAATCACCTCTTTACTTAATCTTTATGTTTATTACACTTTTAGCTTTTGTATAAATAATTTATATACGATTATATTTAATAGTATAACATACACAAGACCTATAAAATAATACTGATTATATGTTAAATATAACGATCCATCTCCTCTTATTATACTACTTATAGCCTTTGCCGGATAAAATGCTGGAACAAAAGAAAAAAACAATTCTCTTTTATCTATAAAAAATAACGATATAATAGGAAAAACTATTAGTGTTCCTAACCCTTTCATTACAGCAAACCCTTCAATCTTGTTTTTAGAAAATAAATTTATCAAAAGCCCTATCATAGGAGCTGATAGTGAAGCTAAAAACGATATATAAACTATGTCTTTAAAAATTAAATTGCCTATGTCAGAAAATTTCATAACATAAATACATCCTAAAAAACTTAAGATAAATACTATTACTAACCTAAACGCTAAAAATCTATGGATATTGAGTGGGGTAACTTTTACTGACATTAAAATATTATCATCTCTATCGTCTAGTATAGAAAAACCTACTAAGGCTCCATAAATTTCAGGAATGAAAAGTGTTAATATAACAATTATTAAGTCTGCATAAATATTTATATTTAAACCTCTATTTTCTAAAGTCCACGGAAGAAAATATCTTCCTATTAAACCAAATACAATTGGATAAAAAAGCATAAATGTCATTAAAGGATCCCTCATATATTTTTTAAATTCACTCTTTATAAAATTTAGGTACATGTTAAACACCACTTTCCTTTATAGAAAATTCATCAAATTTTTTCAAAACTATCATATACAAAATAGCTCCTACTACAATCAAATATATATAAGATATGACTACTTCAAAACTTTCAGATAAACCACTCGAAGCTTTTAACAAAACCATAGCTGCCTTTGTTGGAATAATATATAAAATTTTCTTTATTACCTCACCCTTAATTAGACCTACTTCTTCAAGAAGTACTGGAATCATAAATATAAAAGCATATTTCATCATTCCTACTAAAAGTTGAGTAAAATCTTTACTGTAATAAGTTAAGATAAACCCTATTAATGAGTGTAAAAAACTAATAAGTATAATTGATACTAATAAACTACCTATATTAATATCTATTTCTTTAAATAGTTTGCAATATGAATATAAAACAAATAAGGTTATTATATTTGAAGAAATATTTGCAAAAGATTTTGCTAGTATATATTCAACCTTATTTATAGGACAAACCAATAAACTTTTTAATGTTCCTTCCTGTTTTTCAAAAAACATTGTAACACCAATCATTAGAATACTCATAGATGTTACATCTAAATAGATAAAAAGGGGAAATATATTACTTACATTTTCAACTTTTGTAAAATGTAAAAATCCTATCCAAATCAACGAAACCAAGACACTAGCGGTAAGAATATTATATCTTTTCATTCTATATATCTCGCCTTTGAATAATATTATCAAGTTATTCATTTTTCTCAACTCCTGTTATTTTTATAAATATATCATCTAAAGTAGTTTCTCTGCTGTGTATTGTGACTATCTCATTATGTTTTATTATATTTATAAATTCTTCGTTTTTCCCCAAATTATCAAGGCTAAACACTCTTTTTATCAATTCATTAGATTGTATATATTCTATATCCAATTTTCTCTGACCATATTTTAACTTTAAATTTTTAGGGGTATCTATCTCTGCTATTTTCCCATCAGCCATAAATGCTACTTTATCACAAAGCTCATCTACATCATTCATTAAATGTGTAGTAAGTATAACAGTTCCTCCACTGTTTTTAAAATCTTTTATCATATCTTTTACTATCCTTGCATTTTTAGGATCTAATCCATTCGTAGGTTCATCTAAAAATAAAATCTTAGGATTATTTATAAGAGCTCTTACAAAGTTTAATCTAGCTTTCATTCCTTTTGAAAATTCTCCAACTTTTTTGTCTTTATCTTCGTAAAGTCCTACCATTTTCAAAAGCATATCTATATCGCTATGTGATTTATAAAGCATTTTAAAAAAGTTTAGGTTTTCATAAGCTGTAAGTTTAGAAAAATGAACTGGCATTTCAAAACCTACACCAATTTCTTCATAAAACTCTTTTCCATAAGACTTTAAATCTTTGTTATTATACAAAACTTTTCCTTGATAATTATCTAAAAGCTTAGTTAGTATTTTTTGTGTTGTACTCTTTCCAACACCACTTGGGCCTAAAAGTCCAAAAATTTCTCCTTTTCTAATTTCGAAAGTAATACCCTTTATTGTGTTTTCTTTATTCTTTGGATATTTAAATGTTAAATCCTCTACTATAAACATCTTATTCCCTTCCACTCTTTTAGACTAACTAGTCTAGACTGATAAGTCTATATTATGTCATATTTGATTTTATGTCAATAGGTAAGTCTATATGCAAAAAAGAAGACCTATAAGGTCTTCTCATTTGCACTTAATCCAGCTAGATTTAGTAGATTCCAAGGTTTATTATAGTGAGGTTGAAAGAAAAAGTCTACAAATGCAAGCTCATCTATAGTCATATTATTTTGTATACAAACTGATATAGTATTTATAGACTGAGTTAAATCAGCTTTTGATATTATTTGTGCTCCTACAATTCTTCTAGATCCTTCTTCGTATACTACTTTTAATTTCGCTTCATCATAAGTTGGCATAAATTCTGGTCTATAATTATCAGTTACAACTACAGATTCTACATTCATTCCACGCTCTTTTGCATAGTTTTCTGTAATTCCTGTTGATGCTATATTGTAATCATAAATCTTAATACCTGATGTTCCTTGAGTTCCCATATATTTAGTAGTAGGCCTTACTAAATTTTTCGCTACTAAAGTTCCCATTCTAACAGCATTTGTAGCAAGTGGAATGTATTCATGAGTTCCTGTAGGATTATATATAACACTACAGCAATCTCCAGCTGCATAGACATCTTCTTTACTAGTTCTCATATATTCATCCACTATTATAGCTCCATTCGGTAGCATTTGAACTTTATCTTTAAATAAGATTGTATTAGGTCTAAATCCTATACAAAGTATAACAAGATCTGCACTATGCTCTCCCTTATCTGTTATAACTTTTGTAACTTTTCCATCTTTACCTTCAAACTTAGTTACAGTTTCTCCTAAAGCTAATTTTATTCCTTTATCTTTTAATGCACTTTCAGCCATATCTGTATATTCTTTATCTAAGTATTTACTTAATATTCTATCTTGTGTGTCTATTAATGTAACATTTTTTCCATTCATTTCAAATGCCTCTACAAGCTCTACACCTATATATCCAGCTCCTACCACAACTACATTTTTAGCATCCTTTGATTTTTTTATTATATCATTAGAATGATAGTAATTTTTAGATAAAACTATATTTTTCATATCTATTCCTTCTATATTAGGAACTATAGGCCATGAACCTGTCGTTATAATAAGTTTATCAAATGTATCTTCAACTTCCTCATTTGTTTTTAAATCTTTTGCTTTAATTTTTTTGTTATCTATATCTACGTCTATTACTTCATGAGACATTTTCGTATTTACTCCTATGCTTTGAAGATGCTCTGGAGATGAATAAAAGAGTTTTTTGGGATCTTTAACTATTCCTCCTACATAAAGTGCAATACCACATGACAAAAAAGATATAGTATCATTTTTTTCATATACAGTTATTTGTGCATTTGGATATAGTTTGTTTATATTTAATATAGCAGCAGTACCAGCATGTGTACAGCCTATAATAGTTACTTTCATAATAAAACCTCCTTAGTTTGAATTACCTATATATATAATACCCAATCTAAGATAACTCAAACATTAAGGAGGCTTTGCTAATCTAGCTTACTATAACTTTTCCATCTTGAAGAGATACCTTTATAGTATCACCTTCTTTAAACTTGTTTTGTAGATATTTTTCTGCTATTTCATCTTCTATATATCTTTGTATAGCTTTTCTTAAAGGTCTTGCTCCGTATTTTTCATCATATCCTTTATCTAAAACAAACTCTTTAACTTCATCAGATATTTCTATTTCCATTCCCTTTTCTTTAACTTCATCTTCAACCTCTTTTAGCATAAGATCTATAATTTTTCTTAGCTGCTTTCGAGTTAAACTAGTAAATACTATAATATCATCTACCCTATTTAAAAACTCAGGTCTGAAAATTTCCTTTAATGCATTTTTTGCTTTGTTTTCTAATGTTTCATAATTATCTTTACTAAACCCTATTGTATTAGATTTTACACTACTTCCAGCATTAGATGTCATTATAATAATTGTATTTTCAAAACTCACAGTTCTTCCCTGAGAATCTGTAAGTCTTCCTTCTTCTAATACTTGAAGTAACATATTAAATACATCTGGATGTGCTTTTTCTATTTCATCTAATAATATTACTGAATATGGTCTTCTTCTTACTTTTTCTGTAAGTTGACCTCCTTCATCATATCCAACATATCCAGGAGGAGCACCTATAAGTTTTGATACTGTATGTTTTTCCATATACTCAGACATATCTATAGATATCATAGCTTCTTCAGTTCCAAATAACTCTTTAGCTAATGCTTTAACTAATTGTGTTTTTCCAACGCCTGTAGGACCTACAAATATAAAAGAAGATGGTTTTTTCTTTTTTCTAAATCCTGAACGATTTCTTCTTATAGCTTTTGCTACACTTTCTACAGCCTTATGCTGTCCTATTACATGATTATGTAATATTTCTTCTAAGTTTAATAACTTTTCTGCTTCTTGCTGAGTTATTTTCTTAACAGGAATTTTTGTCCAAGACTCTATTACAGATGCTACATCTTCTATTGTAACTTCTACATTTACTGCTTTGTCTTCAAGAGCTTTTATTTTATCTTTTAATTCACATTCTTTCATCTTATATCTAGCAGCTGCTTCATAATCATTATTTATAGCTGCTTGTTCTTTCATATTTTGTATATTTTCAAGATCTTCTTTAAGATTTTGTATTTCTATAAGGTATTTATTTGCCAAGTTTACTTTAGACCCTGCTTCATCTATTATATCTATAGCTTTATCAGGCAAATATCTATCTTGTATGTACCTTTGTGAAAGCTTTACTGAAGCTTCTATTACTTCATCTGATATTTTAACTTTATGAAAATCTTCATAGTATTTTCTTATTCCTTTTAATATTTCTATACTTTCTTCTATATTCGGCTCTTTAACTTTAACTGGCTGAAATCTTCTTTCAAGTGCTGCATCTTTTTCTATGTGTTTTCTATATTCTTCTAAAGTTGTCGCGCCAATTATTTGTATTTCTCCTCTAGCTAATGCAGGCTTTAATATATTAGCTGCATTCATAACTCCGCCATGTACCTCTCCTGCTCCCATTATATTATGGACTTCATCTATAACTAAAATTACATTTTTACTTTCTTGTGCTTCTTTTATTATTGATTTCATTCTTCCTTCAAACTGCCCTCTAAATTGAGTTCCTGCAACTATTGCTGTCAAATCTAAAAGATATATTTTTGCATCATATAATTTAGGTGGAACTTGTTTTTGTACTACTTTTAGTGCTAATCCTTCAGCTATTGCAGTTTTTCCAACTCCAGGTTCCCCTAATAATATTGGATTGTTTTTATTTCTTCTATTTAAAATTTGTATTACTCTTTCTATTTCCTTTTCTCTTCCTATTACATTATCTATTTCATTATTTTTAGCTTTTTCTATAAGATTCGTTCCATACATTTCTAAATACTTATTCTTTTTTTCTTTTTCTTGTTTCTTTACACTTGATTTTTCATTTATGCTTGATTTTGTCTCTTTTTCATTTTTATAAAGACCTCTTAGATTTCCTAATAAATTATTGAATAAATCATCTTCAATTTCTTCATCAAACTCACTTTCTTCAAACGATGCACTCATATCTTTAGCTAAACTTTCAATATCTTCTTCAGACATGCCTGTTTGCTCTAAAATCTGATCCATAATTGGAAGACCCAATTTTTTAGCACATTCTATACATATACCTTTCATCTCTGTTTTTCCATTTTCAATCTTAGACACAAATGCTATTGCTATATTCTTGTTGCAAACTGAACATTTTTTCATACCGATCATCTCCATTTGTGTAGTAATAATTACATATTATATTATAATTTACCATAAATTCGTAACAAAGGAAAAGCCTCTTTAATATGGTTTTGTTAAAGAGGCCTTTTCTATATACTCGGAGTGTTTATTCCATAAAATATTTCTGTCATCTCTTTATCTAGCATTTGAATTATATTTTCTTTTTCTTGTTTACTCAAATCTTCTTCATTTTTCTCAAATAGATAGTTATCTAAATGTATATCCTTTACTTTCATCTTTGTATGGAATACATTTGACTGATATATATTCATATCTATTAAATTGTATCTGTTTATTGTTTCCTTAGAGATATAATTCTGAATAGAATTAATTTCATGATCTATAAAATGCTTTTTACCATCGACATCTCTCGTGAAACCTCTAACTCTATAATCTATTGTTATAATGTCTGAATCAAAACTGTCTATTAAATAATTTAAAGCCTTAAGAGGAGATATCGTTCCACATGTTGATACGTCTATGTCTACTCTAAAAGTACTTATTTCATTTTGAGGATGAGTTTCTGGATAAGTGTGAACTGTTATATGGCTTTTATCTAAGTGTCCTACTATATTCTCTCTAGTTGGAGTTATTATCCCCCTATTACACGATGTATCTAAGACATACAAAGGAACTTCTTCCTCTGATATTAGTATAGTTACACTTGCTCCCTGAGGATCATAGTCTTGTTTTGCTATATTAAGAACACTTGCTCCTATAATTTCTGTTACATTTTTTAGTATATTCGTAAGTCTTTCTGAGTTATACTGCTCGTCTATATATTCTATATATTTTTTTCTGTCTTCTTCAGTCTTTGTATAGCATATATCATAGATATTAAAACTTAAAGATTTGGTCAAATTATTAAAACCATAAAGTTTTAGTTTGTTTTCTTTTAACTTTTCCAATCTTCATTCCCCATTTCATTTTAAAGTATTCAATATTAGTTTTATTATAACCATTATATCATTTGTTATAACTTTTGTATTATATTGTTATCTAAACAAATATTGTAATCTAAATTTTTTAACTCATTTTCAAATTTTACCGTTATAATATTTTCTTTTTTGTCTATTACTTTTCCTACTTTAAATATATTGTGATATATAATATCTCCTTTTTTTATACATACCCTATCTGAAGATAATAATTCAGAAATTTCTTCTATAAATCTAGATACATATACTTTTTTTCCATATCTACTTTTTAATGATGATATGTATAATTCATCTTTTGCCCTAGTCATTGCTACATAAAAAAGTCTTCTTTCTTCCTCTATAAGCTCATCATCTTCTAATGATTTTTCATGAGGCATAACACCTTCTATAGCTCCGATTATAAACACATATTTAAATTCTAATCCTTTTGCACTATGTATTGTAGTCAAAATTACCCTATCATCATCTTTGCTATTTTTAATAGACAATTCTTGCTTTACTTTTTCTATGTGATCTAAATACTCATTAATTGTTTTAAAATTTTCTGATGAACTTTCAATTTCATCTAATATTTCAAATAAAGACACATTACTTATTTTTCTATTTAAGCAATAATCTATTATGTATCTATCATACTCTAGATTTGTTCTTATATATGATATTGCTTCTTTAGGTGATAAAAATTTCATATAATTTATGTCTATTTCTAAATCTTCTACGGTCTTTAACTGCCATGGCTGTAAATCTTTTTTTATGCTATCTATAAAATTATTATTTTCTAAAGCTTTTTTTATACTTTCTTTTGATATATATCTAAAAGGCCTATTTATTATCCTTGAAAATTCTTCTTTTAAATTTATATTTAGTGCAAGTTTCAAATAAGATATTATATCCTTTGATATCCAATGATCATATATAGTAACTATAGAATCTTTTACAACAAAAGGGATATTCATATCCATAAACACATCTATTATTGCTCTTGATTGCATATTTGTTCTGTATATAACAGCAAAATCTAAAAAAGATGTTTCCTCATTTTTGATTTTTTCTTTTATAATATTTGCTATCTTTTTTGCTTCTTGTTCAGAATCAGTATAAGTTTGAAATATTATAGGCTTATGACTTTGCTTTACTGGTTTTATATGCTTTTGATATCTTTTTTGATTATTACAAATTAATTTATTTGAAGCCTTTATTATTTCACTTGTACATCTGTAGTTTATGTCTAGTATTATTTTTTTTGTTGGATGAAAATATCTTTCAAATTCAAATAAAAAATCTGGTTTCGATCCTCTAAATCCATATATAGATTGATCTTCATCTCCTACAACGAATATATTTTTTTCCTTGTTTGTTATAATTTTTAATACTTCAAATTGAACTTTATTTATATCTTGAAATTCATCTATTAGTATGTATTTATATTTATTTTTTATAATATCTAGCGCGTACTTATCATTTTTTAAAAAATCGTAAGTATAAAGTAACATGTCATCAAAATCTATTTTTTTCATATCTAGCTTGTATTTTTCATACATATTGTAGACCCTTACAAATTCTTGTTTAGACAAATTGTTAGATTTAAAGTCTTCTAAATTTGCAAGGTCATTTTTTACGAAAGACACTTCAGACATTACAGAAAATATAAAATCGTCATCTTCACAGTTTTCTATCTGGCAAGTTTTTAGTATATTTTTAAAAATGTATTTTTTTTCTTTTTCGTCTAATACATTTTCCATTGTATACTTTTTGAAAGTTCTTAGAATATTAAAAAATACTGAGTGAAATGTTCCAAAATTGACTTTACTAACAGCATTTGTTTTAGATAATCTAATTGTTTTTTCTTTCATTTCTACTGCTGAAGCTTTTGTAAAACTTATAGCTAATATATTTAAAGGGTTTATATTTTTATTTTCTACTAAATTTAATATTCTATGTGTAATAACATTTGTTTTGCCTGATCCTGGGCCTGCTAAAACTATGCACGGTCCATCTATATGATTTATGGCTTGTAACTGTTTTTCATTTAAATTAAAACTCATTTTTAATCACCTATAATATAATATCACAAATTTATATCATTAATCTTTCTTTTCTTTTTATATGAGACTTTAAGGCATTTTTAGTATAATATACAAGATCCATATCTAATGCTTGTTTTGGATTTATCCATATATAATCTTCATGTTCACAACTTAAAGTTATATCTCCTTTTAAATATTTAGCTTCATATATCAAGCTTATGTATTGTATTTTATCGATCTCAAACGAAGTATCTACTGAAGCTATATCTAATATTTCTATATCTATTCCCGTTTCCTCTAATACTTCTCTTTTTAAACAGTCTATAGGATCTTCCTTAAATTCTAATTTACCCCCAGGTAGATCCCATTTGTAAGATGCAAAATTACTATTTGATCTTTTAATTAATAAAACTTCGTTTTCTTTAAATATTAAAGTTTTTATCAAAATAACAAACACTTGTCTCACTCCATTTTTAGTGTGATATAATAAGTCATGTTAATATTATAATACATAAAATAAGATTTATTTATTTTTAAGGAGGCTGCTATGGAAATTATTACGCATACAATAGATGAACTCCTTCCTATTCCAGAAAGTTTTTGCGTATTTGATATAGAAACTACAGGTCTTAGCTCTAAGTATAATTGCGTTATCCTTATAGGTCTTTTATATGTCAAAAATAATAAAACTATAATTCAACAATTCTTTGCTCATGATCCAACTTTTGAAAAAGAAATTTTGTTTTATTTTAAAGAGGTTTTTAAGACTTTCGATAAACATATAACTTTTAATGGTATTAGCTTTGATATTCCATTTTTAAATAATAGGTTTTCTTATAATGATCTAGATTTTTTTATCGATAAAAAAGATAATATAGACATATTAAAACTTATAAAGCCTCATCAAAAAAAACTTAATCTTGCTGATTGCAAACTTAAAACCGTTGAAAAATTATTAGGTATAAATCGAAAAGATACTATTTCAGGAAAAGAAAGTGTAAATCTTTATAAAGAGTTTGTTAAAACTAAAAATATAAATCTTAAAGAAAAAATACTCCTGCACAATTATGAAGATATATACTATTTAGCAAAACTTTTTAAGATAAAAGATATTATTTCCTCAAAACAAGATTTTATTGAGGTTAATATATTTGATAATAAATTTAAATTAAAACTAGACTCTTTTAAGGTTTTAAGAAATATTTTATATATTGAATATAGCTTAGAAAATAAATTACCTATTAACTTAGAAATATATAAGGACTGTTATAGTATAAATGGATCTGAAAACAAATTAATTATTAGTTTAAATTTAAAGAAAGGAAAAGATATAAATAGCAATACTGTACTGTTCTTTGAAGGAAAAGATAATATACCTATAAAAGTTGAAAAGTCTTTTGTTTATGAAAATATTAAATCTTTAGGTAAAGCTATAATTAACTATGAAAGTCATAATAACTTTATGTAAAAACGAATAATTTTCAATATATGAAAAAAAGGTAGCTTTAAAGCTACCTTTTTTAATTGGCGGAGAAGGAGGGATTTGAACCCTCGCGCCCCTTTCGAGACCTACTCCCTTAGCAGGGGAGCCTCTTCAGCCACTTGAGTACTTCTCCACGGAAAAATGGAGCGGGTGAAGGGGATCGAACCCTCGCAGCCGGCTTGGAAGGCCGGAACTCTACCACTGAGCTACACCCGCACATTTTTTTGACATGTATAATAATATCATACTTTATTATACATGTCAATATGTTTAAATTATATTCTCATTAATTTTAGTTGCTTTTATTATATTCTTAGCTAATATACTAGTTGTAACAGATCCTACTCCTCTTGGAACAGGAGTTATCATACAAGCTTTTTCTATACAGCTGTCGTAGTCAACATCTCCGCAGAGTTTACCTTTTTCGTCTACATTTATACCTACATCAATAACTATTGCTCCATTTTTTATAAAATCTTTATTAATCATTTTTGCTTTTCCTACGGCACATACTAATATATCTGCCGTTTTAGTTATACCAGATAAATTTTTAGTTTTAGAATGACATATTGTAACAGTTGCATTTTCGTTAAGTAGTAATATAGATAAAGGTTTACCAACTACATTGGATCTTCCCAATACCACGACATTTTTAGACTCAAGATCGATATTATAGTATTTTAATAATTCTATTACTGCTAAAGGAGTACAAGGACTAAAACCAGACTTATCACCTTCTAATAATTTTCCTAGATTTATTGTATTAAAACAATCTACATCTTTATTAGGTGATATTATATGTTTTATTTTATCTTCATTTATGTGTTTGGGAAGAGGTCTTAGTACTAAAATTGCATGAGTTAATTTGTCTTCATTTACATTTTTTATATTTTCTATGAACTTTTCTTCAGTAATATCTTTTTCAAAAACTTTTACATCTACATGTATTCCAATATCTTTACATCTTTTTAAAGCTGCTTTTTCATATGATATATCATCTTCTTTATTTCCTACTCTAATTATAGTTAACTTAGGGGTTATACCTTTTTCCTTTAAAGCATTAACATCTTTTATAAGATCTGTTGTAATTTTATCTGCAACCGGCTTTCCTAGTAAAGCTTCCATTTTTCCCTCCTTATACACAACCAGCTACAAAATATTTGTAGCTGGTTTTTAGCTATATTTAATTAAAACAATCCACTTATAACTCCATTTTCATCTACATCTATTTTTTCAGCTGATGGAACTTTAGGTAGTCCTGGCATTGTCATAATTTCTCCTGTAAGAGCTACTATAAATCCTGCTCCTGCCGATACTTTAACTTGTCTTACTGTGATTTTAAATCCTGTAGGTCTTCCAAGTTTTGTCTGGTCATCAGATAATGAGTATTGAGTCTTTGCCATACAAATAGGGAGTTTTCCAAATCCTAATTTTTCAAGGTTTTCAATCTCTCTTGTAGCTGCTGGTGTAAATTCAACATCATCAGCTCCATATACTTTCTGTGCTATTGCTCTTATTTTATCTTTTATAGGTATGTCAAGATCATACGCATAGCTGAAGTTATTTTCTCCTTCATCTATTAATCTTAAAACTTCATTAGCAAGCTCTTTTCCACCTTCTGATCCTTTTTCCCAAACCTCAGATAATGCTACATTAACTCCTAACTGTTGGCATTTTTCTTTTATCATTTGAATTTCTCTATCTGTATCAAACGGGAATTTATTTATTGCTACTACTGCAGGTAGCTTAAATACCTTTGTTATATTTTCTACGTGCTTTAGAAGATTTGGAATTCCTCTTTCTAAAGCTTCTAAGTTTTCTGTATTTAAATCCTGTTTAGCAACTCCCCCGTTGTATTTTAAAGCTCTTACCGTAGCAACTATTATTACAGCATCTGGTTTTAAGTCAGACATTCTACATTTTATATCTATGAATTTTTCTGCACCTAAGTCTGCACCAAATCCAGCTTCTGTTACAACATAATCTGCAAAATGCATAGCCATCTTTGTAGCTATAACTGAGTTACAACCGTGAGCTATATTTGCAAAAGGTCCTCCATGAACAAATGCAGGAGTTCCCTCTAGCGTTTGAACTAAATTAGGTTTTAGTGCATCTTTTAAAAGTGCAGCCATAGCTTTATGAGCATTTAGTTGTCCTGCTATTACAGGTTGTCCACTTCTTGTATATCCTATTATTATTTTTGATAATCTTTCTTTTAAATCCGATATATCTTTTGCTAAACAAAATACTGCCATAACTTCTGATGCAACAGTTATATCAAACCCATCTTCTCTTGGAACCCCATTTGCTTTTCCGTTTAATCCATTAACTATGTACCTTAATTGCCTATCATTCATATCAACTACTCTTTTCCAAGTAATTCTTCTTGTATCTATATCTAAACTATTCCCATGATATATATGATTATCTATCATAGCGGCAAGTAAGTTATTAGCTGCACTTATAGCGTGAAAATCGCCTGTAAAGTGAAGATTTATATCTTCCATAGGAACAACTTGTGCATATCCTCCTCCAGTTGCCCCTCCTTTTACTCCAAATACAGGACCTAAAGAAGGTTCTCTTAATGCTACTAATGTATTTTTTCCAAGACTTGATAAAGCATCAGCAACACCTATTGTAGTTGTTGTTTTTCCTTCTCCTGCTGGAGTTGGGTTTATAGCTGTAACTAATATCAATTTAGCATTTTTACCACTATTTTTCTTTAATAAATTGTAATCTACTTTTGCCTTATATTTTCCATAAAGTTCTATATCATCTTCTGTTAATCCTATTTTACTCGCTATTTCTCTTATATCCCTTAATTTAGCCTCTTGAGCTATTTCTATGTCTGACTTAAAACTCATTTTTTAGCCCCCTCTAATTTAGAATTTTATATTCAAACCTATATTCATTGTACCACTTTTATAAAATTCTTTCTATAGTATATTTTGAATATTATATTTCTTTAGAATATTTTTGTACATATAATTTGCCTAACTTTTTTACTGTTTTTAGTTTTAATGTTCATAATTTTATATAAAAACAAGATAGCTATTTGGCACAAGTATCTACCTTTTTTATAGCTATCTTGTTTTTTTAAATTATATCTGCATTCCTGTTTCTATAGCTTTTATATTTAAATCTACAAATTTTTCTTTTACATTTTCTCTAACTGCCTTTTGCCAATCAACATTTTCTATACCTAATGCTTTTATAAGTCCACCTAGCATAACTATGTTCTGAGCTTTTATGTTTCCAAGTTTTGTAGCTTCATCTGCAGCTTTTATTACTGTAACATCTTCACATAAAGATTTTATCTTTTCTATTACTCCTTCAGGATATCTTTCTTTTCCTGCTATTACTGTTGCAGAAGGTATTTCGTAATCATTTATAACTATTTTTCCATCAGGTTTTAGATAATCTATCCATCTTAAAGCTTCTATTTTTTCAAATGCAACTATAACATCTGCTTGACCTTTTCCTATTATAGGTGAATGTACTTTTTGACCGTATCTTACCTGAGTTGTTACACTTCCGCCCCTTTGTGCCATTCCATGAACTTCTGACATTTTAACATCATATCCTGCATCTATTAATCCTGTTGTAAGTATTTTTGATGCTAATATTATTCCTTGGCCTCCAACTCCTACTAATAAAACATTTTTTATATCTTTCATATTATTCACCTACCCTTTCTATCGCATCAAACGGACATACTTGAGCACAAACAGAACATCCAACACACATATCTTTATTTATTTTTACTGTATCAGTATAAGATAAAGCAGGACAACCTGTTTTTAAACATAACTTACACACTTTGCACTTATCTTGCACTACTTTATATAGTGAAGGTTTGCAACCAAATTCTCTAACATCTTCTTCTGAAAACTTCTTAAGAACGCAAGGATATTTAGTTACAATTACTGTAGGTTCAGTAGCCTCTAATGCTTTATCTAAAGCCTCTTGGGTTTGTTTAATATCAAGTGGGTTTACTACCATAACATTTTTTACTCCTATAGCTTCGCAAAGCTTAGGTATATCTATTGCTACTGTTTTTTCTCCCATCAAAGTATATCCTGTTCCTGGATTTTCTTGATGTCCTGTCATTCCAGTTATTCTATTGTCAAGAATTACTGTAACAGCATTGCCTTTATTATAAACAATATCTATTAAGCTTGTTATTCCAGAATGGAAGAATGTAGAATCTCCTATCACTCCTACTACTTTCTTATTTACACCATTAACCTCAAACGCCTTTTGAGCTCCATGTCCTGCACTTATAGATGCCCCCATACAAATACAAGTATCCATAGCATTAAGAGGTTCTGAAGATCCTAATGTATAACATCCTATATCCCCTGTTATCATTACATTTTTCTTTTTAGATAAAACGTGGAAAAATCCTCTGTGTGGACATCCTGCACATAGTGTAGGTGGTCTTGATATAATGTCTTCTTGAAGTTTATCTAGATTTCTTATCATAGTAGTTTCTTTTCCTAAAAGAGATTTAGCTATTATATCTGGATTTAATTCTCCTATTCTTGTTATTTTTTCTTTTCCTATACAGTCTATACCGTAAGCTTTTATTTGTTCTTCTATATAAGGTTCAAGCTCTTCTATTACATATAAAGTTTCTACTTGATTTCTAAATTCTTGTATCTTTTTAAACGGAAGCGGATGAGTAAATCCTAATTTTAAGTAAGAAGCATTATCTCCAAATACTTCCTTAGCATACTCATAAGCTACTCCTGAAGCTATGATTCCTATTTTTTTATCTCCCCACTCAATTCTATTTAGATGAGTATTGTTACTGAATTCTTCTAACTTTTTCAATTTGTCCTCTAAAACAACATGAAGCTTTTTACCATTGGCAGGAGTTGCAACAAATTTACTTATATTCCTTACATATGGTTTTATAGGTACATTTTCTCTTTCTTTTAACTCTACCATTCCTTTTGAGTGGCATATTCTAGTTGTTACCCTTAAAAGAACAGGAGTGTCAAACTCTTCTGATATTTTTAAAGCTTCTGCCACAAAATCTTTAGCTTCTTGGCTATCACTTGGCTCTAGCATAGCTATTTTTGCAAATTTTGCATAATATCTATTATCCTGCTCATTCTGTGATGAGTGCATTCCTGGGTCATCAGCTGAAACTAAAACTAACCCTCCATTTACACCCGTATATCCATATGTCATAAGTGCATCTGCTGCTACGTTAACTCCTACATGTTTCATTGCCGCAAGTGCTCTAGCTCCTGCTATTGATGCACCTATTGCCACCTCTAAAGATACCTTTTCATTTGGAGCCCACTCACAATAAACACTATCTTTGTATTGAGCCATATTCTCTAGTATCTCTGTTGAAGGTGTTCCTGGGTATGCTGATGCTACAGTTCCACCAGCTTCATAAAAACCTCTAGCAATAGCTTCATTACCTGTCATTAGCTTTTTCATACTATTTCCCCCTTATTTATAATTTGCAATTAATGCCCCTAAAGCTATAGAATAAAGTTTTGACTGAGCATCATCAGCTCTAGATACTAACACAACTGGAGCTTTAGCTCCCATTATTATTCCTGCTGACTTTGCATTTGCCATATATGTTAGGCTCTTTCCAACTCCATTTCCTACTTCTATATTTGGAACAAGTATTATATCAACGTCTCCCGAAACTTCACTTTTAAAATTCTTAATTTGAGCTGCCTCTTTTGAAACAGCTAAATCAAATGCAAGTGGTCCTTCAACTATAACTCCTTGACCAAACTCTCCATTTTGTCCTTTTTCTTCAAGAGCTGCTGCATCTACTGTTGCTACCATCTTTTCACTTACTTTTTCCTTTGCAGCAAGACAAGCAACTTTAACTTCTTCTAATCCTAAAGCTTTTGCTCCTTTTACTGCATTTTTTAGTATTTTTGCCTTTTCTTCTAGATTAGGACTTATATTCATTCCTCCATCTGTTAAGAAAAGAAGTTTATGATAAGTAGGAACTTCATACACCATTAAATGACTAAGTAAACTGTCTGTTCTTAGACCATATTCTTTATCTAATACAGCCTTTAACAATATAGATGTATCTAGTATACCTTTCATCACAAAATCTGCTTGGCCATTTGATACTAACATTACAGATTTTTGAGCAGCTAAAAAGTAATCCTTTTCATCTATTATACAAATGCCATCTAGACTTTCACCTAAATCATTTGCTATTTTATTTATTTTTTCTAAATCTCCTACTAATATAGGTTCAACTATACCTTGTTTTCTAGCACTAAATACAGACTCTAATACTTCTATATCTTCAGCTGCAGCTACTGCAAGTTTCATGGTAGGTAAATCCTTAACTTTTTTAATGATTTCATCTAGTTTTCTCACAACTACCACCTCTCTTAAAGTTGAAATTTGTCTTTTTATATCATCTTTATTTAATATATTCTATACAAGAAAACTTTTTCCTCTTATGAAATTGTTTTTTCATTCTACAATTTAAGTATATAATTTTTTAACAATTTTAGAACAAAGTCTTCCTTTACAACATGAAAAAAGTAGATTGGAAAACTCCAATCTACTCAAATTTACTTAACTCTTTCAAGCATGATATAGTTATTTCATCATTTGGATCTAGTTCATATGCTCTTTGTATATACTCACTTGCCTTTTCAATATTGTTAATTTGTAGATAAACCATACCTAAATTGCATAAAAGTTCAGATTGCTCCCCTAATATTTCTATAGATTTTTCGTAATATTCAATAGCTTTATCATACTTTCCTAGTACAGCATTACAAAGCCCTATCTCAGCTAGAGTATCAGCTTGGTTAGGGTTTATTGCCAATACTTTTTCAAAATATTCAATGGCTTTATTTATATCATTTAGCTGTCTATATGCAAGACCTATAAAAAATAGTAAATTCCACCAATCTGAATAATTCTGTGTTAATGGAAGTAATTTTTCAAGACCTCTTTGTGCTTGTCCATTAAGTACTAAATTATAGCCTTCTTCATAATCTACTTTGTATTGTATCTTATTAAGATGTTCTTTTAGTTCTTGAGTTTTGTCATCATCTAATCCGGTTTCAATGGCCTTTTCCCATGTAAGTTTAGCTTTTACATACTGTTTCTGATTGTGATAGTGATATCCTAGCTGATAATAAGCTAGAGAAAAATTTTCTTCTATATCTATTATTGTTTCTAGCTTATCTAGCGCTTCTAGTAAATAGTCATTCATTTTTTCTGTTTGCCTTGTTTTTTCATAGCTTCTAGCTATATCTTGACAAATTATCGCATAGTTATAAAGAGCATTTATATTTTCCTTATTTAGTGTTATTAATGCTTTAAAATATATTAAACTGTCTATAAACTTTTTATCATGGGCTTTTTTTACTCCTACATGCCCGATATAATCTTCTATTTTACTATCAAATGCGTATAAAAACTTTTTATATTCCTCATTATATCTAAAGCTGTGGTCTATACCTATTATATATATCATTCCCCTAGCTATTGAAGCTAGTGTGAGTGGCTCTTTTTTTTCTTTTATATTCTTTACGAGTTCTTCATTTAATATAGGTACATCTATACCTTCATTAGGAATCTTATATCCTTTTAAATTTAATTCTGCATTTGACTTTATAGTCAAAAATGATACATTTTGTGTATTTTTAAGCAAATACTTATCTATCCTAAACCTCATTTTCCACCTCCTAAATTTCTACTTTATATGATTTAGACTTTTCAAATACTTTTTTATCTACATCATAGACAAATAAAATAGTTGTTATATCTTCATTTAATTTTTCATATATGTTATCTTTTAGTTTTAAAATATTATACTTGAAAAGTTCAAAACTTACATTTTTAATTATAGATTTAGCCGGCAAACCTTTATATTTAGGTAAGAACTTGTGTACGTTTTCATCTGACTGCAAAAATTTGTGACATCTATCTTTAAAGTCTTCTATATTTATTTGTTCAAAAAAGCTAGGTATATTTGATGTTTTTCCTAAAGAAAGATAATCATACTTTAAAACTTCTTTAAATAGTTCTACATTTTTACCTATTTTTTCTCTGTAAAAGTAAAAAAATATTTTATATTGATCATTTTTTCCTTGGGAAGTTTTAAAATAATCATTTTCATTCCAATAATTAGATAAATCTTCAAAAAATTTAAAAGCATCGTCACCGTAATAATTTTTTATAACATACATTACAGATAAAATAAAGTTTTTCGAATTAAAATATATTTCTAGTATTTCCTCTATATCTTTTATTTTTAGAATCTTATCATATGTTATATAATTATTTGATAAAACCTCATATGGAGGATAATCCTTATATTTATATCCGTGTTTTTTAGCTTCTTTTCTTACTCCTGAACCTTTTAACATTTTTAAAAAACCTAATTGTAATTTTTCTATATCTAAATTAAAAACCATATTAAAAGATCTTTTAAAACTTTCATAATCTTCATAAGGAAGTCCAGCTATCAAATCCAGGTGTTGATGTATATTTTTAAAACTTGAGATTTTTTTTACTACATATGAGAGTTTTTCAAAATCGAACTGTCTTTGAATTTCTTTTAGTGTGTCTTTATTAGTAGATTGAACTCCTATTTCAAATTGAAATAATCCTTCCTTGCATTTAGATAAAAACTGTAGCATCTGATCATCTATAAGATGAGCTGTAACTTCAAAATGAAAGTTTGTATATCCATTATCATTTTCTAAAAGAAAATTCATTATATCAAGAGCATATTCTTTGTTTGCATTAAAAGTCCTATCTATAAACTTTACTTGCTTTACTTTCGCATCTATAAGAACTTTTAACTCTTTTTTTACCCTTTCTATATCAAAAAATCTAAGTCCCTTTATAGTAGATGATAAGCAATATTGACAGTTAAAAGGACAACCTCTTGATGTTTCATAATAAACTATTTTATTTTCATATTCTTTTTTATCTATATTTTTATATATAGTTGGTATTAAGTTAAGGTCTTTTAAAAGCTCTCTTTCTTTATTTATAATTACATTTTCCTTTTTTCTATAAACAATACCATCAATATCTTTTATATCTTTATCTTTTAAGATATATTTAACAAATTCTCTAAATGTTTCTTCTCCTTCTCCATATATTATATAATCTATAAAGCTATTGTTTTTCATTATTTCATCATAATCATAGGAAACTTCTGGTCCACCTAATAATATCTTGATATGAGGGCTTACTTTTTTTATTGAGCTAGCTATTTTTAATGTTTCCTCTATATTCCATATATAAGTTGAAAATCCTATTACCGAATAATCTTCTTTGTATATATCTTTTAATATATAATCTATAGTGTTATTTATCGTATACTCTTTTATGTCTACCTGTATCAAATCTTTAACATAAGCTTTTAAATACCTTATTGCAAGATTTGTATGAACAAACTTAGAATTTAGCGTTGTAAGTAGTATTTTCAAATAAATCATCCTTTCTTTTGCATCAATATATATTATCACAAAACTAAATATATATTCAACACAGTAATATTTATCCATTTGAAATACATTATCATGTATTGTAATATAAATATATCTTTTTATTTTCGGAGGCTAAATATGTTAGTTCAGACTCATAAAATAATATCTCATCACATTTATACAAATATAAAGAATGAGTTAAATATAGACCTTAACAAAAAATTTTTAATGTATGGATCTATGAAGCCTGATATAGCTTTAAGTTTAGCACTAAGAAAGCACTATAAAAATGAAAATTTAGACTTTGTTATTGATCAAATACTATCCTTAACTGAGGAAGGTCTAAATGAAAACTTTATTTCTATAAATAAGTTTTCTACTAAATTAGGAATTATAACTCATTTTTTATCTGATTTTTTCTGTCTCCCTCACTCTAATAGGGAATATTACCACGATAAGTTAATACAGCATTTAAACTATGAAAATAAACTTCACTCTAAATTTAAAAATCTTAATTTATTATATAAAATAAAAGTTCCTTATGTAAAAGATGTGAATAAAGAAAATATAAAACTAGTAATAGATGAATTATATGATGAATATATAAATAATTCACAAGGATTTGAAAATGATATTAAGCATTCAATCAATATATCTTCTGTCATAGGAATTATAATAATAAAAAATTCGATTGTATTGTCTCATGCTAATGCCTTAGCTTAAAAAGTTAAAATTTTAAGAAGGTTTTTATCTAATTTTATAGAAATTTATATTAATATATCAAACAATGACGGAAGGAGTTTTTTAAATGGATCAATTCGATAAAATATCTATAAATCAAATATCAAAAAGAGATATGCTTCTTATACTAAAAGCATTAGAATATACATTTGAAAATACTAAAATTGAAGAATTTAAAGATTTAAAAAATGATATTCTTCAAGAGTTATGCTTTTTATCTGAAAAAACAGAAGAGGAGTTTCTTAAATCTTTAGAATAAATTTAAAAGAGCCGCTAGGCTCTTTTAAATTTAAAACTATATTCTCCTGACTTTGAAAGTACTTTTATATATAAAATATCATTTTCTAATTTCTTATCGATTACTTTTATGTTGTTAAGTATCGGATTATATATAGTATCCCCTACATTTAGTTTTATTAAATCTTTTGGATTTACTTTTTCGTTGTATATTTTTTTATTTATTTCATATTTTCTAAGTCTTAATATATATTGAGAAAGTGAATTGATAAAAGAAAACCCTTCAATGTTTTTGTTATCAAGTTTAAATCCTAAAATCCCAAGTATAGAATTTTTTATACTTTTGAGTTCCTCAAGTTCCTCATTGTAATCTTGTATATACACTTGATATAAAACTCTTAAAATTCCATCTATTATATTTTCTTCTTTTATAAGGCTTATATCTTGTTTTAAAAATCTATCAAGCTTTTGCAGTACATATATTTTGCATTTATTAAAATTTATAATATCAATATCATCTATATTAAATTCTATAATATACTCTTTCAGTTTAGATATAATATCACTAATATTACTATCTTTATCTTTTATTATACTGTGAATTATATAATTATATATAATCCCTGAAAATACATATTCGTATTTATCAGTATAAAACCTTATATTATTTATAACTTCTTCTTCACACTTTTTAAAATTTGTGTTGCAAAGTATTATTGGAAGTATATAGTTAAGATTATATATAGATTTATTATTTTTTTCTCCATAATATTTATAAAGCAATAATTCATCTTTAAGTCTATTGTAATCTATATAGTTTAATTTGTTGCTTTTATCATCAATTATTGACTTTGTATTTAAAACTATCATATCTTTAAGATATTTACTTTCACATAAAAAAGCATATATAAAAGAATTCCTTATTCTTTCTTCCATAAACAATTCTCCTATTCATATGAAAATGAAAAAAAAATAGCAGCTCATAGCTGCTATATGATGGGGGGGTAATAACACTGTAGCGTTTACTACAATGTTTTACATTTTATTTCATGACTTTATTATATAATATTTGTTTTTTAGATGTAAACACTTATTTTTCGACAAACTACATTCTTTCAGGTGCAGCTATACCTAATAATGAAAGAGCATTTTTTATAGTTTGCTTAGTTGCCTTAACTAATGCAAGTCTTGCTTTTCTTATGTTTTCATCTTCTACTATTATTGCATTATCGTGATAGAATTTATTGAATGCTTGAGATAAATCTACAACATATCTAGCTACTATATGAGGTTCATTTTTTCTCATAGCATCTACTACTGCTTTGTTAAATCCAGATAATATAGTTATAACATTTATAGCATCATCATCTGTTAGTAAGTCAAAGTCTATATCTTCTGTTACTTGTTCATTCGCTTTTCTTAATAAAGAGCAAGTTCTAACATGCGTATACTGAACATATGGCCCTGTCTCTCCATCAAAGTTTAGCGTTCTTTCCCAAGAGAATGTGTAATCTTTTATTCTGTTGTTAGATAGTTCTTGGAATACAACTGCTCCTATTCCAACTTGTTTTGCAACTTCATCTATATTTTCAAGATTAGGATTTTTTTCTTTTATGATATCTTTAGTTGTTTGTATAGCTTTATTTAATACATCTTCTAAGAATACTACTCTTCCTTTTCTTGTAGCTATTGTTCCTTCTTCTAAACTTACAAGTCCAAAAGGAACATGAATACAATCTTTTGCCCAATCAAATCCCATAAGTTCTATAACTTTGAACCATTGTTGGAAATGAAGGTTTTGCTGAGATGCCACTACATATATGTTTTTATAAAAATCATAGTGTTCTTTTCTGTATAAAGCAGCTGTAATATCTCTTGTTATATAAAGCGTTGATCCATCACTTTTCTTTATTAGTGCTGGAGGCATTTTGTAATCCTCAAGATCTACTATTAATGCTCCTTTTGATTCTTTTAGTATATTTTTTTCTTTCATTATTTCTATTACCCTATCCATCTTGTCTGAATAGAAACTTTCCCCTGCATACGAATCAAATTTTATGTTTAGCATATCGTAAACTCTATTGAATTCTTCTAAACTAACATCTCTAAACCATTGCCATAATCTAGTAGCTTCCTCATCTTTTTCTTCTAACTTCTTAAACCATTCTCTTCCCTCATCTTCTAAAGAAGGGTCTTTTTCTGCTTCTTCATGGAACTTAATGTATAGCTTTAAAAGAGTAGGTATTGGCTCTTTCTTAACTTCTTCTTCACTTCCCCATTTTTTAAATGCTACTATTAATTTACCAAATTGAGTCCCATAATCTCCTAGATGGTTTATACTTATAGTTTCATATCCTAAAAATTTATATATTTTTTCTAGTGAGTTTCCTATTACTGTACTTCTTATATGTCCTATATGGAATGGCTTTGCTATATTAGGAGATGAAAATTCTACTATTACTTTCTTACCTTGTCCTATATTGCTACTTCCATATTGATCTTTTTTGTCTAAAATTTCTTTTATAACTGTTTGCGCTAGCTGTTTTTTATTTACGAAAAAGTTTATATATCCTCCTAAAACATTTATACTTTCTATAGACTCTGTATTTTGTAATTTAGATGATATTTCTTGAGCGATTATATTTGGAGATTTTCTATATACTTTAGCTAATTTAAAACAAGGGAAAGCATAATCTCCCATTTCTTTATTTGGTGGAACTTCTATTAGAGAAATAATCTCTTCTAAAGTCATTTCTTGAACTTGACTAGAAATATTTTCAGCAATTTCTAATTTAAAGTCCTTCATATATATACCTCCTAGTTATTTAATTTACATCTATATTATTTTGAAACAAAAAATCTCGTCTCTAAAGTTAAGAGACGAGATTTTATCCCGTGTTGCCACTCTTATTGGCTATAAAGCCCTCTCATAAACCTTTAACGCAGGTAAATACGTATTTTCTTACTACTACTTCAGAAAATATCCTCAAGAGTTCTTTTCTGTATAGACTACTACTAGACTCACACCAACTCTAGCTCGCTGAAAATAGTTACTATACATACTCTCTCTTTCATAGGATTTTGTATATTTTCATTCATATATGTTAGCATACATTTTAAATATTGAAAATACCTTTGTTTAAGTTTACTATTTTGTTTTTATCTATAGATTTTATATCTTTACAGCCTGTTAATATCATAGCTTGTTTTAACTCATTTTTAAAGTTATCTAT
This sequence comes from Alkalithermobacter thermoalcaliphilus JW-YL-7 = DSM 7308, assembly GCA_001584565.1. Classification (GTDB taxonomy): domain Bacteria; phylum Bacillota; class Clostridia; order Peptostreptococcales; family Peptostreptococcaceae; genus Alkalithermobacter; species Alkalithermobacter thermoalcaliphilus. The sequence continues at coordinate 439,759 of LSFY01000001.1, read as the reverse complement.
AATCAACTTAACTCCATCATCATATCCTCCATAAGCTCCCCATATTATAGGTCTAGCACAAAGAACGGCATCTGCACCAAGAGCTATATACTTTAATATATCTGCTCCTTCTCTTACATTACCATCAGCTAATATAGTTACTTTGCCTTTAACCTCTTTAGCTATATCCTCAAGAACATCAGAAGGTGCTAAACAATTATTAAGTACTCTTCCCCCATGATTAGAAACAACTATAGCTGATGCTCCAGCTTCAACTGCTAAAACCGCATCTTCTACACACATTATTCCTTTTATTATAAATGGAAGATTTGTAGATGAAGTTAATTCTTTTAATTCTTCTAATGTCTTTGGACCCACTGGCTGTCCATTCAAAGCCATAGTTATAAGTCCTGCTCCATCTATGTCTATTCCTACAGCCAACGCACCAGATTCTTCTGCTTTTTTTATATTTTCTATAATCTTACTGTTTTCTCTAGGCTTTATTATAGCTATTCCTTTTCCATTTGCCTTTTTTATACTGTTTAATCCTGCTATATAAAAATCTGGATTTGCACTATCTCCTGTCATAGCTATTGTCCCTGCTTTTATACTCCCCATAACTGCTGCATCTGAGTATTCTTGTTCAGTTAAATATCCACCCATATTTATTGAACTTCCCGTTACAGGAGCAGTTATCAAAGGTAAATCTATTTTAGTTTTAAATATCTCAACAGATGTATCTGGATCTTTAGCATCGTGTATAGTCTTTAGTACTAATTTTATATTTCTTAAACTTTCATAATTTCTTTTGAAGGATTCTCCACTTCCACATCCTCCCATTCCAGGTACTTCTCCTGCACAAGCTACTCCATTACATTCCTTACAAACTCTACAATACCCTTTCATTCTTTCTCTTGCTAAATTTTTTACATCTTTTAGATTCATAACTATGTCTCCCCCTTAAAAATCATTCTCATTTTTTAAGTTTATTCCTTTACTTTTTAAAATAAATGCTGTAACTCCACATCCATCTTTTAAATTTCCACTAAATGTTCCGTCATAAATCTGTCTTACTCCACAAGATGGACTTTTTTCTTTTAGTATAGCTTCTTTGCAGTTAAAATCTTGGGCTATTTTTAGTGTTTCATATGCTCCTTTTATAAAATTTTCTGTTACATCTTCACCATTTTTATTTAATACCTTAGATTTGTTTTCGAGTACATCTTGCCCACATCCACTAATTATTTCACATGCAACTCTAGGAGTTGTAAGCCCTCCTAACTGTTCTGGACAAACCATTATGAACCTTTTATCTTTTAGATAATCAATAATCTTTTGATTTTTGTTATTTTTCCCATTATATTTACAGTTAACCCCTAAAAGACACGCTGATACTAATATCAACTAAATCACTCCTATTTTAATTGTACTATTGTAACTCCAGCGCCACCTTCACCATATACTCCATCTCTAAAATCTTTTACATGCTTATGTTTTTTTAACATTTGTTTTATTCCATTTTTTAAAACACCTGTACCTATCCCGTGTATTATAGTTACTTTATCAAGCCCTGCAAGGTACGAATCATCAAGATATTTATCAACACATTCCATAGCTTCATCTAAATTCTTACCTCTTAGATCTATTTGAGTTTTTATATTAGAAGATTTAGATTTTAATATTTTTCCTGTACCAGTCTTTAACAATTCATTTTTCTTTGTATCTATTTTTTCTAAAGAAGTAAAAGGTAAATTCATCTTCATTATCCCTATTTGAACTAAAGCTTCTTTTTTGTTATTATCTATTGATAATATTGTTCCTTGCTGATTTAATGTTACAACTTTAACTTCATCTCCTATCTTTATATCTTTTAATTCTTTTTTAGATACTTTAGGAACTATCATATCTTTAACACTTGTTTGAACACCTTTTAGGGATTGACTTAATTTAGCTTTAATATTTTCTATTTCTTTATTTGTATCCCTATTATATTCTTGTTCCTGTAATTTTTTCATTTGTTTTATTATATTATTTACTTCTTCTTTTGCACTGAGTATTATCTTTTGGGATTCTTTCTTAGCTTCTTGTATCATTTTTTCTTTATTTTCAGCTAATGCTTGTACTTTTTCTTCATAATCTTTTTTGAGATTTTCTAGTTCATCTCTTAATTTTTCTGCTTCTAATCTTTCTTTTTCTAATCTTATTTTATTTTCTTCTATATTCTGTAAAACTTCTTCAAATTCTATATTTTCCCTGCTTATTAGTTTTTTAGCATTTTCTATTATATATTCACTCAGTCCTAGCTTTCTAGATATTTCAAATGCATTAGACTTTCCTGGAATACCTATTAAAAGCTTATAAGTTGGACTTAAAGTTTCCACATCAAATTCAACTGAAGCATTTTCAACTCTAGGCTTTGTAAGTGCATAGTGCTTTAATTCACTGTAGTGAGTAGTTGCTACTGTTTTTACATTAAAATTATGTAAATAATCTAGTATGGCCATAGCTAGTGCTGCACCTTCAACTGGATCTGTTCCTGCTCCAAGTTCATCAAAGAGTACTAATGACTTATCTGTAACTTCATTTAATATATTCACTATATTTGTCATATGTGATGAAAAAGTAGATAAGCTTTGCTCTATACTCTGCTCATCTCCTATATCAGCAAATATGTTATCAAATACACTCATAATAGTCCCACAGTCTGCAGGTATATGAAGTCCACTTTGAATCATAAGTTGAAATAGGCCAACAGTTTTTAATGTAACAGTTTTTCCACCTGTATTTGGACCTGTTATTACTAATGTATCAAAGTCTTTACCTAACCATATATTTGTAGGTACTACTGACTGTTGGTCTAAAAGAGGGTGTCGCCCATTTTTTATATTTATATAACCTTTAGTATCTATTTTAGGACATATAGCCTTCATACTTATAGAAAGCTTACCTTTTGCGAATATAAAATCTAATTTACCTAATATTTCTTGGTTGGATATAAGGTTATCTGCAATAGACCCAACTTTATCTGATATTTCCTTTAATATTCTTTCTATTTCTTCTTTTTCTTTTATTTTAAGTTCTCTTAACTCATTGTTCATATTAACTATTACCATTGGTTCTATAAACAAAGTAGCTCCTGATGCTGACTGATCATGAACTATTCCTTCAACATTTGATCTGTATTCTTGCTTTACAGGAATTACAAATCTATCTGCCCTTATAGTTACTATGTTTTCTTGTAAATACTTTTGATAAGAACTTGAAGATATTATCGAATTAAGTTTTGATCTTATAGCTTCATTTTTTTGAACTATCTGCCTTCTTATACTTTTTAGCTGTGTGCTTGCATTATCTGATATTTCATTTTCATTTTCTATACTACTATATATTAAATCCTCTATGTCTTTAAATATATACAAAGATTCTATTAATGAATGTATTATCTCATAATTTGATTGTTCTTGTTCAGCTTTTATAAAGTTTTTTATAAGTCTTGCACATCTTATTGTATCTGCTACCATTAAAAGCTGTTTAGGATCTAAGGTAGATCCTATACTTGCTTTTTTTACTATAGTTTTTATGTCATGTAACCCTTCTAGAGGGACTGATCTTTTTTTTATAAGAATACTTTCTGCTTGACTAGTTTCATCTAGCATTGATAATACTTCATCATAACTTGAAGAAGGCTTTAAATTTTCGATATAATTTAAACCCAAGGAAGATACTACTTTTTCTTTTAACATATCCATTATTTTGTTATACTCTAAAACTCTTAGTGTTTTCTCGTTCATAACTCCCTCCAAAAACTAAATATAGAAAAAGAAAGTCCTTAGGCTTTACATATATTCTACTAATAAAACTGCTAAATCATCTTTTCTTTTATTTGTTATGAAACTATTTACTTCCTTTTCTATATTCTGTATTGTATTTTTACTATCTTTTTTTATAATGTCTATTAATCTATTTAGTCCAAACTCTTCACCTTTATTATTTCTATTTTCTATTAAACCGTCCGTATAAAACAGTATTTTATCTCCTTTTGATATATTTATAGTGTTATCTTCGTACTCGACTTTATCAAAAAGAGGAGATATTAAATTTCCACTTGTCTTTAATAGTTTTACATCTTTTTCATTAAAAAGTATAGGAAATGTATTGTGTCCTGCATTAGCATATTTCAATGTTCCATCTTTTTTATCTAAAATTGCAAAAAATATAGTTACATACTTATCATAATCTAATTTTAGCTCTAAAAAATTCTTATGCAATCTTTCTAATGCTTTACTTGGAGTTAAACTGCTTTTACAACCACACCTCATCATTTGTCTTACAAACATCGTAAGCATTGAAGCTTCAATTCCATGTCCTACTACATCACTTATATACATTCCTATTTTATTGTCATCTATTTTAAATATATCAAATATATCTCCCCCTAAATCTTCAGAAGGATTATATATATAGTCTATATTGACATTTTCGAAATTTCCCTTATCTGGAAGCATATTTTTCTGAATAGTCCTAGCAAATTCTAAGTCTTTGTTTATCTTATTATTTTTCTCTATTATCTGTTTTTTCAATTTTTTATCTTCAGTTATATCTCTAAATACTTCAACTACTGCATATATATTACCATCTATATCTTTAATAGGAGAGCTTATAACTGAGAAAATTCTATCTCCTACTATTTCTTCCTTTACATTTGTTGCTCCTGTTTTTATAGTTTTTTGAGCAACACAGTCTTCACACATACATTTTCTTCCTAAAGAGTAATAACAACTAGATCCTATTAGTTGCTCTCCTACAGCTTCTTTCATATGTTTATTTGCATAAATTACAGTTCCGGTGTTATCTATAACCCTTACCCAATCTATCATACCATTTAATATATCTTCTATAAAATTTTTATGAAACTTTACACTAGATATACCTAAAGTCTTAGCTAACATATACTCTCCTCCTTTTAAAGGAAATCATACTATTATTATATCACTTCTAGCCAATGCATACAAATTTACTCTACCCCCCTAAAATAATGTCCATTTGTTATTTGAAGTTGCTTTAAATTGTTATATATATTTTCACATTCCTTTGTAAGTTTAAAATTATTTTTTAATAAAACTGTATACATTCTTACTATATCTTTTGCAGTTTTTTCATCTTCATTTGTAAAATCTATTCTAAAAACATTTACTCCACTATTTTGTATCTTATCAACATCATTAACAACACATAATATCTTTGAATTATATATTATACCTCTTTTAAATTCATCTTCAGATATTGGAAATACCTCTCCTTTTTGATCTTTTAATCCATATGAGTGTTTATCACATTTATCACAATCTATTAAATTTCTTCCTGGACAATACTCTGAAATCATAAGAGGTATTCTTGCATACACTAATCCTTCTATATCAATATTAAAACTGCTATTTAAAGATTGTTTTATTTCACTTATATTAAGCTCTGGAGATATACATATAGACTTTACATTTTCAGATTCTAAATATTTTATGCAGTGTGAGTTAAATATGTTTAAGAAATAATCTGCATGTATATTAAATTTTTGTTTAAATTTATTAATACTTCCTAGATTGCTTACCTGAATATCACTTATGTCTATATTTAAAAGTTTATTTATAGTACTATATTGATCATTTCTTATAATTCTAGGTAAACTATATGCTATTTTTTTATCTTTTGCTTTGCAAATTTCTATAGCTTTTTGTATATCTTTTAAATTATCAAAGTATATAAGATCTATATCTTCATCTATTATAGCTTTTAACTGATTTATAGTTTTTACTTTCACTCTAAGTTTTGTATCTTTTGTATAGTTTTTGTATTCACTATCAAAATTAAAATTTATATTTATATCTTTTCTTTTGTTTATGTTAGCTCTTTTCTCATTTAGCTCTTTTATAGCTACTCTTCTCATTTCATTTAATACACTTATAGGTATTGCTACATCTTCATCTTTGTTAATATCTATCTTTTGTGCATAATAAGGTGTATTTTTAAGCTTTGATAATTGATTTTTTATTTTTTCGTTACTTATAGGCACATTAATAGCTTTTTCAGCCTTCTTTTCTGAAGTAATTGTAACTTTATTTTTTCTATTATCCACTACTGTAAGTTTAACATAATCATCTATATTTATATTTATATCGATATAAATAGGAATTTTTTTATTTTCTATATCATTTTCATAACTTTTTCTAGCCTTATCTAAAAGATAACTATCAAGAGTTTTATAAACTTTCTCACCTTTTTTAACATTTGTAATAAAATCAAGTTTTACTATACTACCAGCATAAGCTTTATCTACAACCTTATCTCCTAATATAATTCTCCCTATATTTCCGCCACCTAAACTTATTCCATCGCCTTTTCTTAATGTATTTTCAAGCTTTATAGTAACCTTTTTAGCTTTTTTATCATAATCTAATACCTTTCCTATATATAAACCTATATTATTAGGTTTTTTAGTGTTCATAATATCTTTACTAGTTTGTTTAAGGATATACCCTTTAGTAAATTCTCTATTAAATATAGAGTATAGATCATCCTTAATTTCATCTTTTATATATAATTTATTATCTTTAATATAATTATCTATAACTTGTCTGTATGCACTAACTACTATTGCTACATACTCTGGTCTTTTCATTCTTCCTTCTATTTTTAAAGATACTGCTTTAGAATTTATTATTTTATCTATATTCTCTATTGTATTTAAGTCTTTAGGACTTAATAAATATTTTCCTCTACCATGATCTATTCTTTTTAATGTTTTTAAATTTACAAGGTCATACTCTTTTCTACATGGCTGTGCGCATCTTCCTCTATTGCCTGATCTTCCTCCTATCATACTACTCATCAAACACTGTCCAGAATAACACACACATAAAGCTCCGTGGACAAATACCTCAAGTTCTATAAAGCTATTATCGCTAATGTATTTTATTTCATCTACTGTAAGTTCTCTTGCTAGTACTGCTCTAGAAAAGCCCATTTTTTCTAAATACTTAATATCTTCTATAGAATGTGCTACCATTTGAGTACTGGCATGAATTTCAAGATCAGGAAAATTATCTTTTATTATAGATGCAATACCTATATCTTGGATTATTAGAGCATCTACATCTATGTTATGTAAATACTTAACATAATCGATACACCTTTTTATTTCATTTTCTTTTATTAAAGTATTTAAAGCTACATATACCTTTACATCTCTTATATGAGCATACTCTATTGCCTCTTTTAAAGTTTTTCTATCAAAATTAGATGCATATGCCCTTGCACTAAATTCTTGCCCTCCTAGATATACTGCATCTGCTCCATTTTGTACTGCAGCTTTTAAAGCATCAAATGATCCTGCTGGTGCTAGTAACTCTATATTTTTCAAGATACCATCTCCTAAATCTTTCTTTTTATTTTTTCTACTTCTCGTCTTAGGTTTATTAATTCTTGTTTTATTTCGTTAAATTTATCATCTAGGTACTTAGGACTTTGACCCTCTTTTATTATACCTAAATCTTTTCTTTTTAAAGGTTCTTCTTCTTCTTTTAATAGTACACTAAACTTTCCACATGCTTCAATTATAGCTTGATCTACTTCTTCTTCTTTTCTTATTCCTTTTTTTCTAAGTTCCTGAAGTAAATCTCTTTCATTAAACTTTTCCTTTTTCATATTATCAAATAAAAGTTTTCCATCTCTTATAAGATGCATAGGCTTTCCTTCTATTAACTCGCCTAGTTTTCTGCTTTTTAGTGCTATATAGGATACTATATTTTCAAGAAGTACTAGTATCATTAAAATTAATACAGCATCATGAAATGGAACTTCTTTATCGAGTGCAACAGTACTCATTATATGACCTACTCCTGTCATTAAGACTAAGTCAAATACTCCCAATTCTCCTACACTTCTTTTGCCCATAAGTCTTGCTACTGTAAGTGCTACAGCATATCCTCCCAATATCCTTACGGCATACATAATATCTGAATAAAAATCTTTCATATCATACATAACAAAACCTCCAGGTTTTTTTTTATTTTTCCCTGGAGGTATTTTCTTTTATTCTCTTTTTTCTAGCTCTACTATCTTCATTTGATAGTCATAAAGCCTATTTTGAAATACGCTTACAATTTCTTCTGCTTCTTTAATCCTTTTATCTTTTTCTTTTAACTGTTCTTCGAGTTGCTTATTCTTTTCTTCTAATTCACTTATTTGCTTGTTATACTGTAAAATTTGTTTTTGCATGTTTTCTATTTGTTCTTGTTTTAGTCTCACTTCTTCTTTCAAAGACTTTACTGTTGTATTAGCATCTTCAAGATTTTGAAGCGGTTTTTCTAGCTGTGCTTTTACATTGTCAAGTTCATAACTACACTTAAAAAGTTCATCCCCTATATTTAAACTAGTAAGTACAGCTATCATAGCAGTACTAAGTTTGGGGTTTATTCTAGCCACTTCCTGCATTTTTTCATCTACATAATTTGCTACTGTCAACAAATATTCTTTGGGTTCTGATCCGACCATAGTATATTCATGGCCATTTATCTTTACAGTAACCTTATTCACATTATCAGCCCCTCAGCTAATCCTATTTAATAGTATTGTATATTTTTTTTATCTTTTTTACAACCTTAATTTAGCATCTAATTTTTCTTCAAGATCTTTAACTATATTATTGTGAACTAAATTTATTTCATCATCTGTAAGAGTCTTATTTTCACTTCTATATGTTATAGAATATGCTACCGATTTATATCCCTTTTCTATTTGACTTCCCTTGTACACATCAAATAGTTTAAAACTTTCTATTATTCCATTAGAGTTTTCTTTTATAATATCCTCTATTTGTTTTACGAATATATCATCTCTAACAACAACTGCTAAATCCCTACTACTAGCTGGATATTTTGGTAAAGGTTTATATGTTTTATTATCTCTTGAAAGAAGTAATAAAAGTTCAAAATCAAGTTCTGCTACATAAGCTCTTTTATTTAGATCATAATTTTCTAAAACATCAGGGTGAATTTCTCCAAATACCCCTATTATATTATTATTGTATATTATATTTGCACATCTTCCTGGATGGAAAGTTGGATGATTTTTTTCTGGAATTATTTCATATTTATTAAATCCTATATTTTCAAATAATTCTTCTAATATACCTTTTAAATCAAAGAAATCATAACTTCCATAAAGCCCTACAACTATCGATTTTTTCTCAACAGGTATTATATCTTGCATTGGTATAAATATATTTCCTAATTCAAATCCGGCAAACTCAGAAACTTTATAAGAATTATTTCTGCTCATTACATCCATTATATTAGGAATTAACGTGCTTCTCATAACACTTGTATCTTCACCAAGAGGATTAATTATTTTTATTAGTTTTCTCTTGATTGAAGTTTCAGGTAATTTTATCATATCTAGACCTTTAGGGCTTACAAAAGAATATGTAAGTATTTCATTTATGCCCATAGATATTAATGATTGTTTTATCTTTTCTTCAAATAATTGTCCTATAGTTTTAAGACCCATCGTAGTCTGACCGAATATAGGATTTGAAGATATTTTGTCATAACCATAAATTCTAGCTACTTCTTCTAAAATATCTGCTTCTTGATGTATATCTAGTCTGTAAGAAGGAACAGTTATACTTATCTTTTCATCTTTATATTCGCATACAAACTCTAAGCTTTCTAGTATTTGTATTATCTGATCTACTTTTAAGTTTTCTCCTAGTAATTTATTTATTCTATTAGGGTCTACAACTAAACTTTTTGGAGTATAGACTTGTTTATAATTGTCTACATATCCTTTAAGTACTGTTCCTGAGTTTGTTTGCTCTATTAGTTGGCATACCCTATCTAACGCTGTTTTTACTAAATTTATATCAATTCCTTTTTCAAATCTAGAAGAAGCTTCTGTTCTAAGACCTATCTTTTTCGATGCATATCTTACTTTATCTGAATTAAAGTTTGCACTTTCTATAAGTATCTGTTTTGTATTTTCATCTACTTCAGAATTAAGTCCACCCATTACTCCTGCTAGTGCTATAGCTTTTTCTTCATCAGATATAACAATCATTTCTTCATCTAATACTCTATCTATACCATCTAGTGTTTTTATTGTTTCTTTATTTTCAGCTTTTCTTACTATTATTTTTTCACCTTTGATTTTAGATAAATCAAATGCATGTATAGGTTGACCCATTTCTATCATAACATAATTTGTTATGTCTACTATATTATTTATAGGTCTTATTCCTGCCTCTATAAGTCTTCTTTGCATCCAATATGGAGATGGCTTAATGATTACATCTTTAACTATTCTTGCTGCATATCTTTTACATATATCTTCATCTTTTATCTCTACTTTAAAATCGATATTTTCATCACTTTCTTTTATATTTATTTCAGGATATTTTATTTTTTTTCCTAAAGTAGCACAAGCCTCTCTTGCTATACCTATTATAGATAAACAATCTGGTCTGTTAGATGTTATCTCAAACTCTAGTATTGAATCATTTATTCCCAAAACTTCCCTTATATCTTTTCCAACTTCTTGACATGAATCTAGTATATATATTCCATCTTTCTTAGAATCATCTACCATATTTGCTGGAATGCCTAGTTCTTCATGAGAACACATCATTCCTTCAGATACTTCTCCTCTTAGCTTACCTTTTTTTATTTTTATTCCACCTGGAAGTTTTGCATTTACTAAAGCTACTGGGACATAATCCCCTACCTTTATATTTTTAGCTCCTGTAACTACTTGAATTATATTTTCTTTAACATCAACTTTTGTAATTAAAAGCTTATCTGCATTAGGATGGCTAGTAATTTCTAGTATTTTTCCTACAACTACATTTTCTATATCTTTACCTAGCGTTTCTATTTTTTCTACTTTTGATCCAGTCATTGTCATTTTATCAGCAAATTCTTTTACATCTATATCTATATCTACATAGTCTCTAAGCCATTTTAAAGGTACTAACATAGTTTACCTCCTTTAGAATTGATTTAAAAATCTCATATCATTTTCAAATAATAATCTTATATCATCTATTTCATACTTTAACATAGCAATTCTATCTATTCCCATACCGAATGCAAATCCACTATATTCATTAGGATCTATTCCACAATTTCTTAAAACATTAGGATGAACCATTCCAGCTCCTAATATTTCTATCCATCCTTCACCTTTACACATAGAGCATCCTGTTCCTTTACATTTAAAGCACGTAACATCTACTTCTGCACTAGGTTCAGTAAATGGAAAATTATGTGGTCTAAATTTAGTTTTTGTAGATTCTCCGAAAAACTGTTTTACAAATGCATCTAAAGTTCCCTTTAAATGAGTCATATTTATATCTTTATCTATAACTAATCCTTCTAATTGATGAAACATTGGAGAATGTGTTGCATCTGGTGCATCAAATCTAAAGCATCTACCTGGAGATATTATCTTTATAGGAAGAGGCATAGCTTTCATAGCTCTTATTTGTACTGGTGAAGTTTGAGTTCTTAAAAGTAAATTTTCATTTATATAAAATGTATCGCTCATTTCTCTTGAAGGATGATTTTTAGGAGCATTTAAAGCATCAAAATTATTGTATACAGTTTCTATTTCTGGTCCTTCAGCAACTTTAAATCCCATTCCTGTGAATATATACTTAAGTTCATCCATTATCTGAGTTATAGGATGTTTTTTCCCTATGCTTCTTTTTCTTGATGGCATTGTAACATCTATAGTTTCTAATCTTAATTTCTCATATTTTTCATTCTCTTTTATATGATCTTTTTTAATACGTATACTTTCTTCGAGTTCTTCTCTTACAGTATTAACTATTTTTCCTATAATAGGTCTTTCATCTTGTGATAATTTACCCATTCCCTTTAATATATTTGTAATTTCTCCCTTTTTACCTAGATATTTTACCCTTACATTTTCTATATCTTCTATTTTAGTACACTGATTTATTTCTAATAGGGCATTTTCCTTTATAGATAATAATTGCTCTTTCAAATATACCACCCTTTCTAGATTTATATAAATGTTAAGTATTTTTAAACTAAAAAAACTTTCATCCCTGTAGGGACGAAAGTTAAGCTCCGCGGTACCACCCTAATAGTCTTTAAAAGACCTCTCTAATGAATTAACGCATCATAACGTTAAGGCCTACTCTAACTTTTTCGACCTTAAAGCTCCGGAGTGAACTTCCTTTGTCATTTTATAGGATACTCTCAGCTAATAATATCCCTCTCTGTGATAAAATAGATCAAAGTACTTTTCTCCATCATAGCATTTAATTATCTACTTTTTAAACCAAATTATAACATAATAAAGGTTTATTTACAATACAATGAATTTTTTATTTCATACATCAAAAGTGCAGATGCTATAGCTGCATTTAAAGATTCAGCCTGTCCATATATAGGTATTTTAACAAGCTCATCTGATAAATCAATAATTTCTTTACTTACTCCATTAGCCTCATTTCCTACAACCAATGCTATTTTCCCTTTGTAATCAATCTTGTTATAGTAATTATTTGTATTAAGTGTACTTGATATTATTTTAAATCCATTTTCTTTTATATAGGTTAATACACCTTCATCTTCAGATTCTATTATATTTGTATTAAATATTGACCCCATAGTAGATCTTATAACTTTCGGATTATATATATCTACACATCCTTTTAGTAAAACTATAGCATCTACTCCTGCAGCATCTGCAGTTCTAATTATAGTTCCCATATTCCCTGGATCTTGTATTCTATCTAGTATCAATACAAAATTTAAATCTTTACTTGAAATAATCTTTCTTAAATTTTTAATTTCATACTTTACAACAGCTAGTATTCCTTGAGGATTATCTGTATCTGAAATTTCTTTAAATAGTTTATCACTAACCATGTAAATACTTACATTCTTATTTTTTATTTCCTCTATAAAATCGCTATATTTTTGATCAAAATTATCGCTTAAAACTACACAATCTATAGCTACACTTTTATAAAAGGCATCTTTGACTATTCTATATCCTTCTATTATATATTTTTTCTCTTTAACTCTATTTTTCTTTTTCAAAAGAGATTTTATATATTTTATTTTTTCATTTTCTTTACTAGTTATATTTACAACCATAGTTATCTATCCCTTTTTTTCAATTTTATTTATATCTTGATTTTTACCTATAACTATTAATATGTCATTTTCTTGTAAGGTATCTTCAGCTGCTGGAGATATATTTATATTAGCTCCTTGTTTTATAGCCATAACATTTATACCATAGCTTGCCCTTAAATTTAATTCTTTTATGCTTTTTCCTATCCAAGTTTGTGGACATGCTATCTCAACTATAGAATATTCAAGATCTAATTCTATATAGTCTATAACATTTTTAGATACTAAATTGTGAGCAACTCTAACTCCCATGTCTCTTTCAGGAAATACTACTTTATCTGCTCCTATCTTATATAAAACTTTTGCTTGTAGTTCATTTTGTGCCTTACATAAAACATATTTAACTCCTAATTCTTTAACTATCAAAGTAGCCATTATAGATGATTGTATATCTGTTCCTATTCCTATAACAGCTACATCAAAATTTCTAATTCCAAGTGATTTAAGTGCATTTTCATCTGTTACATCAGCTTGTACTGCATGGGTTACAAAATTTGATATATTTTGGACTTTTTCTTCTGATTTATCTATGGCTAATACATCATTTCCGTATCCATACAAAGTCGTAGCAACTGATGAGCCAAATCTTCCACATCCAATTACAACAAACTGCTTCATAATTTTAGCTCCTTTCTATCCAACTAATATTTTATCCTCTGGATATCTTACTATACTTTTCTTTTGTCTAGCTGCAAGAGCTATCAATATAGTTAATGCTCCAACTCTACCAGCAAACATTGAAAAAATTATAAGAATCTTTCCTATATTTGAAAGTTCAGATGTTATTCCAAGACTTAATCCTACTGTTCCAAATGCTGATACAGATTCAAAGAATACATTGATAAATTCAAAATTATGCGTAAAACTTAAGCCCATAGTTACAAATATAATAAGTGTAATCCCTATAGCAACTACTGCTAACGCCTTATTTACAGCTGTATATGATATTCTTCTATTAAAAGCTTCTACATCTTCTCTACCTCTTACAAGAGCTATAACTGCAAATGCAAGAACTGCTAGGGTTGATGTTTTTATACCTCCTGCTGTTGATGCAGGTGAACCCCCTATAAACATTAATATAATAGTTAAAAATTTAGATGTATCTTCTAAACTAGCTAAGTCTATTGTATTAAACCCAGCTGTTCTAGGTGTTACAGCTTGAAATAAAGCTGCTAATATCTTTCCCTTCAAAGATAGGTTTCCTAATGTATCTGGATTATTAAATTCAAAGATAAAGAATAATACAAATCCTATAGATATTAAAATGAGTGACATTGATAAAACTATCTTAGAATGAAGAGTAAGTCTTGATAACTTCCTCTTTTTTAGTATGTCCATTATTACAGTAAATCCTATTCCTCCACATATAACAAGGCTTATTATAACTATATTTACAATTAAGTTGTCTACATACGGAGTAAGAGATTTTCCATTTCCTATTATATCAAATCCTGCATTACAAAAGGCTGATACTGAATGAAATATTCCATACGCTACTCCTTTTAAAAAGCCCATTTGTGGAACAAACACAAAAGACAATAATAATGCTCCTATCCCTTCTATAATAAATGTTCCCGCAAGGATATGTCTTGTTAGTCTTACAAGACCTTCAAGTTCATTTTGATTTAAAGATTCTTGAATAATAAGTCTTTCTCTAAGAGATATCTTTTTTCCAATTAACATTGAAAACAGCGTGGCCATAGACATAAATCCTAGCCCACCAACTTGTATAAGAATAAGTATAACTAGTTTTCCAAACTTACTCCAGTAAGTACCTGTATCTACAACTACTAATCCTGTAACACATACTGCTGATGTAGATGTAAATAAAGCATTTAAAAAACCAACACTCTCTCCACTATTTGTAGCTATAGGTAAATTAAGTAATAATGCTCCAACTAGTATAATAGCTGCAAACCCTGCTACTATTATTTGAGAAGGGATATATTTATACCTTTTCTTTCTGGTATATCTTAACATTTTGTTCACCTCTTTTGTATACCTTTGAAAAATTTCAAGTTATATATTATCAAATAACACATTAATTTTAAAGGGAAAAAATAAAAAAGTCTTCCTTTAGATTTTTAAAGGAAAGACCTTTTAAAACTTACCTTCTATTTATAATTGTACTAATATTTTTAGATGCATTCTTAATATCATCTTTTCCTAATATTGCTGATACAACTGCAATACCATCTACATTTGTTTTTTGTATGCTTTTTATATTCGTTTCATTTATTCCGCCTATAGCTACAACAGGTATATTTACACATGATTTTATTTGTTTTAGCACATCTAACGAAACTTTGTTTGTATTTTTCTTTGTATTTGTGTTAAATACTGCTCCAACACCTATATAATCAGCTGTGTCCTTTTCAGCTTTCAATGCAAGCTCAAGATTCGATACTGAAATTCCTAAAATCTTATTTTTACCTATCAAGTTTCTAGCTACTATAGCAGGAAGATCTTGTTGTCCTAGATGTACTCCTGATGCATCAACTGCAATAGCTATGTCTATTCTATCATTTATTATGAGTGGAATATTATATTTATCAGTTACCATTTTAGCTTTTTTAGCTATATTGTAAAATTCTAGACTCGATATATTCTTTTCTCTAATTTGTACAATTGTAACTCCACCTATTATAGCATCTTCTATACTTTTAAATAAATCTTTACCTTTAAGTATATCTCTATCTGTTACTAAATAAAGAGAATAATTAACATTCATTTTTAAATTCACCAATCTCTTTGAGCATATTACATTTTTTATAAATACTATAAAAATGATTTGTAGGGCCAATACCTTTACCAATAGATAATGAATTTTGTATAGCTATAGTTATGTATTCTTTAGCTTTTACTATAGATTTTTCAACAGAATATCCTTTTGCCAAGTTCGAAGCTATTGCAGAAGATAGGGTACATCCTGTTCCATGTGTGTTTTTTGTATGTATCCTCTTACCTATAAAGTACTTGAAACCTTTTCCATCAAATAAAATGTCTACTGGATCTGTGCTCAAGTGTCCACCCTTTATTAATATCATTTTAGCTCCCATTTCAAAAATAACCTTACAAGATTTTTTCATATCATTAATAGAATTGATCGTAACACCTGTTATAACTTCAGCCTCAGGAATATTTGGTGTAACTATAGTGCATAATGGTAGTAACTCTTTCAGTAATATGTCTTTTGCATCTGGGCCTAATAATGTATGTCCACTTTTAGAAACCATTACTGGATCTAAAACTATATTATCTGGTGAATATTTTTTCAACTTTCTACTTACTGATTTTATTATGTCTCGATTTGAAAGCATACCTACCTTTACTGCATCAACTTTTATATCTGTAAATATTGCATCTAGCTGTTTTTCAACCATATCAGCTGAAATATTTTCAATTCCTATAACTCCCTTTGTATTCTGAGCTGTTACTGCCGTTATAACACTCATTCCATATACTCCGTGTGCGTAAAAGGTTTTTAAATCTGCTTGAATACCAGCTCCTGCACAGCTATCCGATCCAGCTATCGTTAATGCTGTTCTCATTATATAATGCTCCTTTCAATTCTTTTACAGTTTTAGATACATTTTCTGCTTGCATTATTAAAGACATAACTGCTGCTCCACTTGCACCAGATTCATATACCTTCCTTATATTATATTTATTTATTCCTCCAATACATATTATTGGAATATCTATGTTTTTTCTTAATTCTCGTATAAAATCTATTCCTTTTGGATCAAGATTAGGCTTACATGTAGTATTAAATATGTGTCCTGCTAATACATAGCTAGCTCCTAATCTTTCTGATAGTATTGCTTCATTTATACTATGTATTGATACTCCTATTTTTCCATTGAAATTTATATTTTTATTTAAAAAATCTACAAAACTTACTTGAATTCCACTCGCATTTAGTCTATTTGCTACTTCTATGTTACTATTTATTATCAAAGGTATATTATTTTTAGAAAGTATTTTCTTTATATACATTCCCATTTGGTAAAGCTCATCAGAGCTTAAATCCTTCTCTCTCAATATAACAGCATCTATTCCTGCTTCTGTTGCATCTTGTATTATGTTGTATATATTATTTTTGCCTATTAATTTTCTATTTGTTACTAGATATAACACTATTCATCATCCCTTAAAATATTTATATCCTTTCCTGATAATATTTTATTCATATTTCTCATTGAGCACATCTTACCACACATACTACAACTATCTTCATGTTTAGGTTTAGATTCTTCTCTATATCTTTTAGCTTTCTCAGGATCTATCGCAAGTTTAAACATTTCTTCCCAGTCTAAGTTTCTTCTAGCCTCACTCATTTTGTAATCCCAATTTCTAGCTCCTTTTATTCCCTTAACTATATCACCTGCATGTGCAGCTATTTTAGATGCTATAATCCCTTCCTTTATATCATCAAGTGTAGGAAGTCTAAGGTGTTCTGCTGGAGTTACGCAACATAAAAAGTCAACTCCGTTAGCTGCTGCAATAGCTCCACCTATAGAGCTTGTTATATGATCGTATCCTGGAGCAATATCTGTAACTATTGGTCCTAGTACATAAAAAGGAGCACCATGACAAAGTTTCTTTTGTATAAGTACATTAGCTTTTATTTCATCAAGTGACATATGTCCTGGACCTTCTATTATTACTTGTACATTTCTTTCCCATGCTCTTTTTGTAAGCTCTCCAAGTATTATAAGTTCTTCTATTTGAGAAGCATCTGTTGAGTCATTTATACTTCCAGGACGACAAGCATCCCCTAAACTTATAGTAACATCATACTTTTCACATATATCTAAAACCTTATCATAATACTCATAGAACGGATTTTCCTTGTTATTCAACTCCATCCAAGCAAAAAGTAGGGACCCCCCTCTAGATACTATATTTGTAAGTCTTTTATTTTTTTTGAATGTTTCACACGTTCTTTTTGTCAATCCCGCATGTATTGTCATAAAATCTACGCCATCTCTAGCATGTTTTTCTACTACATCTAAAAACTCATCTGCTGTTATATCTTTAAGTTCTTTATCGTAAAATCCAATAGCGTCATATATAGGAACTGTTCCTATCATAGCAGGAGATATTTGTATCAATCTTTTTCTGAACTCCTCTGTTTTTCCAAATGAACTTAAATCCATTATTGACTCTACCTTTAGATCTAGTGATTTTTTTACTTTCTCAATCTCATTTTCTATATCAGGACAGTCTTTTGAAATTCCTACATTTACATTAATTTTTGTTCTTAGTCCTTCCCCTATTCCTTCTGGATCTAACGATTTATGATTTTTATTTGCACATATTACAACCTTTCCCTTAGCTATCAAATCCATCAATTTCTCTACATCTATTTGTTCTTTTCTAGATACAATCTCCATTTGTTTTGTAACAATACCCTTTTTAGCTGCATCCATTTGAGTTGTATAATTCATTATAATATCTCCCCCTTTTTATATAATCATCCAATCTTTAAATACTGGCTGGTATCCTGCTGATATAATGGCTTTTTTTACTTGTTCTACACTTCTTGTATCACAAATATCAAATTGACTAACTCCTTTATTATCTAATGAATAACCGCCAACCTGCGTTGAAACTCCTGCTGACATTTTTGTTACGCCAAGTGGAATAATCTTATCTCTAAATAAAGCATTTTCTCTTGTAGAAATATTAATCCCTGCTCTTGGAATATACAATCTTAAAGCAAGTATCGACTGAACCAGATTTTTATCTGTTACCTTGTATGGTTTAAAATTACTTCCAATAAAAGGTCTAATTCTTGGAAAAGAAAAACTTATTTCTACATGAGAATACTTATTTTGAAGATACTTGCCATGAAGTCCCATAAAGAATACTTCACTTCTCCAGTCATAAAGTCCAAGTAATACACCTAAATTTACAAATCTAATATTTTGCCTACAAGCTCTTTCTGGAGCATCTAACCTATATTTATAATTTTTCTTATCTCCAGATATATGTACTTTGCTATACATCTGTTCGTTATATACTTCTTGATATATAGTTAAGCCATCTACTCCTTCATTAATAAGTTCTCTATATTCTTTTTCATCCAGAGCATATATTTCTATTGAAATAGAATCGAAATATTGTTTTAAAACTCTTATACAATCCTTTAAGTACGATATATGTGTTTTAATTTTGTCCTCACCAGTCAAGATTAAAATATGCCTAATCCCATTTTCATAAATAGCCTTAGCTTCTTCTTTTATTTCATCTAAAGTCAACTGTTTTCTATCTATCTTATTTCTTAAACTAAAACTACAATAAGAGCATACGTTCCTACAGAAATTCGATATATATATGGGTGTGTAAAGCAATATAGTCTTTCCAAACTGCTTAACAGATATTTCATTGGCTTTTGTAGCTATTTTTTCTAAGTACTTCTCTGCAGACGGAGAAAGTAATGTTAATAAGTCTATTTCATTTAACTTATCCTTACGTAACACATTTTCTATGTCTGAATCTTTTACATTTATATAAAAATTTTCAAAGTTAAAGTTTTTATATAGACTGTATTTATCGTAAAAGCCCATTAAATGTCCCCTCCATCTAGAAACCCTGTCAACGGAGAAGATGCTTGAGCATATTTTTTTACTGCACCTGTTTTAGCTAAGAAAGCTTTTCTCCCTGCTACTACAGCATGATAAAACGCCTCTCCCATCATAACTGGATCATCAGATGTAGCTATAGCAGTATTTACTAAAACGGCATCAACCCCCATTTCCATTGCTTTTGCAGCGTGAGATGGTTTACCTATACCTGCATCTACTATTATAGGTATATCTATCTCTTCTATTAATATTGAAATCATCTCTTCTGTTTTTAACCCCTTATTAGTTCCAATAGGTGCCCCTAAAGGCATTATAGATGCTGCCCCAGCGTCAACTAACCTCTTTGCATCCATAAGATCAGGATTCATATAAGGAAAAACTACAAAACCTTCCTTAGCTAAAATCTCTGTAGCTTTTATAGTTTCATAATTATCAGGAAGTAAATACTTGTTATCCGAGATTACTTCTATCTTAATCCAATTCCCGCAACCTGCTGCCCTTGCAAGTCTAGCTATCCTTACAGCTTCTTGAGCATTTCTTGCTCCAGAAGTATTTGGCATTAAAATACAATCCTTATTTATATATTCTAAGATATTGTCTTCTTTAGAAGTTAAATCAACTCTCCTCAATGCAACTGTTACAACATTAGTTTTAGATGACTGTATAACTTTTGGAAGAATATCATTAGAAGAAAATTTCCCTGTTCCTATAAACAATCTGCTCTTTAAGATTTTTCCATCTATTATAAGATTATCCATGTAAATCCCCCCTTAAGCTTCATCCTGAGAAAGTAAAATCCTTATTACCATATTGGCTTGATGACTAGCAGCAATTGACACCCTCGGAGCCATAAGTCCTAGGCCCGGTCTTGCTTGCGAAAATCCATCTCCTACAAGATAAAAATTCTCTGTAACTCTCTTTGTTTTAATAAGATTAGATGAGAAATACCCTCCTACACCAGAAGATGCTACTATTTTTTTACTCGACATTTGTATAAGCACTTCATTAACTAAAGTTGCTTTAGATTTAGGATTATCAAATGCTTCAACTATTACATCTACATCTGAGAATATAAACTTTATATTATCTCGCTCTACGAAAACGTTTTTTGTCTGAACAGTAACAAATGGATTAATATCAGCTATGATTTGAGCTAGAGCATCAGTTTTCCTCATTCCAATATGCTTTAGAAAATATTGTTGTCTATTCAAATTACTAGGCTCTACAACATCATAATCTACTAATACTAACTTTCCTATACCCATTCTAGCCAAAAGTACAGCCACATTTGATCCAAGCCCGCCAAGTCCTGCTATTGCTACTTTAGCATTTTTTATTTTTTCATGTACCTCAGGAGAGTGTCTTGAAACTAAAAGGTATTCTAGCTCTTGCTTAGTTGGAATTTCTCCTCTTTTTATCAAAACAATCTTATCATTATCTTTAAGAGCAATATCTTCCTTTATAATAAAACCATTAAAGATTATAATATCTGCATCTTTTTTTATAGCATCCCTAACTTCAAATGCAGTCACTTCATGCTCAAAAGAGTATATATTTTCATTCACATATATATTCAAATTAACCTCCCCCTACAAACCTAACTATTTCAACTCTATCTTCATTATTTAAAACTTTAGACTTATATTTTTCTTTATCAATTATTTGTAAATTCACTTCAACTACTACAGTATCTGGATCTAAGTTTAAATCTATAAGTAATTGATAAACTGTAATTTCTTCATTTATATCAAATTGTTTTCCATTTATAACCATATACTTCACCTCCTTTTGCGATGAATTTTTTTGCAAATAAAAAACACAAACCCAAAGTAGGGTTTGTGTACACAAACAAAAAACGATGCACTATACACTTCCCTACGCTGGTATTACCCAGATCAGGTTAAAGGGTCAAAGATTAACGGATCTTTTTCTCAGCTGGCCATTATCCAGCTCCCCTAGTGGTTTCTATGTAATCATAGATAAATGGTAACATGTACAAATTAATGTGTCAATGCTCAATTTTTGCTCTATAATATTAACTTAAGATAACATCTGCCATGAGCACTCCAATTATATTGCTTTTTTCATCTTTTATAGGAACAGAAATAGCTACACAATAATTTCCTGTATCTGTAGAAATATATGGCTTTGATCTAAATTCCTTTCCAATAATACCTTCTTTAAAATATTTTCTATGTTTAAAGTTTTGCACAAAATCTTCTTCATCTAAATTTGAAACAGCACTATACCCTTCTTTATTCAAAGCACAAATTACCTCAAAATAAGATTTTGATTGTATTATTTCCTTTAGTTTTCTTCTAAAATTAGCTCCATACGACTTTTCTAAAATGTTTTTGTTTTTAGATATATCTTTTAGAACTTTAAAAGCTTCTTTTATTCTTTCTTCCATTTCGTTAGTAATCTTAAAGCTATCTAGATATCTTCTCATATATTCAAATGTATCCTGAGACATATTTTCAAGTTCTGAAATCGATGACGCAATAGATTGTATAGCTGAAGAATGTTGCATACTTCTTTCGCTTATCTCTAAAGAAACTTTATTTGTTGTATCAACTACATAAGTAAAATCTTTTATAATTTTATTTACATTTTTAGCTAGTTCTAATTGTTGTACGGATTTGTCATATATATTTTTGACATCCTCTATTACCTGTTCAGACTTATTATATATACTATCTAACGAAAGTACAGATTTATCTGCTATATCTATATCTTTGTTTATAAGATTTATTTCATCTTGAAATTTATTTGATATGCCCATTATTTTTTCTGTTACAGAGTTTATTATGTCAGATATTTTCTTTACAGAATCAGATGACTGAACTGCAAGTTTTCTTATTTCTTCTGCTACAACAGCAAATCCCTTTCCTGATTCTCCTGCTCTTGCTGCTTCTATGGCTGCATTTAGCGCTAAAAGGTTTGTTTTCTTTGAAATGTTTTCAACTTCACTTGTTATATTGTATATGTCTTTTATTTGATAAGTAAGGTTTACTATTTCATTTGACATATCATTTCCAACATCTTTACTATACTTTAAAAGCTCTATAACCTTTATAAAAACTTCCTTGCTCTTTTCTACAGTTTCATTCATATTCTCAACTTCATTTATAGCCCTTTGAGAATTATCTTTAGACATATTTGCAAATTCAAATAGCTTATCAGATGCATCTTCTACTTTCTTAATTTCTTCTGTTTGAGACTCAATTGTTTTTGATAAATCTTCTATAGATGTACATATTTCTTCAAAAGTTAAAGAATTATTATATATATTTTGGGATATTACATTTGTATTTTCGCTAAGTCTTTGCGAAAAGGAATATACATTTCCTATTATTATTCTTACATCATGTAAGAAAGCATTTAGGTTCTCTCCTAACTTACCTAATTTATCTGTAAATTTTTGATTGAGATTTCTTTGCTTTAGCATCTCAGATTTTATTAGATCCTCGCTATTTTCTTTAAATTTAATATTGAATGCTATATTTGCTAACAAAAGGATTATAAATACAGCTAAAGCAAAATATATTCCTTCAAAATTCTTTAAGAAATAAATAATAACTGTACACAATAATGAACCTAACAAAATACTTACATTTTTCACTACCTTATCCCCCTGTCCATAAGTTTAAAAATTCATTAATATAAGTTTAGTTTAATTTTATATCTTTCTTATATAAATTTCAACATAGTCTATATAGAAAAAGGCTCTATCCAATAGCTAGACAGGATTACAATGAGTCCAATCTAATCTGTTGATAAAGAGCCAAAATAATAATTATTATCCCCCTAAAGTTATATCTTGTTTGCCATACCATTTAAGAGCATCATAAAAGTGATCAGGTTTGAAATCAGGCCAGTAGTCATCTACCACATAAAAGTCAGAATATACAGTTTGAACCGGAAGAAAACCACTTAATCTTCTTCTACCACCCCATCTTATTACTAAATCTATTCTAGATACATCAGATGATTTTAGATAGTTATGGAGTTCACCTTTGCTACTTACTTTCTCATTATTTACATTATTAAGATCCCAATGCCATCCATAATTAACTAAAAAATTAACCTTTATTTGTCCACTTCCAAATTTTCTTCTTTCAGTATAGGGAAGTAATTCTTTTGGAAACATAGGAGATTCTGAATTTCCAACTACAAGAAGCTGCGCATCTTCTTTAGATAACATATTAACTGCATCTACACATGCCTTAGTAAATGCCATTACCTGCATTTTAGGCCTTTTAGTATTATCTGTAGTAAATCCATAGTATGTAATTTCCTTTACCCCTGCATCTTTACATAGTCTAAACAACTCAAGCCCTGGATCTAATCCTTTATCATATCCCATTTCCTTTGTCATCCCATTATTTACTGCCCATCTTCTGTTTCCATCTGGTATAACCCCTATATGTTTAGGAATTCTCATATAAACACCTCCTTATTTATTCAAATTATTATTGCCATGTAAAGAGGTGTACATACACAAAAAAAGATTATGTGGCTACGTCCTACTCTCCCAGGAGGCTTCCCTCCAAGTACCATCGGCGCAAAGGAGCTTAACTTCTGTGTTCGGAATGGGAACAGGTGTATCCTCCTTGCTATAGTAACCACATAATCTTTTAATTTACTTTGTACTTTTATATTAGCACATTCAAAACTGCATAGCATTTTTGGTCAAGTCCTCGACCTATTAGTACTCATAAGCTAAACACATTACTGCGCTTACACCTTGAGCCTATCAACCAAGTAGTCTTCTTGGGGTCTTACCTTAAAAAGTGGGAAATCTTATCTTGAGGGTGGCTTCGCGCTTAGATGCTTTCAGCGCTTATCCAGTCCATACATAGCTACCCAGCTGTGCCACTGGCGTGACAACTGGTGCACCAGAGGTATGTCCATCCCGGTCCTCTCGTACTAAGGACAGCTCCTCTCAAATTTCCTACGCCTGCGACGGATAGGGACCGAACTGTCTCACGACGTTCTGAACCCAGCTCGCGTACCACTTTAATGGGCGAACAGCCCAACCCTTGGGACCTACTACAGCCCCAGGATGTGATGAGCCGACATCGAGGTGCCAAACCTCCCCGTCGATGTGGACTCTTGGGGGAGATCAGCCTGTTATCCCCAGGGTAGCTTTTATCCGTTGAGCGATGGCCCTTCCACTCGGTACCACCGGATCACTAAGCCCGACTTTCGTCCTTGCTCGACCTGTATGTCTTGCAATCAAGCTCCCTTTTGCCTTTACACTCTATGCACGATTTCCGACCGTGCTGAGGGAACCTTTGGGCGCCTCCGTTACTTTTTAGGAGGCGACCGCCCCAGTCAAACTGCCCACCTGACAGTGTCCCAAGACCGGATTCACGGCCTGTGGTTAGAATCCCAATACTACAAGGGTGGTATCCCAAGGATGGCTCCACCGAAACTGGCGTCCCGGCTTCTTGGCCTCCCACCTATCCTGTACATGTAGTATCAAGATCCAATGTCAAGCTACAGTAAAGCTCCATGGGGTCTTTCCGTCCTGTCGCAGGTATCCAGCATCTTCACTGGAATTACAATTTCACCGAGTCCCTTGTTGAGACAGTGCCCAAATCGTTACGCCTTTCGTGCGGGTCGGAACTTACCCGACAAGGAATTTCGCTACCTTAGGACCGTTATAGTTACGGCCGCCGTTTACTGGGGCTTAAGTTCAGTGCTTCGCAAAAGCTAACACATCCCCTTAACCTTCCAGCACCGGGCAGGCGTCAGCCCCTATACATCATCTTTCGATTTAGCAGAGACCTGTGTTTTTGGTAAACAGTCGCTTGGGCCTATTCTCTGCGGCCTCCTCGGGCATACACCCTAACGAGGCACCCCTTCTCCCGAAGTTACGGGGTCATTTTGCCGAGTTCCTTAACAAGGGTTCTCTCGCTGGCCTTAGGATTCTCTCCTCACCTACCTGTGTCGGTTTGCGGTACGGGCACCTCTTACCTCGGTAGAGACTTTTCTTGGCAGCATGAAATCAGCTACTTCGCTACTTAAATTCGCTCCCCATCACACCTTAGGATATGTTAAGACGGATTTGCCTATCTTAACTCCCTTGATGCTTGGACCTACGCGACCAGCGGTAGGATAGCCTATCCTTCTGCGTCATCCCATCCCTCAAACGGTAATTGGTGGTACAGGAATCTCAACCTGTTGTCCATCGCCTACGCCAATTGGCCTCGGCTTAGGTCCCGACTAACCCTGAGCGGACGAACCTTCCTCAGGAAACCTTAGGTTTTCGGCCCGTGGGATTCTCACCCACGTCTCGCTACTCATGCCAACATTCTCTCTTCTCTAAAGTCCACTAATCCTTACGGTTTAGCTTCAGCCCTTAGAGAATGCTCCCCTACCCATCCTTACGGATGCCGTAGCTTCGGTGATGAGTTTTAGCCCCGGTAATTTTCGGCGCAGGATCACTCGACCAGTGAGCTATTACGCACTCTTTAAATGAATGGCTGCTTCTAAGCCAACATCCTGGTTGTCTGTGCAATCCCACATCCTTTTCCACTTAACTCATACTTAGGGACCTTAGCTGACGGTCTGGGCTGTTTCCCTCTTGACTATGAATCTTATCACCCATAGTCTGACTCCCGAGCAAAAGAATAAGGCATTCGGAGTTTGATAGTCTTCGGTAACCCAAAGGGCCCCTAGGACAGTCAGTGCTCTACCTCCTTTTCTCTAAGCTCGAGGCTAGCCCTAAAGCTATTTCGGGGAGAACCAGCTATCTCCAAGCTCGATTGGAATTTCACCGCTACCCACAGCTCATCCCCGCACTTTTCAACGTGCGTGGGTTCGGACCTCCACGAAATTTTACTTTCGCTTCATCCTGTCCATGGGTAGGTCGCCTGGTTTCGGGTCTACGGCAAGTAACTAAAACGCCCATTTAAGACTCGCTTTCGCTGCGGCTCCAGACCTTAAGTCCTTAACCTTGCTACTTACCGTAACTCGTTGGCCCGTTCTACAAAAAGTACGCGGTCACACTAAAAATGTGCTTCCACAGCTTGTAGGCACAGGGTTTCAGGTTCTATTTCACTCCCCTCCCGGGGTTCTTTTCACCTTTCCCTCACGGTACTATGCGCTATCGGTCACCAAGTAGTATTTAGCCTTGGGGGGTGGTCCCCCCTGCTTCCCACAGGGTTTCACGTGTCCCGTGGTACTCTGGAGTATGCTCAAAAGGTTTCGTGTTTAATCTACAGGACTGTTACCTTCTGTGGTGGGCCTTTCCAGACCTCTTCGACTACACTACTAACTTTCTAAAGAGCATATCCGCAACCCCTACAAAGCGAAGCTTTATAGGTTTGGGCTAATCCCCTTTCGCTCGCCGCTACTTAGGGAATCGAATTTTCTTTCTCTTCCTCAGGGTACTTAGATGTTTCAGTTCCCCTGGTTCCCCTCCTTAGACTATGTATTCATCTAAGGATACCTAGACATTACTCTAGGTGGGTTTCCCCATTCGGAAATCTCCGGATCAAAGGTTGCTTGCACCTCCCCGAAGCTTATCGCAGCTTACCACGTCCTTCATCGGCTCTTGGTGCCAAGGCATCCGCCCTGCGCCCTTAATAACTTGACCAGCTATAATGCTATGCAATTTTCAAAGTGCTAAAGCACTTTAACTAAGTGCTAATTGGTGGAGATGAGGAGGATCGAACTCCTGACCCCCTGCGTGCAAGGCAGGTGCTCTCCCAGCTGAGCTACATCCCCACGTTTTCAGCAATGAACGCTGAAAACTAAACAGCAGGTAAAACTCCTTAGAAAGGAGGTGATCCAGCCGCACCTTCCGATACGGCTACCTTGTTACGACTTCACCCCAGTCATCGATTTCACCTTCGGCAGCCCCCTCCTTGCGGTTAGGTAGCTGACTTCGGGTGCCCCCGACTCCCATGGTGTGACGGGCGGTGTGTACAAGACCCGGGAACGTATTCACCGCGGCATTCTGATCCGCGATTACTAGCAACTCCAGCTTCATGCAGGCGAGTTTCAGCCTGCAATCCGAACTGAGACCAGCTTTAAGGGATTAGCTCAGCCTCACGACCTTGCAGCCCTCTGTACTGGCCATTGTAGCACGTGTGTAGCCCTAGGCATAAGGGGCATGATGATTTGACGTCATCCCCACCTTCCTCCGAGTTATCCTCGGCAGTCCCTTTAGAGTGCCCAACTTAATGCTGGCAACTAAAAGTAAGGGTTGCGCTCGTTGCGGGACTTAACCCAACATCTCACGACACGAGCTGACGACAACCATGCACCACCTGTCACCTCAGTCCCCGAAGGGAAGGCTCCGATTAAGGAGCTGCCTAAGGGATGTCAAGCCTAGGTAAGGTTCTTCGCGTTGCTTCGAATTAAACCACATGCTCCGCTGCTTGTGCGGGTCCCCGTCAATTCCTTTGAGTTTCACTCTTGCGAGCGTACTCCCCAGGCGGAGTGCTTAATGCGTTAACTACGGCACCGAGAGGGGTAACTCCCGACACCTAGCACTCATCGTTTACGGCGTGGACTACCAGGGTATCTAATCCTGTTTGCTCCCCACGCTTTCGTGCCTCAGCGTCAGTTGCAGTCCAGAGAGCCGCCTTCGCAACTGGTGTTCCTCCCAATATCTACGCATTTCACCGCTACACTGGGAATTCCACTCTCCTCTCCTGCACTCAAGCCCAACAGTTTCAAAGGCTTACTACGGTTGAGCCGTAGCCTTTCACCTCTGACTTGAAGGGCCGCCTACGCACCCTTTACGCCCAGTAATTCCGGATAACGCTAGCCCCCTACGTATTACCGCGGCTGCTGGCACGTAGTTAGCCGGGGCTTCCTCCTTGAGTACCGTCAGAATTCTTCCTCAAGGACAGAACTTTACGACCCGAAGGCCTTCATCGTTCACGCGGCGTTGCTGCATCAGGCTTTCGCCCATTGTGCAATATTCCCCACTGCTGCCTCCCGTAGGAGTCTGGACCGTGTCTCAGTTCCAGTGTGGCCGATCACCCTCTCAGGTCGGCTACCCATCGTCGCCTTGGTAGGCCGTTACCCCACCAACTAGCTAATGGGACGCGGGCCCATCCTGTACCGCAAAAGCTTTGATCAAAAGAAGATGCCTTCCTTTGATATCATCTTGTATTAGCACACCTTTCGGTGTGTTATCCAAGTGTACAGGGCAGGTTACCCACGCGTTACTCACCCGTCCGCCGCTGAGGCAATACTTAACATTCAATACTCATCATGTGTTATGCTTTATTTTGCGTAAAGCTCGCTATCGCGTGCTTGACGCGGCTAGCTGATAATCTTTTTAGATAAATACTCAATGTTAAGTATTGCCTCCGCTCGACTTGCATGTGTTAGGCACGCCGCCAGCGTTCATCCTGAGCCAGGATCAAACTCTCAAATATAACTTTTATATTTAGTAACTGGCTTAATTACCTGCTGTTTAATTTTCAAAGTTCATTTTCGTTTGTCTTAGCGACAAGTAATAATATATCATCTTTTCAAATGTGAGTCAACACTTTTTTTATTGTTATTTTTTGGAGCGGGTGAAGGGGATCGAACCCTCGCAGCCGGCTTGGAAGGCCGGAACTCTACCACTGAGCTACACCCGCATATTCTCTTGTGTCTGGCACGTGTAATAATATATCATGAAGTTTAAGAAGTGTCAATATATTTTTTTGCAAAAAGAAAGCTTTTTGCAATTTCAAAAAGCTTTCTTTGATTAAAGTCTCAAGGGCGTCTTAAATCTCCTTCGTTTGCTTGGTTTAACTTATATTTTTTTCTTTCTTTAATTCATCTATCAATGATAATACCACTTGGTTTGCATCTGCAACTATACCAACATCAGCTACTTCAAATATAGGAGCATCTGGATTATTATTTATAGCAACTATAAATTCTGACTCTTCCATACCTACAATATGTTGTATAGCTCCTGATATTCCACATGCTATATAAAGATTAGGTCTTACAGTTTTACCGGTTTGCCCTACTTGATTATTTTTTTCTATCCATCCAGCATCTACTACAGCACGTGATCCTGATACCGTTCCCGAAAGAAGCTTTGCAAGTTCACTTAATTTATGTAAGTTCTCTTTTTTTCCTATTCCTCTTCCCGCTGATACTAATACATTAGCATCTTCTATATTTATCTTATTTTTTTCTTCTTTTACTACACTTAATATTTCTACATCTATATCTTCTTTTTCTATAGAAATATCAATTTTTTCTATAATCCCACTTCTTGTTTCATCTTTTTCTGGTTTCTTCATAACTCCAGGTCTTACGGTTGACATTTGAGGTCTGTGGTCAGGACATATTATTGTAGCCATTATATTACCACCAAATGCAGGTCTTGTCATTAATATATTTGTTGTATTTTCTTCTACATCTATACTTGTACAGTCTGCTGTAAGACCAGTTCTTACTCTAGCTGCAATCCTCGGAGCTAAATCTCTTCCTATAGCTGTAGCCCCTATCAAAAATACATTTGGCTTTCTATCATTTACTAAATTTGAAAGCACCTTTGTATATGGTTTTGTCATATATATGTCTAATTTTTCATTTTCAACTACTATAACATGATCTGCTCCATAATGTATTAATTCTTCAGCTTTATTTTCTACATTATAACCAACTAATACCGCTGTAAGTTTTTCTCCTAATTTATCTGCTATTTCTCTTCCTTTTCCTAATAATTCAATTCCTACTTTATGTATATTACAATCTCTTTGCTCTATAAATACCCAAACTCCACTATAATCTGAAATTTTCAAGTTTATCCCCCCACAAAATCATATTATATATTTTTCTTTTAGCTTCTCTATAATTATTTTTGCCCCTTCTTTTGGAGTAACCTCAAATACCTTTCCTGCTGTTTTTGCTCCCTTTGTAAATGATTTTTTAACTTTAGTAGGAGATCCTTTAAGTCCTACATTTTCGATATCCACGTCGATATCTTTAAAATTCCAAACTTCAACTTCTTTTTCTCTATATGCATCAAATATGCCTCTTACAGACATATATCTTGGTGTATTCATTTCTTTTAATGTAGTTATAAGACAAGGCATTTTTACCTTTATTAGATGATATCTATCTTCAAATACTCTCTTAAGTATTAGATGATCATCTTCTTTTTTTAGATTTTCTACATAACTTACATGAGGTAAGTTTAGGTGCTCTGCTATTTGAGGTCCAACTTGAGCTGTATCTCCATCTATAGCCTGTCTTCCTGCTATTATTAAATCATAATCAAGTTCTTTTAACGCTCCTGCTAATGTAGATGATGTTGCCCACGTATCAGCTCCTGCAAATAATTTATCTGTAAGTAAAATTGCTCTATCAGCTCCCATAGCTAAAGCCTCTCTTAAGGCTGCTTCTGCTTGCAATGGGCCCATACTTATTACAGTAACATGTGCTCCAAATTCATCTTTAAGTCTTAAAGCAGCTTCTAGACCACTTTTATCATCAGGATTTATTATGCTAGGAACTCCATCCCTTATTAATGTTCCTGTCTTTGGATCTAATCTAACTTCTGTAGTATCCGGAACTTGCTTTATACAAACTACTATATTCATAAAAAACCCCCCTAGTATTTTTCTATTTTAATATGTGAGATGCTATTACCATCTTTTGAACTTCAGAAGTTCCTTCGTATATCTCTGTAATTTTTGCATCTCTCATCATCCTTTCAACAGGATACTCTCTAGTATATCCGTAACCTCCATGTAACTGTACAGCCTTTGTTGTAATTTCCATAGCTACTTCAGATGCAAACAATTTTGCCATTGCAGCTTCTTTTGAATAAGGCAATTTTTTATCTTTATTTATAGCAGCTTTATATACTAAAAGTCTTGCTGCGTCTACTTTAGTTTGCATATCAGCTAGTTGAAATTGTGTATTTTGAAAATCTGCAATTCTTCTTCCAAACTGTCTTCTTTCTTTTACGTATTTTATAGTTTCATCTATTGCCCCTTGAGCTATACCAAGCGCTTGTGCAGCTATTCCAATTCTTCCTCCGTCCAACGTTTTCATTGCTATTTTAAATCCTTGACCCTCTTTTCCTAATAAGTTTTCCTTAGGTATTTTGCAGTTTTCAAATATAAGCTCACAGGTTGACGATCCTCTAATACCAAGTTTTAATTCTTTTTTTCCTATTGTAAATCCAGGAGTATCTGCTTCAACAATAAAAGCTGATATTCCTTTAGTTCCTTTACCTTTATCTGTCATAGCCATTACTATGTAAATTTGAGCGTATCCTGCATTTGTTATAAATATTTTAGATCCATTTAATACATAATGATCTCCTTCTAAAACTGCAGTTGTTTGTTGAGCTGATGCGTCTGTTCCTGCGTTAGGCTCAGTCAATCCGAATGCTCCTATTTTTTCTCCTTTAACTAATGGAACTAGATATTTTTGCTTTTGCTCTTGTGTTCCGAATTCATATATAGGATTTGCACATAAAGATGTGTGAGCTGAAACTATAACCCCTGTAGTTGCACATACTTTTGATAACTCCTCAACAGCCATTACATAAGCTAGATTGTCCCCACCTTGACCATCATATTCTTTAGGAAAAGGTATCCCTAAAAAGCCATATTTAGAAAGTTTTTTTACAGTTTCAACAGGAAACATTTCTTTTTCATCAACTTCACTAGCATATGGCTTGACTTCATTTTTTGCAAATTCTTCATACATATTTTTAAGCATTAAATGTTCTTTTGAAAAGCAAAAATCCATTCTATCTCCCCCAAATTTTTAACATATAATATTTATACTTCAGTAAATTGTATGCTTGTACTTTTGAGTTAATTACAAAAAAATAAAGTCCCTAAAAGTTAGGAACTTTATTTGATCTATTATGCACTTATTTTTTGTTTTGCTGTTTCTACTAATTGCTTGAATCCTTCTGGATCGTTTATAGCCATTTCTGCTAACATTTTTCTATTTATATTAATTCCAGCTAATTTTAATCCATTTATGAATCTAGAATAAGATAAACCATTCATTCTAGCTCCAGCGTTTATTCTTTGTATCCAAAGTTTTCTGAAATCTCTCTTTTTAAGCTTTCTACCTACATAAGCATGTCTTAAAGCTTTCATTACAAATTCATTAGCTGGTCTAAATAATTTACTTCTTGCTCCTCTAAAACCTTTTGCAAGTTTTAATATTTTTTTATGTTTTTTACGAGCATTAACTGCTTTTTTTACTCTTGCCATTGTTGTAACCTCCTTTTTCTATACAATTATTATATATATGGTAGTAACGTAGCTATTCTTCTAGCATCTCCTGCACTTACTAATCCTGACTTTCTAAGGTTCATTTTTGTCTTAGCAGTCTTCTTAGTTAGTATGTGTCTTCTGAATGCTTTACTTCTTTTTAGTTTACCAGTAGCTGTAGCTTTAAATCTCTTAGCTGCTCCTTTATGTGTTTTCATTTTTGGCATATTAATTTCCTCCTCTCAGATATTGTTACTTCTTTGGATCTAATATTACAACTATATTATTTCCTTCAAATCTAGGTGCTTTATCTGCTACACCAGCATCTTTAACCATTTCTAAAAATCTATTTACAACTTGAAACCCTATGTCTTTATGTCCTAGCTCTCTTCCTCTGAATCTAACTTCTACTTTTACCTTATCTCCTTTTGACAAGAATTTGATAGCCTGATTTGCCTTAGTAGTTAAATCGTGTTCTTCTATAACAGGTCTTAATCTTATTTCTTTAACTGTTATAGTTTTTTGTTTTTTCTTAGACTCTTTTTCTCTCTTTGCTTGTTCATATTTGTATTTTCCAAAATCCATTATCTTACAAACAGGCGGATTTGCATTAGGAGATATTTTTACTAAGTCTAGATTCTTCTCATTTGCAATCATTTGAGCTTCTCTAGCTGACATTATTCCAAGTTGTTCTCCAGTATATAGTATTACTCTTACTTCTTTATCTCTTATTTGTTCATTTATTTGTACTTCTTTAATAACAACGCACCTCCAGTGATACGAAAAAATAAAAGCGGACAGCACAAGCTATCCGCTAAAATAAGCACACTTTAACTAAGAACATCGATCTTGAACTTAGCTATTAACCTTACAACTTTGTCGCAAGGTGAGAAGCGGATAACTTCTACTTGATTTCACATGAACTTAGTATATCATTTTATTTTTTTTGTGTCAATATTTTTTTAAACTGGAAATGGAAAAATTATTAACTAATATTTATCATAATAAGGGAAAAAATAAAGACATAATACAAATAAACCATCTAAAGAGGTGCATACAATGAAAGCTTTCAAAAACCTTATAAAAAGGTTCAAAATACCTGTATTTGCGTTTAATCAAAGTAAAATGGAAAAAGATTCTACTAGCGAAGATGCTTCTTTTACAAAGCCAAAGACTACATTTCAAGATGTAGCTGGGCTTGATGAAGTAAAAGAAGAACTAGTTGAAGTAGTAGATTTTATCAAAAACCCTGATAAGTATAGAAAAATGGGAGCTAAAGTTCCAAAGGGTATTTTATTTTACGGTCCTCCTGGAACAGGAAAGACTCTTCTTGCTGCATCTGTAGCAGGAGAAAGCAATTCAGCTTTTTTTAACACAACTGGTTCAGAATTTGTAGAAAAATACGTAGGCGTAGGTGCAAAACGAGTTAGAACTTTATTTGAAAAAGCAAGAAAAGAAGCTCCCAGTATTATATTTATAGATGAAATAGATGCAATAGGAGCTAAGAGACATTTAGAAAGTAATAACGAAAAAGATCAGACATTAAATCAACTTCTTGTTGAAATGGATGGTTTTAATAAAGATTCTAATGTAATAATAATCGGTGCAACTAACAGACTAGATCTATTAGACGAGGCTCTTACTAGACCAGGTAGATTTGATAGACATATATATATAGGTAATCCAAATTATTCTACAAGATATGAAATACTAAAGGTTCATACTAAAGATAAACCTTTATCTTCTGAAGTTGATTTAGAAGAAATTGCTCGAAAAACACATGGTCTTAGCGGTGCCCACCTTGCAAATATAGCAAATGAATCTGCAATAATTGCAGTAAGAGAAGGATGCTCACAAATAAATAAAGTTCACTTTGATAAAGCTATTGAAAGAATAGTGGCAGGACTTGAAAGTAAAAACAGTAAATTAATAGAAAAGGAAAAACGAATAGTTTCTTACCACGAAGCCGGTCATGCTTTAGTTAGTAATACATTAAATACAGATCCTATTCAAAAAATATCTATAATTCCTCGTGGTCAAGCTTTAGGGTATGTACTTCAGCTTCCTGATGAAGATAGATATATATATACAAAAGAAGATTTGATGAACAAAATAAAAGTTTTATTTGGTGGAAAAGCAGCTGAAGATTTAATATTTAACCACACTTCTACTGGTGCTAAAGATGATCTTAATAAAATAACTCAAATAGCTACTCAAATGGTTTGCGAATATGGAATGAGCTCTTTAGGAAATATGACTATAGACTCTAATTTCAAAGCTTTTATGATTGATAAAATTCAAAAAGAAATAAACTCAATAATGAACCAGTGTTATGATGAAGTTGTTCAAATTTTAAAAGACCAAATCGAAGAACTTCATATGGTATCTAATTACTTATATGAACACGAAACATTAACAAATGATGATTTATGCAAAATACTAAAAAGAGCCTTAAGTTAAGGCTCTTTTATTACATTGTTCTATCTTTATATTCTTTAACAACATTTTGTATAAATTCATCTGCTTTTACAGATCCTATTTCTCCCTTATCTCTAGAACGAACTGAAACTTCATTATTTTCTACTTCTTTTTCTCCTATTATCAACATATATGGAACTTTTTCAAGTTGAGCTTCTCTTATTTTATATCCTATTTTTTCTGATCTATCATCAAGCTCTACTCTTATTCCCTTTTCAAACAATTTATCTTTTAACTGTTTTGCATAATCTATATATTTATCTGAAATAGGTAAAATCTTAACCTGAACAGGAGATAGCCATAATGGGAATTTACCTGCAAAGTGCTCTATTAAAATACCTATAAATCTTTCAATACTTCCAAATGCAACCCTATGTATCATTACAGGTCTATGTTTTTCTCCATCTTTACCGATATAAGTTAAGTCAAATTTTTGTGGCAATTGCATATCTAGCTGGATAGTTCCACATTGCCATGTTCTTCCTAGACAATCTTGTAAATGAAAATCTATTTTCGGTCCATAAAACGCTCCATCACCTTCATTTAATTTATAAGGAAGGTTTAGTTCTTCTAAAGCTTCTTTTAATCCATTTTCTGCTCTTTCCCATTCTTCATCTGTTCCCATTGAATCTTCTGGTCTTGTTGAAAGTTCTACATGATATTTAAATCCAAAAGTTTTATAAATTTCATCTATTAATTTAGCTACTCCCTTTATTTCATCTTTAATTTGTTCTGGAGTCATGAATATATGTGCATCGTCTTGAGTAAATGATCTAACTCTCATAAGCCCATGTAATGCCCCTGAAAGTTCATGTCTGTGAACTCTTCCAAGTTCTGCTACTCTCATTGGTAAATCTCTGTATGAGTGCATTTGTGTTTTATAAACTAACATTCCACCTGGACAGTTCATAGGTTTTATAGCAAAATCTTCTTCATCTATTTTTAAAGCATACATATTTTCTCTATAATGATACCAGTGACCTGAAGTTTCCCAAAGTTGTCTATTTAATATAATAGGAGTTTCTATTTCTACATAGTTTGCTTTTGTATGAATTTCTCTCCAAAACTTTAAAAGCTCATTTTTAAGAGCCATTCCTTTTGGTAAGAAAAACGGGAATCCTGGCCCCTCATCCATTATAGTAAATAGCCCTAATTCTTTACCTAGTTTTCTATGATCTCTTTTTTTAGCTTCTTCTAGCATATTCAGATATTCTTCTAACTCTTTATTTTTTTCAAATGATATTCCATAAATTCTTTGTAGCATTTTATTTTTCTCATCTCCACGCCAATAAGCTCCTGCTACACTTAAAAGCTTTATAGCTTTTACCTTTTTAGTTGACGGTAAATGTGGCCCTCTACAAAGGTCTACAAACTCGCCTTGTTTATAAAAAGATATTACTTGACCGTCTTCAAGATCATTTATAAGCTCTACTTTATAATCTTCATTTTTATCTTTCATAAATTTTATAGCTTCATCTTTTACCATTTCAAATCTTTCTATTTCTAGATCTTCTTTAACGATTTTTTTCATTTCAGATTCTATCTTTTCTAAATCCTCTGATGTTATTCTGTAATCTAAGTCTATATCATAGTAGAATCCATTTTCTATAGCAGGCCCTATTGCAAGCTTTGCATCTTTATATAGTCTTTTAATAGCCTGAGCTAGAATATGGGCTGATGTATGCCAAAATACTTCTTTACCTTCCTTATCATCAAACTTTAAAAGATTTAAACTTGAGTCTTCATTTAATACATATCCTAAATCTACAGTCTCACCATTTACCTGAGCTGCAACAATACTTCTTGCTAACCCTTCACTTATACCTTTTGCTACTTCAAAAACAGATAGTCCTTTTTCTACTTGTCTTACAAAACCATCTTTAAGAGTTATATTTATTTTCTCCATAACAATTCCCTCCTTCTTAAATACAAAAAACCCTCGTCCAAATATTTGGGACGAGAGTTTCATTCGCGGTTCCACCCAAGTTGGCAAATATTGCCCACTCTTAGACTGTAAGGTAGTCATCCGAAAACCTTTCTTCTTTATTAGAATACTCAGCTTCTGCTCCAAGGTAGTTTTCAGTTAGTCATATATAAAAGTGCTTTCAGCCTAAGGCACTTTCTCTCTGGATATTGGGGCTAACTTACTCTTCCTTATCATCGCATAATATATATTTTTATAGAATTATATATTCTGAAAATTAAATTGTCAAGCTATCATTTTATATATATATTATTATTATTCCTTGTATTATTCCTATAAACAATCCAAGAATAGCTCCTAAAATTTCTATGTGTTTTAATTCTTTTCGAGCTATTTGTAATATTATTTCTTCTAATTTCTCTAAATCAAACTCATTTATTTTATCTTCTACCATTTTAGCAATTTTTATTCTAGAAGATGCTTTATTTATTAATTCTTCTCCTAAATTTGTTATCATTTTTTCTGCTTCTTCCTCTATAACCTTATCTATATAGTCTGTTATCATAACTTTAAATGTAGAAGGAATAAATGGTGGCATTTTTTCATCTACAACTTGCAGTATTTTTTGTTTTATAATTTTAACTAGCCTTTTTTTATCATCACCTTGTATTATTTTATCCATTATTTCCTCAACAGATAATAGCTCTTTTTCTACTACATTTCCTATTGTATATGCTATTTCTTTTCTTCTCTTTGGAATTAATCCAACTATCTTAAAGTTTATTATAGGAATTTTTACGGGATTAAGCGGTCTGAATATAAGTTTTATAGCAAGAATATTAGTTATCCATCCTATCAAAGCTCCTATGACTCCTAAAAACAGTATTCGATGCATTTTCTTCCTCCTAACTGCCATAATATAATCCATAAAAAAGATTATCATATATATTTATCTAAAATCAATATCAAAAAAGAAAAAGGCCCAACAGCCTTTAATGCTCATAATTTATTTTAACTTTTTCATCAAAAATAGCTTGTATTAATTCTGTAATTTCTCTTGAAAAATTATTGTTTAACTTGTCATATATTAATATTTCTCTTGGACATATAGTTATAAGAGTACTTATAAGAAAATCTTCGTAGTTCATATTTTCTCTTAATGCCAGTTGCATTATATCATCTACATAAATACTTTTAAAAGGTCTATCGTATTTATCACAAAGTTTGAAATTTCCGTGCTCTTCTATGTATATCTTCAAAACTTCTTCTTTTTCATCTTGTATCTGAACAAAATATCTTAAAAGCTGAATAAATTCTTTGTAATCCTTGTCTATCAAATACTTTTCTAATCCCTTATCACTTATTTCTATCATGTAATCTATAAAATCTCTTAACCTAAATCTTAAAAAACCATTTATATTCATATAATCATTTGCAGATAAATAATCTTGTATTCTATCAAACACTATTTTCTTTATTATTTCTTCTTTTTCAGAAAATATTTGTAAACAATAATTATATATATTATTTATTTCATCTAAATATATATCTTTATAACTTTGTTCTACAACTTTCCTTAAAAGTTTATTTTTTATAGTACCCATTATCATATCTGTAAGCTGATGTGCTACAGCTTTTTTACAGATATCTTTTTTTCCGTCTTCAACCATTATATCTACCTGTATAAAGTCATCATTTTTAAAAACCCTCTTTTCAAGGCCATAGTAATTTATATTTTCTATATTAAAATCTTTATAATCACCTATAACGCCAAGCGAAATATATTCCAAGTATGTCACTCCTTTCTAGTCAAGATAAACAATTCTTAATTAAATTTATTATTTCTTTTTTAATTTCTTTTAATTCAATATTTATATAAACAAAGTTTTCCTTTAGAAAATTTAGATAAAAAAACTGGCTTGTTTGCATAACATGCAAACAAGCCAGTTTTTTTATCTTTCTCCTTTTTCGTAAGGAAGTCCATTTGCAGCTGGACCATTTGAATTTCCTACAAAAGCTATAAGAACTATTAGTGTTATTATATAAGGAACCATAGATAATATATTTTCGGATATTTCAAGTCCTATATCTGGTCCTCCTAAAAATACAACAAGACCTGTAGATGCACCAAATAATAATGATGCTAACATCGCTCCTTGAGGCTTCCACTTACCAAATATAACTGCAGCCAATGCTATAAATCCTTGACCTGAAATTAAAGTAGGTCTAAATGTTGAAACTATAGCAATACTTATAGATGCTCCACCTAATCCAGCAAGTACTCCTGATAATATTACACATAAATATTTTATTTTATATACATTTATACCTAGTGTATCTGCAGCTCTTGGATGTTCTCCAACAGCTCTTATTCTTATTCCAAGTTTTGTTTTATATAATATAAACCAAGTAAGTGCAACTAATAAAAAAGCTATATAAACTGTTGCATATGTGTTTAAAGTTATATCAAGAAAGCTTCCTTGATCAAATATTCCATTTAGTGGTCTTGGCATTTTATTATTTAATGATATTGCAGGAGTCATAGTAGATCCATCAAATAATTCTCTACATATAAACAATGCAAGTCCTGGTGCTAAAAAGTTTATAGCTATTCCAGATACAACATGGTCAGCATTAAATGTTACAGTAGCAATAGCGTGTATTAACCCAAATAAACCACCAGCTATTCCTGCAACTAAAAATGCAATCCAAGGATCTCCTGTTATTACTGCTGTTGCAGCTCCTGCAAATGCACCTATAGTCATCATTCCCTCAAGACCTATATTTACAACTCCAGCACTTTCTGAGAATATTCCTCCCAAAGAAGCAAATATAAGGGGAGTTGAATACATAAGTGTTGTACTTATTATAAGAGCTATATTTTTAAGCATTAGCTTTTCCCCCCTTCACTTTATCTACTAATATCTTAACTAGTCTACTAGCTGCTATAAAATAAATAATAGACCCTATTACTATATTTATGATTTCAGTAGGTGCTCCTATTGTTTGAAGTCTACTTCCTCCATACTTTAATCCACCAAATAGCAACGCTCCTAAAACAACACCTAAAGGAGTATTGTTACCTATTAAAGATACAGCTATTCCATCAAATCCATATCCTTCCATAGCAGCTAATATCGTTACTCTTCTTGTTACTCCCATTACATGCATAGCACCTGCAGCTCCTGCTAAAAGTCCCGCTATAGCCATAGAAGTTATCATAGATTTATTTACATTTATTCCTGCATACTCTGCAGCATATTTATTAAATCCAACAGCTCTAAGTTCAAAACCTAAAACAGTCTTATATAATATATAAGCTATCAAAACTACCAAAATTAAAGATATTACAATTCCCCAGTTTACTCTAGTAGCTGGTCCTACTATATTTCTTAGCCAATCTATATTTATCATTGCAGTATCCTGAATATCATAAGAAGCCTCACTGTTTGGCTTTCTAAATCCTTCTAGCATTACTACATAGTTTTGAAAATAAAGAGCTATCCAGTTAAGCATTATAGTTGATATAACTTCATTAACACCAAATCTCGCTTTAAAAAAACCTGCTATAACAGCCCACAATGCTCCTGCTAAACAACCACTTATTAGTGTTAACGGAATATGTATGATAGCAGGAAGTTTTACAAAATATCCAACTAAAGCCGCACTTAAAGCTCCTACTATAAATTGACCTTCAGCACCTATGTTAAAAAGACCAGTTCTAAAGGCAAAAGCCACTGATAATCCTGTTAAAATTAAAGGAGTAGCTCTAATTATTGTCCATGCTATATATCTTACTTCTCCAAATATGCCATTTATCATAACCGCATATCCTTCGAAAGGATTAAATCCTGCTAAAGATAAAACTATTCCACCAACTATAAATCCTAAAAATATAGAAACTATTGTATATATAAATTTATCGCTGAATATTTTTTTACTTTTCACCTTCAGCACCTCCTGCCATCATAAGCCCTAATACATTCTCATCTGCTTCTTTAGCATCTACTATTCCTACTATTTTTCCTTCATATATAACAGCTATTCTATCCGATACACTCATAACTTCATCTAACTCTAATGATACCAAAAGTACTGCTTTTCCTTTATTTCTCTGCTCAACTAATGATTTATGAACAAATTCAATCGCTCCAACATCAAGCCCTCTAGTAGGTTGAGTTGCTATTAAAAGATCTGGATCATTAGTTACTTCTCTTGCAATTATTATCTTTTGTTGATTTCCTCCAGATAAAGCTCTTGCTTTTAATGTTTCATCATTAGGTCTTACATCAAATTTTTCGATAAGCTCTTTTGCAAATTTACTTATATTTTCTTCTAAAAGTCTAAATCCCTTAGAAAATTGAGGTTTAGCATAATTTTCTAAAATCATGTTCTCTGCTACTGTAAAATCTAAAACTAATCCTCTTTTTTGCCTATCTTCTGGTATATTACAAATTCCTGATTCAAATATTTCTCTTGGAGTTTTGTTAG
Organism: Alkalithermobacter thermoalcaliphilus JW-YL-7 = DSM 7308; assembly: GCA_001584565.1. GTDB lineage: Bacteria > Bacillota > Clostridia > Peptostreptococcales > Peptostreptococcaceae > Alkalithermobacter > Alkalithermobacter thermoalcaliphilus. Next base: position 397,857 of record LSFY01000001.1, on the reverse strand, counting down.
TTACTTCTTTTCCATTTATATAAACACTTCCGCTTTCAGCTTGTCTAAGACCTGTTAAAACCTCAACAAGTTCTGATTGTCCATTACCATCAATCCCAGCAATCCCCAGAATTTCTCCTTTTCTAACTTCTAAAGATAGACCATCTAAAACATTTATTCCTCTATTATCCTTTGCAACTAAACTATCTACTCTTAAAACAACATCTGAAGGAATCATAGGTTTTTTATCAACTTTAAAACTTACTTCTCTACCAACCATCATAGATGCAAGTTCATCTTCTGTTGTTTTTGATACATCTACTGTATCTATATATTTTCCTCTTCTTATTACTGTACAAAAGTCTGCTGCTTCTTTAATCTCTTTTAATTTATGTGTTATTAATATTATAGATTTTCCTTCATTTGTAAGGTTTCTCATTATTTGAATTAATTCTTTTATTTCTTGAGGCGTAAGCACAGCTGTAGGTTCATCTAATATTAGTATCTCAGCGCCCCTATATAAGGCTTTTAATATTTCTACTCTTTGTTGCATACCAACAGAAATATCTTCTACCTTAGCTAGTGGGTCTACATATAAACTATATTTTTTAGATATTTCTCTTACATCTTCGATGGCTTTTTGCATATCTATTACGTTAAGCCCCTTTGTAGGTTCCATTCCTAATATTATATTTTCAGCTACGGTAAACGGAGGTATTAACATAAAATGTTGGTGTACCATTCCTATACCATGTGCGATAGCTACATTAGGATTGTCTATATTAACCTTTTTTCCATATATGTATATATCACCCGATGTCTGCTTGTAAAGACCGTAAAGTATATTCATAAGAGTTGACTTACCCGCTCCATTTTCTCCTAAAAGAGCGTGAACTTCCCCTTTGTGAACTGTTAAGTTTATATTATCATTAGCTACAAAGTTTCCAAATTTTTTAGTTATATTGACCATCTCTACCGCTTTTTGAGTAAAATCTATGCTATTTCGAGTCAAAATCCATACCTCCTTGTCTAAGAGCATATTGTCTAAACTGTATTGATTGATTTAATTTTCCAAATATTTAGCTTTTTAAAAACTTTTATTATTTGTAACCTTTATTATTATTTTTCATTTTACCTTCATAATATTCATGGTATATAATAAATAACTAAAGCCTAGAGCTATGCTCTAAGCTTTATAAATTACATTTTATCTAGTTCTTCTTGAGATGATGGAACTTTAAATTCTCCATTTATTATTCTTTGTTTTTCTTGCTCAACAAAATCTAGTATCTCTTTAGGTACATTTTTGCTAGTTGTTGGAGCTATATCAACTCCACCTTCTTTTAATCCGTAAACTATAGTTCTTCCACCTTCAAATTTTCCCTGTGATAATTCTTTACTTACCTCATATATAGCATTGTCTACTCTTTTCATAGCTGAAGTAATTACATTATCAGGCGCTAAATCATTTTGATCTCTATCTACTCCTATAGCAAACTTACCTTCTTCTTTAGCAGCTTCAATCATACCTGTTCCTGTATCTCCTGCAGCATGGAATATTATATCTACTCCACGTTGATACATTTGTTTTGCAATAGCCTTTCCTTTTGCTGGGTCATCAAATGCATTAGCAAACTGAACTTCAACAGTAGCGTCTGGATTTGCTTGTTTTACTCCTGCTATAAATCCATATTGGAATCTATTTATAACAGGAACATCCATTCCTCCTATAAATCCTATTTTATTAGTTTGTGTCATTTTTCCTGCTATAAGACCAACTAAATAAGATGCTTCTTCTTCTTTGAAAATAACTCCTATTACATTTTCTGGAGTATTTTCGTAAGCATAATCTATTATAGCAAATTTATTATCAGGATAATGTCCAGCTGCTTCTTGTATAGCATCTCCCATTTTAAATCCTACACCCCATATTAAATCTGCATTTTGATCTACTAATATTTCTATATTTGGAGCGTAGTCAGCCTCTTGATGAGATTCTTGGTATGATACCTTTATACCAAAATCTTTTTCTGCTCTTTGAAGTCCTTCCCAAGCTGATTGGTTAAAAGATTGGTCATTAACTCCTCCTACATCTGTTACCATACTAACCTTTAGACCAGATTTATCTCCTCCTGTTGGAGCCTGTTTTGGAGCACAAGCTGTAAGTGATCCTAAAAGTAAAGTTGATGCAACAAACATCGATAAAAGCTTTCTTTTCATTCTTTCCCCTCCTATTTTTATCCTGGTTCAATTTTTCCATCCTAAACATTACATTTTCTACATAAAAATCGATAATCCTTCATTTTTTTCAAAATTTTTCGTAATATCTGATTTATATTTACATAATAACCAATTTTCTATTTAATATTATTAAATATTAATTTAAATAAAGTCTTTCCTTTTTAAAGGAAAGACTTTATTTTTTAGCACTGCTCACTTTCTTGACAAGAATACCCTTCTTTATTTAATGTTTGTATAGCTTGTTTGTATTTGTCTTCACTTACAAGAACTATAGGTCCTGTACAACCCATTCCACTTTCTGCATATATTCCATTTTTCCATAAAGTTTTAACTGCATCTTCTAATTCCATTATATCTATTCCAGATATAGAAGCTGTAACTACTTCTTTTTGTGGAATAACTACTGTATCTTCACTTTTACTTTTAGCTTCTTTTTTAAACGAGCTTAAAATTTCATCTAACTTAGCATTTTTAGCTTTATTAAATTCTTCTTTAGCTATTTTATTTATATTTCCATTGACTATATCGAACGCATACTTTATAGCATTAGCAACTACTACAGCTCCTGATGCTCTTGATAGTATTAATATATTTCTATCGTAATCAAATCCAACTCCAGGACCATATCCGTATCCTAATGCTTCATAGTCTCCACCAGTACTATAAGATGAAAATATTTTCATCAATAAATTTCCAGTTAATGTATCAGTTACCATAACATCCGGGGTTCCTGTCAGAAGGTCATTTCCTCTCATTATACATCCGCCATCAGATCTTATAGATTCTGTAAAATTAATTTTATATCCGTTTGAATCTAATTCTTTTAGAGCTTTCTCAACTTGCCTTGCACCGTCTAGGTTTAATATTCCTACTGTTGGATTTTTTATTCCTATAGATTTTGCTACTATTATTCCATAAATAGCATTTTTTATCATAGCTTCTACTCTATGTGCTGAAGACGTACCTGTTGTTGTAGCTATTATCATTTCTTTTCCTTTTCCAGGAGTTACTACCCTACCAACAGTAGAAACACCTATTGGAAAATTGTAATGCATAGTAACGCAAGCACTTATATATCCACTATCTAGTAATTCCTCCATTTTTTTATGCATTTCTTCTTCAGTATTTGCTTCAAAAACTTCTAATTCTGTATCTACTTTTGGACCTATTAATACTATATCATATTGATTTGACATACTTTTAGCTATGTGTGCTCCATTAACTAAATTTTCTACTCCATGTTCACTTCCTAAAGTTGTAAGACCTATTTTTATCTTTTTTCCAAAATTACCACTTTCTATCGAATTAGCTATTTTAAGAAAGGCATCGGATAATATCTTTTTTAGATTGTTATTTTGAGTCACATCTCTCACCCCTATTCTGATAATAAGTGTGACGCTAATTTTTTCATAGCCTCTGCAATCATCTTTTTGATTTCATCTTGCGAAATGCTTTCTTCTTCTACTTTTCCAGTGTTTCTTTCCATAACAAAAGATACTCCATCAAATAAATTAGTCATACGAGCTAAGAATAAACTTCCCTTTCCTACTATCATAGCTTTATTTAGATTTCCTGTTGTTAAATCATCTATAGCAAATCCTATATAAGGAACTCCAGAAGGAATATGCCCTTGTGTCGGTGCCCATCCTGGAAGACCATGTTTATTTACAAAGCTTGTGATATCACTTCTTTGAAGTTCTCCTCTTTTTACTCCAAGAGCTGCTATCATCTTATAGTTAGCTTCTGGAACATCTCCTGCTCCTGCAGGCTTAGTTACATCTGGATTTTGCATTTCAACAGAATATATATCTACATCTGTTATTTTAAGGCCACCCTTATCAAGAGGAGTTGTTATTAAAGAAGTTATAACAGCTTGAGGAGAAGATCCTGTTCCTACAGTATGTCTTCCCACTAAATCTGTTCTTATAATTGGATGTATTCCATCATTTTTTGTAATAAGTACAGCAAAACCTCCTAAAACGTCTTCTAAAACAGGTATTCCTTTCTTTATATGATCCTTAGCATTCATACCAAGTTTTGCTGTAGCTCCACCACCTACTACGATTATATTTTCATAAACACCAGCTTTAACTAATGCTGATGCTTTTATAAGAGCATGAGCAGGTCCTGCACAGAATCCTCTTGTATCTGATCCTGTTGCATTATTAAGTCCTATGGTTTCTGCTATAGCCTTTGCAAAGTTTCCTCCACCTCTTTGATTCATATCTCCACATGCTTCTTCTGAACACTCAATTACATAGTCTATAGAAAGTGTATCTATATTGTGGTTAGAAAGCAGATGTTTAACAGCTAAAACTCCAGATGCTTTAACTACTAGGTTTTCAAATATTACATGTGCATTTAAGTTTGGATCTACTTCATGAGCTCTTTTTACACAACCTACCAATTTTCCAAGATGATATAACGGCTCAGCATGTTGCTCATTTATAAGTTTTTGTATAAACTCTAAGTCTTCTCCATCTTTTATTTTGCTTAAATCTACATCACTTATTAGTTTATGATTTGATAGTTTATCCTTAACTTCTTGTGAAAATTCTTTTGTAAGTTTAACTAAATCAAATGCATCAGATATTTTCATAAGTCCTATAAATTCATCTTGAGGCATTATCTCTCCAAACTTACCGTATCTTTTTTGTTCTGCTTTTTTGTCATACCACGGCATTTCAAAATTTTTAAGTTCTTCTGGTCTTAAATTGCCTATATAAACTTGGTTTGGAGGATAAGAAACTACCTGTTCATATTTTCTTAAATTATCATTTATTTGTTTTAAAAATTCTGACTCTGGATTTGCTTTTCTTTCTAAAGTACAAGTTGTTCCATTATGTAATATCATATCTGGAGCATGAACTAAAACATAACTACTAGCTTTAGCAACAGCAAAAGACATATTAGCACCCCCACAAATTAATATAAATTATGTAATGTTAAATATTTTATTCTGTGTTACAAAATAGATGGGCTAAAGCCCATCTATTTAATCTTCAAATACAGTTTGACCTTCTACTTCTGTACTTAAGGCCTTTAATGCTTTTTCTACTAATTTTCTTCTTAAAGCTTTTTCATCACTTTGTTCTAAAGAAGGATTTCCTAATGGATGAGGTATAGCTATTGCAGGAACTATTCTGTTTGCTCCAACTGTTAATGATATTGGAACAACAGTACAAATGTGAACTACAGGTATTCCTGCTCTTTCTATTTCTTTTACCATCGTTGCACCGCAACGAGTACAAGTACCTCATGTAGATGTTAAGATAACAGCGTCAACACCATCTGCTAAAAGCTCTTTTGCAAATTCAGATGCAAATTGTTTAGAATTTCCAACTGAAGTACCATTTCCAACAGTTGTATAGAAATATCTATGAAGCTGCCCTATTACTCCTTCTTTTTCTAGATCTCTTAAAACATCTACAGGTAATACTCTATTTGGATCATTATTTGCATACACTGGGTCATATCCACCATGAGCAGTCTCATGAGTGTCTTTTGTTAAGAATTCAAATTCAGATATATCATATTTTCCATATTTTGATGCAGAAGATGATTCTATTCTATCTGGATTTCCTTTTGGAACTATTCCTCCTGAAGTTACTAAAGCTATTTTAGCTTTAGATAAGTCTTTTACTGCTGGATTAGGATCTACTCTATCAAAATCTGGCATAGGATATTCAGTTTCAAAGCTTTCTCCTTTTATTTTCTTTAAAAGCATATCTACTGCTCTTTTTGATCCTCTTACATCTGAGAAGTAATTTACTCTAACTCCTCTTTCTATATATCCTTCCTCTTTAGGAGATCCTATTTTTTCGCCTTTGACAAGCTTTAACGAAAGACTTGCAAGGCTTGGAAGAGCTTTTCTCATCCCAGCTGCAGAATCTGATGTAGAAACTATATAAATATCCTTTTTAAACATATCTGCACCTGGATTTTCTATATACATTGCAGTTACTGCTGGTATATTTAATTTCTCTTTTACTTCTTTAGTTATAGTTCCAGCTGCAACACCATATCTTCCAGCATTAAATGCAGGTCCTGCTATGAATAAGTCAGGATTAAACTGTTTTATCATTTCTAAAACTTCTTTTTTAGCAGTTTCTATATTTTCATTAAAATATGAATCTCCACATACTACTGTAGCTACAACCTCAGCTTCTTCCCCCAATAATTTATCTAAATTCTTACTTATAGGTGGTAGCTGCTCCATTACCATAGGTTTTGTATCTGCCTTTTCTTCACCACCTATACCAGCAAAGAACTGGTTTACATAGTGAACAACTTTAAATTTACTCAAAACTTTCCCTCCTTCCGCATAATTAGTCGTTGAACTTACAGAATTGTTCTCTCATATTTTTCATTTCTTCAGATATAGCATCAACATCTAATACCATTTCCATCATACCAACTTGTTCTTCATAAACATCACTGTCTACATTTTCTTTAAATTCACTTTCTACGGCATGATAAACTCTAAGTCCAAGTTCAACTCCTGCAAGTGGTCCTGCGAAAGTTGGGTCTCCTGCAGTTACAGTTTCTGCTGCTAGACCAGCAGCTTCAGCTTCAGCGGCACCTAGAATAACAACAAGATTTTCTGCACCATATTTTTCAGCAGCATCTTTAACTCTTTGTTGATTTTCTAGGTCCATAGCTCCTGCAGCAGTTCAGACAAAACACTCTGTAGCTGAAAAAATTACTTCTGCTTGTGTAGTTTTTAAACATTCTTCGATAGCTGGACCTGGTATTCCATCTCTATCGCCTATGATGATTACTTTTTTACCATCAAATAATCCCATATTAACCCTTCCTTTCCTAAATTTTAATTAATAAGTTTTAGCTGTTAAGTATCCAAATCCTGTTTCATTAGTAGCTCCTGTTATAGCTTGAATTTCAACTTCTATACTTCCATCTTCTCTAAGACTTCCAGCAAATCCTCCTGCTATTGTATCTACATATTCTACATGACCTATAACCTTTTCCATAGGAGGAAGAACTACAACTTCATTAGCATTACCACCTGTAACAACTGCATTTGCTCTTACATCTGCATCTGCTAATGATTGAGAAGCTCCATCTCTTCCTGCATATTCATCAGTAACTATAACAGTTTTAATTCCTTCCATTTCTATTTTCTTACAATTCATTATAAGGTCAGTATCTGGATTTCCAAATCCTTCTTGAGATATAATAACTGCATCTAATCCTAAGTATTTAGCAAGTTTTGCAGTCATATTTGAAGATCTTTCTTTATCTGCTAAATAAACGTTTTCATTTGTTATTATAACCCCTACAAAATTTATATCTTTTCCATGTCTTTCATATAAATCTTCAATTATAGGGTTGTTTAAGTGAACATAAGTTGGATTTTTATCACAAGCTGATACACAGTTTCCACTTATAATTGCTCCATCCATAACTTCTGTTGGATAAAGAATTGTAGGAACTATTTGCTTTGCATCTACTCCATAAACATAAGTGTCATGTAGTAGACCTTGTGTCTGAAGCATATATACATATCCTACTCTCGGAAGGTCTGGATATTTCTTCATACCTTCTAATAAAGTTTCAGTTTCATAAACCTTAACTTCATCAGGAGTTAAGTTTCTAGCTACTTCTCCTAAATATTTTGCTGCTTTAAACCCTACCATTCTTACTGCTTTTTCATGTTCATGTTGGCTTAATCCATCAACTGGCTCTGCTATTACTACTATATTAAATAACTTAGAAAAAGGAGTATAGTCTGCTCCTGGTCCAGTCATATCAATTATACCTTCCTGGAATCCTACTATTTTACCTGTAGTAACAACAGCAGCTCCTTTAAGAACGTGAGTTCTTCCTTGCCCTACTGTATCAACTTTACTTAAAACTCCAGGAAATATACCTCCTGGGCCTTCAACTTTAACTCTTGGCTCTATAACATCTTTTACAGGAGTTATTCTAACGCTTTCACCAGGACGAGCTATTTCGATATCAATTGATTTTATGTGTTCATCGCCACTTAATTCTTTGATTAGCTCTTCCTTGTTAACATACAATACATTAGATTCTACCTTTGTTTCAGAGCCAAACTGAACATCTTTTATAAAGATGTTTCCTATTTCTAAACGCATACAGTCACCTCCATTTAAATTTATTTTTATTTAAATATACTTTTTAAGCATATTTTCTACATTTTCTTTAGTTGCTTCTTCTTTTGTTACTTCATCTATTTTTTTACCATCTTTATATATAGCTATTGTAGGAAGCCCTAAAACTTTTTCTTTTATAGCTAATCTTCTAGCAGCTGTAGTATCTAACTTACAAAATTTCACCTTATCTGAATATTTTTCAGCTAATTCTTCAATATCTGGCATTAAAGCCTTGCAAGGCTCACATCCTTGACTCCAATAATCTACTAATACATATCCTTCAGACTGCAATACTTCTTTCTCAAAAGTTTCCTTACTAATTTCTAACATAATTTAACCCCCCTTTTAGTCTTCAAAGTTTTCTTCAATATATTTTTCTGCTCCTATAGCTGCTATTGCTCCATCAGCTGTAGCAGTAACAACCTGTCTTAACAATTTATCTCTGCAATCTCCTGCTGCAAATACACCTTCTACATTTGTTCTCATCTTATCATCAGTTATTAAGTATCCTTGTTCATTCATATTTAACTTTCCTTTAAATATTTCTGTTTGAGGTGTATATCCAACAAACACAAACAGCCCCATTGTTCCATCTTCTTCATCAGCTACATATTCCCAAACTTCTCCAGTTTTTATATTTTCAAATACTATAGATTCTAAGATTCCATCACCTTTTATTTCTTTAACTACTGTGTCATACATAAACTCTAATTTTGGATTTTTAAATGCCTTTTCTTGTATAGATTTAGCTGCTCTTAAGGTGTCTCTTCTGTGAACTACAGTTACTTTCCTTGCAAACTTACTTAAAAACATTGCTTCTTCAACAGCTGTATCTCCTCCACCTATTGCAAATACTTCAAAATCTGTAAAGAAAGCTCCATCACAAGTAGCACAATAAGAAACTCCTTTTCCTGTAAGTTCCTTTTCTCCTGGAACTCCTAGCTTTTTAGGTGTTGCCCCTGTTGCTACTATTACAGCTTTTGCTCTATACTCACCTTTTTTTCCTTTTATAACTTTTATTTTTTCATCAAAATTTACATCAACTATATCATCTTTAATTCTTTCACAACCAAATTCATCACATTGTTCAACCATTCTAGCTATTAAACTTGGTCCTGTTGCATTTGGTATAGACCCTGGATAGTTGGCTACTTCTTCAGTAGTAACTATCTGTCCTCCTGTTTTGTCCTTTTCTATAACAAGAGTCTTTAATTTAGCCCTTGCACCATATAGGCCTGCAGAAAGGCCAGCTGGTCCTGCCCCAATGACAATCAAATCATACAAATTATCCATATGTTTTCACTCCCCTATACATTTTTTTCTATTGCATTTTTTATCAAATCCAAGTCTACAATTTGAAAATCTTTTAGTATTTTTTCACTCCAATTGGGTGTTTTAAAGTTTCTATTAAACTTATTAGTAGTTTCTATACTCTTTTCTATAATCAGTAAAGAATCTATATCTAATTTACCTATATTTTCTATAAGTATAGACTTATATGGAGTTTCATTAGGTTTTATACTTCCTGATAAAGGATGAGTCAATATTTTAAATCCTTTATGTATATAATCTCTACATTTTGTTAATACTGATATATAGTTACAATCTAAAAACTCTACTTTGATTTTTCCTTCAAATGTATCTTTAACTAATGGATTGTTAGTTAGTAATATCATAACTTTCCCTTTCTTTTTTGTTATTTTTAAAACAATATATACTCATACAAATAAAAAACAGAGAAAACACCAGCCCCTGACCAATGTCTTCTCTGTTTTATCCAGAGTTCTGTCCAGATATGGTTCTTTTGCCTGAGAATTTCATTTTATTCTTTGGGTAAGAATAAAATTTGTCCCTTCGGCGACCTTAAAAGGTTCTCTCCCATATCCTTCTTCCAGGAAATCTATTCCTTTTACTTATATTATACTTGAGATTTGCTAACAAGACAATTAATTTAATTCTAAATTTTTCGACATATTTTTTATAAATCTTATATTATTTCTACAAGTTCGTAATTTTGGCTTCCCATTCCTAAACTTTCACAATAATCAAATATATTATTAGCATTTACATTTGGATAAAGTTCTTTAAAGACATCTTTTCCTGCAGCTTTAACTACTAAATCATAACTTGCTTTATCTAATGCAACTGGATCAGTTGATGCTAATATCCCTATATCTTGTGCTATAGGTCTTCCAGACCACGGAACACAATCACACATAGGAGTTATATCCTTGACAAAATTTATATAAACTACTTTGTCTTTTTTATTCAGTATAGATCCATAAGCATATTCTCCCATTTTTTCTATAAAAACATCATTGTCAGTTTCCCACTGTATACTAATAGCTCTAACTGGACATCTTGTAATACATTCTCCACATCCATAACATACCTGTTTATCTATAATGGCTTTCTTGTTTTCCATTTTAATAGCCAATACAGGACAGTCTTTTATACATTTTGTACAACCAATGCAATTTTCAGCTTTTACTGTAGGTTTTGCATCTGAATGTTGCATTTGTTTTCCTGAAGCAGTTGCACATCCCATAGCTAAATTTTTTATGCATCCCCCAAATCCTGCCATTCCATGTCCTTTGAAATGACTAATAACTATCATAGATGATGAGTTGTATATTTCTCCTGCAATTTTTACTTTTTCAAAATGTTTTTTATTTATAACAACTTCTACAACATTTTTACTGTAAAGACCATCTGCTATTATAATAGGTGCACCTACAACTGAATATGCAAATCCATTTTCGATTGCTGTTACAATGTGATCTACTGAGTTAGTTCTTGAACCTGAATAAAGAGTATTTGTATCTGTCAAAAAAGGTTTTCCTCCTGCTTCTTTTACTTTATCTACTATTTGTCTTATATATACAGGATGAATATATGTTGTATTTCCCTTTTCTCCAAAATGAAGCTTTAAAGCTACATTATCTCCTTCACTTATGATATTTTTAAATCCTGCTGCCTCAAATATTTTTTTTATTTTATTTGGAATACTTGTTGATTTAGAATTTGAATTTAAATCTGAAAAATATACTTTGCTCATACTTTCCTCCTTCGTTATTTTTAGAATAAATAAGACTGGATTTTACCAGTCTTATTTATCTTAAATAGAAAATTGCAACAGTCCCAGGACCAGCATGTGTTCCTATACCTGCTCCTATTTCTCCCATTATAATTTCTTTTGGATTTAGTTCACTTTCAACTGCTTCTTTAAGCTTTTCGGCAAGTTGTATATTTTTAGCGTGATAAATCATTACTGTTTTGTTTTCAAAACTTTGACCTCTCTTTTTAGAAAGTTCTATCATCTTTTCTATTACTTTCTTTTTACCTCTTACCTGATCTAACGGTTTTACCACCCCATCTTCAACAGTTAGTATAGGCTTTATATTAAGAATAGTTCCTATTGCAGCTTTAGTCGCTGACAATCTTCCTCCTTTTTGAAGATACTCTAATGTATCTACTGTAAATACATGATCTATCTTTTCTTTCATTTCTTTAAGTTTTTCTATAATTTCATTTATACTCTTTCCTTCTTTAGCCATTTTTCCAGCTTCTATAACTAGCATCGCTATTCCACCACATAATGCCATTGTATCGAATATATGTATTTTTTCGCTTTCTAACATATCCTTTGCTATAACTGATGATTGGTATGTTCCTGAAGCTTTTGAAGATGCACCTATATATAGAATTTCTCTTCCTTGATCTAAATATTTTTTAAATATATTCTCAAACTCAACAGGAGTAACTTGAGAAGTTCTTGGTAATGTAGATGATGTTTTTAACTTTTCATAAAATTCATCTACAGATATATCTACTCTATCTTTATACTCCCCATCTTCGAATATGATAGTTAATGGAATTATATCTATGTCATACTCCTTTATTAAATGCGACGGAATATCAGATAGACTATCGGCTATTATTTTTATGCTCATCTTAATCCTCCTTTTCAAAATGCACAGCAACTGCACTAAGTCCTGAGTAAGCAGCAACAGCACAACCTACATTAGATAGTATAATTTCTTTAGGTGAGTGCTCACTTAAAATTGCTTCTTTTAATTCTTCTAGGTAATCACTATCATTAGCGTGATTTATTCCTATTACTTTTCCATCTAGTTTTATATTTTTATCTTTCATATAATTTATTATCCATTTAATAGCTTTTTTCCTTCCTCTAACTTTATCTTTTACTACCATTTCTCCATCTTTTAAAGTTATTATTATCTTTAAGTTCAAAACATTTGAAAGCATATATTGAATTTTGCTTATTCTACCGCCCTTATAAGCATATTCTAGTGTATCAAATATTATAAATTGCTCCATTTTATCTATTTTTTGTTCTATTACCTTCTTTATTTCATCTAAATTTTTTCCTTCTTTAGCCATTTTAGCAGCTTCTATAACTAGCATTCCCTGCGTTAATGTTATTGCCTTTGAGTCTATAACTTCTATTTTTCTATCTAAAAGCTCTTGTTTAGCTATTAATGCTGACGAATATGTTCCGCTTAATTTAGATGAAAGCAAAATAGCTAATACTTCATCACCTTCTTTAGATAACTCATCAAATACTTTTATAAAATCGTGAGGATTTGCCTGAGAAGTTTTAGGAAGATACCCTTGTTTTATTTTGTCATATACTTGTTCAGTAGTTATATCTAACCCATCTTTGTATGTATTTTCATCGATTATTATATTTATTGGAACTACTGTTATATCGTACTTATCTAAATAATCCTTAGGTATATCACTAACGCTATCTGTAACTATTTTTACCAAATTTATCACCTACCTCATATTAGGATATTTCAGCTGTCTTAATGCTTCATAGACAACTATCGCAACAGAGTTTGCTAAATTCAATGATCTAGCTTCTTTTATATCTACCATAGGTATTCTTATACAATGATTTTTATTTGCATTTAACAATTCTTCTGGTAAACCTTTAGTTTCTTTTCCAAACACTATGAAAGTATTTTCATCATACTCTACATCGCTGTGAGTTTTATTAGCTTTAGTTGTTGCATAGTAAAACAGTGCATTTTTATTTTTTTCTTTTACTTGCTCGAAACTATCGTAATATTGGATATTAACTAAATTCCAATAATCAAGACCTGATCTTTTTAAATATTTATCTTCAACTGAGAATCCTAAAGGTCTTACAAGATGAAGATTACTTCCTGTAGCTGCGCAAGTTCTAACAATATTTCCTGTATTTTGAGGTATTTCTGGCTCTACTAATACTATATTTAAAGGCATTTAAAAAATTCCTCCCTACTTAAATATTCTAAAAAGTAAAGGTCTTTTTATATCTACTGCTTTCTTAGGACATAATTCATGACAGCAAAAACATCTTATACATTTGTCTAAATCAACTTTTGGTATATTACTATTCATGGTTATTACTTTAGGCGGGCATACTTTTTCACATTCTCTACAAGCTACACATTTAGATTCGTTAAATACAGGTTTTGGCCTTAACATTGCATTTAATGGTCTTTCTATAACTTTAGGAACTTTTCCATTAAACAAGTTTATACTCTTTATATTTGGAACCTTAAAATCAAGTACTACTAAATTGTCTATACAATCTCCACTAACTAATATATCAGAAAAATCTTCTTTTAAAAAGTTCCTTTCTACAGTTCTTTGGATTGTAGGCACTTTCATAGGATCAATATTTATTATCTTACATCCTATAACATCAAGAGCATATGGACTTTCAGATCCTATAAGTACTCCTACTTTTCTTGGATTTCCTGCAGATGGTCCTTCTCCTTCCATACCTATTATTCCATCCATAATTGTTAATGTAGGATTTACATAATCACATATATCAACTAATAAATCTGTAAACTCCTTTACCTCAGGCATTTTGAAGTGATATTCTGCTTTTAAAAGTCCAGGAATTACTCCAAATAAATTCTTAACTCCTCCAGTAAACAATGCCATTCCATGAGTTTTAAGTTTACATAGTGATATTACATGATCAGCTTCTAATACTGGATTTATAACTTCTATTGATTTTACTATTTTTCCATTTTCACATTTTACATTTGTAGAAGATACATCATAATTTAATTTTATATTCAAATCATTTGCTACATCTTCAACCCCAGTAGCCCTATAAACAGCTCTTAGCACCTTAGGAGTATATACTCCTCCAGGACTATCAGCTACTATAACTTCACAGTTCATATCAAGGAGTTTCTCTGCTAAAACTTTTAAGACCATCGGATGAGTAGTAGTTGCATCTTCAGGTCTTTTTTTCATAAGTAGATTCATTTTTATCAAAACCTTACTGGAAGGAGTTATATACTTTTCAAGTCCCCCTAAATCACTTATTAATTTTTCTAAAGACTCTTTTACATTTTCATAAGAATAGTCATTACATTTTCTAACTGATACTTTTTTCATAATATCCCCCTAGGTTAAATTCAATAAATTTTCTAATGCATAAGCAACTCCGTCTTCATCATTAGATTTCGTTATATAATTTGAATTTTCCTTTACTATTTGTTCACCATTACCCATAGCTACTCCCATTCCTGCGTATTCTATCATGCTAAGATCATTATAATTATCGCCTAACGCTATTATTTCTTCTCTTTTTATATCAAGATATTGAGAAAGTCTTTTAAGTGCAAGTCCTTTACATACTCCCTTATTCATAACTTCAATATTATTTTTCCATGATTTACTTACTTCTAAAGTTGGTATTTGTCTTAATTCTTCCATCAAATCATTTAATTTATTTATATCCTCATCTATTATTAAAAATTTTAAAGGATCTACGTTTGCATTAATAATTTCTTTGCCATCCTTAATTACCCTTATATCTACTCTATTTTCTTCAGGTTGAGTTTTATTCCACTTTTCATAGTATAGTGATGAATAGCCTAATCTTTTGCAGTAAAAACTTTTATCATCATAAAAATGATAATATACTCCATACCTTTCGCATAAGTTTATAATCTCGAAGGAATTTTCTTTATCTAGTACATTTTTGTATATTTCCTCACCAGTTACTTCATCTCTTATTATAGCTCCATTACATGCTATTATAGGTGTTTGTATTCCTAAAAGCTTAGCATAATATTTAGCTGATGTATATATTCTTCCTGTAGCTATACCTACCTTTATTCCCATATCCTGTGCCTTTTTTAAAGCATCTTTATTTCTTTGACTTACAGTTTGTTTAGAATTAAGCAAAGTTCCATCCATATCCGTAACTATTAGTTTATAATTCATTTTCTTCACCTCTTTAAATTGCATTTTTATATTCTTCACTTGCTAATCTCCACTGGTCTCTTGTTAAATTTTCTATATTTCTATCATTTTTTATCCTATTGTCCTTTAATGCTATTTGAAACCAGTTTATAGCTTCTTTATAATTTTTCAATCTTCTGCTTAGTTCTCCTATAAGATATGCTAGTATGTACGTTTTATCCTCATAATTTTCATTATAAAATGCGTACTCTAAACAATCTAGAGAATGTCTTAAGAATTTATCTTCCATTTTTTCATCTGATATATATCTATAAAGCCACGCTATCTTAAGACATATGTTTCCTATGTAAAATTTATCTTTACAAAGCAAATCTGCTTGATAAAGAGCTAGCTTATGAGTAACTATAGCTTCATCTATACCTCTTTCACCACCAAAGTCCCTATATGTCCATTTAAGCATTATATTATCTTTTATTATATCAATTTCAGCTCTTTTAATCGATAAAAATCTATTTTCTGTAGCTGCATATCCACACTTAGGACATACAAACACTGCATAAAAATAAGGATTTACAGTTTTATAATGAATACAAAGGTCTGAATCTCTTTTTAGTGTTCTTATAGCCGATGTTCTAACCTTCTTTGTTGTGAAAATATTACTACATATAGGACATTTTACCTTCTTGTCATATAAGCCACTTTGCATCAAATCACCCCATAAAAAAGTAGACCATAGGAACTATATTTCTATAATAATCCCCATAGCCTATAATGTCAAAATTTTATTCTGTTTTTTGACTATCACCTTGCTGTGTATCTTCTTGTGGTTTTTCCTCTACTGGTTTTTCCTCTACTGGCTTTTCCTCTACTGGTTTTTCTTGTGGTTTTTGCTCTTGTTTTGGCTTTTCTTCTTGCTTAGGTTTTTCTTGTGGTTTTTGCTGTGGCTGCTGTACTGGTTTTACTGGCTTTGTTCCTCTAACAACTATCATTGTTTTAGCTGGATAAAAGCTTCTCGATACTAATTCTCTTTTTCCATCTGGATATACTCTATATGTTTCTACTCTATATCCATCTCTTCCTTGATCTTGTATTATTTCTTTTCCAACTTCTAAAGTTGGATCATTTTTTACTTGAACTTGTTTTGGAATAGTTTGAACAACTTGACTTACTATACTTATTTGTTTTTTATCTTCTCTACTTCCATATATTCTAGATGTTATCTTATTTCCACTTACGAAATTATATATATATATTGGATTGTTATAGTTGTTTTTGAATTTAAAATCTATACTTCCATAAGCTACTGTTGCGTCTCTACCTAAATCTACGTATGAAGATGGTATAGAATGATTTCTTCTATCTGTTATAGTAAGACCTGAATAAATAGCTGCATTAAACATTGTTGAGGATACTTGACATACCCCTCCACCTATACCTTCTTGAAGCTCTCCGTTTACTATAACAGGGGCTAATTTAAACCCTTCCGTCAGTCCTCTTTTTCCTGTTGCCTTATTAAATGAGAATTCTTCTCCTGGATTTAAAACTATCCCACTAGTTCTTTGAGATGATAATCTTATATTTTCTGTTCTTCCAGGTACAGATGCATTAAACTGTGTAGTATATTCTCCTAAAAGAGTATCTATTTTTCTTAAATATTCATACTTAAATTTAGGCTCTTTTTCTATCATAGGAATTTTAATATCTTCAAACTCTTTTCTTTTTTCAAGCTCATTAAATATAGCCTCTTTTAAATTATCAACATCTACTACATATCCTATTTCATGTTGTGTAACATTTATATTTCCATTTACTATTGATATAGTAGCATCTTTAGGTTCTTTATTAAGTTCGTTTTCTATACTTTCAAGTACTTCATATATTTTTTCATCATTATATTCTCTGTAAATATTTATAACATGGATACTTCCCTGTCTTAAACTCATTATCTTTTTAAGGTCTTTAAAATAGTTTCCACTTCTTCCAATACTATATGCATCTTCTACTGCTTTTTTTATGTCGTGTTTAAAATTTATATCGTCTAACTTTATCTGCCACAGTTTGTCTTCATATACTAAATTAATATCTTCATATTTATATTCTTCTTTCAATAGCTCTAGCGCTTCTTGTTTTGTTAAGTTTTGTACATTTATATCTTCTATATATATGTTTTCATATATTTTATCGTGATTTTTTATACTATGTCCATATAAAATAGAAGCAGATAAAATTACAAATATTATTGAAAAAGCTATCAAAATAACACTTTTTTTCAATTATACTTCCCCCTTTTTTTCCTTAAAGTACTTACAATAATTACTTATGCTACAGTTACTACAATCAGGCTTTTTAGCTTTGCATGTCCTTCTTCCATGAAATATTAAAAGATAATGCGACTTTGACCATCTTTGTTTAGGAATTATATTCATAAGTTTAAACTCTGCATCTTTAGGATCTTTACTTTCTATAATTCCAATTCTATTAGATACCCTAAATACATGTGTATCAACCGCTATAGCATCTATATTATAGGCATTGCTTAACACTACATTTGCTGTTTTTCTACCCACACCAGGAAGATTAACTAGTTTTTCTATTTCATTAGGAACATTTCCTGAATATTTCTCAATCAAAATTTTACATGTTTGAACTATTTTTTTCGCCTTACTTTTATATAATCCACAACTTTTTATGATCTCTTGCAAGTTTTCTTCACCTAAATTAACAATATCTTCTGGAGTATTATATTTTTCAAATAGATCTTTTGTTACTTTATTAACTCTTTCATCTGTACATTGAGCAGATAATATTGTAGCTACCAAAAGTTCAAATGGAGTTTTATAATTTAATTCACACTTTGCATCTGGATATGTTTTTTCTAATATATCTAGAATCTTATCTATATCCATGTTTTTCCTCCTACAATATTTCTATTTCTATATTAGTAATTTCTATTCTTTGATCATTTTCTATAAAATTTATCACTTTATCAATTACTTCATTTGCATGATTCTTTGAATTAGATACACAAGCAAAACCTATTTGAGACCTTTGCCATTTATCGTTCATTCCAATTTCAGCTATTGAAATATTATATCTTGACTTTAATCTTTCCACAATACTCTTTACAACATGTCTTTTTTCCTTTAGGGTACTTACATCATATATAGTAATCTCTATTATACAGCTTCCTATTATCATCTAATCACTCCTGTAAGTTCAAAATACAAATGCCAAAATAGCATAGCTATTTTGACATTTCATAAAACTTTTTAAGTCTTTTATTTATTCTATCACATATTTGTTCAAATGTTGTATCTGTTAATATTTCCATAGCCTCTTCTATTCTATCAACTGGATATATTTTAAACAAGCCATTTTTTATAGCGTTTTCAATTTCTTCTGTTAATACCAAATTATCTAAATTATTTTTCGGAATTATAACTCCTTGATCTCCAGTTAAACCTTTAATTTTACATATATTAAAAAATCCTTCAACTTTTTCAGTTACTCCTCCTACTACCTGAATATCTCCTTTTTGGTTTACTGATCCAGTTACTGCTATATTTTGTTTTATCGGAACTTCGCTTAAAGAAGATAATAATGCATAAAGTTCTGCACTTGATGCACTATCTCCATCTATGCAGCTATAACTTTGTTCAAAGCATATGTGAGATGTTATAGATACTGGAACTTCTTTTGAGAAGTTTTCTAGAAGATATCCTCCTAAAATTAATACTCCCTTATCATGTATTGCTCCACTTAACCTAACTTCTCTTTCTATATTTATTACCCCTTTATGTCCTGGGCTAGTTGTAACAGTTATAACAGCAGGTCTTCCAAAAGAATACTCTCCCATACTTATTACAGATAAACCATTTATAACTCCTATTTTTTTACCTCCAAGAGAAATTAAAAGTTTATTATTCTGATACATCTCATCTAATTTTTTCTCTATTTTATTTATTCTATTAATTTTTTCATATATAGCATTTTTTACGTCTTCTTTATCTACAAATTCACTATTTCTTCTATCTGCAAACAAATTAGATTCTATTATTAATTCTTTTATTTTATTAAATCTTGTAGAAAGTTTTTTTCTATTTTGTGCTAGCCTTGAGCTATGTTTTAAAACTACCTGTACTGCATCATATGTGAAATGCTTTAAGTTCATTTTGTTACAATAATTTGATATGAATCTTGCTACTTTAAGCTCATTTTCTTCATTTCTTGCCATTTCAGTTGAAAAATCTACTAATACCTTAAAGTATTTACTGAATTCTTCGTCGTAATAATAAAGAAGATCGTATAAGTACTGACTTCCTATTAATACTATTTTTATATCTAAAGGTATTGGTTCTGGCTT
Organism: Alkalithermobacter thermoalcaliphilus JW-YL-7 = DSM 7308; assembly: GCA_001584565.1. GTDB lineage: Bacteria > Bacillota > Clostridia > Peptostreptococcales > Peptostreptococcaceae > Alkalithermobacter > Alkalithermobacter thermoalcaliphilus. The sequence continues at coordinate 377,892 of LSFY01000001.1, read as the reverse complement.
CATAGATGTAGCAGTATCTATTTGTATTTTTTTAAATTGTAGTGTTCTTTTTAATAAATCCCACGAGTAAGGGCTTTTCAAAAGCTCATTTATATAAAGCACTAAGTATCCTCCATTAGCTTTATGAATAGATCCTGGAATTATTTTTGTAAAATCTGTTTTTATTACTCCCTTGTCATTTTCATATTCTACTTTTCCAAATAAATTTGGATATATAGGATTTAACTCTAATACAACAGGAGCATTTTTTATATTTTTTTCTTTTCCATTATCTATAAATAAGTTTACTTTGTATTTTAAAAAATATTCTCTTTCATCTATACTTTGAAGTTCTTCATCATCCATATAAAATATATAAATATTATTTAATATATCTTCTCTCATATTCAATAAGTATTTTTTTACCTTGCTATTTTTGCCATATTTTTTTATAAGTGACTTTATATAAGGATCTACTACTGATATTGCAATACTTTCTTCTAAACTTGCTATTTTATTTTTTGCATCTTCTTCTAATTGCTTTATTTTAGATATTATTCCTATTGTCATATTTTCTATCTCTATCTTAGATTCCAAAAATTCTTTTGAATTAGAGTCTACATTCTCATCTATAGGAATAAAAACTATTCCGCTTTGAGTACTTTTAAAGTTAAATCCTTTTTCTTTTCCATAATCCTTTATTTGTTGAATTAACATCTGTTTTTGTATTTCATAGTTAGTTAATATTTGATTTCTTTCTTTTTCGTATTCTTCACTATTTAAAATATTTCTAAAATCACTTAAAATATTATCCGCTAAAGCATCTACATCTTTTTTAAATTTTCTCCCAACACCTCTTTGAAAACTAAGCGCTATCGGCTCATGAGGATTTTCAAAATTATATACATAACACCAATCTAAGTGACTATCTTTTTGTCTACTATAATTTTTTAATGCCTCGAGTGCATATGTGGTTCTCCCTGTGCCTGTTTCACCGCTTATATATATGTTATATCCAATATCATCTATACTTAATCCAAATTCCATAGCATTTATAGCCTTATCCTGCCCCAATATTTCTTTTAATGGTTCAAGTTCTGCCGTTGTCTTAAATTTCATACTTTCGCCCACCTCCCTATTAATACATACTATGTATAATATGTTTATTTGTTAGCACAAAAAAAAGAACTACTAAAGAAAATTATTTCTCTAGAAGTTCTAAATTTCTAAGTAATATTTTTTTTCCTCTCCAAGCAAAAGATCTGTCTTTATAAACTCTTTTAAACTCTTTGTTAGACATGTTTAAAATTTCTTCATAACTAAGGTTTAATATTAAATTTTGTTTAAAATCTAATATGTTTGTATGTTCTATATTTTTATTATGATAGCATACATCTTGACATATATCACAACCAAATACAGTTTTATTTTTTATTATCAACTCTTTTTCCTTATCAGAAAGTTCTTCCTTTTTTTGAGTTATATAAGAAAGGCATCTGTTATAATCTATTTCATAGTTACCTAAAATAGCTCCTCCTGGACAACTTTTTATACAGTTTCCACATTTTATACAAGTTTTTTCTAATGGGCTATCACTTTCAAAGTCATAGTTATTCACAATATAACCTATAAAAACATACGATCCATATTTATCATTTATTATACTATTATTTACTCCAAAATATCCAAGTCCTGATATATATGCTAAATATCTATCTACTAAGGGACCATTATCTACGAACGATTTGTAGTTAAAATTTTTTATGTTTTTCTTTAAAAAATCTCCAATTTCATTTAACTTATCTTTTATTATTATATGATAATCTATAGAATGTGTATATTTGGATAAATTAGAATCTTTGCTGTAACCTGAAAAGTACGGAAATAAACAAACTATTATTGATTTTGCATCCTCTATAATTACCGTCGGATCTACTCTTTTTTTTATATCTTTTTCTTCAAGTCCACAATTATATCCTTTATCAGTTCTTTCTTTTAATATTTTTTCAAGGTCTTTATATATCCTAACCTCAGCTATACCTATACAATCTATACCTATACTTTCACAAAAACTTTTAAGTATATGTTTCATAATACACTCCTAATCTTTACAAGTAAGTTTAACTCCTGTACAATGTCTTCGAGGTGATTAAATGATCAAAATAACTGTTCCAGGTAGACCTATCAGTAAATCTAATTTTAAACTATACAATATTCATGGTCAAGCTTGGATGCCTAAACAAGGGAAACATTCTAAATATGTAGCATACGAAAATATGATAGCAGGATATATAAACAAATCTTATCAAGGACCTATAATAGAAGAAAACCTTATAACTATAATAAAATTATATTTCCCTAATAAAAGAATTGGTGATATTCATAACTATCCAAAAAGTATTTGTGATGGTATTGAAAAAAGTGGAATAATAAAAAATGACAAGCAACTAAAGCCTGTCCTTATCCTAGACTATATAGATAAAGATAATCCTAGAGTAGAAATAGAACTTTATAAGTCTTCAGAATATAATCTAAGCTTCTCTTTAGAAAAAAAGTAGCCTATTTTATTATATTTTCTAAAACTATCATAAATATAAATCCTGCTATAAAGCTAAAGGTCGCAATTTTTTCATTTCCTCTTGAATGTGTTTTAGGGATTATTTCGTTTGATACTATATAAAGAACAGATCCTCCCGCAAACGCCATAGAAAAAGGTATCAAAAATTCTATTCTCTTTAAGAAAATTATTCCAATACCTGTTGCTAATGGCTCTCCTAACCCTGTCAAAGTAGTGTATATTATAGCCTTTAACTTTGACATATTTTGTTTATTTAATATATTACATATAATAAAACCTTCTGGCATATTGTGAACTCCTATAGCTACTGCAAGAAGTAATCCAGTAGCTTTTCCTTTAGCTTCTGATGCAGCTCCTATAACCAATCCTTCTGGTATGCTATGGATTATATGACCTAAAACCAAAAGCAAGTCTGACCTTGACCTATCTTCAGGCATAAAAATCTCTATTAAGTACATAAATATTGCTCCAAGCAAAATACCTATTACAGTTTGCTTTAAATGTCCATCTTCAATACACGGATGTATTAAGCTATATGCACCTACAAACACCATAACTCCTCCAGCAAATCCTAAAAGCATATCCTCTATTTTTACATCTAAATTTTTTATAAATATTATTGGAAAAGCTCCTACTCCAGTACAAAGCCCAGAAATTATACTAGCTATAAAAACATTCACTTTCTCACCTCTAGATAAATGCTTTTATATTTATAATTTCCAGAACATATTTTCATTATTACATACATCTGTCTTTTAGTAATTTTATTTCTTCCTTATGAATATCTAAATCTGCTGGGGTTTCCAAAAATAAAGGTTTATCTTTAATAGCTGGGTTGGTTATAAAATTTACTATAGCATCTAGTCCTATATATCCTTTCCCTATTATTTCATGCCTATCCTTTTTAGAATTTAATTCTTTCATACTATCATTCAAATGAACTACTTTTAGTTTTTCTAATCCTATTATATTATCAAACTCTTTAAGTACTTTTTCTAGATTATTTACAATATCATATCCAGCTGAAAATACATGACATGTATCAAAACATACTCCTACTTTTTCTTTTATATCTATCTTATCTATTATTGCTCTTATCTGCTCAAAAGTATATCCTACTTCTGTTCCTTTTCCTGACATAGTCTCAATGAGTAAAGTTACATTTTTATCTGGTGTTAAGATACTATTTAATGCACTTGCTATTTTATCTATTCCTTTGTCTATACCTTGCCCTAAATGGCTTCCTGGATGTAAACACACATACTCTATTTGTAATTTATCTAATCTATCTAAATCTTCTTTCAAGACAATTTTACCAAAGTCATATACATCTTGTTTACTACTAGCTAAATTAACTGTATAAGGAATATGAGCTAATAATGGCCCTAATTTTTCTTTTTTTCTAATGTCAAAAAATTTTTGCATATCTTTTTCATCTAGCTTTTTTACAGTTGATCCTCTTGGATTTCTAGTAAAAAATTGAAATGTATTAGCACCTATGCTTAAAGCATCTTTTGCTGCATTAAAAAAACCCTTTGTTATAGAAATATGCGGTCCTATTATCATATTTATTCTCCTTTTCAAGCAGAAAAAAGTCTTCTACTTAGAAGACTTTTTTGAAATATTTTTCTCTTTCCTTACATCTGGAACTGCAATTAGCGCTATATTATAAGGCCTTACACCTTCTTTGTCTTTTCTATTCTTATTTTCTAATATTTCATATAGCTTTTCATTTAAAATATCCATAATCTCTTTTGCTTCATCTTCAGTTAAATAAAATTCATTATAATGTCTTAAATGCTTTGACCTTATTTCGTTATTCTCAGCAGCCCTATAAAAATCATCACTTATTTTCTCAAATAAGGATATAGATGCTTGATTTAAAGTTTGAACAATATTATCATTGCTTGAATTTAGTATACTCTTATCTATAACTATCATTCTAGCAACTGGAAGATAGTATTTTTCAATTATTCCTGATTTTATTTTTTCCTCTACAAGCTCAAGTATTCCTGCACTTAATAAAGTTTTTATGTGATAATTAATCTTTGCATGAGGCTCTCCTAGAATCTCGGCTAACTGTTTTGCACAAAGTGGCTCTTCCTTAAAAGATTCTAGTATCTCGACTCTATAAGGATGAGATATTGCCTTAATTTGTTCTAAATCTCTTAAAACTATTACATCCTTCATTTTATCCCCCTGTTTTATCTAAAATATAATATACTATTATAATAATATAAGTTTTAACTGTCAAAATTTTTGAATTATTTATATTAAAAAATGCTAAGTGATAATTGTTTTGATATATCTTTTAAAACTCTAATCCCCGCTATACTATTACCTTTTTTATCTAAAGCTGGTCCAAAAACTCCTATTCCCATTTTTTTAGGAACTGAGGACATTATACCCCCACCTACCCCTGATTTAGAAGGTATTCCAACATTTATGGCAAATTCTCCTGAAGCATCATACATACCACATGTAACCATAAAAGTTTTTACAGTCCTTGCTATATCTTCTGGTATAATTCTTTGTCTATGTAACATATCAAATCCATACGTAGCAAGATTAGCTCCCATTCTAGCTAAATCTTCAACTGTAACTTCTATAGAACACTGTTTAAAGTAAAGATCTAAAATTTCCTCAACATCACCATCTATTATACCTTCACTTTTAAGTAAATAAGCTATTGCTCTATTTCTATCACCTGTCCTTTTTTCTGAATTATATACATCTTCATTTATATTAAGCGTTGGATTGCAAGACAAACTTCTAAAAAAATTTAACATTCTTTCTAATTTTTCATCGTTATCCTTACCCTTTATCATAGATGTTATTACTATAGCTCCTGCATTTATCATCGGATTATAAGGAATCGATGGCTTTACAGTTTCTAGTTTCATAATAGAATTAAATGGATCACCAGAAGGCTCCATCCCAACTTTTGCGAATACGTTTTCCTTTCCATTATCAATAAGAGCAAGAGCTAAGGTTATAGGTTTTGATACACTTTGTATAGTAAATTTTTTCTCGTAATCTCCAGCTTTATATACATTATTTTCTATATCTATAACGCAAATAGCCAAATCATTTTTATTAGCCTTTGTTAGTTCAGGAATATAGGTTGCTAAGTTTCCTTTCTCTGTATATTTTCTGTTTTCTTGTATTATTTTTTCTAATAGATCTTGCATGAAATCACTCCTTGTAATAAGTTTAGAATATTCTATATTCTAAACTTATTACAAGTTATATATTAAGTCAATACATTAATGAACTAATCTACTTCCACCTATAAATTCTCGTAATATCGATGTAGGAGGAATGTCTTGTTCATCTTCTATTGGAACAAAATACTGTAAAAATTTTAGTAACCTTTTTGCTTCTATATATTCAACACAACTTTTATCTATTTCATTTAATAAAGGTTCTACATATTTTTTAAGAACTGCAAGTTCATAAACTAAAGCTGAATTAAACATTACATCTGCCTGTTCTTGATATGGAAATATATTTTTTTCTTCTCCCTTTCTTACATTTTTCCAAAGTTGAAGTGTTTTTAATGCATTATGGCCCCTATGTGTATTATCTCTAACCATTCTCCTTATAAGTCTTAGATCTGTAGTTGGGATTCTATTGTGTTCATCTAAATTAAGCTGAGTTAAAGCACTTATATATATTTTAAATTTATTTCCTTCAGGAATTGATTTTGTAAGCAATGGATTAAGTGCATGTATTCCTTCTATTATTATAGGTTGATCTTGTGTAACTTTAAGCTTATTTCCTTTGTATTCTCTTCTTCCACTTTTAAAGTTAAAATGTGGAATTTCAACTTCATATCCTGCGAGTAATTTTTCTAAATGCTCATTAAACAACTTCAAGTCAACTGCATAAATAGACTCAAAATCATAATCTCCATTTTCATCTTTAGGTGTATCTTCTCTATTTACAAAGTAATCATCTATAGATATAGAAACCGGTCTTAATTTATTTACTTTAAGCTGAATAGAAAGTCTTTGTGCAAAACTTGTTTTACCAGATGACGATGGGCCTGCTATTAAAATTATTCTTCCTTTTTCTCTATCAGATACTATCATATCAGCTATTTGCGAAACTTTCTTTTCATGCAAAGCTTCAACAGTTCTTATAAGATCTGGATACTCGTTTTTTACTATAATATTATTGAGAGCTCCTACTTCTCCAACCCCCATTATTTTTGCCCATTCTTCAGCTTCTTTAAATATTGCTCTTAGCTTTGGATGAGGCTTAAATTCATTTGGTATATTTGGGTGCTTTGTGCTAGGACCTAAAAGTACTACTCCAGGCTGAGAATATTTTAGATCAAATACATCTACATATCCAGTAGATGGAACCATATATCCATAAAAATAACTTTCACAATCGCCACACCTATATATATTTATATACTCTGTAGGTTTATACTTAAATAAATCTACTTTTGTAGTATCCCCTCTACTTTTAAACATTTCTATAGCATCTTTTATTAGCACTTTGCTTTTTTCAAAAGGTATATTTTTTTGTACTATTTCTCTCATTTTTGAGTATATCTTATCTACATCATCTTCATTTATCTGTCTTTCAAAATGAACCTCACAATAAATTCCTCCACCTAATGAGTGTTCTACTACTACCCTGCAACCTGGAAGCACTTCTTCACACGCCTTTATAAATATAAAGGACAAACTTCTCATATAAGTTCTCATTCCATCATTATGAGTTAAATCTATAAATTCGATATTACAATCTTCGTTTAGTGTATAGTTAAGTTCTCTTAAATCATTATCTACAACTGCAAGTACTATCTTGCTTTTAAATAGATACTCAAAATCTTTACTTATTTCAAGTAAACTAACCCCCTTAGGATATGTTCTTTCTTCGTTCATAATCGTAGCCTTTATTATACTCATATAATCACTCCCCATGACATTTTAAAAATAGTATATGTATTAAAAAGGGAGCGCATGCCCCCTTTAAATTACTCTTTTGAAATATCACTTAAAGCATTACCTGCTTCATCTACGTGAATTTTTTCAACAGCCAAATCTCCTAAAGAAACTATTCCTACTAATTTTCCATTTTCAACAACAGGAAGTCTTCTTATTTGATGTTTTGCCATAAGTCTTGCAGCTTCGTGAACATCAGTATCAGGAGATACTGTAACAATATTGCTGCTCATTATGCTTCCAACATTTTCATTTTTGTGAACGTTATTTGCTACACTTCTTAACACTATATCTCTATCTGTTACAACTCCAACTGGACTATTTGCTTCATCACATATAGGTACTGCTCCTACATTTAACTGCCTCATGATATTAGCAGCTTCAAATATAGACGAACTTGAGCTTAAGTATGAAACATCTGTAGTCATTACATCTTTAACCTTCAAATTTAAAACCTCCTTTATAAGCTTAATCCTTATTAGTTTTTCTTTTTCAGGAGGGTTTTATTTATAATTTTTTTGGTAGATTCAAAATATTTTTTATCCATCTCTAAAATTATGTATTCTAAACTTTCTAAACTAAATAGTTTGCTTAGTTTTTCTAAAGGAAATATTCCTTTTCCTAAACCTAAATGTAAATCTTCTTTCCCATTGTTGTCACTTACATGAATAAGTTTTGTATAATTACTTAATAACAAATAATCTGAAGGATTTATTAGATCATGACCTGTATCATAACAAAATCTAAATCTATCATCGTTTATATTTTCAAATAGATATTTAAAATCTTCATAACAATTTCCAATACTAATTATTTCACCTAATTTTGAATATACATTTTCTATATAAATATCAGTATTATCTATCAAGTTAAGTAGTCTTTTAAAAAATATTATAGAATTATTTAAGTATTTTTTTTTATTATTTAATACTTTGTTTTTAAATCCGTATCCTAAGTGCATATTATAATATTTAACATCTAATACTTTTTTCCATTCATGTAGATCCATTATAAAACTTATCCAAGAATTTTGTATATCTTGTATATTTTCGCAAGTGTTTATCTCAAGTGGTAGATGAATCCCTATACTTATGTTTTGTTCTTTTATTTTATGTAAGTTTTCGTATACTAAATTAAAATCTTCCTTGCTATCTATACCAATCTCTATATGATTAAAATTCATTTCTTTACATATATATATTTTTTCACACAACTCAACCGGCATTGAGGGGATTCCAATCCTCAAAACTTTCACCTACTTTATCAGTTGAATTTTGTTGAAAGGATATAATCTAATAAAAACTTTTCCAACAACTTCATCCATACTCACAAAACCTACGCTATCATGCCTACTATCCATACTATTTGGCCTATTATCACCTAAAACAAATACATATCCATCTGGTACTACCACATTTACATAACCTTCTGTATAATCTCCATTTATATAATCTTCTATCAATTCTTCATTGTTTACATATACTATTCCATTTACTATTTCTATCTTATCACCAGATATACCTATAACTCTTTTTACCAAATCTTTTTCTTTTCCATCATCACCTGGAATGTGTGATTTAAAAACTACTATATCACCTCTTTGAGGCTCATCTGATCTATAGGCCATTCTATTTATCAAAAGGTAATCATTTTCTTCAAGCGTAGGATACATTGAATATCCTTTTACTAAAGTAGGTCTTATAAAAGTAGTAATAATCATAGCTAATATAAAAGAAATAACTATAGTCTTTATCCATTCTATAATCTCTTTTTTAAAATTACTCATAATATTCATACCCTTCCTTGACTTTATATTTACTTATAAGGTCTACAATTATCTTATTTATATCATCATACTTATTTATCTTAGTTTTAAGATCTAAATATTCACAAACTTTTAAGAAATCTTTTATAACTTCATATCCATCTACATATATTTCCTCTATATCTACTCTGCTTACTCCTTTAAATCCATGACCAACAGGACTATCATGTCTTAGTTTTATAAGCTTTTCCATTTTATCACTATTTAGTATATTAAGAACACTTTGAATCCTTTTGTCCTTATTCATATATTTATTTATATATTGAGTGATCCCATAGGTCAAATTATTTGTATAAATTTTATATTTTTTCCTAAGAATACTTAATATATTTTTCTTTGACACCATATATCCTATCATAGAAACTCTATTTTTACTAGATTCATTACTTACAAACATATATTTAAAGAGGGCTTCTTTTAACCTATATATCCTCCCTAAAAAATCTATATACTCTTCATTTATAAGCTTTATTTTTATATTTTCTATAAACTCTGAAAATATAGCTTCTGGTTCTCCATTTAATAAATCTATAAGATTATTTCTAAGTCTTTTTATTTCTTTTGTATTTTTTATATTAGGATTTAGTGAATCTATTCTCTTAACAGCTGTTTTAAAATCAAAATTTATAGCATATTCACATGAATTTAAAAGTGTATATACATCAGTTTTATCTATCCCCAGTTCTCTTAAAATATCTGCTACTCCATCATAATCATATCTTTCTAAAAATTTTAATATAACAAACTCATTTTTTTTATCTATATGACCCATAAAAATCACTCCATATAATAAAATCTTTTTTATAGATATTTTATTATATTTTCATTCTCCTCTTTGTATTCTGTTAAATCTATCTCTAGAATCTTTTGTATATATATTTAATTTTTTTAGGTTTGTAATCCATAGATATATCACATAAGGTATAAATAAAATCATAAGAAATGTTATTCTAGACATTAATATAAAATTGAATATTCCATGTAAAACAATAGGAACTAGTAAAGATTTTAGCATATACTCTTTACACTTTCTATAGTCACATGTACAGTATTTTGCTAAAGACAGGTAATACCCCATAGTTATTCCAAACAACATATGAGCAGGAACAGATAAAATACCTCTATAAAAACCTACATATGGATTTGCTGAGTATCTAAACACAACATACATTATATTTTCTATCGTTGCAAATCCAAGTGCTGAAAATGTACAATACACTATACCATCTAGTTTTTCATTAAAATGCACACTTTTGTAAGCAGTTTTCAAAACTACAAGACGTTTTAAATACTCCTCTACAAGACCTGCCACTAAAAAAGATGTGTAAAACGCCCATAAAACTCCTGTAAAAATATTAAATCTCATTATAAACTTTTGTACATATACAGTAGGAACTACTGATAAAGCTCCAAGAAAAAATACTTTTAAAAGAAGGCTTAACGGCTCTTTATCATACCTATCTATTAGATAAATACTAAGTCCTAAGGCTATCGAAGGTGCAATAGCTATAACAAAAAGTGTATTATCCATATCTTAATCCTCCTAAATCATTTATATATATGTTCCCAAAATATTTAACAAAATATCCTGTTTTTCATATTATATAATAGCTTGATATAGGAGGGATAAAATGGAAATATATACTGTCAAAAACGAAGATACTCCCCAAAGTATCTGTGATCTTTATAATATACCTTTAGAAAAATTAATAAAGATAAATGACCTTCCTTATACTGATAAGTTAGTTACTGGAATTAATCTATTAATTCCTTATTATTCGTCAAATAAAGATAATTCACCTACTTTATCTGAAAATTATCAAAAGAAAAATAAAATGAGAACAATCTGTTTTTTCAGACACTCAAATGACTATTCAAGACATTTCAAATATATAAAAAAATTATCCCCCTTGATAACTTATATTCCTATATTTGATATTAAAATAACAGATTCTGCAAACCTAATATACAATATCGACGGTAGGTTTTTAACTTTTCTTAAAAAAAACTATATAAAACCACTTCCTGTTATAACAAACTTTGATGAAAGCAATTTTAATACCGAAGCACTAAGAAATGTTTTATCTAATAATCCTGATAAGTTAATCGGCAATATACTTAATTTTTGTGTAATCAATGGGTTTAAAGGTGTTTTTTTAGATTTTCACGGTCTTTGTAAAGAAGATAAAGATATTTATAGTGATTTTATAAAAAAATTATCAACTAGACTTAAAATCAGAAACAAAATCTTAGGATGCATAGTACCCCCTAAATGTAGTGATACATCCGAAAACTCTTGGTCAGAGTTTATAGATTATGAAGTTTTAGGAAATTATGTAGATATTATATTTTTAATGGCTTACGGATGGAAATTCGAAAATAATAGCTTAAAGGCTGTATCTCCAGTTCCATTAACAGAAGATATTATTCGATATTCTATATCAAAAATTCCTATAGAAAATATTTTTGTAGGTTTTCCTATGTATGGATGTGACTTTTCTCTATCTGAAGATAGTACTTGTAAAATAATCAGTACAAAACAAGCTTATAAATTAGCTATAGATAATCAATGTAGAATATTTTGGAACAACTATTCTAAAAGTTCTTATTTTAGATATAAGGATGATAATAACATCGTTCACGAAGTTCACTTTGAAGATGCCTTAAGTCAATACAATAAACTAAAGCTATTAAAAGAATATAATATAAAAGGAATTGGGTATTGGATGCTAGATACTAAACTTACTTGTACTTGGTATTTATTAAATGATTTATTTAACATTAAAAAGGAGTGATATAATGCCAGATCGCGGAAAGTTAGTAGTTGAGGTTTTAGACTCAAGAACTCAAGCCCCTATACAAGGTGCTAGAATAAATGTATATACAAAAGACACTCCTTCTCAAGAAACCGTTGCTCAAAATCTACCTACTGATATCTCAGGGCAAACAATGGAAATAACTCTTCCTGCTCCTGATTTTAAATACTCTCAACAACCATCTGATGTTAAACCATACAGTGAATATGTAGTTGAAATAATCTCCGAAGGATATAGAGAAGTAATAGTAAATGGAGTTCAAATACTTCCTGAATCTACTGCTATTCAACAAGTTACCCTATCCCAGCGAGAAGGTACTAGAGCTTTAAGGCAAGAACCCGATATTATAAATATACCACCTAATACTTTATACGGAGATTATCCACCCAAAATTCCAGAAGAAGAATCAAAGCCTATTCCACCTCCAACAGGATTTGTAGTTTTAGATTATCCTCAAGTGCCAGAATTTATAATTGTTCACGACGGACACCCTGATGATCCTTCAGCTCCTAATTACTGGGTAAGATATAGAGACTATATAAAAAATGTAGCTTCTTCTGAAATATATTCCACATGGCCGCTTCCTACACTTTATGCTAATATATGCTGTATAATTTCATTTACTTTAAACAGAGTATTTACAGAATGGTATAGAGGAAAAGGGAAAAATTTTACTATAACATCTTCAACTGCATTTGACCAAAAATATGTTCATAGAAGAAATATATACGAAAGTATTAGTAGAGTAGTTGATGATATATTCAATTTATATATTAGAAGACCTTCAGCTAGGCAACCTCTTCTTGCTCAATACTGTGATGGAAGTCAAGTTCAGTGCCCTGGATGGCTAACTCAATGGGGAAGTAAATTCTTAGGAGATCAAGGAATGCCTTTTGATCAGATACTAAAATATTTTTATGGAACTAATCTTGAATTTAGCAATGCTCAAGTTGTATCTGGAGTTCCTCAATCTTTCCCAGGATATACACTTTCAATAGGCTCTAGCGGAAATCCTGTGAGAACCGTACAAACATTTTTAAATAGAATAGCTAGAAATTTCCCTGCAATACCTACTGTTAGAGTAGATGGAATATATGGGCAGGAAACTGCGGAAGCTGTTAGGGTATTCCAAAGGGTATTTAGACTTCCTGTAACTGGAACAGTTGATTTTGCTACATGGTATAGAATTTCTGATATTTATGTAGCTGTAACAAAAATAGCAGAACTTAATTAAAAAGGAGAAGATTTAAACATCTTCTCCTTTTCTTAGTTCAATTGGATAAATCCAAGCTTCAATTCCCCTTATCTGCTCAAAAGCTCTTCTTAGATTTAATGTTCCATATCCCCAAGATACATTAGGATATTCTTCTCCAGCTCTTCTTTCCGTTCCTCTAGTCAAGTAAGTCTTTACCTTTTGAATATACATTGTAGGATCATTATTATTTAATATTCCCCACTCTAAAAGTAAAGCCACTGCTCCTGCTACATGTGCAGCTGCAACACTTGTTCCTGTAAAAGTCCCATATCCTCCTGGTATTGTAGAAGTTATATTTACACCTGGCGCAACTAAGTCTGGCTTTATCTTATCATCTCTTGTAGGCCCTCTTGATGATGCTCTATATAAGCTATTATCTATATGGTTATATGCTCCAACAGTTATAACACTTTCTGCAGTTGCTGGCGTTACAATAGTTCCTAATGGATCTGCTCTTAAAAGCCTAGTTTGCTCGCTAAGTAATGATTTATTAGGCAAATAAACATTATACCTACCATCGACTATATTATCCCCATGAAGCCTTACTATCCAATTTCCAGGCTTTATATCATCAAAATGTATTTCTATAAGTGTATCTCCAGTTAATTCTTCTGGATACCTATATCTAACTAAAGCTGATGTATCTTCTAATATAAATCTTACAAATTCTTCTTCTCCTAGCTTAGCTGGAATTTTCTCTACAAATTCTCCAGTAGGAGAAACCATCGAAACAGAAACCTTATCTGGCTTTCTTGCCCATATCATAACATCTAATTGCCTTTGATTAGGTCCTACTATTATCTCAACATCCTGAATTTCTCCTGTATTATTGAAAATTCCTGATAGTTTTGTCATTTTGTCTGCTTCATTACCTGCTGCTGCAACAAATATCATACCTCTGTCTCTACTTATTTCATATATATAATTTTCAAGTATACTCATTCCATCATGACTTCCCTCATTAGTTCCTAAAGAAATATTAAAAACTAAAGGCATTCTCATTCTTCTAGCTACTTCGTATGCATATTTTATCCCTAACATAAGATCTGATGACTTATAGTATCCACCTTGATCTCTTAATTTTACAACTATGAATTCACTATCTGGAGCAACTCCTACATAATTGCTATTCAGTCCTCCTCTTCCCCCTATTATTCCAGCAAGCATTGTTCCATGCCAAGTATCATCTCTATGATCTAAACGCTCATTTGTAAAAAGCGCTTCATTTATTTGCTCATTCGTAAACTCTTTTCCGAATATAAATCCATCTAGTGGGTTTCCCTCAAGTGTTTGATCCCATATACTAACTATTTTTGAAGTTCCATCTTCATATATAAAATCTGGATGAGTATAATCTATTCCTGAATCTATTATAGCGACCAAAATCCCTCTACCCGTTAATGGTATATAAGGATGATTATGAAAAAAAGTTCCTCCTACTTTATCTACACTCGTATCTATTAAAGGAACCATTCTAAATGGCCTTTTGTAATAAGTTACTTCAGGTATTGTATTTAGTATAGATACATCTAATCCATCTAAATATACTATTGCATATTTTCTATCTATTATTTGTACTTTATCTATTCCTTTTTCATTTAACGCTGATATTATGTCTCCTTCATACATAATTATAAACTCTTGTGTATTTTCTTTTCTATAAGTTTCATTTAAAGTCCTTGTATTAATTCTACTCAGATCCAATTTACCATACCCCCAAGCTTCATCAGGATAATTTATAAAACCTATATCTCTTCTTGCTTCTCTTAATAACATAGCCTTTAGCCTTTGCCCATATAAAAAAGGGTCATTTCCATCTACAATACCCCACTGCATCAAAAGTGCTGCACTTCCAGTAACATGAGGAGCAGCCATACTAGTTCCAGATAATGCTCCAAATCCACCAAAAGGCAAACTTGATACTATATTTTCTCCAGGCGCAACAATATCTGGCTTTATAACTTTTAATCTTCTATCTCCTCTTCCTGAAAAAGAAGAAATAGCATTTATACTGTGATTATAACTTCCAACAGATAATGCTCTAGAAGAAGTTGCAGGTGTTGTAATAGTTCTTATTACAGTAGGATCTAAAAATTTTGTATCAGGACTTAATCTTTCTGATATTGGAAGGTATATATTTACATCTCCTTCTACTATATTTTGAGATTCAAATTCTATACTCCATATTCCTGGTTGTATAAAATTATCACCTCTTAAAATCACTACCGCTCTTTCATTTAATGAATATGGAGTAGCACTAGAAAAAAATGCAGTTACATTTGTATTCCCTAAATTAATATCTACAACTCCTGAATTTCTATCTATTTTTTGTGTTCTCACTCCTGATGGATTTATTATAGATATACTAAAATCATCTGAAAATTTTTTCCATATTTCTACGGTTATTTCATCTTCTCCTGATCCAACTGAAAATTCTACAGGCCTTACCATATTATTTAAAAGTCTTAAGTGCCTATGTTTAGATTTATCTCCTTCATTCCCAGAAGCTACTACTACAAGAGTTCTTCCTCTTAAAGACATGTCATCTATATATTGCTCAAATAACGTACTTCCATCCTTTGGCCCTTCATTACTCCCATAACTTATATTTATAACTAATGGTTTATTAAGCTCTGTTGATACATCTATTAAGTACTTTATAGCCCTCATAAATTCAGTACTTCGTCCAAATGACTCAAGCCCTCTAACTCCCACTTTTACAACTACAATCTGAGCATTAGGGGCTATTGTAGAAGCTATTCCTGCTACATGAGTTCCGTGACCTATATTATCAAAAAAAGGTATCTCTTCTCCTTTTAAAGCATTATCTATATCTTCCTTAGTGTATTCATATCCTCCTTTGAATCCTTCCGGAGGGTTTCCTTCTCTTGTTTGATCCCATATTCTTATTATTTTGCTAGTTCCATCTTGGTTTATAAATAGAGGGTGCCTAAAATCAACTCCAGAATCTATAATTCCTATAAGTACCCCTTCTCCCGAAAGATCAGTTCTTACTTTGAAAAGGTCTATTCCACTTGCTTGAAAACTAGTTAAACTAGGCCCTAATATAAAAGGCCTTTCTATATACTCTATTTGTTCATACTCTAGTAATCTATCTATAATAGATTCATCTAACAAAGTTAATATAGCAAATTTTTCATTTAATATCTCAACTTCAACTTCTAGTTCATCTTCTAATCTTGTTAAATCCGAATGATATTTTACTATCACTTCAAAACTCACCAAATCACCTCCTTTAACTATCTTATGAATGTTCGTGTAAAAAAGATAAAAAAATAATCAGGGAATTTTCCTGATTATTTTAGACCTCTTGAGCTTGAACATTTTCATCTATATATTCTATCGTAAATCCTGTATATCCATAAATTATTGCTATTAAAGGATTTAATATATTTAAAAATGCATAAGGAAGATATGCAAATGGATGCACTCCTAATGTAGTCCACATATAAGCTCCACATGTATTCCAAGGAATTAACGAAGATGTTAGTGTTCCTGCATCCTCTAAAGTTCTTGATAGATTTTTAGGATGTAATTTTTTCTTTTCGTAACTTTCCTTGTACATTCTCCCTGGAACAACTATTGCTAAGTATTGATCTCCTGTAACTAAATTCGTAAATATTGCTGATAGTATTGTAACTAAGATAAGTGATCCTGTTGTAGATGCAAATTTTAGTACGCTCTGAGCAATAACTTGTAACATACCTGTACTTTCTAGTATTCCACCAAAACTAAGTGCTGTTATTATTAAAGATACAGTCCACATCATACTGTCAAGTCCTCCACGACTTAGAAGACTATCCACAAGTTCAACTCCTGTCTCAGATACAAACCCATAGTGAGCAACCTCTATTATCTCACTTAAACTCGCTCCTTGAAATAATGCTGCAAATACTCCACCTATAACTGCTCCCCCTACAAGACCAGGTATAGCAGGGACTTTAAATATTACAAGCATAATAACAAGAGCTGGTGGAAGTAAAAGTATAGGATTTATATTAAAGCTAGATTTTAAAGTGTCTAATATAATATTTATCGACTGCGGATCAACATTTCCTCCTGAATATCTAAGTCCTATAATACCATATAAAATCAAAGCAATTATATATGCTGGTATAGTAGTATATGCCATATGTCTTATGTGATCAAATAAAGAAGCACCTGACATTGCTGGAGCAAGGTTTGTAGTATCTGATAACGGGGACATTTTATCTCCAAAATAAGCTCCTGAAATAATAGCTCCTGCTACTATATAAGGTGGTATATTAAGACCTTGTCCTACTCCTAAAAGTGCTATACCAACTGTTCCTGCTGTAGTCCAAGAAGAACCAGTTGCTAAAGATACTATAGAACAAATAATAGTTGTTGCAACTAAAAATATAGATGGCGATAACATATTAAGTCCATAAAATATCATCGTTGGAACTACTCCACTTAGTATCCATGTCCCTATTATAGTTCCTATAATCATAAGTATTAGCATTGCTTGCATACCCATGTTTAAACTTTTAAGTATTCCTTCTTCTATCTCACTCCATTTATATCCTATCTTTATAGCAATCAAAGATGCAACTACAGATGCTGCAATTAATGGAATATGAGGAGATGCATCGTATTTAAATACAGCTACTGATAAAAATATTATTAAACTAAGTATAGGAATTATTGCCATAGTTAAACTTACTCTTTTTGTATTATCCATATTTTTCTGCCTCCTGTTATAAAATTTTGAATATTCCGTAAAATAAAATGAGTAATAAAAAACATCTAAGGTTGTCCTTAGATGCTATTATCCTGTCATCAGCATAAAGGCACCCCTCTCTTTCCCCTAAAGTAAGATAGCTCTCCATTTAAGCTCCGGGTAAGCTTAAATGACAGTTCTACACCTATTCGATGTAGACCCAGCATATAGTTTTGCAAGAACTATATACTTCGGCGGTCTTCCTTTCATTTAAACTCATCGACTTGCAATCTCCTTTAAACTACTCATAATACCCGCACCTCTACCTCACCCCTTCTTGAGATGAGGCACTATTAAATTGTGCATTAATATGTTAAATATTTTATAACACTCAATTGTATATGTCAATATAAATTCTCAATAATATATTCGTAGTTGAAAAAAGTAAATAATTAGATTATCCTTATTTTGTAGCAAAATAATAGGAGGAAAACTAATATGAAAAATTCATCTCCACTTTATAAGCAAATTGCAAACAAGATAAAACAAGAAATAATCAAAGAAAATCTCAGTTCAGGAGAGGCTATTCCTTCTGAAATTAAACTTTCTCAAATGTATAACGTAAGTAGAGTGACAATAAGACAAGCAATAGATACACTAGTAAGTGAAGGGCTTTTGTATAAAATCCAAGGAAGTGGAACATATGTTAAAGAATCTAAGATAGAGCACAACATATACAATCTTCAAGGTTTTACAGAAGAAATGAGAAAGTTCAATAAAACTCCCGTAAATAAAATTTTAGAATTTAAAATGATAAAACCAGACGAAAACATTAGAAAAATTCTTAAACTAAAAGAAAATGAAAAAACTTTCTTCGTAAGCAGGTTAAGGTTCATAGATAATGTGCCTGTAGTTTTAGAAAATACATATCTTCCAGTAAATATCTTTTCTGATCTTTCATACGAAGTTATGCTTTCATCTAAATATGAATATGTTGAGAAAGAAAAAAAACTGAAAATAAAGGAAAGTTTTCAAGAAATAATTCCTATAACATGTAATGACAAACTAAAGGAACTATTTAATCTTAAAGAATACATTCCAATCCTTAAAGTCAAGCTGTTCTCTACACTAGAAGACAATACAATATTTGAATATACAGAACTTTATTTCAAAAGTGATGAATATAAGTTTACACTTATAGCGAAAAGAACCTAGATGATAAATATATTGTCATCTAGGTATCATGCCTTACATCTAAAGGTAAATTGTCGCCAAGTGCTGCCTCTTTTGCTAATCTATCGCATGTCTCATTTCCCCAATTCCCAGCATGGCCTTTTACCCATTCAAATTTGACATTATGTTTACTAATTACATTTAATAATCTTTTCCAAAGATCTACATTCTTAGCTTTCTCCTTCTTCTTTGCATCTTTATACCACGAATTTTCTTTCCATTTTTTTACCCATCCAAGATTTATAGCATCGACAATATATTTTGAATCCGAATATAGTATTACATTGCAAGGCTTTTTTAGAGCTTCTAAAGCTACTATCGCCGCCATAAGCTCCATTCTATTATTTGTTGTTTTATCAAATCCACCAGATATTTCTTTTTTATACTCTTTATCTCCTATTTTACAAACTAAAACAGCACCATATCCTCCAGGTCCATCTGGATTTCCTAGACACGCCCCATCTGTATATATTATAACTTCATTCATAGCATCCTCCTATTTATCATCAATGAATATCTTTTTTATAACACATTTGTTAATATTATAGACATTTTTAATAATATTGTAAAATTATAATAAAAATGAAAGTAGAGGTTAATTCACCTCTACTTTTTAGTAGCTTTATAAAACTTATGTCCACCCGATAGATTATATACTTTCTTGAATCCATGATTTATTAATATATTTTGAGCTGCATTTCCTGTTACACCTTTATTACAATAAGTTACAGTAACTGTGTCCTTATCTAAAGAATCTAAGTTATCTCTAAGATTAGCATGAGGTATATTTATAGCATTGTCTACATGAGATTCTTCGTACTGTTTTGATACCCTAGCATCAACTATCTGTATTTTTTCACCTTTACTTACTAAACTTTTTACTTCATTTGATGTAATAATTGGCCTATCATTACTTATAGAATTTTCTAATATCATTCCTGTATAATGAACGGGATCTTTAGTAGTAGAAAATGGTGGAGCATATGCAAGATCCAAGTGGAAAAGCTCGTCAACTTTCGCACCATAAGTTATTAAAGTTGCAAATACATCTGTTCTCTTATCTACTCCATCGAAACCTATTATTTGAACCCCTAAAATTTTCTTTGTATTTTTGTCTGCTACTGCTTTTATAATCATTTCCTTGCCATTGAAATAAGTAGGTTTATCTGGCTTTATATTATGACACACAACAACATCGTATCCTAATTCAGCTGCTTCTTTTTCTGTTAACCCTGTATTAGATACAGCTATATCAAATAATTTAAATATTCCTGTACCTAAATTACCTCTATACTCTAAGTTTCCTCCAGTTAAGACATCTCCTGCAATTCTACCTGTTTTATTAGCAGTTGAACCTAAAGGTCTATAAACAGGCTTGCTAGTAATTAAAGAAAATGTTTCTATACAATCTCCACAAGCGTATACATCAGCTATATTGGTTTGCATTTTACTGTTAACTTTTATAGCTCCAGTAACTCCAAGCTCTACACCTGCTTCTTTGGCAAGTTTTACATTAGGTCTAACCCCTGTTGCCATAATTACCATATCACTTTTTATTTCTTTTCCATTATCTAAAACAACTTTATCATCTTGTATTTGAGATATAAAGCTACCTTTAATAATTTTTATGTTCTTTTTTAAGAGCATATTTTCTAAGAAAAGTGCCATATCTTCATCAAGATTTGGAGTTATTTTTTCTTGTTTTTCTATTATAGTTACATCAATGTTTCTTAAGATGAGATTTTCTAACATTTCAAAACCTATAAATCCTGTTCCTGCGATTACTGCATGTTTTGGATGCTTTGAGTCTATGAAGTTTTTTATATTTTGTGCATGTTTTACATTTCTTAGGAAAAATACATGCTCTTTATCTACTCCTTTTATATCAGGTATAAATGGGCTAGCCCCCGTTGCAATAACTAATTTATCATAATTATCTTCAAATATTTCATCTGTACTTAAGTTTTTAACAATTACCTTTTTAGATTTTGTATCTATTTTTAATACTTCATGTCTTGTAAATATATCTATATTGTACTTTTTCTTAAAAAACTGAGCATCCCTTGGTGTAAGCTGTTCAATATCTTCTATTTCTCCTCCAATATAGTAAGGAAGACCACAACCTGAATAAGATATGTCTCCATCCTTTTCATATATTACTATCTTAGCACTATCATTATTTCTTCTAGCCTTTGCAGCTGCAGATGTTCCTGCTGCTACAGCACCAATAATTATTATTTTCATATTTCCACCTCTTCACCCATGTTTTGTTTGAGCTATATAATAATTTATATAGATGTATATCTATGTATAAATATAGATCATTATCTATATGTTGTCAATATATTCCGCCCTAGATTAGTATGACTTACTAAATGAAAATTTATGAACTGTGTTATAAATTAAAAGCCATGTAAAACTTATCATAAGTTTTACGTGGCTTTTAATGATATTTTAATCTATTTGTTTTTTAAAAGCTTAACTATTTCTTTTGTTTTTAAAACCTTTCCATATGAAACTACTTTCTCATCAACTACAAGAGCTGGAGTCGACATTACTCCATAAGCCACTATATCTTTAAAATCTTCAACTTTAATTATTTCTGCTTGTATTCCCAACTCTCTTAAAGCTTCTTCTGTGTTTTCCTTAAGTGTAATACAACTTTTACACCCTGAACCTAAAACCTTGATTACCATAATACCACCCCTTTAATTTATTTTATATAAATAAATAGCCAAAAGCATTAAATAAATACCCAATTAAAAGAATTCCTACGGTTACAATTCCTATAAAAATTCCTAAAAGCTTTGGTTTTACAACTCTTTTTAACATAATCATAGATGGAAGCGAAAGTGCCGTTACACTCATCATGAATGCTAAAGCAGTACCTATTCCTACTCCTTTTGTAACTAGAGCCTGAGCAATAGGTAAAGTTCCAAAGATGTCTGCATACATAGGTATTCCAACAATAGTTGCTAATAAAACAGAATACCATTTATCTTGACCTAGTACTGCTTCTATCATATTTTGAGGAATCCAGTTATGAATACCTGCTCCTATTCCAACCCCTATAATAATATATAACCAAACCCTCTTGATTATATCCAACACCTGATCTTTAGCAAAATTTATTCTCTCACGAGTAGTTAATTCTTGTTCATCTACCTCAGCAACCTTAGTATCATAAACAAAAGACTCCACATATTTTTCAAGACCTAATTTACTTATTATAGTTCCTGCTACCACTGCAAGTATAATACCTACTACTACATAAGCTATTGATGTTTTCCAGTTAAATATACTAGCAAGTAATATAACAGATGCTAAATCTACAAGAGGAGAAGATATCAAAAACGAGAATGTAACTCCAATAGGAAGTCCTGCACTTGTAAACCCTATAAATAGTGGTATAGATGAACATGAACAAAACGGAGTAACAGTTCCAAGCAATGCTCCTAATATATTTGCTGTAATTCCTTTATAATTTCCTAATATTTTTTTAGTTCTCTCCGGTGGGAAAAAACTTTGAATATAAGAAACTGCAAAAATAAGGACTGATAATAGTATAAATATTTTTATAACATCATATATAAAAAAGTGAATACTACCTCCAATCCTAGTATTTATATCTAACTTAAATACATTTTCTACAAATACTTTGACAAGATCATAAAGCCATTGCATTTTTAACAATTGATTATTTAACCACTGAAATACAATCAACATTAACACCCCCCAAGTATTATCCATATATTTTAAAACTAATATCATCAAAAAATTGTTTTATCTTATCTAGGTTTTCTCTATTTATACTATACTTCATCCATACCCCATCTCGTCTACTATCGACAATTCCACTTTCACACAAAATTTTCATATGATAAGAAAGAGTTGGCTGAGTTATATTAAATTCTTCAAGTATATTACAAGCACATTTTTCTCCTTCTGAAAGCATATCAAAAATTTTAATCCTAGTTTCATCTCCTAAAGCTTTCATAAGTAAAGCATATTTACTGTAATCTTTCGTCAATTAGGCTACCTCCTTTTATATAGAGAAATCTCTATATCCATTATATTCCTAGATATAGAAAAGTGTCAATATATCTTTTGTACAAAAAAACAAAGCAGTTTTAGGTAAACTGCTTTTATATCTTCTTGAATTGAAATTTCATAACCATTAAAACAGATAAAAATAAAGTTAAAGTTACTGTAAAAAATATATTAATTTCGTTAAATCTATCTAGTGATAAGCAATGAAGTAAACAGTTTAATGCTAAAATAAATCCTGCAATAGTAATTGGAAGTCCTACGCACATATCCTTTATATTTAATATATTAAATCTTGCTAGTCTAAAAGCTCCACAAAGAATAAATAGTATCACAATTGCATAACCTGCAAAGCCTAATTTAAATAAATTTAACCTAAATACTAGTATAGCAGGAGCTATTCCAAAAGATACAATATCTGAAAGAGAGTCTAACTGTTTTCCAAACTCACTTTCTGCTTTTAAAGCTCTTGCTACTTTTCCATCATACCTATCGAATATAGCTGCTAATAATATAAAGGAAGAAGCTAACATAATATCATCTAATAAAATAGATGTTATTCCTAAAGACATATTTATAAATGTAAGAATATTAGGAATAACTTTTCTTATATTCATACTAAAGCCTTCTCCTTTCTCCTTAAAACAATGTATTTAATACCCAGGTATATACTACTTAATAAAAATACAAACCAAAAAGTTACAAACCTTAAAATAAGAGCTATGGCAATTCCTAAAGAAGATGATATTCCAACAGGTGATAATAAAAGCATCATACTAGCTTCAAAACTTCCAAGTCCACCTGGTAAAAGTGGCAGCATCCCTATCATATAGGTAAGATAAGTAACTGATGCTGCTATAGTAAATTTTACAGTATTACCTAAAGAAAACATGATATAATAAGTCTTTACGGCAAACAAAATCCATATCCCTATACTTAAAATTATATGAAACATAAAACTTGTTTTATTATTAATTAATCTTTGTATACATTCATCAAAACTGATTAAAAATGTATTTAACTTAGATTCATATTTTCTTAAAAAAGGGATGTAGGAAAAAAATCTACCTAATGTACCCCTATATACTACTATTAGTATCATAACTAGTACTACAATTAGTAAAAATAAGAAACTAAATAATATTAATTTTTTGCAATCACTAGATAGACTAGGCTCAAGTAAAAACATAAAAAGACTTAAGAGAGTTAAAAATAAAAAACACACCATACTTATTATTTTTTGAAAACTTACAACAGCACTTGCCTCTCCAAGAGAAAATCCTAGCTTTGATTTTAAAAACATAACTTTTGCAACTTCTCCACCCGTTTTAGCTGCAGGAGTTATGCTTTCAAAAAATGTGCCGGTCATATTCATATCAAAAGCATCTATAAATTTTATCTTAAGTCCTATATCGCTAGAAATCTTTATCCACTGTATATTAATAAGAACTATTGTTATAATTTGAAGTATACATAGTATCCAAATATCCTTATACGATAAAGTAGATATTTGTACAAATACACTTTTAAAATCAGCTAACAGCAATAGTGCTACTACAGATATTATTCCTATAAAAATTAAAGCTATCCTTTTCATCTAACTCATTCTCCTTACTTTTTACTAAAAGACAAGTTTTTGTTATAGTAGCATGATTGTGGTTTATATACTTTATATTTTTATTAAATTTTCTTTCATCTACAATAGAGTAAAACTTATTTAAATTTTTTTTAGGCTTTCTTATTAGAATCTTAGTTCCTAAAGGACTATTTTCCCATATATTTTCTAAGATTTTATCTTTAGGAGTAACTTGCAAAGCTATGTGTATAACATCAAACCCATTTGTGCAAAAATCTAAACCATTACCATGTATAACTTTTACTTTTCTATCCATTCCCACATCTTTTATATACTTAACTGCCTTTTTTACTGCTGTAAAATCTATATCAATTACTGTTACATTACAATTTGTAAGTTGTGCTATTTTTATAGCGGTATATGGTATAGATCCCCCCCCTATACACAATACTTTATGAGTTTCTTTTATGCCTGCTAAGTTAACTTCTTTTTTAACTAGGTTTTCGTAGTAGCAATCAAGCAAACATATACATTTTGGAATCTTTGAACAAATAGTTTCTATTTTAGAAGTGATAAAACATATCATTTGAAAATCACCACCATTTATTTTTTGCCCAAAATAAGCTTCAGATAGTACTATCTGAAGCTTATTAAAATTGTTTATAATATGAATCCTAAGATATTGTTTACTATTCCTCCAAATAAAAGAGCTATGATTATAGTAGATAAAGACATAATTAAAGCAACTTTTAATTTAAACTCTTTTATTAACATAGCAAATGCTGATAAGCAAGGTAAGTAAAATAGTGCTACTACAGATCCAACTATTACTTGAGTTATGCTTAAATTCATATCAAGCAACGGCATAACTGCAAGTTCTCTCCTTATTATTCCTAATAAAAGTGCTAAACCCGCTTCCTTCGGAAGCCCTAACCAACCTTCAACTAGTGGCTGCATAGCACTACCTATAATATTCAAAAATCCTGTTTCAGCTACAAGTGCTGCTAATACTATTCCTATCATCATAGGAACCTCGGCATCAAATAGGAAATGTTTAAATCTAATCCATATTTTTTGAAGTAATGCTTGCCTATTTGGCATAAGTAAGTTAGGTATTTCTAAAAGTAAAGGGTCACTGTGTCCTGGAATAAACTTATTTAATAAAACTCCAGCAATTATAATAGATATAAAAGATATCATATATACAAATATAAGTGCAATTATCGATCTATCTCCCAAAAGAGTAAAAAATGCTCCAGTTTGAGCAGTGCATGGCACTGCTAAAGATATTAAAAATGTTAATATCAATCTTTCTTTATAACTCGTAGATGCTCTTGTTCCAAGTATAGCTGGAACTGCACATCCATAACCCATTATAAACGGAACTATATTTCCTCCTGGAAGACCTAACTTTCTAAGAATACCATCTACCAAAACTCCAAGCCTTGGAAGGTATCCACTATCTTCTAAAAATGAAAGTACTATATAAAATAAAAGAACATAAGGAAGGATTAATGCAAAAGGCCATTCGATACCCTTTACTAAAACTCCAAATTCTCCCACTAATATATTGTAAATTACTCCAGGTTGTACGAATCTATCTACTATAGATACTATAAAAGGAACTATAATATTATTAACAAGTGGAAGTAAAACAGCAGCCCTTAAAGCCTTACCCCCACCTACTACTATTCCTAAAGCTATAGATAATACTATCAAAGCTATAGGTATTCCTGGGAAAGGCTGTATAGTTAAATCTCCTAACTTTTCAAGAAATGATGGTTCATGATCAACTCTTGTTTGGACTTTTTGAGTTATCTGTTGTGCCATATCCCATCTTTCTTCTTTTGTTAGCTTTCCTTCAAACAATTTCGTATCTTCTTTTGAGATTTCCAAAGCTTTTTTAGTTAGCTCATTTAGTCCTATATTCCTTACAGCTACAGTTTCTATAACAGGAGCTTGCAATAACTCCTTAAGCTTTTCTACATTTATCTGTATACCCTGTCTTTTTGCTACATCTGTTAAATTTAAAGCATATACAGTAGGTATATTATATTCTCTCAAGTGAAGGGCTAAGTTTAAATTCCTATCTAAGTTTGTAGCATCTAAAACACAAATTATAGCATCTGGATTTTCATTTAGCATATCTATAGCTACTTCTTCAGCTTTTGATGTAGCCTCTAATGAATAAATTCCTGGTACATCTATTAAAACTGCATTTTGGTTTTCAGACTTTAATACCCCTTGAGTATAACTTACAGTAGTACCTGCATAGTTTGCAGTCATAACTTCCATACCTGTTAATTTAGAGAATATAACGCTTTTACCTACATTAGGATTCCCCATAAGCAAAATTTTCTTTTCATACTCTACCGATGATTTATTACCTTTTCTGTCATTGTGACAATTCAATTATGACACCACCTTAATTTCTATATTTTTTGCTATATCCTTATCAACTGCTATACTTCTATTTCCTACCTTAACTACTATTGGACCTCCAAAAGGCTGTTTTGACATAACAGATACTACAATTCCTTGTCTTAATCCTAGTGATTGAAGTAATGAATTTGAAGGCATTTTCTCTATAGTACACTTTTGATTTTTTCTTAATTCGTATAACGCCATGATCTTTCCCCCTTTTTAAAATATCTATAAAGCAAAGTTTTTTAAAAGATTTAAAAAGAATTTTTTATTAAAACTATAACTTTTCTACAATTTAGTAAAGTACATAAATTCGTATGTGTTATAAGTAAATGATATCACCTTTTTATCCTTAATTCAAGTTGTTTGATAACAAATATCATTTTTATTTAATACAGAGAATCCATCTATATAACACTAGAAAAAATTCTTGCAATCATGAGCTAGAAGTTGTAAAATATAATCAAAGATTTAGCACTCACCTTAATAGAGTGCTAATAAAAAATTTTACTTCGTGATATATGGATATAATAAATTTAAAAGACAAAGGAGGGATAATGATGAATATAGATAAATTTACAGAAAAAGCCCAAAAAGCTATCTCATCATCTCAAGAAATAGCTCTTAAACTTAATCATCAACAAGTTGATATAGAACATTTACATCTTGCTTTAGTTACTCAAGAAGATGGATTTATACCTAAACTACTAGAGGTTATGAATGTTCCTTCTTCTCTTTTAATAAGTGATTTGAAAAATCATTTAGATAAACTTCCTAAAGTGCACGGCGATGCTTCTAATATGTATTTTTCTAGAAGATTTAGCCAAATATTAGTTAATGCTAAAGATGAAGCTGATAAATTTAAAGATGAATATATAAGTGTTGAACATTTATATATCTGTATATTAAATGAAAAAGGTACTTTTTCTGAATCTTTATTTAGAAAGTACAATATAACTAAAGAGAGCTTTTTATCTGCTCTAAGTAAAATTAGACAAAACAGAAGAATTACATCTCAAAATCCAGAGTTAACTTATGATGCTTTAAATAAATTTGGTAGAGATTTAGTTAAATTAGCTAAAGAAGGAAAACTTGATCCTGTAATAGGAAGAGATAACGAAATAAGAAGAACAATTAGAATTCTTTCAAGAAGAACCAAAAACAATCCTGTATTAATAGGAGAACCTGGTGTTGGTAAAACTGCAGTTGTGGAAGGCCTTGCTCAACGTATATTAAAAGGAGATGTCCCTGAAGGACTAAAAGATAAAACTATATTTGCTCTTGACATGGGATCATTAATTGCAGGTGCTAAATTTAGAGGAGAATTCGAAGAAAGATTAAAGGCAGTATTAGAGGAAATTGAACAATCAGAAGGTAGAATAATTTTATTCATAGATGAACTTCATACTATAGTTGGAGCGGGTAAAACTGATGGTGCTATGGATGCTGCAAACATATTAAAACCTATGCTAGCTAGAGGAGAACTTCATTGTATAGGAGCAACTACTTTAGATGAGTATCGAAAATATATAGAAAAAGATCCTGCACTTGAAAGACGTTTCCAACCTGTTATGATAGATCAACCTACCGTTGAAGATACTATATCTATATTAAGAGGAATAAAAGAAAAATTTGAAATTCACCACGGAGTAAGAATTACAGATAATGCCATAGTTGCTTGTGCAACACTTTCTAATAAATATATAACAGACAGATTCCTTCCAGATAAAGCAATAGACCTTATGGATGAAGCTGCTGCTATGATAAGAAGCGAGATAGATAGTATGCCTTCTGAACTTGATGAAATAAGCAGACGTATAATGCAGCTTGAAATAGAACAAGAAGCTCTTAAAAAGGAAAATGACAAAAACTCAGAAAATAGACTTATCATGCTTCAAGAGGAACTTTCTAAACTAAAGGAAACTGCAAACGAAATGAAAGCTAAGTGGGAAATCGAAAAAGAAAATATCGCAAGGATCAAAAAGCTACAACAAGAAATTGAAGATATAAAAAGAGAAATAGAAGAAGCTGAGAGAAACTATGATCTTGAAAAACTCGCTATGCTAAAATACGGAAAACTTCTTGAGCATGAAAAAATGTTAGAGCAAGAAAGACAAAAGCAGATGGATAAAAATGAAAAACGTCTTTTATCTGAAGAAGTTACTGAAGAAGAAATCGCAGAAATTGTGTCTAAATGGACTTCAATTCCAGTTACTAAGCTAGTTGAATCCGAAAAAGAAAAATTACTGAATCTTGAAAATATACTTCACGAAAGGGTAATTGGACAAGATGAAGCTGTAACGTCAGTTTCTAATGCTGTTTTAAGAGCAAGATCTGGTCTTAAAGACCCTAGAAAGCCTATAGGATCATTTATTTTCTTAGGTCCTACTGGAGTCGGAAAAACAGAACTTGCTAAATCTTTAGCCCAAGCTTTATTCGATACTGAAGAAAACATAGTAAGAATAGATATGAGTGAATATCAAGAAAAACACACAGTAGCAAGACTTATAGGTGCTCCTCCTGGATATATTGGATATGAAGAAGGAGGTCAGCTAACTGAAGCTGTTAGAAGAAAGCCATACAGTGTAATTTTATTCGACGAAATAGAAAAAGCCCATCCTGAAGTATTTAATGTTCTTTTACAATTATTAGATGACGGTAGATTAACTGATTCTAAAGGTAAAACTGTAAACTTTAAAAATACAGTTGTAATTATGACCTCTAATATAGGTAGCCAGTTTATACTAGAAGGAATAGATGCAGATGGCCAAATAAAAGAAAATATGAAACAAAAAGCTTTAGATGAGCTTAAGAAAAACTTTAAACCTGAGTTTTTAAACCGTATTGATGATATAATAGTATTTAAACCTTTAACAAAAGAAGAAATTTCTAAGATTATAGATTTAGCTATCAAAGATATACAAACAAGACTTGAGGATAGGAATATAGTACTTTCTATAACTGACAAAGCTAAATCTTTCATAGCAAATGAAGCTTACTCTCCAACATATGGTGCTAGACCAATTAAGAGATATCTTCAAAGATATATAGAAACAGAACTTGGAAAAATGATTATAAAAGGTGAAATAAGTGATGGCTATCACGTTGTTATAGATGAAGAAAATGATAAACTAAAAATACATGTAGAAAATCCTCAGCATTAATGCTGAGGATTTTCTAATTTATTATCCTTATTTGTATACTCAGACAACTTGCCTTTTTCAAAATTATTTTCAAAGTCATTTGCTACTTTAACAATTAATGATGTCATACCCAAAAGAGCTATAAGGTTAGGTATAACCATAAGCGCATTAAATGTATCAGCAATTTCCCAAACTAATTCTACTTTCATAGTAGCTCCAACTATTATGCATAATAAAACTATAATCTTATATAATACCAACCCTTTTTTACCAAATAAAAATTTTACATTTGATTCTCCAAAGAAATACCATCCTATTATAGTTGATAAAGAGAAGAAGAATAGGCATATAGCTACAAAATAACTTCCAAACCCTCCAAAACCACGGATAAATCCTTCTTGAGTAAGAGCAGCTCCCGATAGACCAGCTTCTATAGAACCAGTAGTTAATATAACTAGTGCAGTTAACGTACAAACTATTCCCGTATCTATAACTACTCCCATAAGTGCAACAAGACCTTGTTGTCCAGGATGCTTTACCTTTGCTACAGCATGAGCATGCGGAGTTGACCCCATACCTGCTTCATTAGAGAAAAGTCCTCTTGCTATACCATATCTAAAAGATTCCTTTATAGTTGCTCCAATCAATCCTCCAGTTGCTGCCATAGGATTGAATGCTCCATATATTATCATCTTAAACGCTGGAATAATATGTTCATAATTCAAAAATATTATTATTAAACTTCCTAAAATGTAGAAAATAGCCATGAAAGGTACCACCTTTTCTGTAAAAGAAGCTATTCTTCCAATTCCACCAATTATAATTAAACCAACAATAATCGCTACACCAATTCCTACAAATAACGGATTTATATTAAACGCTCCACTTATAGCTGCACCAACTGAGTTAGATTGAACCATATTTCCCATAAATCCTAACGCCAAGATTATTGCAATCGAAAAGAATGCTGCTAAGTACTTGTTTTTAAGTCCATCTGTGATGTAGTAAGCAGGTCCTCCCGTTATCTCTCCATCTACCCTTTTCTTATATACCTGTGCTAATATAGCTTCTGCAAATATAGTACTCATTCCAAAGAAGCCACTTATCCACATCCAAAATATTGCGCCAGGTCCACCAGCAGCTATAGCTGTTGCAACTCCAGCAAGATTTCCAGTTCCAACCTGAGCTGCTATAGCTGTAGATAAGGCCTGAAAAGAAGACATTCCATCTTCGTTTGCTCTATCACTTTTACTTAATATGCCATCAAAAGTTAATTTAAATGCATACTTTAATTTTCTTATCTGTAAAAACCTAAGTTTAAGTGTAAATAATACTCCTGTTCCTAAAAGCATAAATAGCATTATAGGTCCCCACAAAATACTATTGATTTTATTAACAATAGTAAATAAATCCACAACTATCCCCCCATTGTATTTGTTAATATACTAACTTCTTTTGAATAATTATTTTCATTTTATCTTTTGTTTTTACTTTGCAATATAACATCTCACCCCTTTCCAATACTTTTCTTGCTTCTTATGAAGTCTATTCATCCGTCATATCGTTATAATTTTGTTATTAATTTAATGTTATCAATTGTACAACCATACAGTCAAATGTTTTCATTATAGTTTTTTCGATCTATTTCTCCAAAATTCAATTCATCTCAAAAAAATCGCCCAAAACATTTCAAAATGCTTTGGACGATCAACAATGCAAAATTTTAATTTCCTGATATTAGTTTATCTTTTTCTAATATATGACTAACTAACCAATCTACTATGAAATTTATTATATCTAATAAAAATTCATCTTGTTTTTCATCTATAGTATCTAAGTCTATACTCTTTATCTTTTCAATAAACTTATTGTGTTCTATTTTGTGAGAAAACAAATGCTTATAACCTATCTTTTTCATATACTCTTCTTCCTTAGCAAAATGAAAAATTGTATATTCCTCAAGTTCTTTTAGTATCTGAGTTATTTTATCATATTTGTCTATACAAAATTCATCCTTTAATGTTAAATATGCTCTATTAGCTATATCTACTAGATATTTGTGTTGTTTATCTATTTCTTCTATTCCTGTTACATAATCATCTTTCCACTTGATCACTTTTTTCACCCCTAAGCCTTATATTCTATTTAATATAATATAAGACTTTAGTCTATGTTTCAATAAATGATTTTCATATTTTTAATGTTATTCTTTCATACCTGTTGTCGATATACCTTTTATAAAATTTTTCTGGAAAATTAAAAATATTACTATAGCTGGTATAGAAAGTATCATAACCCCTGCTAGAACTTGATCCCAAAATTGAAAATACTGTCCGTAGAACGAATTTAGACCTACAGGAAGTGTATACATTTTATCTGACGTAGCTAGTAGACTAGGCCACAAAAAGCTGTTCCAATTTCCTGTAAACATAAGTATAAACTGTGTTGATAGTGCTGGTTTTGCCAACGGTAAAATTATTCTGAAAAATATTCCAAATCTTCCTAATCCATCTATCATAGCAGATTCTTCTAATGATTTAGGAATAGATAAAAAAAACTGCCTCATTAAGAATATACCAAACAAACTTGTCAAAAATGGAATTGTAAGACCTTTATAAGAATTTATCCATCCTAACCTAGTAAGTAATATAAATGTAGGAACCATAACAACCTGACCTGGTATCATCATAAAAGCTAATATCGATACAAATAAAGCTTTTTTTCCAGGAAAATTTATTCTAGCAAGTGCATATCCTGCCATTGAATTAAATAATAAATTACCCAAAGTTACTATCAACGCTACAATTATACTATTCAATGTCCATCTAGCAAACGGAAACCTATTCCATAAAAATATGTAGTTTCTAAAACTTAATGTTGAAAAGTTTATGCTAAAATTATTCACTTCACTAGTAGGTTTTAAAGATGTTATTATGCTCCAAATAAATGGACCTATAGAAATAATGGCATATGCAATTACTAAAAAATAAAACAAAATTCTTAATACCTTTCTCCCCATTGCGTCACCACCTTATTAATATTGCGTTTCTTCACCAAATAATTTCTTTTGTATCATAGTTAATACAAATATTATAGAGAATAATATAAATGCTATTGCACAGGCATAACCCATCTTATAATCCCTAAATCCTGTTCTATAAAGATAAAGCACAACAGTCATAGTAGAATTTAATGGTCCACCATTTCCACCGGATACAACATAAGCTTGATCAAAAACCTGAAATGTACCTATCATAGAAACTACTAGATTAAAGAAAAAAGTAGGTCTTAAAAGTGGAAGTGTAACATGCCAAAATTGTTGCCATTTATTTGCTCCATCAATCAAAGCAGCTTCATATAAAGAATCCGGAATATCTTGTAATCCTGCTAGAAATATTATCATATATAATCCTACAGATGACCATACAGCCATCATCATAATAGATGGTAAAGCAAGATTTATATCTCCAAACCAATTATAAGCTTCAAATCCAAATGTCTGTAAAATTTTATTTAAAAGACCATCTGTCTTAAATATAAACATAAACATTACAGATACCGCAACTGTTGATGTTACAGTAGGAATATAATAGGCAGCCCTAAAGAAAGTTTTTCCTTTTATATCAGAATTTACAATCAAGGCAAGAACTAATGCTATTATAAGCTGTGTAGGTACAACTCCTATTGAGTATATAGTTGTATTTAATAGAGCTTTTCTAAATACAGGATCTTTAAATGCATGAATATAATTATCAAGTCCAACCCACTTAGCTTCCATTATAGATATTTGATCTAAAAATGAATATTCTTTAAAACTCAGAATAAACGCTACTATAAGTGGTCCTACAAAGAATATTAAATAGCTTATCACAAACGGCAATACAAACAGCCAACCATCTATTTTTTCTCGCTTTTTGAATGTAGATAGCCCTGCACTTTTAAAATTCATAAAACTCCTCCTTTGACAAATAGGAAGCACTTAAGGTGCTTCCTATTCTATTACTGTACTTCTTTTGCTGCTTCTTCTAATGCAGTTTTAGCATTGTCAACCTGATTGAATAAAAGTCTTTCACCAGCTTTATTTAAAGCATCTATTATCTTCGTTGTATTAGCACCAAACTGAAATACTTTAGCTCCAACAGTTCCTTCAACTAGCGCAGATCTTTCTGGGTACTTTTGTGCAAATAATTTAGACATTGATTTTCTTGATGGAATTGCAAGACCGCTTTCAACCACCATAGTTAATGCTTCTTTTCCAGTTAAAAAGTTTATTAATTTTGCAGATTCCTCTTTGTATTTTGAATTAGCACTCATAGCGTATCCTACTGTGAATGCTAAATTTCCTTCCTGATTTCCTCTAGGAAGTTTAGCTATTCCATAGTTAACATCAGGACCTGCCTCTTTCATAAACGGAATCATCCAACCACCTTCTATAACCATAGCTGCTTTTCTTTGAGCTAATGCATCTCCATTCCATCCAACCCCTAACTCTTGAGGCTGTTTAGCATAACCATCTTTTAATATTGAAAAATAAAAATCTAGCCCTTCAGCTGCCTGTTGTGTATTAAAAACAACATCATCTCCATCATTTATTTTTCCACCTGCTTGTATCATAAATGGTATAAATCTTGCTGCATCTGCACTTAAAGCCATTCCTACAACTCCATCTTTTGTAAGACTCTTTGCCGCTTCTTTTAGCTCGCTCCAAGTAGTTATAGAATCTATTCCTTCTTGCTCAAACATGTCTTTGTTGTAGAAAATAGCTAAAGAATTATAGTCTTTAGGAAGAGCATATATATTGTCATCCTTTTTAAATCCTTCAATTAAAAACTCTTCGAAATCTTTTACATCCTCCATATCTATATAATCATTTAATGGCTCTATTACTCCTCCTGATATATAAGCAGGAGCTTGGAAAACATCTAAATAATAAACATCTGGTTCAGTTTTAGAAGCTATTCTAGCTTGCATTGCTTGATTATAATCTCCTGTTATTACTTGTTTTTCAACCTTAATATGCGGATAAATCTCCTCAAATCTTTCTATTTGCTTATCTAATAGTTCTGTTTCTGCCGGTGATGAACCCCAACAACCAAGCACTATAGTTACTCTATTTTCTTTTGAAACTTCATCAGAAACACCAGAACACCCTGTTACAAATATAAGTATTCCTAGTAAACACATTGATAAAATACGTTTTAAATTCACATAATCTCACTCCCCTTTTTATATTTAAATTCTTTTTGTAGACTCTCTCACTATAAGTTCTGGCTCTATTACTATTCTTCCCATATGCTGACCTTGAACTAAGTTTACTAGCAAGCTCGCTGCACTGGTACCTATTTTTTTCGCATCTTGCCTTATAGTAGTAAGTCTTGGAACTATACATTCTGCCAAGTGTATATCATCAAATCCTACTACAGAAATATCTTCTGGGACTGAGTAGCCACAATTAGTCAAACTATAAA
This sequence comes from Alkalithermobacter thermoalcaliphilus JW-YL-7 = DSM 7308, assembly GCA_001584565.1. Classification (GTDB taxonomy): domain Bacteria; phylum Bacillota; class Clostridia; order Peptostreptococcales; family Peptostreptococcaceae; genus Alkalithermobacter; species Alkalithermobacter thermoalcaliphilus. The sequence goes on along the minus strand of LSFY01000001.1, from coordinate 341,885 downwards.
TTGCTCCTGTAGCCATTAAATCACTTGCACAGAAGATAGCAGTTATATCTTTGTGCCTTTGAAGAAGCCTTTTTACAGCTTCTTGTGCACCTTCATCAGTAAAATCCGCATTTTCTATCAACGAGTTATCAACAGGTAGTTTATATCTGCTGTGAGCTAAAAAATATCCATCTAACCTTTCATAACTTACATAAGCATCTTTATGACCATTAATAAAACCTATCTTTTTATGTCCAGATTTTATAAGATGTTCAACCGCCAAAAAAGAACCTCTTACATTGTCAACTCCAATACAAGCAACATTTGGATTATTTATATTTACATCTAGCAGAACACACGGCTTATCTATATTTGAAAGTTCATCATAATATTGATCAGTCATTTTAAGTCCCATGATAAACATACCATCTAGTTGTTTTTCTTTGAATATTTTCTGCAATTTTTCATTCCTTTGAATATCTGATGTTGTTGACAACAATACAGTTTCATAGCCTAGTTTACTAGATGTATTTTTAAATCCAATGATCATCTCAAGTACCAAAGGATTTAATCTACCTGTTCCCTCATTATCTTCAACAAGCATTCCTAATCTGAAAGTTCTACTAGAACTTAAACTTCTTGCTATATTATTAGGCTTATATCCAAGTTCTTTAACTACACTAAATATTTTTTCTTTGGTTTCTTGATTTATATCACTATAATTATTTAAAGCTCTCGAAACTGTACTTACAGACACCCCTGCTATTTTGGCTACATCTTTTATAGTTATAGTTTTATCTTTCATAATACCACCTCTTACTTTATTAGCATAAATTTTTAAACTTTACAAAGTCCTTTTCTTTTAACCATCTAGATATTTCAATAGCTTTATTCATATTCCACTTAGCAAGATAATTAGTATATACGTTGTTATTTACATGTTCATGAAATTCATCAGGCCCTATTACTTTATTTATTTCGTACCTATCATACTTTTGATTGTACTCTAGTCTACTATTCCAAAACTTAGCCGTATCTAGTACTATTTCACTTCCATAGTTTATTAAAAATTCTTCATCCTTTGTTGCTCTAAAATATTCCCATATAGCAAATGCTATATCTGCATTTATGTGATATTCTTCATCTCCAGTCCATATTCTTACAGGGTTTCCATCATAATCCACTCCCCATTTTGGCGTAACTTCTGTTCCATCATCTGCTGACTCCCAAGGAAACTGTGAACCTTTAAATCCATTTAAACTTGCATTTTTTCTAGCTCCACATAGTGTATTATACCTATACATCAAAAGCGCCTTTGCTATTTCAGGATTTGTATATGTAAAAAACGGAATCATAAATATTTCTGTATCCCAAAACACATGACCTTTATAACCTTCTCCATGAAGACCTTTAGCTCCTATGCTAACTGTATAATCTTTTTCATATGCACAAGAAGCTAACTGAAACATATTAAACCTAATACCTACTTGAGCTATATCATCACCCTTAATCCTTATGTCCATGCTATTCCATAATTTTTTCCATTCTTGCAAATGTTGTTCTTTTTCTTTATCATATCCTATTGTCTGAAAATCTTTTAACTCACTCTTACAAACAGAAACTATATCTTCTTTTGTATCTTTACTTGTATATGTACACCCATATTTATAAATGGTATATTCTTCTCCTTCTTCTACAAAAAACTCATAAACTTCTCTTACTTTTTCTCCTAATTCTATAAACTTTCTTGTTTTAAATAAATCATCTGCGTATATTCTTGTAGATTCTACTATATAGATTCCTTTATCTATAGTTTTAGTTAAAAGAGCTAACCCTGGCTTTAAATCTAATTTATCTATAACATTGAAATGTTTTGTAAGATTTATAGGATCATTACAACTATTGACAACTGTTCCATCTATTATATTTTCGATAAACATTTTCGATTTAAAATTTACTGGCCTGAGGGTATACTTTTCTGCCCATCTGTGTACATTTTTCCTACTTACAAATCTTTCACAATCTATCTGCACTATTCTATTTGAATCTAACTTTAGTTTGTAAGAAGAATATAATACCCCTTCGTACATATTCAGTTTTCTATTAAAATCTAAAATTTCACATTTATCTATATCTATTAGTTCATTATCTACGTAAAAATTTAAAACAAGTGGATCTTGACAGTTTACTAATTCTGTAACTTGAGCGGTATTTTGATCAAATATTCCTGCTATAAAATTACCTTTTTCTCCTATTTTTGAAAAATTATTTTTTCCTCTCAACCCCCTATACCCATTAGCTAACGTAAAAATCGTTTCATATTTTGCATTTTCTTTTGAATTATACTTGTTTAGCTCTACATTCCAAAATCTATCCATATCTCTCCTCCTTTATAAGCAAACGTTTTTCTTTTTCTGTATCTATATTATAATTTATATCAAAAACGTTTTCAATATATTCTTTATTTTTTCGTTATTTAAATGTATTTATTTTTCTAACAACTTAAGTTATGAATAATTATTTTTATTTCAAAACAAGGTATTGATTTCGAAAACGTTTTTGATATAATATACTAAAAATGTTAAGGAGGGATTGGTTTGTCTATCAAAGGTTGTATTTTTGATTTAGATGGGGTTATTGTTGATACAGCAAAATATCACTATATTGCTTGGAAAAGGTTAGCTAATGAACTTGGATTTGATTTTACTGAAGAAGACAACGAAAAATTAAAAGGTGTGAGCAGAATAAGATCGTTAGAACTACTTCTTGAACTTGGAAATAAAAGTGTTGATGATAAGACTAAACTTGAATTGGCTGACAGAAAAAATAATTGGTATGTGGAATATATATCTAAAATGGATAAATCCGAAATATTACCAGGTGTAGAAAATTTCCTCATTAAATTAAAAGAAAATGGATTCAAAATTGCACTAGGTTCTGTTAGTAAAAATGCTCTTACAATATTAAAAAATGTAGGTTTAATCGATTATTTTGATGTTATAGTAGATGGAACAAAAGTAATAAATGCAAAACCTGATCCTGAAGTATTTCTAAAAGGAGCTGAAGGACTTAATTTGAATCCTAAAGAGTGTTGTGTATTCGAAGATGCAATAGCAGGTATTCAGGCTGCAAAGAAATGCAATATGAAAGTTATCGGTGTAGGTTCTGAAGAAATTTTATCTGATGCGGATATTGTTATTTGTGGTTTTGAGAATGTAGATATCGATATCTTAAATTTCACATAAAAAATAAAAAGAGAATACAGTTTGTGTATTCTCTTTTTAGATACTATATCCACCTTAGACCTTTTGGATAGTGATTTTTAAGTGTATCACCTGAAAGCTTACCCCATCCAATAGAGTATCCATCTACCTCAACTAAATACCATCCCTTTTGTCCATTTATCTTAAGAGCATGTCCCTTTAGATAGTCTATTATCTGTTGTGAATCTTTATCAATATTATAACTATATTTTACATCCAGTTTATTTAAGTATAATGCTAAGGCATGAGAAGGTTCAAATCTATTTTTCTTTATAGTTCCTATATGTAGTCCTGGTCGCACTATTTTCATTCCATCTAAAGATACCATATCTTTAGGTATACTATAAAGTTCTTCCCCAAACAATATATAGTTTCCATCTATACGGGATACTAAAAACTCTTTTTCAAACTCTAAATAATCTTTTAACACTTTCTTATCAGTTATTGTTTTCAATATCTTTCTTGTTTTACTATCTTCTCCATCTATTTTCCTTAGCGAAGCTATGTAATGTCCTTCTCCTGCAATTTTATGTGGCCAAATCCTAATAGTATTTTCTATACCTTCTACACCTTCTTTAGTCCAATCTTTTCTTCCTTTATCAAATCCATGATACGCACTTATTTTCTCTATTTCAAAATTAGTATTTTCCTTTACAAATTCACTAATTACTTGTTCGTTTTCTTCAGGTGAAAATGTGCAAGTTGAATATACTAGCCTACCTCCTACCTTTAGCATACTAGAGGCACATTTTAGTATATCAAGTTGACGTTCTTTACATAAACATACATTTTTAAGACTCCATTCACTGCAAGCCTCAGGATTTTTTCTAAACATACCTTCTCCTGAACACGGCGCATCTACTAGTATTTTATCAAAGTAATTTTCAAATTTCTTAGATAAATTTTCTGGAGTTTCATTTGTTACAATTACATTTTTTATCCCCATTCTCTCTACATTTTGAGATAAAATTTTAGCTCGCGATGGATGAATTTCATTAGCTACTATCAATCCTTCTTGATTCATCTTCGATGCAATATGTGTTGTTTTTCCTCCTGGAGCTGCACACAAATCTAAAACTTTCTCGCCTGGATTTGGACTTATTATCTCTCCTACAGCCATAGCACTAGGCTCTTGTATATAATATAGCCCTGCTTCATGATAAGGATGTTTTCCTGGTTTATCTTTTTCTTTATAAAAAAAACCTTCACTTACCCACGGAATTTTTTCTAATTCGAATGGGCTTATATTTTTAAATTGGTCTACTGATATTTTTAATGTATTAACTCTTAGACCTTGTTTTTTATTTTCATTATAACTACTTAGAAAATCATCATATTCATCATTTAAAAGATTTTGCATTTTTTCTTTAAAGTCTTTAGGCAATTCCAAATATATCACCACCATCTAGTATACATTATTATATATTTTTTCTATTTTTTCAGAAATTAAAGGCTTACTAAAAAAATATCCTTGAAGGTAGTCACATCCATACTGTTTTAATTTTAAATATTGCTCTTTATTTTCTACTCCTTCTACTACAACTTTTAAATTTAATGCATGAGAAAACGAAATTAAATTTTCTATTATATCTAGTTTTAAAAATTCATCTGTTATACTTTTATCTATTTTTATCTTGTCAACAGGAATGAATGTTAATGAATTAAACGAAGAATATCCTCTTCCAAAGTCATCAATGGATATTTTAACCCCAAGTTTTTTTATTCCATCTAATACTTTCAAAACCTTACCTTCATCTTCAATAAGTACATTCTCTGTTATCTCTATTTCTAAAAGCGAAGAATCCACTTTATATGTACTTAAAGTATCTTTAATAAACTTAATTAAATTTTCATCATAAAGCTGTTTAGGAGAAATGTTTACAGATATAGGCTTAGATTTATATCCTTTTTCTTTCCACTTTTTTATCTGAATAATAGCCTCTTTTATTGCCCATTTTCCTATATCTGAAATCAAGTTAGTTTCTTCGGCTAAAGGTATAAAAATATCTGGAGATATCTTTTTTTCTTTCAATCTCAGGAGCGATTCAAAATATTCTATTTCTCCACTTTGAGAGTTTACTATAGGATGATATAACAAAGTAAATCCTTCATTTTTTATAGCTTCTCTCAATATATTTTCTAATTCTAACCTACCTTTAAAGTTCATATCCATCTTCTCATCAAAGAAGATATATTTGTTCTTTCCTGAATTTTTTGCATTATACATAGCAATATCTACTTTTATTAAAATATCTTCTAAACTATTTGCATCGTAAGGATACCTAGCAATTCCCACACTACCTGTTATTCCATTTTCCATATCTTTTAGAGCATTAAGCAATCTATCTGCATATTTTTTTATTTTTTGTAAATTGTAAGTATCTTTAATTAAAAGTAAAAATTCATCTCCACCCATTCTAAAAGCTATTGTATTTTCTATATCTTTTAGTATATCAGCAACTTTAATTAATACTTTATCTCCATATGCATGACCTAGTGTATCATTTATAACTTTAAAGTTGTCTAAATCTAATAACAATACAGCTCCTTTTTTATTTGATTTAAGTTCTTGTTTTAATATTTTGACCATCTTTCTTCTATTAGGAAGTTTTGTTAAATGATCATGTTCTGACAAAAACTTAATATACTTTTCTTGAACTTTAAGCTGAGTTATATCAACTAATATACCGCTTATACTTTTAATATTTCCTTGTAAGTCTAATACCCCTTTTCCATTTACTAAATACCATCTAATATTTCCTTTTTTATCTATAACTCTAATTTGAGAATATATTCTCTGTTTTTTATTGCTTTCATATTTTTTATATTCTTCTAAAAGAACATTTTTGTCATCTGGATGTACTGATTTATCTAAAATTTCGTGAACGTTTTTATTCTTAAAATCTACTCCTATAAGCTGTGCAAATTCTGGCGATATATATAAGCTTTTATTCTTTATGTCTATCTCCCATATAGCACTATTTATTCCTTCTATAGCTATTTTATATTTTTGTTGTATTTCTTCTAATTCCCCTAGATACATTTGTATTGAATCGTACTGGGCTTTTAATTGACTTTCACTTGCTATCAATTGTTCAACTGTCGCTTTTAGCTTTATATTTTTTTCTTCTATAGTTCTTTTGTAATGTTCTTTTTCTGTTATATCCCTTGATATTGATATAGCTCCTATAACATTTTTATTTAGATCATACAGTAAACTAGCTTTACCCCAATCATAGTAATTCATCTTTTCACTATGAGCTTCTCCTTCAATACTACCATCTTCGTTACATTTAAAATTTTTATAGTAATTATAACCTACTTTATAGTCTTTATTTAATACTAAATCTGCTAAAGTAACTCTTTTTTTGCCATAAAAAATCAAAGAATATATATAATCTCCTTTGCCAATTATATCTTCCTTCTTCACATTTGTGATTTTTTCCATAGCTTTGTTCCATATAATTACTTTCCCATCTATGTCTATACCATAAGTCGCATCTGGTATTACTTCTAAAATATCTTGATATATTTTTATTATATCCATATGCGCAACCCTTCCCATTTTATTTTCATTAATCATATAATATCATGAATTTGTCATAATTTGTTACATATACAAAAAAACTTGCGTGTATACACGCAAGTTTTTACGACTGAACTTCCCATCCTACTGAACTTACTCCTGACTCTAAGCTTATTCTACTAGCTATTTTTTCTAAAATCGAGTGATTTTTCATTATACTTGTAAGCTTTGCAGTTACTTCAACATATTCAGTTGATTCAATATCATCACTTTCTAAATTAGTTAAAATAACATCTTCTTGTTGTAGCATGTGTATTAATAAAGCTCTTATATGAAACTCTGTTTTTTTTGAGCAAACTACTCTTAAAATATATATTGTTTCAAATCTATCTGATGATTCTGAGTGATCCTCAACTTTTTTTATCATGTGTCTTAAATATACATTTGCAATTAAAACAAATAAAGTTCCTACCACAGCCTCCTTTACAAGACCTGCACTAGTTAAAACTCCTATAGCAGCAGAACACCACAATGTAGCAGCAGTATTTAAACCTCTTACATTTATTCCATCTCTAATGATTACCCCTGCTCCTAAAAATCCTATTCCTGAAACAATCTGAGCTGCTACTCTACTTGGACTACTTTCACCTTCAATAGTCATAGACAAAGTAACAAACAAGAAAGCTCCTAGCGCCACCAATACATTTGTTCTTAAACCAGCCATTCTTTGTCTTTTTTGTCTTTCAAAGCCTATTATGCCTCCTAGAACAAATGCTAAGCTGATTCTTAAAATGAAATCTGTAAATATCATACTATCACCCATTTCTATCAAAAGATAAGAAATTATAATAGGTAACCTAGGAACTGTTTAACTAACATAAAGTAAATCAAAAGTCCAGTTATATCTTTAATAGTTGTAATTATAGGGTCTGCACCAGCTGCTTGATCAACTCCTATTTTAAATAATATATACGGAATTAAAAAACCTAATGAAGTAGCTACTGTCATAGTAATTGTCAATGCTAATCCTACCGCTATTCCTAGTTCAGGAATACCTTGCCATAAAAATGCTGCAATTCCTGTAAGCACTCCAACGAACGCTCCCATACTTAATCCAACAAAGGCTTCTTTAGCTAGGTGCTTTAGAAAATTATTCAATTGTATATGTCCTAATATTAATGCACGTGAGAATATAGTACTTGATTGAGTTCCTGCATTTCCTCCCATATCCATAATAACAGGAATAAATATAGCAGTTGCTGCAATAGCCTCTAGCGTTTCTTCAAATACATCTATAACCGCTCCTGCCATTAACCCTCCTAACATGGTTATAATTAAAAATGGCAATCTAACTTTCCAAACATCAAGTAAGGACCCACTAATTAATCTTTGACTATGATCTCTTTCTTTGTTATTTAATTGAGTTAAACCTGCTTTGATAAATATATCTTCTGTTGTTTCTTCTTCAATAATATCCATAGCATCGTCAATAGTTATAATTCCAACTAATCTATTTTCTTTATCTACAACAGGAACTGACAGAAAATCTAGATTTTGTAGCAACTGTGCAACTTCTTCTTGATCCGTACTAGTTGAAACTTTTACAACTTTATCATTCATAATTTCTTCTAATTTTTTGTCTACTGGAGAAGTTATCAACTCTCTTAAAGATAAGACTCCTTCTAACTTTCTAAACTCATCAACTATATATATAGTATAGATAGTTTCTTTTTCCTTGCCGACTTTTCTTATCTTTTCTATAGCTTCTTCAACTGTATAATTTCTCTTTAGAGCAAGATATTCAGTTGTCATTATTCTTCCTGCTGTTTTTTCTTCGTATCCCATCAATAAAGCTGTTTTTTCTCTTTCTTCTGGTGAAAGAGCTTGAATTAGTTTATTGGCAACTTTTGCTGGCAATTCATCTAAAAGTCTAACTCTATCATCTGGTTCAAGTTCTGAAATCATCTCTATTGCAACTTCCTCAGTAAATGAAGATAACAACTGTTGTTGAAAACTTGTATCGAGTTGTTCAAACACAAATAAAGCTTTTTCCTTAGACAAGAGTCTATAAACTATAACTTGTTCCTCTGAAGGTAAATCTTTAATAACATTTAAAATATCTAATTTGTCTGACTTATTAAGTAATTCTTTTAAAGACTCTATATCTTTATTATTAAAGTGAGTCCAAATAAGTTTTTTAAGATTTTGCATAATAATCCCTCCATATAATTTATAGTCTTTAGTTTTTGAAGATCATTTATTCCTTTTTTACGCCTAAAATCATCACTTTCCATTTGGACTCACCTCCTTTTTTTTACAAAATAAAAAAACGACTACAAGGAGTCGTTTCAAAAACACTTCACAATAAAACCTACAATAAACCTGTAGATTTATAGCTTTAACTCCTCGTTCTGGATTTAGCACTAAATGACGTAGAATCAATTCATTGATTCAGCTATATTAAGCAGACCTTAATCCGATCTTGCCTGTTCTACCCATTAGCGTCTCTCGACGTTTTTGGGCAATAGCCTGTGTTCATTTAGGAGCCTCACCTAACAAGTTATATTAAGTTTTATTTCCTACTAAATTCTAATTTAAAACAAATGATATGTCAACACTTTTTATCATTTCTTAAACTATTAAGTCCTTCCTCACAATAATCAAGACATCTCCAACTGCAATTTTTACATAATAAGTTTAGTTTTTCATTTGTGAAATTATTTTTTATACGATTGTTTATATCAAAAACTGTTAGTTTATCCCCTGGCTTTATTTTTAGTGCATCAAGTACTATTTCATCCATTATTTTTATCTCTTTTTCAGATTCTTCATTTCCATCTTTTTTGCACATATTCCTCTTAAGATGTGGACAACTCTTACAAATAATATCAGCTTTGTTGTCAACTTCTATTAAAGTATCCATATTATATTTTAATATATTCACAATTTCACTCATCTTTTCAACAAACTCTTTACTATAACCAAGGCCTTTAAACCCTAATCTGCATATAAGATGATGCCCTCTTAACTTTATCATTTCAACTCTCCTTAGTTGCTATAAATATACGAAATGAACTATTTTCTTTCTTCTTTCGTATAATATACAATCCCTAGTGCACCCGGTCCAACATGCACTCCAACTACAGGTCCAATTGGACAAATATCTATAGGTTGCTTAACTAAATTTTCAACAGCTTGAGCAAATTGCTTTGCTTCTTCTTCACAATTTATATGATGTATTATAGCTTCACATAAACCATATTCCTTTACATCTTCCATAAAGATATCTATCATTTCTTTAACTGCTTTCTTTTTACTTCTAACTTTAGTTATAACGTCTGTTTTTCCATCTTTGACAGTTAATATAGGTTTTAGCTGCAATATAGATCCTAAAAGAGCTTTAGCTGTACCTATTCTTCCACCTTTTCTTAAATACTCAAGAGTGTCAGGAATAAAAAGAAATCTACTTCTTTTGATATTCTCATTTACCTTTTCAACAACTTCTTTTATTGTTTTTCTCTCTTTTGCTTCTTTAGCTGCACAAAGTGCTGCATACCCTAGCTGCATAGCAGTAGATTTAGAATCTATTAATTCTATATTCGCATTAGGATAATTTTCTAATATCATGTCTTTAACCATACAAGCAGTGTTGTATGTTCCACTTTTTAGTGATGATATAAATACTCCTACAATATCATATCCATCTTCGATAACTTTTTCAAATATATTATAGATTTCTTGCACTGTTGGTTGAGAGGATGTAGGTATTTTATTTAGTTTTTCATAAAACTCTTCATTTGTTATATCAGTTTCTTTAATTACTTCATCTTCAAAAACTACACTAAGTGGTATAACTGTAATATCATATTTTTCTATTAGTTGTTTTGGTATATATGATGTACTATCAACTATAACTTTTATAGGCATTAATTAATCTCCCTTCAGCACTTTTATAAATATATATTCATTATACAGTAATTTAATATCGATTGTCTATTTTCAAAAAAGAGGATCAAGTGATATACTTAATCCTCTTTTTTAAATATATCTACCTTTTAACGATTAAGGATGTACCCATTCCGCCTCCTATACATAATGTTGCTAAACCATAAGTACTATTTCTTCTTTGCATTTCATAAAGAAGCGTTACTAAAATTCTAGCTCCACTTGCACCGATAGGATGACCTAATGCAATGGCTCCTCCATTTACATTTACTTTTTTGCTATCCCATTTTAGTTCTCTTTCAACTGCAAGTGCTTGTGCCGCAAATGCCTCATTAGCTTCTATTAAATCCATATCTTCTATAGTTAAATTTATTCTCTCTAAGGCCTTTTTAGTAGAAAATACAGGCCCAATACCCATTATAGATGGGTCAACACCAGCATTAGCATAAGATACTATAGTTGCAAGTGGCTTTATTCCTAAGCTTTCTGCTTTTTCTTTTGACATAACAACTAGTGCAGCTGCACCATCATTAATTCCTGATGCATTTCCTGCTGTTACTGTTCCATCTTTCTTGAATACAGGTTTTAGTTTAGATAGTTTTTCAATATTAATTCCAAACTTAGGATATTCATCAGTATCTACAATTATAGGTTCACCTTTTTTCTCATGTATAACAACAGGTACAATTTCATCTTTAAACTTTCCTTGCTTTATAGCATTTTCAGCTTTGTTTTGACTAGAAAGCGCGAACTTGTCTTGTTCTTGTCTTGTAATACCATATTTTTGTGCTAGATTCTCAGCTGTAATTCCCATATGATATTCATTAAATGAATCTGTCAATCCATCATGTATCATGGAATCTATTATTTGATCATGTCCCATTCTAACTCCCCATCTTGCTCTTTGTATCAAATACGGAGCTTGACTCATACTCTCTGTTCCACCAACTACTACAATATCATTATCTCCTGAAATAATAGTCTGTGCAGCTAAAGAGACTGCTCTTAGCCCTGAACCACATAACATATTTATAGTTGTTGCTGGAACATTTACAGGGATGCCAGCTTTTATTGCAGATTGTCTAGCCACCCCCTGCCCATGACCAGCCTGAAGAATACACCCCATATACACTTCATCAACATCATTCAAGCTTATTCCTGCTCTTTTTATTGCTTCTTTTATAACAATTGCTCCTAAATCTACAGGTGAAACATTTGCTAAAGATCCCCCATAACTACCAATTGGTGTTCTTGCACCACTTACAATAACAACTTCTCTCATCCTACTCCCCCCAAGATTTTAAAGTGTATTATAATTATTCAATTATTGTAATTACCTCACTTAATGGTTTTCTTTGTGGACTTTTCAATTCACTTTCCTGTGGAACACCTAAAGGAGTCATAGCTACTAGCTCGTACCCTTCCTTTAAGAACTCTTTTTCTAAAAACTTTTCTATTTCAATTACAGCATAATTAGGTCCTGTCATCCAGCAAGTTCCATATCCTAACTGGGCAGCTGCTAACATTAAATTTTCAATTGCTGCTGCTATATTTTGTATTCCAGGAGATGCACTTATAACACGTTTTAAAGCTTCATCTTCTCCTGCAATTTTAAGAATCTGATCACTCCCGATAGGATAAGGTCCTGCAAATGCTAATATCAAAACAGGAGCATCTTTGAAAAAGGTATGGTAATAAAGAAACTTTAGAAAATTTTGTTTTAGATTTTCATCATCAACCTTACTTGCTAAATAATTTGTTTTTTCATGGACTATTTGCGCAATTTTTTTAATTTTCTCTTTGTCCTTTATTATAACAAAATGCCAATTTTGTTTATTTTTACCCGATGGTGCATAAGTAGCAGCCTTGAGAATTTCCATCAAATCATTATCCTTGACAGGCTCATCTTTAAACTTTCTAACACTATGTCTTTGATAAATAAATGATAAACTCATAAACCTCAATCCTTTCATAATACAGTATATAATTAATTTAATATAATATTCTTACTTTGTTTTATATTTACATTTTTAGATGTAATAATTTTCTCAAGCAAATTTACTATTTCTTGATTTAGCGGCATATTTTTCATCATATTTAAAGCATCTTTATCTGTAAGCGCATTTCTATATGATCTATCTGTAGTTAAGGCATTAAAAATATCCGCAACTGTTAATATTTGAGATAAAAAAGGTATCTGCTTACCTTTTAATCCTTGTGGATATCCTGATCCATCTATCATTTCATGATGATATTTAACTATATGTGCAACCTTATTTAAACTTGGAAACTGTGATACAATATCATAACTTAACTGAGGATGCTGTTTCATAATCAAAAACTCATCTTCTGTCAATCTCCCTTTCTTATTTAAAATGTGTTCAGGTATTCCTATTTTACCGATATCGTGAAGAATTGCTGCTTTATAAAGATTTTTTATATCTTTTCTAGAAACCCTAAGTTCTTTAGCAATTTTTACTGCTATGTCTGCAACCTCTAATGAATGTCTAGCTGTATAACCATCTTTTTTTGAAAGAATATTTATAATAGACTCTAACCCTTCAACATCATAATGATTAGATATAGATAATTTCTCAAATGCATGATATATGTACATAAACAAAATGGCTATACTAATTGATAATAAAATATATATAATTTTAATTAATGAATCCTTATAAATAAATCTTATTTGATTTTCTTTAGATAAAGTTATATCAAAGTCAGTATCAAGCCCTAGAATACTTAAAATCTCATCTATATCTACATAAATCCTTATAATCTTATCCTTTATATATTGTTTGGATTGGCTATCAAAAATCATAAAATCAAATGATAACCTTTCATTATCAAATGAAACTAAATATTCTAATTTGCCATCATAACTTTTATCAATAATTTCACTTTTGATAGTTTGAATATTAAATGTAGATTTTATATGTTCTAAATTCTTATTTATAAACTCTTTATCATTATCCAATACAGCTTTGTACATATCATCACAAACAAAGTATCCTTCACTTATTCTTGCTCCTAAAACATTTTTATATGAACTAAAAACTTTATAGGCTACAGCTTCTTTTTGTATTGATCTACTTTTATTTAAACCACAAAATCCCATCAAAGATAACATAAAAAACAAAATAAAAACACAAATATACTTCTTATTCAAAATCATCACCTTTTTCAAATTATAAAAGCCTATACTTTGAAATGTTCTACAAGATTAGAGAAAAATCCTTTTATTTTTACATAAAAAAAGCATGCAGTGCATACCCCATGTTTATTTTCATAGAAAAAAATAATATGAATCTAAAAGATATTTAATGTTATACTTTAGTGCTAATTTGTAAAGAAACCTTTTAAGTTTATCTAAACTTTCTTTTCCTTCATTATATTTATCAAGTAAAGAAAAAACTTAGTTTTTTCACTATCTAAGGCTTTATCTTTAAAATATCCCCATACATGTAAAAGTGAGTTATAGGCCTGCCTTTTATTACTTTCTATATCTAAAGCCTCTTGAATTTTAATATAAAACTGTATAGGATCTACATTTTTCTTGTCTTTTAATAAATTGCGAATATCACTATATATACTTGCTTTTTTCTCTAGTACAGAATATTTATATTTAGCCCATTGCCTTTCTAATTCTGAAACTTTTATATTCTGAGTACAATGCATACACTTTATACAGGATAGATCTTTATCTTTAACTTCTAACATAATATCTAAGTTATTGCCGTTTATGTTTTTATAGTATTCAACAAATTTAACAACTTCTATAGTATCTGAATGACTTCCTATCTTGCCACCTATTTTTTGCTGCGAATAATGAATCTTTTGTTTTCCGTCATATTTTTTCCATGTAGCTTTAGCTTGATCTATCCAATAAGAATCTGTTTTTTCATCACAAACCTTATTTATATTGTGATGAAGATTATCAAATACTACAGGAATATTCACTTGTGTTCCAATTTCTAATACATCTTGTATATTAAAAGATTTTTCATCATTTTCTATTACAAGCCTTCTTTTTGCTATATCAGAAATAAATTTATAATTTTGTTTAAACCTATCTATAGCTTCTTTCTTGTTTTTATATAATCCTCCTATATGCAAGACTACTTTACAAGATGTATCTACATTTAAACTATCTAAAAATTTAGTATGATACTCAATATCTTGTATAGACTTTTTTACAACTTCTTCATTAGGAGAATTTAAAACTGTATATTGACCTGGATGCATAGATACTCTCATATTAGCTTTTTTTATTTTTTCTCCTATTTCAAGCAGCCTTTCTTTATAAGTATCCCACCACTTTATAGTATTTACCTGATGAGATCCAAAAGGTATTATATCTGAACTTATTCTAAAAAGTCTTATATTATTATCTATATTATATTGTATTTGCTTATCTAAAACTTCAAGATTGTGCTTTATAATTTGATTTAAATTATCTTCTGTTGCATTTTTTAATATACATCCTTTTAAATTTTCATTTATGCCAATTGTTATACAGGCATAACCTATACTCATTGCATCCACCTCAAAAACTTTTATAATCGTAATCAAGAATTTTTTCTGCTTCTTCCTTACCTACAGGTTTACTGAAAAAATATCCTTGCATATAATCACATTTTCCTTTTTTGAGCCTTTTATACTCTTCTAATTCTTCTACTCCTTCTGCAACTACTTTAAGTCCTAGTCCATGAGCGATTGAAATCATACTATCTATAATTTGAATTTTATCTAGTTCTATAAATTTATCTTTCAAACTTTTATCCATTTTAATTTTATCTATTGGCATATAAGTCAAATAATTTAACGAGGAATATCCAGTTCCAAAGTCGTCTAACGCTATTTTAATCCCTAATTTTTTTATAGCATTTAATCTTTCTATTGTTTCTTGTTTATTTTCTAATAAAACATTTTCTGTTATTTCTAGTTCTATTAATGATGGGTCTATTTCATTTTGTTTTATAGTTTGAACTAAATACTTAATAAATTTGCTATCACTAAACTGCTTTGGAGATATATTTATAGCAACAGGCTTTACTGGCAATCCTTTTTCTTTCCATTTTTTTATCTGACCTGCAACTTCAGCTATTACCCATTTTCCTATCTGTATAATTATCTCAGATTCTTCAGCAGTTGGAATAAATACTGCTGGTGATATATTTATATTTTCTAGTCTTAACAAAGCTTCAAAATAAATTGTTTTTCCTGTATCTACATCTACTACAGGTTGGTATTTTATTAGTAATTTTTCTTCTTTTATTGCTTTTCTCAGTATATTCTCTATATTTATTTTTTCATTAAATTCTATTTTCATTTCTTCATTAAACAAAAGATACTTATTCTTTCCTGAAAACTTCGCTTTATACATAGCTATGTCTGCTTTTTTGAATAAATCATCTATATCCTTTCCATCTAATGGATATCTCACAATTCCTATACTAGCAGTTATAGGTTGCTCCATATCTTCTACCTTTATTTTTTCTCTGAATATCTTTAATATATTTCTTGCATACAGCTTTATTTCATGTATATCATCTTTTGATATGTGTATAACAAATTCATCACCGCCAACTCTAAAAAGCTGTGCATCTTTTAAATTTAATGCCTTTAATGTTTCTACTATTTTTCTTAAAATTTTATCTCCATATAAATGCCCTAATGTGTCATTTATATTTTTGAAATTATCTAAATCTAGCAAGAGAATAGTTCCTTGTTTATTTTTATTTATAGCTTCTTTCAATACTTGCCTGAATTTTCTTCTATTATATATTCCTGTTAAAGAATCATGTTCTGCAAGGTATCTTATATGTTCTTCTTTTTGCTTCATATCAGTTATCTCTACAAGTACTCCATTTATAGTTTTAAAATTTCCTAGTCTATCAGTTATTTTCTTTCCCTTTACTAAATACCATCTTATATTTCCTTGTATATCTTTTACTCTAATTTGAGTATTTATCTCATTTTTAAAGCTTTTTTCATTTTTCTTAAACTCTTCTATCAGTTTTTTTCTATCCCTAGGTAAAACTATTTGATTTATAATTTCATAAATACTTTCTGATGCTATGTCAATTCCTAAAATATTTTTTATATCTTGTGAAATATGATGAGTTAATTTAAAATTTTTATCTATTTCCCATACAAAACTCCCAGTTGCTCTAATAGCTATTTCATATTTTTGTTTTAATTCTTCGTTTTTTTCTAGATATTCTTGAATTTCATCGTACTGAGCTCTTAGTTCTTCTTCATTAGCTGTCAGTTGACAAATAGTCGCTTCTAGTTCCTCGTTTGTGGATTCTATCTGCTTTTGATAATGAACCGTCTCAGTTACATCTGTATATATTGCATATCCGCCTATTATTTGATCTGATTGCCTTACTATCATCCCTCTAATATCTACATAAATAGGTTCTAACTCCTTTGTATATCTAATTGCTGATATATCTAGTGTTCCTTCTTTAAATAAATTTATAGTGTTTTTCTTGCCTTCATCTCTTTTTTCTTTTATAATAACTAGTTCATCGAGATTTTTTCCTATACATTCTTCTTTTTTATATTTGAACATTTTAAGAAAAGTTTCATTTACATCTACTACGATATTGTTTTTATCAAAGTAAACTATTGCATCGATATTATTTTTAAATAAAATCTCATATCTATTTGAAATGATAGTTTCTTTTGTTACATCTAAGAACAATGTAGTAAAATATTCTTTTTCCTGAGAAAAAGTAACTATTTTATAATATCTGTTTAATATTTTTGAATAACTTGTTATTTCTTTTTCAGATTTATTTAAAGCAACTTCCCCATAAAATTTTATCCAATCAAAATCATCTTCTTTTATATTTGGTATCACTTGCGTAACTTTTTTACCTATAACATTTTCTTTTTTAAGTCCAGTCATTTTTTCAAATGCTTCGTTTACTTCTAAAAATATATAATCGCAAGGAATATTATTTTCATCTAAAACAATCTTGTGATTAGCATATGCAATTGGACTTTTTTGAAGTATCATTTCATACCTATTTTTCATAATTTCACCCGTTCAGTATTATTGTATTTAGATATACCCAAATAAATCTAACATACTCATATATTATGATCTTTTCATTAAATTATTTTTATTGAGTTTATAAAAATATAAATCCGAGTAATAACCCTATAATCATCCCAAAGTTAGCATTGTGGCTATGCATTGTGTTTGCCTGTGGGATTAGTTCATCATTAACTATATATATCATCGCTCCTGCTGCAAAAGCCAATGAACCACCTATAAAAACTTCAGATATCTTTAAAAATAGCATTCCAATAGCAGTTCCTAAAGGCGTCATAAGACCAGCTAAAAGAGTAAATAAAAATATCTTCCCTATAGAAAGACCTCCAGATTTTAAAGGCCCTGCTATTGCCAATCCTTCAGGAATATTATGAAAAGCTATAGCAATTGCAATAAAAATTCCCATCTGTGGACTAGCTTCAATACCAGCTCCAATTGCAAGACCTTCTGGTAGATTGTGTAAAGCAATTCCAAATAATATCAAATATCCTGTTCTTAACATTTTATTATCCATACTATCAAGTTTACCTACATTTTCAACTACTAAATCTTCACCGCTAGACATATGTGAGTGAGGGACAATTTTATCTAATAAAAACATCATTCCTGCTCCAAGAATAAAACCAATAACAGTTATTGTCATAGATCCAAGCTGAAGTGATTCTGGCATTAGCTCGAAAACAGAAATAGACAACATTATTCCTGCCGCAAATCCAAGCAAAGATGCCAACACTTTTTCACTTATCTTACCAAAAATAACTAAAATTATTACCCCAAACACAGTAGATGTTCCAGCTAAAAAACTATATAATAACCCTTCCATATTTGATCACCTTTTTATTGATTGTATTATCTAAAGTCTGTATCCTTTTATTATTTTTCAATATTTATACCCTTAATTTTAGATAAAATAACACTTTCTCTAAATCATTCTTAGGCTGACCTACTCTACTCTCATCAGGATGTGCAACTACTATACCTTCATGGGAAACTATCCTACCAAAACCCGTTTCATACAATTTAGTTTCTTTAATAAATGATTGCAAGTACTCTAAAGTCATATCTATACCAGCTACACCTAAAATTTTTCCGCCTGATTTTATAGGTACTGCTAAAGAAGTCATAAGAACTTTTTTACCATCTTCTACTTCTTCATAATAAGGTTCAGTTATAGTCTCTATCCCGCTATTCAACGGTATAGTGTAATAATCATTGTTCTTAGGATCATAAACTTGATCAATCTCAAAGTATTCTCTAACTATCTGATTACCATCTCTAAACCAATAACTAGTAAATCTTCCTTTTGCATCGTATTCTTTTTTCCCTGCATACTCGGCATCTTTTCCATCAAATGAATTTGGTTCAAAAACTACCCATATGCCATAAAAACTATCGTTACTTTCAATAATTTTTCTTAAAGATAAATCTAAAGCCTTTCTATCTGTAATTCCTTGCTCAACCATTTCAGATGATATATTTGAAACGGTTTTAGCTGTATTTAAAGCTACTTCTAATTGACCTTTTACTAAATAGGCATATTCTTTACTTACAGCTTCTGCTAATATCTGTGCATCATTTGAGCTTTTCTGAAATTGCACTATTGTAGAATAAGTAATGATAACGCTAAAAAATAATACAACAGGTATAAATATCATAGATAAAAATTTCTTTCTAAGGTTCAATCCAATCTCTCCTTTTGTATGTCTTCTATAATTTAACTAAAATAACGTAAGATAGCCTTGATAATATATTATAATGTTATATAAAATTTTAAAATTCTTTTTTGAAATTTTCAAAATATTGAAATCCTATCCAAAAGAAAATACTCCTAATATAAACATATACACAGGCTTCCACTTAATCTCTTTAAATCCAAATAATACTCTAGACATATTTCCAAATATATTATGATTTTTTAACTTTCTAAGAAACTCTTTTTATATATCGTTTTGTATACAAGTTTTCCATTTTCTCTACAGCTTTCCATAAGAGACAATTCTTTCACCAAAAATTGTACTGAAGTTATATTTACCTCATTTTGTATCGATTCTAATGGCCTATTGAGTATAACTTCTCTTCCAATAGTTATATGTGGACTATACGGTCTATCTTCTTTTTTAAACCCTTTCCTATATATTACATTTTCTACTTCCTTAAACAAACTATTAAGCTTATCCGTTTCGCCGCCTACTCCTACCCACACAATTTTTTTATCCTTTCGTGGAAAACAACCTATTTTTTCAGTCCTTAAAACAAATGGATTATTCCATCTTATTGTATCCATAGCATCCTTTATGTCTTTTAGCTTTTCTTCATTTATTTCTCCTATAAATTTAATAGTTATATGAAAATTGTCTTTGTCTGTAAAGTTTCCTTTTATTGAATGTTTTCTTATATAATTTTGATATACGCTTAACTTATCTATAACTTCTTCATTTAGCTCAATGGCAAGAAAAACTCTCATATTTTATCTCCTTCACTTTATATTTTTTATTTATTATCTCATAAATTTTATCTTGATATTAGCATCTATTTGACTTTATATTTTTTATAAATCACCTGATAAACTAGTATTAATACAATTAACCCAGGAAAACAAGCTAATCCAATAATAACTCCACTTACACTACTTTTTCCAAATAGAGCTATAACTCCAGCAACTACATAAACTAATCCATAACAAATCCACATAATCCCATTTGCTTTATTATATAATTTAACATCTGCAATTTCTTCTTTTTTTACTGTAGTTCCAGCCCAAAAATGCATTGGTGGTTTCCTTTTTATCGAATAAATCCCTATCATAATAAATATACTAGCACACAGCCATGAAGTTAATGCTAATATAATCATAATATCTCTCCTCTACAACTAATATAAATGTCTATGTATCAATATATTATACTAAGGAAAAAAGCTAACTGACTCTATATATGAAAAAAACTCATAGATAACTCTATGAGTAGTACATAACTTCCTATGCATTATAAACCTTAAGAAGTTTGATGTAAATCTATCTTAATTCTCATAATGTTCCATTTTATAAATCCAATCACTCCTAAACTAAAAATAAAAGTTAATATCATTATATTATGAAGACTTAAATTAGCTTCTATCAACTGACCGTATATCAACTGCCCAGGTACAACACTTACTGTAGCAACAGCAGTAGAAAAAGCACTTACTCTCCCTAACATATCTTCTTTAATCTCTTTTTGAATATATGTTAAAGAAACAACATTAGATAAAGCTAACGACAGCATTAT
The DNA here is from genome assembly GCA_001584565.1 of Alkalithermobacter thermoalcaliphilus JW-YL-7 = DSM 7308. Classification (GTDB taxonomy): domain Bacteria; phylum Bacillota; class Clostridia; order Peptostreptococcales; family Peptostreptococcaceae; genus Alkalithermobacter; species Alkalithermobacter thermoalcaliphilus. The sequence continues at coordinate 320,834 of LSFY01000001.1, read as the reverse complement.
TCCAAAACCACCTATTGAATATAATCCTAAGATAACAAATTTATTTTTAATCGTTAGGTAAGTTGCAATTCCCATAATTATAATAGATATTATCATGGGATACATAGTTTTGTGTACTTTTTTTATAGTGAACACTTTTGAATTAAATGTTACTAATATACCCCCTATAATCATCCCCAAAACAAATACCCCTTCAACAAAACCATATATAGATGAAGGCATATTCAATTTCACTTTGATAAAATAAGGAGATACAATACTTAGAATTGGCACCACAAATATATTTGTTAATCCGTAGGAAATTATAATTCCTAGCACAACTTTCTTTTTTTCCTTCAAATATATAAAACTTCTTTTCATTTGCTTGATAGAATCAAAGATTGAATTTTTAGATTTTTGTTTAAACTTTATATCTGGTATTTCTAAAAATATTTCTAATATAGCCGCTATCAAGAAACTAATAGCATTTAATATCACAATTGTTTTTATACCAACAAAGCTATACAGTATTCCAGCAAGAATAGGTCCAATTAAGTTAACGGTAGCACCAACTTGCTGAATTACTCCATTAGCTGGAGTTAATTTTTCCTTATCAACAATCTGTGGTATACAAGCTGTAACAGAAGGAGTATACAAAGTATAAATAGTAGATAGTATAAACATGACACTGCCTAATATGATAATATTATCTCTTCCACTCATTATTACTATAGAATATATACCCATTAATATAGCACTGATAAAATCAAGGTAAAGCATTATTTTTTTTCTATTTATTGTATCTGCTAGTAATCCTGCAATAGGTGCAAATATTATATACGGTATAGTTGAAATAGCTAGTACGCTTGAAAAAACAGCAGCACTTCCTGTTAAATCTAAAATATATAATGACATACAAAACCTTTGAATTGCATTCCCAAGTAGTGATATTATTTGACCTATAACTACTATAATAAAGTTTTTGTTTTTCATTTTACTCCCTTATAAGCTCATAATCTACGCAAATTGGGTAGTTTTTGTTATCACTTAATTGTAATCTAGCATCAATGCCATATATTTTTCTTAGATTTTCTTTAGTTATAACTTCTTTGGGAACGCCACTGCAGATAATTTTACCTTTTCTAAGTCCAATAATATTACTAGCAAATCTACAAGCATTATTTAGTTCATGTAACACCATAACAACTGTAATATTTTTTTCTTTATTTAATTTTTCTAGTACTTGTAATACTTCTAGTTGGTATGATATGTCTAGGTAAGTTGTTGGCTCATCTAACATAATAATGTCTGTATCTTGTGCCAAAGTCATAGCAATCCATGCCCTTTGCCTTTGTCCTCCTGATAGATTTTCTATCTGCCTATCTGCAAATTCCTTAAGCCCTGTCTCCTCAATTGCCCAGTTAATAATTTCTTTGTCATGTGCTTTCAATCCTCCTATCATCTTCTGATAGGGAAACCTTCCATATGCAACCAACTCCCTTACAGTCATTCCACTTGGACATACGGGACTTTGAGGTAAAAATGCGATTTGAGTTGCTATCTGTCTTTCTTTTTGTTTCTTTATATTCTGTCCATTAATAAAAATTTCTCCACTTCTTGGCTTTATGACCCTTGCAATACTTTTAAGTAAAGTTGATTTTCCACATCCATTTGATCCTATGATTATACTAATTTCTCCCTTTGGAATGGAAAGTTCCATTTTATCTATAATTAGATTGTCCTCATATCCTACTGATAAATTACTTACTCTTATTGCTTCCATCTAATTCTCCTCCATCATTAGATAAATAAAATAAGGAACTCCAAATATCGAGACGGCTATTCCTACAGGTATTTCAATTGGAGAAAATAAATTTCTCGAAACAGCATCTGCAAATAAAATAATTACTACACTTATCATTGCAGAAGCTATTAAAAATTTCTTATGGTAAGACCCAACTATCCTTTTGGCTATATTAGGACATATTAATCCAATAAATCCTATATTGCCTGCAAATGCAGTTGCAACTCCAGACAACATAACTGCATATCCCAAAAACTTTTTCCTTTCTTTATTTAAATCTAACCCAAGAGAAATTACATGTTCATCAGACAAATTCATAACATCTAACTTCTTATAATTAAGTATCACTAGGATAAACAGTATGCTAACAAACGGAATAATGATTTTAGCATAACTCCATCCTGCTCCCCAAAGGCTCCCAGATGTCCAAATTAATACTCTGTTATAATCACCTACTCCTCCTCTGAAAGTAAAAAATGTAATAAAGGCATTTAATCCTGCATTTATTCCAAGTCCAATCAATAGTAGTCTCTTCGGTTTTATTCCTTTACTGCTCGATAAAAAATATATTATGAAAGCCGAAATACTAGCTCCTAAGATAGCCATAAATGGCAATACATAAACTGATAACGATCCCAATGCGCTATAGTAATTTGTAGTTTTTAGTGAAATAAATATAACTGCTGCTACTGCTGCACCTGCATTAATTCCAATGATACCTGGATCTGCTAATTCATTTTTTGTTATTGTCTGTAGTAGTGCTCCTGCTGTAGATAAAGCTACTCCAACACAAATACCAACTAGCATTCTAGGTAGTCTAATATGAAGTATTGCTGCATTTTCTAATTTTGTTCCTTTACCTAATAAAGTTCTAATAATAGCTGCTGGTGCTATTTCATAATTTCCCCAGCCTAAATACATAAGGATAGAGACAACTAGCAAAATTGCCAACACTAATACTGTAATTTTAAATCTTCTTTTCTTCACACTAACCCCTCTCCTTTCTTGCCACAGCTATAAAGAAAGGAACGCCTATTAATGATGTAAATATTCCAATTGGTGTTTCATAAGGACTATATACTAATCTTGCAGCTATATCTGAATACACTAAAAGTATTGAGCCTAATAAAAAAGAAAAAGGTATATTTTTTGTGTAATCTCCACCGAACATTTTTCTCCCTATATGTGGTGTTATTAGACCTACAAATCCTATATTTTTACCAACGGCTACTGCTGCTGCGCACATAGGTATCATAACTAGAAATGTTAATAATCTTATTTTTTCCGGATTTTCTCCTAAACTAGTTGCTATATCATCCCCAAGACTTAATATATTTATTTTTTTTGATAATAACATAGCTAAAATCAGACCAACTACTGCTGCTATTGCAACCAACCTAAAATCTGACCAAGTCGTGTTTCTAAAACCCCCTGAAACCCAAAACGCGATAAATTGAGATTGATTTGATAAAAGTCCTATTATAGTAGTCAGAGAAATAAAGAATATACTCATAGCAGTACCTGCCAAGAGTATTTTTGTCACAGAGTCGCTTTTGGTTTTTTTAAATAAAAATCCTACAACTATCACGCTACTAAATATAGCTCCAATCAATGAAGCTATCATCACATTAGTTGTATTAATACTAATACCCACTGCATAAAAAATTGCTATCATCAAAGTCGCTCCTTGACTTACACCAAGAAGTGAAGGTTCTGCTATTGGATTTCTTGTAATACCTTGAATCATTGCTCCTGCTACACCTAAAATTCCACCTGTAAACATAACACTTAAAACTCTTGGAATACGTACATCTCTAATTAACATAAATTCAAGGGTTTGACTATAATTAAAAATACTATTCCATATATCTAAAACTCCAATATGGGTTACTCCTAGACTAATGGCTAGGAATAATCCAATTACTAAAATTCCAATACTTAAACCCATGAAAGTTATTGTATTAACTCTTTTCATTAATTCAACATCTCCAAAATTTCATCTAAAAGTAGTTCTCTTCCAATAGAACTGTACCCTTGAATAAAGTAAGGTGAAGCACTTAACTTAACTACTCTACCTTCCTTTACTGCAGTTAAATTATTCCAAATAGGATTTTCTTCCAGCATCTTTAAATCTTCATTCGTTCCAAGAACAAATATATAATCAGCTTTTATTGAAGCTAATCCTTCATAAGTAACAACAGGTAAGCTAATATCACTTTGTTTAGGCATTCCCTGCGGCCTACTTAGCCCCATATCTTGATATAAAACACTTCCAAACCCAGCCTTATCAAATACATAGAATTGGCCTCCACTAGCTAGGAAAGATAGGTAACTTGTATTTTCACCATGCTTATCTTTAATCTTTCTTCCAACTTCATTTGCCTTTGCATTATAATTTTCCAGCCATTTTTCTGCTACTTCCTCTTTATTAAATAGTTTTCCTAATGCCTTAACATCTTCTTTCCAATCTAGAGCTTCTAATTGAATCATTACTGTTGGAGCAATGTTGCTTAATTGATCATACATTTTTTCTTGAACTGTAGATATAATAATTAAATCTGGATTTAAATTCATTATTCCTTCAACATCCATAGTATCTTGCATGCTATATCCTAATATAGTAGCTCCTTGCAATGTATCTTCTAAATATGAAGGGAACTTTGTATAATCATAAGCATCACTATTAGCAGTTCCTATTACCTTGTATCCTAGGATAGATAAAATATCACTATTCCCACTTAAATCAACTATTCTTTGTGGATTTTCTGGAATTTCAACTTCTCCTCTAACATCATTTACTATAATAGTTTTATTTTCTTTTTTTTCATCCATTACATTTGAAGGTTGTGAACAACCAACAAAAACAAGCATCGCTATAAAAGCGAATACAACTGTTTTAAGCATTGAATTTCTTCTCATCTGACATCTTCCTTTCAAATTTTATATTTTTTATTTTCGACAAAAATCATTGTATATGATAATCATTATCATATCAATATGCTCACCTAATTTAATTATTTTTGCATCCGTTCAGATTATTTTGTTGAACAATGAAAAATAATTTAATATACTATTTAATAAACATAAAAATATTTCAAGTAACTGGAGGATATATGATTGTAAAATCTCATGAAGAGTTTAAAAAAATGCTTTTAAAGATGTTATCATTTAGTAAAACTGAAAGTGACAACTACACTTTATATACAAACAAAGCAAAACCCGAACTTGGCTATTTAATAAATTATTCAAGAAAAGGATACTATCACTTAGACATTGCAGACTATACTATACCTACAGATTTTTCTATATCCTTTAATAATCCTGAACTGTTAGTTCGATTTGGTGTCGTTTATGAAGGAGTTACAGAATTTAAGATTGAAAATAATCCTGTATCATCATTTACACCCTCATCATTTTTTGTAATTGAAAAGAATATAAAAGGTCGTCAAAGGTGGAAAAAAGGTCAACACTTTCATGGAACTGAAATAACGATATATGAAAGTTATTTTAATGAAGTAATAAAGCCAAATTTTCCAAATACAATGGATCTTGATGCTTTCATTAAAAATTACACATACACTTATCTCCCTTTAGAAATTGTTGAAATTATTCGTCAGCTTCAGAGTCTAAGTTACCAGAATGCCTTAACAAGTATTTATCTTGAGAGTAAAGTTTTAGAATGTATAGCAATTCTTATTAATGAAGTTACTAATTCTTCTGAAAATGCCTTTACCAATCAAATTAATTATGGAAATATTAATATTGGAAATAGAGTTCTAAAGTTGACTGCTTCTGATATACAGGCTATTCAGAAAGCCCATGAAATTTTAGTGAAAAATTACAATAACCCTCCAACTATTAAGGCTTTAAGTAAAATGGTATTTTTAAATGAACAAAAATTAAAGGCGGGATTTGCAAGACATTATCATATGTCTATTGGAGAATATATTAATCATCTTAGAATGACTATTGCTGCAAATCTTCTTTGCACTACTGATATGAGTATAGATGATATAGCCCACGAAGTTGGGTATAATTACTCTGCGAATTTTTCTAAAATGTTCAAAAAAATCTACGGGCAAACCCCTCTAAAGTTTAGAAAAACAAAATAAAAATATTATCTGTCAAAACTACATCATCTACAATAATCAAGGTATCTTGTTGTGAACTAAATTTTACGATATCATATTATCACGTTTTGATATCGTATATTGATATCGTAAATTGTTGATGGTAAGGTTAGAAAGTACTATAAAATAACTACATTGGGAAACGAAGTTTTAGAACAAGCAAAAAGAAAAGCTTACGAATTATTCAAAGAAATTAAAGATTAACGAAATGGAGATGATTCCAATGTTTTTACTTAAAGAAGTTAAATATAAAAATATTCTTAACATTAAAAGTCTTAATATTAAACAGTATAAAGTAACCTGTATTGTAGGAGAAAGTGGTAGTGGAAAAACTACATTATTACGCCTTTTAAATAAATTAATCAGCTGTGATAGTGGTGAAATTTTTTATAATAACCAACCTTTAACTGACATAAATCCTATAGAATTAAGAAGAAATGTAGTTATGCTTCCACAAGTACCTCCTATATTTAAAGGGAGCATAAAGGATAATCTCCTCATAGGCCTGAAGTTTTCTAAAAAACCACTTGCATCCGATAATCAGCTATATGACGTATTGAAATTAGTTAAGTTGAATAAGAAACTAAATCAAGATGCTGAAAAGTTATCTGGTGGAGAAAAGCAAAGAGTAGCCTTAGCAAGAGTACTCCTTATGAAACCAGAAGTACTACTACTTGACGAACCTTCTTCTGCTCTTGATGAAGATACTGAACATATGCTTATTGATGCATTGGTAAATTATACGAAAGAAAATGGTAAAACTCTGATTATGGTCACTCATTCTAAAAAGGTAGCAAACGAATTTTCAGATGAAATTATTGAAATAAAAGAAGGTATGGTAATCAATTAGGAGGGCGTATGAATTATGGACGGAGTTATAGATCTTCAATTTTGGCAAATGGCAGCTGCTTATATTTTTATTGTTATTCTGTTAATTATTGTAAAAGTAAAAGGAATCTCTAGAGAAAAGGAGATACTTGTTTCTTCTGTAAGAATGACAGTTCAACTTATACTAGTAGGTTATATCCTTGTTTATTTATTTAATAATATTAATCCTTTAAATACAATTATAGTAATAACTGTTATGGAGGTATTTGCTATTCATAATATTATTACAAAAACAAAGTCAAATCTTTCTAAACCCTTAAAAAATATTATTACTTTATCCATGTTATTTGGAACTTTATCAAGTCTTATTTATTTCTTACTTGTAGTAATTAATATATCTCCTTGGTATGATCCTAGATACTTTATTCCTATCGCTGGAATGCTCATTGGCAATTCCATGACAGGTATTTCTCTTGGAGTAACAAGGCTTGTAGATGGGATGTATTCCCAAAGGCACCTTATCGAATCAGCATTAATGCTTGGTGCAACCCCTAAAATTGCTGCAAAAGAAATAGTTGATAATGCTTTTGATTGTGCAATTCTTCCTACAATTAACTCTATGTTAGGAATGGGTATAGTATTTTTACCAGGAATGATGACTGGTCAAATTTTATCTGGAATATCTCCTGTTACAGCAATTAAATACCAAATAGCTATCATGCTCGGAATTGTTGGAAGTGTGGCTTTGACTGTTATTTTATTTGTCCAATTTGGATATAAAACTTTCTTTAATGAAGAGAGTCAATTGATTATTAATGACTAGGCTATTATGTGTTATAAATAAACGCTAAAATCGTTTAAGATTTTAGCGTTTATTTTTGATTCTGAAAACTTACCCTTTTTATTTTACCCCAACTGTGCTTCATTTTTCTAAACTTTATTATACCTTCAATCCTATAAAGAGTTGTGAGCTGCCTGTAACCAAAGTTTTCAACTATTCCATAGAAACTTAGTTTGATTAGCTGTTTTAAAGTTGGATATTTATTAAAAGTGTATTCTTCAAGAAGTATCGCTCCTAGCGAAAGGATAATCCCGTAAAGAATTGATGCTGCAAAGAAAAGGAGAAAATATTTCAAGTTTAAAAGCCCAAATATATATGCAGCAGGTATAGTAACATAACCTAATATCTCAATTACTGGCCCTACCATTTCGAAAATCCAAAAATAAGGAACTGCTATAAGTCCAATCTGTTTATATCTTGGATTAAGAAACATCTTTTTATGCTTAAAAAGGCTATCCATAAGTCCTATTTGCCATCTTCTTCTTTGTGATCTTAAATCGTTAAGCTTTTCTGGTGCTTGAGTCCAACATACAGGATCTGGTACAAACTTTACTTTGTATTCTATTTTGTTTTCTAAAAAATATTCGTGCATCTTAACTATAAGCTCCATATCCTCTCCAATTGTATTTTGATCATATCCCCCAACCTTTATTACATCTTCCTTTTTAAAAGCCCCAAAAGCTCCAGATACTATAAGAAGAGAATTTAAAGCATCCCATCCTACTCTTCCTGTTAGAAAAGCTCTTAAATACTCTACAATCTGAAACATAGCTATTCTGTTTTTAGGAAGATTTATATCTACTACTCTTCCTCTTTTAATAACTGAACCATTTGCTATTCTAACTATTCCCCCTACTGCAATTGTTTTTTTATCTTCTATAAATGGCATAACTACTCTAACTAAAGAGTCACTTTCAAGTATTGAATCTGCATCTATAGATGTTACTATAGGATAGTTAGAAACATTTATTCCGGCATTTAAAGCATCAGCTTTTCCTCCATTTTCTTTATCTACTACAATAAGATTTGGTATATCTAAATTTTTATAAATACCCTTTACTTCATTTGTTTTAAGTCTATATCTTACAGGTTGATTTATTTGTTTTAAATCAAACTCTTGTATTACCTTATTTAGAGTTTCATCATTTGAACCATCGTTTATAACTATTACCTCAAACTTCGGATAGTTAAGGGCAATAAGCGATTTTATATTTTCAACTATAGTTTCTTCTTCATTGTAAGCAGGAACTAAAATTGAAATTGGAATCATATTATCTGACGTTATATACTTTTTATAGTCTGAATATCTCACCTTTCTTACATAATCACTTAAGTTAAAGGCTGCAAGTATAAGCTGTATAAAATATATGAAATTGATCAATAATACATAGTAGATGATGAAATAGTTAAAATTTATTATTATTGACTTTAATATGGATATATCCATAATAATCACCTATTCTTTCAGGATATCCTTTTATATTTAAAACGCTTTATTATAGCCATATTTATTCTCTAAAGCAGCAATGACTATATCCTTAGCAAACTTATCTTCACCTTCTAAAACATCATAAACAAGGTCGATTCCACCCTCTATTGAAATAAGAGAATTTGCTGCATTATATCTTACATACCATTGTTTATCAGATAATGCCTCAACAAGAGGTATAAGTGCTTTACTATCTTGCAGCTGTCCTAAAACCTTCGCTGCAATTGCTCTAACCTCCCAAGATTCATCTTTTAAAAATTCTATTATCTGAATTACATATCTATTATCTCCCATATTACCTAATGCCTTTAGAGCAGCTATCTTTTTTTCCTTATTTTCATCACACAAAAATATTGCTATTTCATCGGATAATTCTGTATTTTTATAGTTTCCTGCTGATTTTATAAATATTGACGATATAAACTCATCTTCTAAATACATTAGATTTCTATATACATATATTTTATCTCCTTCAAAGCTATCTGCTATTTCTATCAAACTTCTTTCACTAAGAGGAATAGTTTTTGATAGTTTTTTAAAAGCCTTTATAAATGTCTCTTCATCTCCTATCTTAGCAAGAGCCATTAAAGCATTATATTTAACCTCTACAACTTTAATGTCTACAAGCTCTAGTAAGCTATTTAATGCTCTTTTGCTTCTTATTTCTCCTAAATTCTTACACGCAAAAGCAACCTTATGCATATCTTTACTTCTTAATTTTTGCAACTCGTATTCAACAAGTCCTATGTCCTGTGCAAGTTTTGTTAATTTGTAAGAAATATTTCCTTTTAAATTTTCCAAATAATACAAAAATCTTTCTTCAACTATTTCCCTATTTATTCTATCATTTACAAAACCTTTCAAAGTAGTAAGCTGATCATCTGTAACTTCATACTCATCAAGTCTTGATGCTATATCATCTAGATAATCTGAAACTTCTTTATAAAACATTTGTTTTTTTCTATTTATATAGCTTTCGTGAAATTTTTCTACTACAAGATATGCATAAAGAAGAATTATAATAGTTGAAAAAATAATAATAGAGTATAAAACAATTAACTCCATATATATCACCACTAATCTAGTAACTTTTTAATTCTACTGTCAAGTTCTACAGGAGAGAATGGTTTAAGAATATAATCATCTGCACCTAATTCAAGTGTTCTTTTTATATAATCTTCATTTTTTTGAGAAGATAAAACTATTATTGGAGTTTCTTTATCTGTTTGTCTAATATTTTTTATTAACTCATCTCCGTTCATAAGCTTTAAATAATAATCAGTTACTACTAAGCCTATATCATAGTTTTTTAGTATTTCTAGCGCTTCAAGTCCATCTGATGCTGTAAATACATTATAGCCTTTGTTTTTATATCTTGATTTTAAAATAGATACAATTATCTTATCATCATCAACAAATAGAATATTTACTATTTTATTTTGTTTAACAAAGTCTATATCAATAACAATTCTTGATCTACCTTCCATTTTTGCAATAGAAAGTGCCTCTTTTGCTCTTAGCATCATATCCTTATAATCTGATTTATCCTTTAAACTAGAAGATATCCCCCCTGAAAAACTTATTTTTTTGCCCATTTCTTCACCATGATTTATGGCAAACCTTAATACCTTGTCTGCAATATTTTTTACCCATTTTACATCTTTATCATAAAATACAAAAGCGAACTTATCCCCTGACATTCTATAAACTATATCAACCTTTGTTGTGTATTTTTTAAATTCAGAAACAACTTTATTAATTATTTTATTACCAAAAGATACACCAAAATTTTTATTTATCTCTGACATATAATCAAAATCGATAACAAGTAATGTTGCTTGTTTTTTCTCATCTTTTGCCTTAACTAAGAGTGATTGAGCTAATAGTTCACCTTGTTTTCTTGTATACAGTCCAGTTGAAATATCATAAACAGTATTTTTTAGACATTTGCAACTCATATTAACTATATTTATAAGTTTTAGGTATACTTCTTCTACATCGAAATTATGCTCAATATAGTCTATAACCCCTAACTTTAAACATTCAATTTTATTATTATAGTCTGCATCTGATATAACAATAATAGGAAATTGATCTAATACTTTTTCTTCTCTTATACATTTTAGAATTGTTACTGCATTCATATCTTTGTTGTTTTGAATTACAACAGCATTTGGATTGTGTGAAAAAATAGAATCTACTGCATCACTTTTTAAAAGTACTACGTCAATATTGTTTTTATTTATTTTATTTATAAGTTCATCTAATAAATTATCGCTATCATGGAATATTAAAATTTTACTCCTTTGAGATATCTTATCTTCTAGTATCTTTTTTATATTTTCTAGTTTTTCAATATATTTTTGTCCTTGTTCCTTGTCATCTTCCTTTAATAATCTTTCGATTTCACTAAGCTCAAAAGCAATATCTTCAATTTTGTTCTCCACTGAAATATTGTATATTTTCTCTAATACTCTCTTGACTACATTTATATAAGATTGATCTTTGTTATCAATTTCAAGCAATTCATTTATTGTATCTAATATTTCTTGAACTGCCAAATCAATGTGCCCCACATTATTCACCTCCTATATTTTTGAAGGCTTCCTTTAATATAAAATATGATTTTTTTAGCCTTTCGTGATACTTTGGAAACTCCCACGGCTCCCAGGTGTATTTTCTCATTGAAGTATAAGTTATGTTATCTTCTCTTTTTAATATTATACCTAAATGAAATCCTTCTGTCTTTATAGCTTTTATTCCATTATTGACATACAAATCATCCATTATCATTTTTGTAGATGGATCCATAACATTAAGAAGCTGCCAAGGTATTCTTATCTCTATTATATCTTCCTTAACAAAAAAATCTGCCAATGAATTAAATTCTTCTTTATTTGGATTTGCAACTCCATACGTTAATTTCCCTGTTTCAAATTTTTGTATTGGAAGCCATATTTTATCCTCAGGAAGAAAAAGAGGTCTATTTAAACAAAGATAGATGTTGTTAAAAATTCCACTATCCTTAACTTCAAAATTAGGATTTTCATCTTCCATTTTAAGCTTTTTAGCATATTCATAGTAGTAATGATCATACTTGTAGGATAAATTAGTAGTAAAACCAAAATAATAAAGGCAAAATACTTTTTCAAATAGACCACTCCTTAATTTATGGCTTATATACATTTTACATTAGCTTGAATAAAACTTCTATCGAATTGTTTAAATATTCAATATTTTATTATATAATAGTTACAATTACAATTTGTGGAGGTAGTTAATGGAAAAAGTATTTAGTTTGGGTTCTCTAATTGAAAAAATAGATTTTCTAATTAATGTATATGATGCAATCAGAATTGTTAACCCTGTTAAGAAAAAAGTTTACTACTTTTTTTCTAAAAATGATGAATGTATCAAAGAAGAAAGTTTTTGCTACGAATTTTGGAATCAAAACAAAATGTGCTCAAATTGTATATCTATGAGAGCATATACTCAAGAAGAAACATTCGTAAAAATAGAGTATAACGGAGAAAAGATATACATAATAACTGCAACACCTGTTATTTCAGATAGCGAAAAGATAGTTGTTGAATTTTTGAAGGATGCAACAAATACAAGCATTATTGAGGATATGGATGGGTTAAGTAATGAAGAAATTTATTTGAAAATTAATAACCTAAATGAACTTCTTGTAAAAGATGCTTTAACTAATGTATTTAATAGAAGGTTTATAGAAGATAGGCTTCCTGTTGATATTTTAAAATCTAATTTTGAGCAGTATCCTCTTTCAATAATTATGTGCGACATCGACTTTTTTAAAAAAGTTAATGACACATATGGTCACATAGCTGGTGATGCAGTACTTAAACAATTTGCTTTTATCTTGCAGAAAAATATAAGAAAAAATGATTGGGTTGCACGATACGGTGGAGAAGAATTTTTAATTGTATTGAATGGCTTAAATAAAGAAAAAGCAATTGAAATTGCACAGAGAATACGAAAAAATGTAGAAAACGAAGTTATTAAATATAATGAATTTGAAATAAAAATAACATCAAGTTTTGGAGTGTATGAAATTTCAGGAGAAAAGAATTATTTAGATATAATTGAAAAAGCTGATAAAAATCTTTATAAGGCTAAAAATTTGGGAAGAAATAAGGTTGTGGGATAACACAACTTTTCTAATCTTTGAAGAAACTTTTAAAATTATATTAATAATAAATTTCTAATACTTCTATCCTATTATTCCATTAGATTTACCCTATCAATTTTAAAAAATATATCTATCCTAAACATTACATTAAATAAAACAGAAATATTTAGTGATATATAGGCAATAAATCTTCAACATTTTCTAAATCACTTTTTAAAGATACATGTAATTCCCTTTTATTATTCACTGATGCAAAGAATATCTTATCTACATGCCCAATATTCATAGCTGCTAGCTGCTCTTTAATCCAAGTTTCACTGATATTTAACTTTTGTAGTACATCAACATATATCTTACCATCTATAATAATTGGATATGATATAGCACAAGACTTCTTTGTTAAATTCATATCTTCTAACGTTACTGATGTCTTACTATCCTTCTTTAACACAGACATCCTGCCGTTTGCTTCGATGATTCCCAAATAAACATCATTTATATCAAAAATATCTTTTTCTCTTAGCATTTGTAACACATTATCTACAGAATACCTCAACTTTTTAAGATTTTTATATATTAGCTTTCCATCTTGAATAACTATAGTGGGTTCAAAAGTAATAATATGTCCTAACTTTCGATGCTTTATAACCATATTTGATACAATTCTTTGAAATAATCCTATTAATACTATTGCTACTGCTGTATGAATATGTGATATTTCTGGATCTGCAATATCTGCTCCTACTACCGCCCCTAGAGTTATTATAACTAGAAAGTCAAAGACTGGAAGCTCACCAATAGAACGCTTACCCATATATATTGTTGTCAATAGCATCAATGGAATAATGGTCAAAATTCTTACAGTTAATATCAATAACTCTTTCAATAATTCCATATGAAATCTCCTCCAAAAAACTTATTCCTCATTTTAGTATCTCTCAACATGTCAAAAGTATTCTAAGCCTAAGCTAAAGCCTTTAGTAAGAACAATAATTTTCTGTTTTAATCTTAAACCCACCTAAACTTTTGATAAAAAACTAAAAATAAGGAGATAAGCCCTTATGAGCTTATCTCCTTGTCTTTTCATATATCTTTCATATTTAGGAATATAAACTATTATTTTTTCATCCCTGTATAAATTAGAATAGCATCCCTCAAAAATTCAGCTGTTCCCGGCTGTTCTTTATCATAGTAAGCCTTAAATCTTTCATCCTCTACATACATCTGTGCAATACCAGCATGGGCCTCCTTGCTGTAGTGATCCCAAAAATAAGTCAACCATTGCTTGTGTAAATCGGCTGCTTTTTGAGCCAAATTACTGGCAGGATCTCCATTTTCAAAAGCTTGAGATAAGACTTCTTTCGCTTGTTCCTCAAGTTTTTTCAACTCATCATAATTTTCTTTTGTCATTTTTCTTAGTTTTTCATTTGAGCTGTTGATTACATCCTCTCCATATTTTTTTCTAATTTCTTTTCCGTATTTTTTCTCATTATCCTCTATCATTTTTTTCTTAAATCCTTCAAATTTCTCTTTATCAGTCATTTGAATTCTCCCTTCTGCCGATGCTATAGTTTTCTCAACATTGGCTATCAATAAATCTATTTGCTTTCTTTTTTCAAGAAGTTTTCCATGATGTTCCCTAAGTGCATTGATTTCATCAAAGAAAGGATCAGTAACAATCTCCTTGATTAGATCTAAACTTACTCCTAACTCTCTATAAAATAATATTTGCTGTAGTCTGTCTACTTCCTTTTGACTATAGACCCGATACCCTGATGAATTGATTCTTGCCGGCTTAAGAATCCCTATCTCATCATAGTATCTCAATGTTCTTGTACTAATCCCTGCTAAATTGGCTAGTTTTTTTACTGTATATTCCATGGTATCACCCCTTGATAAAATAAATATACACGTTTACGTAACGTTAAAGTCAATAAGATTTTATAAAATTTTTGATGGATACAATCTCAATATATTCTATATATTTCATATATACTTCTTTTAGCTATATAATACTTTTTATGTACAACCTTTGTAACTTATTGATTAAATACTAAAAGATAATATACACAGGAAATTTCAATGAATTCCAAGAGAAATTAGCCTCTACAGGAGTAAAAGTTTTAAGAAATGACGTAGAAGAAATTAAAATTTGGAATGAAAAAATATATATTAATAGGATTAGATTACCCTCGTAAAGGATTTTACACAAAATATACATCAGATCTTTACAAAAAACATAATACACAAATGGTTGTAAGTAGGGGGTTAGGAAACAGTCTATTTCCTTTTAGAGTGTTTAATTTTCCAAAAATAATTACTGTAACACTTTATGCACAATAACTCCTAATCTTATAAATTTCTTATTCATAACACCACCTAACGCCCCTTGAACATTATATTTTAAATAAAACAATTAATATTGTCACTTGCAAACTCACGAAACGTTTTTGGTTTTTTCCCTGTAAGCTTATAAAATTCATCAGTTACTTTTTCTGCAGTGCCTAATCTAGTCATAAAATATAGAGCTACCGTTACATTTACATACTCTTTATCTAATCCCCTTTTTTTAATGTAGTAATTTCTATATTTTAAGAAACTAGGGTTTTTATATGTTATTTTCTTTCCAATAACTTCACTTAAAATTTCTGCTATTTGATAATAATCTAAAGCTTCTGGTCCAGTGATGGTGTGTGCTGTATTTTTATATTTTTCTGGTTCATGTAACAATGTTGCTATGGCAAGTCCTACTTTTTCAATATACTTCTCAATCTTATAATGAGGAGGTATTAGATTTTTCTCAACACCCATTAAAGATAAAAATGAGACTAGTTTTATATTATTAAATTTCATAGCATCAATAAAAGGGTATAGATCTTCAGGTTTTCCTAGATGTGGTGGCCTCATCAAAAACACTCTATCTAATCCTTCTAATGCTTTATCAAATGTTTTTTTATCTGTAAAATCAAGTTTAATTGCATCAACTTTATCACCAAATAAATTCTTTATTTTATCTATATCAATATCTCCAGCTACAATTTTCTCTCCTTTGTTTATTAATTCATTTACTACATGCTTACCTACATTACCCAATACCCCTGTTATTAATACCTTCATTATTTTGTCACCTCATTTAGAATTGTATTTGCTCTTTCCATAAGATTGATAAATGTTTTAAAATCTTTCTCTCCCATTCTATCTTCTAGTATTAATATAAATTTAAAGTATTCCTGGTAAGCTGACATAACTAATTCTTTTCCTTTATCAGTTATAGATACTATATAGCTTCTTTTGTCACTGTTAGAAACATACTTAACTAAATATTCATTCTTTACTAGCTCATTAATCATAGCTGTAACTGTAGGCTTTGCAATTTGAAAATAATTACTAATCATTAATGGAGTAACATTTTCACTTTGTTTATAAACATAAATTAACACTCCCATCTCACTAGATCTAATAGGTAGATCTTTTTTTGAAAACATTTGCAATCTACAAAACATAGCTATTATATCTGCTGAAGTGATGATATTTTGATCCATCATATCTCTCCTTTGGTTAGTTAGTTTTACTAACTATATGTTATTCTTTTTAGTTCAGTTTGTCAACTTTTTTAATATATAAGTTTTGGATATATATACCTATTATTTTCAATAAAAGCTTCGACTCTCCAATGATTAGATTCTACGAATTTTGTTATAGTTTCTAAAATTATTATAGTTTTTTATACAAAATAGGGTTTCTTTTATTAGATATGCCTACAATCAAGAAACCCTTATTTCTTTAACTCTTTATCATAATAAATAATTGAAATTTAACCTACTTTATTAATAACTTTCTTCTTAACCCTATACTTTAAATCGATTTACAGTTTCCATTAAATCTGTAGAAATTTGGCTTAAATTTTGAGCTGTTGATGCTACTTCTTCACTAGAAGCTGTAAGTTCTTGAGATGATGCTGCTATTTGTTCTGTTGCTGCAGAATTTTCCTGTGCTACTGAACTAGTATTTTCTACTCTTTGAATAACAACATCCTTTTTCTCTACAACTTCTTCCATAATCTTATAAGTTTCTTCCATATAAGGAGCTATTTTTTCTATGGAGCCTAATATTTCTTCAAAGGATTTTAATGTATTCCCTAAAATATCTACTTGTTCAGTTACAAAACCTTTTACTTTAGAAGAAGTACTAATTACTTCATCAGTATCTTGAGTAGTAGATAAAACTAAATTAGTGATTTTTTCTGCTGATTTTTTAGATTCTTCTGCTAATTTCCTGATTTCATCTGCTACAACAGCAAAACCTCTACCTGCCTCTCCAGCTCTTGCTGCTTCAATCGCTGCATTAAGTGCTAAAAGATTTGTTTGTTCAGATATAGAAGAAATCATTCCTGTTATTCCACCGATTTGTTTTACAGAATTAGCTAATGTTTCTATTTTTTCAGCGACAATATTAAAGGCTTTCTCAACATCATGTATAGATGTTTCTAAATTATTAATCTCTGCTTTTCCAATATCAGCTTTATGTGCAGTTTCTTTTGTTTCATATGATACTTGTTCTAGTTTTTTGTAAGAAAATTCAATACTACTAGTAATATCATTCATTGCTTGAACAATATCAGTTAAATCTTGAGCTTGATTTGTAGCACCTTGGGCTATCTGTTGTATAGTTGATGATAATTCCTGAGATGATGCTGACATTTCTTCTGATGTTGCAGCTAAAGATTCTGAGTTTATATTTACTGATTTAACTGCATCTGTAGTCTTAGATATAAAATCTACTACATTATCCTTCATTTCTTTAACCGAATTAACCATTAAACCCACTTCGTCTTTTCTACTTAGGTATTTTACTGCTGGATCATTTCTATCAAAAGAAAAATCAAGATTTCCTAATTTTTTTAAAACATTAGTAATCGCAACAATTGGTGTTACAATTTGTCTGTTTAGTATTAGTGCAATACCTAATGCTCCTAGCACTGCTATAATTATTAATACAATAGTAATAATGATTCGTCTTGCCTGTAAAATCTCAATTTCTTCTATAAGTAAGTTTGCATCTTGTATCTGTACTTCCTGCAATTTACTCAGATAATTTTGTACTTCTAATATTGCTGGCTTAGTTTCATTTTGAAACACTCGTATAGATTCTTGTATATCTCCACTTTCAAAAAGTTCTACTACCCTATATCCACTGCTATGCACCTGGATATGAGCTTTTTCTAAAGCAACGAAAATATCTTTATAATGTTCTTTTGGCTTATGATCGTAGTACCATTTGCCTAAATCACACTGCATATGATCATCTAAATTAGGGATTTGCCCATAAATAAACATATTTGATAAGTTATTTAACCACCTCAAATGATCTACTTCCCTTTCTATAAAAAAAGCTATATTGTCCTTACCTTCATAAATGTATCTATTTCTTTCTTCAATTTGTTTAAAATTTACTATAGTGCTAACACCCATTACAAGCATTAAAACAATTATCATAAAAAAAGCTATTAAATTCTTTTGAAATATTTTCATATATATTTTCACCCCTTTGATTTTTTAAAATCACAACCCTATTTAACTTCCTAATTTGAAAGTTATATATTGTATTCCTAAATGTATTTTATGAAATCACTCGTTTTTTGGTAACAAAAATAGCTTGGCTTTTGCCAAGCTATTCCCACACATATTGTATGATATAGAACAAGACTTAAGAGTACATAAAAATAGAGTAGCAACTTGGCTACTCTACATACTCTTTTAACTCCTCATTTATACGGTCGAGGTTTTATCGACTCTTTTATCCGACATTAGTATACACATTAAAATTAATATTAACAACAATTTCTTAGAATTTTTATATCATTATGAGGAAATCACAGGCTTTTCAGCAACAGCACTAAACCATGAACTAATAATTGATGCATCTACTTCTTCAACATCCTCATCACAAATAAATCTATAATTACCATCAAGTGCAGATAAAATTTCTTACTCTCCCTCTAATATAATTTGAATATGCTGTTTTTTCCAAAAACTTTGTTTACAGATAAGAAATAATGTAGTCTATAACTCTTCTCCATTAGTTGCAATAACATTTTTGTACCAATAGAAACTCTTCTTTTTATACCTTTTTAAAGTTCCATTACCCTCATTATCTTTATCAACATATATAAATCCATAACGTTTCTTCATTTCACCTGTACTTGCACTGATTAAGTCGATGCACCCCCAGGGTGTGTACCCAACAAGGTCTACCCCATCTATAGTGACTGCTTTCTTCATTTCTATAATATGTTTTCTTAAATAGTCAATTCTATAATCATCACAAATAGAACCATCTTCCTCAACTTTATCCACAGCACCTAAACCATTTTCCACAATAAATAACGGTACTTGATATCGATCATAAAGATTATTTAGAGAAATTCTAAGACCTTCTGGGTCGATTTGCCATCCCCAATCAGATGCTTTTAAGTAAGGATTTTCAACTCCACCTAGCATGTTTCCAGATGTAGTATTATCTCCTTTTATTGTCTTTGAAGTAGCTACCAATGACATATAATAACTGAATCCTATAAAATCTACCTTACCAGCTCTTAATATTTCTTCATCCCCTTCTTCCATGTGGATGTTTATGTTATTGATTTCAAAGTAACGTTTCATTTTACTCGGATAGTATCCTCTAACTTGTACATCAGAAAAAAAGTAATGCTTATCCATCATTTCATTTGCAGCTTGCACATCCTTTGGATTACATGTTTCTGGATAAACAAGTGGATAGAGTATCATGCATCCAATTTTGAAATCAGGATTTATTTCATGGCCTAACTTTACTGCTTTTGCACTTGCTAGAAATTGATGATGAGCTGCTTGATAACACACTTCCTCTCTTTTTTCACCATCTTTGATTTTGATTCCTGCTGAAATAAAGGGATGTAGAGAAACTACATTTATTTCATTGAAAGTCATCCAATACTTAACCTTATCTTTATATCGAGTGAATATTACTTTACAGTAGTTTACATAGAAATCTACTAATTTACGATTTCTCCAAGCGCCATATTTCTCAACTAATGCATAGGGCATTTCATAGTGAGAAATTGTAACCACTGGTTCAATCCCATATTTTAAGCATTCATCAAAGAGGTTATCATAAAATTTTAAGCCCTCTTCATTTGGTTCTATTTCGTCGCCATTTGGAAAAATTCTTGTCCAAGCGATTGAAGTTCTGAAACATTTAAACCCCATTTCAGCAAATAATGCAATATCTTCTTTATAGCGATGATAAAAGTCAATAGCTTCATGTGATGGATAGTATTTCCCTTCTATGACTCCATCAGTATATTCACGATGCTTATCTAAAGCACCTGCTGTAGCAACATCTGCTATACTAATACCTTTACCGCCTACATTCCATGCTCCTTCACATTGATTAGCTGCGACTGCTCCTCCCCACAAAAACCCTTTCGAAAATTGGTTAATATTGTTCCCCATAAAAATTCCTCCTCATAATTTATTTAATACTTTAATAATACCTATTCTCTTACAAAAAAGAGACAAGTGACAAAACTCTGGTAAAATATAATCGCCCAAAGAATATCCCTAGAGGTAATGTCAAATGTCTCTCAATAATTATATACTAAATAAGTTGCTTATTTTTCTCACCAACACTAGTTGTTAAATAACTTTTAATAAATAGCCCTTATTTTTAAATTATGATTACTTTATTAGTTTTCAATTCCTTCTCTAGCTATTACCCCTTTATTATAATAATGTTTTATTTCCTTCATCTCGGTTACTAAATCTGCTACATCTATTATTTCTTGTGGAGCATATCGTCCCGTGAGAATAACTTCAACATGTGGTGCCCTTTTTTCTAGCATATCTAAAACTTCTTTAACAGTAATTAGCTTAAAAAATAAAGCTATATTTATCTCATCAAGTATCACGATATCGTATTTTCCTTCAGTTAGTATTTTCCTGCACTTTTCAAGTCCACTCTTAGCAGCATCGATATCTTCCTTTTCAGGCTCCCTTTCTATAAAGCAGCTTCTTCCGAGTTGTTCTATCTTTAATCCAGTCAAATATTTCTCTGCCTTTGTTTCACTATATTTCATACCCTTTACAAACTGTCCTATATAAACCTTTTTTCCTGCACATACAGCTCTCAATGCCAATCCAAATGCAGCAGTTGTTTTTCCTTTTCCATTTCCTGTATAAACATGAATATATCCCTTTTCCATAATTTCTCCTCCTGATATTTTTATTGTTTACTCTGTTTTGTAATATTATCATTCTATAGTCTATGAAAAAAACCTTTAGAAATTATCTCAATACTGAATTGTTGATACTGTTATGATGTTATTTACCTTTACTTTATCAATTTTAGAAATATATCTCCCACACATATTGTATGATATAGAACAAGACTTAAGAGTATATAAAAATAGAGTAGCAACTTGGCTACTCTAAACGCTCTTTTAACTCCTCATTTATACGGTCGAGGTTTTACCAACTCTTTTATCTAATAAAATTATACACATTAAAATTAATATTAACAGCAATTTTTAAATTTTTATATCATATAGAAAGGAGATTTATTTACAAGTGCACTTTAATTCTATCGATAAATTACTAATTAGTTAGGTTTATTTAGTGTACCCAAAAACATGCAAAACTCTATAGCTATATTAAAATAGGTTCAAATATAGCAATGGAGCAGGATTGATGTCAATCCTACCCCAACTATTGACAAAGAGCCTTTATTTCAAGCCTTTTAAACTTTCTATTTCTCAACCCTTGACATCAATACCACACACTCAACGTGTTTTGAGATGATTTTATAGCTGTCAAATTCATTGTTTCAAACCCCATTTTTATTAAGTCTCGTTCTTGGAAACATATCTAATATTGACTGTCGTTTGTGGGAACAAATCAACCGCTAATAAATACCGGAGTAAGATTCTAATTCACTATCCAATCTTTTAACTCTTTCTAAAAGCTAGATAATGCTCCTTTATCTAAGCATTCATATAAAGGAGCATATCAATTCGATTATCATCTCTGCACTTCTTAAACATCTATTACTCATAAATACCGTAAGCTTTGTTTATATTTTGAATAAAAATGATCCCATTACCTGGCTTATCAATTTCAAGTTTTTCTCGTATTGACGTTACAATAGCCTCAGTAATATCTTCTTTTGATAGGATAATAACTATTTCTTTTTCAGGTTCTATATCCATATTAAATAATTTACTCGTTTCATTTACCCCCGAGCCTCTTGCATTAATTATTGTGCCGCCCTTTGAGCCAGCAGCTTTTGCTGCTTCAATTACTTCCTCAGCTTTACCTCTATTAACAATTGTTATAATATTTTGATACATTAGCTTATTAACACCTCTTCCTTCTTCGTTTTCTTCAGATCTATAACACCTAGATCCTACAATTTCATAAACACTTGTGGTAAAGACAATACCATGATTTGGTTTTTCAAACTTGAATTCTTTGTTTAGTTCAACTAAAGCATGGTCTGCAGTATGGTTATCTGTTCCCAATAAGACTATTTCCTTTCTTTCATCGTATAAAGATAAGAAATTTAACAGGGAATTATTTATAGTTCCCTTTCCAAGGAAAATGGTCCCACCAGAAATACCATGTTCTTTTGCCTTCTGTAATATCCTGCTACCCATTCCATAGTTAACAACTACATATATTAATTCAAAAATCGGTATACTGTTATAATTAGTCATCCCTCTTTTCAACTCCTTTTGTTTTTGATTTTATAGCAAACACCAAGCCCAAAGCTTCTAAGGTGATAATTGGTGTCATGGCAACCATCGCAATCATTCCAAAGCCATCAACCATTAGATCCGCCCCCTCAAAAGCATGTGCTGCCCCTTGTATAAATGCCAAAATAAAAGTTGCAGTCATAGGACCAGTAGCCACCCCACCAGCATCAAATGCAATTCCTACAAAGAGCTTTGGTATAAAAAACATCATTGACAGACATATGATGTACCCTGGTAGCAAGTAATGCCATAACTGTATCGCAGGCACTAATACACGTATAACCGATAAAGCAACGGCAAAACCAACTCCAATTGCCAGCGAAATTAGAACTGCTTTTCTCTTTACGTAACCGCTTGTTACATCTTCAATCTGGTGAGTTAAAACATAAACAGCTGGTTCTGCTAAAATGGTTACAACTCCAAGAACAAATCCAATGATTATGATATAAGCTTTATTATCCAATAAAGCCAAATTATTACCAATGCTTGTTCCTACATCCATAAAACCTGCATTTACACCTATTAGGAATATAAGCAAACCTGTAAATGCAAATGCAAATCCCGTAAGTAGTTTTCGAAGTTCTTTTTTCTTTAGTTTAAAAGATATTTTCTGCAAAACTAATAATATTACTAATAATGGTAATATCGCCATAAAACTTTCCATTAAGTAATTAGGGATTATATCTATAAATGGTCTAATGATTGAATTTGAATCAGAAATTCCTGAATCAAGCCCCGCAGAGAATTCATTTGTTTTTGAAAATATGTCTAAGAGCAATACGGACATAATTGCACCAGTTGACGCGATGGCAACCAAACCAAAACTATCTTTTTCTGATGCCTTACTATCCTTTTTTAGCTTTGATATACCCACTGATAAGGATAAAATAAATGGTACTGCTAGTATTCCTGTTGTTGATCCGGATGCATCAAAAGATATCGCCAAGAATTCACGTGACGCAAAAATTGCTAATCCAAAAATGATTAAATATAAAGCAAAAAGCACTTTATATAAAGGGACATTGTATAAAACTCTTAAAAAACCCAGTGATAGCATTATTGCTAACCCTATTGACACAATAATAAGTATACTAATTCCGGATATTTGACCTGATGTCACTAGATTGACTTGATTCGCAAGAACCATTAAACCCGGCTCCGCTATTGATATAAAAAACCCAAGTATTAATCCTGCGATCAACACAATCCATAGCTTGTTTGATCTAGCAAGTGATGTTCCTGTTAACCCTCCAAGCGGAGTAATACCAATGTCTACTCCTATCAAAAAAATGGTCAGACCTAATACCACGAAAAAAGAACCAATAAGAAATCGAATAATTAATGTTGTGTCTATCGGAGAAACAGTAAAATTTAATACTAAAACCAATAATGTAATTGGAAGAACAGAAAAAAGCACTTCTTTAAATTTTGAAACAATCACATTCAATGTAGTCATCCTTTCTTTATGCTAATTATGCTTCTATGATTTAAGCATCGCCTCACTTATAAATTTCAATTGTATTTTTGTCTCATAATTATTTTATAATCTTTTTATACCTTTGCTGGTGAGATGAAGTTTTTTCAATTGCCATCAGATCAGATTCGTTTTTGTGAACATAGTTTAAAAATAGTGTTCCTAACAAAAGTCTATCTTTAACAACAATCCGATTCCATTCGTAACCTTTAAACAAATCTTTTACAAGAAACACCTCTCCAGCCAAAACATTATCTGTCTCCTTTATAGCAAGTTCCAGCAACTCATTTACATCCATAATAATCACCCTCTCATACAATGTTCATAACAACGTTGTATACCACATTTATATAAAAATCAATCTATAACTGAATTAATACTGCCAATTAATGAACCTTACTCGACGGTAGTGTTCCATAAAAACTTCTTATACTAATTTGTATTAACTAATTAGACTACAAAAGAAAACCCACAACTCTACTCTAGAGTCATGGGCTATTGGGGTCCGTTTTTCATACTTTAATTTCAATGCCTGATTTAAAGCATATTACAAAGTGGTCATCATACACCGTAACATTTTGGATGATCTTCCTTACAAGCGTATCATCATATAGTAAAGTCCGATATTTGTTGGTGCGTATAAATTCTATCAGTTCGTTGATCCGCTCATTCTCACCACTTAAGGATGCATCTTCCACAAGAAGGGTCTGACGCTTTTCACGCAACTCTTCAATCTCATCTGCAAGGGATTCAAAATCTTTTCCTTTATTAGCAAGGCTGATTAGTTCCTTCTGCTTTTCTTCAAGCAAGGTGTTAATCTCTGAAATCTTATATTCCGTGGTATCACCGATTATCGCATGTATATTCTCTTCCAGTATTCTTATCATGTTGTCCCCACCGGCAAGCAATCTGTTAATGGCAGTCATTACTGCATCATATAATTCAGCTTCTTTTACCGTTCGGTTCTTACACACCTCAGGGCCTTGCTCAATTCTTGTAACGCATCGCCAAACAAATTCTTTTCTACCGTGAATATTCCAATAGACCCGTCTGTATATGTCACCACAATCTCCACAGAAGGTTATGGTACTCAAAGCGTATTTACTACTATAAATTCTTTTATTCTTGTCTGCACCTGTGTAAATATTACTTCTGCGATGAAGCTCTTCCTGAGCCTGTAAAAAAAGTTCCTTTGGTATGATCGCCTCATGGCTATTTTCAACATAATACTGCGGGACATGACCTTCATTCTTGACTCGTTTCTTTGTAAGAAAATCCACTGTGAAAGTCTTCTGCAACAGGGCATCGCCGATGTATTTCTCGTTTAGAAGAATCTTCTTTATGGT